>NZ_CP197180.1:2412521-3618782 GCF_052059825.1 Sedimentibacter sp. LTW-03
TCAATGTATTTTCGTCTAATTGTTAAATTATTTTAATAAAAGCAAAGCATTACATGCTGCGGATTATATGGTAAAATTAATATTATACTTTTAGGAGAATGCAATGAATATTAGGCAAATAAGAGATTTAACTGTAATAGATTTTGATGAGAATAGATTTTTAGGTATTGCATGTGACTCATGCGGAGGAATAGGATTAAAGGAGCATGATGTTGTAAAGGTAGAACCTAAGGTTTCAGCATATCATACAGGCAAGGTTGTTCTTGCAGAGCTTATGAGCATGGGCTTCGTTCCTCTCATTATGGCTGACGGGCTTGCCGTTGAAATGAACGACACAGGTAAACAGCTTATCGAAGGTTTCAATGAAGTTATATCAAAGGTTAAATCGACAAAAATACACCTGACAGGCAGCACAGAGGAAAACATACCCACAGTTCAGACTTCAATGGGTATTACCTGCATAGGCATGTGTGAAAAAAGCAAATTAAAATATAAAAAAACCTCAAAAAATGATATTTGCATGCTTATAGGACTTCCCTTAGTAGGAAATGACGTTGTTAATAACCCGGACAAAATATTAGATATTGATGATTTTGAAAAGTTATATCTATGTAAACATATAAAAGAAATGCTTCCAATAGGATCAAGAGGAACCGGTGCTGAACTGGCAGATTTATGCGAATACAACAATCTCAAAATTAAGTACTCCGATAATATCTGCATAAACCTAAAACAATCCGGGGGACCTTCGTGCAGCTGTATTGTAACTGCAGACAAGCAACATGCCGACGAAATAAAAAATCTTATTAATAAGCCGTTTAATTTAATAGGAACATTTTATTAATGCAACTTGATTATTAAAGAATTAAGTCAAAATTAAAAATCCCGGATACAAAAACCGGGATTTTTAATTTACTTCATTTGTCCTATAATTCTTTCTGCCATTATCAATATT
The DNA here is from genome assembly GCF_052059825.1 of Sedimentibacter sp. LTW-03. Lineage (GTDB taxonomy): Bacteria > Bacillota > Clostridia > Tissierellales > Sedimentibacteraceae > Sedimentibacter. The sequence continues at coordinate 2,413,477 of NZ_CP197180.1, forward strand.
CTTATTGCCGTTAGCGGCAGGTTCAGCCCCGTATTGTCACCAACAACAATTTTTTCGTCAACCCATCTCTGCACATGTTGGCGAGCCCATTCGGGCAAGTATTGCCTGCGCAGCTGTCAGGCAAAAATTTTCATTTTTAGTCATTATCATTACTACCTTCCGGGCTGCAAAACAAATCAATGCGATAAATTACTTTTTGTCCTCTATCGCACAATATGCAATATAAAAGCCATATATAGAGCTATTCAAATTAATTATACCAAAAAAAGATCTCTCAGCGAGATCTTCAGATTAATTTATAGTGCGGCTTTTCTTCGTTAAACAGCTTCCATCTAAGCCAGTCATCCAGAATTATGGCAGGCAGAGCCAGAATAACCCATATTATACTGTATTGGAGACTTATCTGCCCCAATAAATTGTGCGGTAGATCGCTGTAGTCCCAGACATTCAGCTTCAGCCATACATTCAATATTAAGCCCGCTATGAATTCTATGCCTGTTACAATGGCAGCTGCTATAATTTGCTGTTTCCACAGAGGCATTTGAAATGTAAAGTATTCATTAATAAGCCCTATCAGCACAAAGCATATGCCTCCAACAACAAACATGCTTATATGGCTGTAACCCCGCCATAATATTTCCAGCATATAGTATATAACTCCTCCTATTACAAACAACGTCAAATTTTTACATATACGTTTCACATTATCACCCCATATATTACTATGCCGGTGAATTGTTCTTAAGTAATACTATTTGGAACTTTGTATTTTATAGTTCTTTCCTGGAACTTAACTATTCTCAATCGTATCACAGGAGTCTATATTACTGGATTTGTTATATATATACACAGCAAATAAAATAACAGCTGTTCCTATAATTTGAAGCCATGTTAATTTAGTTTTTAGTATAATATATGACAGCACAATTGTGAATATAGGCTCTAATAGGGATATGACAGAAACCCGCCCGACAGAAAGCAAAGATACTGCCTTCATAAACGCAAAGAAGCCAACAACCGTAGACCAAAATGCAAGAATACTTAAATAAAAAATAATCTTTGGTTCAAGTATAATCGTAAATTCATTATTTATCATGCTGTACACAAAATAGACACTTGAACATACAAAACATAAATACATTGTCAGCACCGCCGAATCAATGCCGGCAATATATTTTTTTGTATAAATCATGTATACAGCGCTGATAAAAGCAGCTGTTATTACATACACAATCCCCTTGACTTCAAGTGACTCCCAAGGAGCATACAAGACGATTGCCGTTCCCATAAAGGAAAGTGTAATTCCTACAATTTTTTGCTTTGTAATTTTTTCATTTAAAAATAACCTTGCAAGCAGCAATACAAATAATGGATAACAGTAATAAATAATTTCTCCGATTGATGGAGAAACATATCTGAACGCTGAAAAAAATGAAATACACTGTATACTGTAAATAGTGCCTGCAACACATATGTACCAAAATTCCTTTTTAGTTCTGAGAATATCTTCCCTCTTTGAAATTATACAATATACAAAAAATATCATTCCTGCTATAAAAAACCTATAAAACAGCATAGTCGATGGAGAAACCCCACCAGAGATTCCTATGCCGGCAAGTATAGGTATTATACTGAAGCCAAGAGTTGCAATAATTGCATATATAATACCATTGCTTCTTAATTTCATTTTATAACCCTCCGATATAAACTTCCCATTCAGTTGTAATCGTTTTCAAGTATGTTATTCCCAAATGCAATCTACTTTTTCCGACAGAAATCAAAATAAACTAAAAAGCAAATCCGGAAACATTGCTCCAAATTTGCCCCAAAGTGCATTCATTAAATTAATCCATGCCGTATTTCTTTTTAAATCTGTCAACTCTACCGCCTTTGTCAACAAACTTTTGTTTGCCGGTAAAGAACGGATGACATTCTGAGCATATTTCAACTTTGATTTCGTCAAGTACTGAACCTGTTTCAAATGTATTTCCACATGCGCATTTAACAGTAACTGTTTTATAATCCGGATGTATTCCTTTCTTCATCCTGTTCACCTCTTTCTCGCTCTATATTAATTAATTAAATAGTATTATCAATTTACCTTCAGTATTATAACATACAAAAAAATATATTACAATATTTTTTTGTATGTTATTTTTTAATAGTTCCTGTCATCAAAATCATTCTTCATCTTATCAATATTTAGCAGCTGGGAAGATGCCTGCCTAATAAATTCATCGTTGGTCTTGGTTTTTACCAAACCATCTATTAATCTTTCTGTAACGTCAGCAACAGAAAAATTGCTCATTGCCTTTCTAAGCTGCCAAATTGTCTGAAGTTCTTCTGTATTTAGCAAAAGTTCTTCTCTTCGTGTACCAGATTTGTTAATATCTAAAGCAGGGAATATTCTTTTTTCTGACAGCTTTCTATCAAGATGAATTTCCATATTTCCCGTACCTTTAAATTCTTCAAATATCATGTCGTCCATTCGGCTTCCGGTTTCAATAAGGGCACTTGCTAAAATTGTCAGACTGCCGCCTTCTTCAATATTTCTGGCTGCTCCGAAAAACCTTTTTGGTCCGTACAATGCACCTGGGTCAAGCCCTCCTGATAATGTCCTTCCTGTTGGAGTTATAGTAAGGTTATATGCTCTCGAAAGTCTTGTAATACTGTCTAAAAGTATCAATACATCCTTACCTTGCTCAACAAGCCTTTTTGCTCTTTCGAGAACCATTTCTGCAACTTTTATATGGTTTTTTGGAAGCTCGTCAAACGTAGAATACACAACATCACCCTTGACACTTCTCTTCATATCAGTGACTTCTTCCGGGCGTTCATCTATTAAAAGCATTATAATTTCTATATCCGGGTAATTTTCCGAAATGCTGTTTGCAATATTCTTCAGAATTGTTGTCTTACCTGCCTTTGGAGGGGCTACAATCATACCTCTTTGTCCTTTTCCTATAGGCGCAATTAAGTCTATCAATCTCATGGTTATATTAAAGGAAGAGCTTTCAAGCCTAATTCTTTCATCGGGATATATAGGAACAAGTGAGTCAAAATCTTTTCTGTTTCTTGCTAATTCAGGATTTTCGTCGTTTACCTGCTTAACGTATAACAGGGCTTTAAATTTTTCGCCTTGTTTTGGCGGTCTTGTTATTCCCGTTATTTTATCTCCGGTCTTCATATGAAATCTTCTTATTTGAGAAGGGGATATATAAACATCTTCATCGCTGGTAAGATAATTATTTGTTCTTAAAAAACCGTAACCGTCCGGATGTGTTTCCAGAATGCCCATTACTTTGACGGCATCATCTCCGCTGGATTCAATTTCTTCAACAATCTTATCGGGAAGGTTTGATATATTTACCTCCGCATTAGATGTATTGTTTTCATTTTCAAAATTTTCTAAATTCTTGGCACGTTCCGTAAAATTGCTCGCACTGTTTTTTTCTTTTTCTACTAACTTCTTGTCGTCGTCTTTATGTGAATGATTTGATTTATTTGAACTGTTATAATATTCATTTAATTTTTTTAGCAATTCATCTTTTTTATATTTATAAGCATCACGCATTCCTTTTGACTTTGCCAGCTCCTTCAATTCCGAAAGCTTTAAACCGGCTAAATTGTCTTTATCCATAAAATCCTCCGTTCTATTCAATTCAATTTTAATAATCTATGGAATATATAAGATAAGTGCTCGATAAGTGTTACAATAATATCATTTAATTTTTCAATAGTCAAGAGATTTAATTCAAAAATAATTACTTTTTGTTAATTTTTTAACTAATGTATTGCTTTTTATTTTTTTAGTAATATAATAATGTTATAGAACTATTGTGAGGTTTAATATGGTTGATTTGAAAATATGCGTTGGAAGTGCATGTCACCTAAAAGGTTCATATGATGTAATAGATGCGTTTAAAAACTGTGTGCGAACAAGAAACGTATCAGGTAAAGTTGAAATCAAGGCTGCGTTTTGTCTTGGACATTGTACTGAAGCAGTTTCTGTTATGTTTATGGACAAAATTTTTTCAGTAAACAAAGAAACTGCAGATAAGTTTTTTGACGAAGTTGTTATGGAAAGTCTGAGGAGTTAATATGAGAATTTTAGATTTTTATCCGGCTAATTGCAAAAATTGTTATAAATGTGTCAGAAACTGTTCTGTAAAAGCAATCAAAATGATTGACGATCAGGCGCAAATCGTAGAAGACAAATGTATTGCATGCGGAACCTGTTTTTTGGTTTGCCCACAAAATGCCAGAAATATTCACAGCGATTTGGAAAATGTGTTTAACGCTGTTAAGGACGGTCGAAAAGTAATTGTATCTATTGCCCCATCATACCTTGGAGTTTATGAAGAACCGTATAAATTAATATCTGTGCTTAAGCATCTTGGTGCAGCATTAGTTGAGGAAACTTCAATAGGAGCAGCAAAGGTCACCGAACTCTACAAAAAATATGTATCTGATACAAGTTTAAATAATGTAATTACAACATGCTGCCCTACTGTAAACATGATGGTGCAGACGTATTATCCTGACCTGATAAAATATTTAATTCCTTTGGATTCTCCCATGATTGCTCATTGTAAAATGATAAGAAAGCGCCACGGCAGCGAAGCCTATATTGTATTTCTCGGCCCTTGTATTTCAAAAAAATGCGAAGCCTACGGCTACCAGCTTTCAGGCGTTATTGACGGAGTTATTTCTTTTGAAGAACTTGACAAGCTGTTAGAATCGAAAAATATAGATATATCTTCTTTTAATGAAACCTATCCTGATTTAGAGGGAAATTTTACAGGAAAAAAATATCCGTTGGAAAATGGTATTCTTTCAGGTATGAAGGATGTAATTTCAGAAAGCCCCTTTACTCCCCTAACTATATCGGGAACAGATAATTTAATCGGAGCTTTTGACGCTTTGTCCAAGGGTGATCTGTCAAATGTAATCATTGAAGCAAACAGCTGCATAGGAAGCTGCCTTGGCGGCCCTGCCGTGCCGAAAAAGAGCAAAAACGTCTTTGTCAGAAAAACAAAGACCAAGTCAAGGATACACCCTCTGAGGAGTAAAAACTTTGAAAATTATAGCGATGAAGAAGCCACACTTGATTTCAGCCGTCATTTCAGGAACAAACAATATATTCACCCGTCATACACAGAAGATGATATAAGGGCTGTTCTTGAAAAGACAGGCAAGCACACAAAATCAGACGAGCTTAACTGCGGAGCATGCGGCTATGATACCTGCAGAGAAAAGGCAGTGTCTGTTCTTGAAGGATTGTCATACCCTCAGATGTGCATGCCTTACATGAGGATCGAGGCGGAAAAAATTTCGAATATCTACTTTGAATATTCACCTAGTATCATTGTTATTGTTGATTTTAATTTAAATATACTTGACCTGAATCCGGTAGGAGAAAAAGCATTTCATATTTCTGCTTCTAAAATTAGGAATAAGCCTGTTTCATCAATTATTTCTCCGGAAAATTTTGCTGATGCCATAAATTCAGGAACAAATATGGTGGCAAAAAAGATTTTCCTTGAAAACTATGGTATAACCGTCCATGAACGAATTATTTGCCTTCCCAAAAATAAAATTTTGTTTGGAATATTAAATGATATAACGGCAGAAGAAATGAAAAAAGAACAGATTATAAACTTAAAACTTAACACCCTTGAAACAGCTGACAGAGTAATTGAAAAGCAAATGCGAGTAGCTCAAGAAATTGCTGGATTAATGGGTGAAATAACAGCTGAGACAAAAGCTGCTCTTATTAAATTAAAAAAGGTCGTTTTAGAGGAAAGTGAAAAGTAATGGAGAACTTCATAGATATAAATTATAAAAGCATTAATAAGTACACAGAGGAACTGTGCGGCGACAGAGTTGAATACAGCTGCGATGACGGAGAATACATCATTGTCTTATCTGACGGACTGGGGAGCGGTGTCAAGGCAAACATACTTGCAACAATGACTACCAAGATTACCGTGACAATGCTTAAAAACGGAGCATCCATCGAGGATACTATTGATACCATAATAAATACTCTCCCTGAATGCAAGGTCAGAAAGCTTGCATATTCAACATTCACTATTATTAAAATAGATAAAAACAACAACGTATACATTGCTGAGTATGACAATCCGCCCTACTTTTATTTTTCACAAAAAAAGATTATTCCTGTTGAAAAAGCAGAAAGAAAAATAGGTAATAAGAAAATATATGAATCCAATATTAAGCTGGAAGAAAACGACACTCTCTGTGTCGTCAGCGACGGTGCAATTCACGCGGGAATAGGCCAGATGCTTAATCTCGGATGGTCATGGGATGAAGTCAACGAGTACCTGAAAAATCTAAACAACTTAAACAGCTCATCACAGATTATCAATAACAACTTCATCGGAGTCTGCAGAAATTTGTACAACAATAGGCCCGGTGATGATACTACAATACTGACAATAAAATCTAGAAGACCTGAAATTGTAGATTTATTTGTAGGTCCTCCGGCCAACAAATCAAAGGATTCGGCATTGGCAGAAATTATGAATGAAAGCAAAAATATAAAAATAATATGCGGCGGAACCACCGCTCTCATAGCTGAACGAGAACTCGGAAAAACTCTTAGTGTGGATCTTGATTCCATGAAGCAGGATGTTCCTCCAATAGCCTACATGGATGGATTTGATCTTGTTACGGAAGGGGTTCTAACTCTTGGCAGAACTCTTGATAATATTAAAAAAATCAATATATCTGACTGTGATAATGTAATAGATTACAGCAGCTACGACGGATGCTCCATATTGACACGAATGCTCTCCGATATGGCAACTCATATTAACTTTTATATAGGAAGAGCCGTAAACCCTGCTCACCAGAATACAGGATTCCCAATGGGATACAGCATTAAGCAAAATATTCTTGACGCTTTGATTGAAGAATTAAAAAAGGCAGGCAAAAAAATAAATATTATGTACTTATAAGGTACAGCCAATCGAAAATAGTAATGTTTCGATTGGCTGTTTTTATTTATTCTTTATTTAACATATGCGTAATCAGGCTTTTTATCCAATACATGAGTTGTGTCTATAAAGCGGATTGTCCCGGATTTTGAACGTGTAACTACTGATGATGTCCTTGCTCTGTTGTTCGCCATATATCTCACACCCTTCAGAAGCTCTCCGTCGGATACCCCTGTAGCTGCAAAAATAATGTCATCACCTTTAGCCAAATCTTCCATTACAAGAACTCTGCTCCAATCATCTCCAGCCATTTCTCTGCATCTTCTTTCTTCTTCCTCATTGTCAGGTCTTAAAATTCCCTGGAATTCTCCTCCGAGGCACTTAATGGCCGCCGCTGAAATCACTCCTTCAGGAGCGCCTCCCTTGCCAACAAACATATCCACCCCGGATTCACTGAAGCATGTTGCTATGGCAGCCGCAACGTCTCCGTCTCCGAACAGCTTTATCCTTGCTCCGACACTTCTTGCACCTTCTATTAAGTGCTGGTGTCTTTCTCTATCCTGCATTATTACTGTTAATTCTGTAATATCTTTCTTCAATGCTTTAGCCACATTGTAAAGATTTTTCTCGATAGAAGCAGTTATATCAATACAATTTTTTGCTTTCGGTCCAACGGCAATTTTATCCATATACATATCAGGGGCGTGGAGCAGACAGCCTTTAGGGGCAACAGCAACAACAGCCAATGCTCCTGGAAGTCCCTTTGCAACTAGCTTTGTTCCGTCAAGAGGATCAACAGCAATATCAATTTCTGGTGCTCCTTCCTCCCAAGTTCCTATCTTTTCGCCGATATATAGCATCGGCGCCTCATCAAGCTCTCCTTCTCCTATAACCACAGTACCTGAAATATCCAAAACCTGAAACATGCTTCTCATACCGTCAACTGCCGCTTGATCGGCTATTTCCTTGTTTCCCCTGCCCATATACTTGCCACATCCTAAGGCTGCAGCTTCTGTTACTCTCACTATATTCAAAGCTAATTCTCTATCCATTTTTCTCTCCCGTAAATTTTATTGTATACTTTTTATTTTAAATTAGTATATAAGTTACAATATTTCATATAAAGTTATACTATAAATAGCTCAATTTTTCCACCCAATTTAGTGTTTTTTTTAAATTGTTTCAGATAATTAATATATTTAGGATATTTTGGAGAAAAAATATTTATATAGCCTTTCTAGCAAAAGTAAATACGTTTGCAATAACAATGTAACTGTGGCATAATATTAAAAAGTGCGAAAGGAATGGTGATATAATGAAAATGTTAATAGGCGGACAACAAAAAGACTCTTTTAGCGGCAAATCCATAAACATATTTAACCCTGCAACTCAAAAGTTAATTGATACAGTTCCTGACTCATCAAAAGAAGATTTGGACCTGGCATTGAAGCATTCACTAAACGGTAAAAAAATATGGGGAGAAACGCCTCTGCATGAACGTTCAAGAATTTTATTGAAATTTATTGATAATGTAAGCGAACATGTTGATGAACTTGCTGAACTTTTATGCAAGGAGACCGGAAAACCAATAAAAGAGGCAAAGGCCGAGGTAAGCCTTGTTCCCGTTATATTCAGACGTTTTCTGGAGGGAGCAAATCATCTTTATGGAATAACCCTTCCTGACAGTCAGCCGGGAGGAGAAAATGACATAATATATACACGCAGAGAGCCTTTGGGAACTGTCGTATGCATTATTCCATTCAATTTTCCTGCTTCAACATATGCATACAAGGTTGCACCGGCTCTGACAACAGGAAATTCAGTTATTGTTAAACCACCCTCTGACAATCCCTTGACTCTTATTAAAATAACAGAACTTCTTGTAGAATGTGGCATTCCGGGAGATGTCCTGCAAATTGTAACAGGCAGCGGTTCGGTTGTTGGAAAATACCTTGTAGGAAGCACCGAAATTGATGCTGTAAGTCTTACGGGAAGCACAGCGGTAGGTATCGAAACGGCAAAGCAGGCTGCAGCAAATCTTCACCGCGTATTTCTGGAACTTGGCGGAAATGACGCAATGATTATTTATGAAGATGCTGATATGGATTTAGCTCTACAGAATGCAATAATGGCCAGAACAACAAACTCAGGGCAGATATGCATTGCAACGAAAAGATTCATTGTTCAGAACTCAATTAAGGAAGAGTTTGCTAAGCAGCTTGTTAATAGGCTAAGTAAAATAAAAATCGGAGACCCTATGGATCCTACATCTGAAATGGGGTGCCTGATTAACGAAAAAGCCGCCCTTGAAGTTAAAAAGCAAGTAGATTATACTATCAGTCAGGGTGCGAAATGCTCATGCGGAGGAAATATAATAAATAAAACATTTTTTGAGCCAACTGTACTGACAAATGTAACTCCTAACATGGATATCTCTAAAGATATGGAGGTTTTTGGGCCTGTCTTCCCTATAATAGGCTTTAATACAATGGAGGAAGCCGTTGAAATACATAATTCCTCTGTATATGGCCTTAACGGCGGCATTATGACCTGTGATACCAGCAAAGCCTTGAAAACAGCATATAGAATAGAATGTGGCAGTGTTGTACTGAATGGAACAGGAAGGTACAGACACCCGGATATTGCTTTCGGAGGATATAAGATGAGCGGTATAGGAAGAGAGGGTGTCAGCGCAACATTGGAAGAATTGACTCAGGTTAAGACAATAATTATAAAAGGAATACTCGGCTGATTCCGACAATATTAGTACATTCGCAGAGAATTTCTAATTTAATAATTATTTCAGTACCAATTGACTATATGAGGCAGATATTGTAAAATAATATAAGGCAAAGAATTATAATTATGGAGGGTATAATGGAAAAATTAATTATTACTGCATGCTTAACAGGAGCAGAAGTAACAAGAGAACAACAACCCAATCTTCCTCTTACACCGGATGAAATTGCCGAAGCAGCCTATGAATGCTATAAGGCAGGCGCATCAATGGTGCATGTCCATGCCAGAGACAAGGAAGGCAATCCGACACAGGATTATGAAGTTTATAAGGAAATAAAGGAAAAAATCGAAGCCAAATGCAACATTATATTCCAGCCTTCAACTGGTGGAGCAGTATGGCATACTCCTCAGCAAAGAATGCAGCCCATAGAACTTAAGCCTGAAATGGCAACATTGAGTATGGGAACATGCAATTTTGGTGATGATGTGTTTATGAACACAGAGGAAAACATAAGATTATTTGCAAAAAGAATGAATGAACTTGGAGTTAAGCCTGAGCTTGAATGCTTTGAAAAAGGAATGGTTGATACGGCAGTCCGCTTTGGTAAAAAAGGATTGATAAATACTCCGATGCACTTTGACTTTGTGTTGGGAGTCCCCGGAGCAATGGGTGGAGAATTGAGAGATTTGTTGTACATGATAGATTCTGTTCCTACAGGATCAACATGGACCGTTGCAGGCGTTGGGAGATACCAGCTTCCATTGAATATGGCCGCCATAATGCTTGGCGGACACGCAAGAACAGGCTTTGAAGACAATATATATTATTCAAAAGGTGTGCTGGCAAAATCAAATGCCCAACTGGTAGAAAGACTTGCACGTCTTTCAAAAGAATTCGGAAGAGAAGTAGCTACTCCGGATGAAGCAAGAGTTATACTAGGACTGCGCTAGCAGAATTATAAATAAAGGAGATTTTCAACAGTCCGCAGTTCAGTGCGGTAACCTGTTAAAAATCTCCTTTTTCATATTTTTTGTTATTGTTCCATTGCAAGTTCCACCAGTTTTACAATCAGGTCTTTATATTCTATACCTATTTTCTTAAGCATTGACGGATACCTGCTCAGGTCAGTTAAACCCGGTATCGTATTGATTTCGTTAAGATAAATTTGATTTTCCGGCGTAACAAACATATCAACTCTTGACATTCCTTTACAGCCCAGTGCAATGTACGTTTTTTCTGCAATCTGTTTAGCTTGTATTTTAAGTTCGTCGCTGATTCTTGCGGGACAATATATTTTTGAATTATGCTGACTATACTTTTCAACATAATCAAAAAAGTCATTCTTTGTTTCTATTTCATCAACTTCACCAATTATCAAATCCTCATTCCCTACTACAGCACAACCTATTTCAAATCCATCGATCATTTTTTCTATTATAAGCTTATTATCATATTCAAATGCTTCCATAACACCCTTTTCAAATTCATCATAATTCCTAACTTTGCTTATTCCAAGAGATGAGCCATTGTTTGCAGGTTTTATGAACATAGGAACAGAAAGTTTTTCATATGCCTCTTCATAAAGCTTCTTTATATTAAGTTTGCTTGAATTTACGGCCGATATATACGGCGCTGTTGCAATTCCAGCGTTTTCACAAACAATATGAGTAAATTCCTTATCCATGCACACAGCGGACGAAGTCATATTGCACCCTACAAAAGGAATTCCCGTCATTTGACAAAGTCCCTGAATTGTTCCGTCTTCGCCGTTTCTTCCGTGAAGAACTGGGAAGATGCAGTCTATCTCTATTTTTTCAAATGTATTGTTGGAATTAAGCTTTATCAGTCCTCTAAATTCATTGCCCATGCTGAGAAGTACAGGTCTTAAATCACCCTTGTGCCATGAGTCATCGTTTATTCTGTCAGAAGAACCCTCATACAAAAGCCATCGACCCTCCTGTGTTATCCCAACAAGGGTGACATCAAACATCTCGTCAGGGACATTGTTGATTATTGCAGCAGCAGAGTGCAATGAAACCGAGTATTCATCGGATTTACCTCCAAACAATATTGCTAATTTAGTTTTCATTTGTTTCCCTCCAATTCTTTAGTGTGCTTGCTATATACTCAAGTTTTAAAAATCTGGATCCCTTAACCAAAATTGAACAGTCTTCATTCAAATATTTTTTTAAGTGTTCAGAAGCTTCTTCCTTGGTATCAAACTCGACTATACTTTGTATATTAGTATTTTCTCTTGCTCCTTTTGCTATAAACTTTGCTTCACGCCCTATTGTAATGAGTTCGTCAATGTGATGTGAAACCAAATCCCTGCCAACTGTATAGTGCATGTCATGACTCATTTCTCTATATCCCAGCATGTCCCCCAGCACAGCTATTTTCTTATGAGATTCTATAAGCTCAAATATATCAAGAGCCGCTGAAATACTTACCGGGTTCGATTTGTAGCAGTCATTAAGTATTGTGCAGCTGTTTATTTTAATAATTTCATTTCTAAGCCCTGTTTTTTCTATTTTTAAAAGCCCCTGGCGTATTTCCTCAGGTGTCATTCCAAATTCTTTTGCGGCAAGTATTGCAGCCATTGAATTTAACGCTTGATGCTTTCCGAGCATATCCGCATAAAGCTCTCCAAAGCCTTCATCATTTACTTTAAATTTTATTCCATCTATGCTTTCACTGAATTCCTTCAAATATAATGTATTATTTTTATCGGTACCGAAGGTCTGCTTTCTTATGCTGTCCCTTATTTCAGTCTGTCTGACAGTGCTTTCAATCAAAGGGTCGTCTCCAAAATAAATGAACAGTCCATTATCTTTTATACCGTTCACTATTTCAAGCTTGGTTTTTGCAATTTCTTCAATAGAAGGAAAGTTATCTATATGTACAAGACCGACACTGGTTATAATGCCAACATCAGGCTGAACAAGCTTTGTTAGAAAATCTATCTCTCCCTTTCTTTCCATGCCCATTTCAATAACTGCCGCCTCACAGTCCTCATCCAAACTCAGAAGCGTATACGGAACACCTATCTCCGTATTGTAATTACCAATGGTTTTTTGAGTCTTAAATCTTTGAGACAGAATACTTGCCGTTATATCTTTTGTAGATGTCTTACCGTTACTTCCGGTAACTCCAACTATTTTCGCTTTTAATTCGTTCCTATATGCAAAAGCAAGCTCCTGTAAAGCCTTTACTGTATCATCAACCAGAATCACCGCAATATCCTCGGGAGGGTTTGGTTCGCTCTTGTTCCACAAAGCTGCCGAAGCACCATTTTTAACTGCATCATTAATGTATGTATGACCATTCACAGTCATTCCTTTAATAGGTACAAACAAATTATTTTCGCACACATTTCTCGAATCTATACTTACTCCGCATATAACTCTGTCATAATCAAAACTGCCTGTAATCTCTGCTTTTAAAATATCCGCAGCATCCTTTATTTTAAGTTTTATCATTTGAAAACCTCTTTATTGGTTTAGTTTATTAAATTAATTATATTGTAATTAGCATTTATAATCAATAAAAAATATAGATATAAAATATTCAGCTATATATTTGAAGTTTAAATGACAAACAAAAATACGATAGCTGACTGTTTATTAGTTCAAAGATATCGTATTTTCGTTAAAATTTAATATTTTATTTTTTAACCGAAAATTTTTGTAAAATTTCGATTGCACCAAAAATGTTTATTTTTCCCCACCCGTAGTCATCATCATAACCCTGTTCTCCCAAATCATAGGCTGACATAGCTATAGCCGAACGAATTTCCTCCGGTGTGCTGCCAGAATACCGAGAAAGCAGCCCTGCTATTATTCCGGCCGCACGGGCATTTGCATATGATGTTCCCGAATATTTTTTAACTTCTCCGCTGGATGACAAAGCAGCAACATCCTTGCCTTCTTCCACTGCAAACACTCCGTTTCTTTGAGAAAAATCCGCAGCAGCATTTTTCTTATCTATTGCTCCTATTCCTATCACTGTTTCATATGCGGCAGGATAGTATACCTTGTCTGGATATTTGAGATTATCATTGCCCACAGCAGCGACAATAACAGCTCCGTTTTCCTCGGCATGAGCAACGGCTTTTCTCAATACCTCACTATCCTCCGCTGTGCCTGAACTTATGCACAAGACTCTGCATCCGTAAATATCTACTGAATCAGTAATTGCTTTTGCAAGAAGCTCCGTTCCTCCGTTCACAACTACTCCGGAAGAATACCTTGACTGATATACCAAAGGAACCACTATCCCCCCCGAAGCTGTTCCCATTACAACACTGCCTTTGGCTTCAGCTCCTATGATAATGGAAACAACTCTGGTTCCGTGGCCGATTTTATCATCAGTATCATCCTCAGGAAAAACATAGTTCATGCCTTCTTCAATATGATCCTTCATATCCGCTGCATATTCAGCCATAACTCCCGTGTCTATTACGGCAATGCCTACTCCGGAACCGTCAGGCATTTCTTCCGGCGCTGCATACAAGGAGTTAATATTTAAAGCAATTGCAGCTAATATTAAAATAAAGCTTCTCATTTTTATATTCCTCTACTTGGGCACCGTCGCATACGACAGTGCCCTGGCTGACTACTGTTCATACATTTCTATAAATCTTATAATCATGGCCGCTACTTCCGCTCTCGTTGCATTGTCTGAAGGATGAAGTCCGCCGTCATTGCTGCCTTTTATAATTCCGGCGCCCACGGCCCATTTCATTGCTTCTTCAGCATATGCGGAAATTTGTTTGTAATCGCTGAATATTTCCATGCCTGCTGTTTGTTCGGTTTCTGTAATATACTTTTTATATACTGCATATCTGTACAAAAGCACTGATATTTGTTCTCTTGTTATGAGAGCATCAGGCAAGAACATATTGTTGTCTGCTCCCTTAACTATGCCTTTTTCTGCTGCCCACGTCACGTAGGACGAATAATACATACTGGAATCCACATCGGAAAATAATGTTTCAATAGTTGCGGTATCAGCATTATCAATTCTTCCAAGCACTGTAACAAACATTCCTCTGGTCATGCTAAAATCGGGAGCAAAAAGACTCTCAGACACACCTTTAAACAACCCTTTTTCTACAACAGCCTTTATGTATTCCAATGCCCAGTGATTTTTTATGTCAGTGAAAGCATCATAAGGAGTTTCTTGAAGTTGCTCTTTAGTTTTATCGGGTTCAGAATGATTACCTCCTCCTTCTGATTTTTTCTTAAACTCAGCTGTCACGGTAACATTGCCGGACGGCATTATAAATGCAGTCCCTTCTATGGTTCCGCTGTTTACAACAATACTATTTAAGACATATACCGAATCTGGCACTGCGGTTATTGTAATCAATGTTCCCGCTTTTGCAGCAGAATGAGATGCACTTATGCTTCCTCCTTTTATCGGCTGAACCACATTGATCGCATAATATGATGCATCCTTTTGACTTCCTGCACTTTGTAATCCAAACGCAGCCGCTGCAGTCATGCTGCCTTCATCGGAAACCATCAGACTTCCTTTTACCATACCTCGCGCACCCGCCGTCATTGAGAATTCTCCGTCATCAGTAACTGAAGCACCTCCGGAAGCTGCATATGCATCCCATGACAGCAAAGGTGAATTATTTAATATAATTTCACTGCCGTCTAAGGTTTCAGCTTTTAAAATAAGCTGCTTTGTTTCCTGTGATGTCAAATCTTCTCCGCCTGTCAGCGATTTATTCGTAACATCATAGCCGCCGGCATAAATCTTAAGTTTATTAATTTTGCCCAGCGCCTTGTTTATTACTGTAATACTATCCGATACGGAATTACCTGTCTCGTCAAATACTGAAATCTCAACCTCGTGAATTAATTCTGCTGCATCAAGTTTGACAGTCTGGCTGAAACTTCCGTCTTCTTTGCTTATTTCAGGTGAATATGCTGTATTATTTATTGTAATTTTTGCGCCCAGATCAGTGATACCTTTTATTTCAACACTTCCGTCCTCTTCAAAGAATCCACCGTTTAATGGAGCTTCTAGCAGCAGTCTCGGCGGAAGTGTATCCACTGCAAAACGTTTCTGCACAAGAACTCCGTCACCGGCTCGGTTGGCTCCAATGAATGCAAGTGTATGATTTCCGTCATCAAGGCCATGAAGAGAAATTTCCCAGCTGTCAGAATTATTTACAGTACCGGCCGACACAGCGTCATCCTTTTCAGCACCGTCAAGAGTCCATGTTCCGAAAACCTTCTGGTCTGACTGAACATTGAATGTTATATCACCGCTTCTGTAGGTATCAACATATACAGTATCGGATTCACCTGCACTATATGCTACAGCTATGCTTCCCGGTGCGGAAATTTCAATAACCGCAGTCTGAGGCTCTGCCAACACCACCTGGTTTGACATAATTTCTCGGGAATAATATACAAGAGGTTTATCCGGATTCGAATTATCTTCTCTGTAAGCAGATACTCCCAGTTTATAAGATTTCCCCGGTTCCAGCCCTCGTATAACTTCTTCTGTTACTGTGTTTCCGCTTTCATCCTCTGATTCGTAAGTATAGCTGTATCTCCCTCCAACCGACATCTTAGACGCATCCTTCGCATATGATATGCCTCCTGCTTCGCTGAGCACCCATTCATTATCTTGATTTTCTTCATAAATATTTACCAGATAGCCTTCAAAACTGCCCTGAGGCTCCTCAACATCCGCATCAATCTGATAATCTCCTCCATTTGACGCAGAAACAGATGCGGGTGGCAACGGAAGCTTGGTATTTGTAAAGCTAAATGTTCCGGAAGATATTGCAGTCTCACAAAGCTCTCCTTCTTTTATGCCTGTTAACTTTAAATAATATGTTCCTGTCTCAAGACTGTCAGGAATGTCAAAACTCTCCGTACCTGATGCTATTACACTCTTGTCAGTGGTCTTGTAAATAAGCGTTCCTTCAGTATCAGCGGGATTATTAACCGCCATAAAGCTTAATGATTCAAACTTTTCAAGCTGTGTCCCCGTCCACGATGCTGTTATATTGCTTCCAGAGCCCGAAACATCTGCGGAATCAATACCAGCCATGGGAAGAACATTGTAAAGAAGCAAATCAGCCGGTGCATCTGATGTGATTATTTTCCATTCCTTATCATAATCCTCCCCGTGCGTAAATGTAATATTCAAGCCGGCTTTTCCAGTTGAGGAATTGTAAGTTAAATTCGCATTTGCTCCGCTGTTTTCAGGTGCATCTGCTTCGTATTCCGAATTATATATATTTATGCCATACGGTTTTGATTCTGAATCAGTTATACTTATTTTTTCCGCAATTTCTTTTGCCTGCTCTTTTGTATCAGCATTGTAGTTTATTGACAGTATCGCATCATTTTCTCCCTGTCTCTCTCCGAGATTGAGAATGTGCTCACTTTTGTCAGCTTTTGATCTTACTCTGGCAGCTGTAGCTGAATCCATCAAAATCACAGGAAGGCCTATGTTATCAACAAGCTCTGCTTGTGCCACAAACTCAAAATTCGTTCCCACATGCATATACAGAATCCTTCCTGTTTCCGGATCGGTATATACCGGAATATCATCAACTCCCAAAAGCTCGGGGAACGATGGCTGAGGAGCTTGTTCTCCAACCCCGAAATCAAGATCTCCACCCCAGTAGTAGCATACCCCTGCATTAATTCCTATTACCTCTATTCCTCCCCATATTCTCTGAGAATTTGCTCCGAGAAAGACACTCCCAAGATGCATTCCTCCTATAAACAGTACTACATCAGGAACCTTGACAGAAGCATTTACATAAAATTCAAAGAATCCGTCGTCTTCAACTACAATATAGCCTCCTCCCGTGATTATCTCAAAAATATTTACACTTATTGAAGCCATGAAGTAAAAATCAGGATACCAATCAAATTGAAGCTGTGCATGGTTTAAAACCTTTATATCCGTATCCATTATTACTCCGTTGCTGACTTTTATTCCGATACCTCTCAAGCTCAGAGCTAAATCGGCTCTTGCAGAAAATGCCTGCATAATTGACAGCTGCGCAGACAACAGTATCTTTAGCGGCGGTACGGAATCTGCTGCAAAAATTGTATCATACAGCTTATCTATTCCGCCGCCTCCTCCCTGAAGCCATACTACTCCAAACCCGTCAATATTTACTCCCGGTTTGAACCCTTTTATAAAGAAATACAGTTTATCGGGAACCGGGTACCCGTCTTTGCCTTTAATATTTATTTCGACTTCCGCCTCAAGCTTTGTGAACTTACACTTTCCCGCAACTCCTACTTCCCAATCGCCTATTGTGTTTATGGCAAGCTTTGCCTCCATAGTCGGCATTGCCGGAGTATATCCCGGAATTTGAAGCTCAACCAGCGTATTGAATCCTATGTATTCTCCGCCAAACAGTATATCCTTAACTTTTATAGATCCCTGCCCCTCATCGGCCTTCTGGTCAAGTTTTACCTGATCCTTATGGTATTCCCAGGCGCTTCTCATATGCTCTGATGTATACGAATTATCTTCAAGAAAAGCAAGATTTATTTTATCAAATAAATCAAGCTGTACAGGAGATTTTTCCGCATTGCTGGGAATAAGAAATGAAAGATCCAGCAATGCACCAAAGCCTATTACCCTTCTTACCTCTTGTCCTTCATCCTTTATTACTCCAAGATCTCCGTAACGGAAGTCAAATATCATTCCAGCTATGGTTTGCGCCGCACCTGCCGCACTGGGCCATATAAGAGAAATGCTCTCCTTATCTGCCATAGGATCCGGACTTACAGGCCGTTTCCCATTTTTATTATACGTAATGAGCTCATAGTCTGCACCGTTCACAATAGATGTCAAAGCAGAAATGCCACCTTTCCATATTGTAGTTCTCGCCCCTGTTGTATAAAGTTCAGCATCAAAATCCACATTAATTTCCTGCTGTTCTTGTCCGTACTTATTTATTGTAACAGTAACACTTCCGTTTTCCACGTCTATGCAGTTGTTTACAGTCATTACATTCTTGCCGCTTCCGGCAGATACACCGGTATATTTAAGTACAGTGCCGTCATCGGCAACCTGATCAGTAGGGCTAAACTCACCTTTCAGTTCAATTAATACCTCGCCAATGCTTGATTTTTCTTTGTCATATGCCGATTCACTTCCAAATGTTTTAATTTCATACATTGAATCAGTATGTGATGTTCCCTTTTTTTGCACTATTGCAATTACACCGTAACCATCATTTCTATATGTTTTGTCGTCACTGACCGTAAATTTCATTGCAGGAGCAGAAATATCATTTTTCATGGTATCTGTATAATCTATAACCAGCTGATAATTTCCGGTATTCATCTTTTCTGAAAAAACCACGTCTATGGTGTTTTCCTCTGTATCAATAAGAAATTGCTCAGAAGGCACAACATAGGATATTCCGTTTGCATATTCAGGTTTTGCAATAACTTTGTATTCAGATTTATTTTCCAGCATGCTGAAGTTGCTTCCTGACATAAATAAATGCCGTGTGCCCTCGTTATATATTATTTCAGGAGAAGACCCGGTAAATTTTATTTCAGGCAGTTTTCCGTCTCCTCCGGGACAGAGTATATAGCAAATGCCCTCTCCAAGCAGATTTTCCTCCAAAAGCTGTCCGCTTCCGGTTGGATCTACCTGGGAGCTTACATTGTATACCTTAAAGTGAACCTTTCTGTATTCGGCTTCGTCACCGACAGCCGCATTGAATTTCCACGAAACACTCTTTGTTTCCTCAACTTTAAAATCACTTACTTCCTTTGTGTATGGATTGGCATAGCTCGCCTGCGTCTGAGGAACACCATCATCATCTATAGGCGTTATGCCGGTCTGGCAGTAAACAGCAACCTTAACCTTATCATATCTTACAGATGTATCAGAAATATAATTTTCAATATATGTTTGTATTGTAAAATCACCTGGATTACCTTCATCTAACTGTCCTTCATAGGTCTTTCCGTCAGAAGACAATGTCATTGACGGAGGAGACGACAAGTTTACGGCAACGGTGCTCTTATTAGAAACTTTTTCGTTGGAATACACTCCATAGTATGTTGCCACCGTTCCGGGCAGACCGCTGCTTATTGTTCCAACATTATAATACAATGCATAAGCACTGTCGGCCGTGAGATATTTCTTATTGTTTGGGTTTGTAAATGTTATTTCTTGATCCGGCTCAAAATCAAACACACTTGAAGCTAGATTATTCCAATGTGCGAATGCAATCTTTTCCGGAATACATTCCTTCTCATTTACAGATGCATTCACTGTGTATGCCAATATTGTCGGATTATTTACATCATCATAAGCAAAAAATGTTTTTTCATATAAGTTTCCGTCATTATTGGAGTACTGTGCTTCCTTCTCTACTCGTGTATAGGTATTATCAGCTCCTGACATTTCATATATGGCAAAGTCCTGATATCCCAAAGCTGTATCCATCAATATTCTTGCACTGATGTCTGCCGGATCGCCGGTAGTTTCTGCAGTATACGATATATATGCCATACCGTGATTATTGGAACCCGTATTTGCAAGCTGTATTCTCTGTGTGAACTTAAGGTCATCGATTCCCCAGACAGCAGTTATTCCGGCTGCATCCTGAGTAACCGTTACAGCACGGTCAGCCAGCCCTAGAAAGCTGTACTTTCCTCCGAATATATAATCTTTTACAACTCCATTTCTCCTCACTCTGAATGATGTGAATGAAGTGTTATCATTATCGTTGGGAAATAATAAATTTTTATTATTGTCGTCTTTGTTCAGCTTATCTCCATCTGCAGTCCGTATGTGGAATGATCCGTTTTTAGCCGAAACAGAAACCTCAAGGAATCCGTTATTCAACACATATTCATCAGGTTCCTGCAACTGTTCCGCCACAGCGCGGAGGGGCATATACCCCATCAGCATTGTGACAATTAAAACTATAGAAATTACACGTTTGAAGCTTTGTTTCATATTATCGCCTCCTTACTTCTGAATATAGACATGGGTTATATAATCTTTTCTATCCTGCGCACGTACGTAAATTGTATAAAATCCTTCGTCCGGCAGGGTAATGCTGTCTGTTTCTGCCATAACGGATTTGATTTTCATTTGCGCTGGAGTTTTTATGCCTTCCTTCCAAAATACGGTGCTCGGCTCTTTATTCGTACCGTACGCCGGCAGATTTTCTATTGTCAGTGTTATTTCTCCGGTACTTAAAACCATTGTGCCTTCATGCTCGGCTGCTTCTCCGTTTATAAGAAGGTTAAGCGAATCCTTATCGTACACTCTCAAAATTCGGTACGAAGATGATTTGTTTCCGGAGGCGTCCGATGCTTCATAAGTAACCTTGTACCTGCCAGGTTCAATAACATCAGTTATATTTATGGGCAGACCTTGAACGTCGGCTGCAAATATAGCATAATCTTCAATGGTTCCGTCTCTGTTATCACTTACTGTAACCCCGCTCTTAAGCATACTTAATATGTCCTCAGCACTGCTTCCTTCTCTTGCGGATACTACCTGAGATGCAAACAATATTGCAGGCGGCACCCTGTCAGGAAGCTGTACGTTGAGATAATTGTACACCTTGGTTCCCCTAACAGCGTCCGTTGCTTCCACTACATAGAAATCAGTATCCCCGGAAGGCGTAAACTCAAATTTTACCCATTTGTTTTTCTCAGCATTTACGGCAGTTCCACCGTTAAATTTAACTTCTCCGTTCTTGCTGAGCTTAACATAAAACTCGATATTTTCACTGCCTTTCAATTGAAGTTTCCCTGCGTTGTCAACAGCTCCGTCATCACTGTCCGTCGTATTGAAATAAACCTTCATATTTTCCTTGTCAATCTCATTTATTTTGACAGTGTACACAAAACAATTCCCGGCTTTATCTGTAAAGTGTATGTCATAAGACCCGTTTGCAGTAAATGTGTACTCAAATTCCCTGCCAAATTCTACAATGTTTCCGGAAGAATTTTCTGCCATGAACACATCCTTATCTGCTGAAAAAGTATATTTAACCCTCTGCCTGTCATTAGAAACTTCAAAGGAAGCAGAAACATTAAATTCTTCTTTATCTATACATGTAACGCTTCCAAGACTAAGCAAAGCATCCTTCCCATTATAGGAAGTAAAATACAAATCCACATCTGCATTTTCGTGATATGTAATAACTGCCCCGCTTTGAATAAAGCTTATCTCAACCTTTGCTCTTTCTATTTCTTCTTTTGTTCCTTTATAGTATGCTTTAACATCCTGAACTGTCTTGCTGAACTTAATTTGTGCCGATATATCCTTGTTGGTTGGCACTGCAGGAGGGGGATAAATTCCATCTTCAATGCCCTGTCCCTCGCCTACAGGGGTCCACTTAACAGAAACAACCTGAGGAGGTGACACATCAAGCCAGTCTACAGGTGCCTCAGTACTGTTGGCATTTCCCACCTGATCCTTATAGTAAAACACAAACTCCTCATTATCTTCATACTTGTGATAATACTTTCCCCCATATTCTCCGGCAGAAGTGTTTTTTTCAACTCCTGCTACATTGGTTACAATAATCTCCTCATCATTATCCGGCAACAGGTACCCCACAGTTGAATAGAATGTTTCCGCCACATACTCAATATTTGCGGTAGGTATTTCATTGTCAACTTTATTAAAATTCATAAGAGGCAACGATGTTGCATTACCCTGTTCATCAACAAGATATATTGTAAATTGTGCGTTTTCATCTATCATTACAGCTCTGTCGTTTACAGTTACACCGCTAATAATATCGCTTACGTCATCATATAAAGGACTAGGTGACAGTTCTTCCTTCAATATAAGCTTAACAGGGCTTGAATCGGAAATATTGAATATGAGCATGTATCCCTGTGCAGCAGGAAGGCTTTCAATCGCTTTTTCTATGCTTTCGCTGCTATTGAAACTGTCCCTTTGCTGATTCATATAATCAAGCTTAGAATAAAGCACAACATTATACTCCGGAGGCATTTCATCCAATTCCATTACAGTTACATCATAATCCAATGACACCGTTACAGACCCCTTATTTCTAGCTAAGTCCTCGTACTCGAATGTATAGCTGTCTCCAGATTTTGCACCATCGGTAAATGTATACGTAAGCGGGCCGTTAGTTCCGGTAAGCAGCTCATTACAGTTCAGACCTGCCACAACAACATCTGTAGTAAATGTTTCACCCGGCATCGGTTCTCCAGCTGTATAGTAAATATATGGAGTGACCGGTTCAATAAAACGATCTATATTGGATATTTTTATAACTCTGTCCTTCGTTTTTCCTTTATTCTCTATCGTCAATATAATACTGCCGTTATCCGTCAATGTAATTTCAGCTGATTTTCCGCCTTCTTTAATTATTCCTTCCACAGAAGTATCTCCGCTATCTTTGCTGATTGTACCTTTTAGCTCGTTTATAACCGCTGTACTGTCTTTTGGTATTTCAACCGCAACAGTAACATCATTTTGTGTAGGCTGTATCTCCGTATACTTTATATAAGCGTTAAAATCATTAAATGCTGTAATATTTACATTTTCCGTATAGTTATTTCCAAACAGATCCATATATGAAATGCTGCACGAACCATCGGAGTATACTGCTGCTGAATCAGTATCCGCAGAAAACCGCGGATTACTGTTATACGGCTCTGTAACCATCACGGGAGCTGTAAAATTCAAATTAACCTTATCATCCGGTGTAAGGAAAGCATCATTATACTTAGGCTCAATATTTGCAGGACTATAATCAAGATACGTTCCCTCTATTGGATCGCCGTAATATTCATGAAATTCATCTGTCTCATCATCATAGTAATAATCTGTTTCATAACTCTCTGATATATTACCGGCCTGATCGGAGCCGCTGAATGTTAACCTTGCACTGTATCCATCCTCTTTGCTGTCGTCATACTTAAATGCTCCCCATATTTCTACAGTCTTTGTCATATTATTATTAGAAAGAACCGAGTCTGTTTTATATATCCCCATTCTGGCATCCTCCGGGGACGTAGCCTCCCACAGCCCTACTCCGCTTTCATGAAGAGGTACTTCTACAGATACAAGCCCTGGTGTGCCTGAATTTTGATTAAGCACGGCAGAATAATCTTCATCAAAACTTAGATATAGCTTCCCATCGGTGGCATCATGATCATAATCATAAAATTCGACCTTAACGTGGAATTCATTACCGGGTGCACCGGAAATTTTTTCTGATTCAATGTGCGGAACTTCGTTATCAATCCAGTCCACCTTAAGCTTTTTAATATCCATATTACCTGCCATATCAGACACGTAGAAGTAATAATCACCATTCCACCTCAAGTTTACAGGCCCCATGTTTTCTTCCTCTTTATCTTCCGAACCATAACAATTAAATGTTCTTGCCCCATTTACGGCAACTACATTCTCGGCGCTTACTGTAACTGATGATGCCCATCCATCTTCCTTGCTGCTTTCGGTAACCATGTCAAAACTTGGTCCGTTGCTTGAAGCTGTTACGGTAATCTGCCTTAAAGGCATCATTTCTCCATTTGAAAGACAAAGCTGGTAGCATATTGTATTCACTTCATCACTTATTACAGGCAGACAGAATCTTCCGTCATCTGAATAGCTGCTTTCATTAATTTCTTCGGAACTGTTAACTATATTTAAGTTCATGCCAAAAGAATAATCTACATTCTGCCATTCAACATAATCCGGAGCATCTCCATCCAATGTGCCTGCAGCATTCCATATTTTTATACCTCCGGCATACAAGTCAGGATGCTCAGCACTATTAACAAACTTATGGTCGTTGCCATAAAAATAAACCAGTTTTCCGCCATGAGGCAAGCTTCCTTCTACCCCTACGTTCATGTAAAGTCCTCTTTCTATTTTGTAATCATCCAAGTCCGGAGAACTTCCTATAAGTATGCTGCTAGGCCCATATTCCAAATCATCGTTTGGATTGTACTCAATTGTATCGCCATATACATATCTGTCATCTTCATCAAATGCAGCAACCCTGTAATAATCCACTCCTTTATCTGCAACTGAAAACCCGTCAACAAACATTTCTGAAAAATAAAATTTTTTCACTATGTCGGAATTTAATGATTTTAAGGACACTTCAAGAGCATAAAAACCTGTACTATCCGTAATACCCTCTGGTATTACAAAAATTTGCTCATTTGCTGCAGCAATCGGTTTGGTTTTAATCAAAGGATTAAGTTCACTTATTTTTTTATAGCTGTTTCCGTCTGAAAATCTCAAGCCTCCTTCCGCTGTAGCAAAATATCCACTTTCATCCACTCCGTGTTCAGTATAATACAAAGCGACGTATGTATCATCGCTGTCAAAATCCATTTCTTTCACTCCCCAGCCCAGCACAACTGGGTTATAAATGGTGAACGGTACTCTGGCACCGTCAAGATTTTTTAAATACTTGGCAGTTCCCCCCGGAACATAATCTTCATCTCCCCACAAAAGACCTTCTGTTCCGTCAGCCTGCAAACCCTCTCCAAATTTTACCCCCATAGTCTTTGTGTTGCTGTCGACCCAATTCGGTGCCAGCGAAACGGTAAACTCCTGAACATTGATATTGCCTTCTATCCTTGTAATTGGAAATTTTACATCTACTATCTCATAACCCTGCCCTTCTATTCCCGAAGCAGTTGTAGACTCTCCATCAATATAAGTTCCGCTGTAGTAGAAGCTGTTTTCCTTATCAGGCCCGTATAGATCATAACGCTCAAGATATACTCCGTCCGCCGTATCCAGATAAAAAGCTGTGCTGTCACCACAGCCGTGCTCATTAAAATCCACATTCACAGGCAATGCTTCATTATTCGAATAATTCCATACATTTGTAAGCTGCGGCGTATATCCGTATGCAGTTACAAATGTTATATCTATTTCACCGTAATACGACAAACTTCTACCATTACATATATATGATGATATGGGGTTGAGCATTGAGCCTAAAAAATATATATCATCTTCATTAAGCTCATCGCTGTCCAGCAGGTAGGCTCCACTACCATTAACTGTTACATCAGCCTTATACCACTTAGAATATGATGAAACCACAGGTTTTTTGTCTATTGAGTCCCCATACTTCTCTATAACCCTAAGAGCGTAAAGCAAATCATTTTTTCCATTTTTATCATCCAGTAAATAATCATCCATACTGGATATTGCTGTAACAAAATATTCTTTTTCTTTTTCAGGATTTTTAATCATAATTACAGACGTTGCCGGAAGGCCATTTAAACCTGCACTGCCTCCAGAATAAGAATTTAAATCCATACCTATTTCAACAGTATCAGCCGGTATGTCCAAGCCCCTTTTTATTTCTATGTTCGGATTCGCCTTTGTGAAATCCAACGTGCATGGTATTCTCATATATTCCGACATGTTGCCATTTCTGTCCGATGCTCTGACAATAAGATCTAATTCTTTAATCTCACCTGCTCC
This sequence comes from Sedimentibacter sp. LTW-03, assembly GCF_052059825.1. GTDB lineage: Bacteria > Bacillota > Clostridia > Tissierellales > Sedimentibacteraceae > Sedimentibacter. The sequence goes on from NZ_CP197180.1 coordinate 2,439,658, forward strand.
GTACTTAGGACTTTCTATTTTTATTTTCAAAGCTTTATCTGTTGAACCACTCTCCGTCTCACCTACAAAATTTTTCCATTCAGCAGAAGGCCCTTCACCCTTATTTGTCCACTGATATTCAACATCATTTGGGTTAGTTCCTATAGAATCTTTTATTATAATAAAAGCGGACATTGTTCCTTTATTATCAACAAGATCAAAATCCTGCCTATAACCAGAAGAAATTATCTCCGGTCCAACAAGGTCAGCAGAATAATTCATTACAAAACTGTTTTTTCCCTTATTCTGTGCATAATCACCGGGCAAAACAACTATTTCAGAATCAACCATATTGTATCTTTCTTCGTCCAGCAACCTGATATGTATGTAGTTTCCGCCTTCAACCTGGTTAAACGCCATAGTCATCAGATTACCAATTTCATTACTGGTTACTCCTTTCATATACTGTTCATCAGAAGGCCTATCCGATAATGCAGATACATAGTATTCAAAAGCGTACGTCCCCCCAGAATCTTCATCAAGCCATGCAAAACTGCCTGTCATTCCGTTTGTTCCACTTGCATATTCATTGTTTGCACTTATTACATCAACATCACTTATATTTATCGGAAAATAAAATTCTTCTTTATTTTGGCTGTTATAAAATATAGGTGTGTATTTTCCTTCATACTCATTAACTGCCGCTTCTGTTTTAGGAAGCTGCGTATCCAAGTATTGCTGCTGAGATGCAGCCGGAATGTCAGAATCACTGCCGGTAATTATGTTTTGCCTGTAATCTGCTGTACCGTCAGGAAACTCAATTTTTGTTATTTTTACCGGAGAAATTTCTCCCTGAGGCACCATATTTTCAGTTATTTCTAATGGCTCAAAAATAACTTTAGAAACTTTTATTCCGTTAACTCCGTCGTCTATTTCTTTAAGAGCTGCTCCTTTTAATTTGACCGTATCTGATCCATCTTTTACATTAAGAAATGCAGTAACCTCTTGAACCCCCTCTGGTATGCTCAATTGTTCGCTAAGTTTCGCGCTAAATGTCAATACATCTCCAATTCCGGCAAAGACGGCACTTCTGTCTATATCTTCCGGCCAATCCTCGGCCTGAGAGCTTTGGCTGCTTTCTGCCGATATCCTTTCTCCGCTTATGTCAACAGACATAACCTTTGGAGCAACATTATCCAAGAAGCACTTTGTTGACATTTCACGGTTGCTTTGCTGCCAATTTACAGGATTTCCTGACATATCAGTAATCAATGACGAGGTTTTTATCAATTCCTCTACTTGTGCCAGACTGCCCTCAATTGTTACATGTGCTCCGTTTTTCCCTAAGAGCACAAGCGGAAACTTCTTTTCCCCTCCAATGCTGTTGGTCCAGTCCTGTTTGCTTGAAATTCCAGAAATATACACATTTATAGGCTTTTCAGACAGCATTTCCGGAACATCAAACTTAAATGACATTCTTTTTCCTGTAACTTCTACAAGCCTACCTTTAATTTCTTCTGTATTTACCTGAACATTATTTTCAATGCCCATAATCACAAAATTCAGCATAACATTCTCTAATGGCAGTTCATCAGAAGCAAAACGAATCAGCTCATCAAAGTAGAGGTTTACATATCCCGTTTCATTCGCTTTAAACCCGTTAGTCTCTTCCTCCCCTCCAGGTGTTCTGCTTGACGTAATTGTTGTTATCCTCGGATTAACTTTGTCTACAAGGCCTACAGATACCTTGGAAACTTTTGAACTGCCGCATTTGCAACCCAATCCTGTAAAATAAAGCTGCAAACCTAATCTGTCTCTCACCATTAATTTCCTTGTTTCATGATGATTAACAGCGCTTTCATCTGGGGCATCCCGGTCACTTGTCAGGCTAATAAAATTATACACTCCGGCATCATTTACAAGATTGATTGAAGTGTAGGCGCGATCAAGAATATTTGCATCATGTCTCCAATGATTTCTGTGCTCATCCGCCGTAAGATCTGCAGAAAAATCCATATACACATGCCCACTTGAAAAAAGGCTTCCAACACCTTCATTCCCATCAGTAGGTTCATACACATAATATGTGCCGCCATCGTAAGTTTTTTCTATCTTTTTTTGATAGTTCCAATTGTAATAAGCTTTCCAGTAATCACCGTTTTCATAATGCTTCATGCTGGTATTGTAACTTAATATGCTGCTTGCACCGGAAACATTGTTTTCCGAAGTTCTTGTAAATTTATATACAAGGTTGAAATTATCATCTGCCTTGCGCAAATAAGTTCTTCTGAACAAATCATTTTCTGAATTAACTATGTTCATAACACCAACTGCCGGTTTCTGTACATTATAATTAATCTCATCAGAATCTCCCGCAAATACTTGAATCGGAATTATGGAAATCATCATTACTAAAGCCAAAACCAAAGCAATTTTTCTTTTTTTGCTTACCATTTAAATCTCCCTCCTTATTAAACTTGAATCCCCGCATACCATATTGTAATGCCTTTAGCTCTATGTATAATTGTTTTCACATTTACACCCATCTTTTGAGCAAAAAAAACATTGTTACTAATATAATATTCATAAATCAACTAAAAAAAAATAGCCCTCAAGGGCTATAAAGTTGTTACAGTACCATTTCTGTTATGTTGCATGTTAAAATCTGATTATAATTTAAATTTGCTGAGCTCATCTCTCCTTTTAATGTTTAACTTTATAAATACTTTTTTCAGGGTATTTTTTACTGTATATATTGAAATAAAAAGTTTTTCGGCTATTTCAGCGTTATTAAGCCCCTCTTGAACCAAAATTGATATTTCTCTCTCTCTTGGAGTAAGCTTATAATCATCTTCATATAATTCCTTATTGATGGCAGCAACACCACGTTCTTGCCTTTTTAAAAGTTTTAATATATCTTTCACACCTGACTGATATTTTTGTATTAACATAGCTCGTTCTAACATCGGTATTATTTCATTCCCCATCTCGGCAAAAGGCATGTAAACTCTGTCGGGCAATGCAATGTCAAGGGCATATCTCATGTAATTCTGAGCATCTCCGAACCTTCCTTCAGACTGCTTCATAATTCCCAGCAGTATGTATAAATAAACCTTTGTAAGAAGGAAATTCAGTTTATCTGCAAGCAGAAGATACTCTTCTGATAATCCATATATTTCAGATCTATTCTTCATTCCTCCACTTAACCAGAGATAGCGCAAATGAATAATATGAGCAAAAGAAGTGGCTACTTCATAAAGATTCAAAGGAACTGTCCTGAATTCAGTGATCCACTCGGGAACATCATCTGGATTACCTCTGATTACTGCTAAGAATCCAACACACAAATCTCTGACATACTGAACCCTCTGCTCTGAAGCACTATCAATTTTTCTGTCAATCTGCTCCATATCTTTAATAAGCGCATCTGTATCACCCCGAAGAATTGCAATTCTTGCCAATTGCAGCTGTGCACACATGAAAATACTGTCCTGCCTCATCTTGTCTGCAGCATAAACAGCTCTGTAGCAAAACGGCTCTGAAGCCTCATCGTCTCCCCTGAGAAGAAATGCTTCACTTCTCATAGCCCATCCGGCTCCGCTTCCATGACCGCATGCAAGCTTGCTGTAGTAAGGAATACATTCATCCATAAGCTTCATCTCGCCATCAAGTTTACCGATTTCACCCCAAAACATATATATAACAGAAGGTGCCCCAAAAGTCCAAGAGTGATTCGCTACAATAAGCTTTGAAGGTCCCTGAAGCATTTCGTATGCTTTTCTGTGCATCTTACTCATTTCATAAATATCATTAAATTTCGAAAAAGACATAAGAAGCATAAACTCTCCGCTAAGCTTTCTTTCTTCGAATTCCAAATCGGCGCTATTTTCAAGTATTTTTTTAATAATTCCGCATAATTCAGCAAATTGCTCAGCCTTACCCAGTAAAAACAGTTCAAAAGCAAAAACAAATATAAGCCCGGGATACTTATTTAGTATTTCATCGGATGTGTTTTCAATAACATTCATCATAAATATATCTGACCCTTTGCCCAGATAATCTATTAAATCGGCACCCTTAAGTGGAAGTTTCATCAACTCTTCATAGTTTTTTGAATAGTAAAAAAATCTTGCTGCCTGGTAGTACTTCTTGACCTCTGCACATGACCTTCCTGCAGTTTCATATATTGCCCGCTTTTCTTCCTTATCGGCAAACCGCTCTATTCTGTAAATAAGGTATTCTTTTAAAAGGTTATGCATTACGTAGGCTCCTACGCTGTGCTCATACCTTAAAAAAGTATTATTTTTTATTAGATTTACGGCATATTGCGGAAGCTTGACCACATTTAGAATTATACAAACCTGCTCTACCGAAAATGATTCAAGTATAGAAAGATAAAGCAGAAGAGACTGTTGTTCCTTGCTTAATCTTTTCCATATTATAGTTTCAATGAGTTGATTTATTCCTTCACATCTATTTAGTGTTCCTGTTTCTTTATACTCCATACTGTACATATTAAGAGGTGCCACCCAGCCTTCTGTCATTCTATAAACATCTCTGTTTTCATTTGCAGTAAGCCGTATACCGTTATGAAGAAACAACTGCCTAACATCATCCTTTTCGTACATAAATATGCTTTCCCCTATATACTTCATAACAGAAGGATGCGATACGTATAAATTCTCTTTGTGCGACGGCTGTGAAATTATAATGAAATGAAGGTAATAGTTTTTATGATTTGAAATTGCCTCCAGCAAAAGCTGAGGAAGCTGGTCTCTTATAAGCTGGAAATTATCAACAACAAATACTGTATCAAAACTGCATCGTATTTCCTGAATATACTTGCATATTTGCACTAAATTTTCATCGCAAGGCATACCGAGAAGCCGAAGCTTACGAGCAGCCAACGAATCGGCCTGCTCCAGAATTGCACATATGCCATTCCATGCTGCAGCAGCTGATTCACCAAGGCATGTATACCATAAGTATTTTAAATTTTTGTCTTTTTTGTTGCTCAGATATTCTTTTACTGCAATTGTTTTCCCGAATCCCGAAGGAGCCTCAATCAATGTTAAACTGCTGTGCAATGTCTGTTCAATCTTATTAAGTATACGTTCTGGAACATAATATAAATTATTGATTTTTTTCCTTTTGATTGTCATTCTATCCCCCCTTTCAATTCATTCCAAAATAAGATTCTTCTTACATTATTATACCTTATGATAAGTTGTACTACAAGCATAAGCTGCTGTATCAGCATTGTAAACTGCAAGAATTTTATCTGTACAAATCTTACTTTTACAATACGCAATGAACATATTATCTATTACATGAAATATTTTCCTGACATCTTTCTCATATCAGGAAAATATCATGCAATAATATTTTTTGTGCACTTATCGTCCAAAATATCATGATCTATATACTAGCTTTTTTCTCTACAAGACTAGTTATTGCTCCAACAGCAATGAACAACACCCCAGCTACAGGCCATAAAATCCATGATATGTCCCATCTGCCAGTAATAAAGCTATAACCTAAGTAAAGCGCTGTTGCTACCGCCCAGTATATAGATGATACAGCTTTGAGCACACCGCTTTTTTTATCTGCAGCATAATCCTCTTCTTGAAGAAGAACTTTACATGCTTCGTATAAACCATTATTTTTTATAATATTGTACGTTGAACATGCGACTATTGTAATTGTTATAATTAAAGCCAGAACAGTCATGCCGCCTTCTTGAAATATAAAGGAAGCCAGTAAAATAGGCAGTGCACTTAAAATGTAGGCAGAAACTGAAAAACTGACAGCACGCCTATAAACAGGCTCCTCCTGCTTCTTAATTTCGCGAACCATGTGCTCAGCTTGATAATCTAATTCAAATAGTTCTTTTTTTAGCCTTTCGTATTTTTCCATTCCTACAGAATATCTTATCAAAATATATACTCCTGCTGCTACAAGCAGCAGTAAAGTTGTAAGTCCCAATATAAGAGCATACTCTTCCTTAAAGTCTATAAAACCCTCCACGAGACCGAACAGGCCTATGAGAAGTACTGGTGACATAATACAAAGCCATACTCCCAATGCAATCTTTGGAGCAACTTCCCCTGAAGCTTCTATATATGCCTTCGCATAGTCTAATGTAATCAGCGGCATGCTTCTTTGATTAAGAGCGTCACTGATTCCCAGTGTCTCAGCAAGCTCCTCCAAATTGCCAAATTCTGAAATTACAATTCCAACAGCTTCATTTTCTGTTTTGCCGCTGTTTTTCAATTCCTGATATTTGTCACCCATCATTTCTGTTAAATCTTTTTTCGCTCTTAAAACTTCTGCTGTCTTAGGCAATCCAGCAAACATGTTCTCGAGGTAACTTATAATTGTATTCATTAATTCCCTCCTTCTATAAACTTGCATATAACTTCCTGCGTTATTTTCCATTCCTCACATTTTTCTCTGTAATAGCCTCGCCCTTTATTCGTTATTTTGTAATAAGTCCTTGTTTTACCGTTAGTTTCACTTCCTGGATAAGATTCAATCAGTCCGTTTGACTCCATTCTCTTAAAAGCCGAATATAGCGTTGTTTCCTTCATTACATATTTTTCATCAGTCATTTGTCTAATCTGTCTTGAAATCTCGTACCCATAAGACGGTTCACGAAGCAACAGATATAAAATCATTATATCATTATAGCCACGTATTACATCACTGCTTATCATATACCTTCCTCTTTCAAAGCTTATTAATTACTTTACCTGTCGTACTACGACTGTCGTAGTAAATATAACATAATTACTGCGACAAATCAAGTAATTTTAAACAAAAAAATTGGCGACTAAGAGTACCGTCTTAATCGTCAACATATTTGATATTTTAGAATCCATATTTAAAATATTTGAAAATTTTTCATTATTACAATAAGTTTGAAAATGCCGGTGCTAGGACAACAGTCAGCAGACCTGACACAGCAATAGATAGGCTGCTCATAGCACCATGAACTTCTCCTAACTCAAGAGCCCTTGAAGTCCCTATTGCATGAGAGGCTGTCCCAAGTGAAAGCCCAATGGAAATAGGATTTTTAATCTTAAAAAGTTTGCATATTCCTTCTCCTAAAACACTTCCGACTATTCCGGTCAACACAATAGCTGCAACTGTAATTGTCTCCATACCACCCAATTCTTCTGATACGGCTATGCCTATGGCTGTAGTAATTGATTTTGGCAACAACGTCACATACATGCCGTGAGAGAGTTTAAAAATTGCAGATAAAGCAAGAATACTTGTAAGACTTGTTAAAACGCCGGTCAAGATTCCGATCATAATAGCCTTAAAGTTTTTTTTCAACAAATCGAGCTGCTGGTACAATGGAATTGCCAGACATACTGTCGCAGGAGTTAAGAAATAACTTATGTACTTACCTCCATTATTATAACTTTCATAATCTATATCAAATACTAAAAGAATTGTAACTATAATAACAATTGAAACAAGTAGGGGATTAAGAATACTGAGTTTTAACTTTTTATTTAATTGTACACCTATAATGAATGCCGCCAGGCTGACAGCAACTCCAAAATATACTGAATTACTTACCACATCTTTCATTTATCTTTCACCGTTCCTTTTTAATATAAAATCTGTCATTTTTCCTGTAGTTGCCATAACAAGAACTGTAGTTAAGATTGTAATAATCATAATAGGAATTAATATGTGTGCAACGTCGCTCCACACATCTATTAATCCTACCGCAGGTGGTATAAACATTATAGGCATTATCTCAAGAAGAGAATCTCCCACAGATTTTACATGTTCTAACTTTATAATATTTGTTTTTAAGCATATCAGCATTAGGAGCAACCCGTAAATGCTGGCTGGTATAGGTAATGGTATAAAAAAATACATACCTTCTCCTATAAATGTTACTGTAAGTATAATAACAAGCTGTACAATATAGTTCATTTTTTACCTCTGTCTCAATATAATTGACTTATATTATATCATAATATTTTTTTATTTAAAGATTTATTTATACCAAAAACCCCGAATTTACATTCGGGGTTTTTCATGATAATACAATCAAGTTGTAGGTTTTAATATTGATTCTTACTTAATTATTGTGGCTGTTGATATTCCGTCTTCCTGAATATAGTCTATTTTATAGCCCAGCTTTTCAAAATCTCGTATTTTAACCATCGTTGTGCTGTCAACGAGCACACCCGTCATATCTGTTTTCTGTCCGTCTCTTACTATATAAGCTTTTTTATTAGCATCGTCCCACTCAACTTCTTCTCCAAATGACTCTCCAATATACCTCAACGGAAGATATACCCTTTCGTCAATCAATGTATATGTTTCATAATCATACTCTGAAGTATTGTCAAGTCTGTATTTAACAATATCCGCACTGTAGCTTTCAGGATACCATGTAAGCTCTATTTTATTTACAGGATTAATTCTATCTTCTGTTGCATTATGCAGTTTTTCAAATTCATCTACAGTTATAGAGTCCTCTGGTAATTCTTTCTTTTCCACATCTGCCGGAGTGACTTCAGTTTTTAATTCAAAGTTTCCTGAATTTACACCTTCTAAAACAAGACTTCCTTCTATTGCTTGAATATATGATTTACCTTTTTTATAAATTTCTTCCTTTATGCTGCTTCCATCAACCATTTCCATGCTTTTCTTAAATTCATCTGTCTCAATATCTGCCTCAATGAATAGAACAGCTTCATCAAGAAAATCATAATAATCCTGACGACTGCCTTTTAACTCCTCAAGGAATTCTTCTTTTTCTTCTTCAGATATTCCCATTTGATCAGCGCTTATATAATCAAATATACCTTCAACATATTTTACAGTTTCATCAAAAATGGTTTCTCTATTTTCATCAGCATATTTTACTAATTTCTTAATAAATTCCACCGCATTTTCAGGATCAAGTTCTATTGAATATCCTCCGCTGATTTTTTTGACCAAGTCAGAGTCAAAACCTTTGAATGCAGTCTTTAAGTAATTTATTGAAGGGTCATACATATCTTCATAAATATCCTTAGAAGCATATATATCTTCATAGAAAGAACTATAGTTTTCACTGTAATATTCACCAAAATCGTAAAGCATTATGTATTCAACATCTTTGAGTTCAACATTATATAATGCATCCATCACTTCTTTGTTTTCAGGTTCACTCCCAAACTCTTCGCTTAATTTAAGCACTTCAAGTATGATTGCTTTAGAAACATACATTTTGTTATCGGACACTACTAAATTGATAGGAAGATTATTTTCCACATCATTAACCTTGATATCCGCATTCATATCTAAATATATGCTATCCAAATCTTCAAGATTTACTTCGCCTTCTAACTTAAAGTCAATGTCGTATGACTCCCCAGCAAGTTCCTCAGGTACATAAATCTTTGTAGTGTTATTGAATTCATATTGTTTTATATCGTTTATTTCTTTTGATAATTCAAAATAACCAATTTCATTTGTTCCACATGCCGTAAGCGGAATAATAGTCATAAGCCCTATAAGCAGCATGCTTATTAATTTTTTACCCATATCTAGCTCCTCATCATTAATTAATTTATTTATTGTATTCTAACACATATACAATAAATTTACAAACTATTCCGAGCAATATAAAAGGCAGTTTCAAAAGAAACTGCCTTCTGCTAATCTTAGTATTTCATTTCAGACATTCTTACGTAGCTGTCATATCTATCTTTAGCATCTTTTTCTGCTTTAACAAATAATTGTTCAGCTATTTCAGGGAATGACTTCTTCAAAGAAGCATATCTTACTTCGCCTTCCAAGAATTCTATAAATGAAGCACTTGGAACTTTGGAATCCAGTGTGAACGGGTTCTTTCCTTCTTCTTTAAGAAGAGGATTAAATCTGTATAAATGCCAGTATCCAGCTTCAACAGCTTTCTTTTCTCTTTCAACAGTCTTGCCCATTCCTGCTTTAATACCGTGGTTGATACATGGAGCATAAGCAATGATCAATGATGGTCCATCATAGCTTTCAGCTTCTTTTAATGCTTTCAAGAATTGATTCTTATCAGCACCGATAGCAACCTGAGCTACATATACATAGCCATAAGTTGAAGCTATCATACCAAGGTCTTTTTTCTTAACTCTCTTACCAGATGCCGCAAATTTCGCAACTGAAGCGGTAGGAGTTGCTTTTGAAGACTGACCGCCTGTATTTGAGTAAACTTCTGTATCAACAACCAGAACATTTACATCTTCACCTGATGCCAATACGTGGTCTAATCCGCCGTATCCAATATCATATGCCCAGCCGTCACCACCGATTATCCATTGTGATTTTTTAACAAGGAAATCTTTCTTGTCTAGTATATTTTTAACATCAGCTGCACACTCAGCACAAGCATTAAATCCTTCTAATGCTGCTAAAACCTTATCTGATGCTGCTCTTGATTTTTCTCCGTCATTCTTTGTAGCTACCCATTCAGTTAATGCATTTTTAACTTCTTGTGAAATGTCTTTACCCAATAAGCTGTCTACTGATAACTGAATTGATTCTCTCATTTGTTTTACAGCTGTTGCCATACCAAGTCCGAACTCTGCGTTATCTTCAAACAATGAGTTAGCCCAAGATGGTCCTCTTCCGTTACAATCTTTAGTAAACGGAGTTGCAGGTGCTGATGCTCCCCAGATTGATGAACATCCTGTAGCATTAGCTATCATCATTCTGTCGCCAAATAACTGAGTGATAGTCTTAACATAAGCAGTTTCACCACAACCAGCGCAAGCTCCTGAGAATTCAAAGTATGGTTTACAGAACTGGCTTCCTTTTACAGAAGTTTTATCCATTAATCCATCTTTTATAGATACTTTATCTATAGCATATTTCCAATTAGAAACTTCTTTTTCAATTTCTTCTGCAATAGGAGTCATAACTAAAGCTTTGTTGCCTTTCTTACCTGGGCAGATATCTGCGCAGTTTCCGCAACCTGTACAATCCAGCGGGCTTATCTGAAGTCTGTATTCCAGTCCATCTAACCCTTTACCTATTGCTTTTAATGTTTTAAAGTTTTCTGGTGCATTAGCTTTTTCGTTTGCATCAAGTAATGTAGGTCTTATTACAGCATGAGGACATACAAATGCACATTGGTTACACTGAATACAGTTTTCAGCTTCCCATTTTGGAACTTCAACTGCAATTCCTCTCTTTTCGTAAGCAGCTGTTCCCTGTGGGAATGTACCATCTTCAATTCCTTCAAATGTGCTTACTGGTAAGCTGTCGCCTTCTTGTCTATTCATTACGTCAACAACTTTTTTAACAAATTCTGGTTTTTCTTCTTCAGTAAATGGTACAGCTAAACCGCTGTTAGCTTTTGGATCATCCTTAGCATCTTTCCATGATGCAGGAACATCAATTTTTACTAACTCGGCAATACCTTTTTGAACGGCTTCTTTGTTCATGTTAACTATATTTTCGCCTTTTTTGCCGTATGATTTAACTATAGCTGCATTTAAGTATTCAACTGCATCTTCCAAAGGAATTACATCTGCCAATTTGAAGAATGCAGACTGGATAATCATGTTAGTTCTATTTCCAAGACCTATTTCATGCGCAATACTTGTTGCATTAATAGTATAGAAGTTTATTTCTTTTTCAGCTAAATATTTTTTATATTTTGCAGGTAACTTAGATTCAAGCTCTTCTTTTGACCAAATAGTATTTAATAGGAAGTTTCCGCCTTTCTTAAGACCTGTCAATACATCATATTTATTAATATATGATTGCTGTGACAGTGAAACAAAGTCAGCTTCATCTATCAAATAAGTTGATCTAATAGGTGATTTACCGAATCTTAAGTGAGAAACAGTAACACCGCCTGATTTCTTAGAGTCATATGAGAAATATCCTTGAGCATACATATTTGTATGGTCTCCGATAATCTTAATAGCATCTTTGTTAGCTCCAACAGTACCGTCTGAACCAAGGCCCCAGAATTTACATCTTATTGTACCTGAAGCTGATGTATTTACTACTTCCGGAGTTTCAAGAGATGTGAAAGTAACGTCATCTACTATACCGATTGTAAATCCATCTTTCGGCTGGTCTTGTTTTAAATTGTTATATACTGCAAATATTTGAGCAGGTGTAGTGTCTTTTGAACCAAGACCATATCTTCCGCCAACTATTACAGGTTGTTTTTCATTTCTGTAGAATAATGATTTAACGTCTAAGAACAATGGTTCTCCAACTGAACCCGGTTCTTTTGATCTGTCAAGAACTGCTATTTTTTTAACAGTTTCCGGCAATACGTCAAAGAAGTATTTTGATGAGAAAGGTCTGTAAAGATGTACTATAACTATACCAACTTTTTCTCCCTGAGCATTTAAGTAGTCAACTACTTCTTCAGCTGTTTCAGTAACAGAACCCATTGCAACTATTATATTTTCTGCATCTGGAGCTCCATAATAATTAAATGGTTTATATTCTCTTCCTGTTAATTTTTCAATTTCCTTCATATAGTCGGCAACTGCATCCGGAACTACATTATAGAATTTGTTTGAAGATTCTTTTGCCTGGAAGTATATATCAGGATTTTGAGCTGTACCTCTAGTTACAGGATGTTCAGGATTCAATGCTCTTGCTCTGAATTCATTCACAGCATCCATATCAACTAATTTTGCTAAATCATCATAATTCAAAACTTCTATTTTCTGAATTTCATGAGATGTTCTGAAACCGTCGAAGAAATGTACAAAAGGAACTCTTGTCTTAAGAGTAGCTAAGTGTGCAACTCCTCCTAAATCCATAGCCTCTTGAACGCTGCTTGATGCTAATAATGCAAAACCTGTTTGTCTTGCTGCCATAATATCTGAATGGTCCCCAAATATTGACAGTGCGTGTCCGGCAATTGCTCTTGCAGAAACATGGAATACGGCCGGTAATAATTCACCTGCTATTTTATACATATTCGGAATCATCAATAATAATCCCTGTGAAGCTGTGTATGTAGTAGTAAGTGCACCTGCCTGCAATGAGCCGTGAACAGCTCCGGAAGCGCCTCCCTCTGATTGCATTTCCACAACTTTTACAGTTTGTCCAAAGATGTTCTTTTGTCCGTGAGCTGCCCATTCATCAGCAAGTTCAGCCATTGGAGAAGAAGGTGTTATTGGGAATATTGCCGCAACATCTGTAAAGGCATATGAAACATACGCTGCAGCTGTATTTCCGTCCATAGTTTTCATAACTTTTGACATTATATTTCCTCCCATATAAATATTAGTTTATATAATTTAACCATAATAACATAAATAATTTATATTTATATTATTTTTATTGTTTATATTGTTTATAACATAAAAAAAATCGTAACTTCTTGTATTGCTATAAACAATCCATACACATTTGATTATATATTAAAGCAAAAATAAATGCAACCAAAAAAATTGCATATTTTTTTATAATGCTTATCTGTTCCGTTCTGATATAAACATCTGGTTTTCTCGATAAAATAAATAAATTATAGACTTCAATACATACGTTATCATTCTTGATAAAACGTATTTTTTTTTTTATTTTTGCAAGATATTTTATAAAAGCTTCAGTTATATGGAAAGACTTTTAAATCTTTTGTTATATGTTTCCAAAGGATTGTATCCCAAAAGCTTTTGTCTGTAGTTTTTAGCCGCTATTTCAATTATTGCAGAAATATTTCTTCCCGGTCTAACAGGAATTACAACTGTAGGAACTTTTACGCCTAAAATTTCTGTAAAATCCTCATTTATTCCGATTCTATCATATTCTTTATTTTCATCCCACTCTTCAAGTTCTATGACAATTTCAACAAACTGCTCTATTCTTATGGAACCGACTCCAAACAAATGCTTTATATCAAGTATTCCTATTCCTCTTATTTCCATAAGGTGCTGGGTAAGCTCAGGACACGTTGCCTTTAAGTCATTATCAACTTTTTTAATAATAACGGCATCATCTGCTACCAACCGGTGTCCACGATTAATAAGTTCAAGAGATGTTTCGCTTTTTCCTATACCGCTTTTTCCTTTTATTAAAACACCTACCCCAAAAACTTCGAGGCATACTCCATGTATTGTCGTTTCTTCTGCCAATTCCTCCTCAAGAAAATTAATAAGTACATTTTGAAGTTTATCTGTTTTTTGATTTGAAGTAAAAACAGGCCTTTTATATTTTTTTGCGTAGTGAATTATATCTTCATCTGCTCCCATATCATTTGCTATTACAAGAGCAGGAATAGGAAAGCTGAAAAATTTATCCAGCCTCTGCCGTTTAACTTTTATGTCCAATGTTTTCAGGTAAAACATTTCTGCTTTTCCCATAACTTGAACCCTTTCAAATGAAAACCAATCAAAGTAGCCAGCCATTTGAAGGCCGGGTCTTATTATTTCCGGCGTATAGATCCTTGACTGTACATCCTCCGGATAATATACAGGCTCAAACTTCATATAATTTACTAAATCCTCAAGCTTTACATATTGCATCTTTGTTACCATCCCTCTATCTTAGCTGTTTATTGCTCGAAATTACTTTATATGTCTTTTATTTTTTTATCTTTGAAATAGCTGTAAACCGACTCTGCGGCTCTTAAATTCATTCCTGCCACACCCGCAAGCTCTTCAACACTTTTATTTTTTATATTATCAACTGACCCAAATTCCCTCAGCAGATTTACCTTTCTTTTCTCTCCTATATTTTCAATATTGTCCAGTTCTGACTTAAACAGTGTTTTATCTCTTAAATTCCGATGATATTCAATTGCAAACCTATGTGCTTCTTCTTGAATTCTATAAATCAAGCGATAAACTTTGTCAGTTTTATTGAATTCTATTTCTTTATTTTTGTAAATCAGCCCTCTTGTAGTGTGCTTATCATCCTTTATCATTCCACAAACGGGTATATTTAGTCCATAATTGTATATAACTTCTTCTGCAATGCTGGTTTGTCCCTTTCCTCCATCAATCAATATTAAATCGGGCATCTTATTAAATCCGTTAATTTCTCCCCGGTCAAGGCCTCTGTTAATTCGTCTTTCAAGAACTTCTTCCATACTTTTATAGTCGTTTGGTCCCTTCACCGTTTTAATTCTAAACCTTCTGTAATTACTTTTGCTCGGAATGCCCTTCTCAAATACAACCATTGACCCAACCGATTCAACTCCCTGTATATTTGAAATATCATAGGCTTCAATCCTTGCAGGGATACTTTCTAATTCCAGCAAATCTTTAAGAGCCTCTACCGCCTGCATGCTTTCATCAATACTTCTTTTTATTCTCTGGCTTCCTTTTTCCAATATTTCAAGCGCATTCTTCTTTATCATTTTAATCAGCATGCTTTTGTCTCCCTTTAAAGGCACCTTAACGGAAACTTTGTTGCCTCTTTTTTGCGACAACAGCTTTTCAAATACTTCCCTATCTTCAATGTCGGTTTCTATATAAATTTCTTTAGGTATATATACAGTTCCTGTGTAAAATTGTGATAAAAACGAACTGATAACTTTTTCCCGTTCCTCATTTTCCGTATTTGTCAGCAAATAATGCTCCCTTCCTATTATTTTGCCGTTTCGTATGAAAAATATCTGAATGCATGATTCCTCAATTCCCATAGCACTTCCTATGACATCTTGGTCAAGATTGTTATTGGCTGCAACAATTTTCTGTTTTTCCGAAATTAATTCCAGAGCTTTTATCTGATCTCTATACTTTGCGGCCATTTCAAAATCCAGTATCTCTGAAGCAAGCTTCATTTTTTTAGTCAATGAAACAATAAGTTCTTTTTCTCCACCAGCTAAAAATGCAACTGCTTTATTCATTTCTTCCCTATATTCCTTTGCGTCCACATTTCCCATGCACGGAGCGGTACATCTGTTTATATGGTAATGCAGGCATGGCCTTTTATTCTTTTTGCTTCCGTCTAATTTAAGAGAACATTTCCTGAGTTTATACAGACTTCCTATAATATCAATGATTTCATTAACAGCATAAGCACTGGGATACGGTCCAAAATATTTTGCTCCGTCCTTTTTAACTTCTCTTACCTTGTAAATTCTCGGATATTTTTCCTGAACGGATATTTTAATATAAGGATACTGCTTGTCATCCCTTAAGATAGTATTATATTTAGGTCTGTATTTTTTTATTAAGTTTGCCTCTAGAATTAGTGCTTCTACTTCATTATCTACAATTATATATTCAAACTCAGCAATATTTCTTATCATAGCCTCGATTTTAGGCGCATGATTCTTTGATTGGAAGTACTGCCGAACCCTTTTTTTAAGATTTTTCGCCTTACCCACATAAATTATTTCGCCAAATTTATTTTTCATCTGGTACACACCGGGATTGTCGGGCATCTTTTTTAATTCTTCCTGTATATTAAACATATTTGCTCCCTGAACTTTATGCAACTGTCTTAATTTTCACTGATAATTATTACGATTAAATTTCTAACGCTTCATGCTTCTTTTTTTATAAAAAACCATGAAAGGCTTAGAAACTTCTTGATAAATACATATGTATTATACCACATTTATCTTAAAATTAACATAATATTGAAATTAATTCTTTATTAAATTTTACCGTTTTTTTGTATTTTTTCAGAAAAAAGGTTGTATCATATTTCCTTTATTATATAATGGAATAAACAGCAAAAGGAGGATTATATGATTAATAAGGAACGATTGCTTAATACTTTTATGGAATACGTAAAGATAGACAGCGAAACTAAAAACGAGAAAGCTATCGGAGAAAAAATTTTAAAAGATTTAGAGGCATTAGGGTTGGAAACTTATACTGACGAAGCAGGTAAAAAACTTAACTCCAACGGAAACAATATTTATTGCTTTATACCTGGATCATTGGAAAGTACCCCCATGCTTTTTTCAGCACATATGGATACTGTTACACCAGGCGCGGGAATTGAACCATACATAGACTGCGAATACATAAAAAGCAGAGGCAATACAATATTAGGCGGAGATGACAAGGCCGGCGTAGTTGCAATATTGGAAGCGGTGCGAAGTATAAAGGAAAAAAATCTGAAGCACAGACCCATTGAAATTGTATTTTCAATCTGCGAAGAAGGCGGCGTAAACGGAGTCAAGGAAGTTGAATTTAACAGGCTTAAGTCAAAGGAAGCAGTAATTCTTGACAGCGGCGGAGGACCCGGTAAAATTATAACAGAAGCACCCGGACAAACAAGAATATTCGCCAAAATAAAGGGAAAAGCCGCACATGCAGGAGCATGTCCGGAAAACGGTGTAAGCGCTATAGTAGCTGCTGCTGAAGCCATATCAAACATGAAACTTTTAAGAGTTGATTCAGATACAACTGCAAATATTGGAACTCTCAAAGCAGAAGGCCCAACCAATATAGTATCACCGCTTGCAGAAATAGTAGCAGAAGCACGAAGCCGATCAACCGAAAAATTAGATGCTCAGGCAGAACACATGATAGAATGCCTTCAGCAGTCATGTGAAAAATATAAAGCAAATTTAGATTACACATTAGAAAACTGCTACTATTCTTATAAGATAGATCCAAATGACGAGCACCTTAAAACAATATCAGATGTATGCCAAGAACTTGGGCTCAAAGTTGAAAAAGTTCCTTCAGGAGGTGGAAGTGACGCCAATATCTATAATAAGAACGGAATAAAAGCAATAAATATAGGAGCCGGAATGGAGCTTGCTCACACCATAGATGAAAAGCTTAATATTGAAGATTTCATAAATGCGTCAAAGGTAGTCCTTAAATTAATGACTAGATAGTTTTTCATTACAAATTAACCACATGAAGTTCAATAATAAACCTTAAAATAAAAAGACTGCTGCACTGATTTAGAGCAACAGTCTTTAATATTTAAAAATTAAAGATTATAATAATTGTTGATCAGTTCTACTGCTTTTCCTGCACAGTCTGCTGCAACGCCTGCACATCTTGCTTTACGTTCAGGAGCATCCATTGCATATCCTGTATTTGCAACGAAAACTCCAACTGAATCTTTACAGTCTATTGATTTAGCAACTACAGTCTCATTTTTTACTTCTGGTTGATAAATAGGCATTTCTGTAGAAGTATACCATGAAGCCATTTCTGCAAAAAGCTTGCTTGCATCTTCAGGTGGACATACAAGGCCTAAAACAAAAGCTGAACCTCCCATAGATCCGCACAATGAACCTGCTCCATATCCTCCTGCTCCGTTTGCAAATGCATCTATAGGTATTTGATTGTAAGGGTAACCAGTCTTGTCTGCCAGTTCACCTATTATTCCGTCAACAACGGCTCTGCAGCATCCGCCTTTGTTATAGAAGCTTGCATATGCTCTTTCTTTAACTGTTTCAACATCTAATTTCTGATATGGATAAGGGTATGTCGGCGCGTCCTCGCTTGCTTCCATGTATTCATAATTCAAAACTTCCTTTGAAGGAACTTCAGTTTCCTGAGCACATGCTGTTAATATCGAAGGAACCACACTTGCAACTGCTAAGCCTGCTGTAGCTTTTCCTGCAGTTTTTAATACATCTCTTCTTGATAATATCTTTTTTTCTAAATTTTCTCCCATTTTGTTGTCTCCTAACATAATTATTTATGCGACTTTGCAAATAAAGCCGATATTAACTAAGCTCAATAACCGACACTTAGTAAATATAATACCGTAATTAAGCTTAGACTATTATTTAAGCTTTGTCAATATTTTAACCTTTAATAATCATATGAGACTTTTTTATTTTACATGCAGTTTTATAAAAATTAGTTATATTCTAATATTATAATATTAGAATATTTTGTATAAATAAAAGAAGTTGACATCTGCTAACCAGAATCAACCTCTTTTTAGTATAACATATTATCTGATAGGGCATATTCCCGTATCACAGCCTTCATTACCTATATCAAGTTCTTCTTCCTGCTTTTCATACTTGCTCAATAAAGAAGGAATAAACGGCTTCATTTCATTCTTCAATTTATTGTATTCTTCTTCCGAAATTGACTCATAAGGCATCAGTTGGTAGAAACTATCATCGAGAGACAAGAACGAAAGAGCAACAACATCATCCCAATTATCCCATACCCACTGTTCAACTTGTTCCCATTCATTATCCCTAACATGAACAGTAATCGAGCAGTTGTGGTCTACGTAATTTTCCATAAAAAGTTTATAGTTTTCCAACTGTTCTATGGCATTAACATCATACTTTGTTTTTCCATGAGGAGCTTTGACAGGAAACTCAATTACCTTGGTTGTACAGCTCTTAACATCCTGACCTACTTCGGGGTATATTCTGTATCCAAGTTCCTCGCATACCTTTACAAGAGGGTCATGGCTGTTGATTCTCACCCTTCTTACAAAATACGGTGAATGAGAATAATGTACTCCGCTTGATACTCCAGGGAGCTGCGACAATGTTCCTTCCGGTTTTACCGTAGTTACAAGCAACGGAGCACTTTCTCCTATTTCCCCTGAGTAACGTTCCGACTCATCTTTAGCTGCTTCTCTCAATTTTCTCAAAAGCTCTGACTGCTGCTCTCTATTAAGCCCTGCAGCATTAGCCATATCCTGCCATCCGGTCAATGAGCATCCTGTTACCTTATCTCTTTGCTGCACTCTGTCCCATTGGGAAAGCTCAAGCTCAACACATGTCATTCTGTACGCCGCTCTGGCAGACAATCTCTGAGCTTTTAACAGTGCTTTTTCATCTAGATTTCCTTCATCATCTACAAATGCATGCACATTTACTGTAGTTAAGTTACACAGCCCCTTATTGTCAAGCAAGATTTCTCCGCATGGATTTACGCCATTCATATTTTCTCTTCTTTTGCTGCCAGCAGCTTCATTAACCCATCCCGGTTCACCTGAATAACGCATTTGTTCAAGCTGCCATTTAAGCTGCTCTCTTGCAGGTTTTTTCCTGTAATAAATTGAATTATTGCTCATGGAACGATGAATTATATCTTTGTCAACAATCCACTGCCCGTCTATATTTTTATAAAGCTTATTTTTTGCTTCAATACAGTCTGTATCATCATAGTCTATAAGCATTATTTCAGCCGTTCTTCTAACTCCGCCGACAACAACATTTTCTCCGATAATATTGGCTATATCCAAACAATCGATAGGTCTGAGTTTGAATCTGTCCTTTCCTTCAATCGCTCCTCGTTTTTTAATTACAATGTCAATTTTAGTGAACATGTTCTTCAGGCTCGAATGTCCGCTGGCAGTACCTCCGAATGTTTTAAGAGTTTCTCCTTTAGGTCTTACATTGTTATAATTAATAATAATAGTAGAAATATTTCTGTACTCACTTGAATTTATAAAACTAAAAAAATGATCCAAAGCCTGAACCCAGCCTTCCTTGCTGTCTCCTACAATTATTTTTACTGTATTATTATTTGCAAATTCTATTCCCGTATTGTCTTCTCTTTTTTGTTTTTCAACAGGTGTGTAATCCTCGTGAATTATCTTAAAGTTCCCTCTGATTTTAGATAGCTGAGAAACATCATCCTTCAATATCCTCACTCCGACACCCGAACCTATCATTAAAAGATAGAACAAATCTCTGAATGAATGATAATCATTTATTACCTCAAATGCGCAGTTAAAGTTTGCCATTGGATAATTGTACGATACGGGAGTTCCTCCTACCCAAAAAGTCCTTCCAGATAAAAATTGTCTTAAATTAAATATATTGTCATACAGTTGCTCAGCTTCTTCCTTCTTAGTCGGAACAAGACTGCAGTTATACTCAACTGCCCTTCTTACGGTTTCCCACCAGTATTCTCTCCTTCTTTCTTCAGGAAGCCATCTCGAATACGTTCTGTAGTATACAAAATTCCCCAGTTCATTCATGGGAGATCCAATATGCTTGTACTTGCTGATAAATTCTTCACTTAAAAGCTTATAATCCTTTCTCTTCCTCGAATCTCTTGATTTATCTCTTTCATATCTGTATAATATGTATCTTTTAGCAACATCCTTCCTTGTACTGTCCATAAGTTCATTCTCTACAATATCCTGAACTACTTCGACAGGTATGGGAAAATTTTTATGTTCCAATTCAGTTTGTATTTTAAGGCTTATCTCTTTTGCCAGTTCTTCATCAACACCGGTCTTAGTTTCCTTCATGGCTTTGATAATTGCATTGGTAATTTTATCTCCGTTAAAATCCGCAAAGCTTCCGGTTCTCTTTAATATTTTAATCATAACCCCTATTCTCCCTCGTTTCAATTATTTCTGTGGCGATACTACATATTGTAGCATCAAGCTTATATTATGTCAATAACATACTATATATAGTTTCGCAAGACCCCTTTTATTTAAAAATACACGTTTTAAAAAAAATGCAAAAATGTGCATTACATCATTTGCTTATATTTCCAACATTTTTTATATTTCTTAATAATTCTTAACATTTATATATATTTTTAGCCAAATGATACTGTACCCATTCATTCGATTTAATTGTGTACTCTTCTGTATTGGCAGTTATCGTTACTGCAGCATGCGCATTCTTCAGCATTCTTCATACATTCCTTGCATTTTTCCATTCCTAATATATAAAGCAATGAGCTTTCCGGTGTAATAATATTTTTTTCATTTAAATATGCGTCAATTTCAGCTTCCATTTTTAACATATCGATCAAGCATCTCTGCGAATCTAAATCTACATCTCCATCTCCGGGAGCATATCTTTTCGAAAGTCCAAGTCCCGCTTTCGACGCTTCGTTGTTTATAATTTTATTCATTTCATTTGAAGCATCAAACATTGCGTCCAGTGCTGTTTCATGAAGAAGATATCCCTTCATATATTGACCCGAAGACATCAAATTATGAGACATTTCAGCTACCACTCCCTTTGCGGACACAAAGCAAACAACATATTTTTCATGTTTTTTTACACCTTTTATATCTAGGCTGTCCACAACCTTATATACCGCTGTCCATTGTAGACTGTTTCTTATTATACGACTTACCTCTTCAAAAATGCTGTCAGCACTTTTAAACACTTCTGTCCCCTCTTTAATATGCAGCCTCTTTAATGTTCTATCTTTATTAATTATCGTCCTTAATTTCAATATATTTACCATTGCACACCTAGTTTCTTCCATTGCAAAACACAAATATCATTAAACAGGCAGCTAATATGGCCGCCCTTATAATTTAAATTCAGTTCTTTGTATTATACCATCAATAAGTGAACTAATCTGTTAAAATAAATTAAAAACTAAAAAATTTAGGCTGCCGAAAATCATACCTGCTGCATTGACATGCATTTAAAACAGAGATTTTCAACAGCCTAGCAATTAAAATTCTAATTTATATAAAATTATTATCACAGTGCTTTAATTACTTCATTCTTAAATTCCGTTGTATTTAAATTTCCTCCAATATCCTTAGTATGAAGACTCTCGTTCTTCAAAACTCTTTTAAGTGCACTTTCTATTTTTGCTGCAGATGAATCTTCGCCCATATACTTAAGCATCATAACTCCTGCAAGAATTGCCGCTGTAGGATTTGCGATGTTTTGTCCCGCTATATCAGGCGCCGACCCGTGCACCGGCTCAAATACCGCTATATCATCGCCTATATTTGCACTGGGAGTCATTCCAAGTCCACCTATTAATCCAGCAGCCAAGTCCGAAAGTATATCACCATACAAGTTCGGCGCTACAACAACCTGATAATCATAAGGCCTCATAACAAGTTTCATAGACATCGCATCAACTATTACATCTTCAAATTTTATATTCGGATATTTCTCAGCAATTTTACGGCCGGATTCCAAAAATAATCCGTCAGTAAGTTTCATTATGTTAGCCTTGTGTGTAAGCGTAACCTTTGATTTTTTCTCTTTTTGTGCAATTTTAAATGCAAAGTCAACTATTCTTTCACTTGCTCCTCTGGTTATGATTTTTATGCTTTCCGCCGCATCTTTCGTAACCATATGCTCTATTCCCGTATAAAGATCTTCGCTGTTTTCTCTTACAATAACTAGATCCAAATCATTATAAAGCGAATTAATTCCTTCATAGGACTTTACGGGACGCAGGTTTGCATACAAATTAAAATACTGCCTGAGCTGAACATTTATGCTCCTGAATCCTTTGCCAACGGGGGTTGTAATTGGACCTTTAAATGCAATTTTATTTTTTTTAATACTTGCTATTGTTTTTTCAGGAAGTAACTCACCGCAAGCCTCATACGCTCCCTGACCTGCTGCAACTTCTTCCCATTCAACATTACCTGCTGCGACATCAATTATTTCAGCAGCTGCACTCATTATTTCCAGACCAATTCCGTCACCGGAAATCAATGTTATTTTTCTTTTCATATTTTGCTCTCACTATTCTTCTCGAATTTTGTTAAGCAGCCCTCCGTATATTAACATTTCAACCTGCCTTGGCGAAATTGTCAATTCCGTTTCATAGCTGTTATTTTTTGTTTTATTAAATACCGTTACTTTTTTATTGTGAACCTGATTTAATAAGTCATTAATAACAATTTCATCCATTTCATCAATATCCTCATAATCACCTTCATTTGTAAATGTAAGAGGAATTATTCCGTTATTAATCAAATTGCTTTTGTGAATTCTCGCAAACGACTTTGCAATCACTGCCTTTACTCCAAGATACAACGGCGCCAGAGCGGCATGCTCCCTGCTGGATCCCTGACCATAGTTTTTGCCTGCGACTATTACTCCTCCGTTATTTTCTTTTGACTTCTTGTGAAAATCTTTATCAATCTGAGAAAAGCAAAACTCTGAAAGATATGGTATATTTGACCTGTAAGGAAGTAATTTTGCATTAGACGGCATTATTGCATCAGTTGTAATATCATCTGCAACCTTAATAAGGACTTTGCCTCCTGTTGTACTTCCCATCTTCTTATTTTTCGGGAAAGGCTTAATATTAGGACCTCTTACTATCTCAACATCCTTCCCATCCTCGGCAGGGCTTACTATCATATTATCTTTTACCGCAAAACTTTCCGGAATATTAATTTTCAGGTCAACATTCTCAAAATCATCAACATCCGCTATAAATCCCTTTATGGCCGAAAATGCAGCCACTTCCGGACTCACCAAATAAACATCTGCCGAATCTGTTCCGCATCTTCCTTTAAAGTTTCTATTAAATGTTCTTAGAGAAACTCCGTTTGTGCTGGGCGCCTGACCCATGCCTATACAAGGTCCGCATCCGCTTTCAAGAATTCTTGCGCCTGCTCCTATCATTTTAGCAAGTGCTCCATTTGACGCAAGCATTGTTAAAACCTGCTTTGATCCAGGAGAAATCACCAAGGACACATTCTCATGAATTGTATGTCCCTCCAATATATTTGCTACCTTCATCATATCCGCATACGAAGAATTAGTGCAGCTTCCTATTGCAACCTGCGTCACCTTTTTCCCCCTTACCTGGCTTACAGGGACTACTGCATCTGGTGAATGCGGCAATGCCACACTTGGCCTGAGCAAACTCAAATCAATAACTATCTTTTCAGAATACACTGCACCTTTATCCGGCTTCATTTCGACATAATCGTCTTCTCTTCCCTGAGCCTTTAAGAATTCCAACGTTCTTTCATCCGAAGGAAATATCGAGGTTGTAGCGCCAAGCTCCGCTCCCATATTTGTTATGGTTCCTCTTTCAGGAACAGAAAGAGATTTTACACCTTCTCCGGTATATTCAAATATCTTATTAACACCGCCCTTGACAGTAAAATGCTTAAGGACTTCAAGAATAACATCCTTTGCAGTAGAAAATTTTTTAAGTTCTCCCTTAAGTTCAACATTTACAATACTTGGCATGGTGATGTTATATGCTCCTCCAGCCATAGCAACAGCAACGTCAAGTCCTCCGGCACCTATTGCAAGCATTCCCATTCCTCCACATGTAGGAGTATGGCTGTCAGATCCCAGCAAAGTGTCTCCCGGAACCGAAAATCTTTCTAAATGAACCTGATGGCAAATTCCATTTCCCGGCTTCGAAAAATATATTCCGTGCTTTTTAGCTACCGTTTGTATATATAAATGATCATCTGCATTTTCAGGTCCCGACTGAAGCATGTTATGATCCACATATGCTACAGAACGCTTCGTTTTTACTTTATCCACACCCATGGCTTCAAACTGCAGATATGCCATGGTTCCTGTGGAATCCTGAGTAAGAGTTTGATCTATTCTTATTCCTATTTCATTTCCAGGTTTCATTTCACCATCCACAAGGTGATTCTGTATGATTTTTTCTGCTAATGTAAGTGCCATAGGACCTCCTAAATTATCTTTTCATTATATTTATTATCAAAAACATACACATTACTCATCACTATCATTTCCTTAGCCGAAATGTTAGTTGTTCTTCCTCTTTCATATTCTTCATCAATCTTGTTTTTCAAAGGAATTAATCTAGGATCATTTTTTTGCATTTTTTCGCTTCCTTCTAACCCGAAGTAGCTGTTTATCCAGTAAGCTATGCTGGAAATTCCGGAATAAGAGTTAATTGCAACTAAAGGTGGCTTGCCTAGAATTTTTCTCGTGTCAAAGCTGTTGTATATCTCTTCATCCTTTAACAACCCGTCTGCATGAATACCTGCTTTTGTTACATTGAATTCCCTGCCTACATAAGGTGTCTTTACCGGAATATTGTAATTAAGCTCTTTTTCAAAATAATCCTCAATTTCATTTATTATCTCTAAATTCATGCTCTTAGTATTCCCTTTTATTTGAGCATATTCAATTATCATAGCCTCAAGCGGTGTATTACCGACCCTTTCTCCAACTCCAAACATTGTGGAATTAACTGATGAACCCCCGTACAGCCACGAAGTCGAAGCATTAGTAACCGTTGCATAGTAATCGTTATGTCCATGCCATTCAATTGATTCCGACGGAACTCCTGCGTAGTACCTCAGTCCGTGAATTATAGCCGGAACAGACCTGGGAAGCTCTGTACCTGCATGAGAAATTCCAAGTCCCAAAGTATCGCAGGCTCTTATTTTTACATTAATCTTACTTTCCTTCATCATTTCCATGAGGTTTTTAGCCAAGGGAACAACAAAACCGTAAAAATCTGCTCTTGTTATATCCTCAAAATGGCATCTCGGGACTATTCCGTTTTCCAGTGCGGCATACGCAATATCAAGATACATCTTCATTGCTTCCTGTCTCGTTTTATTTAATTTGTTGAAAATATGATAGTCAGAACATGACATAAGAATTCCCGTCTCTTTTATGCCCATGGACTTAACAAGTTTAAAGTCCTCCTTATTTGCTCTTATCCAAGATGTTATTTCCGGAAATTTATACCCTTTTTCCATGCAGGTTTCAACTGCTTTTCTGTCTTTTTGTGTATATAAAAAGAATTCCGTCTGCTTAATTATTCCTGACTCATTATCAAGCTCATGAAGAAAATCATAAAGTCTAACCATTTGTTCAGTGTGCATATTAGTCATGGACTGCTGGCCGTCCCTAAATGTAGTGTCTGTAATCCATATATTTTCAGGAATACTAATAGGCAGCTGAATATTGTTAAATTTAATTTTGGGGATTTCATCATAAGGAAAAATATCTTTATACAATTTTGGTTTAATAACTTCTACAGGATTATACTTCACGATGCACCTCCGAGATAATTTTTATATTTGAAACTAATTTATTTTAAATTGCATTTTAATATTTAGTCACGTTTTTTTATTTATATTGTTTATTATAATGTAATGCTGTATTTGAGTCAAGTTTAAATTATATTTAATTTATTTAACAACTTCATTTTTGTTGTTTTGCAATTTATTTTGCAACTCATGCATTTACAATTGCATGTTTAGACAAAAAAAGCCTGAGCTTGTATCAGCTCAGGTTCATTGCAAAATAATCAAGATAGAAGGCCGTTAAGGCTCACTCCGTCTAGCCTAACCAGTTTATTATATTCATACTATCCTTAAAGCAATTGCTTTTTAAAAAATCATCTTTATATTTTTCGGAACACATCATGGGATGCCTGCTTATATAAAACCTACCATGTTTAATATATTTTTTCTTTTCTTCTGCAGATTTACCCCATAAAAACCAGTTGATATTTATATTTTCTTCAGAAATATACTTTAAAAGCTTAATGCTTAGCGGTTCCCAGATCGAAATATGGCTGCCTGCAACTCCGGATTCGACAGTCAAATATGTATTTAACAGCAA
Organism: Sedimentibacter sp. LTW-03; assembly: GCF_052059825.1. Taxonomy (GTDB): domain Bacteria; phylum Bacillota; class Clostridia; order Tissierellales; family Sedimentibacteraceae; genus Sedimentibacter. The sequence continues at coordinate 2,466,848 of NZ_CP197180.1, forward strand.
AACTCCCTGCCGCTCCCAAAGTTTAAAAAGTTCATACGGAGGAGCAATATTAAAACTTCCATCTAAAATTTTATTTTGTATCTGTGAGAATTTTAAAATTTCGTCATATTTATCAATACCATTGTAATTTTTATAAAGAAGTCTCACAATATTTTTTAAAGAAACCTGTCTAAACTTATCATTCCATGATTTAAGGTCTCCCACTTCAAATGCTCTTCCGGTTGCCCTTCCTTTTTCCGGATATGGATCCTGCCCCAGTATCACAACTTTTGCATTGCCTAAATCAGTTTTTAAAAACCTCATTACATTTACATAATCAGGGTTTATGTTACTTCCTATTTTTTTTTCGATTATTTCTAATTCATCACAAACATCCTTAGACAAAAATCTGTTCCATGATGAATGTACGTCTTCAGGTATTAAACTCATGTATCTCTCCTATCTGTACGGCACCATATTTTGTTCAGATAACTTCTCTTCCCATATTGTTTTCATAATTTCCAATTCTTCGCTATAATCGGTCTTAGATTCGTCCTCATCATATTTAAGCTTCTCTAATATTTTGATTTCAAAATTATCTGCGCCGCACTGTTTCCATTCTTTCTGTAGTTGCTCGTTTCTAAAGCTTCCCATTTTCAGCTGAAATTTCGAACTGTTTATCTTACCATTCAAGTTATGTGTTGTCTCTAAATAATATTTATTACCGGTTTTCAACCGGATAATAAAAGCCCCCATATCTGTCTTCATCTGTTTATACATTTCTTTTAACTCTTTTTTTCTATCCATTACTTTACCGCCCTATACTATACACAAAAAGATTAATATCCCATTTCCTTCAACAATCTCGAGAGGGTTCTAAGCCTCTCCCCTATTATTTCACCGTCATCACTCAAAGCCTGATTAAATAACTTGATATCCTCATCTATTTTTTCATTATCTGTACAAATTTCAACAGTCATCGCATCTCCCTGCAGCCCAACCCTATCGATCTGTGTATTATCCATATCGTATAGCTTATCGTAGCGATATGCCTCCCTAAAATACATCATGGTTCTGCAAATCAATATGGATAAATCCAGTACTCTATGCAACGGAAGCTCTTCAGACTGTCTCGACCATTTTTCTCCTGTATACCTCCATACTTTTGCAGATATATCCACCTTGCCCCGGTCATTCCACTGCGCAAGCCCCAACGAAAGTCCTTTAGCATCTGACTTATAAGCATTTCTCCCGTCAACATTTGCGTAATTTTCCGATACAATCACAGGTTTGTGTTTTAACATTGTAGGTATTTTCATAGCCTCTCCTTCGCTTTTACTAATTTAGTAATTTACTAATCTAATAATAGCATTTTATATTATTATTTGTCAATATAAATTAATAGTGCAAAACGTGTGAATATAAAAATAGCATATTACTGATAACTTCATAAGTAATACACTAATTTATTTGTTTCATAAAAATATGAGCTTTATATTAATTATTTGTTTCAAAAACAGCATCTTAGATCTATAATATATGTATAATATTTTTAGTAGAGGTATTTATGTGCGGAAGATACTACATTGATATAAATATAAACGAAATAAACAAAATAATGGCTGAAGCTGAAAAGAATATTTACGAAAATGCAAAAGCAGGTGAAGTGTTTCCTTCAGATATTGCTCCCATTTATATAAAGAAAGGAAAGATTATAAAATTAATTCTTGCAAAATGGGGCTTTCCAAAATGGAAAGGAAACGGATTAATCATAAATGCAAGATCTGAATCAATCGAAAAAAAGGTAATGTTTAAGAGTCTGATTCATAATAACAGATGCATAATTCCTGCTTCGGCATATTTTGAATGGAAGGAAAACAACTATAAAAAACATAAAGAAAAATATAAAATAGAAAAACCGGGCTCTATTTTATATTTCGCAGGATTGTATAATGTATTTCCGCGTTGCAAAACAAAGCAAATCAGTTTATTTGATACAAATGACTTCGATATATGCTACACAATTATAACAAGAGATGCCTGCAGTTCAATCTCTCACATTCATGACAGGATGCCACTTATAATTGATAAACATAAAACGAGTGAGTGGATGGGCGGGAAAAACATCGATGAAGTACTAGATTATAATTTAACTTTTAATTGTAAAGCTGTTAAAGTTTAAAAACTTTCCGTCAGTTCTTTCAGCTTTGCGTCAATACTTTTAAAATCCTCCCACGCATCCTTCTTTGCAGCTTCATTTCTCAACAAGTATGATGGATGATACGTGGGTATAAAATAAATTTTTCCTTTTTTTACAAATTTTCCTCTTTCCCTGCTGATTTTCAAATCAGGATTTATAAGGTTTTTAGCCGATACCGCTCCAAGACACACAATTATTTTAGGATTTACCAGTTTTACCTGCCACCTTAAAAATTCAAGACACACACTGCTTTCATCGTCAAAAGGGTTTCTGTTTTCAGGCGGTCTGCACTTAACAACATTCGCTATGTACACATCATCGCGTTTCAAATTTATTGCTTCAATCATTTTATCAAGAAGCTGTCCTGCTTTTCCAACAAAGGGCCTGCCTTGAATATCCTCGTTGTATCCTGGGCCTTCTCCCACAAACATAATATCAGCCTGTTCATTTCCCTCTCCAAACACAACATTAGTGCGCGTTTCAGATAACCTGCATTTGTGACATTTATAACAATATTTCTTTAACTCATTCATTGAATACATAGAATTACCCTCTACAAGCCTAAATCAATATGACAGTAGCCACCTGGATTTTTTTCAAGGTATTTCTGGTGATATTCTTCAGCCTCATAGAAATTTTTAAGAGGAAGGACTTCTGTTACAATTGGTTTGCTGTATTTTAACGCTTCTTTTTCTAAAGACTTATTAATAATTTTCAAATCTTCACCATCCACATAGTATATTCCTGTTCTGTACTGCGTTCCTGTATCTCCGCCCTGTCTGTTCAGTAAAGTCGGATCAATAGCTTTCCAAAACTCATCCAGCAACTTATTCAGCGGCATTTCATTTTCATCATACTTTATATATAAGGTTTCGGCAAACCCTGTTGTATTAGCGCATACCTGCTGATATGTGGGATTTTCGGTGTTTCCATTTGCATACCCAACTACAGTTTTCTCAATTCCATTTCTGAGATCAAAATACGCCTGCATTCCCCAAAAACACCCGCCTGCTAAGTATACTTCCTTCATTTCATCAGCTCCTTAGATTTTATCTTTATGTTATTTATTATACTCAAATTTTATTTTTTCTCAATGTATAACGGTTTATACCAAACTATTATTACACAATATACTACATTATCATTGGCATCTGAATCAAACCAAAACACGAAAAACAAATCAGAGGTTAACATCGTTAAAATAACAGCTTAACCATACAACATTCCATAATATCTTGAAATGCGACGTTCAAGATTTTCCAAACTGATAATTCTCGCCTCTCTCACGGTTTCTTTTCCCTGCACAAACAAAATAATCACAGGTACTGCAAATACATTGTATTTCGCTGAAAGCTCGGGTGCATCTCCTGTCTCAACTCTTACCGCCCTGACCTTGGGATATCTTCCCAAAAGGTTTTCAACCTTCGGTGCCATAGCTTCACACACTCCGCATGCATGATTTCCAAAATACGCCAACAACATTTCTTGTTTATTTATAATTAAATTCATCTCTTCAATTGTATTTATAGTATCCATATCGCCCTCTCGATAAACTTTTTTTAACAATCTTTTAACATTCGCAACCCCTTATTTAGCTCATTTTATCATATTTATTAATGTTAATAAATATCTATTTCAAAAAAATTGTTTATTTATTTTCATATTTTTCTTGACATTATATTCAAATATGCTAATATTATAATATACTAATATTAGTGAGGTGCTTATGTTAGATTTTAACAATAAGGAACAAACAAAAAAGGTTCTTGCAGAAAGAGCTGAGCTTTTTAAAACGCTGGCACACCCTGTAAGACTTTGTATTCTGGCCATGCTTATAAAGGAAGAACAGAGCAACGTAACTGATATACAGTGTTGCTTGGATGTCCCTCAACCTACGGTTTCACAACATTTAGCAAAACTGAAATCCGCAGGTATTCTTTCGGCAGAAAGAAGCGGCACAGAAATTATTTATAAAATAAAAGATGATCAAGTCAAAACTTTAATAGTACAAATTATAGAAGATTAGTGGAGGATCTTATGAGTAAGAAAATTTTAATTATAGGTGGTGTGGCAGGAGGAGCAAGTACCGCTGCAAGGCTTAGAAGACTCGATGAAACATCAGAAATTATAATGTTTGAAAGAGGTTCATATATTTCGTACGCCAACTGCGGGCTTCCATATCATATAGGCAATGTTATTAAAGAACGAGAATCGCTTCTTTTGCAAACTCCTGAAGCAATGTCAAAAAAATATAATGTCGACGTAAGAGTTGACTCTGAAGTAATCAAAATTGACCGAGAAAACAAAACAGTTGAAGTTAAAAAAACAAAAACAGGAGAAACTTATAGCGAATCCTATGATACACTTGTTATTTCTACCGGCTCGACACCATTAAAACCGCCGATAGAAGGCATTAATTCACCTGGTATATACACTCTTTGGACTGTTCCAGACACAGACAAAATCAAAAAATTTATTGGTGAAAAAAAACCTAAAAATGCTGTAGTTATAGGTGGAGGGTTCATTGGACTTGAAGTCGCTGAAAATCTCCATCACGCCGGCATTAATGTAACTGTTGCCGAAGCAATGGATCAAGTTATGGCACCAGTTGATTATGAAATGGCTCAACTTGTTCAAAACAACATGGTTTCTAACGGTATTAACCTTATTTTAGGAGACGGAGTATCAAAATTCAGCAGCGAAGACGGAACAGTAACAATTACTCTTGCCAGCGGCAGGACACTGACTGCTGACATGGTATTGCTGTCAATAGGCGTCAGACCAAACAGCAAACTTGCCAAAGATGCAGGATTGGAACTTAACCAGCGCGGAGGAATCGTTGTTGACAAATATCTAAAAACATCCGACCCTAACATATATGCTCTGGGAGATGTAATTGAAGTAGAAGAGTTCATAAATAAAGGCAGAGCTATGATTGCACTGGCAGGCCCCGCAAACAAACAGGGAAGAATCTGTGCAAATAATATATACGGAGCAGAAGAAGAATATAAAGGCACTATGGGAACTTCTGTCGCAAAGGTTTTTGATTTAACTGTTGCATCAACCGGTGCAAATGAAAAAACACTGAAAAGAATGGGAATGGAGGAAGGCAGGGATTACTACACTGCAACAATTTCTCAAAAGTCCCATGCTGGATACTATCCTGAATCATCCGAACTGATATTAAAACTCATATTTTCAACCGACGGCAAAAAAATATTCGGAGGACAGATTGTGGGTGAAGACGGAGCAGATAAACGAATCGATACTTTGGCAACTGCAATACGTATGGGCGGAAGCATCTACGATTTGAAAGAGTTGGAACTAGCATATGCGCCTCCATATTCATCAGCAAAGGATCCTGTAAACATGCTGGGCTTTGTTGCGGAAAATATAATTCAAGGCAAGATTAAGCTCTCAAAATGGAGCGAACTAGATCCTTCAAAACCAAGCAAATTTACCATTCTTGATATACGTGAAGATATGGAGCTCATGGTATTTGAGATACCCGGAGCGGTGCATATACCGCTTGGACAGCTGAGAAGCAGGCTTTCAGAGGTAAATAAAGATGATAACATACTAATATTCTGCGCCGTGGGAGTTCGCTCTTACAATGCCGCAAGAGTTTTAATGGAAAACGGATATAAAAATGTGCTTGTTTATCCTGCAGGAACAAACTTCTACAAGGCTGTTTATTATGATTATTTTAACAAGCTGAACGGCGGCAATTCAATTTCTCCAGAAAAAAATATTGAAAATAGTTCGTACACAAAAAAAGAGGCTGATGCAGAAATAAAAGCATCCATACAAGTTGACTGCAGCGGACTCCAATGCCCCGGACCAATTATGAAGGTATATGAAACCATCAATAAGATAAACGACGGAGAAATAATTCAGGTTTCCGCTACCGATTCAGGCTTTGCCAAAGATGTAGAAGCTTGGTGCAGAAGAACCGGAAATACTTTGTTAAAGGTTAAAAAAGAAGGCAAGAACAACATAGTATTTCTTCAAAAGGGACTTTCAGAAAAAAAAAATGATATTTCAATAGCAAAAACTTCTGTCCAGGTTCCTTCAAATGACGGGAAAACAATAATTGTATTCAGCGGTGACATGGATAAAGTTTTAGCATCCTTTGTAATAGCCAATGGTGCAGCAGCAATGGGAAGACCTGTGACGATGTTTTTCACATTCTGGGGATTAAATGTTTTAAGAAAAACAGAAAAGCAAGGCGTCAAAAAGCCGTTTATTGATGCAATGTTCGGAAAAATGATGCCCCAAGGAACTACTAAACTGAAACTCTCCAAGATGAACATGGGCGGAATGGGAACCGCCATGATGAGAAAGGTAATGAAGGATAAAAACATTGATTCTCTTGAGGATTTAATAAAGAAAGCTATGAATAACGGGGTAAAAATGATAGCATGCACAATGTCAATGGATGTGATGGGCATTACTAAGGAAGAGCTGATCGACGGTATTGAATACGCAGGTGTTGGAACTTACCTGGGCGATGCGGAAGAGTCAAACGTAAATCTGTTTATTTAACTAATAATTAATATAAAAGCGGGAACAACCATATGGCTGTTCCCGCTTTTATTGTCGCTTTTTTACTTTATATTTACTTTTTTACAATACCTGTATTTCAAACGCCGTAGTCTGAGGCGGTATGCTGGCAGTCTGGAAATTCGCATGCTCCACCCTTACAAAATCTCCCGGCCTTACGTCTCTTAACCGTATTCTCCTCCCTCTCCTGTCTCGAATTATAGTTGAATCTGTAACAACAAACCTCATTTGTGTATTTATGTCGTTAGGATTTCCGGTATATAAAAAATTGTTTGCCATGTCAACAAAAGCGACATTCCCCTCTGTTGTATTGCTGTCAATGTTTTCAATAACTGTTATGCTGTACGCTCTTGACTGCGGAGGAATACTTCTTGTCATTGCGGAAGAGAATACAGCATCAACAGTCATACCTTCTTTTACATCTCTAAATGATAAATGTTGACCGAACTGATCTCTTATAACTGTATCGCTTCCCACCACTAATGTTACAACCTGCATATGAACCATACAAAAATCGCCCATAACTCCATAGGAAATTGTTACAAAGCCTGTTCTATTATCCCAGTTTATACTTTCAATTAGAGCATTTTCAGCAGTCATGACATTTCTCCTCATATTCCTGCTCCTGTCAGTTACCGTATCCATGCCCCAATTCATGAACCTTTGGCTATTTAAGTTATTATCCATGTCTTCACCTCGCAAATAATATATATTTATATTATTCAATAGATTTGCATGTGTTATCGTAACTTATCCAACAATATTCGTAATATTTCACGCCTATAAAAAAACTGCCTCATACGAGACAGTTACACAATTATTTTTTAAATGAAGAACAGCTGCCAGACTTGCTGCATCCCGAACATCCTGAACAGCATCCGGAACCATTCTTTTTTTGTTTCCTCATAAACAATACCACTACTGCAACTATTGTCACAATTATAGATATTATTATAATATCAGCCCAATTCATAGAAACCTCCTATATAAACAGACTACCAACTTGATAAACAATCATTCCTGCAATAAATGCAGTAAGTGTTTGATATACAGCTGTAAGCAATGCATACCTGATTGAGCCCAATTCTTTTTTTGTAGCAGCAAAAGCCGCCACGCATGGCATGTAAAGCAACGTAAATGTCAAGAATGCAAAAGAACTCAACGGCGTAAATATTGTGCTTAATGCTGCAGAAAGATCAACATCCGTAACTGCCCCCGTTAAAACGGTAAGAGTACTAACCACCGCTTCCTTAGCCGTCAGTCCTGTAATAAGCGCCGTAGATGCTCTCCAATCATTAAATCCAAGCGGTATAAATATCGGAGCTACAACAGACCCAATTGTTGCAAGCATGCTGTAGGAACTGTCTTCAACCATATTGAATGCCCAATCAAAGCTCTGCAAAAACCATATAATCATTGTTCCCAAAAAAATCACAGTAAATGCCCTTTGAACAAAATCTTTTCCCTTTTCCCACATATGCAGCAACACGCTTTTCCTTGAAGGAATTCTATATGCAGGCAGTTCCATAACAAAAGGCACAGGTTCACCCTTAAATATCGTACTCTTTAGCAATAACCCTGATACTACCGCCACAGCGATACCCATAATATAAAGAGCAATCATTACAAGAGCAGCATTTTCCGGAAAAAACGCCACAGTTATCATTCCGTAAATCGGAAGTTTAGCACTACACGACATGAAAGGGGTTAACACAATAGTCATCTTTCTATCTCTTTCGCTGGATAAAGTCCTTGTAGCCATTATAGCCGGAACGCTGCACCCGAAGCCAATCAGCATAGGTACAAAAGAACGCCCTGACAAGCCTATTTTTCTTAACAGCTTATCCATTAAAAAAGCGACTCTTGCCATGTATCCACTGTCCTCCAGAAGCGAGAGAAATAAAAACAAAATTACAATTAACGGCAAGAATGACAACACACTTCCAACGCCTGCAAATATCCCGTCTATAACTAACGAGTACAGCCAGTCGCTCACTCCGTATGCACTCATTGCATTAGAAGTCAGCTCAGTAAACAGTCCTATAATTTCCTCTAAATATCCCTGAAGCGGAGCTCCAATAGCCCCGAAAGTAATCCAAAATATAAAAAACATAATACCGAAAAATATAGGGATACCAAAATACTTATGAGTTAAAACTCTATCGATTTTTTCTGATCTTATTTGTTCCTTGGTTTCCTGTTTTTTTATTACTGTTTCACTGCATACCTGCTCTATATACCCATATCTCATATCTGCCAGCGCAGCTTCTCTGTCAGTCCCCAGAGCCTTCTGCATATCATCAATCAAATGGTCTATTATATGTTTTTGGTTTTCTGTAATATTAAGTGCTTTATATGTCGGTTCATCTCCCTCGACAAGTTTTGTTGCAGCAAAGCGTACCGGATATCCGGAATTTTTTGCTTTATCCTCAATTAAATGCGATACTGCATGAATTGCCTTATGAACTTCTCCTGTGCAGAAATCAAGCTTTTTCGGCGTTCTTTTTTCTTGAGCCGTCTTCATTGCAACATCAAGGAGCTCTGAAATTCCTTCATTCTTACTTGCAGAAATAGGTACAATCGGAATTCCCAAATGCTCTGACAACAAATTTACATCAATTGAATTTCCGCTTGCCCTCACTTCGTCCATCATATTCAAGGCAATTACCATTGGAATCGAAAGTTCCATCAGCTGAAGTGTTAAATATAAATTTCTTTCTATATTTGTCGCATCAACTATGTTTAATATTAAATCGGGATGTTCATTTAAAATGAAATCCCTGGTAACAACTTCTTCCATTGTATATGGAGATAACGAATATATTCCAGGTAAATCAATGAGTGAAGCTTCCTTGTGCTTTCTAATTTGCCCTTCTTTTTTTTCGATAGTTACCCCGGGAAAATTACCCACATGCTGATTGCTTCCTGTTAAAGCGTTATAAAGAGTTGTTTTTCCGGAATTCTGATTTCCCGCCAAGGCAAATACATATCTCATATGTCAAATACCTCTTTTAGTTCAATCTTTGAAGCCTCTTCTTTTCTTATTGTAAGCACATAGCTTCTCAACGAAAGTTCAATAGGATCTCCCATAGGAGCTACTTTTCTTACCATAACTTTTGTGTTAGGAGTCAGCCCCATGTCCAAAAGCCTTCTTCTGAGCATTCCTTGCCCGCCAATTGTTGAAATAATACCACCTTGACCAGGTTTTATGCTATCTAATGTCACAGCCTTATTTCCTCCTACTTTACGATATTGATAATCATTATCATTGCATCTATAATTATTATAATATTTACAATAATTATTGTCAATATTAAAATGACATATTTCGTCAAATGTAAATCTTAATTTATGCATAAAAAAGTATGATTGTCAATCAATCATACTTCGCACTTACTTTATATCATCAGATTTTGAACCATAAACTTCGATTACAGGCATTACAAACATAAATCCTATGCCTGGTTCTTCGAAGCGTTCCATTTCTTCATTAATTTTGGCAGCTACTCTGTCAAGCTTTTCCTTATCTCTAATGATACTAAAAACTATTTTACTATATGGCTTTCTTCCATCTATCTGCTTTTTTACACTGTCAAGCATAGGTATGTTGATATTGTGGTCTAACAGCACTTTTCCCATTCCTTGACTGTCTATTGTAGTAGCACCTATTTCTTCTCTGTAAAACGCTTCATGTATATCATCAAGCTTTGATATGTCATTTAGTATTAACACTAAAGCAAACATTTTATAGTAAGACCTCCCCTTGCATTTCACATTGCTCATCGATTATATCATATGCATTTTTACTATTCAATTATTTATATAAAATAATTTCTTTATATATCCACGCTTTCATTAATATCCAATATAACAACCTCTGAAGATTTCACTATATTTTTATATTTCTTCGGATCTGCATTAATTACATCAAATGTATTGTAATGAATAGGAACAACTTTTTTAGCCTTGATAAAATCTGATGCTTTTACAGCGTCATCAATATCCATTGTATAATTTCCTCCTATGGGAATAAATGCGACATCTATGTGTTCATCTTCCAAAAGTTTCATATCAAGAGTAAGTCCGGTATCTCCAGCGTGATAAACCTTATTTCCGTTAACTTCTATTATAAATCCGCATGGATTCCCTCCACAAACCATATTTCCATTTTCTAAAATACCCGAACCATGAAGAGCATTTATCATTTTTACCGTTCCAAAATCAAACTTTTTTCTGCCTCCTATATGCATTGAATGGGTTCGCAAATTAAATTTATTGAAATATGTTGATATTTCATGGTTTGCTATAATCAATGCATCGGTACGTTCTGCAATCTCTACCGTATCCCCTATATGATCCGAATGTCCGTGTGTTACAAAAATATGTGTTATATCTGGCAACTCGCTTATTTTTGTTTTAACCAGCCCATTTCCTGTTATAAAAGGATCAATAATGCCCTTAAATGCACCTTCTTCCAAAATAACCGCTGAATGCCCCAGATAAGTTAATTTCACAAAACCACCATCCTTCTTAATATTATCTATATAATAACTTTATATAATAATAAAATCAACGCCTTTTCCAAATTTTTGATTAAATTCATAATCTATGGAATAAACATTTGACAAATAACTACTTTTTGCAAATGTAGGCATAATTTTTGCAACGAAAATATTTCTCAACTAATTTATTTAAGTTGATTTTAAGATTTAAAATGATATAATATATTTAACAAGAATTTAGTTTAATTTATATATGTATGAGGGACATAAGACAGATTACACGCACTAAAAGCGATAAAATTAAATATAGCTGCCTGGATGTGCCAACATATGCTACATCTCAAGGCATATTGCACTGTTATTCGGCTTTTCCCTCGGACAAGTCGATAATCTTATTTTTGTAATAGTTTATTCTATACAGTAATAGAATATTAAAGCCAAATGGCTTTGGAGGACACGATGAAAAATTACTTTGTAGGGCTTGATATAGGGTCTACGACAGTAAAAATAGCTGTAATAGACAATGAAGGTAATCTAATACACAAACAATATAAAAGACATCATTCCGATATTAGAAACACTGTCACCGAGATTATTAAAAATGCATCAGAACAACTGAAGGACAGCTTAATTAAAATAAGTACCACAGGCTCCGGTGCTATTGATGTGTCTAAATCTCTAGGTATTACTTTTGTTCAAGAAGTTGCGGCATCCACACGTGCCATAGAAGAATATATCCCACAAACTGACGTGGTTATAGAACTGGGCGGAGAGGACGCTAAAATAACATATCTGTCGGGAAATCTTGAACAGCGCATGAACGGTTCATGTGCAGGGGGCACAGGTGCATTCATCGACCAAATGGCCGTCTTAATGAAGACTGATGCATCTGGCTTAAATGAATTGTCCAAAAAACACAGCACTATCTATCCGATTGCCTCCAGATGCGGAGTATTCGCAAAATCTGACATTCAACCCCTTTTAAATGAAGGTGCAAGACAAGAAGACATTGCAGCTTCAATTTTCCAGGCGGTGGTTAATCAAACGATCAGCGGCCTTGCTCAGGGAAGACCAATAAAAGGAAATGTAGCATTTTTAGGAGGCCCATTATACTTCCTTTCTGAACTTAGAGAAAGATTTAAGCAGACACTAAACTTAAGCAGTGAAAATTCCACATGCCCAAAAGACGCAAACTATTACGTTGCTATGGGTGCAGCCTTAATGTCAGAAGATAACACTGAAATAAACTTTAATGATTTTTATAAAAAGATTGAGAAAACAATGGAAAAAACTAATATTGAGTACCGCAAGAAAGATTTGAATCCATTGTTTGAAACAAAAGATCAATATAATGAATTTTTAATTAGACACAATCACCATAAGGCAAAACAAAAAAATATAGACGAGTACAACGGTCCGGCTTTCTTGGGAATAGATGCAGGATCTACAACAACAAAGCTAGTGCTTATAACAGAGGACGGCGAAATTCTATATTCATATTATACCAGCAACGAAGGAAATCCATTGAACACAGCTGTAAAAGCTGTAAAAGAGCTTTACAGCAAAATGCATAAGGACATAAAAATTGCATTCACAGCCGTAACAGGCTATGGTGAGCATTTAATAAAAGCCGCCTTAAGCGTTGATACTGGAGAAATTGAAACTGTTGCTCACTATAAAGCAGCCGATTTCTTTTTAAACGGAGTCGACTTCATAATTGACATCGGCGGACAGGACATGAAGAGCATGATTATAAAAAATGGAGTTATTGATTCTATAATGCTAAATGAAGCATGCTCCTCAGGCTGTGGCTCATTTATTGAAACTTTTGCAAATTCACTTGATATGAGCGTACAAGACTTCGCAGAAGCAGCAATTATGTCCGAGCACCCGGTTGATTTAGGAACCAGATGTACTGTTTTTATGAACTCCAAAGTTAAGCAAGCTCAAAGAGAAGGTGCAACTTTAAGCGATATTTCAGCAGGCATATCATATTCAGTTATAAAAAATGCACTATTCAAGGTTATAAGGCTAAAATCCCTAGATTCAATAGGCGAAAAAGTAGTTGTACAGGGAGGTACTTTCTACAACAATGCTGTTTTGAGGGCATTTGAACTAATAACTGGAAGAAACGTCGTAAGACCTGACATTGCAGGAGTTATGGGAGCTTTCGGTGCAGCTCTTATAGCAAGAAGTAACTACGACAGTTCCAAAATCAGCACATTTGTAAAAGAAGAAAATTTAGAAAAATTCTCATTCAACACTACTATGAACCGTTGTGGGCAATGCACAAACAACTGCCTACTGACAATTAATAAATTTTCCGACGGAAGATATTTTGTATCGGGTAACCGCTGCGAAAGAGGAGCTGAAAAATACACTCATACTGAAAAAAAGAACCTCTCCCCAATTTATACAAATATAAGTACAAAAGAGTGTTCAATTATAAACCACTTTCAATTGAAGAGGCCAAAAGAGGATTAATAGGCATACCACGAGTACTAAATATGTACGAAGATTATCCTTTCTGGTTTACATTTTTCACAGAACTTGGATACAGAGTTGTTCTGTCAGGAGTATCCAGCAAGAGGATATATGAACTTGGTATGGGAACAATTCCATCAGAGTCTGTTTGCTATCCGGGTAAAATCACCCACGGACACATTGTTGATTTAATAAACAAGAAAATTCCAAAAATTTTCTATCCTTGTATTTCTTATAATATAAAGGAAGATGCAAATGCGGGAAATCACTATAACTGTCCGGTTGTAGTCTCCTATCCCGAATCTATAGAGGCAAACATTGATCTGAATAATATTAAATTTTACAAGCCTTTCCTGAACTTAAACGAAAAGGAACTCCTTATTAATAAACTTTACAAAGAACTGGGAATATCAGAAAACATATCATTTGATGAAATTAAAAATGCAGTTCATAAAGCTTATTTAGAACTTTTCGCTTATAAACAAGATGTTAGAAATGAAGGAGCAAAGGCTGTTAAATACATCAAGGAAAATAATAAGAAGGGTATAGTCCTTGCCGGCAGGCCATACCATGTTGATCCCGAAATTAATCACGGCATTCCTGAAATGATAGAAGGATACGGTCTTGTTGTTCTTTCAGAAGACTCTCTCAACAACAAATACCCAATCGAAAGGCCGTTGAGAGTCATTGACCAGTGGGCATACCACACTAGACTATACGCTGCAGCAACCTGCGTTGCCAACACCGATAATTTGGAGCTTATACAGCTCAATTCTTTCGGCTGCGGTCTGGATGCTGTAACAACCGATCAGGTAAGCGAAATATTGCAGAGAAACAATAAAATTTATACCGTAATAAAAATAGATGAAATAACAAATTTGGGAGCTGTAAGAATCCGTATCCGTTCGCTTATCGCCTCAATGGAAGAAAGAGATAAAAACGGTGTTACGCATATAAGAACAGAAGAAGGTGATCAAAATCCTCTGTTCACTAAGGAAATGAAAAAAACGCACACACTGCTGATTCCGCAAATGTCACCCATACATTTTCAGTTTATAGAAACTGCTGCAAAAGTGTCAGGCTACAATGCAGTTGTTCTGCCCGCAGTAGATAAGCATGCTGTGGATGTTGGGCTCAAAGTAGTTAACAATGATGCATGCTATCCGTCAATAATTGTAATCGGCCAGCTTATCAATGCACTAGAATCTGGAAAATATGACCTTAGTAGTGTAGCACTTATGATTTCTCAGACAGGTGGAGGCTGCCGTGCAACCAATTATATCGGATTTATCAGAAAAGCATTGAAAGACTTAGGCTATAGTAATATACCCGTCATATCGTTCAATATGATTGGTTTGGAAAAACAACCCGGATTTAAAATAACAGTACCGTTTATTAACAGGCTGATAATGGGTTTGGTAATAGGCGATACGTTGATGCGGGCAACTTACAGAACAAGGCCCTATGAAAAGATAAAGGGCTCTGTTAATAAACTATACAGCACATGGGTTGCAAAATGTCACAAGGTTATTGAATCAGGAAGCTATCTCCAATTCAATCGCCTGATAAAAGACATCGTTCATGACTTTGACACCATTGCACTTGATGAAAGCATAAGAAAACCTAAAGTCGGAATAGTAGGAGAAATACTTGTTAAGTTCCATCCAAACGCAAATAACGACGTATTTTCTCTTCTTGAGGAAGAAGGAGCGGAAGTTGTTGTTCCAGATTTGCTGGACTTTTTCTCATACAGTTCACTTAATGGAGTTATAAAGTATGACGAACTGCTTTTAGGCACTAAAAAAACAAGATTTTTTAGTAGCGCAGCAGTTAAGGCAATTGATCTGTACAAGACTGCAAGCGTTAGTGCATTCAAGAAATCAAAAAGATTTACTCCTCCTTCAAACATCGCAGAACTTGCTCAAAAAGCAAGAAATTTTCTTTCGTTAGCAAATCAGTCCGGGGAAGGATGGTTTCTAACAGGAGAAATGATTGAGCTTTTAGACTCGGGTGTGAATAATATATTATGTTTACAGCCGTTTGCCTGCCTTCCGAATCACATAACGGGCAAAGGCATGATTAAGAAACTAAAAGGTGCATATCCTATGTCCAACATTGTTCCAATTGACTATGATGCCGGAATAAGTGAAGTTAACCAAATAAACAGAATTAAACTTATGCTTACAAACGCCTTCAGAAATATGAAAGAAAAAGAACATATGAGTTCTACCATCATGCTGAGTGATAAGGAGGAAGCTTCGGATTTCAGCTTGAGAGATGTTCAGGAACAGGAGATATAAAAAAGCATTCGAACTATGAACCGACCCCCAAAAGTTAGACCTAAAAATCTAACTGATGGGAGGTCGGTTTTTGAATGGCAAAATATAGTTATGAATTTAAGATGAAAGTTGTGCAAGAATATTTAGCTGGAAAGGGCGGATTCGCTTTTCTATCTAAAGAATATAATATCTCTTCTACGAGGGACTTACAAAAATGGGTTTCTGCATACAATGAATTTGGCTCTGATGGCTTAATGAGAAAACGAAAAAATCAAACTTACTCTTTCGAATTTAAGCTTCATGTGGTAGAGTTGTATCTAACTACAGAGGTTTCTTATCAGGATTTAGCGCTTTCGGTTGGAATTAATAATCCACCATTAATAAGCAAATGGGTTAATGATTATCGTATTGCTGGACCTGATGCCTTGAAACCTAAACAGAAGGGGCGGCGACCAAAAGTGGATAAACCAAAAGATATTAATCTTGATAAGAGTAAAAAAATAAATGTAGAAACGGAGTATCTTAAACAACTTGAAGATGAAAATCTTAAACTACGAATTGAGAATGCATATTTAAAAGAATTGAGGAGGCTGCGTTTAGAGGGAACACCTCAGAACAAAAAGCGAGAATCATCCACAGCCTCCGAGGATCCTTCAAATTAAAAGATGTTCTCGCAGTTACAGGTTTCCCAAAATCAACATATATGTATTGGCAAAAGCGCTTTGAAATGGAGAATCCAGATCAGGAGATAGAACAGAAAATTTTAGATATACGTAAGGAACATAAGGATTTTGGCTATCGCCGGATTCATGGCGATTTAAGAAAGTAAGGACTGCTCATCAACAAGAAGAAGGTTCAGCGTATTGTGCAAAAGCTAAATATTCAGGTGACTGCTTTCACTCGCAAAAGTCGTAAGTACAGCTCATACAAAGGGAATGTTGGTAAGATTTCACCTAACAGAATTAATAGACGTTTTGATACAAATATTCCTCACCAGAAGATTACAACTGATACGTCGGAATTCAAATATTATGAGGTGGATCAAAAAGCTCTACCTGGATCCATTTATGGATTTATGCAATAGAGAAATCCTAAGTCATAGCATTTCTCTAAGACCATCAGGCCAAAATGTAATGCAAGCCTTAAATGAGGCAATAGAGATTACCTCAGATTGTAAATACAGGAGAACATTCCATTCTGATAGAGGTTGGGCATATCAGATGAAAGCATATAGTCGTGTACTTGAATCAAACAGAATATTTCAGAGTATGTCGCGTAAAGGAAACTGCATTGATAATTCTCCTATGGAAAACTTCTTTGGAATTATGAAACAGGAAATGTATTATGGTATGGTTTACTACAGTTATGAAGAACTTAAAAATTCGATAGAAAAATATATTAAGTATTACAACGAAAAAAGGATTAAAGAGAAGCTTGGATGGATGAGTCCTGTAGAATACAGACTTAGCCTTTCGGCTGCATAAAAAATAGCGTAGCAGTTCACAAAACTACTACGCTACAAAGTCTAACTTATTGGGGTCACATCACTACTCGAATGCTTTTTCAATTTTTTTACAAGCATCATCCAGCTGCTCATATGTGGCCGTTATAGGGGGAGCAAACCTAATTGTTCTTTCATGGGTTTCTTTTGCAAGAATGCCATTTCCCATAAGTTTCTTTACATACGGTGCAGCATTTTCTTTAAACTCCACTCCTATTAGGAGGCCCTTTCCCCTTACTTCAACTATATCATCATTATCAATAGCTTTAAGTCTTTCCATGAAATATTCCCCTTTTTCCTCTGCCTGCTTTGGATAATTATCTCTTTCAAGTATTTCCATGGCTTTAATTGATACGGCCGCCCCCAAAGGGTTTCCGCCGAAAGTAGACCCATGTGAACCGGGAGTAAAAACTCCAAGAATATCCTCATTTGCAGCAACTGCCGATACAGCAATAATTCCTCCGCCCAACGCTTTTCCAAGAACATACATATCAGGAATAATACCTTCATGCTCGCAGGCAAACATCTTACCTGTCCTTGCAAATCCAGTCTGTACCTCATCCGCTATAAACAAAACATTATTTTCTTTGCATATATTAAGAGCTTCATTCAAAAATCCTTCAGGAGGAACTATTATCCCTGCCTCGCCTTGTATAGGTTCAACTAAAAATGCTACTGTATTTGCGCTAATATTTTTCTTAAGCTGTTCAATATTACCATATTCTATCACTTTAAATCCAGGTGTAAACGGTCCGTACCCTTGCTTTGCATCAGGATCGGTACTCATGGACACAATAGTAATTGTTCTGCCGTGAAAATTATTGGCACATACTATAATTTCCTGTTTGCCTTCTTCAACCCCCTTTACTGACTGCCCCCATTTTCTGGCGGTCTTCAGCGCAGTTTCAACAGCTTCGGCTCCTGTATTCATAGGGAGAACCATATTTTTTCCCGTAACCTTGCAGAGTTTTTCCATCCACTCGCCTAACACACTGTTGTAAAATGCCCTTGAGGTCAGAGTAACTTTATCCAACTGGTCTTTTGCCGTTTGCACCAATTCGGGATGTCTATGCCCAAAGTTCAGCGCGGAATATGAGCTCAACATATCATAAAACTCTTCGCCTTCGGGATTTGTAACTACCATGCCATCTGCCTTATCAATAACAACTTCTTTAGGGTGATAATTATGAGCACCATATTTTTCCGTTTTTTGCATTATTTTTTTAGATAATTGCATTTTTTGACCTCCTTAGGACATCTAGATTTTTTCAGAATTTATTTTCAGCTTAAATTTATAAAATTTATTATATCTATATTCAATATCAATGTCAAGAAATAGTTAATATAATTCAAGATATTACTGTATTTTAAGATAAAAACGTCATTTCTGAAAAATAATGTTAGTTTAAATATGTTATGAATTTTCATTCTGTGCTTTCAAAACATTAATTAAATCGTACTTATTTTTGCAACAAAGAATATTTTAATTGCATACACGCAATAAAAGTCCTTCTTAATTTCTATCTGCATGCTAAAATTTAACTAAAAATGACACCTCATAATATACATATCAGATGTCATTTTTTAGTTAGTTTTATATCTATTATTTCTATATATTTTTTATCCTATAGTAGCTATCACCACCGCTTTAATGCTGTGAAGCCGATTTTCAGCTTCATCAAAAACGACGGAATTTTTGCTTCTAAAAACTTCGTCCGTTACCTCTCTTATATCATACCCCAGTTCATATTGTTCTCTTGCCATTTTTGTTTCAAAGTCATGAAAAGCAGGCAAACAATGCATAAATATAACATCTTCATTTCCTGTTGCATCCATTAATTCAGAGGTCACTTTAAACGGCGAAAGTATTTTTACTCTCTCCGGTATCTGTTCCTCTTCGCCCATAGAAGCCCAAATATCTGTATAAATTACATCTGCATCCTTAACACATTCAATATTATCAGATATTTCAATTTTTGCTCCTGTGAATTTTGCAGTCTCATAAACTTTATTCAATATGCCAGAATCAATCTTCTGACTAAGCTCCTTAGGTCCAAATGCTACAAAATGCATGCCCATTTTTGCGCAACCATACATCCATGCATAGCTCATATTGTTCCTTATGTCTCCGGCAAATACAAGTTTGACTTTATTTAGAGGCTTAAACAAATGCTCCTCTATTGTCAGCATATCCGCCAGTATCTGAGTAGGATGATCTATATCCGTCAAGCCGTTCCACACAGGCACACCGGAGTGTTTTGCCAGATCTTCAACCATTTCTTGTCCATAACCTCTATATTCTATCCCATCATAGAATCTTCCCAAAACTTTTGCTGTATCCTCTATAGATTCCTTTTTTCCCATTTGAGAATAATCAGAATTTAAAAATGTTACATGAGCTCCTTCATCTAATGCAGCCACTTCAAAAGAGCATCTTGTTCTTGTAGACGTTTTTTCGAATAATAATACTATATTTTTACCCTTAAGCAGGTTATTAGATATGCCTTGTCTTTTCTTTGATTTTAAATCATGCGCCAAATCAAGCAAATATCTAATTTCTTCAGGTTTAAAATCCATCAATGTTAGAAAACTTCTTCCTTTTAAATTTACTGTCATAGCGTCCTCCGTGTTTATTTATTTAACTTATTGTATATTTAACAATAATAACACAAAGCGCTCCTTTACGCAATAATTTTTTATAAATATTTTATTATAATTATTAAAAAATATTTTCTTTGATTTATGCAAAAATAGCACGACCTTTTATCACGGAGGTTATCTTATCAAAACTTACTTTTCAGCTCAAAAAAATAAAGAGTACATTTGTGATACCCTTTATTATTTTATAATCTTCTTGTTTTATTTATAAAGACAGCCTTCTAGTCAAATAATTATACACAATCTCTATAGTTTCTAAAAAACTGTTCAAATTTACATATTCATCAAAACTGTGGAAATTTCCTCCAGATGGCCCAAATATGAGAACAGGTATATCAAGCCTTTCTGCTATTAAGTTGAAATCTCCTATGCTGGAAAAATATTTTATCATTGGTTCTTGACCGCTGCACTCTTTTATAAGACTCTCAAGAATTCTAACTTCTTCAAGGTTTTCATCTGTAACATACGGCATGAATCCTCCGGAAGCCTCTAAAGGATCATCTCTAAAAATAATTTCATACTTTGACTTTATTTTTGCGTTATTTGCGGCCTTATGAACTTCTTCAATTATTGATTGCTTGTTTTCTCCGATAACTATGTGCTTAAAAATTTCAATTTCAGAATAATCAGCTACAGAGCATCCGCTTCCGCTGCTTTTTATACTTGTAACACATGTACTTGAATGTCCCAACTTATCATGATATTTGGGTTCTACATTTTTCAAAGCTATAATTAGCTTGCTTGCATCTTCTATTGCACTTATTCCATTTTCTGGTGTTGCCGCATGGCTCGACTTTCCGAACAACCTTATTTTATATTGATAGCCGCCTCTTGCTCCGAGACATATACTGTGATTATCAGTAAACGAAAAGCCGCTGCTTGGTTCCAGGGACAGAGCCATTTCAGCTCCCTCGTATAAATTGTCTTTAATAGAAAATGATGTTCCCAAGCCATAAGGCCCTTCCTCATCAGATACAAAAGAATAAATTATTTTTCCTTTAAAATCTTTTACAGTCTTACTGAATTTTTTTAAAGATATCAATGCAGCTGCACAACCAGATTTCATATCCAATGCTCCAAGCCCATACATTTTACCATTTTCTATTACCGGGATGTATGGGTCTTTTGTCCAGCCTGTGCATTCGCCAACAGTATCAAGATGGCAGTTCAACAATATTACAGGACCGTCCTCTGAGCCTTCTATTGAACCTATCAGATTTGTTCCCTTAAATCCCGTTACCTTTTTATCTTCATAGTAGTGAAAATTAACGTCTATATTATTCTTTTTCAGCCAGTTAAACACAAAGCTCATTATTTCTTCTTCATGGAAAAACTTACTTTTAATTCGAATTAAGTTATCCAGCAGCTCAATTGCTTCCTGTTCATCTTCATAGGTGTTTTTTATAAATTTATTGTTTAACATATATTACCTCAATAAAAGAATTTATAAAAAACTATCTCCTGAAAGAAGAATCTTTATAGAGATAGTTTTTTACATTATAGATTAATATCTTAATCTACTATCTTTGTTTTACTCTTTTTTTATCTTTCAGATAGTATTGTTCACTTGTAAAGAATTCATTTTTAAGTTCAACAACCTCTCCGCTCATTGCAATTAAGCCTATAACATTCGGGAATATAATTAAAGCCAAGAACAAGTCAATGAAAGAATATAAGAACTCAATACCACCGACTACGCCTAGTATAATTGATAAAACATATACATATTTCCATTTTGTTGCAAACTTCGTACCAAATAAATATTCTGCCTGCTTTTCACCATAGAATACCAATACTATTACTGTGGACAAGACGAACAGGAATATTGAAATCGATACTACATAACCGCCAATTGAACCAAACTGATTAATAAAAGCTATTGCCGGCATAGAAGCAGCTTCTGATGATGGTATATCAGTCCATACACCTGAAAGCAATACAACAAATGCTGTAAGTGTACATACTAGCAAAGTATCAACCGTAATTTCAAAAATGCCCCAGAAACCCTGGCGTACAGGATGGTCTGTCTCTGCCGTAGCATGTGCGATTGGAGCAGTACCCATACCTGCTTCATTTGAGTATGTACCTCTTGCAGCTCCCCATCTTAAAGCTAATGCCACAGATGAACCTGCAAATCCACCTGTTGCAGCTGACGGTGCGAAAGCTCCTTTTATTATCAACCCAAATACATGAGGT
The DNA here is from genome assembly GCF_052059825.1 of Sedimentibacter sp. LTW-03. Lineage (GTDB taxonomy): Bacteria > Bacillota > Clostridia > Tissierellales > Sedimentibacteraceae > Sedimentibacter. Next base: position 2,489,210 of record NZ_CP197180.1, read on the forward strand.
ACTGCAGTTATGTTAGAAATGATAATAATCAATGCACCCAGCAAATAAACAATCGCCATAATAGGAACCAATTTTTCTGTAACTTGTGTTATTCTCTTTATTCCACCAAATACAACTATAAATACAATTACTGCCATACCTACACCTGTTACCATGCTTGGCACACCAATGCTTCCCAATGTTTGCACTGCCGATATTGCCTGAGTTGCAATTGAAGGTATAAGTTCCAAGAAAAGGAAGAATGCAAACAAAAAGGCTAAAAATTTACCTAAGGCTTTATTTTTAAGACCTTTTGATAAATAATAGGTAGGTCCTCCTACAAATTCACCAGCAGCATTTTTCTCTCTATATTTAATACCAAGAACGATTTCCGAAAACTTTGAAGCATTACCAATAAGAGCAATTATCCACATCCAAAATACAGCTCCCGGTCCACCAAATGCAATAGCTACAGGCACACCTACTATATTTGAGGCTCCTATTGTTGAAGCAAGAGCAGCCGTAGCAGCCTGGAAAGGCGATATTGCATTTTTATCTTCCGGCTTTTTGAGCATTTTGCCAAAAGTTTGTCCCCACATGTACCACAAATGTCTAAATTGAAAAAATCCAAGTCTGAAAGTAAGGAATATTCCACCGCCTGCTAGCAAAAGAAGCATTGGAAGTCCCCATATCCAGTTAGAAATACTTACTATTATTTCTGTAAAACTCATTAATTAATACCTCCTAGTATTTAATTTATATATAATCAGATTAGCTGTTTAATGCAAATCCAATATATATCAAGCAAGTGCATACGTATTCCTGCCATTTAATTATATTTTTATAAGGTTCATTTATTGTTTTATTATTATCACATTTAGTATTTTATATGCATATATTAAAAAAATTTAAATTTGAAATAAACACTTTTTAAACATTTTTCAATTTTCATCTTCAATATACTTAATAAATAAATTAGTGTTAGAGCTTAAAAATTTGAAGAATTTTGTTGACTTTTCATCGATTTTATCTACATTATATATATATATTTGAATTAAAAAGTCCTTGGATAAGTATGTCAATATGTTTTTTACAGAATGGTACAGGCGTATTTCTATTAGCTCAGTATTTGAATAATTATTTACCAAGTCATAAAAACTCGGTTGAATTAAACACGCATCGCATAAATAAATCTTTGGTATACCCTGCAATATATTTTTTTTAAAATTTAGCATCAATTTTTCCAGCAGATCACTCATAGCAAAGTAATTAACCGATGAATCAGCATATTCATTTATTCTTATAATAATATTATTGCCGTCTTTTGATACTTTATTGCTATGATTAATTTCTTCATTATTTTTATTATTAATAAGTTTTAAATAAAGGTCTTTTATTTTTTTTTGGGGAAAAATATTCAAATCTTCCCTAAGGGATGTCTGATATTTTTTATAATGTATAATAGCTAAATTTGATTCATTATTGTTAATCAGTAAATTCATGAGCTTATAATGAGATTCTTCATCATATGGATTAATTAACAATATTTCTTCTAATGTATCTTTGGCGCTCTCATAAACATTAAGATTCAAGTATTGGTCAAGCAGCTTATTTAGTGTTTGAATATGAAGCTTTTGAAATATAGAGCGTTGATAAAATATCCAGTCGTTAAAATCATCACATTCCTTAAAATAAAAATTCTCTAAAAATTCACCTCTAAACAGCTCCTTCACCTTTTTCAAGGTATTTATATCACTTGATTTTTCTTTATTTATGTTTTCTAAATAGGTAATATCAGAACTAAAATTATAATCCTGGTTAATATAGCAATATTTATTATCTGAAATTATAAATTCATTATTATTCTCGTCATTTGGAATCACTTTTTTTAAGTTCCATAAATTGTACCGCAAATTATAGTTTGCAGTTTCAAAGCTTTCAGGCCAAAACATGTATGCTAATTTTTCTCTTGTAACCTTTTTATGTTCATTGCACAGCAAAATAGCTAAAACACCTATTGATTTTGCACTCAGCTTGTTGTTTATCAATTCGTCATTATAATAGATTTCAACATTTCCCAATAGGTTAATGTTTAATTTATCCATTTTTATCTCTCCAGTTAAAAGTTTTTATATAAAACCTCTCCGCTCTTAATAGTGCCTATAACCTGTGTTGTAATAATCGACTTTGCATCTATCTCATAAATATCTTTATCCAAAATAGCGAAATCTGCTAATTTGCCTACTTCAATAGAACCCTTCCTGTTTTCCTCACGCACCGCATAAGCTGCATTAATTGTATACATTCTTATAGCTTCTTCAACAGCAATGCTATTTATACTTACAGGATGATTAACTGCCGAATGAATGCCCAGTATGGGATTTATTGGCGTTAAATCACTGTCTGATCCTCCGCACACAGTAATTCCCAAATCAAATATTCTCCTAAACTCATTTGTTTCCATATAATGATTACTTAATCTTCTTTCATACATGCCGCTTTTACCTCCGTAGAAGTATTCAAATGAAGGCTGCATGGAAAAAATAATTTCAAGTTCCTTTGCCTTTTGCTTTTGCTCCTCCGATGTCAATTCAATGTGCTCTATCCGATGGCGTAGTTTCTTATTTGGAATAAGCTTTCTCGCAAATATATGTGCATTTAACACCTGATCCACTGCTCTATCACCTACTGCATGAAAAGCTGTATCTAAACCGTTTTTATAACAATCAAGCATAAATTCGTTAATATCTTCTTGAGAAAAATACAGCTCACCGTAACAATCTGTATCCTTGTAATTAAAACTTATTGCGGCAGTCTTCGAAGTAAAAGATCCATCAATATATATGTCACCTCCAATTCTGTTTAACCCACTATTTTTAATTTTTGATATATCTGTTGTGCTATAATATACCGATATATCTATAGGAATCTCTTTGGCAAGAGATGCTAATAACTCAACGTCCTTGTCTATAAAGTCAAAACCGCCTTCAACCGCATGTATGCTTGTAACCCCTTTTTTTATTATATTGTCTGTAAGATTTCTAATTGCTTTTATTTTGCCTTGAACCTGGTACGATTTTAGCATTTTTTTTCTTATTAATGCATTTGCCATACCGTAAAATATCCCCGTAGGATTGCCTTGATCATCTCTACCTACGCCATCTATAGTCAACGGAGCCTTAAGCATATTTATAGCTTTTGTATTTAATATACTGTTATGAAAATCACGGCTGTTTATCATTATTGCATAGTCTTTTGATATCCTGTCAAGAAATCTTCTTGTAGGCCATCTTTCTTCATTTAAATCAGATATTTCAAGCCCGTAACAATATACAAACTTACTCTGCGGATATCTTATTATCCATTCAAGCAATCGTTTTTCTAACTCCTGAAAATCTTCACATCCATTAAGATTGAGGTTCTCCATATGTAGCGCAGTCTGGATGAAGTGCACATGGCTGTCATAAAAACCAGGCAATACTGTATTCTTTTTTAAATCTATTAAAGACAGACACTTATCTTTATACATATCAAAACCATTTCCAAAACCGGCATCTACTATGACCCCACCCTTTACTGCAAGCCAATTAAAATTTTTGTTTTTCCCAAACCTTACTATATTTCCGTTATAAAGTAGCAAGTCGAACTCCATAGAAGGTTCCTCCTTAGCAAAAAATTTATTTACTTCTAACAAACTTATATATAGTATAAATTAATATATGTAATATGTCTACTAATTGAGTAATTTAAATGGAATAGAGATTACCTTTCGGTAATCTCTCAACTTTACTTTAGCAAATTGACAATTGTTTTATACACTAAGTCCGGAACCACTTCGTAAGAATATTTTTTCTCAATTCGCTCAGTAAACTTATGTGCATCTTTTCCATACGTACCAATATCCAAAACAGGCAAATCAAGTTCCTGCATATCCGAAATTGGGATATCGTATGACGGACCAAAGCCAGGCAGGTTTTGTTTAAGAGCGCTTATTACTTTTGGATCCTTAGGAGCTGCACCGTAACTTAAGTCGGATATATATGGGAAGAACTTCTTATACACAAGTTTATATTCTGTTTCTGTTGTATCCACCGCATTTGATACTGCGTCCAATAACTTTTTATCCTTATCTGATTTTCCCTCAACATATATATGAGGATAGTAAGGAGGAGTAAAGTAAACAATTACAACAGGGTTTCTGTCAGACCAAAGGTCATGAACAAAATTCACAATTTCTGTTGTCCTCTCAACTTGATCCATTGCTTCATTTTTCTTTAGTTCTTCTATATATGACTCAAGTCTCTCGTCTAAATCTTTTACTTCTTTTTTAACTTTACTATATAATTCATCGTACGAAATAACCCTTGCCTTCCATGGTAATTCCTCATAAGGTCTTTTAGCCATTTCACAGAATTTAACATATCGTTTATTTAACTTTTCAATGACAGTTTCAAAGGATTCTTCGGCTGCTTTCATCATTTTTTCCAATACTTGGTCAGGTGTACTGTTAAAAGTTGCATAGTTAAAAAGTATGATTGATTTAGTTGCTATCTGGCATGAATATTCAGTTTTTAAATCTCTTTGCTTTAATGTAATTGGAGGAAGCGAAACCTCTCCTTCAGCAACATCACAATACTCAACGTTAAGGTTAATTTTTGCAGCTATTTCTGAAGATATTTGATTTGGGTCTATTCCTTTAAATGACTCGCCTACATGAGTTTCCTTTCCTACTACTAAAAATGTCGGCATTATTTTTCCAACTGTTCCAACATATATATATTTATTTTCGTCCCCGTCATATTCACCTGTCATATAATCAGTATCTAAAATTGCTTGATAATCAAAACCTTCTTTTTCTTTCATCTTTACTAATTCAGGAACTAAGTTTATCATCCCTCCTGAGTTTGCTTCTTCATCACATACGGCAGAAAAGACTAAATTACCTTCAAATTCTTCGATATTATTAGATATCTCTTCAATTAGGCCCATTAAAACAGCAACTCCCGATTTCATATCGAAAATTCCTCTTCCAAACAAATAGTTACCTGACTCTAAGTCATCCTTAACAGCTTTTGGAAGTTCAATTCCTTTCATTTTTTCTGCAAGTTCAAATGGCTTATTAGCATATTCTTTTATATTTCCATAATCAGATATTCCTACAGTATCTGTGTGGCCAATCAGTACAACTGTCTTGTCGCTTTTCTTTTTTTCGCCTTTAATTACAGCCACTACACTTTTTCTTTTTAGTTTGTCACCTTTAACATAAATGTAGCTTAAATTTTCAGGGTTTTTCTTAAAATATTCCATATTGCTGCAAATACTAAAAACCTTTTCAGAAACATCTAATTCACCTGAAGTATTAACAACACTAAGTACACTGGTAAGTTCTAAAGCTATTTCTTTGATTCTATCAACAATTTCAGCTTTCATTAGTTCCTCCTAAAATATTGTATACTTATATATTACAATGATATCGTTTTACTGATGTTTTATTTCTCCATATTTATTAGTTTATTTTATACTTATAAACAAACAACTAAGATTTCTTGAGACCAAAATAAAACGTTATTATAAAATTTTCATTCATGCAAGATTTAAATATCATTGTAATATAATGAATTTTAAACCAATATAATTTCTGTTCATTTTACTATTATTCTCAAACTAAAGTACTTTTATGCAATTTATCATTCATAACATTATTAAACATTTAATGTATATATATTAGGATTATAAATAAATATTATTAAATTTAAACAAAAAAAAACCGTTGATATCAACTGGCTTAAATTTTTTTATTTATTTTGTAAGGTTTACCTACCATCGATTTTTCAGAACAAAACTCTGAAAAATCGGGTTAGGTCATACCCGGCGACGTCTTACTTTCCCAGGCAGTTGCCCGCCAAGTATCATCAGCGCTGAAGAGCTTAACTTCCGTGTTCGAGATGGGTACGGGTGTGTCCTCTTCGCTATTGTCACCAGATATATAAAAGTTCTTTCAGAACTTTCAAAATCGCATAGGAATTTTTAGATTAGACATTTTTGCGCAGTCTCATTCACCAATTTACTTGCTCCTTGCGTCGCATAAATTGGGAATTCGTTGCGAATGACCTACCTTCAATTTTTTTCTCCTTTTAGTCGAAAATATTGGGTTAGGGCATCTTTGAGGTCAAGACCTCGACCTATTAGTATTGCTCAGCTGAATGCATTGCTGCACTTACACATGCAACCTATCAACCCGTTAACATATCGGGGGTCTTACTCACTTGCGTGATGGGAAATCTTATCTTAGGGCTAGTTTCGCGCTTAGATGCTTTCAGCGCTTATCTAATCCAGACTCAGCTACTCAGCTATGCCACTGGCGTGACAACTGATGCACCGGCGGTCTGTCCATTCCGGTCCTCTCGTACTAGGAACAGCTCCCTTCAAATTTCCTGCGCCCACGGCGGATAGGGACCGAACTGTCTCACGACGTTCTGAACCCAGCTCGCGTGCCTCTTTAATGGGCGAACAGCCCAACCCTTGGGACCTGCTTCAGCCCCAGGATGAGACGAGCCGACATCGAGGTGCCAAACCTCCCCGTCGATGTGGACTCTTGGGGGAGATAAGCCTGTTATCCCCAGGGTAGCTTTTATCCGTTAAGCGATGGCCTTTCCACTCGGTGCCACCGGATCACTAAGTCCAACTTTCGTTCCTGCTCGAGATGTCTCTCTCGCAGTCAAGCTCCCTTCTGCCTTTACACTCTTCGCACGATTTCCGACCGTGCTGAGGGAACCTTTGAGCGCCTCCGTTACTCTTTCGGAGGCGACCGCCCCAGTCAAACTGCCCAACTGACAGTGTCCATATACCGGTTCACGGTATCATGTTAGAAATTCAGTAACAATAGAGTGGTATCCCAACGTTGGCTCCACCGATACTGGCGTACCGATTTCTCTGCCTCCCACCTATTCTGTACAATTGCTACCGAATTCCAATGTCAGCCTGCAGTAAAGCTCCATGGGGTCTTTCCGTCCTGCCGCGGGTAACTCGCATCTTCACGAGTACTACAATTTCACCGGATCTATTGTTGAGACAGTGCCCAAATCGTTACACCTTTCGTGCGGGTCGGAACTTACCCGACAAGGAATTTCGCTACCTTAGGACCGTTATAGTTACGGCCGCCGTTTACTGGGGCTTAAGTTCAAAGCTTCTCTTTCGATGACTTCTCCCCTTAACCTTCCAGCACCGGGCAGGTGTCAGCACCTATACTTCATCTTTCGATTTAGCAGATACCTGTGTTTTTGGTAAACAGTCGCTTGGGCCTGTTTTCTGTGGCCCTTCTAAGCTCCAACAGTTCTGTCTTCACTCTGAAGGGCACCCCTTCTCCCGAAGTTACGGGGTCATTTTGCCTAGTTCCTTAACAATAGTTCTTCCGCTCATCTTTGGATTCTCTCCTTGCCTACCTGTGTCGGTTTACGGTACGGGCACCTTCTTGCTCGATAGAGGCTTTTCTTGACAGTGTGGGCTCAGCTGCTTCACTACTTATTTTCGCTCCCATTCGTATCTCAGGATTGACGTTACGGATTTGCCTGTATCGTCTCCCTACTTACTTAGACGCACTTTTCCAGCTGTGCGCCAGCTTACCCTCCTGTGTCACCCCATTTCTCAAACGCTTAAAGGTGGTACTGGAATTTCAACCAGTTGTCCATCGCCTACGCCTTTTGGCCTCGGCTTAGGTCCCGACTTACCCTGAGTGGACGAGCCTTCCTCAGGAATCCTTAGGCTTTCGATGGGTGAGATTCTCACTCACCTTTCGCTACTCATGCCAACATTCTCTCTTCTGTACAGTCCACGACTCCTTTCGGTAGTGCTTCTATCCGTACACAATGCTCCTCTACCGATACCTATTGGTATCCCACAACTTCGGTAATAGATTTTAGCCCCGGACATCTTCGGCGCAAAACCACTCGACCAGTGAGCTATTACGCACTCTTTTAATGAATGGCTGCTTCTAAGCCAACATCCTGGTTGTCTGTGTAGTTTTACATCCTTTTCCACTTAATCTATATTTTGGGACCTTAGTTGGTGATCTGGGCTGTTTCCCTTTTGACTATGAAACTTATCTCACATAGTCTGACTCCCTAGCAACATATATATGGTATTCGGAGTTTGATAGGTTTTGGTAACGTATAACGCCCCTAGACCATTCAGTGCTCTACCCCCACTATACTTACTTGAGGCTAGCCCTAAAGCTATTTCGAGGAGAACCAGCTATCTCCGGGTTCGATTGGAATTTCACCGCTATCCACACGTCATCCCGTAGCTTTTAAACGCTAATGGGTTCGGTCCTCCACCAGATTTTACTCTAGCTTCAACCTGCACATGGATAGGTCACCCGGTTTCGGGTCTACAACATGCAACTTTCGCCCTTTTCAGACTCGATTTCTCTTCGGCTCCTAACCTTTGGTTATTAACCTTGCTGCATATTGTAACTCGTTGGCCCGTTCTACAAAAAGTACGCGGTCACACTTTTGTGCTTCCACTGTTTTTAGGCTCAGGGTTTCAGGTTCTTTTTCACTCCCCTCCCGGGGTTCTTTTCACCTTTCCCTCACGGTACTATTCTCTATCGGTCACTGGGTAGTATTTAGCCTTGGGAGGTGGTCCTCCCTGCTTCCCACAAGATTCCTCGTGTCCCGTGGTACTCTGGATCATATCCTCGCTTCAAACTGTTTTGCTTACGTGTCTATCACATTCTTTGGAGGAGCTTTCCAGCTCTCTTCGGCTACAGTTTTCTGTCTCTTTGATATGTCCTCAACCCCAAGTATTTCTACTTGGTTTGGGCTCTTCCGCTTTCGCTCGCCGCTACTTACGGAATCATTTTTTATTTTCTCTTCCTAAGGGTACTTAGATGTTTCAGTTCCCCTCGTTCCCCTCATACAGCTATTTATTCACTGTATGATACATAAGGTTTACCTTATGTGAGTTTCCTCATTCGGATATCTGCGGATTATCGGCTGCTTACGCCTCCCCGCAGCATTTCGTAGTTTGCCACGTCCTTCTTCGGCTCCCAGTGCCAAGGCATTCGCCCTTAGCCCTTTCTATCTTGACCTGTTTGTCATTGTTATGTCTTCATAACATTTTTTTTTGGTTAAATTGTATTTATTATTTAAAATTTGAATTTAACTAATGTCTTCTCTTTTCATTTTCCTATGCAATTTTCAAAGTTCTGTGGTTTCCCTTTAACTTTGTCGTTAAAGTGGTGGAGATAAAGAGATTCGAACTCTTGACCCCCTGCTTGCAAGGCAGGTGCTCTCCCAACTGAGCTATACCCCCACATTATGTGGTTTTAAAAAGAGCCACTTTATACTGTTAGCTCAACAGTCTTATTTAAAATACATAATTTTTATTGTTTTTAAATAAGCAATAAAACAGCATAAGTCCTTTAGTTCTCCTTAGAAAGGAGGTGATCCAGCCGCACCTTCCGATACGGCTACCTTGTTACGACTTCACCCCAGTCATTGATCCTACCTTCGGCGCCTGCCTCCTTGCGGTTAGCTCAGCGACTTCGGGTATTACCAACTTCCATGGTGTGACGGGCGGTGTGTACAAGACCCGGGAACGCATTCACCGCGACATTCTGATTCGCGATTACTAGCAACTCCGACTTCATGTAGGCGAGTTGCAGCCTACAATCCGAACTGGGATCGGTTTATTGGGATTTGCTCCGGATTGCTCTTTCGCTTCCCTTTGTACCGACCATTGTAGCACGTGTGTAGCCCAAGACATAAGGGGCATGATGATTTGACGTCATCCCCACCTTCCTCCGATTTATCATCGGCAGTCTCTTTAGAGTGCCCAGCTTTACCTGCTGGCAACTAAGGATAAGGGTTGCGCTCGTTGCGGGACTTAACCCAACATCTCACGACACGAGCTGACGACAACCATGCACCACCTGTCTCCCTTGCTTCCGAAGAAGAGAGTACATCTCTGCACTGGTCAAGGGGATGTCAAGCCTTGGTAAGGTTCTTCGCGTTGCTTCGAATTAAACCACATGCTCCGCTGCTTGTGCGGGTCCCCGTCAATTCCTTTGAGTTTCAGTCTTGCGACCGTACTCCCCAGGCGGAGTGCTTATTGTGTTTACTTCGGCACTGACCATCGCTGGCCAACACCTAGCACTCATCGTTTACAGCGTGGACTACCAGGGTATCTAATCCTGTTTGCTACCCACGCTTTCGTGACTCAGCGTCAGTTACAGTCCAGTAAGCCGCCTTCGCCACTGGTGTTCCTCCTAATATCTACGCATTTCACCGCTACACTAGGAATTCCGCTTACCTCTCCTGCACTCAAGTAATACAGTTTCAAATGCTAACTATGGTTAAGCCTTAGCCTTTTACATCTGACACATACTACCGCCTACTCACCCTTTACGCCCAGTAAATCCGGACAACGCTCGCCCCCTACGTATTACCGCGGCTGCTGGCACGTAGTTAGCCGGGGCTTCCTCCTTGGCTACTGTCATTTTTTTCTTCACCAAGGACAGAGTTTTACGATCCGAAAACCTTCTTCACTCACGCGGCGTCGCTGCATCAGGGTTTCCCCCATTGTGCAATATTCCCCACTGCTGCCTCCCGTAGGAGTCTGGACCGTGTCTCAGTTCCAGTGTGGCCGTTCACCCTCTCAGGCCGGCTACTGATCGTCGCCTTGGTAGGCCTTTACCCCACCAACTAGCTAATCAGACGCGAACTCATCCTATACCTCTAACGATTTGACTCATCAACCATGCGGTCATCAAGTGTTATATGGTTTTAATCCCGGTTTCCCGAGGCTATTCCTTTGTACAGGGCAGATTGTTCACGCGTTACTCACCCGTCCGCCACTAAGTATATTCCGAAAAACATACTTCGTTCGACTTGCATGTGTTAGGCACGCCGCCAGCGTTCGTCCTGAGCCAGGATCAAACTCTCGTTTTATATTCTTGCTCAAGATAGCGCTTAGCTTATCTTTGTCTTTCTTTACTTTGGTTCTTTTTTTCTTTGAACTCTCAAAGGTTCTTATGCTGTTTTATTGTCTAGGTTCTTCGCTTCTATTTCGAAGCTTTTTTAGTCTAACATACTTGTCATATGTTGTCAAGAAATATTTTATTATTTAATTTTCCGCTTAAAACTCATTGCGGTTTACCTACCATCGATTTTTCAGAACAAAACTCTGAAAAATCGGGTTAGGTCATACCCGGCGACGTCTTACTTTCCCAGGCAGTTGCCCGCCAAGTATCATCAGCGCTGAAGAGCTTAACTTCCGTGTTCGAGATGGGTACGGGTGTGTCCTCTTCGCTATTGTCACCAGATATATAAAAGTTCTTTCAGAACTTTCAAAATCGCATAGGAATTTTTAGATTAGACATTTTTGCGCAGTCTCATTCACCAATTTACTTGCTCCTTGCGTCGCATAAATTGGGAATTCGTTGCGAATGACCTACCTTCAATTTTTTTCTCCTTTTAGTCGAAAATATTGGGTTAGGGCATCTTTGAGGTCAAGACCTCGACCTATTAGTATTGCTCAGCTGAATGCATTGCTGCACTTACACATGCAACCTATCAACCCGTTAACATATCGGGGGTCTTACTCACTTGCGTGATGGGAAATCTTATCTTAGGGCTAGTTTCGCGCTTAGATGCTTTCAGCGCTTATCTAATCCAGACTCAGCTACTCAGCTATGCCACTGGCGTGACAACTGATGCACCGGCGGTCTGTCCATTCCGGTCCTCTCGTACTAGGAACAGCTCCCTTCAAATTTCCTGCGCCCACGGCGGATAGGGACCGAACTGTCTCACGACGTTCTGAACCCAGCTCGCGTGCCTCTTTAATGGGCGAACAGCCCAACCCTTGGGACCTGCTTCAGCCCCAGGATGAGACGAGCCGACATCGAGGTGCCAAACCTCCCCGTCGATGTGGACTCTTGGGGGAGATAAGCCTGTTATCCCCAGGGTAGCTTTTATCCGTTAAGCGATGGCCTTTCCACTCGGTGCCACCGGATCACTAAGTCCAACTTTCGTTCCTGCTCGAGATGTCTCTCTCGCAGTCAAGCTCCCTTCTGCCTTTACACTCTTCGCACGATTTCCGACCGTGCTGAGGGAACCTTTGAGCGCCTCCGTTACTCTTTCGGAGGCGACCGCCCCAGTCAAACTGCCCAACTGACAGTGTCCATATACCGGTTCACGGTATCATGTTAGAAATTCAGTAACAATAGAGTGGTATCCCAACGTTGGCTCCACCGATACTGGCGTACCGATTTCTCTGCCTCCCACCTATTCTGTACAATTGCTACCGAATTCCAATGTCAGCCTGCAGTAAAGCTCCATGGGGTCTTTCCGTCCTGCCGCGGGTAACTCGCATCTTCACGAGTACTACAATTTCACCGGATCTATTGTTGAGACAGTGCCCAAATCGTTACACCTTTCGTGCGGGTCGGAACTTACCCGACAAGGAATTTCGCTACCTTAGGACCGTTATAGTTACGGCCGCCGTTTACTGGGGCTTAAGTTCAAAGCTTCTCTTTCGATGACTTCTCCCCTTAACCTTCCAGCACCGGGCAGGTGTCAGCACCTATACTTCATCTTTCGATTTAGCAGATACCTGTGTTTTTGGTAAACAGTCGCTTGGGCCTGTTTTCTGTGGCCCTTCTAAGCTCCAACAGTTCTGTCTTCACTCTGAAGGGCACCCCTTCTCCCGAAGTTACGGGGTCATTTTGCCTAGTTCCTTAACAATAGTTCTTCCGCTCATCTTTGGATTCTCTCCTTGCCTACCTGTGTCGGTTTACGGTACGGGCACCTTCTTGCTCGATAGAGGCTTTTCTTGACAGTGTGGGCTCAGCTGCTTCACTACTTATTTTCGCTCCCATTCGTATCTCAGGATTGACGTTACGGATTTGCCTGTATCGTCTCCCTACTTACTTAGACGCACTTTTCCAGCTGTGCGCCAGCTTACCCTCCTGTGTCACCCCATTTCTCAAACGCTTAAAGGTGGTACTGGAATTTCAACCAGTTGTCCATCGCCTACGCCTTTTGGCCTCGGCTTAGGTCCCGACTTACCCTGAGTGGACGAGCCTTCCTCAGGAATCCTTAGGCTTTCGATGGGTGAGATTCTCACTCACCTTTCGCTACTCATGCCAACATTCTCTCTTCTGTACAGTCCACGACTCCTTTCGGTAGTGCTTCTATCCGTACACAATGCTCCTCTACCGATACCTATTGGTATCCCACAACTTCGGTAATAGATTTTAGCCCCGGACATCTTCGGCGCAAAACCACTCGACCAGTGAGCTATTACGCACTCTTTTAATGAATGGCTGCTTCTAAGCCAACATCCTGGTTGTCTGTGTAGTTTTACATCCTTTTCCACTTAATCTATATTTTGGGACCTTAGTTGGTGATCTGGGCTGTTTCCCTTTTGACTATGAAACTTATCTCACATAGTCTGACTCCCTAGCAACATATATATGGTATTCGGAGTTTGATAGGTTTTGGTAACGTATAACGCCCCTAGACCATTCAGTGCTCTACCCCCACTATACTTACTTGAGGCTAGCCCTAAAGCTATTTCGAGGAGAACCAGCTATCTCCGGGTTCGATTGGAATTTCACCGCTATCCACACGTCATCCCGTAGCTTTTAAACGCTAATGGGTTCGGTCCTCCACCAGATTTTACTCTAGCTTCAACCTGCACATGGATAGGTCACCCGGTTTCGGGTCTACAACATGCAACTTTCGCCCTTTTCAGACTCGATTTCTCTTCGGCTCCTAACCTTTGGTTATTAACCTTGCTGCATATTGTAACTCGTTGGCCCGTTCTACAAAAAGTACGCGGTCACACTTTTGTGCTTCCACTGTTTTTAGGCTCAGGGTTTCAGGTTCTTTTTCACTCCCCTCCCGGGGTTCTTTTCACCTTTCCCTCACGGTACTATTCTCTATCGGTCACTGGGTAGTATTTAGCCTTGGGAGGTGGTCCTCCCTGCTTCCCACAAGATTCCTCGTGTCCCGTGGTACTCTGGATCATATCCTCGCTTCAAACTGTTTTGCTTACGTGTCTATCACATTCTTTGGAGGAGCTTTCCAGCTCTCTTCGGCTACAGTTTTCTGTCTCTTTGATATGTCCTCAACCCCAAGTATTTCTACTTGGTTTGGGCTCTTCCGCTTTCGCTCGCCGCTACTTACGGAATCATTTTTTATTTTCTCTTCCTAAGGGTACTTAGATGTTTCAGTTCCCCTCGTTCCCCTCATACAGCTATTTATTCACTGTATGATACATAAGGTTTACCTTATGTGAGTTTCCTCATTCGGATATCTGCGGATTATCGGCTGCTTACGCCTCCCCGCAGCATTTCGTAGTTTGCCACGTCCTTCTTCGGCTCCCAGTGCCAAGGCATTCGCCCTTAGCCCTTTCTATCTTGACCTGTTTGTCATTGTTATGTCTTCATAACATTTTTTTTTGGTTAAATTGTATTTATTATTTAAAATTTGAATTTAACTAATGTCTTCTCTTTTCATTTTCCTATGCAATTTTCAAAGTTCTGTGGTTTTATACTGTATCCTTCAGTCTTGCTTTACTTTTTTTTAAAGCAAGCAATAAAACAGCATAAGTCCTTTAGTTCTCCTTAGAAAGGAGGTGATCCAGCCGCACCTTCCGATACGGCTACCTTGTTACGACTTCACCCCAGTCATTGATCCTACCTTCGGCGCCTGCCTCCTTGCGGTTAGCTCAGCGACTTCGGGTATTACCAACTTCCATGGTGTGACGGGCGGTGTGTACAAGACCCGGGAACGCATTCACCGCGACATTCTGATTCGCGATTACTAGCAACTCCGACTTCATGTAGGCGAGTTGCAGCCTACAATCCGAACTGGGATCGGTTTATTGGGATTTGCTCCGGATTGCTCTTTCGCTTCCCTTTGTACCGACCATTGTAGCACGTGTGTAGCCCAAGACATAAGGGGCATGATGATTTGACGTCATCCCCACCTTCCTCCGATTTATCATCGGCAGTCTCTTTAGAGTGCCCAGCTTTACCTGCTGGCAACTAAGGATAAGGGTTGCGCTCGTTGCGGGACTTAACCCAACATCTCACGACACGAGCTGACGACAACCATGCACCACCTGTCTCCCTTGCTTCCGAAGAAGAGAGTACATCTCTGCACTGGTCAAGGGGATGTCAAGCCTTGGTAAGGTTCTTCGCGTTGCTTCGAATTAAACCACATGCTCCGCTGCTTGTGCGGGTCCCCGTCAATTCCTTTGAGTTTCAGTCTTGCGACCGTACTCCCCAGGCGGAGTGCTTATTGTGTTTACTTCGGCACTGACCATCGCTGGCCAACACCTAGCACTCATCGTTTACAGCGTGGACTACCAGGGTATCTAATCCTGTTTGCTACCCACGCTTTCGTGACTCAGCGTCAGTTACAGTCCAGTAAGCCGCCTTCGCCACTGGTGTTCCTCCTAATATCTACGCATTTCACCGCTACACTAGGAATTCCGCTTACCTCTCCTGCACTCAAGTAATACAGTTTCAAATGCTAACTATGGTTAAGCCTTAGCCTTTTACATCTGACACATACTACCGCCTACTCACCCTTTACGCCCAGTAAATCCGGACAACGCTCGCCCCCTACGTATTACCGCGGCTGCTGGCACGTAGTTAGCCGGGGCTTCCTCCTTGGCTACTGTCATTTTTTTCTTCACCAAGGACAGAGTTTTACGATCCGAAAACCTTCTTCACTCACGCGGCGTCGCTGCATCAGGGTTTCCCCCATTGTGCAATATTCCCCACTGCTGCCTCCCGTAGGAGTCTGGACCGTGTCTCAGTTCCAGTGTGGCCGTTCACCCTCTCAGGCCGGCTACTGATCGTCGCCTTGGTAGGCCTTTACCCCACCAACTAGCTAATCAGACGCGAACTCATCCTATACCTCTAACGATTTGACTCATCGACCATGCGGTCATCAAGTGTTATATGGTTTTAATCCCGGTTTCCCGAGGCTATTCCTTTGTACAGGGCAGATTGTTCACGCGTTACTCACCCGTCCGCCACTAAGTATATTCCGAAAAACATACTTCGTTCGACTTGCATGTGTTAGGCACGCCGCCAGCGTTCGTCCTGAGCCAGGATCAAACTCTCGTTTTATATTCTTGCTCAAGATAGCGCTTAGCTTATCTTTGTCTTTCTTTACTTTGGTTCTTTTTTTCTTTGAACTCTCAAAGGTTCTTATGCTGTTTTATTGTCTAGGTTCTTCGCTGTCGTCCGAGACAGCTTTGGTAGTTTATCACATTCACTTTAGCTTGTCAAGAATTTTTTAACTTATTTTTTCTTGACAGCTGCTCTTTCGAGACAGCTTATATAGCTTATCACATTTGTTCTTGCTCGTCAAGAAGTTTTTACTTCTTTTTTCAAGCTTCTTTTCTTTATTTGCTTGTCGTCATTTGAGACAACTTTGATAGTTTATCATCTTTGACTTAGCTTGTCAAGAATTTTTTTATGCCATTTTTTCTATTGTCTCTTTCTTGAGACAGCTTGTGCAGTTTACAATATTTTATTCTTATTGTCAACTGCCAATATTTTCTTGCGTTCCACTTGTGTCAAGCGAAACACAGCTTTGATAGTTTACCACCGGTGTATGTTTTTGTCAACATACATTAAGCGGTAATTTTTAACAAATGGGTGTGCTGCAAAAATAAAAACAGAGCAGATTAACTGCTCTGTCACGTTGCCTTTTATGCTAATCTATAGGTTTCATTGTTGGGAACAAAATAATGTCTCTTATAGTCGGCTGATTTGTAATCAGCATTATTACTCTATCAACACCAATCCCAAGTCCGCCTGTAGGAGGAAGCCCTACTTCAATTGCATTAATGAAGTCATTATCCATCATGTGAGCTTCATCGTCACCTGCTTCTTTTTGTTTTAGCTGTTCTTCGAATCTTTCTCTCTGGTCAATAGGATCATTAAGCTCCGAAAATGCATTAGCAATTTCCCATGTATTCGCAAATGCTTCAAACCTATCTGTAAGCCTTGTATCCTCAGTATTTCTCTTTGCAAGAGGTGATATCTCAACAGGATGATGAGTTACAAATGTAGGTTGCTCAAGGTATGCTTCGCAAAACTCTTCAAACATTTCACTTATTACATGCCCTCTTGTCATCAAAGGCTTAATTTCTATACCCTTTTGTTTTGCAATTTCTATAGCTTCTTCATCGGTATTAATCAAATCAAAGTCTATTCCGGTTACTTCCTTTACCATATCCTGCATTTTTACTCTTTTCCATGGAGGTGTAAAGTCTATTACCTTTCCCTGGAATTCTATTTTTGTTGTTCCCCTAGCTTTTTTAGCTACATATGCCACTATGTTTTCAGTAAGTGTCATCATATCATTAAAGTCTGCGTATGGTTTATACACTTCCATAGCTGTATATTCAGGATTATGGTTTGCATCCATTCCTTCATTTCTAAACATTTTGCCCATCTCATAAACACCGTCGCCTAAACCGCCGACTACAAGCCTCTTTAAGAAAAGCTCATTAGCAATACGCATATACATATCAATATCAAGAGTGTTGTGATGAGTTACAAATGGCCTTGCATTTGCTCCTCCTGCAATAGGGCTGAGAATTGGAGTTTCAACTTCTAGATATCCTTCTCCGTCTAAGTATTCTCTAATGCCTCTTATTATTTTATTGCGCATCATGAATACATCCTTAATTTCAGGATTAACAATCAAATCAACATATCTTTGTCTATATCTTAAATCCGTATCTTTCAAACCGTGAAATTTTTCAGGCAGCGTCTGTAATGACTTTGAGAGAAGCTTAACTTCTGCAGCTTTAATTGAAACCTCGCCTGTCTTTGTTTTGAAGACTTCTCCCTTAACACCTATTATATCTCCTATATCATAAGTTTTAAGCCATTTGTATTCTTCCTCACCAATTAGATCCTTTTTAGCAAACATCTGAATTCTGCCTAAATGATCCTGTATATCATAAAATCCTACCTTGCCTTGCCCTCTTTTAGACATAATTCTACCGGCAACGGAAACAATTTTTCCTTCCATCTCCTCATAATTGTCTTTTATGTATTGAGAGTTAGAAGTTACCTCATACTTTGAAATTTTATACGGATCTCTGTCAGCATTTACTAAATCCTTTAATTTATCTACTCTTACCTGCCTTAAATCTCCAGTTTGTTGTTCACTCAACACTAGCACCACCTTATCATATGTTTAATTATTTTAATTCATTTATACTGTGAGTATTTCATATTTTATCACATCTCCTGCCGGAGATGCAACTTCAATTATATCTCCTATTTTTTGCCCAATCAATGCTTTGCCCAACGGTGATACATTTGATATTTTTCCCTTAAACGGATCGGCTTCGGCAGAACCTACTATTATGTATTCCATAGTTTCGTCAAATTCCAGATCTTTTATTGTAACCTTTGAACCTATACTTATTACTCCTTTTTGTTTCCCCGTCTTAATAAGTTTTACGTTTTTTATCATTTGTTCAATTTTTGCAATTCTCGCTTCAACGTTTGCCTGCTCGTTTTTTGCTTCGTCATACTCAGCATTTTCACTGATATCCCCAAATGCCAATGCAACTTTAATTTTTTCGGAAATCTCTTTTCTCTTTGTGAGTTTCAAAAATTCTAATTCGTTTTTTAATTCTTCCAAACCCTCTGCAGTAATCAAAGTCTCATTATTCCTCATAATTATTGCTCCTTTTAATGTTGTTGCTTTCTACAAAATTAATGCATTTTATCAATTATATTATATAAAGCATGATGTATATCTATTTTATTATAGATTTAATATAATATGATAATTTGATTGGTAATTCTTTCAATTAATTAAAACATTATAATCAAGGAACTTAAAAATGTCAAGATTTTTGTTTACTATTTTAAAACACTTCTATTGCTTTTATATACTCATTCAAAACACCGAGCATATCATCAGCTGTCGTTATTTTATTTATTTTATTTCTAGTCTCGGAGGAATTCTTCATTCCTTTCATATACCATGCAGCAAATTTTCTCATTTCAAGTATTGCAATCTTTTCGTCAAGCTCATCCACAAGCATCAATGCATGCCTTTTTATCATTTGAATTTTATCCTTGACTGTCGGTTCAAAAAAGTCGTCATTTCCGCTAAATATTTTAGCAATATTCATAATAAGCCACGGATTTCCTAGTATACCTCTCGCAACCATTACTCCGTCACAACTGGTGGCTTCAGACATTTTTACAGCATCTTGGGGACTATAGATATCTCCGTTTCCAACTATAGGAATATTTACACTTTCTTTTACTTTTTTTATTACATTATAATCAGCTCTTCCCGTATAAAATTGCTCTCTTGTCCTGCCGTGCACAGCAATCATATCAGCTCCATTATACTCTAATACCTTTGCAAACTCAGGAGCATTTATATTGTTAGAATCCCATCCAGACCTTATTTTAACCGTAACAGGCTTTACGGAAATCTTCTTGATTTTATTTACTATTTCACCTGCCAGTTTCGGAGATCTCATCAGAGCGCTTCCATCACCATTCTTGACTATTTTAGGCGTCGGACATCCCATGTTAATATCTATTATATCTATATCCTTCCTATTATTTATATAATCATTCACAACATAAGCCATTATATCAGGATCGCTTCCAAATATCTGAAGGGAAACCGGGCGGTTTTTTTCATTTATTTTCATAAGCCTTTTAGTTTTAACATCTTTATAGTACAATCCTTTTGCACTTACCATTTCTGTGCACACAAGACCGGCTCCCATTTCTTTGCATATTGTCCTATAAGTGATATCCGTTACTCCTGCCATAGGTGCAAGAACTATATTTGCAGCTAACTCAACACTGCCAATTTTAAGCATTTTGTTCATATGTTATAATTGTCTCTCCCGGATTTAATATTTCTTCATTTCCTTTGTCATTAATAACAATAAGCCAGCCTTTTTCATCAATTCCTCTTGCATAAACTTTTCTTTTTGTTTTCTTTCCTTTTTTTATTATTTCAATATTTTTACCTGTAATAACAGATTTTTTATTAAAAATGTAGGCTGCACTTAATTTTTTCTCTCCACTTGAGAGTCCTCGGCAATATCCCTCTATCTTGTTTAAAATCATCCCTATAAGGGCTTCTCTGTCAATTTCCGCAGAAGTTTCAATCATTAAAGAGGTTGCTTTATCTCTTATTTCTTCATTTAATTCTTCTTTGTTAATATTCGCATTAATGCCCAGTGATATTATAACTCCATCAACTTTATTTTTTTTCCCTATTAGGCCACTGCTTACTGATGAAATCTTGTTCACTCCTACAAAAATATCATTTGGCCATCTTATGCTGCTGTCTATTTTATATAACTCATTTAACGCTTCGCAAATTGACGCGCATGCTAATATGTCGTACTTTGATACAGGATGAACATTTGCCATGGGCTTTAAAATTATGCTTAAATAGATGTTTTTTTCAGGATAGCACATCCATTCTTTTCCCATTCTTACTCGCCATTTCTCCTGATCTTCACATAATACAACAGCTCCGTCTGGACATGTTGCAAATATGCTTTTAGCCTTTGAGTGTGTGGAAGTCAATAAATCGTATTGTATTATGGTTCTTCCAATTGCTTTCGTATTGAGGCAGTCATTAATTTTGTTTAAATCATACATTATATCCCTCATTTCCAGACTATATTACTATAAAGGAATTTTCTCGTCAAGAAATGGATAAAATCTCCTCAATTACTGTGAGTAATTCTTTTAGATCATTCAAATTCAAATCTGCCATGTGTGCGATTCTGAAAGTTTTCTCCTTCAATTCTCCGTAGCCGTTAGATATAGCAAACCCCTTTTTCCCAAGTTCTTCATTAAGGTCCTTAACACTTATTCCCCTGGTGTTTTTGATTGTAGTCAAAGTTACAGAAGCATTTTTTTCTTCAGCAAATAATTCAAAGTTTCGCTTTGCCCACTCTCTTGTGTATTCTGCCATCTCCTGATGACGTTTGAACCTGTTATCCAGACCTTCTTGCATTATACGGTCAAGCTGGTAATCAAGCGCAAACATCAGAGATAAATTTGGAGTTGAAGGATATTGGTAGTCTTTTTTCTTTATTGCATCATACAGGCTCACCAAATCTAAATAGTATCCCCTGTTTTTAACTCCTCTTGCTTTTTCAACAGCTCTTTCAGATAAAGTACATATGGAAAGCCCAGGAGGAAGTCCAAGGGCTTTTTGTGAAGAAGTTATGCAGATGTCTATTTTAAGCTTATCAACTTCAATCTTCACTCCTCCAGCGGAACTTACAGTATCTACACAAAATATTACATCTGGATATTTTCTTACAACATTGCTGATTTCTTCTAATGGATTCATAACTCCCGTTGATGTTTCATTGTGAGTTACCGTTATCAAGTCATACTTTCCAGTTGACAATACTTCGTCAACAATTTCCGGCTCTGTAATTCCGCCGGGCTCTGATTTAAAAAGATCGGCTTCAATTCCATTCGATCTCGCCATTTTATGCCATCTATCTCCAAAAGACCCTATTGAGAAAACTGCAGCTCTGTTTTTAGTACAACATCGAACTGCAGCCTCCATCAATCCACTTCCGGAGGAGGTAGAAAGGAGTATTTCATTTTCTGTATAAAATAATTTTCTTAGTTTATCTGATATATCTCTTTGTAGTTTTGAAGCTTCCTTACTTCTATGTCCTATCATAGGAGTCGCCATTTTATTTAATATCTCCTGCTTTACTTCAACAGGTCCGGGAATAAATAATTTCTTATGCATAAACCCTCCATAATAATTAAAAAATATAATTGTCTCATTTATTATACTTTATTCGATTAGTTATCTGTTCCTTAAAAATAGTTGCTTGAAGTATATACCTTTAATAATTTGGTGTCAAGAATTATTGAATAATCTAATCAATATTGTTACAATTTATTAACACAAAAGTAGTTGACTTAAAATAAGTATTAGTGTACTATTTAACTATGATACTAATATACTATGATTGAGTGGGTGAAGCATGGAATTTAATAATAACATACCGATTTATTTGCAGGTTATGGAAAAAATAAAGCAGGATATAGTTTCAAAAAAACTTAATCTCGGAGATAAAATGCCGTCCTCGAGAGATTTTGCTAATGAGCTTGGTATCAATTTTAATACAGTCGCAAGAGTTTATAAGGAGATGGAAATGGAAGAAATTTTATTTACAAAAAGAGGGGTTGGAACTTTTATTACTGAAAGCCCTGAAAAAATTGACCGTTTGAGATATGAAATGGCTGGAAAGTTGATAAAAGTGTTCACTAGCGGAATGCATCAAATAGGATACACAAAAAAAGATATGATTAAATTTATTGAAGAAGACAATAGTATGGAGGAAAATGTATAATGCAATTGCTAGAGGTAAAAAATCTAAATAAAAAATATAATAGCAAAACAGCTTTGAATAATGTGAGCTTTAATTTGGAGCATGGCAAAATTTACGGGCTTTTGGGCCCAAACGGCAGTGGTAAAACAACATTGATGAAAGTTATTGCCGGTTTGCACAAGCAGTCTTCAGGACAAATTTTATTAAACGGTAATCCGTTGTCCTATAAATCCAAGTCCGAATTATCGTATATGCCAACTGAAAATTTTATTTGTGAATCTTTCAAGGTCAAAGATGCCATAAAATTTTACGCGAACATGTACAAAGATTTTCGAGAGGAATATGCCTTCAATATATTGAGCGAAATTAATGTGGATAAAGAATTTAAAGTTTCCAAGCTATCTTCCGGACTGGTTGGAAAACTAAAGGTTGCCCTGGCATTGTCAAGAGATGTTGATTTGTATATGCTGGATGAGCCTTTGAACGGTGTAGACGTGCTGTCCAGAGACATAATTATGGATTTGATAACAAGAACATACAATGAAAGTAAAACAATAGTGATATCCACTCATTTGGTCAGTGAGATAGAAAAAATACTTGATTCTGTTATATTCATTAAAAATGGCAATATTGAACTATCAGGCGAAGCTGAAGAACTGAGAATATCTAAAGGAATGTCTGTTGAGGGAATATATAAGGAGGTTTTTAAAAATGCTTAACTTAATAAAATATGAATTTATTAAAAAATCTAGGCTTCTGCTGATTACTGCAGTAGCATCATTAGCAGCAAATATACTGTTAATTTTAAACAACGAGTCCGGAAGCATCTTGTTTATTTCTTTGTTTCCAATAGTAGTAGGTATTCTATATACTGTAGATATTTTGAAAATGTATAGTGACGATTTAAACAAAAAATCTGGATATATGCTGTTTATGACTCCAAACAGCGGTTACAAAATAATTGTATCAAAGCTTTTTACAGCTGTAATTGAGGGATTTGCAATATTATTTACGTACTTTATATATATACTGATTAACGGTTCCTACATTATATATAAGTCAGGAAACATGATAAAAATAAATGAAATTATTGTTGTTGTGAATAAACTTATATCGGGAAACTTTGGATTAAACTTAGGTCATATATTTATGTTTTTAATCACGGCTCTGCTTTTCCTAATAAGCTTTTTAACTACTGCCTACACCGCAATGACTATAAGGAAAAGTATATTTTCAGAAATAAAATTTGGAGGAGCACTCAGTTTTTTAATCTTTCTGCTTCTTAACTGGCTGCTTTCAACTATTTCCTCTGAACTGTTTGACCTTTTACCAACATATTACAGTTCATTTGCTTCATACCCAACTGCTTCAGAATTAGTTTATATACTTCTGCCAATTAACATCGTTTCAATCGTACAAATAATTGTATTAACGCTTTGTTCAGGGTATCTTCTTGAACATAAGATAAATTTGTAATACTTGTATAAATAAATTAAATCAAAGGGGTAATTTATGAAAAAAATAATAAGTTTATTATTAGTAGCATTAGCTGTATCATCACTCAGCGGCTGTACATCCATTAATGAAGTGGACGAAGACAAAGTAAAGGATGTGACAAATAAGCTCACAGAAGTGCTTGTTAATACAGTGGGTAATGAAAAAGCTGAGCGCCTGGAATCACACAGTATAAATGCTGCGGGATTAAGCATGTTAAAGGTTACAAACTCTGTTGGAAATATAGATATTACAACAAGTGATTCAGATGAAGCAACCATTGATTTGAATATTACTGCTAAAACAGGATCAACAGAAAAATCAGAACAGCTGGTTTCTGACTTCATCTATTCTATTGAAACGACTTCTGATTCAATTGATATAAATACTTCTTTTAAAGAGATAAAACTTGATGATACCAATATATCTACCGACTTAAAAATTGCTGTTCCCAACAATATCAACAATATAGTTATTTCATCAAATGTCGGCGATATATTCGTCGAAAAAATTAACGGAGAATTTGACATTTCCAACAATGTTGGGAACATCACCATTAAAAATTCAAAAGCTTCCTACAATATCATAACAAATGTAGGTGAAATAGTCGTATCCGAAGCTTCTGCCGATAAAAATTCAGAATTCACTACAAATACAGGCGACATTGATGTTGTATTTAACGACATAACAGGAGCTGAAAGCATAAAAGCAGTGACTGACGTTGGAGACATAAGCTTAAAAGTACCTAAGGATTCCAGCTATGAAGCTGAAATAAGTGAATTCATGGGAAATGAACGAACCGAAAAAAATAAGGATGGCCTCACCAAGATTAAATTAAAAACCGGTGTTGGAGATATCGATTTTAATTAGTACTAAAAAGATGCATTTGTCCCTTCATTTCTTTATGTGGAGAAAACAGGGGCGGCCTCAATCAAAAAACGGTATAGTCTTTGTGGCTATACCGTTTTTTGCTGCATCTGAAGTGTCTGATCTCTGATTTGGTTGCAAGTCTTACTACCGCAGACAGGGCATAAAAAATCCACTCTTCTTAATTCATTATTCCCATTTAAAAAACCGAAGCGACACACCAATGCAAACAGTAGCGAATACCAACATAACTATAACAGGAATGAACACGCTTTCAATTGTAAGCCCTAAAGATGCGGCTTTCAAAATTTTTATGCCCTGTGTCAGAGGTAAAATATCGGCTGCCTTTTGTAGTGCACTCGGCATCACCTCATACGGCACAGTTGCTCCAGAAAAAATAAGCATTGGGAAATATAGCAAACTTGCAATAGCGCTTGCTATTTGAGAGTTTGGGGAAATCCCGCCAACCATCATACCAATGCTGAACATTGACAGCATTACCAACATATAACCGCCAAGAAAAACCAGCAAAGAACCGCCCATTTGAAAACCGAAAAAGATAGCCGAAACAGCATAAAGCAATACCAAAGAAACAACCGAGTAAATCATGTATATCACAACATGCACTGCCAAAATTATCGCAGGGCTGACAGGTGTTACCTTAAAACGCTTCAATATTTTTCTGATTCGGTAATCGGATACCACTAAAGGCAGACCCATTACACCACCTGCACAAATGGCAATAGTAGTTAAGGCTCCAAAAGATTGTTCCAGAAAAGTGTATTCCGCACCATCAAAAGCGGGTTTATTACCATAAATAATACCAAGTATAATCAAAACCACAAGTGGCATACAGATAGCAAAGATGATCATATCCATGCCCCGCAAGGAGAGCTTCAACTCATTTTTAAGCATTGTCCTAAATGTTCTCATAGTCAGTTACCTCATCATCAGAGTACCATAAATAAGCATTTTCAAATTTATCAAAGGGGCTGCCTGCAACAGCTTCTTTCACTGTCCCGTAAAAGGCAGCTTTTCCTTTTTTGAGTATGCAAATGGTATCGCATAACACTTCTACCTCTTCCATAAAATGAGAGGTCAAGAAGATTGTCAATCCTTTTCTTTTGAGGTCAAATAAGATTTTCCATACCTCCCGCCTGGCTTTTGCATCAAGCCCTGTTGTCAGCTCGTCTAAGAAAACAATCTTCGGATTGGGTATAAGAGCCAAAACTATAAATAACTTTTGCCGTTGTCCTCCCGAAAGCTCTTTGACCAAATTTTTTGCATTATCGAAAATACCAAATTGCTTTAACAGCTCTCGATAGTCTGCTGCACTCTTATAAAGTGATTGTGTTACCTCGCACAATTCTGATACCGTCACCTTATCTTGGTAATTTGCTTCTTGAAACTGTACTCCGACATCTTCAAAAATTTGTTTTCGTTGCCGAAGCGGACTCATTCCCAAAATGGAAATTTCCCCTGAATCGGGCTTCTTTGTGCCTAAGATACATTCAATAGTTGTGCTTTTTCCTGCACCATTCGCACCAAGCAGCCCAAAAACCGTTCCTTGCTTTACCGACAAATCCAAATTTTGAATTGCCGCCAGCTTGCCATACGATTTTGAAAGCCGCCTTACACTGATAATTTCATCCATCTTTAATCCTCCTTTTTCTGTTGTCGTCTTACTACCTTATCAGTTCAAAGAAGGTTGGTGTTAAGATGTAGGGTTAAGAAAATCTTCTTTTAATATCCATAAGAATATCCACCATTATTTCCGCATTTTTTGCAGCTATCTGTAAGGATACAATAAGCCTGTCGCAGGCAGAAATGATGTCCGTATCATCTTTGGGCGTATTAAGCACTTGTTTTATGTTCGCCTGCGGGTTGTCCGAAAGTGCATTAAGCATACGCAAAATCGCTTCTAATGAATAATTAGCGCACCGAAGCGTCCTTATTATTTTCAATCGTTTTACATCTTCTCCTGTGTAAAAACGGTATCCGTTTTGCTTACGTTTTATCCGAAGTAAACCATTAAGCTCCCAATTTCGGAGTGTATCCATAGAAATATTTAGATGCTCCGAAACTTCTTTCCGTTTTAAGCAAAGATTATTCGCTGCTGCCTTGCCACCTAAAACCTGCTTTGCTATGTCAATTGCTTCCTCAGCCTTTTTTTGTTCATCGTGTATCTGGCTCAAATACTCACTTGCCAAAATTAGGGCCTTGTCAAAATCCCCACTTGCAGAAACTTTAACTGTTTCCACAATCTTTTTTCTCAGACCGCTCTGAAGAACCTCTGTCTTAAAAGCGATTCTGGCAAGTCTAAGCTGTTCTATATGAAAATCCGTAAACACCCTGTAACCATTAGATTTACGCTCTGCTTTTGGTATCAGGCCCCATTTTTCGTAAAAGCGGACTGTATTCGGGTGTATTCCGATAATCTTTGCAACTTCCGAAGTTTTATATGTATTCATATATCATTACCTCCATCGTACCAATTTTATCACATCTCAAAAGTCTGGTGGTATAATGGAGGGTCTATTTAACAAATTTCTTTTGTATCTGCATGTGTACAAAAAGATTTTTTATTTATATGCCAAAGAGGACATAGGTAATCTGAGCCGAAATTGCATAACAACTTTTTTTACATTATTTTTAGTTTTGTTTTGGTATTATAGTGGTATACTTATAATATATAGTGTCTTAACTAATTTTAGCGGAGAGTATTATGAAAAATACCCATGAACTTCCAATATATCTATTTCATCAGGGCACAAACTACTATTCATATAAGTTTTTAGGCTCACATATTGCAGATAACGGATCCGGCGCCACCTTCAGGGTGTGGGCACCGAAAGCAAAAGCAGTACATGTTGTAGGTGATTTTAACAACTGGCAAAAAGAAGAACGGCACAAAATGAATAAAATTAAAAGCAGCGGTATTTGGGAACTATACATACCCCTCTTAAATTCCGGCAATCTCTACAAGTACCTAATAACAACCAGAGAAGGAATAGAAACATATAAGTCCGACCCATACGCATTCTCATCTCAGACGAAACAGGACACCGCATCTATAGTTTATCCCACAGATAATTACAACTGGAATGATGACAGATGGCAAACATATAAAAAATCAATAAACATATATGAAAAACCTTTAAATATATATGAGCTGAATCTGTCTTCATGGAAACGCAGAGATGACGGAAGTCTTCTTACATGCAAAGAAATTGTCCAGCCTCTTATCAAACATGTTAAAGAACATAACTTCACTCATATTGAATTGATGCCCCTAATGGAGCATCCCTTTGACGGATCCTGGGGATACCAGATATCAGGATACTATGCACCTACAAAACGACTTGGCAACCCTGAGGATTATAAATTTTTAATTGATAAATGTCACCAAAATGGAATAGGCGTCATCCTTGACTGGGTTCCTGCCCATTTCCCCAAGGATGCCCACGGTTTGTACATGTTTGACGGCAGCTGCCTGTATGAATATAACGATGCTTGGATCAGAGAAAACAAAGGTTGGGGAACTCACAAATTCGATTACGGAAAACCGGAAGTTTGCTCTTTTTTAATATCTAATGCAATTTTTTGGATTGAAGAGTATCATATTGACGGCTTAAGAGTAGATGCCGTAAGCTCAATGTTATATCTAAATTACGACAAAAAAGAAGGCGAATGGATTCCAAATAAATATGGAGGAAATGAAAATCTAGAAGCAATAGCTTTTTTAAAAAACCTTAATGAAACGGTTTTAAAACTTCATCCTGACACAATGATGATTGCGGAAGAATCAACTGCATGGCCTATGGTTACAAAACCTCCGTATCTTGGAGGTCTCGGATTCAACTTCAAATGGAATATGGGATGGATGAATGATATTTTAGAATATATGGAAACCGATCCATTTTTCAGGAAATACAAACATAAAAACATTACATTCTCCCTCCATTACGCTTTCAGTGAAAACTTCATCCTTCCACTATCTCATGATGAGGTCGTCCACGGGAAAAAATCAATACTTAATAAAATGCCAGGCTCCTATGAGGAAAAATTTGCAAATGTAAGAGTTCTTCTGGGCTTTATGGCTGCACATCCGGGGAAAGAATTAAATTTTATGGGATATGAAATCGGACAATTTACTGAATGGAATCATAACAAAGAAGTGGAATGGTTTATGAAAAATTATGAATATCACAATAAATTGAACATATATATTAAAGTCTTAAATGAATTTTATCTTAATCATTCCGAGCTATGGGAAATAGATTATTCATGGGACGGCTTTAAATGGATTTCTAATGACGACTACGAACAAAACATCATTGCATTTAAAAGAATTAATAAAAAAGGAAATGAATTGATTGCCGTAATTAATTTTTCACCAGTTGAAAGAAGTGACTACATGGTAGGAGCAGAACATGGAACATATACAGAAATATTTAACAGTAATGCTTCAGAATTCGGAGGAACTGGAACAGGAAACCGCGCTAAAATTACTTCATCTGAAGGCGGTATGCACGGCTTTGATTCACACATTTCCATAAAACTGCCGCCTTTGTCGATAATTTTCTTAAAAAAAGATGAAATATACAATATGAATAAAATGGGAGGTAGAATATATGAAATCATTTAAAAAGGAATGTGTTGTCATGCTTCTGGCAGGTGGACAGGGAAGCAGGCTTGGAACACTTACTCAAAAAATAGCAAAACCATCTGTACCCTTCGGGGGCAAGTATAGAATAATAGATTTTCCCTTGTCCAACTGCGTAAATTCAGGGCTTGATACTATAGGTGTACTGACACAGTATCAGCCTCTTAAATTAAACTCCTACATCGGCGACGGAAAGTCCTGGGATCTTGATAGGATGAACGGAGGTATTCAAATACTTCCTCCTTATCAAAGAGTCGGTGATTCTGAATGGTACTCGGGAACAGCAAATGCTATTTATCAGAACATGAATTTCATAGACCAATATGATCCGGATTTTGTTCTTGTTCTCTCAGGCGATCACATATACAAAATGGACTATTCTCTAATGATAAAGTACCACAAAGAGAAAAATGCGGATTGCACAATTTCAGTTATAGATGTCCCTTTGAATGAAGCATCGCGCTTTGGCATATTAAGCTCAGACGATGACGGAAGAATCACAAACTTTGAGGAAAAACCGAAAAAACCCAAAAGCACAAAAGCTTCCATGGGAATTTACGTGTTTACATGGAATAAACTTAAGCAATACCTTGAATCAGATGATAAAAATCCAGATTCTTCAAAAGATTTCGGAAAAGATGTAATGCCTTTAATGCTTAAATCTGGCGAAAAAATGTACTCTTACGAATTTAAAGGATATTGGAAAGATGTAGGTACAATTGATTCATTATGGCAGGCCAACATGGATTTACTGGGAAATGACGGCTTCAACCTGTCTGGTGACGGGGTTATTTATTCAAGACATGCCGAAAGGCCCCCTCAATACATAAGCGGAAACTCTTCTGTTAAAAATTCAATAGTTTCAGAGGGTGCTGTAATATTTGGTTCTGTAGAAAATTCGGTGATATTTTCAGGTGTAAGAATAGGAGAAGGCGCTAAAATAAAAGATTCTGTTATAATGGCCGACGTTGAAATAAAAGATAACTCAATTATAAACAATTCAATTATAGATGAAGAAGTAATTATCGGACCCAATATAAAGATCGGATATCCAAGGGGTGAAAGCCTTGAAATTACTGTAATACCAAGAGAAAGTATCATAAACAACATGCAGGAGGTCTAGTATGAATACTTTAGGAATAATATTCTCAGATATGCAGGACTGGAACATGACAGAACTTGCTTCGCATCGTTCCGTTGCAGCCATACCTTTCGGAGGAAGGTACAGGCTTATTGATTTTCCTTTATCAAATATGGTCAATTCAGGAATGAATAAAATATGCATTATAACAAAAAGTAATTATCGATCGCTGATGGAACATGTTGGAAGTGGAAAGGACTGGGATCTTTCAAGAAAAAAAGGGGGTATTCTGATATTTCCTCCTTACGCTGTGGGAGAAAACCACGGATTATTTCAAGGCAGACTGGATGCTTTGAAAAGAGTATTGGATTATATATCCTCTTCAAAAGAAAAGTATGTAGTTATGTCTGACTGCGACATGATATACAATATTAACTACAAAGATGTTATACGTTACCATGAAGAAAAGAATTCGGATATAACTGCAATTTACACAACAACTCAAATTGAAAAAAACAGCTCCGTTCATAAAATAATATATGAGTTTGACAAAGATGGAAGAGCTGACGATATACTGGTTTATCCTGTTACAAGCGGTACTCATAATGTTGGTTTAAGCACCTGGGTAATGAACAAGGATTTTCTGGAATCCATAATATATGATGCTATAGCCAGAAATTATAAAGATTTCAGTTATGATGTTCTTGCAAAGAAAGTCCATTCGCTGAGAATCTATGGTTATAAATATAATGGTTATTTTGCTCACATTGATTCACTCCAAAGCTACTACGACCACAGCCTTGGTTTGCTGAAAAAAGAAAATCTGCAGAGCCTGTTTTACTCTAAAACCGGCCCTATTTATACAAAAACCAAGGATTCAGCACCAACAAAGTACATGCAGGGAGCAAATGTCAAAAATTCTTTGATAGCAAGCGGCTGCGTTATTGAGGGAACTGTTGAAAACAGCATTATCTTCCGTGGAGTAAAAATAGGTAAAAACGCTTCAGTCAAAAACTCTATAATAATGCAGCATGGAGTAATAGGGGAAAATGCAAGTCTGGACTCTATTATAACAGATACATACGCTCAAGTTACAAATAACAGAGTTCTACTGGGATATGCCAACTGTCCGTTTTTTATAAAAAAATTCTCGGTTGTATAGGAGGAACTATGAGTAAGATGAAAATTCTATATGCGGCATCCGAAGCCGCCCCATTTATTGCTACAGGAGGTCTTGGAGAAGTTGCAGGTTCACTGCCTAAGGCTTTAAAGAAAAAATATGGTGATTCAATCGATATAAGAATAATTTTGCCGCTGTATCAAGGAATTTGGGACAGGAGTGGATTTGAGTTTGTTGGTAAAACAACAGTCCCCCTTGTATGGAGGCAGCAGTATTGCGGAGTTTTTAAAAAAGAAGTAAACAATATTACATATTATTTTATCGATAATGAATACTACTTTAAAAGAAGTGAATGCTATGGGCACTTTGATGACGGAGAAAGGTTTGCGTTTTTTTCTAAGTCTGTGCTTTTTATACTTCCCATGCTTGATTTTTTCCCTGATCTGATTCATTTAAATGATTGGCAAACATCTCTTATTTCTGTTTATTTAAAAACCATTTACTCAACTTCCGCGGATTACAGGGATATACGTACGGTTTTTACTATACATAACATTGAATATCAGGGAATATATGATATGTCCATTGCAGAGGATGTGTTTGGAATTTATGGCAATGAAAAATCTATTGTTGAATTTAACGGCTCGATAAATCTGCTTAAAGGAGCCATGGAAACCTGCGATATTATAAGCACAGTAAGCGAAAGCTATTCAAAAGAAATATTTGACGATTACTACGCGCACGGACTTGCTTCTATAATAAAAAGAAACAGTTCAAAAGTCAAAGGTATACTAAATGGGATAGATACAGATTATTATAATCCGGAAACAGATACATCGCTTTTTGAAAATTACAATGAAAGTAATATTGAAAATAAATATTCTAATAAAATTAATCTTCAAATTATGGCAAACCTTCCACAAGATAAAGAAATCCCTGTTATAGGAATAATTTCAAGGCTTGTCAAGCACAAGGGATTTGACCTCATAATAAATAGCATAGAAAATTTACTGAAAGAAAAGGTTCAGTTTATAATTTTAGGAAAAGGCGACAGAAGATATGAACTTCGTTTTAAATCGCTTCAGGAAATATA
The DNA here is from genome assembly GCF_052059825.1 of Sedimentibacter sp. LTW-03. Taxonomy (GTDB): domain Bacteria; phylum Bacillota; class Clostridia; order Tissierellales; family Sedimentibacteraceae; genus Sedimentibacter. The sequence continues at coordinate 2,521,914 of NZ_CP197180.1, forward strand.
TCATGACAAAATAGCTGTTAGGATTGATTTTAATCCGGATCTTGCAAAAAAATTATATGCAGGCTCAGATTTCCTTCTTATGCCTTCAATAAGCGAGCCTTGCGGAATTGCCCAAATGATTGCATCCCGCTACGGCACGGTACCAATCGTAAGAGAAACCGGCGGACTTAAGGATTCCATAAAAGACTGCAGCTTGGGATCAGGAAATGGATTTACATTCTATGAGCAAACTTCTGATGCCTTGGAAAACACCGTAAAAAGAGCACTAAAGGTTTATGAAAACAAAGATGATTTTACAAAACTTGTGAAAACAGTTATGAATATGGATTTCAGCTGGACAAAATCCGCCGAAAAATACTATGATATGTACAAAGACTTAATGTAGGAGCTAAATAATGTTTGAAAATATGAATTCAAAACTCATAAATGTCCTAATAGATGAAGAAATTTCACGCTATTGGAATATAGAACCCAAAAATGCGAATTCAAACCAGGTATACAGAGCCGTTTGTGTTGTTATTAGAGATATTCTTCTCAATAAAAGAAATAAATTTATTAATAGTGCAAACAAAAAAGGGAAAAAACAGGTTTACTATATGTGCATGGAGTTTCTGCTTGGGAAATCTATGAAAAACAGCCTGCATAATTTGCATATTGAAAAAGAAGCTGAAGAAGCCCTTAAAAAGTATAATGTCACCTTACAAGAGCTATATGATATTGAAAAGGACCCCGGTTTAGGTAACGGAGGGCTTGGAAGACTTGCAGCATGTTTTATGGATTCCCTTGCTACTCTGAATTATCCGGCAACGGGTTATTCTATAAAGTATGAATTTGGTCTTTTTAAGCAAAAAATTATTGACGGCTGGCAGACAGAACTTCCGGATGATTGGCTTACTACATCAGATGCCTGGCTTGTCCCTAAGACAGAAGAGCGTGTCACGGTTAAATTTGACGGAACCGTACAAGAAGTATGGACTGAAAATGGACTGAAAATTAATTACTTGTATCCTACTGAAATTGAAGCAATCCCTTATGATATGTTCATTTCCGGATCTGACAGTGAAGGAGTCAGTCTGTTGAGATTATGGGAATCACGAAGCCTTAATTCAATTGATATGAATCTGTTTTCCCAGGGAGATTATATACGGGCGTTGTCAGAGGATTCAATGGCAGAAGCAATATCCAAGGTTTTGTATCCTTCAGATAATCATAGTGAAGGCAAAATTTTAAGGCTTAAACAACAATATTTCCTTGTTTCTGCATCAGCTCAAGATATTGTCAGAAATCACTTCAGCAAATATTCGAACTTTGATAATTTCAGCGAAAAATGTGCAATTCACATTAATGATACACACCCTGCTCTCATAATACCGGAGCTCATGCGTATTTTTATGGATGAATATAATTATTCATGGGAAAAATCTTGGGATATTGTAACAAATACAGTTTCATACACCAATCATACAGTTCTTACGGAAGCCCTTGAAACATTTGATGTGAATATTGTAAAAGCAAAGCTTCCCAGAATCCATATGATTATTGCCGAGATAAACAAAAGGTTTCTTGATGAAGCAAAGAGAAAATACAACGGAGACTGGAACAGAGCTGTTCAAATGTCAATTTTCAGCTATGACAGAATTAACATGGCCAACCTATGCATAGTGGGAAGTCATACAGTAAACGGCGTTGCAAGCCTTCATACTGAAATACTTAAGCGTACGGTTTTCAAAAATTTTTATGATTACAGTCCAAATAAATTTATGAGTATAACAAACGGAATAGCACATAGAAGATGGCTGAATCAGGCAAACCCGCAGCTTAAGAAGCTTCTTGATAACTTAATAGGCCCCGGTTATTCGTTTCACGCTGAAAATTTATACGACTTGAAAAAATACTACGAAGACGATTCTGTTCTAGAAAAATTAGATAATATCAAATACAACAATAAGAAAAGACTTGCTGAATATGTAATGAAAAATGAACATATTGCGCTCAATATTGATTCAATATTTGATATACAAGCCAAAAGGCTTCATGAATACAAGAGGCAGCTTTTAAATGCACTTCGGATTATAAGCCTTATAATAGATATAAATGACGGCAATACTGAAGGCATAGTTCCGGAAACATTTATATTTGCTGCAAAAGCTGCGCCAGGCTACTTTAGAGCAAAAGAAACAATAAAACTCATATATGCCCTTAGCGAATATATAAATAAAAACACCTTTATAAAAAAATATATAGATGTTGTATTTTTAGAAAACTATTCAGTATCTCTTGCTGAACTTATCATTCCTGCCGGTGAGTTAAGTGAACAAATTTCTCTCGCCGGTAAAGAAGCAAGCGGCACAGGCAATATGAAGTTCATGCTAAACGGCGCTGTTACAATAGGCACATACGACGGAGCAAATGTTGAAATAATAAATCAAGTAGGAGAAGAGAACTTTTTCTTGTTCGGAATGAGAGATTATGAGGTTGAGAATCTTTGGAAAAAAGGCTACTCTTCAATTGTATATTATCAAAAGAACATTAAACTTAGAAAAATAATTGATTTTCTAAACAAAGGTATTTCCGGTAAATCGTTCGAATCCATAAGCAAATATCTCATAGGCGGACCACAGGTAGGCGATCCGTACATGTGCTTTGCTGACTATGACAGCTATATGGATGTTCATAAAAAAGCATCCCTTTTGTATTTCAACGACAAAAGGAAATGGAATCAAATGTCTCTGATGAATATTGCCTGCGCTGGTGTATTTTCCTCTGACAGATCAATAAAAGAATATGCAGATAAAATCTGGAATCTTAAAACCATTAATGATTAATATTAATAACATATAAACAAAGGATGCCTGACAATTGCATCCTTTGTTTACAAGATAGGAGAAGCTATGTTTATATTTGATAGTCAATCTGAATTTTTCCGAAGTCCTCAAGGCGGAGTAAAAGAAGATAAGCCTCTTACATTAAAAGTGTATGTAAAGAAAAAATACGGTACTCCTATAATGAGAATAGATAAGCGAAATGATTACAACTGTAATTTGTACAAAGAAATTCCAATGAAATGGGTAGGAACAGAAAAATCTCATGATTTATATGAAGCCTCATTTGCAATAAATGAGGCAGGCAGCTATTTCTATTATTTTATTTTTGACGAAAGTAATTTATCCCCTAATTATGAACTGCTGGTTTATAATAAAAACTTTACAACACCTAACTGGATTAAAGGTGGTATCATCTACCATATTTTTGTTGACCGTTTTTACAGAAGCTATACACTCAGTAAAGACAGTGACATAATTATCAGGGATGACTGGGGAGGAATACCTAATTACCTTCCCATAGAAGGTGAAATAAAAAATAATGACTACTTCGGAGGGAATCTGGAGGGAATAAAAGCAAAACTTCCTTACCTTTCGGAACTGGGCATAACCGCAATATATCTGTCTCCCGTATTTGAAGCATACTCAAATCACAAATATGATGTTGGAGATTATCTTTCCATTGATCCTATGTTCGGGAATGAACAATCATTTATAGAACTTGTAACAGAAGCAAAAAACTATGGTATGAGCATAATTTTAGACGGTGTTTTCAGTCACACCGGTGTTGACAGTGTTTATTTCAATAAATATGGGCACTATAACTCAACAGGTGCATATCAAAGCCAGAACTCTTTCTACTTTGACTGGTACATGTTCAACAATTGGAATAATGACTATGCCTGTTGGTGGGGCATAAAAACATTGCCTACAATAAATAAGGAAAGCAAAAGCTATATTGATTTCATAACAGGAGAAAACGGAGTTTTGAAATATTGGCAAAAAAGAGGCGTCAAGGGATGGAGGCTTGACGTTGCAGATGAACTGCCCAATGAATTTTTGAAGGCATTAAGAATAGCATCAAAAAATAAAGACAGCGAAAGCTTTATAGCAGGAGAAGTATGGGAAGATGCAACTGATAAATTTTCATATGGAAAATTAAAAGAATACTTTTGCGGGGAGCAACTTGACTCTGTTACAAACTACCCTCTTAGAAGTGCAATAATTAAATATATAGAAAATAAAGACTGCGAAATGCTTAACAGAACTATGGGTTTTATAATTGAAAAATATCCTCCGCAGACCGTCAACTGCCTGATGAATATTCTCGGCACTCATGATACAGTAAGAATTCTAACTGTCTTAGGTTGCACCGAAATTCCTGAAAGCAAACATAAAAAGGCAGAATATAAATTGAGCATTGAAGAATTAAAAAAAGGCACTGCTCTTCTTAAAATAGCAAGCCTGCTTCAATTTACACTTCCCGGAATCCCATGCATATATTACGGTGACGAGGCTGGCGTTGAAGGTTTTGAAGACCCTTTCAACAGGCGATGCTTTCCGTGGGGCCATGAAAATAATGAAATATTAAATCATTATAAAATGCTTTCTCAACTAAGAAAATACAGCGTGTTTGATGAAGGCAAATATAAGTGTCTCACACATGATGAAGGTGTATTTATATTTGAAAGATATGACAAAAATAAAAATATCATAATTGCCACAAATCTGTCCGACAAAACAATAACTTTAAATTTTAGTAGTCCTAAAAAAGATTATTTATTAAAAATAAGCAATAACAGTTTCGATTTAGACAGCAACAAGTTTTTAATATTGATATAATTAATAAGAGGTTATTGTAATTGCAATAGCCTCTTTAAAACGTCCGCTGATTTCAGTCAATGATTTAATCTTTTTTGCCAGTTCCGGAGTAAAGTCCTCTTTTTTAGCTCTCCACATCCAGTTTCCTCCCACAGTCGATGGCGTATTTATTCTTGCGCTTGAGTCCAGAAGCAAATAATCCTGCATGGGTATCACAGCAAGATTTGCTTTGCTGCACATTACTTTTTTTATTAAGCCCTCAACGATCTCGTTTATAGAAAGCTTTTCACCTAAATTCATACTTTTTAACACGCAGGACTTAGTTTCATCATTCAGCTTCACAAGCCAGCCCTTTAATGTATCGTTGTCATGAGTTCCTGTATAGGCCACAGAGTTTTCCTCGTAATTATATGGAAGATGCGGATTGTCAGGATTGCCGTCAAAGGCGAACTGAAGCACCTTCATTCCCGGGAAATTTAACTTATTTTTTAATTCTATCACTGAATCGGTAATAACACCTAAATCTTCGGCTATTATGTTTAAACCCTTTATATTACTTACCGCAAGCTCAAACATTTCTCTCCCTTCTGCAGGATACCATTTGCCGTTAACTGCATCTTCAGACCCTGCCTTTACTGCCCAGAACTCATCAAATCCCCTGAAATGGTCTACTCTAACAGCATCATATAATTTTACCGACCAATTTAATCTGTTTATCCACCATTTATAGGAATTTTCTTTTAAATATCCCCAGTTATAAACAGGATTTCCCCAAAGCTGACCGGTTTCCGAAAAAATATCCGGCGGGACACCTGCTTCCAAAGACAAATTGTTATTGTCATCCCTTACGAATAATTCTCTTTCAGCCCAAGCTTCAACGCTGTCCTCCGAAACATATATGGGCATGTCTCCTATTATTCTGATTCCATTTTTATTGGCATATTTCTTTAGTTTATGGTACTGACGGTAAAATACGCACTGAAGAAAGCTCCAAAATTCGATTTGATCACTAAGAAGCATCCTGTATTCTTCCAAGAAATTTTCATTTCTGTCGAATATGCCCTTTCCCCACTCTTTCCATGGCATTTGATTGAAGCGGTATTTTAGTGCCATAAACATCGAATAATCCAAAACCCATTTATTATTTTGACAAAACATGCGAACTTCATTTTTATAGCACTTCGAATTTTCATACGCCTTGTATAATACGTTATACCTTAGTTTAAACTGTTTATCATAATTCACATATCCATCGTCAGAATCTAGTATCTCGCAATCTTTTAACGACAATATTCCCTCTTCAATCAAAAGCTCCAAGTCAATATAGTATGGATTTCCTGCATATATTGAAAATGGAGAATATGGAGAATCTCCATATGAAACAGGTCCTAAAGGCAGAAGCTGCCAGTATCTCTGTCCTGACTCACACAAAAAGTCTATATAATTGTATGCTTCTTTCCCAAATGTTCCTATTCCAAATTTTGAAGGAATAGAACTTATGGGCATAAGTATTCCCGAGCCTCTGTCAAACATTGTATACTCCTCGTTTTTTAAGCATATTATACAAAAAAGAGTAAATAGTGACTATCTACTCTTTTTCAAAATTATAAATATTTTTTCAGCACTTCTTTTTTATCTGTCTTTTCCCAAGGAAGATCTAAATCATCTCTTCCAAAATGCCCGTAAGCAGCTATCTGTTTGTACATAGGTCTTCTCAAATTAAAGTATTCAATTATCGCTGCCGGTCTTAAATCAAAATTTTCCGAAACAGCCTGCTGAATCTTTTCTTCATCGATTTTATTAGTTCCAAATGTATCAACCATTATCGATACCGGTTTTGCAACACCTATGGCATATGCAAGCTCAACTTCACATTTTTCTGCCAGTCCGGCTGCAACAATATTTTTAGCAATATATCTTGCTGCATATGCTGCGGATCGGTCAACTTTTGTGGAATCTTTTCCGGAAAATGCCCCTCCGCCGTGTCTTGAGTATCCGCCGTAAGTATCAACTATGATTTTTCGTCCTGTTAATCCTGAGTCTCCCTGAGGCCCGCCTATTACAAATCTTCCGGTAGGGTTGATAAAATACTTAGTCTCATCATCCAGTAACTCAGCAGGGACAGTAGTTTTAATTACTTGGTCAATTAAGTCTTTTTCAATTGTTTTTCTGTCAACCTCAGGGTTATGTTGAGTTGATATAACAATTGTATCTATTCTTACAGGTTTGTTGTCCTGGTACTCAACAGTAACCTGAGTCTTACCGTCCGGTCTCAGATAATTTATTGTTTTGTTTTTCCTTACCTCAGTCAGTTTCCTTGAAAGCTTGTGTGCAAGATAAATTGGCATAGGCATCATTTCTGGAGTTTCATTGCACGCAAAACCAAACATCATTCCTTGGTCTCCTGCGCCAATCATATCATTTGTATCCTTGTCATCTTTTTTATATTCATCAGCAGCATCAACGCCCATTGCTATATCCTGAGACTGCTCTTCAATTGATGTAAACACGGCACATGTCTTGTAATCAAAGCCATATTCAGCATTGTCATAACCTATATCCTTAATAGTATCTCTAACTATTTTAGGTATATCAATGTAGCAGTTTGTGCTTATTTCTCCCGCTACAAGAACAAATCCTGTTTTAGTAATTGTTTCACAGGCAACTCTTCCATTAGGATCTTTTTCTAAAATCGCATCCAAAATCGCATCTGAAATCTGATCACACATTTTATCCGGGTGTCCTTCAGTAACTGATTCAGATGTAAATAACCATTTCTTCATATTATATTTCCTTTCTTTGTATTATCCATTTTTCAAATCAAATAAATTTCAAAACTTATTTCAATTAACTACGCATTCTTTTAAACAATGCATTTTTTGTTTTGCCAAAAAAAAATCTCTTCCGCAGAAGAGGTCTTTGTCTCTGTAAATATGCCTCATCTTTCGGAAATCCGCGGGAATTAGCACCTTGAATAATCAGGCTGCCGGGTTTCATTGGGCCTCGTCCCTCCACCACTCTTGATAAGGATTTATTTTGCATAATCATAACATATCAATTTCTTGTTGTCAATACATGTCTAAATAATTTTTGCTGCATAAAATTTATTTAATTATTTGCTATGAAAGGCGGAACAAAGCATGATAACATACGTCTAATTAATTATAAACATATCCACTATTACTAAAAATTACAACCTTATTAATAGTAATTTAATAATGGTTGTCCATTTTTTGTGTTATAATGAGGTATGAAAATTAAACAGAAAGGAATGATTTATTTGTTTATTAAAAAAATAGCAGCTTTCTCGGTTGCTCTTGCAATTTTATTGAGTTCATACGCCTACGGCAGCCTGTATACAGTATCTGACCTGTCAGAACAAACAAGGCTATCAACAGGTATTACATATGAAAAAATCGAAAGATACACCTCCGCTGGCTGGATGAACATAAACGTGGTAAGAGCTGATTTGACAGATGAATATACAGAAATTAAACCTATAACAGGAGAAAACGGTGTAGGAACCCGCTCACCTTTGAGCAGTATGATTAAATCATCAGGCGCAACAGCGGCAGTTAATGGTGACTTTTTCTACATGGGCGATCCTACATATACCTACGGTCCATTAATTAAAGATGGAAAGCTGATAACATCTCCTCTTCCGTACAGCTACGGATACCCTACAGTTTCCAAACTCTTGGATAATGAAAGTATGGATATATCTGTATGGAATCCTAAAATAACATTGTATGGTTCTGACAGCACCGTATTTGATGTTACAGCATTCAATAAAACATCTTCATTGGACTGGGCAGCAACAATTCTTACAACTGATTGGAACAAAATGTCTCCAGGATACGACGGAAAAAAAGATATTGTTGAAGTTATTGTAATTGATAATATGGTCTCTGAAATTCGAAAGAATCAGATCTCAACAATAATCCCCAAAGATGGTTATGTTATTGCAAGCTGCAACTCAGTAGCCATGGAACAAATGCTGAAATCCTTTGTACCGGGACAGCCTGTATCCCTAAATATAGAACTTGATTTTAGTCCTGACAATGTAGATTTTGCCTTCGGTGCACTGAACTACCTCGTTAAAGATGGTATGGTCAATGAAATAAGCGACGAGGTACTAGGAGCGCATCCAAGAACAGCAATAGGGTTCAACAAAGATAATACAGAAATGATTATGGTAACAATAGACGGCAGAAATAAAAATTACGTAGGAGTTAAGCAGACAGAACTTGCTGAAATAATGTTAGGGCTAGGCGCTTACGACGCTGTTAATATGGATGGTGGAGGGTCTACCACCATGGGCGTTGACTTTTTAAGAAATTCAAACGTTACAGTTGTTAATATTCCATCTGACGGACGAGAAAGAAAAATAGCCTCAGGTGTAGCCGTATTTAATAATTCACCTGACAGCGACAATGTAGGCAGCATTGAAATAACGCCTTATCAAAATATGGTTTTTAATAATACAGAAGTATCATTAGATCTTAAATTTTTTAATGAATACTACACGCAAATTGAAGTAACTAACAAAGAAGTAAAGTATAGCATTTCTCCAACTAATGCAGGTAAAATAGAAAACAATATTTTCTATCCCTCAAAAGCCGGAAAAGTTGTTATTACAGCATTGTCGGGAGATGCTGAAGGCCAGGTTGAAATAGATGTCCTTGCTGAACCTGTTGCATTAAAATTCAGCAATGATTCCATAGTTCTTGGACTTGGAGATACTTACGAAATAGGAGAAATCCTGGGTATTGATGATGATGGAAATTCTGCATACATACCTGCTGAATATATTTCTTATTCTTACAGAAACAGGGTCGGCAAAGTTGAAAACGGCATTTTTACTGCCGGAGATGTAAGCAATACTGGTGCTGTTACAGCAAGCTTTGGAAATGCAATTAAACATATACAAGTCAAGGTTGGCTACAGATATAAGACTCTTAATAGATTTGAAGAGCTTGATAACCTTAAACTCACACTATACCCTGATAATTCATCCGGAAACATGTCTATATCCGAAGATTTTGTCAAGGAAGGTTCTAAATCATTAAAGCTGGACTATGACTTTACGGAAATGACTGACCAAAGCATAGCATTCGTGGAATTCGGTGAAGATGGCGAAGGAATTAAACTTGAAGACAAACCTAAAGCAATTGGCATGTGGGTTTATGGAGACGGTAAAAACCATTGGCTCCGAACAAGAATTACAGACGTTTATAACAATCAGATAAAACTCACATTTGCAGATGAAGTTGACTGGACAGGGTGGAAATGGGTAGAGGCACAAATACCCGAAGGAACTGCATATCCGGTAACACTGAAAAATATTTATCTTGCAGAAATAAATGAAACAAGAAAAGATACAGGAACAATATATATCGATAATTTAAGAATCATGTATGAGCCTAAGGATAAACAGCTTGGCTTGAAAGAAGAAACTGAATTTGTGGATCACATGAAGTCTGATGAAATATCCGACTACTCTGAAAAATTGGTTGTTTCACCTGATAAGAAAGAAATTTTGTCCGGAAATGGCGAAATTATATACTTTGACGGCATAATTTCCAATGCAACGATGAGCTCAAGCAATACAACTATGTGGAACAATATAAAGAGCTTTGTAAATTATGAAGATAAGGTGCTCGTGCTTACTATGAATGCTAATCTTGATACAATTTATGATGCGCGGGAAGTGAAAATTTTAAAAGAAATACTTGAAGCAGCATCTGAGAATAATCAGGTATTTGTCGTTTACAAAGGAGACAAAGAAAATACGGTAATAGAAAACAATGTACGCTACATTTCATATGATGACAGCTTTGAACTTGGAATAACAAACAATGGATTAAAATATAAAAATTGATAATTCCTTCATTAGTATGTTAAATCAATATAGACTACCAAGAGGAACTTTTAACAGAAATAAGAGATCTGCTTAAACAAAAATAATAGCAAAAATGCCGCACATTCTGCGGCATTTTTTGTCTTGATATTTTATTATTTTGCTGTTAAAATAACGATAGTAAATTATTTGGAGGCAAAAATGAGTTTATATACAGAATGGAATGAAGCTTTAAAGAATATTAAAACACAGGAAGAATACCAAAATTTTTTCAAGGATTACATGGCTAAAGAAGCTGAATGCTACAGAAAAATACTTGAATCTAAAAGCCCTGTAATTGAGGGGAAAGTAGTTGATTTATCAAAACATAACGATATGACCAGTATGGAATATATAGGATTTCTTGACGGTGCAAACACAAGCTTCAAGGAAGGTCTTGACTTAGATTCATTAACAGAAGAGTCGGTGTTAAAAGCAGAGCTAGATTGGGAAAAACTTTTGTGGAATATGCATGACGCAAAAGCGGAATGGCTTTATGGAATGAATGAGTGGAGCAATATATTTGATGATGATAAAAGGAAAAAAATAAAAAAAGACTTCAACAGATCAAAGCAAGTAATTGCAGAAACCAAGATTGGAAGAAATGATCCGTGCCCGTGCGGCTCCGGAAAAAAATATAAAAAATGCTGCGGTAAATAATTTCCCCTTGTATAAAAAATAAACATGTGCTTGTCACGGCATATGTTTGTGTTGATGAATCAAGAAAATTGCATAATCTTCATCGCATTAGGAGTAATTCTTTTTTAAAAGCAAGTTTTAGTATAATAGGTGTATTATTGGCTTAGTGTGCGAAATTGCATATATAACTCGCAAAAAACGGATAAAACACATTTTCCGTAAACATAATTGTTTCTATAGACGTGAACTGCGTATAATCAATAGTTGCTCCAATGTATGAATATTTAAGCTAATTAAGTTTGAATATTAGCCGATAATTGACAGACTGATCGCTCAATTCAACCTGCCAATTATCGGCTGTATCAATTAAAGTTATTGAATTGGTTTATTGTTTGTTTCAGCAGCTTCTATCGCTACCTCTTTCATTGAAGCTTTCAACAAAGTTATACCTGTGTATGTTACTACTGCAATTACAAGCCAAGTTAACACATCCAATGGCAGTGAAGTGAATACAAATACAGCTAATAATACACCTATTATACCGCCTATAGTAATTGCTAATGATACCTTTCTGTTGTACGCCCCTTCTTTTACAAACTTAATAGAAGCTACTGGCATTAAGAATGCGCAAGAACCCATCATAACAGGGAAAGCAACAGCCGGAGACATTCCAAGTATATAAACTAAAGCCATGCACGGAGCATAAAGTCCTATTCCTGCCGTCATTAATGCACCCAGTATGAAGTTGCCGACTACTGCTGCAATTAATTTGGCTCCTGTAAGTCCAATTTCAGTTCCTGTTCCTAATCCTGCAATCCATCCCAACTGCTTAGAAAACATCAAGAATGCTGTTGCAAGCAATGCAACTCCCATGATAAGCTGTATTTTCTTTTCCGGCATCTTAGAAACATATCCTGCACCAAGTACCGAACCCAGTACAGCAGCTACCAACATCGATGTCAAAGTTATCGGTTCTACCTTAACTACAGTTATAAACGCAAACGCTTCGATTACAACCGGTACTGTACAAGAAACATTTAAAGTTCCCGGAATTACTCTATCTTTTATTTGTTTAAATGTTCTCAGCAAAGCTGTCGTAGGAGCAAAACTTCCTATTCCCAGAGTGTCAAAGAAATTTGTTAGAAGCCCAATTATGCCTGACTTCAACCAGTTTGTTTCTTCCTCAAGATTATTCTTATTTGCAAAAAAGTCTTTTAAAAATACAACTAGAAATGCTAATGTAAACAGTCCTAAGACACTGAGTAATATACTTACCATAAACAATCCTCCATAATTTTTTGGTTTTTAATTTTAATTAACAATAATACTTTACTGTAGCATAAATCCATGCCTTACTGGGTCACTGTCATCTATGACGTAGTTACTGTATCCTGTAATATAAGCACTGCCTGTAATTTCCGGAACTATTGCATCTAGATCCCCTACTTTAGTTGTTTCTAGAACTCTGCCTCTGAACAACGTCCCTATTATGCTTTCATACACAAATGGTTCACCCAGTTTTAGCTTACCTTTTGCATACAATGTGGCCATTTTCGCTGATGTTCCCGTTCCGCATGGCGATCGATCTACTTGTCCGTCACCAAACACAACTACATTCTTATATGTTGCTTCTGGATTAGTCGGCTCGTCATATATTTCCACCAAGTCAACTGTGTTGATATGCGGAAGAGTAGGATGTTGTACCTTAATCTCCTTATTAACGACGTCGCGAATAACCATTCCAATATTTTTCAACTTATCTGCATTAGCAGGTATAATCTCGAGACCAAGCTGCTTTGCATTTAATATTGCAAAAAAGCTTCCTCCAAATGAAATATCTAATATAATTTCTCCAATTTCAGGAACATTTATTTTTACATCTCTCTTATAGAGAAAAGCCGGTACATTAGTTATAGATACTTCTTTTACTTTACCGCATTCTACGAAAACTTTTGCTTTCACTATGCCGGCCGGAGCTTCCAAATTTATTTCTGTTACAGGCTCAACCATAGGAACCATTCCATTTTCAACAACAACCGTCGCAGCTCCTATGGAACCATGACCGCACATATTCAGGTATCCTCCCCCATCCATAAAGATAATACCGATATCCGCTTTATCAGATGTTGGCTGTGTAATAATAGATCCGAACATATCATTATGCCCTCTCGGTTCGTGCATAATTGATGTTCTAATATAGTCCATGTGATCTTCTAAATATTTTTTCTTTTCCGGCATAGTTGCACCTTTTATTGATGGTACACCTCCTACAATTACTCTTGTAGGTTCTCCCATAGTATGAGAATCTATAGCCACTATACTTCTAGAAAATTTCATAGAATTACCTCCCTCACTTAAATTGTGTTGTTGTTAAAATTTTAACGTTGATTTGTATGCTAAATTTTCTACTTACGCCCTCTCCGCATTTTTAATTTTAACAATGCAACAGCTTTTTTCGCATCAATCTTACTTGCATTATTTTCTCCGACATTTTCTGTTTCTATTCCTTCTTCAGACTTATTTATATCCACAATAGTATCCATATACTTATTTGTAACAACAAATTGTGCCTGAGTTCCTATAAATGCCATACCTACCAAAGGGATATTACGTTTCCCTATCTCTTCAATAGTGTTAGCATAATCCACATGGCTGTTTCCCCATCCGTCACAGGATATGATAGCTCCATCAACCCTCATTGCTTCCAGCCACGCAGCAGTTCTTTTACCTACAAAATTTTTATACTCATTATCTTGCGGAGTTCCCACAAGTACTACTCCTACAACATCTAAATCATCATCAGATGAAGCAATTTCCAGTAAAGGATCTCTAAAATGATGAAGTGTCGTCTCTTTAGTCGATGGTCCTATACCCATAAAAACACCTCCTTATACCATTGCTCTCAGTGCTCCGTCCCTATATTCATTAGGGCTAAGAACAATAGGGAGATTTTTCATGTCAATTATGGATTTCCCACCGGCAAATCCTGAAGGTTCTTCGCTGAATAACTGGTTGTCGTACATAGTTCCCTGCCCCGCTATTTGCTTGACAATAGCTACTCTCTTTTTACCAGGCCTAATTTTGTCGAAGTATTCATACTTTTCATTAAATTCTTGCGCAGGTATTTTTTTTAATATATTTCTTATTTCTTGTATAAAAGAATCGCATAGCCTGTGTCCCTCCGTTGGATACATTCTGTTTGACATTAACCCTTCTTTAAATGTTATATCAACATGAATTATATAATCGTTCTCTCCAGGAGTTCCTGCTTTTCCAAGAAATAATTTTTCTTTCAAAATACCTTCTGAGGATCCAAATTCAGCCATTTGTACACCATTTTTATCAGCGCCGGTCATCATAACATACACTCCTGTTAAAGTGTGGGTTATTCCTTCTCCTATCACTCCAAGCACTTTAGTTGATATTGGGATAATATCCATAATGCTATTGACAAATCTATTATGCTCACCTGGTTTTATAACATGAACATCAATTTTTTCCACATATTCATTATTATCAATTATCTTATTAAAGTAATTGTTCTGAATAGCAAGAGTTCTGTTATTTATTAAAAATTCATCGTTAGCTTCAACCTCTGTTATGTGATACGACTTAATAACAAGTCTTCTTATTACTATTTCCTGATTGTATTCCAATTTCATCACCCTTTTTTAACTATCTGTCTCATTTAAATGAGACAGATAGTATATTTAAGCTTAAACCTTAGCAATATATTCGTAAGGCAGTGGAACAATCTTACCTGGTGTCTGAATTTCAACCAATTGCTTAAGTGTATCTCTAACAATATTTCTTTGCATCTCAGGATTATTCGGTTCACCTGCATTAGCACCCATAGGGACTCTTGGAGATACGGCTCTCGGAGTACCATTTTGGCGCACTACCGGAGGAAGAGCTGCTATAATAATAGTTGGTATTCCAGCTTCCTCAATCGCTCTCTGCACAATCACGGCAGAGCGGTGGCAAGTACCTCAGCCTGCTGTAAGCAGCACTGCATCCACATTCTCATCCTTCAATATTTTAGCTATCTGAGGTCCGGTTTCTTCAGTAAATTTCTGCTGATTTCCGCCGCCTCCCATAAATCCTACATGACTTTCAGCCACTTCTTTAATTAACCCTTCCTCTTTAAGCTCTCTCAACCTGTCAAGAGGAAACATACAGTTTACATCCTTATTAACATCGCCATTATCATAACCGCCGTGTGATACCATTAATTCACTTGTAGGAGTATCTCCAGGAACTATTCTGTAAGTAAAATCTCCTGCTAAATTAAATCTTTTATCACTTTTCAAGTGTATTCCGGCAGCTGATGCCAATGCCACCTTCATATCTTTCAACTCCATTGTAACAGGAGTGAAAACAGATGGTGGTGTAATTGGGGCAAATATTTCAGATTGTAAGCCTTTAACTATCTGACTCATTTTTTACCTCCTCAACTTCAATATGTCTATCAAAATTGCTTCTATATTTTTCATTAACTTTTGGGCTTATGACTTCTAAAAAGCTCATATTCAGCGCAACTTCCTGCCCTACTTCCAAAGGATAATCTGTTATTACCATTCTAAGTGGAACACTTATATGTCCCAACCTTCCTTTAAAATCAACCTCCATCGAGCCGTCTGTTACTCTGGTTATAATGCCTTCGACATATATTGTCTTTTCGCCGTACTTCATTATGAGTACTTCTCTTTCCTTTTTTGGCTCATTGGAAGCGACTGTTCATTTTTTTGTCTTTCTATATTAACGTCGCATTCTTTTTCTATAAGCTCCAAATTGTTTTCCTTAACATTTGCATTCCATTTTCTTTCGGCTTCCTTCACTTCTTCTCCGGACATAACAGACTTGAGCATGCTTACCGCACGTACTGCATCTTCAGGACACAGAGTATTACAAGAGAGAACCTCATTTTCAATACCCTCCTGAGATTTGTTGTTATCCACCATGTATTTTACATATGGATTTCCTACTACCAGAGCGCCCTGAACAGCACAGAATGACATACCTACAACAGGGATTCCTCTCATTCCTATCTGTTCAATATGACTTACGAAGTCGATATGGTTGTTTCCAAAGCCTTCTGTAGTTACAACAGCTCCGTCAACATCCAGTCCTTCAACAATCATTCCAAGTCTTTCAGATACATAGAATTTTTCAGAGTTTATCTGTGGACTTCCTACAAATATTACACCGCAAAGATCAATGTCGGGATCATTCATAGCTTCAATTACAAGAGGCTCTCTCCAATAATGTCTTGAGCATTCCTTAGAAGCAGGTCCTATGCATGTGAGTGCATGAATACCTCCATCCAATACTTCCAGCGGGCTCATCATTACAGGAAGATTTCCTAAATCAACATTTGGCTTTCCACCTAAAACACCTACAGGTTCAACTGGAAGTATCAAGTTATCATGCATTGCTCCCTGACCCATTATTTCTTTTACTACAACCACTTTTTTCTTGCCGGGTCTTCTGTATTGTTCTGTTAATTCTGTGTTAACAACCAAACTCTCATCATCCAATTTCTTTAACGCATTTCTAATTTCCTGCGTGATAAAGTCTGAAGCCTTGTGAGCAGCATAAGGTCCGCGTCTTTCCATGTTTGTATGTTCCTGAATTACTACCTCTGTCTTGATAAATATCTCGCCTTTATCAGGTGATCCAGGTCTGTTCCACATAATGTTTTCTTCAAGGATTCCTTCTGAAGAACCAAATTCGCCTATCTGTACTCCGCCTTCATCCACGCCAGTAACCATTAATATTACACCGTCTAATACTCTTGTAACTCCGGTACCTATCTTAGAATCGCCTTCCTTAGTTGCAATAGGCTGAACATCCATTATAGTCTCGCTGTACAAGTTGTATTTGTCAGGAGTAATAATGTCAAATTTGATTTTTTTAACTAAGTCGCTTTCTTTAATTGCATCTTCACAGATATTTTCTCTGATAAATAATGTAGTACCTTCAATTTTAGTTTCAGGTCCTAATTCAACTTTATCAATTTTATAGTGCTTTTTAACAAGCTCTCTTATTTTCTTTTCAGGTAATTCACCATTAACCTGAACTTCATTTAGCACTGTTTCTTGAACAGCTGCTGCTTCTTCTGCTTTTGCAGATGACACGCCTGTTCCCACAGATGAATACCCCATCGGAATTTCTAAATTAATGTCTTTTCCCTCTCCAATGTGTATTTTTAAAACACCTGCATTACTTGGTGCCACAGGTACAATTGCCGGTTTTTCAGCAACTTCTTCAGTAACTGTCTCAGTTAATTTTGCTACTTCAGCACCATTATCTTCATTTATTTTTGCCCCTTCGACAACATCCGGAGTAATCGGTGTTAAAGAATCAATGGTTGATATTAGCTTTGCACCTAATACTTCACCTATCTTTAAACAGTTATCAGGAATGTTTAGCAACCCTGAATCTTCTAAGTCTGCAAATATAGCAGGATCTTCCAATGAATCGGCTTCAATAATCTTGCCGGCTTCTGTCCTGCAGCATACCACCGCATAATCCTTTTTGTGTTGTTCAGCAGTTTCTGGAGTAATGGACATAATAAATACCTCCTTTTTAACTTCTATTCTTTTATTTTTCTTACTAACTTATGGCCTGCTGCCCTAAGAACATGGTCAGTGTGGTGATATGTTGGAACTCCTAACCTAGGAGTAACTGTCATTACAGTGTTAGTTCAGTCACCACAGCTTCCTGTT
The DNA here is from genome assembly GCF_052059825.1 of Sedimentibacter sp. LTW-03. GTDB lineage: Bacteria > Bacillota > Clostridia > Tissierellales > Sedimentibacteraceae > Sedimentibacter. The sequence continues at coordinate 2,539,823 of NZ_CP197180.1, forward strand.
AAAATAACTTCAGCACCTTTTTTTCTAAGGCTTATAACAGTCTGTGCCTGTCCGGGACAAACTCCTGGAAGCTCACATCTGTATCTGCCGTTTACTTCAGTCATCCTTTTGCATTTTTCTTCAGCAACTACCTGACCACCCATTGCATTTACAATTTCTTTAAGTCTGCTTTCCTGAGCTCCGCATTCACATGCAAGTATGCCGAATTTTCTCTTATCAGTAGGGAAAGGCATTGCCACAAGAATTCCACCAAGTATTTTTGTTACAGGAGCTTCTTCACTTCCATGCTTGCCTGTAAATGGTCCTCCCAGTACTATTTCCCCATGTGGTTCAATGTATCCTCCAAGGGAATCAATAAGTTTTTTTACCGGGTATCCTATCGGCACATCCAGAAATGTTTTACCATCCCCAGCATTTCTTACTCTGCCTCCCACTGTAACATCTTTGTCTATTACAGGTTTTCTGTCTTCAACCGCAAAAGCAATATTTTTTACTGTTTCAACATTTTGTATTACTGCATTTGCTTCACTCGGCAATTGCCCGGGTTTTAATTCTATCCCTAGAATCTCTCTGACTATAACTCTCTCATCTCCGGCCGGGTACAAATCCGGAAGAAATTTAATTTTAATATTATCTTTTCCTATTGCTTTTTCAAGCACATTGATCGCATGCTTGTGTTTAGGCTTTATAGCCACAATTCCGTGTTCCGCATCAGTAATTTCCATAACTATTTTTAATCCACTTATAATTTTAGAAGCGAATTTTTCAATATATTGTATATTATGGCCTAAAACGGGCTCGCACTCCGCAGCATTAACAATTGCATAACCGCCGGGAATTTTGGTCTTTAATTTCACATGTGTTGGAAATCCTGCTCCTCCGGCTCCGACAATTCCGGATTCCTTTATTGCTTCAAGAAAATCCTTTGTGTCATCGATAGGAAGATATTCTTTCGATTGATTTTCATCTCCCGAAATAATAATTTCCGTATCATTTATTTCAGATACTTTTCCGTTTACGCTGCTGTGAATATATGCTCCAAGTCCGTTAGGCTCGGCTATTTTTTGACCTCTTCTTACCTGATCCGATACTTTTACCATCGGAACGCAGGGTGCGCCTACATGTTGTCTCAAGAGAAATCTAAAATCCATTTTATTCACCTCCTTCTTTTGTATTATTAGTAAAAAGCTTACCTGCCATTCATATATTGCATAATTTATGCCAATTTTTGTTTGTAAATTAAAAAACAAACAAAGCAAACATTTTTCAATAGTTTGCTTTGTTTATTATAATTTTTTTTTATACTTCGTTGGTTTTTTTGTGTCGATATTTCGACACATATATACTTTGGATTTTAGTTTTTTATCTAATAAAGCCCATTGTTTTGTTATGTTAATAACTTGTCAAATCAGCGTCAATATTTCGACACCTCTTACAATAAACTGACACTATTCAATAGTATACTGTTTTAATTTATAATATAGAGTGCTTCTTGGAATATTTAGCATTTCAGCCGCCTTCTTTTTGTTATTTTCATTAAGTTTCATAACTTGAGTTATTATTTTTTTTTCAGTATTTTCAAGTACTTTCTGAAGATTGTACTGGTCAAGCTCATTAATGCTTTTTTCGTTTACATTTTTTAAAATGTCTTCAGGAAGCGCCTCTATATTTATTGATTTGTCATCTGACAATACCACAAGACGCTCTATTGTATTTTTCAGCTCTCTTATATTTCCCTTCCATTCATAATCCAAAAGTATCTTAAGAATTTGAGGGGAAATGCTCCTTACTTCCTTATGGTGCCTCTCTGAAAACTCTTTAAGAAATTCATTAATAAACAGCGGTATATCCATTGACCTTTCTCTTAATGGCGGAAGATACAGTGTAACAACATTAAGCCTATAATAAAGATCTTCCCTGAACTCTCCATTATTCATCATTTTTTGCAGATTCTGATTCGTTGCCGCTATAATTCGCGCATCGACTTTTATCGGCTTTTCCCCTCCCAGCGGATGGATTTCTCCATCCTGAAGAACTCTCAAAAGTTTTACCTGCATATCAAGCGGCATCTCACCTATTTCATCTAAAAACAATGTTCCCTTATCTGCAAGAAAAAATTTGCCCTTCTTACCTTTTGAAAGAGCTCCTGTAAAAGCGCCCCCTTCATATCCAAACAATTCACTTTCAAGCAAATTTTCCGGAACAGCTCCGCAGTTTATTGCAACAAAGTCGCCTTTACGCCCGCTTTCAGTATGTATCGCTCTGGCAAAAACTTCTTTGCCCGTACCGCTTTCACCGGTAATCAATACGTTCACGTCTGTTTTGGACAGCTGCTTAGCTAACACAATAACTTCCGTAATCTTTTTGCTTCTGCCTATTATTGATCCCATTTGGCAGCAGTCTTCCGTAAGCTTCTTATATTCTGTTTCAAGAAAGCTCACTCTTTCTTTTGCTTCTTCAAGCTTTATAGTTAGATTTGCTCTCTCTGTAATATCTGTCTCTGATGACACAGCCCCAATAATACAATTGTTTGTCATAATAGGCTTTGCCGATATAGCCACGACAGAATTTTCTCTCGGCGAATGATAAACATTCTCTATGGCTTTTTTTCTTTCCAAAACTATATTTAACAGCGCAGTAGGAAAAAAATCTTTTAATTTCTTTCCCATGATTTCGTCTGAGCTTACATTATACAACTTTTCTGCACTTTTATTCCAAAGGCCTACTACACCGTACTTATCTACCACACATACGCCTTCATGCAGGTGATCTATTATTTCGATCAGTTCATTTCTCATTTCAATTATTGATTTATAGCATCCGTATTCAATAGCATGATTTTCAATAATGCCTACAATTTTACCATGATTGCATACAGCTGCGCTCTTAGCTTTTTCCTTAAGCATAAATTTCTGCGCATCTTCAACATGTAATTCAGGTGATACAGTAAGCACAGAAGAATTCATAGCAGCACTTACAGGAGTCCTCAATGATTTATTTTCCTTTATAAGCTTATAAATTCCACTCATTGTGAGCATTCCCTGTATATTTTCCGCACCATCAGAATCAGTTTCAATCACAAAGGCTTCACCGCAGTCTTTTTCCGCAAATTCTTCTATTATATCCGCAACTGTTTTGCTTGGTGGAACCTTAATGATATTAGTGTCCATGATATCCATAACCTTAAATTTGACATTCATATTGAGAAACATAAATGTACCTCCTGTTTTTTGTTTGTCGCATCAATGGTAAGTGCGTCATTATAATCATAATTTAATATTTTAGTTTTTACTTTTTAGTTAAATTTCTACAACCTTCCCTATTCTGCTAGCTAATGCTTTTTCGTAAATTCTACGGGATGTTACAATATCTAAAATACTGCTTCCCACAGTTTTAAACAAGGTAACTTCATCCTCATTCTCTCTGGAAGGAACCTTTCCTAAAATTACTTCGCCAAGTTCTCCTGTCACAATATCCTTAGTAAATTTACCTTCTTTCATAGGTATAATAAAATCCCCGCTCTCATTGAGAACACCATCTCTTGTGTCAACGTATACCTTGTCCGCATTAAGAAGAGTCCATTCATCTAACTCCTGCATAGCAGGCGTATATGAGCCTACTCCGTTTATATGAGCACCTTTTTTAATCAGCCTTCCGTCAAATGTAGGCTGCATTGACGTTGTTACAGTAGTAATAATGTCTGCACCAGTTACGGCTTCTCCTGAGGATAAAACTGCTGTAATTTCAATGCTTGGTTTATATTTATACTTTTCTCTCATTTTATCAGCAAATTTTCTTGCATGTTCAATATTTTTACTGTGTATTCTTACTTCCTTAATATCTCTCACGCTTAGCACGGCATCCAACTGACTTTCAGCCTGTCCTCCTGTACCTATTAAAGCAAGTACAGCTGAATCTTTTCTTGCCAATATATCAGTTGCCGCGCCGGAAACAGCACCAGTTCTTATTTGCGTTAGGTATGTTCCGTCAATAATCGAATTTACCATGCCTGTTTCTTCATCAAGCAAAACCATGGTAGAAGGAACTGCTGTCAATCCACGTTTAACATTATTGGGATAAACAGACACAATTTTTATCCCAAGAGCATTCGCTCCTTCGGCATATCCCGGCATATAAAGGCTCTGACCTCCTTTACCGGCAATATCTATATTTGTTCTAAGCGGTATCGAACTTCCTCCTTCAGAATAAATTTTCAGCGCGTCCCTGCAAGCCTTAATAGCATCCTTCATGGAAAATATTTTACAAATATCATCCTTTTTTAAAATAATAACGTTCATCATGCATTCTCCGTTAAATTTTTTACTATATAATAACATTGTTTTTTTTATTATTCAATAAAATTTGTTTTAAGTAATCATCATATTTATAAAAATAAGTAATGACAAAATAATACAGATAATTAAAAAATCATAGGCTTAGAGGTTTTAATTACCTGTATATTGTAAAATTTATATTTTATTATTTATTAGAACAATCCCTTAATTCGTCCATCAACATCCACATCGATGTTTTCTGCAGCAGGAACCTTAGGAAGCCCAGGCATCTTCATTATATCTCCTGTCATTGCAACTAAAAATCCTGCTCCCGCAGATATTGTTATATCTCTGATTGTTATTTTGAAACCGGATGGTCGTCCCAATATCTTAGGATCGTCTGTCAATGAATATTGATTTTTAGCCATGCATATTGGAAGGTTTCCAAATCCAAGCTTTTCGAAATTTGCTATTTCTTTATTGGCCTTTGTTGAAAATTCAACATCATCTGCACCATAAAGCTTTCTGGCTATGGCCTTTATCTTTTCTTTTATTGTCATCTCCAGCTGGTATGCGTATTCCATACTGCTTTCTTTTTCTGTCAACCTCAATACTTCTTGCGCTAACTCTTTTCCGCCTTCGCTTCCTTTGCCCCATACTTCTGACAATGCTACATTTACTCCTAGCTCGTTACACTTACTTTCAATCAATTTCAGTTCTGCTTCTGTATCTGTGGGGAATCTGTTTATTGCTACTACTGCCGGAAGCTTAAATACCTGTGTTATGTTTTCAACGTGCTTTAATAAATTTGGAAGTCCTTTTTCCAGCGCATCCAGATTCTCTTCTGCAAGCTCTGCTTTTGGTATTCCTCCATTGTATTTCAATGCCTTAACTGTTGCTACTATTACCACTGCACTTGGGTTTAATCCTGTTTTTCTGCACTTGATGTCTATGAATTTTTCTGCTCCCAAGTCTGCTCCGAAGCCTGCTTCTGTAATTGTGTATTCTGCAATTTTGCTTGCCATCTTTGTTGCTATTACACTATTGCAGCCGTGTGCGATGTTTGCAAATGGCCCTCCGTGTATAAATGCCGGTGTTCCTTCTAATGTCTGAACTATATTCGGCTTAAGCGCATCTTTCAACAGTGCTGCCATTGCTCCCTGTGCTTTTAATTGTCCGGCTGTTATCGGTTCGCCGTCTCTTGTGTATGCAACTATTATTTTCGCCAGATTTTCTTTTAGTTCTGTTATATCATTTGACAAACAGAATACTGCCATTACTTCTGATGCTACTGTAATGTCAAACCCGTCTTCTCTGGTTACTCCTTCTGTCTTTCCTCCAAGGCCGTCTACTATATGTCTTAATTGTCTGTCATTCATATCAACGGCTCTTCTCCACACTATTCTTCTTGTGTCGATATTCAATTTGTTTCCCTGGTGTATATGGTTATCTATCATTGCTGCCAAAAGGTTGTTTGCTGCTCCTATTGCATGAAAGTCACCGGTAAAATGAAGGTTTATATCTTCCATTGGAACAACCTGTGCATAGCCTCCGCCTGCTGCTCCTCCCTTAACTCCGAATACAGGTCCAAGGGACGGCTCGCGAAGCGCTACTATTGTTCTTTTGCCTAGTTTTGTAAGTGCATCTCCAAGTCCTATTGTTGTAGTTGTTTTTCCTTCTCCGGCAGGTGTTGGATTTATTGCAGTAACCAGTACCAGTTTAGCTTCTTTGTTATCTTTTAATTCATTCTGCAAATATCTGTAATCGATTTTTGCTTTGTACTTGCCGTAATTTTCCACGTATTTATCAGGTATTTCAATCTTATCGGCTATTGTATTGATTACCTTCATTTCTGCCTGCTGTGCTATTTCTATGTCGCTTAAGTATTTTTCTGACATGTTTCCTCCTGATTAATATTTTGAAATCGTTAGCTTATTCTTTACCCTACAATTATAACAGATAAAAGCAACGACAACAAATTCAAATTATTAAATAATTTTAAAACAATACTTCTTCATTCTTGCGCTATTATTTAACTATTTTTACATTCTTAAAAATTCAATTGTATATTGGTACATACTGTGGTAACATATATAAAAAATCAATATTAGCATAACAGAGTAGACAAGATGCGTAAAGTGTTAAGGGATGGGATGTCGCCCTTGAACGAAAGACCGTGTCTGCGGTGTCTTGTCGCTTCCGCTGTATTCGAGAACCTATTAATTATAGGATTATTCTCCTGTATTGTGCGGAGGTATTATTGCTCAATAAAGGAGGATAATATGAGAGGTAATACTGATTCACAGAAATTTACATCACTGACAATAGTGAGGGCAGGGCTATTCATAGCAATGAGCCTTGTATTGAAAATTATTTTTGAAATTTATATACCGCTTGCAGGTATTCCTGCACTGCGTATAAATTTTGCATCTGTTCCACTGATAATATCGGGAATGTTATTAGGGCCTGCAGCCGGTTTTATATCCGGTGCCGCTGCAGATATAATTAACTTCATCGCCAAGCCGGGCGGACCATTTTTCCCTGGATTTACATTAGTAAGTGCATTGTCCGGTTTCTTGCCAGGTCTGATATACAAGTATATAAAAAAGGATTTAAATTATAATCTGTTAAATACAATATTTATTTCTTTGTTGTCTGTTGGGTTTGTTTCCGTATTTTTATATAAAGGTTTGATTACATTTGACGGCGGAATATTTTATGACGGAAAACCATTAAGCATTTTATATATTGCCGGATTCTTCACTTTAGTTGCAATTTACATTATGATTCCAATAAAAATGACATCGGCAAACAACAATTTAAACATGAACAAAATAGTTTTTACTGTTAGTGTCACACAACTTATTACGTCTGTAATACTGAACACCTATTTTCTGTCGGTTGTCTACGGCAAGGGAGTTATGATATTTCTGCCGGCGCGAATACTTGCAAATTTTTTCATGATTCCTTTGTATTCGGTAGCAATAACCGCAGTATTGAACGTAGTTAAAGGAAGGTTTAAAATATAAGAAAAAATCACCTTGGAATCCCACCAAGGTGATTTATTTTTTATTTATGCTGTCAGCAGCCAGCTTTCCTGTTGAAAATGCTGCCTGAATATTGAATCCACCCGTATCACCGTCATAATCAACTACTTCTCCGGCAAAATACAGACCTGGCCTTATCTTTGACTCCATGGTTTTAGAGCTTATTTCACGTGTTGAAACACCGCCGGCAGTTACCATTGCAGTATTAAAACCACCAAGTCTCTCAACTTTGAATTCGTGGGCAGAAAGAAGTCCGCACAAGTTCTTTCTTTCAGCTTTCTCTAATATGCTGCATAGTTTATTTTCATTTACACCTGCCAGCTCCATAATCTTTTCAGTAAAACGCTTCGGAATATTCATCTGCTTTAGAACCGTTTTTACACTTAATTTACCGGAGCTTAAAATTAAATTATCAAAATACCTTTTAAACTCTTCTGAATTCTTAAAAGAAGTAAAATTAATTTTCAGAACGTCCCCTTCTTCGATGTATCTTGAGTTATTAAGAATTACAGGGCCGGATATTCCGGTATGAGTAAAAAGAAAATCTCCGTTAAATTCATCTGACTTTCTGTTGTTTCTCCAAAGTGAAACCTTAATATCCTCAAAAGATATCCCTGCCAGTTCCTTAAATTTATAGTTTACGGTATAGACAGGCACAAGTGCTTCTTTTGGCTCCACTATAGTGTGTCCTAATTGTTCAGCTAAATTGTATCCGTCACCTGTAGACCCAGTGCGGGGATATGATTTGCCTCCTGTCGAAATAATAAGATTAGTTGATGCATAGGATGCTTTATTTGTCTTAATCAAGTACATTTTATTCAATTCATCATAGGCAGCTTTCTTTGCTCCTTCATCATAAAGTATATCAACTCCTCTTTTTTGCAAACAGTTAATAAGCACATTCAATACGTCTGATGACTTCATAGAAGCAGGAAAAACTTTTCCGTCCTCCCTTATAAAGCTTTCAAGACCATTTTCACTGAAAAAATTCATTGTATCAATGTTTGTAAAATTATAAAGTGCAGATTTTAAAAACCTGCCGTTCCTGCCGTACCTTTTCAAAAAATCTTCAATATCCATACTATTAGTATAGTTGCATTGTCCAAGACCCGAAATAAGCAACTTTCTTCCGGGCTCTTTATTTTTTTCCAAAACCAATACTTTTTTATTTTTAACAGACAACGCACTGAGCAGACCCGCAGGGCCTGCTCCTATTACTATAACATCATATTTCATTGTAAATTTCCTTCTGTTTCTTCTGCTTTTCCTGTTTCCGAATTTTCATCTGTGCTTGCACCATCATTTACTTCTTCTTCCGGTTTTGATTCTACCATACTTTTTTCCTGCTCTTCTGTACCGTCATCTTTTAACTCCAATGACTGATTCAGTGTCAAAACATCATATTTTTCTTTCAGCGTATCAATTTTAACTGTTGCCTTAAATAAATACGAAACTTCATTTTCATCATTGTAGTATCCTTCAAAAATCAGGTCGCCTGATGCATCATCACGCTTAAACGAAGTAAACCTGCTTTTCTGATCCAGATCTATTTCCTGTTCTTTCAAGCTTATAAAGTCGTACAACTCAAACAAATTTGTTTCCGGTTTTTGAATTATAAACGTAGATGTGTCCGGCAACAAAAAAACATTTTGCACTGAATAAAAAGTATTCACTACTAAATTATTCTCAATGTCCAATATTTTATATTCTTCGTTGTTCCCTGTATCAATTAACAGAAACTTTTCATCAATGGCAGAAATATTTCCTTTCTTTGAAAATGAAGCATTGTCAATTAATTCAGGTTTTTCCTTTCCTGTTTCCCATATAAAAATCTGATTGAAGCTTTCGCCATAGCCAGTTGTATAAAACAGCACTTTATCATACGCTGAATTATCGATTATCTCAATTCCTCTCAGACTTTTGTCCAGTACTTTTTTGTTGTTGTTCAAATAAGCCATAATACTATTCTTGTCAGTTTCCTCGGAAATAAACTTAGGAACACCGTCATTTTCTAAAATATCCAGCTTTGCTTCCGCATCGCTCAGCTTTGAATCAAGTGAATCTTTATTTTTAGATAACTTCAAATAATCTTTTTTTATTTTTTCTAGTTCTGTATTTAAGTCTTCTATCGTTGTCTTTAAACCTTCGTTCTCCTTTTTCAACTTTTCTGCTTCCCTCATTTCAGCATATTCCTTAGGTCCAACCCCGGTTTCTTCTGATGCGGGAAGTACGGTGCAGCCTGATAGAATAAGCACAAGCAAACTTGCTATAATAAAAATCGAGAAAATTCTCTTCATAATAATCCCCTCCGCTATTATAAATAGGTTAGCCTTTCATGATTCTAGTAAAAAAGCATCTAAAAAGATGCTTTTAATTCTTTATTGTATCATAATACTTATAGCTGTATATTCACCGTTTTGAGATATGGCAGTACTCATTATGCTCTGCCCTTCTTCCAGGTTCTTTAAATACTTTGTATCACCCGATGTATTAAATATCCTGGTATTGTTTGTAACTCTTAAATAAATCAGTTCCGTCTGACCGTTTCCGTTAACATTCTGCATCATTACAAGCTTATCGTCTGTATTTACAAATATTATTTTACCGGCAAAATTCATGGCTGCCTGAATTTGAGCTGCTTCGATAGTTACAATTTCATCTCCTGATGTATTAATATCAACATTGTATCCAACACGAAGATCATTAATTGATGCATTCTTATCCCCGATGGTTATAACAGCATTGCTGCTGACTATATACTGTTCAACATCCCCGTTGCTGTCAGATATCTTAATTTTATTTTCGGTACCTATGATGATTTCTTTAATTGTACCGCTCATTTCGGCTTCCTTAGCAACAGTGTTTATCTTTGTCATTTCATTGTATTCAGTAGTAACAGTAGCCTCATCTCCTACTCTGACTCTGTCAAAACTTGATTCCTTGTCGTTTCTTGTAACTTCAACTTCGCTGTCAAATTCGAAGATTTTAACTACATCTTTCTTTGTTTTCAGCGAAACCTTAATAGGATATGATTTATAATCGATTGATGCTATAACTCCTTCATAATCTTTAATTCTGCTTACAGAATTAATTTGATAAACCTTATCGTCTTCAACCAAAAGAGTAGCTTCATCTTTTTTATCAAGATCCCTTAGTGCAATTTCTTTTCCGTCAAGAAAAACATCCGCACTGCTTAAAACATCATATACAACCTTATCATCATCCTCGTCATAAATAGTAATAGATGCAGGTGATGAATATGCTACATAATATATGATCCCTCTTACAACATCTTTACTTTTATCAGCTTCAATTTTAACGGCAAGTCTATCTTCGTCAATCTTGCATTTAACAATCATTTCTTCCTTCAAATCAGAAAATTTTCGTACTCTATCATTAACATATATCTTTGTATCATCGTCAATCCTTATAATGCTCTCAGTTCCGTCAATATCTTCAATATAGATATATGATTCCGAGCTTTTATCCTCCAATTTAGTGATAATTCCCTCTTCTACAGTTGTAGGTACATAATTTTCAAATTCAGGATATATATCATTATCTTCTATGTAATCGCAAGCCTTGTCCAAAACAGTAGCAACCTCGGCCCTTGTTATGTTATCCTTCGGATTTATATTTTTCTTAGTGTCTCCCTGAAGAATTTCCTTGTCGTACATAATGTATATGTATGGTCTTGCTGCTGTTGAAATGTCTTCCGCATCAGTAAAAGGCAGAGTATACACCTTTAATTTTTGCGCTTCATCCGCAAGCATCATGGCCTTTGTAAGCAACACGGCTATTTCTTCTCTTGTTGCATCCTGAAAAATAGTCTTTTTTGAAAACATGTCTTTTAGGCCGTTTTCCGATACAACACCCATTTCTATAATAACTGACAAATAATCAAATGACCATTCGTATCCCTTAGTATTAGACATCGATTCTAAAGTATCTTCATAGTTCTCTATAACTTCATCCTTTAAATCGTCGTCAATATCGTAAAGCCTTGATAACATCACTAATGCTTCCAAGACTGTGACATTGTTGTCGGGTTTAAATGTCTTGTCATCGTAACCTGATACAATCCCTTTTTCAGAAACTCTTTCTATATAACTTTTTGCCCAATGACTTGATATATCTGTAAATACAGCGGCTTCCGCAGCCATTGTAAATAGAAGAGAAAGGACAACAACAAGCATCAATATTTTATTTATTTTACTATTTTTCATAATACCTCCTAACCAGCCATAATATAATAAATTATACCATACACCAAATAAATCTGCAAATTAATTTAATCTTCAACGCAAAGCATTGGTAAATATGACATCCTTCTAAAATACGTCATTTCTCACTTGAATAATTTTTATGTTAATAATATAATTGAAATCGTATAAAATCTCTAGCTCTATTTTCGAAATATAATTAAATCATACGTGCAAATGATTAAGGAGGACTCCCCATGGAGCTTCAAACACTTCAATATATTGAGTTGAATTGCTTTTCTATAATAATACTATTACTAATATTTATAAGTATTTATCATCAATGCAATCACTGTATAACTGGCAAAGAACTTTTTTTAGTTCTGATTTTTACTGATATTCTTATTCTGTTTTTTGACACTGCAATGTGGTCATTAAACGGAATTCAAGGAAACCATACCAGATTTCTGCATATTCTATCAGCTGTAATGTATAATATTCTTAACCCGTTAATATGTATCACATGGTATTTTTATGTAGATTTTTACATTAACGGCAGTAAAGAGCATTTGAAAAAGATGTTTTTCCCGATGCTTATACCTGTTTTAATCAACTTAATATTGTCAATTGCAAGTATTTTTGAAAATATTTATTTTATTATCGATGACAACAACATCTATAATCGTGGGAAATATGTCCATCTTTTGCTGATTATATGTCTTTTAATAATAATTTATACAACTTCGTTTATGGTGCAAAATAGAAAAAATGTAGAAAAAAAAGAATATTTTTGTTTGATTTCATTTGGAATTATAACTGCAGTCGGAGGCATTATCCAATATTTTTTTTACGGTGTTATCATTATTTGGACTTGCGTAACCGCATCTATATTGATTATTTTTATAAACATTCAGAATAATCAGCTTCACAAAGACTACCTTACGGGCCTTTATAATAGAAGATCTCTGGATAACTACTTAAACACAAAAATTAAAAGCCGAAACAACAGGCTTGTTGCCGGCATTATGATTGACTTAAATTATTTCAAAATGATTAATGATTCATACGGTCACCATATTGGAGATCAGGCTCTTAAATATACTGCCTCCATTCTTAAAGATACCTTCAGAAAAAATGATTTCATTGCAAGATATGGAGGAGACGAATTCATCGTTATGATGGAAATATGTACGCCGTCAGACCTTGCTGCTACGGTACAAAGGCTTAAGAAAAACGTATCACTTTTTAATATTAAAAATTCGGTTCCATATAAAATAAGTCTGAGTATCGGATATGATTATTTCTCAAATAAATCCGAGAAAGAGATAAGCTCAAAGGTATTTTTGGAACGTATCGATAATCTTATGTATTTAAATAAACAACGTCTTCATTCGCAAGAAAATATTACATAACAGCACGGCTTTACTTATATTCATATCATTCCTGTTCCTAAGCAAGCAATTTCTATATTAAAATTAAAACATTTAATTTTTGTTAGCACAAGCTAACTTTAATGTCAATTAACGGATTACTAAAACTTCCTATGATTCTCTATAAAACAATAGATTCCGCAAAATTGCGGAATCTATATATAATTTCTAAAATAATAATATTTCTATAAGTTTAAAAATTTATAAAAGCGTATCATTATCGACTTTTTATTTGCTTCTTGCCATATCAAATTCTTTTTGTATTTCATCAGACGGTTCCGGAGTTAATTTTGAAACAACATAGATAAATATACATGAAACTATGAATGCAGGAAGCAGTTCGTATACTCCGAATACTCCGCCCATGGGTTTTAGAATAAGCTTCCATATGAATACTATTATTCCTCCTGACAGCATACCGGCAATAGCTCCCTCTCTTGTTGTTCTCTTCCAGAACAAAGATAGAAGAATAATAGGTCCGAACGTTGCTCCAAATCCTGCCCATGCAAATGAAACAATTGTAAATATCACGCTGTTTTCATCAAGAGCTATTATCATTCCTACCACTGTTATCACAAATAAGATAATTTTTGAAAGATTCATAACCTTTAAATCTGTTGCCTCTTTATTAATAAGGTGCTGGTAAATATTCTTTGAAAATGCTGATGCTGCTATAAGCAGATAAGAATCCGATGAACTTATAGTTGCTGCTAAAATACCAGCCATTACAAATCCTGCAAGCATTGAAGGCAATAATTTTGATGACATGACTATAAATATGCTTTCTGATTCGCTGTAGGTTGCAAGAGCAACAGGAAATAAGCTTCTTCCTATAATACCTATTGATACGGCAGCAGCCAAAGAAATAACAACCCAAACTGTTGCAATTCTTCTTGACGTTTTTAACTCATTTGAATTACGTATAGCCATGAACCTCAAAAGCACTTGAGGCATACCAAAGTAGCCCAGCCCCCAGGCCATTGTTGATAAAATTGTATATAAACCATATTTTCCGGCTTCATTAAATTGCGGAACTCCATTAGCAACAATCTGCTTACCGCTTGCATCCAAAGCAGGCGATGCTATACCGAAAAATTCAAAGAATCCCGGAATACTCTCAGCATTGGCAACAACCACAGATATTCCTCCTGCAGCAGCCGTACCAATAGATAAAATAACAATTAGTGCAAAAATCATTACAAATGCCTGCATTGTATCGGATGCAGTTTCAGCCAGAAATCCTCCTAAAAATGTATACGCCAGCACAAATACAGCCCCTGCAATCATCATAAAATGGTAGTTAAAGCCGAACAATGCATTAAACAGTTTACCTACAGTAACAAAGCAGCTTGATGCGTACACAGTAAAAAATACCAAAATAAATACAGCAGAAATAGTCATAATTACCTTGTTCTTTTCCTTAAACCGATTGCTGAAATAGTCGGGAAGCGTTATGGAGTCTCCTGCTATTATAGAATAGTTGTGCAGCCTTTTAGCTACAAACAACCAGTTAAGATATGTTCCCGCTGCAAGACCAATAGCTGTCCATATTGCATCACTCAAACCGTACCAATAAGCCACTCCAGGCAGACCCATCAACAACCATCCGCTCATGTCCGAAGCTTCTGCACTCATTGCCGTAACCAGTGGACCCAGCGATCTTCCTCCTAAAAAAAAGTTCTCGCTGCTTTCATTGGCACGTTTTGCGAAATACAATCCGATGCCTATTACAACGGCCATATACACAATCATCGAAATAAATATTTGTAGTGTATCTCCTCTCATAATACAACCTCCTTATAGTATTTATTGCTGTTTCAGCAATATAATATTATAAGTATAATTGCAATTTTAAATGAAGTCAAGTATAAATAATAGAGTAATTTGAAACTTTATAGATATTAATAAAAGGCTATGTGTATCTAAAATGCTGATTATACATGCCATATGTCGTTAATGTAAAAGAATATACATGCATTATAGTGCATTTCTATTCTTTTGAAACTCTATATTAACAAACTGTTGACTACTTCTCTTACCGTGGATATTTTATTAATGCCACTTAAATTTGAACCGGAAAATATTAATCCGTCACGACCTTCCACCGCATCTATCAGACCCTTTGAGATACAATAAGGAATTGTCAAAGGATTGCATCCGGGCATGCACTTAAAACACTTGCCCACCTTGCATCCATTTGAAATTGAATCAATAAGAAAATTAGTTCTAATTGCTCTCGCAGGCATACCAACCGGACTCTTAATTATCATTTCGTCGTCTTCGGATGTATTGACATATGCAAGTTTAAAATTTTCATGAGCATCACATTCAACAGTTGGCACAAACAAGCTAGCTATTTGAAATCCGTCTGCCCCCTGGGCAGCCAGTTCTGCCATATCAGCTTTCGTTCGTATACCCCCTGCAGCAATAACAGGAATTCTAACACCATTTTCTGCTTCAATCCCTATTATAAGTTCCTTAACTTCCTTAACAATTTCCTTTAAAGACGCATATTTTTTTTGGAGCATTTCATCCATTTTAAATCCCAGATGCCCTCCGGCCAGCGGACCTTCCACTATTACGGCATCCGGAAGTCTATCATGTTTTAAATAGCTTTTTATTATTATCCTTGCTGCCTTAGCAGACGATACTATTGGAGCAATTTTTGTTGATGTACCTTTCACAATTTTTGGCAACGCAAGCGGCAATCCCGCGCCTGAAATTATTAAATCTATCTTTTCTTCCACAGCTTTTTTTACATAAAGCTCATAATTGTTCATGGCAGCCATCAGGTTCATGGCTATAATTCCTTTTGTTTTTTCTCTAGCTCTTCTTATTTCCTTTGCCATAGCTCTCAAATTAGCTTCAACAGGATTATTTTCAAAGTCAGGTTCACGAAAACCTATCTGCACGCCGGATATTGTACCTATCCCGCCTTCATTGGCAACTGCGGACGCAAGATTTGACAACGATACACCAATGCCCATACCGCCTTGTATTATTGGAATTTTAGCGGTTAGATTTCCTATTTTCAATTCTTTTAATTCCATATTTTCTCCATTGTTTTAAATATCTATTTATTTGATAGTCAAAGTATATATGTTTTATTAATTTTTGTCAAGTAAAAAGGCAGCGCCCTAATTATATAGGCACTGCCTTTAAATAACATTTAAGCTGTTAGTAAAATCAATCAAATCTACTCTTTTGAACTGAATTCATCAAGAGCAGCCTTCGTGAATTCTTGTTTTTCTTCTATTGCTTCCTGAACCATCATGTCTTTAACCTTCATAAGTCTGGTTTGGTTCCCTCTCTCGTTTTCATCCAGTTTCATCTGTATATACTTAATTGTTTCCTGGAACTGAGGAATCATAACATATTCAAGAGCATTAACCCTTCTTCTGGTTTTTTCAATTTCAGCCGCTAAAAGCTGTACCTCTTTTTCCACTGCCGCCAATTTAAGCATTTCCGGAAAAATATCCGACAAATTCTCAATAGCGCTGTCCAGTTCGGCAGAAGTATTTGCAAAACCATATGGATAAATGTTTGATGTATCGTCAGTTGTTGTTTTAAAATCAAAAACCGGAACATCTACACTCATAACATTTTTATTGCTCACCTCTATTGAAACACCCTGTTTTGGATACATCAACGCTTCGTTCAGCACCTCTGATGACATTACAGCACTGGCTATAACAAAGTTTGAATATACATCACCTATAAGTGAATCAACCTTCTCACGCAAAACTTTATTTTCTCTGGCAAGCTCCAAAAATTGCTTCATAAGCTCATCACGTTTATCCTTAAGCATCTTGTGACCCTTTACTGCCACCTTTAAGCGCTTTTTCAGAGAGGTTAATACCATTCTGGTCGGATTTACATTTAATCTTGCCATAACTTAACACCCCTCACTAATTTTGTTTCGGATAGTATTTTTCAAGATATTCGTCTCTGATACGTTTTAATTCGCTCTTTGGAAGAAGTGTCAGCAAATCCCAACCAATAGACAATGTTTCTTCTATTGATCTGTTTGTTTCATAACCCTGAGAAACATATTTTTTCTCAAACTCATCGGCAAATTTTGCATAAAACTTATCTGTATCCGAAAGTGCTGCTTCTCCAAGAATTGCCATAAGTTCCTTAGCTTCCTTACCTCGAGCATACGCCGCAAAAAGCTGATTTAAAACATCTGAGTGATCTTCTCTTGTCTTTCCTTTTCCTATACCTTTGTCCTTCAAACGTGACAATGAAGGAAGTACATCTATAGGAGGCTTGATGTTCTTTCTGTATAATTCACGAGACAAAATTATCTGGCCCTCTGTAATATATCCTGTTAAGTCCGGAATAGGATGTGTTTTGTCATCCTCAGGCATAGTCAATATAGGGATCATTGTTATAGATCCTTCCATACCTCTTTTCCTTCCGGCTCTTTCATAAAGTGTAGCAAGGTCAGTGTACAAATATCCTGGATATCCACGTCTTCCTGGAACTTCCTTACGAGCTGCCGAAACCTCACGAAGTGCCTCTGCATAGTTTGTAATATCTGTAAGAATTACAAGCACGTGCATTCCTTTATCAAATGCAAGATATTCAGCTGCGGTAAGAGCCATACGAGGAGTAGAAATACGCTCAATAGCAGGGTCATCAGCCAGATTCATAAACAGAACCGTTCTGTCAATGGCACCTGTTTTTCTAAAGTCTGAAATAAAGAAATCCGCTTCTTCATATGTTATACCAATAGCCGCAAATACAACGGCAAATTTAGACTCTGTTCCCAAAACTTTTGACTGACGTGCAATTTGAGCAGCCAAGTCAGCGTGCGGAAGACCTGATCCTGAGAATATAGGCAGCTTCTGCCCTCTAACCAATGTATTCAGTCCATCTATTGCCGAAACACCTGTCTGTATAAACTCATCGGGATAGTCACGCGCCGAAGGATTCATCGGAAGACCACTTATATCAAGTCTTTTTTCCGGTATTATTTCCGGTCCGTTGTCAATAGGTCTGCCCAGCCCGTCAAATACACGGCCAAGCATATCATAGGATACTGCAAGCTCCATGCCTCTTCCGAGAAATTTCACCTTGCTCTCTGCAAGGTTAATACCTGCTGAACTTTCAAAAAGCTGAACCAATGCGTTGCTGCCGTTAATTTCCAAAACCCTGCAGCTCCTTGTTTCGCCGCTTGGAAGTTCGATAACGCCTAATTCATCATACGCAACATTCTCAACATTTTTTACAAGCATCAAAGGTCCCGCTACTTCAGATATTGTTTTATATTCTCTAATCATATTATTCGACCTCCTTGCTTGATACAAGAGCTGACATTTCAGTTTCAAGCTGTTTTTTAATACTATCAAAAGCTTCTTGTACATTCTTTTCTTCAGTATATTTGAATCTCCCTATTTTCTCCCTTACAGGAAGGTCTGATAGTGCTTTAAAATCAGCTCCTTCTTTCAAGGCTGCAATACCGTCATCATGATATTTCAAAATTAATGTAAGCAGCTTATGCTGTTTATCAAGAGACGAGTAAGTATCCACATCATGGAACGCATTTTGGTGCAAATAGTCCTCTCTTATTGATCGTGTTGCCTCGAGCTTTAATCTGTCTCCAACAGATAGTGAGTCGACACCTACCAACTGAACTATTTCATTTAACTCAGCTTCTTCCTGAAGCATCTTTATTGCTTCCGAACGAAGATCCGACCAATCTTTTGCTACATTTTCATTAAACCATTTATTCAATCTGTCTGCATATAAAGAGTAACTGTTCAGCCAGTTAATAGCAGGGAAGTGACGTCTGTATGCAAGCTGTGCATCAAGTGCCCAGAAAACCTTAACTATACGCAATGTTGCCTGTGATACCGGTTCTGATATGTCTCCTCCAGGAGGTGATACAGCACCGATGGCTGATAACGCACCTTCTCTTCCTTCAGCTCCGAGGCTGATTACCCTTCCTGCTCTTTCATAGAACTGAGCAAGTCTGGATGCCAAATATGCTGGATAACCTTCTTCACCCGGCATTTCTTCAAGACGTCCGGACATTTCACGAAGAGCCTCCGCCCAGCGCGATGTAGAATCTGCCATAAGAGCAACTGAGTATCCCATGTCTCTAAAATACTCTGCAATTGTGATACCTGTGTATATTGACGCTTCACGGGCCGCAACAGGCATATCTGAAGTGTTGGCAATTAATACTGTACGCTTCATCAATGATTCGCCTGTTCTTGGGTCTTTAAGCTCAGGAAACTCCATCAAAACGTCAGTCATCTCGTTTCCTCGCTCACCACATCCTATATAAACAACAATTTCTGCATCCGCCCATTTAGCTAGCTGATGCTGCACAACCGTCTTGCCACTTCCGAACGGCCCCGGAACAGCTGCAACTCCGCCTTTTGAAATAGGAAACATAGTATCTATTACTCTCTGTCCTGTTACAAGAGGCTTATCAGGAACCAGTTTTTCTTTATATGGTCTGCCTTTTCTTACAGGCCATTTTTGCATCATTGTTACATTAACTGTTTCACCGTTTTCTTTTTTTACAACACATACTGTTTCTTCAATAGTAAAGTTGCCTGATTTTATTTCAGTTATGGTTCCGCTTATACCGTAAGGAACCATAATTTTTTGCTGAACAACCATTGTTTCCTGAACAGTACCGATAATATCGCCAGTTTGAACCTTGTCTCCTGATTTTGCAACCGGTACAAATTCCCACTTCTTTTCTCTGTCAAGAGACGGAACACTTATACCTCTGGCAATGTTCGGTCCTGCAATTTTTCTTATTTCTTCCAGCGGTCGCTGAATTCCGTCATAAATTGTTTCTATAAGGCCAGGTCCCAGTTCAACCGATAACTGAGCACCTGTTGTTACTACAGGAGCTCCTGGAGCTAACCCTGCTGTTTCTTCATATACCTGAATGGATGCTTTGTCACCGCGCATCTCAATAATTTCGCCAATCAGCGCCTGATCACCAACACGTACAACGTCAAACATGTCTGCTTCCTTCATACCTTCGGCTATAACCAGCGGCCCTGATATTTTTACTACTCTACCTTGGCTCATTAAAAGAATCACCTGCTTTCATTTTTTATAACTCTAGTTAATCGTTGTTAAATAATATATCCGCACCAACTGCCTTTTCAACAGCCTTTTTGATATTTTCAAATCCTATTCCGCGGCTTCCGCTCATACCCGGTATAGGAATAATTGCCGGCAGACGCTTTTCACCATATTCATAGATAGTGTCTCTGATTTCGTCATAGAAGTTTTCTGTTATATAGATAATAGCATAGTCTTCATTTGCAATTTTCTGCAGTTTACCTTTTGCATCGTCCTTGGTGGTGCAACCAAACACGTCGAGTCCCACAGCCTTAAACCCGAGAACACTTTGTTTATCTCCTATAATACCTATTTTATACATAAGTTTCTCTCAACCTCTCTCTTATTAATTCAGGCGAGATACCTGCAAGTTTACCTGCCATTATAATCCTTGCAATTTTTATCTCATTATCCTTTGCAATCAAATATGCCGCAAGCGGATCAATGCCAAATGAAACAAACTTAGCATCTTTAATGAATTGAATTAATTTATTGTCAAGAAGTTTTTCAAATACCGCAAATAAACCGGTTTCTTCTAAGTATTGAGCACCTTCAAGAAAAGCTTCCTTAAATCCATATCCGGAAATTTGTTCTGCAAATTTTTCTAGCGTCTCATTATAATTGCTTATAAAAGTTTGCTCGCTGATATTTCCGCCTTTAATAAAAACTTTGCTGAAAAAATCCCAAGATTTATCCATCCTCTTCAAACGCACATAAGTTTTTATATTAATTGTATCAATAAGCATTCTAACATAATCAACAATAAACTGGCTTCCTGTATCTTCCGCCGATTTATACATTTCATCGTAACAATACTTATCTAATATAATATCTATTATTTGAGGATCATTTAACTTTGGAAAAGCATCTATAATTTCATTCAATGCCTTGCCCATATTTTCGGTCAATGGTAAAAAGTCTCTTTCATTAAGTGAGTTTTTAAGAACTTTTATATTAATCGTCCCTGTATCTACCAATAAATCCGTTGCGTCAATCCCCAAATATTCTGCTTTCATAAGAACTTTTAAATTATGATAGTCATATGGATACAAAAACATTCTGAAGTAACTGAGCTCCGGAGCTATTGACATAATAAAATCATAAGACTTCTTATGCTCTTCCGTCAATAGTTTTTCAAAATCATCCGGATTTACAGCTTCATTTTCATATCCGTAATTGCATTCTTCCAATATTCTAATGGAATCTTCAGCGGTTTTTGCATCTATCATTCTCTCAGCTCTCTCATGCGACAACATATATTTTTCAACACTTCGCACTCTAGCAACAGAAAAAATATAATCCGTACCTGTTAATTTAGCCAAAGTCATTCCTCCTTTCAGCTGAAATTAATCGAAAAGAACATTAGCTACATCATTTGTCAGTTCATCTTTTATGGAGTCTAACAGCATTTCAAATGTGCTGTTAATTTCAATATCTCCGTTTTTAAGGATGAAACCTCCAATTGAGTTAGTTGTTTTTTCGCTCAATGTAAGCTTCTCTCCGTTTAATTTATTATTAACCAGATTTACCAACTTATCGCCAATTCTTTCCTTATCTTTTTCATTTAAGATAATAGTTCCGCTGCAATTGGGAATATTTATAATTTGTTCCGTTAAAAAGCTTATATATTTATCTTCAGGCATTTCTTTAAGTTTATTTAAAGCAGCACCGAATCCTTTTTTTATACCTTGCTGTTTAGTGCCTAGAATCATCTTTCTTCTTTGAAGCTCGGCGGAAGAAATCATTCTGTTTTTTAAATTTTCAGCATCAGCTTTAGATTTTTGTTCTTCACCGCTTAAAATTTCTTCTGCTTGTTTTTTAGCTTCTTCAATTATTTGCAAGCTTTTATTTTCTGCGTTCTTTATTATGCCTTCAGCAGTGCTGTTCGCTTCATCTAAAATATTCTTAGTAATATTTTCAATGCCCACCTATATCACATCCTTATTATATTTTTTATCTTTAACCAAATATACATTATATAACTATACCGTTTATTATAAGGAATGATACAAGCAGAGCCAATACTGCGTATGTTTCAACCATAGCTGCATAAACCATAGGTTTAGCGATTTGGTCAGGTTTTTTAGAAATCAGCATGATACCAGATGCACATACTTTACCTTGATGAATACCAGAAATAATACCTACTAAACCGATGGGTATGGATCCTGCCAAAAAGTATCCGCCCTGAGCAACTGTTAAAGCTGCTACGTCTGCGCCTAAAAATCCTATCTTATTTAAGATAATGAAAGATATCAAAAGCCCGTAAATACCTTGAGTTCCAGGTAATGCCTGCAGAATCAATGTAGCTCCGAATTTCTTAGGGTCTTCTGCCATAACTCCACATGCCGCTGAACCGGCATATCCTATACCTACTGCACTACCGCATCCTGCAAGTGCTGCTATTGCTGCTCCAAAAATTGCTAAAAAAGTACCTGTTGAAAAAAGTTGTTCCATTTAAAATTACCTCCTAAGATATTGTTTATTTTGTAATTTTTATATACTTTGTTTTCTTCATAAAAGGGTTAAACGCGTCCCCTCCGCCTTCGTAGAATTTACCGAAGAATTCAACATATTGCAATCTGGCTGCATGGACAAATGTACCCAGTGAGTTTATTGCAATATTAAATGTGTGTCCTATCAGTAAAACAACTACCAGCAGTATTGATGCAAATATCCCTGTGCCACCTAACGAACCTAGTACGCTTACAACGGAAGATATTACTCCTGTAGCAAGGCCTAATGCAAGCAGTCTAGAGTATGATAATACATCACTTAAATAACTTGTAATTCCATATAAGCTCAACACTCCGCTAAATAGCTTTGAAATCAATCCTTCCTTCTCTCTTCCCTGAGTCAAAATAAGGCCGATTCCAAATACAATTGTCATCCATTTTCCAACTACGTTAGAGCCTGCTATTACTGAGTTTCCAAATAACCATAACGCGATACCGATTATGAAACCATACCAGAACCCTATATCAAACAATGCGTCCAACGGATGTCCGTCCCTTATATCCATGTATGCCTTGATGCCCATTCCCACAAAAAGGTGCACCACGCCAAACAATAAAGAGAAAATTAAAAGCGTCATCGGTTCAGTAATAGGGTTAATCCATATAGGTTTTATTGCAAAGTCTCCATTAAACATAACTCTTGCAATAGTTGTAAGTGCATCTCCAAAATAGCTTCCAAACATTATTCCCCAAAAAATTGTAGCTAATCCGCAGTAGAAAAACATTTTCATCATCTTTTTCAAGTTGCCTTCGATATTAAATTTTCTGAGGATTATGAAACATGCACCGGATATTATCGCGCCATAGCCTACATCTGCAAGCATCAGACCGAAAAACATCATGTAGAACGGAGCCATTATACTTGTAGGGTCAATACTCGTAGGTGAAGGTAGGCTGTACAACTCTGTAATTGATTCAAATGGTTGTGAAAAAGAATTATTATTTAATAATATAGGATACGGTTCCCCTTCTTCAGGTTCACTGATTTCAAACCAGCATTCATATTTTTTTAATACGGAGCCAATCTGTTCCTTACTTGAATCAGGGATCCATCCCTGAAGGTAAAATGTAGTATCTGTCTTAAGCATGTTGCCTAATATTTTATTCTTGTCTTTTTCGATTGTCAAATAATCATAATAAGCTTGTATTTCTTCTTTATATTGAACATATTCAGAAAAGTTTTTTTCAATAGCAGATTTACTTTCTGATATTTCTTTTAACCTTTTCTCATACAAAGCAATATTTTCTGAAGCTGTTCCAGTTAAATCCTTAAATTCAGCATTATTAAAGCCAAATTGCTTTAATACTTCATAAACGTCATCTTTTTCTTTAGTTAAGCAAATAGTAGTAATATAATACTGCTCTTTGTCGCTAGCAAGTATGTCTATAACATATTTATCAGTTTCTTGGTCTAGATCACTTTTCAGCCTGTCAACATCAATGACACTGGGAACAACACCGATAAATATGCTTGTATATATTGTTTCACGAAATTCTAGGGGCAATTCATATTTTACCCATGGCTTTAAACTCAAAATTGAAGTTTCCAATTTATTTTGTTCAGAGCACAGGTTATTGTATGACTTGCTTAGCTCGACCACCTTTGCTACATTTCCTTCAACATCATTGATGTTGTCAACCATGCTGTCAAATTCCTTCGATGATACTAACCTTCTTGTGCTAAATAGTGGTTTTTTGCTGGTATCATAACCTTCAAGAGTAATAAGAACATCATTGATTTTTGAAATTTTAGAATCGTAGTTCAGCACTGCATCTTCGTTTCCGTCTTTTTTCACATAGCTAAGCCATTCGGGATCTGCTAACTTTGAATCCTGAGAGCTTACTTCAACAACGCCTAAATCCATAATATCCTTTACAAGCCATGATTTCTCGCTGTTTAAGCCCACTATGCTTATTTTGTTCATATTAACTATCGCCACTGGTATTCACTATCCTTTCCAGTATTATAGAAGCTGCTTTATCCATTTTTTCATCTGCCTTCTCTAAAATGTCCTCACATTCTTTATCGGCTTTATTAATAATGTCATCAAATAATTCCCGACCTTGGGATTCTGCAACTTTCAAAACTTCGGAGCTTGCATTTTCAGCAGACTCTCGGGCTTGTTCTGTAATTTGCAGAGCTTGCGCATTAGCATCGGTAATAATTTGCTTAGCTTGCTGCCCGGCTTCTTTTTTAATTGATTCTGCCTTTTCTTCAGCTTCTTTTATTACCTTGATAACCTCAATTGACACTTTACCACCGCCTCTGTTTAAAATTTTTTAAATATAAAAATTCTGCCCATGCTACTACTATAATTTCAAAAAACAAAATTGTCAAGACAGCATAACTATTTTTCGAAAACAATTGCCTGCTTAATAAAAAAGGAAATCCACTGTGTTTCCTTACAAAAATAATGTAATTGATTTTTGACTTTTGTCTTATTAAAAAAATAATGGTTTTTTTATATTTATCCGTAACATATGTTACGCACATAAAATATTTAACTTTTTTTAATATTTACGTTAAAATATTAACATATTGTTAAATATCCATTTTTTAATATTGTTTCCACAAAAATATAAAGTATGTTATAACTCTCTTATTATAACATACTTTTCCATTAAATTATATTGTTATTTTACATTTGTTTGCTTTTCCACCGCAAAAATTAACTCTGCTTCTGCTGCAATTTCATCGTTTACGTATGCAACAGCACTGCCGATTCCAAAACTTCCCTTCAACTTCGTTATTTCCGTAACTAACTTAAGAGTATCTCCGGGAATTACTTTCTTCTTAAACCTGGCACTTTTAATACCGCCAAAATAAACTGTACTTCCGCTGAATTTTTCAAGAGATAATATAGCCACCGCTCCCGTTTGTGCCAGCGCTTCTATTATTAACACTCCCGGCATTACAGGATTTCCCGGGAAGTGCCCCTGAAAAAACTGCTCATTAATTGTAACGTTCTTTATCCCCACAGCTTTTTCTCCTTTTTTCAGCTCAACTATTTTATCAACCAAGAGCATTGGATATCTGTGTGGAATTATTCTTTGTATATCAATTGAGTCATAAATCATGGCTTAGTTCCCTTTATATTTTTTTAATATAAGTGTGGCATTATGCCCTCCGAACCCAAAAGCATTGGACAGTGCGTAGTCATATTCTCTTTCAACACCTTTGTTGGGAACAAAATCCAATCCTAAATCGGGGTCTGTTACCAAGTGGTTTATTGTTGCGGGTATAAATGAATCCTGCAGGGACTTTGCACAAACTATTGCTTCAACAGCACCGGCAGCTCCAAGCAAATGGCCTGTCATTGATTTAGTTGAGCTTATAGGAATTTTGACAGCATACTCTTTAAATATGTTCTTAATTGCCTGTGTTTCAAACTTGTCATTATACTTAGTGCTTGTTCCGTGAGCGTTTATATATCCTATTTCTTCCGGTTTAATGCCTGCATCCTCAATTGAGTGAAGCATGGAACTTGATTGTCCCTCTGAGCTTGGATCAGGAGATGTCATATGGTATGCATCACATGTTGCTCCGTATCCCACTATTTCGGCATATATTTTGGCACCTCTTTTAACAGCATGCTCATAGTCTTCCAACACCATTACACCGGCGCCTTCGCCCATTACAAATCCGTTTCTTTCCTGATCGAACGGTATTGATGCCCTGTTAACATCTGTAGTTGTTGACAAAGTAGTCAACGCATGAAAGCCTGCTATAGAGCACGGAGTTATGGCTGCCTCCGAACCTCCGGCCAGCATAACATCACATATTCCGTCCTGAATCCTTTTATAGGATTCTCCTATGGCATTAGCTCCTGTGGCACATGCAGTCACCGTTGAATAGTTGATATTTTTAGCTTTATATTTTATAGCAACAAGCCCCGATGCCATATTTGAAAGCATCATAGGTATAAAAAATGTAGATACCTTTCCAGGGCCTCTCGTAAGAAGCTTTTCGTGTTCTTTTTCAATGGTGTGTATACCGCCTACAGCGCTTCCTACAACACATCCAAACCTGTCACTGTCTGTTTTTTCAATGTCCAGACCCGAATCTTTAACTGCTATATCAGCTGCCGCTATTGCAAACTGACTGTATCTGTCCATTCTTTTTGATTCTTTCTTATCTATATAATTCGTCGGTTCAAAATCTTTAATTTCTGCCGCCAGCTTTACATTGAAATTGCTTGTGTCAAAAGATTCAATGGGGCTGACTCCGCACTTGCCTTTTTTTACATTTTCCCAAAATTCATCTCCTGAACCTATGGGACTTATAACACCAACACCTGTTATTACAACTCTTCTTTTCATAAATCCTCCTACTAAATGAGCTGTGCTATCTACCAGCTCCTGCATTCTTATTACATATAAAATCCGCCGTTAACAGACAATACCTGCCCAGTTATATATGATGCTTTATCTGAAATTAAAAATTCTACTGCATCCGCAATATCACTTGGCTGCCCTAATCTCTGCAGCGGAATATTTTTCATCATTTCTGCTTTTATATTATCAGGGATTTTATCAGTCATTTCTGTCTGTATAAATCCCGGTGCTATGGCATTAACAAGAATATTTTTCTTTCCTAATTCTCTCGCCATGGACTTGGTCATACCTATTACTCCCGCCTTAGACGCGGAATAATTAACCTGCCCTGCATTTCCAGCAAGCCCTACCACTGATGATACATTTATAATTCTTCCGTGCTTCTGCTTCAGCATTCTTTTCGCTATGTGCCTGCAGCAGTTAAATGTTCCTTTCAGGTTTGTATCAATAACCTTGTCGAATTCTTCCTCCGTCATTAGAGGAAGAAGATTGTCCTTAGTTATTCCTGCATTGTTAATAAGCACGTCCACAGATCCAAACTCCTTGAAAGCCGAGTCTATAAGTTTTTTTGCATCATCATACACTGATATATCGCATTGAACAATAATATTCTCCGTATCCTTGTTGCTGAAATTGCTTATAAGCTCTTCCATACAAGACGTGCTGCTTCTGTAATTTAGCACAAGATTATATCCCAATTCATTTAATCTTGACGCAATGACAGCTCCAATTCCTTTTGAAGCTCCTGTTATTATTGCAGTTTTCATAATTCCCCTTCCTTTTATCGATATTTAAAATAAACTTCCTTTTTTAACAACGTTGCCTATGCGTATGACATCTGCAGGTACGTTTCAAGAGAAGCAATGCTGTCCACATTTATCGATTTGACATTTTTGTCGATTTTCTTTAAAAAACTTGACAGTGTTTTTCCGGGTCCTATCTCAACAAATGTGCTCACACCGTCTGATATCATTTTTCTTACGCATTCTTCCCATCTCACCGGGTTGT
This sequence comes from Sedimentibacter sp. LTW-03, assembly GCF_052059825.1. GTDB lineage: Bacteria > Bacillota > Clostridia > Tissierellales > Sedimentibacteraceae > Sedimentibacter. The sequence goes on from NZ_CP197180.1 coordinate 2,567,730, forward strand.
AAACCTGCTTCTCAAGCTTGTCGGCAATAGCGGAATCATCATTGTAGTATTCAGTATCCACGTTGGATATTACTGAACATAATGGTTTGCTGAATTTTATTTTTTCTAGATCTTCTTTCAGCCTTGCCCCTGCCGGTTTAAGCATGGATGTGTGAAAAGGCGCGCTTACCTGAAGAGGTACAGCTCTCTTAATATTGAATTCCTTGGTCTGCTGCATGGCATTTTCAATTGCTTCTTTTTTACCGCCCACTACAATTTGACCGGGGCAATTAAAATTAGCAGGTTCCAACAATCCAAACCTCTCTGTAGCAGTATTGCAAAAGCGAATTGCGTCCTCAGCCGTACATCCCAACAGAGCCATCATTCCTCCCTCACCTACAGGAACGGCATTCTGCATATAGTTACCTCGGTTATAAACAAGTTTTACCGCAGTTTCAAAATCCATTGCAGAGGCAGCTGTAAGCGCTGAATATTCTCCAAGGCTCAATCCTCCCATCACAACAGAATCCATCTTTGAATTCTTCTTAATAACCTCATAAATTGCCATGCATACCGTCAACAAGGCAGGCTGTGTAATTTTAGTTATGCTCAAGTCCTCATCCGGACCTTCAAAGCATAATTTTGTTATGTCAAATCCAAGGGCTTGGTTTGCTTTTTCGAATATTTCCCTGCTTTCATTAAAATTTTCATAAAAGTCTTTTCCCATTCCGGCATATTGTGCACCCTGTCCCGGAAATACAAAAGCGGTCTTACTCATCTTTTCCTCCCGTTACTAATGAACTTAATTCTTGCATTATTTTTTCTGCTTCTTCAAACATCTCTTCAATTATTTCCTCACAGCACTGCTCTTTATTAACCAACCCGGCAATTTGCCCGGACATTACAGAGCCGTAATCCACATCTCCTTCTACAGCCGCCTTGTAAAGCCGTCCTCTTCCCAGCTGCTCCATTTCTTCAACATCAGCGTTATTTTTTTCTAAATCTTTAAATTGCTTAACCAACTTATTTTTCAAAACCCTAACCGGATGTCCGGTTTTTCTGCCTGTTACCGCTGTATCTGTATCATTGGCATTTTTAACCTTGTTTTTATAGTTTGAATGTACATTGCATTCTTTTGCCAGCAAAAATCTTGTTCCAACCTGCACACCCTGCGCACCGAGACTGAATGCAGCGGCAATTCCTCTTCCGTCACCTATACCTCCTGCTGCTACAACTGGAACACTTACAGCATCAACAACCTGTGGTGTAATACACATAGTCGTTATTTCACCCACATGTCCGCCTGATTCCGTCCCTTCACAAATTAGGGCATCAGCTCCTGCTTTCTCCAAATGCTTTGCATATGCAACTGACGGAACTACAGGTATAACCTTGATTCCCGCTTCCTTCCACAGCTTCATATATTTCCCCGGATTACCGGCACCTGTTATAATAACGGGAACTTTTTCTTCAATAAGCATCATCCCCACTTCCTTTGCATGAGGGCTTAAAAGCATAACATTAACGCCAAACGGCTTATCTGTAAGATCCTTAATCTTTTTTATTTCTTTTCTGAGTGCTTCGGCAGTATTGTTTCCCGCAGCTATTACACCGAGACCTCCCGCCTCTGAAACCGCAGCCGCCAACCCCGCATCTGATATTTGAGCCATGCCCCCTTGAAATATTGGATACTTTATATTCAAGAGGCTACATATATTTGACTTTAACATATAATCTCCTTTGTATTTATTACTTAATCTGACATGTTTCACATATGAGAAAACGCCTGTCAAGGCGTTTTAGGTTGATGAAAATCATCAAGATGATATTATTAATTTTGTTTGCTTTCAATGTAATTTACGATGTCCCCTACTGTGACAAGCTTGCCGTAATCATCTTCCTCAATCGTTACATCCAGTTCATCTTCAATTTTGCTTATTAATTCAAATAAGTCCAGTGAATCAGCTCCCAAATCGTCCTTAATTTTGCTTTCTAATTTTATATTTTCCTCTTCAACATCCAATTCTTCAACTAAAATTTCTTTAACCTTTTCTAAGATCATTATGTCCTCCATTGATTTAAATATCTATTATTTTGATTTATACATTTATCCTTTGTCTAATATTTTGATATTCGAAGTATATAATAAAAATAATTCTTTGTCAATATTTTTTTTAAAAAAACCCGCCAAAGGGCGGGTTAAATTCGTATTATCCAATATTAAAGCATTTTGCTTATAATAGCTTTTCTGATATGTTCTGCAGCCATTCCGTCTCCGTAAGGATTAACTGCATTAGCCATTTTTTTGTATTCATCTTCACTGTTAATAAGCGCATCCAACTCAGCAAATATTTTCTCTTTGTCAGTTCCAACCAGTTTTGCCGTACCGGCATCAATGCCTTCGGGTCTTTCGGTTTCTCTTCTTACAACAAGCACAGGCTTCCCAAGTGACGGCGCCTCTTCCTGAACACCTCCCGAGTCTGTAACAACCAGGTAGCACTTATTCATTAGGTTGGTGAATGGAAGGTAATCAAAAGGCTCTGTTAAATGAATTCTGTCCATGTCTCCAAAAACCTTCCTTGCTATTTCTCTCACCTTTGGATTCAAATGCATGGGGTATATTACCTCCACATCATCATTCTTCTGTACAGCTTCTTTAACCGCTGAGAAAATATCCTCCATAGGCTTGCCAATATTTTCTCTTCTGTGAGCAGTTAGTAGCACAACCTTTTTATTTTTAAAATCTATTTTGTTAAGACTCTCATTTTCAAATTTATAATTATCATCTATAACCCATTTTAATGCGTCTATGGACGTATTTCCTGTAATAAATATTTTAGACTCTTCATAGCCCTCACGCAGCAAATTATTTTTTGATATTTCGGTGGGAGCGAAATGAAAGTCCGTTATAACTCCGGTCAACTTGCGGTTTGCTTCTTCCGGATATGGAGAATACATATTTCCGCTTCTCAGCCCCGCTTCAACATGTCCTATTTTTACTTGATGATAAAAGGCTGCCAAAGCTCCGGTAAATACTGTTGTAGTATCTCCCTGAACCAGTATCAAATCAGGCTTAAAATCCTCAACAACCTCCTCCAGACCGCTCAGTGCTCTGCATGTTATTTGCGTAAGCGTCTGTCCGCTTTGGAAAATGTTCAAGTCATAATCCGGCTCTATGGCAAATATTTTCAGAACCTGGTCAAGCATATCTCTATGCTGTGCAGTAACGCATATTTTCGTTGTGAAATGCTCTTCATCACTTTTAAGTGCCTTAACTATTGGAGCCATTTTAACTGCCTCCGGGCGTGTCCCAAAGATAATGAGAGTTTTTATTTTATTCATGAAACCTCCTATGTAACAAGATTATTTTTTACTGTTCTTTTCTGGTAAACAATCCGCCGATTTTAGCAAAATAAAATACTGCCACAACTACAATCGTAGCAACAATTATGCCTACAAACGGTTCTGTATCGGCTATTGCTATTGAAACAATTCCCAGCATCATGCTTATAAAATACATTATAAGTACAGTCTGTCTCTGGTTAAGCCCTGACTTCATCAGCTTGTGATGCAGATGATCTTTATCAGCCTGCATTATCGGTTTATTGTTCAAATATCTTCTGATAATGGCAAAAGTTGTATCAAAAATCGGAAGTCCCAATGCAAATATAGGCACCGCCAACGCAACAGCCGCAACACTTTTTACCATTCCCGAAACGGACGTAACAGCAAGCATGTATCCAAGCAACAGCGCGCCTGTATCTCCCATAAATATTTTTGCGGGATTGAAGTTAAAAGGAAGAAATCCCAGCGAAGCTCCCGCAATAATAGCACACTGCATAACAATAAAATCATGTCCCATATTTGCTGCAGTAAAAAGAAGAGTTGTAGCCGCTATGCTGGCTACTCCGGAAGCAAGTCCGTCCAGTCCGTCAATTAGATTTATTGTATTTGTTATCCCAACTAGCCAAAATAATGTTACGGGATATGAAAGCCATGTCAAAAGATAGCTCATGCCTGTTTCCGAGAGAGGGTTCGTAATAAAATGAATCTGAACTCCACCCTTTATGGCAACCATAGCAGCTATAACCTGCATAAGCATTTTAATCTTTGCAGGCATATCATACATGTCATCAACTATTCCCGTAAGAACAATCAAGGTAGCTCCAGCCATTATATGCAGGTTTGTTGCGTTTCTCGGCATGTACACAAACATGCATGCCATTATAGAAATGTAAATAGCAAGTCCTCCAAAATATGGCATAGGTTTGCTGTGTATTTTTCTCGGATCTTTCGGAACATCCAATGCCCCGACTTTAATTGCAAGCTTACGCGCAGGAGGAGTCATAATAAAAGATATTATGACTGCCGATATAAATGCTACAATATAACCGTTCATATTATTCCTCGACTTTAAGCGTTTTTTCTATATCCATATCAATTAATTTATTGACCCTTCTTTCATGTCTGCCACCTTCAAAATCCGTCGAAATCCATGTATCAACAATATTAAGAGCCAATCCTTTTCCGATTACTCTTCCTCCCAATGCAAGCATGTTTGCATTGTTGTGCATTCTTGACATTCTTGCCATAAATTCATTGGTGCATAATGCGCATCTTATTCCTTTTACCTTGTTTGCAGCTATGGAAATTCCTATTCCGGTTCCGCATATTATTATTCCTCTGTCCGCTTCATTACATGCAACAATTTCTGCAGCTTTCTTCCCATAATCAGGATAATCCACGGATTCTGTATTATAAACACCGATGTCATTAACATCATAGCCGTTTGTTACTAAGTGTTCCTTGATAGTTTCCTTTAATTGAAATCCTCCATGGTCACATGCAAGTACTATTTTCATTTTTTCCTCCATTGTTCTTCTATAGTTATTTGTATATTATTCACTATTATGTTTAGTTGTTCTTCTATTTCTTTTGCACTGCTTTCATAGACATTATAATTCAGACCGTAAGGGTCTGCAATATCCAAATTTTTTCTTTCTGTTTCTTCGCCATTTATAATCAGTGCAAATTCCTTAAGGGTATAAACTCTGTCCGAATACTCCGGAGCCGCGTCCACTATGATTTTTTTATGTCTCAATGTCATAGTTAAAATCAAATCTGATTCGGAAATAATTTGTTTAGTAAGCTGTCTTGATCTGTGATTTGATATATCAATACCTTTTCCTGCCAATGTACGTATTGCTTTCTCATTTGCACTTTCACCTTCAAACGTGCTGATTCCAGCTGATGACACATGGATATTCTCAATATTTTTTTCTTTAATCATATATTTAAAAATACCTTCGGCCATACTGCTTCTACAAGTATTACCCGTACATACGAACAAAATATACATAAACACCTCTATACTATTATTGTTTCACTGGAAGCCTTTCCCAGCCTGTTCATTATTGCCTTTCCAAGACCATTTTCATCTACGGCTTCAGCAAGTATGATATTAACTCCCATGTGGTCAAAATTTCTAAGGTCCTTAAATAGATTAGACGATATGGAAAGGGGTTTTGTTCTGTCTCCGCATAAAATAGTTAATTTTCCTTTATAATATTTTTCAGTCTGCGCAGTTGACATTATGCCTACTTTATATCCATCAGAAGAAAACTTTGCATAATCTTCGTTTATTTTTAAAGCAATTTTCTCAATATCTCCCTTATACAGAATCACCTTCGCCTTGGGAGAATAGTGCCTGTATTTTTGTCCCGGAGACTTTGGAACTATTTTTTCACTGCTTTTAATGATTGCGGGATCATACTTACAATCCCCTAGCAAATCTTTTATTTCCTCACCGGTAACTCTGCCTGGTCTTAGTATCATCGGGACCTCGGAAGTCATATCAACTACTGTGGATTCCAGACCTATATCCGTGCTGCCTCCGTCAATTATCATATCCACTTTTCCCATTAAATCCTCTATTACATGATCAGCTTCAGTGGGACTTGGTTTGCCCGATGTATTTGCACTTGGTGCTGCAATAGGCTTACCGCTTTCTTTTATCAACGCCAGTGCGATTTTATTTTCCGGAAGACGGATTGCCGCCGTATCAAGACCGGCTGTTATCTTATCTGACAATATATCTTTTTTGTAAAATATCATCGTAAGAGGTCCCGGCCAATATTTTTCAGCCAGCTTCTTTGCATTTTCCGGGATGGTTTTCGCCAAGCTGTACAGTTCATCAAGCTCTGAAATATGTACAATAAGCGGATTATCTTGCGGCCTTCCCTTTGCTTCGAATATCTTGTCAACAGCCTCGCCGTTAAATGCGTCCGCACCTATGCCATACACTGTTTCTGTAGGAAATACAACAGTTCCTCCCCTGTTAATAATATATGCCGCTTCCTTAATCACACCAATATCTATATTTTCACGATCCATCTTCACTACTTTAGTCTTTATCATTTTTTCCATGTTACACCTCTGTCAAAATTGATATCTCTGCCAATCTAAGGCTTATTATATAACACATTATAAACATAAACAAGATTTTACTTCTTAATATTTTATTTCATAAACCTAAAATTTAAATATCCACATATATATTAATATAAAAGGTTACAGGAGGACAAACGTGAACATTTTATATTATTTTGCAGCAGGTTTCATAATAGGAGGAATAGGAACACTAATAGGAGGATTGATTGCCGTCATTATTCCAAAGCCTGATGAACGAACGCTGTCTGGTATGTTGTGCCTTGCTGCAGGTATAATGCTTTCAGTAATATCTTTTGATCTCATACCTGAAGCATACGAAATAGGCGGCTTTTTTATAGTTACACTAGGCTTGGCAATTGGACTCTTAATTGTGTTTACAGCAGAAAAAATGATACCCTCACATAAGTTTGCCCGATATAAGGGAAAAAAATTAAGCTACATAAAAATGAGCTTAATAATTATGATTAGCATGAGCCTCCACAACTTTCCAGAAGGAATTGCTGTGGGTTCAAGTGCTGTATATTCAGAAACTCTCGGTTTAAAAATAGGTATTTTAATTGCCGCGCACGACATACCAGAGGGAATGAGCGTAGGAATTCCCCTAATCATGAGCGGAGTTTCACCGTTATCAGTAATACTTTTGACAATACTAACCGGGCTTCCCACAGCATTTGGAGCAGTGGTCGGAGCGGCTCTTGGGGGTATTTCTAAATATTTCATAGCTTTCTGCCTATCGGCAGCAGCCAGCAGCATGCTTTATGTTTCCGCAAACGAGCTTATTCCGGAAGCAAACCTATTGCACAGAGGAAGAAGCAATGCAGTATTTTTACTTGTGGGATTCATATGCGGATGTTATTTAAGCTATGCTGTATAATCACGCGCTTAAATAGATATTATCATAAACAAGCTTGTTGTTTTCAATAATATCCTTCATTTTATTCATATCTGACTTAAAAAAACGAATGCATATCCCGCAGCTTGAGCTTATACTTCTGGGAACAGGTATTACCTTGTATTCAATGTCATGTTTTTTTACCTCTGTTTCCACTTTCATAGCATAGGACACAGATTTAAATGTCATGTAGTTATATTGATCCATATTGTACCTTCTTATTTTATACTCAATTTCAGTATATCATACATAGCCTAACAGTCTAATGAAAAAAAGTTATAATAACAGATTCTATTATAACCTTTTTTATATACTTTTATCTATTCCATTTCATCCAAAGTTAAACCATAACCGCCCAAAAATTCATCCATAAAGATTTTTACATCCTGCCTGTTCATACTGCTCAGTTCCCTGAATATGGATTGCTTTGCATTTGTAAATTCTCTGTTGCCGGATTTTTCTTCTTCAATACATTTGATGTAAGCGCTCAGCTTGTCCGCAGCCTTAACTGTTTTCCATACTTCTTCATCCTCAGCCTCAGGTATAAGTATGGGCTCATATTCCTGATAAAAATCCTCCGGCAGCATCTTTAGGAGAGTTTTGCTTGCAGACAATTCAACTTCTTTGTACGCATTATTGATTGCGGGATTAAAATACTTAATCGGTGTTGGCATATCACCTGTCAATATTTCCGACGAATCATGATAAATTGCAAATAATACAGTCTTATTGACATCAATATCTTTTCCCATTCTTTTTTTCTGTATAATTGCCAAAGCATGTGCAATTACCGAAACGTCAAGACTGTGTTCCGACACATTCTCCTCTTTCGTGTTTCTCATTAGCCCCCACCTGTTAATGTACTTCATCCTGGAAATAAGGGCATAAAAGTTCGATTTTTTCATAAATTCTCCATATTCAAATTCCTTGTGAAAATCGTATATAAATTTATTTTCCTTTGGCCGCAGTTGCTCCGGTAGATTTCATTATTTCCTTCATGCCTTCTGTTGTTTCAATAGTTCCATCCTTAAATATCCACAATGCTTCAGCATCTAAAGATTCAACCAAGACTCTGCCTTCCTCGTACGGCATGAGGAAAACCGTAGTAGACAGAAAGTCTGCCATCCCTGAATTGGCAGTTATAACAGAAACAGCCCTAAAATAATCTCCCGGCATCAATGTATCGGGATCTATCAAATGATGTACCACCTTGTCTCCTACCATGTAGAATCTCTGGTAATCTCCACTTGTAACTACAGAAGCATCTGTAAGAAACACCGTTTCAATAATGCTGTCTTCTGAATTTCCCACTACTGCATCAGGGTTTTGAATTCCAACACCCCACTTATCTCTTAAGCCATCCATAGGTTTACCAAATGCTCTAATATTTCCACCTGCACTGATGATTCCCGATGTTAAACCTTCCTCGGTTATTTCCTTCACAACAATCTCAGTGGCAAAGCCTTTTGCAACAGCTCCCACATCAATATTCATAAGCGGGTCATTAATATAAACAGTGCTGTTTTCCACATCAACCATTATTTTTTCAATATCTGTGTGTTCATTTGCAGCAACAAGATCCTCCATTGGAGGCAGCTTTGCATCAGCAGGATTATAATCAGCCTCATCTCTGTATTCATGCCATATGTTCAGCACAGCACCCATAGCTATGTTTGTCTTTGTTCCTACTTCCTCATACTGTTTTTTGCAGAACAGTATTAAATCAATAATTTCCTTGTCAACCTTAACCGGCTTTACTCCAGCATTGTCGTTGATTGTCTTAATGTTGTTAATTCCTTCATAGTCATTGTACTTGTCATATAATTTATGAAGTTTCTGCATTCTCTCATGAATATGCTCCGCATATCCGTTAAATTCTTCTTCAGTCTTTGCATATCCTACAACCTGAGTTACAGTATCAAAGGTATCAAAAAAAGTATTTGTATACTTTTCATATTCCTGTTCAGTTGGAGGTTCTTCTTCCTGACAGCTTGTTAGCAAAGTAAAGGTTAAAACTGCTGCCAAAATAAAAGCAATTATTTTTTTCATTTTATCACCCTAGGTTATAATAACAAATATTTTAAACATTATCAATAAAAAACTCCCCTGACAATAGAGGGGAGTTTTGTTTTATAATTTATCTTGCGTTTTCAATTGCTTCCGCAACTATTTTTTGATATCCGTCAACAGTTATTGTTACAGATGATGTTAATTCTGGTACATCTGGAACTGCTGTATGGCTAGCATCTCTTTCTTTAACTTGCAGCCCTGCAATTTCATCAGCTGTTTTGCCTGCCATCCACTCTTCGAATGCTTCCATTTGCTCGAACCATTCTTTGCCTATGCTTGAAGCTTTAACCATTCCGTAGTCGGCTCCAATTTCTTTCTTTGTTTTTAATTCTGCAGTCTTGTCAGAAGTTAAAACACCGCTGTCATCATAGTTAATTCTAACCTGAGCAACGTCAACTATTGATTTAGCAACTTTTCCATCTTTATCAAGAGCTACTGCTGTCATGTAAGTATCAACCTGTGCCATTGGCAGCTCATCTGCTGATTTATCTTTTGACTTTCCAATGTGAGTTTCAATTCCAAGTCCAACTGATTCAGCTCCTGCAACATCTTCTGCTTTTTCCCAAGCTTCTTCAACTGCTGCTATATAACTTTCAACCGAAATTGTAACCGATGATGTCAATTCCGGAACATCCGGAACTGCAGTGTGGTTTTCATCTTTTACTTTAACATTTAAGCCGGCAATTTCTTCAACAGTCTTGCCAATCATCCAGTTTTCTAAAGCTTCTATCTGCTCATACCATTCTTTGCCTATGCTTGAAGCTTTAACCATTCCGTAGTCAGCGCCTATATCTTTTTTAGTCTTAACTTCAGCTTCTCTGTCTGAAGTAACCTTCATATCTTCGTCAAAAGCAACTTTTGTCTGAGCCACATCAATTGTTACGCTGGCAACCTTACCTTCAGCATCAAAACCTACAGCAGCTATAGTTACGTCTGCCTGTGCTGTAGCTGTAGCATCAGCTGTTGCGTCTTTTGATTTAGCTATTGAAATACCTTGGCCTAGGCCTATTTTTGAAATAGATCCTGCTTCTCCTACAGGCTGCTCTTCTTTTGGCTCTTCCTCTGGTTCTTCCTTAGGCTCTTCAGCTTCTATAGGCCATGGGTTTGCTTCAGGATCCAAAGCGTTTTTAACCGCATAGATTATAGCATTACTTGTTACCGTAGCACCCGCTACAACATCTACATCGGCTGAATTAGCTTCAACTATTTTTGCAGGAAGTTCATCAATTGCATTTGAACCTATACCTGCTGTTTCGCTATCTCCAACTGCCTTAACATCAGTTATTTTATCTCCTTCTTTTGTAACTGTAACAGTTACTTCTCCACCAAAGCCTTCGCCTGTACCGTTTAATGTAACTGCTTCTGCAGCAGGTTCATTTGCAGGCTGGCTGGCGCATCCGAATAGTGATACCACCATCAAAACTACTAAAATTAATGATACTGTTTTTTTCATAAAACCCTCCAAATTATGTATATAATTTTTTAATCAAACATGTCCGATTATAACATATTGCTCAAAGTTTGACAATACGTTAATTAGTTTTTGTCCACACTATACCTGCATATACATATCAAAATATTGATCAACTTTAATACCTCATCGCCTTTTATATTGGGAAGCTGAACAATAAATAAGAAATACAATTAATTTTGCATAAATCATTGTTGCACTTATGTAAAATTATGTTTCCATTACTTAATTATTAGCTCGTTGACCTTTTTATCAGTACCAATGTTATATATCTGCATCTCATTGTATGAAAAACTGTATATGTAGTCTCCGATATATATAACTCTTCTTATTTCTGAACCGCCATATGAAGAATTTTCTGTCTCATGGCTTATTTTATTTTTCAGCTTGAAGCCGTTATTATTCACATTGTATATATATGCACCGTTAAATTCAGTCTTATAGTTTTCCCCGTTAACAGTAACAGGAAATGTCATCAGTCCCTTGTTCAGTGAAAACATCAGCGCTTTATGATTATACAGGATCTCAGAATATGTGCCTGCTTTTCCGATCGTTTCCGTTTGCAGTTCAGCCGGCTTATCTGCATCTGTGACATCGAACAATGATAATTTTAACCCTCCGTTAGTGGTTACTCCGCCTGAATTTTGTTCTGTGTCGTAACCAAATCCAATAATATGATTCTCGTCCACTACATGAAGATATGTGCTATAGCCCGGTACTTTCAGCATTCCCTCGACCACAGGTTTTGCAGAGTCAGATGCATTTATAACATAAAGCGGGTCTACCTGCTTAAATGTAACCATATAGATGCGGTCTCCGGCAAATCTTGTTGAATATATTTTTTCTCCCGGGGCTAATCCCTCTAATTTTCCGATAGCATTTAACTTTTCATCCAATATATAAACATTATTTTGAGAAGTGCCCCTCCACATTTCTCCTGTGGTAGTAGCTATCCTGAACATCCCGTTGTGCTCATCCATGGAAAATTGATTTATAATAGTTCCCGGTACACTGCCCTGCGATACAACATCTACGTTTCCTTTGTTTAAGCTGAATTTATAAATTACGGTTCCGGAAGTATAGACCGGATTATATAATTCTTTCTGCTCAATTGAATCGTCATAGGAATAATCCGTTATGGCGGCATACATATTGTCTTTAGATACATAAATGGAATCCGAGCCTCCCAGGTACACATCTACATCGGGCTTTGAAGATTTATCCGACAAATCTATCCCCGCCGTGTACATATACCTTGCTTCAATGTGATTGGGAAAATACTTTATTTCATCATAATCAAATTCATATGTTGAATCAGCCAGCACATCTGTATAATACGGCATAGGTATTTCGACATCACTTTTGCTGTACATGTCATATCCGTAATTTATATACTTTGTACTTATTAAATATAATTTGTCTTCTATCATTCTTCCCGACAAATAATTTCCGTCAAAAAGGTATTCTTTTTCCAGAACAGGCTTTCTGATATTTTCAATATTGTAAACCAACACATTTACTCTGTCTTCATAATACCTATACGGCATCATCAAAGAACCTACTTCCATTGATTTATTATAATTCATTGTGTGGAAATAATTGTTCTCCCCGATTACAGCCAGCTTTCCGCCGGCAGCAAATATTTCGCTGATGTACGTGTTTTCGGGTACATTTATTTCTGCTTCTACCTTTGGATTATCAGGGTCTGAGTCAATTATTTTCAAACCGCTTTCAGTATTAATAAATATGTATCTGCCGTCATTTTTAATTATATCTCCTTCCTGCACTCCGTCCACCTGATTATTTGTATCTGAACTATCATTCATTTCCGGAGCCATAGGAGCCTGCGAAGTTCCGACCTCTTTTGAAACAGTGTTTTCGTTTGTATCTTCCACTATATCATCTATGGCAATACCGCTTTCAAGACCTATATAACCAAAAAGCCTTGAGTTGTACTCAAGCAACGCTAAAAGGTTATCTTTTGATCCCACTGTCAATACAATGCTTCTTGAAATTTCGGATGGAGCGTTTGTCGTTATGTATATTGAGTTTGAGTTGCCGTCCCAACTTACCGTATGACCCAAGCTTTCAGTTATAAATCTCAAAGGAACAAATGTCCTGCTGTTTATCATTCTTGTAGGAACATCAATTGTTCTGATTTCACCGTTGACCATAACTTTGTCCTTACCCAGAATCATTTCAATTTCGTTGTAATCGTCCTTTATTACCGCTTCTGATAAGCTTTTATTCCAGTCAACCTTTGCACCGATTTTTTCAAAAACTCCCCTTAGCGGTACCAGCGTTCTGCCGTTTTCTATCACAGGACTGACATCGAATTCCACATATTTGTTATTTACGTAGACATTAACTTCGGTTGAAGCAAACGCGGCAAAGCTGAAGCTGAATATGAAAACAATTATAAGCACTGCTGATTTTCTAAGTATATTTTTCATAATATCTCCTTTCTATTATTAAGGGCTTTTTACCTTTCTCTGTTATATTAACTTAGACGAACCGCATTATAATTTGTTCCTGAATCCAGCAACTTCTTGATACCCATATTACTACTTTCAAATATTAAAGCTACACAATAAAAAAGGAAGCGCCGTATCCTTTTAGGATTGATGACACTTCCTTTTATACCCTTAATAATTCTATTCTAATCTTTAAATGTACTGCAGCATGTTTCCTCCGAATGCTGAGCATTTTTTCCGTTCACAACTACTCTGGATGCCTCGCATCTCTCATTTGTATTGTACACACAGTTTCCTGCCTTGCACATAATATCCGTTTCGCTTTTAGGTTCATGAACGGAACTTCTGACTCCAGGCTTTTGTTCTATAAATGTTTCACAGCATGTGAACCTGCTCTCGTTAGCTTTCTCTCCGTCTACGTTCAAGTTCGGAGCTGTACACCCTTCTCTTTTGTTAAAATAGCAGTTTGATACCGTACAAACAATATGCGCCATGTTTTTTCTCCCTTCAGTTCATTTTTAAAGTAGTCTATCCTTTCTGAACCAAATTATGCACAACTGTACGGTCATAGTCTTACGAAAAATATGCAAGAAGCAAATCAACCATTCTTCCGTAGCTTTTTACCCCGTCCTTCTGATTGTTGCTTTTCAAATATCCGTCATTTATTTTAGTTGATATTTCAGCGACCTTCGTTTCATACCTCTTCCAATAACTTGTCGAGTATCTCATGTCATTTTTGACTTTTTCCGAGTACATTTCAATTAAATTCGTATATGCATTATAATCCTCGCGATAAAGTGCATTCATGCTGTATGACAAGGCAAGCATTGTTCCGCTGTATGCAAAATCATCATAGCCTGAACTCATGCAGGCAAGATAAGAAATAAAATTAGCTTCATCCTCCCTCATAAATCCTCTTAAATGTACCAGCTCATGCAACATCGTAGACGGCAGCTGGTAAGGAGGTACATTTTTATTCACATTTGCCTCAAATGTAAAAGGAAAAAACATTCCCGTTATGCGCATGTTTGACATAACATTTGAGAAAGTAACCAGCTTGGGCTGAGGGTAGTTTCCCTCCAACACTTTGTATTTTTGTGACAGGCTGTCAAATGATATCTTAGCTCTTTCAGCTGTTTCATAATAATTTTCATCAAACAGCTTTGCAGTATTCTGTTCCCCTGTATCCAGACCTTCCCTTAGATTATTTGCATCTTTTATCAACTGTTTGCAGAGATTAATTAATTCCTCCTCAGACGATTCCTTTATTTCCAAGCCGCTGTAATAAGCAAATTCATACCTGTGGTAATTTATGCCGCAAAACAAAACAAAAGTAAACAAAATTACACTCACCACAAGGACGGTATTCACAAAAAAATTCTTTAAATGAGACATTGATTTATCTGATGCGGTTCTAAATACTGTAACTGATAAAAAAGCAACCCCTGCCGCAATTAATGCTATTATAATAAATTCTGCTAATGAAAATTTAATCTTAGATGTAAAAAAAGAAACTGTTTCCGCAAAAAATGGATATATTCTTAATGCGTAAAATTCCGCAAATCCATCATAAAGCCTCGCACATGCTGTAAGCATCACCGAAGCGGCAATAAAAATTGTAATAAGGACTTTTTTGTTCATAACTGCCCCTCCTGTTTAATAATGTTATTATACCATAAAGTATTAAAATAATATTAAAAATACATGATCATATTTATCAATGTTTAATTTTCTTGAAATATTTCCCTTTCGGATATATTATTAATGTAAGAATTTTTTTGGAGGATTAAATGGAGGATATTTTCAGAGATATAATTAAAAATAATATCGGATACACATGGCGAGGAAAAGTTGCCACTTATATTCCTGAACTGGCAAAAGCAAATCCCGGAGACCTTGGGGTATGTTTGGTTACATTGGACGGACGTGAATATTCCGCGGGAGATTACAGCAAAAAGTTTACCATGCAGAGTATTTCAAAAGTTTTGACTTTCATTCTTTCTTTGATGGACAACGGAGAAAAAAAAGTATTTGAAAAAGTTGGTATGGAGCCTACGGGAGAAAGCTTCAACTCCATAGTAGATCTGGAATTAAAAAACATACACAAACCGTACAATCCCATGATAAATGCGGGAGCTATAGCAACAACCTCACTTCTTGCAGGAACCTCCGTAGAAGAAAAAACAGAAAGAATACTGGATTTAGCGAGAAAACTTGCAAATAATCCTGAAATTCAAATAAATAACAGTGTTTATTTGTCTGAAAAGCTGACTGGAGACAGGAATCGTTCAATCGCTTACTTCATGAAAAGCTTTAATATTATAGATGGTTCAGTTGAAGAAATATTAGATGTATATTTCAAGCAATGCTCAATAGAAGTAAATTGCCGCGATATTGCCGACATGGGCTCCGTGCTGGCTAACGACGGCGTATCTCCAAAAACAGGCAAATCAATAGTTCCTAAGCATATTTGTCGAATAGCAAAGACTATTATGTCAACATGTGGATTATACGATGCTTCCGGCGAGTTCGCCGTACATATAGGCATTCCGGCAAAATCAGGAGTAGGCGGTGGAATTATGGGAGCCGTTCCAAAAAGAATGGGTATTGGTGTATACGGGCCCGCGCTGGATGAAAAAGGAAATTCCATAGCCGGAATTCAAATACTAAAGGAACTTTCAGATAAACTTGATTTGCAAATATATTAAAAGAACAGAGCGCCCTCATTTATAATTGAGGACGCTCTGAGAAAATTATTTTACTTCTGTTACATCATAGCCTGCATCTGTAACTGCTTTAGACAGCACCTCGCTGCTTACTTCTTTTGCCAATATCACATGGGCTTTCTTTTCTGCCAGGTTAACTTCTGCGCTTTCAACTCCGTCAACTGCTTTCAGAGCCTTTTCAACTGCAGCCTTGCAGTGCCCGCAGCTCATTCCTTCGATTTTCATAACTTTATTCATTTCATTTCCTCCGTTTATATTATTTGATTTATCTGATAAGTCTTCATTTATGACCTTTATGTCATCGTAGCTATTATCTTTAATTTCTTTATCAAATTGCCCAGACATCCTTACCGGTTTAAAAAATTTAAGCCTCAGAGCATTGGACACAACTGATACAGAACTCATACTCATGGCTCCTGCCGCAAACATAGGATTCAGTTTCCAGTCCAGAAAACTGTAGAATACTCCGGCAGCAAGAGGTATGCCTATAGTGTTGTAAATAAATGCCCAGAACAGATTCTGCTTGATATTTCTAATTGTTGCATTACTTAGCTGAACCGCAGTTACGGCATCCAATAGGTCACTTCTAATCAGCACTATGTCAGCCGACTCTATGGCAACATCAGTTCCGGCTCCTATGGCAACTCCAACATCTGCTCTCGCCAGTGCAGGTGCATCGTTAATTCCGTCACCAATCATTGCAACCTTTCTTCCCTGCTCCTGTATTTTTCTTATTTCTCTTTCCTTATCTTGGGGAAGAACTTCTGCTATTGCCCTTGATATTCCAAGCTGCTTTCTGATTGCCTCTGCTGTCTTTTTATTATCTCCAGTAAGCATTACAACCTCTATCCCCATAGCCTCAAATTCCTGAATAGCCTTCAGGCTCGTAGGCTTAACCACATCGGCCGCAGCAATTATACCCAGCACATTTTTTTCGTCAGCAAAATACAAAGGAGTTTTCCCTTCGTCAGCCATATTTGTTCCTATTTCCACAAAATTATTTTTAATGTTTTTCTCGTTTAAAAGCCTTAAATTGCCTATATAATATTTTTTGTCATTAACCAGTGCCTGAAGCCCCTGCCCCGGAATCGCCTCAAAGTCTTCCACCTGATACAGCTCCAGATTCCTTCTTCGTGCTTCTTCAACTACAGCTTCAGCCAGAGGATGTTCAGAGCTTTTTTCTGCAGATGCGGCAATTCTAAGCATCTCTTCTTCGCTTATACCTTTTGCATACACGTCGGTAACTTTTGGCTTACCTTCAGTTATTGTCCCTGTTTTATCCATTACTACCGTCTTGATTTGATGAGCAATTTCAAGCGCTTCTGCAGACTTAATAAGTATTCCGTTTTCTGCTCCCTTGCCGGTCCCCACCATTATTGCCGTAGGCGTCGCCAGCCCCAAAGCACAGGGGCATGATATCACGAGAACTGCAATTCCTATGGACAATGCAAATTCAAAAGTTGCTCCCAATATAAGCCATACAATTACCGATATAACCGATATGGAAATTACCACAGGAACGAATATGCTGCTTATTTTGTCAGCAAGCTTGGATATAGGTGCCTTTGAGGAACTGGCCTCTTCCACAAGCCTTATTATCTGTGACAGTGTAGTATCATCACCAACATTCTTTGCCTCAAACTTAAAATATCCTGATTTATTTATACTGGCTCCTACCACATTGTCTCCGACCTTTTTTTCAACCGGTATGCTTTCACCGGTAAGCATAGACTGGTCCAATGAAGAGCTTCCGGAAATTATTATTCCGTCAACAGGCACAGACTGGCCCGGTTTTACTATTACAATATCTCCTTTTACAACATCCTCCACGGGAATTTCAGCTTCCATTCCATTCCTTTCCACCAAAGCCGTCTTAGGTGAAAGATCCATGAGCTTCCTTATAGCATCGGATGTCCTTCCTTTAGCCCTGGCTTCAAGAAATTTACCCAAAGTTATAAGCGCAAGGATCACTCCTGCCGACTCAAAATATAAGTCCATGGAATACTGCATAACCATATCCGTATTCATGTGGCCTAATCCATATCCTATTTTATATATGGCAAATATTCCATACCCTACGGCCGCCGTCGTACCCAAAGCTATTAGCGAATCCATGTTAGGAGATCCCTTAAACAGAGTTTTAAACCCCACAACATAATATTTTTGGTTAATAATCATAACTGGGGCTGCAAGCAGAAGCTGTGTAAATGCAAATGTTATGGAATTCTCCATTCCGTGAAATACAGCCGGAAGCGGCCATCCAAGCATGTGCCCCATAGATATATAAAACAGCGGCACTGCAAACAGAAATGAAATTATTAGCCTTTTCTTCATTTCCTTAAATTCCGCTTCAGCATCAGGTTTTTTTTCCGCTCTCGTCTGCATCCTTTTTTCCGCAGATGAAGCTCCGTAACCTGTATCTTCAACAACCTTTATGATATCCCCTTCCGACAGCAAAGCTTCATCATACTTAATTGTCATAGAATTACTCAAGAGATTTACATTGGCTTCAATAACTCCCTCGGTTTTATTTATATTTTTTTCTACTCTTGCTGAACATGCCGAGCATGTCATGCCTGTAACATTAAATTTCTGTGATTTCATTCATTTCACCTCTTATTTTGAGACCTTGTTAATCAATGAAATAATTTCATCAATTTTTTCATCCTCACTGCCCTGCTCAAAAGCCTCTTTTACGCACATGTGCATGTGAGCCTTTAATATTTCATTGTTTGTTTTTTTAAGAATCGAAATTACTGCCGCTATTTGGTTGCATATATCCATACAGTATCTATCATCTTCAACCATCTTGGATATTCCCTCTATCTGCCCGGCAGCTGTCTTTAAAAGACGGTTAATTGTATTTTTATCAGCTTTCATACTTCCTCCTCGCATACTCCCCCCCTGTGGGGGTGGTGTGCCTAAATGATATACTTTTTTTATCATTTTGTCAACATTGTTTTAAATATTTTTCGTATAATTATTATGAGCAATTATTTTCATTTTATTTTACGCCTTTCAGCTCCATTTTTAAAAAAGCGAAACAACCTTTAATTGGTAAAAAAACTTGAACCAATATTAAAAATATTATATAATTATTGTGTATACTGACCGCTAGTCGAAAGATAACCGGGGTGTTTTTGAGGAGGAAAAATATGAGAATTAAGTACATTCCTGAGCCATTTAGAATTAAAATGGTTGAAACAATCAAAATGACAACTCCAGAAGAAAGAGCGCAAAAAATTAAAGAAGCAAACTACAATCTATTTAACCTCAGAGGAGAGGATGTATACATCGATCTTCTGACAGATTCCGGAACAAATGCAATGAGCTCTAACCAGTGGGCAGGAATCATGGTTGGTGATGAGGCTTATGCCGGTGCAAAAAGCTACTATCGCCTTATTGAAACTGCCAAGGAAATTTTCGGATACAGCTACATTCAGCCCGTACATCAAGGCAGAGCTGCGGAAAAGGTTTTATTTCCGGCATTGCTAAGCAAAGGACAGTTCGCTGTTTCAAATATGTTTTTCGATACAACTCGTGCTCATGTTGAACTGGCAGGCGCACGCTGTATAGACTGTGTAGTCAAAGAAGCCAAAGATCCTGAAAAGCGTGCAAAGTTTAAAGGAAATATGGATATTGAAAAGTTAGAAGAAATCATTAAGGAACACGGTTCTGAAAAAGTTGGTCTCGTTGTTATGACGGTTACTAATAATTCAGCCGGCGGCCAGCCTGTTTCAATGAAAAATATGAAAGATGTTGCTTCAATATGTAAAAAATATAATATACCTTTAGACATTGACTCAGCAAGATATGCTGAAAATGCATACTTTATAAAACGTGATGAAGACGGATATTCAAATAAATCCATAAGAGAAATAGTAAGAGAAATGTTTTCTTATGCTGACATGTTCTCCATGTCATCCAAAAAAGACGGAATTGTCAATATGGGCGGTATGATCGGCGTAAAAGATGAAAAGAAATTTGAAGATATTATAATGAAAATTAAAGCAAATTGCATCAGCTTTGAGGGATTTATCACATACGGAGGATTAAACGGCCGTGATTTAGAAGCGCTGGCAATAGGTTTGAACGAAGCTCTTGAGGAAGACTATCTGAAATATCGAATCGGTCAGATGGAATACCTTGCAGCACTGTTAGATGATGCCGGCATTGCCTATCAATCTCCTGTCGGTGGTCACGGAGTTTTCATAGATGCAAAAAAAATGTTGCCTCACATACCATATTACGAATTCCCCGCTCAGGTACTTGCAATAGAACTATACAAGGAAGCCGGCATAAGATCTTGCGACATAGGTTCTTATATGCTTGGAAACGATCCAGATACAGGTGAACAAATAAAATCGGATTTTGAATTTACAAGGCTGGCAATACCGCGCAGGGTGTACACTCAAGCACACTTGGATGTTATTGCAGATGCTCTTATTTCTATTAAAGAAAGATCCGGAGAAATCAAGCGCGGATATAAAATAGTCTGGGAACCTCCTATACTCAGACATTTCCAGGCTCATTTACAGCCTATAGAATAAATATTTTCATTATAATTGCAGTAATTTGATAGATATACGGTTATGCCGTCTTAATGACTTTGTCATCAAGACGGCATTTTAAAATATTATGAAAATCATCATTAAACAGGATATCCTTACTTTTCTAAGAATAACTTACAACACAGACTCCCCTGCATCTTATCTTTTCCTTTAGTTCATTTATCCACTCTTCAGATGGTTTTTTAAATTCTCCCGACGGCTTCTCAAGACCGAGTGCCTCATACTTTTCATTGCCATAGCTGTGATATGGCAGCAGCTCTATTTTTGGATTTTTAATGCATGATTTAACAAATTCCGCAGTTTTTAAAATATTTTCCGCATCGGCATTTACGCCTTCTATAAGAGGAATTCTTACAATAATGTCCGCATTTAACTCACCGGATTTTTTTATGTTGTTCAGTATTTTTTCATTTCCCTTGCCTGTGAACTTTATATGCTTTTCATTATCCATATGTTTTATGTCTACAAAAATCATGTCCATTTTTTCCAGTATATCGTGAATTTCATCAAACTCAAAATATCCCGAGGTTTCTATTGCCAAGTTTATGGCTCTGTCGTACAGACTATTTACCATAACCCTCAATACATTGTGCTGCATTGTTGCCTCTCCTCCGGAAAATGTAACTCCACCGCCGGAGCGCCTATAAAATATCTCCTGTCTGTCTAAAATATTGAGTATATCTTCAGCCGAATACCTCTTCACTAGCTTCCTTCTGCTGCCGGAGGGACAAACATCGGCACATATACCGCATGATGTGCATTTTTCCCTCTCTCCCGGAAAATTTAGGTTAATTCCTATGTTTTCGGGACAGTTCACCATACATTTGCCGCATCCTATACAGCTTCCGGTAATATACGATATTCTATCTGCGCGTACCAACGCCTCAGGATTGGCACACCACTCGCAGCTAAGCGGACATCCTGCAAAAAATACTGTTGTCCTTATTCCGTCTCCATCATTAACAGAAAAATTTTGAGGCTCCATAAAGTATCCGTATATTTTATCCATATCTTCTCCTAAAATTTTTCGTGTGATGTCCTTGCAATAATTGCATCCTGCATGCTCTTTGACAGGTTAACAAATTGTGTGCTGTAGCCTGCCACTCTCACAAGAAGATCCTTGTAATTTTCCGGATGCTCCTGCGCTTTTATGAGAGTTTCGGTAGAAATGGTATTAAATTGAACATGGAACGCTCCCAGTGAAAAGAATGTCTGTATCATACTTCCCAGATTGCTCTGTCCTCTCTTTGTGTTTACAAGATCCTGGCTTAATCTCAGGTTCAAAAGCGTACCTCCGGAATGCACATCCTGATTCAATTTAGCTGCAGAGCGCATTGCCGCCAAAGGTGTTGATGTGTCCGAGCCTGCAAATGGTGAAACTCCTTCAGACAAAGGTTCCTTAGCCCTTCTGCCGCACGGTGTAGCTCCCACCACCTTGCCTGTAGGAAGATAATTGGATATTCCCATAAATGCCGTAATAAAATTGTTTCCGTTTATATCCTTGTATTTATGGCATTCCTTGTAATAATAGTTTGCCATCTTTATGGCTATATCATCAACATAATCTACGTCGTTGCCGTACTTTGGAACATTTAGTGCCATCTGTCTAAGTTCTTCGTAGCCTTCCCAGTTAGCATTCAAAGCATCTGCAAGAGTCTTAATATCCGTTATATTATCTTCAAAAACCAGCTTCTTGATTACAGCCAGAGAATTTGATGTAACGGCAAGCCCTATTCCTGTCAGTACAGGCCCGATATTATATTTTGCTCCGGCATCAACTAAATCCACTCCATCCTTAAGGCAGTTCTCCATGCATGAAGATAAAAACGGTCTGGGAACAAGCTGCTTATGGAGCTTCTGAGCAACAATTGTCGATATTACGGAATGTTTTATAAGATTGTCAAACTGTTTATAAAATGCATTTTCAACATCTTGATAACTTTTGAATAACCCAGGATCTTTTTCGTCAAGCCCTATCTTTTCACCGATTATTCTGCTGAACCCGCGGTTCAATGCAAACTCAAGCGCTGCTGTGAAGTTAATATTTGCGGCAGATGTCCATTCGCCTGTTTTGCGGAAGTGAGGAACCACACACCCGCAATTGTTCCAATCTCTGGCATCTTCAGGCTCATATCCGGCGTTTATTAACATCTGGTATCCTGCCTGATCGCTGTGTATTGCCGGGAATCCCGTTCCCTTGCTCACTAGGTGCGTTACAGCATCTACAAATTCTCTGGGACTGTCCTGATGAATTCTCACGCTCAATCCGGGCTGGTGCGTCTTAATTTCTTCCGTTGCTTTAAGAGCCATATATGACAAATCATTTGTGGCATCCTTTCCTTCTCTTGTCTTTCCTCCAACTGTCAGATTTTGAAACTGGTTGTAGCCGGCAAAAAATTCCGCAGTATTTGCAGATATGGTCCATACCCATTCCGAAAGTTTAAGCCAAAAAGCTTCTATTAATTCTTGTATTTCTTCCTTTGACATTATGCCTTCGTCAATATCATGCTTGTAATAGGGATACATAAACTGGTCAAACCTTCCTATATTTAAAGCAAGTGGATTTTCTGAAAGTATTCCTCCTACCTGAGTGAACCACACGAACTGTATAGCTTCGTAGAAGGTTTCCGGCGGATTTTCAGGCACATTTTTGCATATTTGAGATATTTTCAGCAACTCATTCTTCCTTGCACCGCTTTTTTCTTTCTCCGCCAGTTGGCTCGCCTTTTCGGCATATCTATTTGCATAGGATATTATACCCTCTGAAGTAAGTATAACTGATTTATAAAATTCAATTTTTTTCATATCATCAGCTGACGCCGGATTTAACTCCATCATGTGAATTTTTGCTTCTTTGAGTATTCCCCCAAAGCCTTTTTTAAACAATACATCCTGGTAGTCGGGAGTTATTTCTCCCACTGCCTGACGCCACTTAGAGTCATTGTCTACAAAGCCTGTATCTACCACAACCTTTGCTGTTTCTTTCGGAAGCTGAGCTAAGAATGATTCTTCAAGAGATTTTCCTTTCCAGTAAGGAAATATATTTTTTCTAACATAATTTCTTTGCTCATCTGTCATAATATAAGGGTCCTGCACCCTTTTATCGAAATTATCCATTTCTCTGTCAACCCACACCCACGAGAATTCGGGAGTTAAAATACCGCACTTCCTGAATTCCCCGATTGCTCCCACAATCAGCTCGTCGTCATATATATTTACTGCAAGCTGCTCACAGGCATCTTTGAAAGCCACAGCCCTTCTGATAGGCACTGAATGTCCCTCCGTTTTCTTATGTGATTCTGTCCATATTCTTGCCCTTTCGTATGAGACAGAAGGCTTAGACTTAATATAGTTCTGCCTGATTCTTTCAATTCTTTCGGTTGTCATATAATTTCCTCCTATTATTAGTTTGTTTTAACATTCTGTGTGCGTTATAACATATGCTGATGTTAAAATATAACGCCGAGAACTGACTCAGCGCTACTTATATCAATATTTAACGATGTTTTGAAATACCACTTCCGCATCATACGGATTATTGTATTCATGACATTTATCTGCTCTGAACGTCAGTGCGGCAGGTGCTTCTAAAACATGCTTCCTTCCGTCAACCACAACCTCAAGAATGCCTTCCGTAACAACTATATACTCAACCGTAGATGCCTTGTGAGGCGGTGACACGTGATGTGCTCCCGGAAGAAGCTTTATATAAAAATATTCGAAACCTGACAGCGGATTAAACGGAAAAACATTGTATAGCACCATTTTATCCTCTGATTCATAAACCGGATCAAGCTCTCCGATAACAACGGCATTATCATCTTCCTTATCAGAGCTGAGCAGCTCGGAAAAGGATATTTTCAATCCTGTAGAAATTTTCCATAGTGTTGATATGGTCGGAGTAGATTCACCTCTTTCAATCTGTCCAAGCATTGCCTTGCTCACTCCGGTCAAGGCAGAGGTTTCTTCAAGTGTAAGTTCCATTTCGAAGCGGGTTTTCCTCAGTTTATTGCTTATACTAATTAACGGATCTGCCAAAATATTAAACCTTCCTTAGTTTAGTAAATCAATTATACAATAAATCAGACTATATTACAACACTTTAGTACAATAAATCGCACCAGATACGTTATATTGTCCGAACAAACAATTTATCTACCCTACTTTTCCTCATTAATTGAAGTATAAAGCATATTATTATATGGAACATATTTTTAGAGGTGGACTATGAGAAGGGAAAATATTATTTTCGGAACGTTAATATTGACTGCCGCAACAACCGTTGTAAGAGTTGTTGGAATACTGTTTCGCATCTATCTTGCCAATGTCTTGGGAGCCGAAGGTATGGGATTGTACCAGCTGATACTTTCCGTGTACCTGCTGATGGTGACTCTTGCAACAGCTGGGATAAGAGTTGCTGTTTCAAGACTTATATCAGAAGAGCTGGCGCTGAGAAATTTCAACAATGCCAAACGCGTGCTTCGTCAGTCTCTGGTGCTTTCCGCATTCACAGGGTTTGCTTCTGCTTTTATTTTGTATTACTTCGCAGACTACATGGGCGGCAGCATACTTAACGACAGCCGCACAACCATGGCGCTTTTATACCTTGTTCCCAGTCTACCTTTCATAGCTGTTTCAAACTGCTACAAGGGGTATTTCTATGCTGTGGGCAAAATAACAAAGCCGGCAGTTATTCAGGTTGCAGAACAGCTGGTAAGAATTGCGGTTATATTTTATATAATGGATATTTTTCTGCCGAAAGGAATTGAATACGGCTGCGCCGCAGTTGCCATAGGCATGACCGTCGAAGAATTATTTTCCCTCATATTAACCTGGTTTTTTTATATTTTTGATAAAAAACCATTCAAAAAATCTAATATAAAAGCTGATAACATGATTTTTAAAATTCTAGGAATATCCCTTCCTCTTTCTGCTACATCTTATTTAAATGCTATTTTGAGGACGGTTGAAAACACGCTTATTCCTGCCAGACTGCTTTTATTTGGCTTATCCCCGGCTGCTGCTATGAGCATTTACGGAATGATTAAGGGCATGGTTTTGCCGATTTTATTTTTTCCTTCTTCATTCCTGACATCTCTGTCATCAATTTTAATTCCTGCTGTGGCAGGTGATAACGCCGCTTCTAATGAAAAGAAAGTTTCCGGCACTCTTTCAAAGGTACTTCATTTCACCTCCATTTCAGGAATATTGGTAGTTGCCGTATTTGTAGCGTTTCCAAAAGAAGTAGCCACTGTGGTTTACAACGATTCTCAGGTTGGCGTCATGATAAAAATAATATCCTTCGTATGCCCGTTTATGTATCTAAACATGGTCATATCATCTATGCTCAATGCACTGGGTGAGCAGATGAGCTCATTCAAAATAAATATAATTGAATCGGCACTCAAAATATCCATAATATATTTCTTTGTACCTGTCTACGGGTTTAACGCATACTTATTTTCGTTGTTCATAACCACCATACTCAATACAATACTGTATCTCACAAGGCTTCTGCAGGTTTCATGCATAGTATTTGATATCTCAAACTGGATTTTTAAGCCTGTTGCTTCAGGAGCAGCAGCCGGATTTATTTCTAAATTTTCATACAATATTTTTATGGCAAACTCTCCAAATCAAATATTTCCGTTGATTTCTTCCATAATAATATGCATGCTTTTGTATTTAATGGGACTTATTTTAACCAGAAGCGTTAAATTATCATCTATTAATGAACTAAAAAAATATATAAAAAAATAGCAGCTGTTGAAACTTTCTTCATTATGAACATATTGGCATAAAAACCAAAGGATATTTCTTCGATTAATTCAAAAAATACTTTTAACAAGTAAAAAAGGAGAGATATCATGCAATATAATTTGATAAATATGTTGATGTTTTTCTTTGTCTACGGATTTTTAGGTTTTATTCTGGAAACTGTGTTTAGAAGTGCCGCGGAAAGGAGATTAGTCATAAGCAGAGGTTTTTTGACAAATATGTTCTGCCCTCTTTACGGAATTTGCGGCCTAGCCATAATCCAGATATTTATCTTCACGGAAATTACGATCACCAGCCGCCTTGCAGCCTTGATTCTTGCTACTGTGGGAAGTATGCTGGCCGTAACTGTCCTTGAATATGCATCCGGACGAATTTTAGACAGGGTTTTTGACCACAAAATGTGGGATTACAGCAACCTACCCTTTAATTTTCATTCATATGTCTGCCTTGATTTTTCACTTATGTGGGGAATTGTATCAATAATTTTAGCAAGTATAATTCATCCGCTGGTTCAAATGGCTGTATATGCTACAGCCGAAACAACTAAAATTATTTTTTTATACTTTGTTTTTTCGGCACTGTTTATAAATGCTTCCTATAACTTTAGAAAAATCTATCGTCTTAATTTAATAAGACTATAAAAAATGTCATGTTCAGAAATAACTGAGCATGACTCATGTCAAGTAGACAATTTAAATATTAGACACATATGGATGCATAGTTTAGATATTCTAAAGGAGCCATGCATCCTAGTTTTTTTGAAATCCTTTTTCCATAAAATATCTCGAATTTTAATGCGCCGAAAAATCCTTCCATAGGCCCATTATCTATGTACTCACCAACCTTAGACATACGTTCCAGCTTTTTCAATTTTATTTTCAAAGATATTTTCAGTATACTGGAATCTTCTATCGCTATGAAATATAAACTTTGCATCAACATACTTATTGATGGCTTTATCAAACAATATTATTGTTGTTCTTCTTAAATGATAATTCAATAATACTGTTATCATAAATATCCATAATTGAACAATTCATCTTGTTTTTCTTTTTCAGATTTTATCCTACTTTTATATTTGTAATATCCATTTCTTGAAACATCTAGAATCTTACATAGTTGGCTACTAGATAACCTTTATCTTTAAAAAAATCTACTGCTTTGTACTCTGCTTCTAACCTTACTTTCAAAAGCGAAATTTCTTTTCGTATTCTCTTCTTTTCTTTAATGCTATTTCTTTTTACAAGTTGAAGCTTTAACTTCTCAATTTCAGTTAAATTACTTTCATCAATTCCTGACCTTGGCCCACGCTTTTTATATTTTAATGTATCTGTTCCTTTGTATATATGCCCTTATTAAGAATTTTTTGTGAATTAACTTTTTTGTAGCCTAACGAATTTAAAAAAAGTTTTATTTAAAATAGAAAAACGTTTGACTTTATGTATATTTAATATTATAATTTTGGATAATTGGTAATACCAATTATCCAAAATTATAAGGAGAATAATTATGTACAAATTATCACAGCTCACACCAGATGGCAGCATTGTTCTTAACGGTGAAAAAATTGCAGACACAATTCTTTATGTAAACGGAGAATATGTGAAAAAGTCAGAGGCAGTAATTTCTGTTTATGATTCGGGATTTCAGCACGGTGATGGCGTTTATGAAGGTATACGTGCATATGATAGAAGAGTCTATCGCTTAGAAGAACACATTAAACGTCTTTATGAATCATGTTACACACTTGGTATTAATATCGGAATGACACAGGACGAAATGAAACAAGTTGTTAAAGAGCTTGTTAAAAAGAACATAGAGGCAGGCATACATGATATACACATGCGATTGCAAGTAACAAGAGGCTTTAAGGCACAGACAGGTATGCATCCTACCCTCAATATAACAAATTCATCAATTGTTATATGTGTTGATGAAAAACCACCTATATTCAATAAAGATGGGATTACACTTATAACTACTTGGCTCAAGAGATATAATCCACAGTATATGGATCCAAAAATCCATTGCTGCAATCAGCTTAATCAGATCATGGCGGCTTGCGAAGCAATGAGGCAGGGTGCAGATGAAGCAATTATGCTTGACCAGAATGGATATGTTGCTGAGACAAACTCAACAAACCTTCAGCTTATAAAAGACGGTGCACTCGTTCTACCTACTCTGGACTCACAGCTTCCAGGCATAACAAGAAAAACAATGATACAAATTGCAAAGGATCTTGGAATGGAAGTTCAAGAAAGAAACGTATCTATTTCTGAATATTACAATGCAGACGAAGTATTTATTTGTGGTACAGTTGGCGAAGTTGTTCCTATAAAGATGATTGATGGTAAAAAGATAGGTCATAAGGTTCCAGGCTCTATTACAGAAAAGTTCTCACAGGAATATAAAAAGATGACCGAAACTTTCGGTGTTTCAATTGATGATTAATTAAAAAAAATCAATGGAAGAAACTTATGGAAAACTAAGAAAACGTCACCCTTTTTTATAGCAGTTCTACCCATAATAGTTATGGCAGTTGTTATGGGAGTAGGTTTTGGTAAATATCGTTACAGCGTAGAAGTTTTACTTCTTCTATGCTCTTTCCTCACCATTATTCTTGCAGTGACGGCACGCTTATTCTTGTAACAGTTATAGCAACATTTATTGTTACTATAGTTGTGGGAAACGCATATATTCCAATTCTTCTCTGTGGCGAACTTTTTAAGGATGCTTTTAAAGAAAGATGTTTGGATGCGAAAAACCTTTCCAGAACTTTGGAGGATTCAGGAACATGTGTAATTCCGCTCGTACCTTGGTCAGGCGGTGCATACATGGCGGCAACCCTCGGCGTTGCAACATGGGATTATCTGCCTTGGACTATATTTTGTTACACAGGTTTCATATTTGCTATAATCTGGGGCTTCACAGGCTTTGGTATTGCAAAAACAAAGAATGAAAAAATTGTAAATATTTGACATTAAAAATAATCAAGAAGAATTACTGGAGAATATTATGTTTATATTTTATTTTCTTATAGCATTTATCGCTTCCACCATAGGGGCTATAAGCGGTATAGGCGGAGGAATTATAATAAAGCCTGTTATGGATGCCATAAGCGGGCTTTCAGCAAGCACTATAAGCTTTATGTCCGGATGTACAGTTTTGTCTATGGCTCTATTCTCGTTTATAAGAGGACTTAAGGGAGAAGTAAAGCTTAACTATGCAGTAAGTATCTGGCTAGCAGTAGGTGCTGCTAATGGAGGATATATAGGCAAAAGTCTTTTTTCAGCTTATACTGGAAACATTGCTCTTGTACAATCCGTTATGCTACTTATTATTAATTTTCTTGTATTTATTTATATAACAAATCAAGGAAAAATCAAAACACTTACACTTATGAACCCATTTTTGTGCTTTGTCATTGGGCTTTTGCTGGGCATGGTTTCATGTTTTCTTGGAATTGGAGGCGGTCCAATAAATATTGCTGTACTTTACTACTTTTTTTCTATGTCACCAAAGGTTACAGCCAAAAATTCACTTTTTATTATTCTTTTTTCCCAGGTTACAAGCTTTGTAACTACTTTAAGAACAAATACTGTACCATCATTTGACACCTTGTCTCTTTACGTTATGTGCACAGGTGGTGTAATAGGAGCAATCGCAGGATTAATAGCATCAAAAAAAATGTCTAACAATAATGTTGAAACTTTTTTTACACTTGTTCTTGGTGGGCTTATAATGCTTAACACTTATAATGTTTTACAAATTATGATGTAACTTTTGTAATTTATATTAGACAAAAAACAGTATTTATTAATGTGTCAATTTATTACTAATTATTTGTAATAATTGATACTATAAAAATTATTGACAATATTTCGCATTTGAATTAGCTATATATAGCTTGCTATATAAAATGAATTAAATTATATGTTAAGAGAAAAAATAAATATAAAAGATTAAATTCAAACTAAAAGGTAATTCGAAATTTAATAAAAGGAGTATGAATATGTACAGAAGAGTAATGAAAAAAGTAAAAGAGAGCAATGTAGATGCCTATATTGTGCGTAATGATGCAAACAGAAATTATCTTTGTAGCAAGGGAAACTATTATCTGCCAGGTATTTTACTTATAACGGCAGAAGAAGTTTTTCTTGCAACACCTTCAAGAAATATAAAATATTTTAAAAATATTTATTCAGAATATACTGTGTTTTTTGGTGGTATTGATGAAATTGTAAAAACAAGCTTTAGTAAAGGCATTAAATCTTTAGGATATGAGTCGACAACAACATCTAAATATGATTATGATATGCTTGTAAAAAAATTTTCCGGCGTAGAACTTGTAGATATGCCTCAATTTATTGAAGATGTACGTATGATTAAGACGGAAAAAGAGGTGGAATTTATTCAGCAAGCTGTTGATCTTGCAGATAAAGCATATTTAGAATTTCTTAATTTCATTAAAGTTGGAATGACGGAAAAACAAGCAAGAAATATATTCAATGATATATTAATGCATATGGGTGCAGAAGGGTTTTCGTTTGATACATTATTATCTTCAGGATCAAGATGCTTTATGCCACATTGTGCACCTACTGAAAAGGTTATTAAAAAAGGTGATTTAGTCCTTATGGATTTTGGTGTTGTACTTAATGGATATTGCTCTGACACATCTAGAACTATTGTAATGGGCAATGCTGATGACAGACAAAAGGAAATGTATAATCTTGTATTAAAAGCACAAATTATGGCGCTCGAAAATATTAAAGCAGGAATGACATGCAGAGAGGCTGATGCATTTTCTCGAAATATTATTACAAAAAAACTGGACAAAGGTTGTTTTGACTACGGCCTTGGTCATGGTATTGGTATGGAAGTTCATGAAAAGCCAAGGCTTCATCCTCAAAGTGATTATATACTTTCGGAAAATACTATTGTTTCTGTTGAACCGGGCATATATATAGAAAATTGGGGCGGAATAAGAATTGAAGATCTTCTGTTAATAGAAAAAGAAAAAGGAGGACGTAATCTTACAAAGGCACCGAAAGATACTTTATTAGAAATATAATTTTGTTATAAGGAGGAATGCTGAAAGCGAATTTTCAGCGAATATCTATGGAAAAAACAAAGAGAAAGAAAAATTTTTTAAACAGAACTCTTGACAGAGTTGAGATAGCTGGCAACAAGCTACCTCATCCAGTCACTCTGTTCTTCTACCTGGCAATATTTGTATTGCTTCTATCATTTATTGGGGCTTCTGTTGAATGGTCAGCATCGGGTGAAATTTTAAACAGAGTAACAAATGAAGTTGAAATGCAAAAAATTACAGTTAATAACCTGCTTTCAAAAGAAGGGCTTGTATATATACTTACAAGCATGTTATCTAATTTTACAGGATTTGCACCTTTAGGTGTAGTTCTTGTAGTTACCTTTGGTATAGGTATGGCAGAAGGAAGTGGATTTATAAGTGCTGCTGTTAAAAAAACAGTATCGGTTACACCAAAAAGATTAATAGTTCCAGTAGTAGTATTCCTTGGAATCATGTCTAATGTAGCTTCGGTTGTTGGATATGTTGTACTAGTCCCACTTGGTGCGATTATTTTTATGTCTTATAATAAGCATCCTCTTGCAGGAATGGCAGCAGCTTTTGCTGGCGCATCAGGTGGATTCAGTGCTAACCTTTTAATAGGTGCAATCGATCCCCTTCTTTCTGGCATTAGCACAGAAGGAGCGAGGATTCTTGATCCTTCGTATGTTGTCGACCCTACAGGAAACTGGTTTTTTATGATGGCCTCAACAGTAGTCATAACGATTGTAGGCACTATTATCACTGAAAAAATAGTTGAACCAAGACTGGGTATATACGATAAGAGTAAGGCACAAGTTACGCAAAGTGAAATGGAACTTGGTAATATGAGTCAAATAGAGAATAAAGCTCTTAAAGTATCAAGTATAGTTCTTTTTGCAATGCTTATTGGTTTATTTTTACTTTGTATTCCTAAGACTTCATTTCTGAGAAATATACAAACAGGTAGCCTTGTAAGTGGATCTGCTCTTATGAAAGGAATAATTCCTATTATTACAATAATGTTTTTTGTACCTTCAGTTATTTATGGGAAAATTACTGGTGTATATAAGTCGGAAAAAGATATTGCAGCACAAATGGGGAAAAGTATGTCTACAATGGGTGGATATATTGCACTTGCTTTTGTTGCATCACAATTTATATCTTATTTTGAAAAAACGAATATTGGCATTATTATAGCTTTAAAAGGTGCTAAATTTCTTGGTTCAATTGGAATATGGCCTCCACTTTTAATGGTTATCTTTGTAATTCTTGCAAGTTTACTAAATTTGTTTATGGGTTCTGCTTCTGCTAAATGGGTTATAATGGCACCAGTGTTTATTCCGATGTTTATGGGACTCAATATTTCTCCTGAAATGACACAGGCAGCATTCAGAATAGGTGACTCCAGCACAAATATAATTACTCCATTAATGGACTACTTTCCACTTATTCTTGCTTTTGCAAAAAAATATGATGAAGATACAGGTATTGGCACAATGATTTCCACAATGCTTCCATATTCTGTAGGATTCCTAATTTTCTGGGCAGTTCTTTTGGTTATATGGATGGTACTTGGCTTGCCACTTGGACCCGGTGTAGGCGTTTACATGTAATATAAATCATAAAAATAATATTTTATTAAGTAAGAATGAGCTTTTGTTCATTCTTACTTTTGTTATCATGGAAGAAATGATTTATATTATCATAGAACTCGTTGAATATATAGTCAGACTAAAGGTATTTACCTAAAAGTATTTTTATTTGTTTTTGTTGAAAGAACAATGGTTTCTTGATTTAAACAGTAATAGATGGTATAATGTTTAAAATAACGCAAATGTTGAAAGATTATTAAATTATGATATTCAATCCTGAAAATAAAACTCAAATATAACAAAGAGGAACGGGAATGTTTACAGAAATAGAACCAAGCGAAAAGGTAACAAATAAAATACTTAAACAGATAACTCAACTTATAAAAGACGGAGAGCTTAAGCCAGGTGAAAAGCTTCCTCCTGAAAGACAGATTGCAGAAATGATGGGAGTAAGTCGTCCTGCCCTCAAGCAGACAATAAGTATACTTGAAGCTATGGGTATTGTTGAATCGCGTCGTGGAGACGGGAACTATATTCTTCCATGCCAGAACAAGATATTCAATCCCATAATTCTTTCATTCTATGCCGCTCACGGAAATATGGACGACATATTAGAAGTAAGATATATCATTGAAGTACAAAATGTAAAAATAGCGGCACGCAAAAGAACAGAAGAGCAACTTGCTCTTCTGGATGAAATTATTTCCCGTATGGAAGGCCCTAAAACACTTAAAGAAAGAATTCTTCTAAACAATGAATTCCATCTTGAACTTATACGAATAACCGGAAATCCGCTGCTTATAAACTTCTATGAAAGCATAATCGATCTTATTGGCGAGCAGATAACAACTACCGACGGTAGTGATTTTTATTCCACTCACAAGGATATTGTAGAGTTTATAAGAGATAAAAATTCAGATGGAGCAGCAAAATCAATACTAAGACATTTTGGAGTAAAATTCCCAAATTTCAAGTATTACGCTGAAGATATGTAATTCTTAATAATAAGGTAGATGTTTTTTTGTCCTTCAATAGGAAAGTTTTCTAAAAAGTGAAAAAGGTGTACGCCCCAAACGCTTGTTGTACTTTATACGGTGATTGGGCGGTCAAAAAATGATTGCCCTATTATTGTTCCCTCATTTTCAATATACCTATTGCTCATACCTTTTGCATATATTGCAATGATACGGTTTCCTATATCAACGGTTTTAGTTTTGAATTTACTTATTGCCTTTGGAGAAAATTCTCCGCTTCTGTCACGAGGTACATTAATTGGTATCTCACCATATTCACTTTGTAAGGTTTATTGTATCCATTACGACTGTTTCCACTGCATTTTCCTTCGACAAAATGTTTATCATATCATAAAATGTTCATCCATCTCTGATTCAAGCATTTCTTCAATTTTTCCTTTAAAAAATTCTTTTAATAAATTTTGCACATCATTCAAGTTTTCTCAATTCTTTGCTATAAATTTTGCCAATTCCTGTGTCTTTTCCTCACGTAAAAAAGTTTCGTGTTTCATGATAATACCTCCTCGCTTTTGTGGTTACCATTTATACGAAACTTTATACAGTCTCTTTAGAATATCGAAACTATGGTCTAATATTTAATTAAATTAATTGTCTAATTGACATGAGTCAGTTCAACTGAGCATGACGCTTTTTTATTTTTTATAGTCAGGAAAGTCTTAACAATTATCCGCTTATTAACAACTCGTCTATGGGCCTTCCAGGCGGAACTATGGGATAAACGCTGCAGTCATGGTCAATTCTGCATTCAATCAATACGGGTTCATTGACACCGCAGGTGCTTTCAAGAGCATTTTCCAACTCTTCCATTGATTCTGCCTTAAATGATTTTATGCCGTAAGAGCCGGCAAGCATCTGGTAGTTCACATCGTCATGGTTATCTGTTTCGGAATACCTCGCATTGCTGAACATTCTCTGCCATTGACGAACCATGCCCAACGTATTGTTGTTAAGCAATATTATTTTAACAGGAAGCCTATATCTTGAAATTGTAACTAATTCTTCACAGTTCATTCTAAAACTTCCGTCTCCGGTAACAAGAACCGTTTTTTTATTTGGGTTTCCTATCTGTGCTCCCATTGCAGCTCCAATTCCAAAACCCATTGTCCCCAGACCACCGGATGTTATAAACTCATCCGACCTGTTAAAATTCCAATACTGACCGGTCCACATCTGATGCTGCCCCACATCTGTTGCAACAACTGTATCCACACTGTAATAGCTGTTAACTTTTTTCAATATGTTCTCCGGAATAAATTGACCTTCGATATTTTTTTTCTGCCTTTTAGACATTATCTCATTCAGCCAGCCGCTTCTGTCTTTTTCCTCGGCTTTTTCAAGAAGCCTTTCAAGTATTTCTTTCATTTCACCTATAAGCGGAATACTTTCGTAGGTATTCTTGTCTACTTCCGTGGAATCAATATCTATGTGTATTATTTTGGCCCCCGGAGCAAATTTGTCCGGGCTTCCGATAACTCTGTCACTGAAGCGTGCTCCCATTGCTATAAGCAGGTCGCAGTTTGTAACCGCCATATTAGTTTCAGTTGAACCGTGCATTCCTACAAATCCCAATGAAAGCTTGTGATTCCTAGGAATAGTTCCCAGCCCCATAAAGCTGTTACATACAGGTATCCCTGTTTTTTCCGCAAATTTCAGAAGAAGATCATCATTCTTGGAAATTCTGACGCCCCCGCCGGCATATATTACGGGCTTTTGAGAGCTGTTTATAAGCTCAGCCGCCAGTTCAAGGTTGCCTCTTACATGCTCTTTCTCTTCAAAGTCTTCACCGGTGCCGCTTCCTTTGAATTCACATAAGCTCATGAACACATCTTTAGGAACATCCACAAGCACCGGACCCGGTCTTTTTTCCATTGCAACTTCTGCGGCTTCTCTTATAACGTCCTCCAGATCTTCAACGTTTCGAACAAGATAGCTGTGCTTTGTAACCGACAGAGTCATACCCGTTATATCAACTTCCTGAAAAGAATCTTTTCCTATAAGTGTATTTGCAACCTGACCTGTTATTACTAACAGCGGAACAGAATCCATATACGCGTTTGCGATTCCTGTTATGGTATTTGTTGCCCCAGGTCCGGATGTTGCAACAAATACCCCAAGTTTTCCTGTGCTTCTGGCGTATCCGTCTGCGGCATGAACTCCGTTCTGTTCATGCGCAGGTCTCAATACCTTAAAATAATCAAGTTCATCATATAGAGCATCGAAGAAAGGTATTACAGCTCCGCCGGGATACCCGAATAAAGTGTCTATTCCTTTTTCTCTTAGTACCCTTAATATTATCTGTGAGCCTGACAGTTTCATTTTATCCTCCAATTTTTCGGCCTAACCCAAGTACTTATTATTCCTGTCCTTCTGCAGGTTTTCCTATCCATGACATCATAGATCTCAGCTCTTTGCCCGTCTTGATTAACGGATGCTGCAATTCCATGTTTTTCATTGCCATGAATCTAGGTCTTCCTACTTTATTTTCAGATATCCAATCATAAGCAAATGTACCGTCCTGAATATCTTTCAATACATTTCTCATTGCCTTTCTGGTATCTTCTGTTACAATTTTTGTTCCTGTTACATAATCACCGTATTCTGCGGTATCGCTTATTGAATATCTCATATTTTCAAATCCGCCTTCATAAATCAGGTCTACTATAAGTTTCATTTCATGCAGACATTCAAAGTATGCAACCTCGGGCTGATAACCTGCCCCAGTCAGTGTATCAAACCCTGCTTTGATCAGCTCAGTTATGCCGCCACAAAGAACAGCCTGCTCACCGAACAGGTCGGTTTCTGTTTCTTCCTTAAACGTCGTTTCAATAACACCTGCTCTTGTTCCGCCGATTCCTTTTGCATATGCAAGTGTAAGTTCCCTACATTTTCCTGTATAATCTTGGTATACGGCAAATACATCCGGAACTCCCTTTCCTTCAAGATATTGTCTCCTTACTAAATGTCCGGGTCCCTTAGGGGCAACCATGAATACATCTACATTTTTAGGTGGAACTATCTGATTATAATGAATATTAAACCCATGAGCAAAAGCAAGGGCATTTCCTTCTTTAAGATTTGCAGCTACACTTTCTTCATAAATTTGTTTTTGTACTGTATCCGGTGCAAGCATCATAACAACATCCGCTTCTTTTGCCGCTTCAGCAACAGTCTTAACAGTTAATCCGTGAGATTCAGCTTTTGCCTTTGATCTGCTTCCTTCCTGCAATCCCACTACTACATTTACTCCGCTTTCTTTTAAGTTAAGCGCATGAGCATGGCCCTGACTTCCGTAGCCTACTACTGCAACCGTCTTTCCTTCAAGATATTTTAAATCCGCATCATTATCATAATACATTTTTCCCATTTTCTTCTTCCTCCATGAACTTAATTTTTTGTTTTTGAAATGATCTGTATTATCCCTCTACAGTTATTCACAAATATTACTGAGCCTCGGCAACGTCATATACGTCAACCAATTTTTGCATTTGAAGAACTGCCCTTTCAAAGCTTTCCTTCTTTTTTTCCTCCAGTGTAACTTTAAACTCCGAATTTTTTTCATTCAGCGAAACCATGCTGAATTCTCTAACATCAAATTGCTTTCTCCTTAGAGTCGTCAGCACTCTGACCGCCGAATCCATTCCCATTGATACTTTAAAGCTTATGGTTCTGCACATTTAAATCCTCCTTTTGGCTTCAACTTGAAATTAAGAGGAGGGGTAGTAAGTGCCGTTACCTAGCCATTTTCAGAAAAAATTTTGAAAACAGTATTAAGCATAAAAAAAACCTCTCGTCTCTATATACATCTAGATGTATATAGGGACGAAAGGTCTTTCGCGGTACCACCCTATTTTACGATAAAAAAATATCGCCTCATTCAAGTCGAAAAAACTTATTGTTTTTTGAACTCTATCCTTGTAACGCAGGAACACGTCCTCGCCTACTGTATTTCGGCTTGGCAGCTCTGGAGTGATCATTATATCTTGTAACACCGGCTCTCACCACACACCGGCTCTCTGAAGCTACAGTACGATATTTTTGTCTCCGTCAAAGCTTTTTAATATGTTTATGATTATACATACAGAAAAATCCTTTGTCAATACTTTTTTTAATTATTTTTCTAAATATTTATGCAAACGTTTTTTATTTTGCAATAAATTATTCTGAACAAGACTTAAAATTTCTTATTCAGAATAACTTTTGATCATTTATTTTTTACTATTACTGTCGTATAAGTTTCAGTGCATTTATAACCATTGGAACAATCTGTTTTTTTCTCGAAACACATTTATCCGCATAAATTCCCTGAAATATATTTTCCTCTTCAAATATGGTCTTTACAAGTCTTTCTCTGGCTGAAGTATAAAATATGTACGAACCTTCGTTCACTATGTCGGTAACAGCCATTATTATAAGAAAATAGTCTTTGTCATATGTAACATCGTCAATAAGTTTGATAAACTCATCCTTTCTGTCCATAATCTGATTTATATCCAATGTAAACACTTGTGATATTCCTATATTCTTATACACAAGATTAAATTTCTTGAAATCCTGAAACAGAATTTCCTCCATTGTTTTTCCTTCGAGAGATGTACCTGCTTTGAACATCTCCATTGCATACTCATGCAAGTCCAAATCTACGATTTCCAACAGCTCTTTTGCGGCTTGTTTGTCTCTCTCGGTTGTTGTAGGAGATTTGAACAAAAGCGTATCGGAAATTATTCCGGACAGCATAAGGCCTGCTGTTTGGTTTTTTATGCTTACGTTATTTTCTTTGTACATATTGTAAATAATTGTGTTTGAACTGCCTACAGGCATGTTTCTGAATATTATTGGAATTGCTGTCTTGATATCGCCTATTTTGTGATGGTCTATTACTTCAAGCACTTCTGATTCTTCCAGTCCGTCCGCACTTTGATTCATTTCATTATGGTCAACAAGTATAACTTTTTTTCTCTGAGGGTTTATCAAATGATTTCTGCTGAGCAGTCCCAGGTATTTCTTGTCCTTTGACACTATAGGAAATTTAGAATGCTTTGATTGTTCTATATCCTCCTTGCAGTCATTTAAATAATCCTCATCCGTAAACATCATGATATCTTCGCTCTTCATGATATCTTTTACATACTTGGACAAAGAAATATTCTTTGCTGTATAGTATGTCTTATACGGTGTCAGTATCATGTTAACTCTATTTTTTTCTGCCAATTCAATTAAATACGTCGGCACTGCCAAATCTCCCGTAACTATGATCAATTTGACTCCTGTTTCAATTGCATACCTGATAATATCGTATCTGTCGCCTACGATTACTATGGACTCCTTGTTAATCAGTTTCGATCTCCTCAGAGTATCTTCTTCAAACGATGCTACAGTTATATCTCCGTCAATTATTTCATCAAATTTAAGCAGTGCTTTCCCTATGAGAGTTTCAATTATATTATCATATAGTGTGCACAGATGCTGCTGATCTGTATTAATCAGGCTCATAGCTATATCCTTCATAGTAATTATTCCGGACAGATACCCATCTTCATCCACTATGGGCAGTGTCCTGAG
This sequence comes from Sedimentibacter sp. LTW-03, assembly GCF_052059825.1. Lineage (GTDB taxonomy): Bacteria > Bacillota > Clostridia > Tissierellales > Sedimentibacteraceae > Sedimentibacter. Next base: position 2,607,400 of record NZ_CP197180.1, read on the forward strand.
CCTGTTTTCGTTCATATTAAAATATGCAAAATGCACGGAATTGTTTTTATTAAAGGGCTTGACCCTATCATAAGCTAAATCCTTAATTTGAATTTTTACATTATCCAGCACCTGGGGAACCTGTACGTTAAAATAATTTAGTACAAATTCTGTTTCTTTGTTGGCACTCCCCAGCATGTAGGGTATTGATAGTTCATTCAGTTCATTTTTAAGCTCCGCCAGTGCTATTGCGGAACACACGCTGTCAGTATCCGGTGTTTTGTGTCCGAATATTAAATTGTGTTTCATATATTCACCTTTCATTACTTGCTTTCCCACCTTAAATCCTTGCCGTAAAATTTAAGCGGAGCAAAATTATTGAACACTCTTGACATAATTCTGTCCGAATATGTCTCGGCAAGCTGTTCAAGCGATAAATTAGTTGAAATTATTGTTTTCTTTTCGGTTATCAACCTTTCGTTGATTATATTAAACAGTTCTGCATTTGTAAAGGAATTATTGAACTCTGTTCCCAAATCATCTATTATAAGCAAGTCACATTCAAAAATCATATTGTAATATATTCTGTTTTCTTCTGTTTCCGACTGCTTGTTAAACTTATGGTTTTCAACTATTTCAAACAGCGAAAAAGACGTCTGATATAAAACTGAAACTTCCCTGTCTATAAGAACCTTAGCTATACAATTGCACATAAATGTCTTTCCCAGCCCGGTTCCTCCGTAAAATAAAAGATTTATGCCGGTTCTGTGAAAGTTGTTGCAAAAATCTTCTGCTGCCTCAAGTATGTTGTACATATTTTGCTTCGGTGTAAGCCTTTCATTTTTATATACTTCATTGCTGAACACATTTATATCAAAAGTGTCAAAGTTCTCCTTGTTCAGCATGTGAACCATGTTGGACATGTTATACAAGCCGCGTATAATCTGTTTGTTCAGGCAGCTGCATCTTTTCCCGTCCTCAGTGTATCCGGTGTCGTTGCACTTCTCGCATTCATATTTTATGTCAATGTAATCTTTAGGAATATTATTGTCCTCATAAATTTTAGTCCTGTTTCTCTTTAGACTCTCTATATCTTTTTTTAGTTGCAAAACCTGTTCCTCCAAATTATCCGGAGCAGATATAAACAGCCTGGACAATTTAATACTCAGAAGCATAATCTGCCTGTCTGCTTCCTCCAGATCAGGAAATGCTTCATAAAGTTTCTTTTTTCTTTCTTCTGCCTCCCTAGCTGCCTTAAGCCGCTTTTTGTTGTAATCCGTCATAATATTTTCAAGTATCTGCTTATTCATCGTTCTCACCTCCGTCAGACATGTTAAGTCCTAATTTGTTGAGTTTCTTCTCAAATCTTTTTTTTACGATGCTTTCCAGCTCCTCTTCTGAATAATCCTTGATTTTCTGATCAAAATTATGAAATTTATTTCTTGCCTTAGTTCCGGTATTGCCAGGTTTTTTTACCTTTTTTGCCTCAGGTTTTACATCGTTCTTTAAATCTTCAATCGTTTTAAATCCATTTTTATTCCAATCACTAAGAATTTTATCAAAATAATTAAGATTTGGGTTGTTTATCTTAGTTGAATTATCCAAGCACTTCAAAATCATTTCCATGGAAAAGTCCCACTCATCAACCCATTTGTCAATAATCTTCATTTCAGCCTCAGTCAATATTCTGTTAAATCCCAGGGCTTTACTTATTCTGGAATAAACTGAATAACGGTCGTTTCTTTTCTCCAGATATTCTACCATTGAATCAATGTCATTTACTCCCTCATCATGCCACGCTGAAACCACTGATTCCACATAGCTGAACCTTTTTGCTTTCTTGTTGTTTATACAGTAGCTGAATGCCTGCGCCATAATTTCAGGCTTCATTTTGTAATTGTTCAGCCAAGATACTATTTTTTGCTTTTCGCTGATTTTCAACGGTCTTCTGTACATTTCCTCTATTTCTTCCATCATTTTCTTATTTTCTGAAATTTTGCTCGAAGAAATAAGCTCGTTATTATCGACATAATCCGACCTTTTTTTGTTTTGTTTAATGTACTTGTACACATTATCAATGTACAATTGCTTCAAATTGACAAATTCGACGGTATAGTTGTATTCATCGTCAGTTTCGTGTTTGATTATAATGCCTTCGTTCTGCCAATAATCCCACGCACTCATCACATCAGACAAAGGAAGCTTTAAATTTTTGGCAATTGTTTCATTGTTGAAATTTGACTGTTTATCACGAGCATACTTGTATCCCATAAGATACACTTTAACATAAGTGCCGTCGGCAACAGGCATGTAATCATTTATAAATATATTTTCAACAGGGGTATCCCCTAAATCTATTTGCATTTCTTGAAGAATAAAATACATAATTTACTCCTTTTTGGAAAAAATATATTATTATTAACGGTATAGTCCGTAAAAATTGTAATAAAATTGTAATAATGTTGTTATGTTTTTGTGAAAACATTTTTCTGTTTAATCGTTGACAATCCTTACTCATTTCGAGTATAATGTGTCAAGATGATTAATTAAAAAACTGTACTTTACGATTTAATTATATCATTTTTTAATTTAAAAGAGAATCGGTATTTTCTTCTTAAGTGATATAATTTTACAACGACAAACTACTAGGAAGTAAACTATGAAAAAATTAAAATTACCATTTAAAAAACCAAATATTCCAGAATCCGTAAAAATCTTTAAACAACTCCCAGAAAAAAAACTAAGACAAGTCTTTAATCACAAGATAAAATTCAATCATAAAATACAATTTACCAAGCGTGTCAAAGGATCAATTGCATTAGCGTGCGCCACCGTCTTGGTTTTGAGCGGCAGCTACGCATCAGACTACCTTAAAACTCACGAAAACAATATTTTTTCAACAGACAGCTTCAGTGTAGTTGAAGATGGCAAGGAGATATGCAAATTAAGAGATTCTGAAATGTTGGATACAGTGCTTTTAAAGCTTGAAAATAATCTTGAAAAATCACGCAACCATGACATAGCAATAGAAAATAAATTTGATGTTGTTAAATCAAAAGCAAGAGACAATGAAGTAGTAAATGATGAACAGCTATACAACATCCTTGAAAATACAGTGAACTATTCCATACTGGCATATTCAATAAACATCAACTCAGAACAAATAGGAATAGTCAATTCGGAATATGAAGCAACAAACGTAATAGAAGAAGTAAAAAATTATTTCAGCAAAGGCTATGACGAAGATTCAATAGTTGAAGTTAATACCATAGAAGATGTGGAAATCGAGCAGGTTAAAGCATCAAATACAGAAATAAAAAAAGCAGACGAATTAGTAAATTACATAATTAAAGGCACCGACGAAGAACAAAAATACATAGTTGAAGAAGGAGACACTTACTGGACTATCGCAGAATATTTTAATATGACTTTAGATGAGCTTATTTCTGCGAACCCCAATTCAGACCCTGACTGGATACAAATAGGAGATGAACTGAATTTAGTGGTTCCGAAGCCATTTTTAAACGTTCAGGTAAAAAGAAAAGTAACACAAGAAGAAAAAACGAAATATGAAACTGAATACACCTACGTATCTTACATGTACAACGATGAAGAGGTTGTCGACAGAAAAGGTGAGTACGGTATATCAAAAATAGAAGCGTTGGTAACAGAACAAAATGGTATCCAGGTAGCAAAAGAAGTTTTGTCAGAAAAAGTTGTATCCGAACCCGTAAGTGAAATTGTAACTACAGGTACCCAGGATCCACCGCCTAAGAAAGGAACGGGCTATTTTATAAATCCTCTGCCCGGTTCATATATTTCATCGCGTTTTGGTTCCAGAAGCGGAGGTTTTCACTTAGGCCAGGACATGGCAAAAGCATCAGGTTCATCAATCAAAGCTGCTGACGGAGGTACAGTTACATTTGCAGGCTGGTCAGGAAGCTACGGCTACATGATCGACATAGACCACGGTGGTGGATTTATTACAAGATATGCACATTGCAGCGAAATATATGTATCTGTGGGAGAAAAAGTATATCAAGGAAAAATAATTGCAGCAGTAGGTACAACAGGAGTTTCATCAGGACCACATCTTCACTTTGAAGTTAGAAAATACGGATCCGTTGTAAATCCTGCATCATACATAGGAGTTCAATACAGATAATATAAACATAAATTCGAAAATTCAGGCCGCCATACTCACTTCTTTTCATGCGAATGTGGGGTGGTGGCTCTTATTATGAAAAGCTGCGTACCATTACATTAGTTTAATTCCATCCAAATGATTACACCTACCTTATTGTATTAAAAAGCTGTTGAACAATATTTTTATTGATTATTCAACAGCCTATTAATTTTTTAATCTATCTTTTACAATAAATATTATAATTTACCTTATTGTCCTAAAATTGCTTCTAAATCTTGTTCAGGTGTTGAAATAGGTTTTAAATCAAATTTGTCAACTAATACTTGCAGTATATTGGGTGTAATAAATGCTGGTAGTGTTGGTCCAAGACGGATGTCCTTAATTCCTAATGATAATAAAGCAAGAAGTATTCCAACTGCTTTTTGTTCATACCAAGAAAGAACTAAGGAAAGTGGTAATTCATTTACTCCACAGTTAAATGCTTCTGCTAATGCAACTGCAACCTTAATAGCTGAATATGAATCACTACATTGACCACAATCAAGTATTCTTGGGAAACCTGCTACCGTTCCTAAATCAAGTTTATTGAAACGAAATTTACCACAGGCTAAAGTTAAAATAATAGTATCTTTTGGAGTTTTTTCTGCAAATTCTGTGTAGTAATTTCTGCCTGGTCTTGCCCCATCACAACCTCCAATTAAGAAGAAATGTTTAATTCCACCATTTTTAACTGCATTTACGATTTCATTTGCATGACTTAAAATAGCATTGTGTGCAAAACCAATTGGTATTCTCTTTTCAGTTTCATCTTCCTGCCATCCACCTAATTCCAATGATTTTTCAATAATAGAAGTAAAATCTTTTTTTCCATTAGATTCGTCTATATGTGGACAGTCAGGCATACCAACTATACTTGTTGTAAACAATCTATCTTTATAGCTTTCCCTTGGTTTTTGTACACAGTTAGTAGTCATCAATATGCATCCAGGGATTCCATCAAATTCTTCCTGCTGTTTCTGCCATGCTCCTCCAAAGTTTCCTATTAAGTGCTTATATTTTTTCAATTCAGGGTATGCATTTGCAGGAAGCATTTCACAGTGAGTATATATATTTATACCTTTACCTTCTGTTTGTTCTAACAGTTCTTTTAAATCTTTTAAATCATGTCCAGATACTATAATAAAAGGACCCTTTTTCTTTGTTATCAATACTTCTGTTGGTTCAGGATTACCATAAGTACTGGTAACTGCAGAATCTAATATTTCCATGCATTTTAGATCTGTTTTGCCAAGTTCCATATTTAGATTAAATAAGTCTTCAACCGTTAAGCTATCATCAATAGTACCAGCTAACCCTTTATAGAAGAAATTATTCACTTCATCATCAAATTTACCCAGTATATAAGCATGATGGGCATAGGCGGCCATTCCTTTAAATGCATATATTAACAGTTCCCTTAAAGAACGTATATCCATATCTAAATTTTTATCAGACATTATACCTATATTCTTCGCTTCTTCTACCATCTCTTCCATAGTTTTTGGTGCTTTGTATTTTGCTGCTTCAGGTACATTCTCAATCTCACCAACTGCATTTTTGAGTTCTTCTTTTATTTTCTCTGCCTTTTTAATATACTCTACAAATCTAGTTGGGTCAAAATTGACATTAGTAAGTGTAGAAAACATACTGTCAACTACAAATTTATTTATTTCACTCCTAATCTTTAGCCCTTTTTCTAAATTTTTTTGACCATAGAATCCGATACCTTTTAATTCGTGAATCAGCACATCCTGCAAATTGGCAACAATTGGATTTTTTCCACATACCCCTGACTTCACACAACCTTTTCCACCTAATGTTTGCTCACACTGATAACAAAACATTGAATTTTCCATAATTAAACCTCCTTAGAGTACTATTGTTTCGTTTGCATTAGTTTTTCTAGCTGAGTAAAATTTATCCCAAAATATATTAAAAAATAAATAATTACTGTTTCTAAATCCTTTAGCAGAAACAAAAATCTAATTTTTTATAAATAAAATAATAGGGGCATTGTAATCACATATAACGAATAAGCATCAAGGTGCTTGCGGTCTTTTTTTATGCATGAAATTATAAAAAAACACTGCGATAAAATTCCTGCATTACCATAAAAAAATATATTTTTTTCTTGCATTTTTGTATTCATAGTAATATTATGAAATAGTATTATTTATATAGGCATTGCCTGTAACAAAAAAAAACATAAGGATGGTACGATGATATATTTGGATTCTAGGTTTTTAGAAATAGCACGCCCGATTATTGAGCATGAAGAATATCAGCAGATGAGAAAAATTAAACATCACGACGAGAGCGTATTCGATCACTCATTAAAGGTTGCGTTCTATGCGTACCGAATGGCATATAAACACAACTTAGACTGGAGAGCAACAATTAGAGGAGCATTGCTTCACGATTTCTTTTTATATAAATTTAAAAAGAGCTTAAGTTTAAGAATTATAACAGACTCTATAAAGCATGCCATCGTGCATCCTCTGATTGCATATGACAATGCCATAAAACACTTTGACTTAAACGAAAAAGAAGAAAATATTATAAAAGCTCACATGTTTCCTTTTGGCTTGCCCAAATCAAAAGAAGCGTGGATCGTAAGCTATGTGGACAAGTATATTGCAGTATTTGAGTACGCGTCAAATTTTAAGAAGATGGCTAAACGGAAACCGGCATACAGTGCGGAATAGAAGATGCAAAAGCATCTTTTTTTATTTGCAAAACGTCCGACACATAGCGCCTGAAAGGACACTTTTTCGCATTGTACAAACCGATTTTGTCATGTTCTTTTGTACTTTGTAAACTACAAATAAAATATTTGCAGTTAGGTGTTTATTTGTTTCATATTTGGGTAAAATTTTAGTATAGTATAATAACTAAATAACTTGAAAGGGGCTGACTGCATGAAAATATCCATTTATGCTAAAAACATTCAACTGACCGACGCGCTAAAGGAGGCAGCTATTAAAAAGATTAGGAGGCTAGATAAGTTTTTTCAGCAGGATATCGAGGCTAAGGTTGTTCTCAGCATCGAGAAAAAATTTCACAAGGTGGAGGTTACAATTCCTTTCAATGGCAGAATAGTACGTGTCGAAGAAGCATGTGATGACATGTACAACGCTATAGATGAAGCGGTAGAGTCATTAGAAAAACAAATACGAAAACATAAAACAAAACTACAAAATAAAAAACATTCAAACGAATCTATAAAATTTGAAAATATAGAACCTCTTGATATAGAGGATGAAGAACAGGAGTTCAAGGTTGTAAAAACCAAAAGATTTGCAATAAAACCGATGAACATAGAAGAAGCAATTCTACAAATGGATTTATTAAGACATAATTTCTTCGTTTTCTTAAATGCAGATACAGAAGAAGTAAATGTAGTATATAAAAGAAATGATGAAAATTACGGGCTTATCGAACCCGAATTATAATATTCCCTTAGTTAAAAAAACAATTTGGCAAGAAAAAAATTCTTGCCAAATTATTTTTTGCCGGCAAATATAAACCTTCGCACATATTCCCCCGAATAATCCCAAACCTTTACTCTCTTTTTCTTAAGTTTGCCGTTCAGTTATAATTTTTTACATTTGCTGCAAATGAATTTCCGGAATACATATATTATATAATACATAAAACTGTATGAATGTCGAATGATGTAAATTAAATTATTATATTTTCATTTATATTTATACTCAAGATATAATTTATGAACTTATCCACAAATGTGGATAAGCTGTTGATAACTCCTTTTTTACAAACGTTGAAATTTGAACGTTTCTTTTTTTGTTGATTTTTGTAAAAACTACTTGACAAAAACATTTCTTAGTTTTTTCAAATTATGAAAGTTGTTAACAATTTTATCCACAGGTGTGGATAACTTCATAACAAAGGGAACATATCTTCTTTTTATATTATTTTATTAAAAAAATTTAAAACTCATTATTATATTTTAAAAATATAAGCATAATTAAACAATGTAAAATATTCTTATTATTAGTTACATGAATATTTAAAAGCTTCGTATAAATTGGATGAATTATTTTTATTCACTAAAAATTAATCTCTACCAGTTGACAGATATAGCTATTTTATACCTTTATCCGTAAAAATTATGTAGAATTCTGTAATTTCGTATGCTATAATGATTTAGTAATTTCAAACTACAATAGACGGGGTGTTTTATGTTATTTGTAACCAACGGACATCTCAAACCTGGGATGATTTTAGCTAAAGATATTTACTTGCATAATAACAATAATTTTTATGCTCTACTTTTGACAAAGGGACAAGTGCTAAATAACTCATACATTAAAAAAATTCATTATCACGACATAGATGGAGCTTACATAGAAAGCATAGGTTTCGAAGATATTGAAGTAGACTCCTATATTGACGATAATTTGAAATCAGAATCACTATCACAAATAAAAGACGTATATTATGAGTTTAAAATGAGCTCAGGCAAAATCAATGATCTAACCATAAAAAGATTGTCCTCAATAGTTGATACCTTAATAAGCGAAATATTGTGCAAAGATGACCTGACATACAATGTCATAGACTTTAAGAACTTTGACAGCTATACATATCACCATTGCCTCAATGTGGCTGTTCTAAGCATTTCTACAGGCATCTCCATAGGTTTAAGTGAGTCAGAGCTGCATGATCTTGGATTGGCAGGACTGCTGCATGACATAGGAAAAATGTCAATACCGGTTGAGATTCTTAACAAGCCCGGTAAATTAACCGATGAAGAATTTGAGTTAATAAAGACACACCCTGTTAGTGCTTTAAAATTTTTGGAAAACATGGTTTCATACAAGGTATTGAGGGCCATTGAAAGCCACCACGAAAAATTAGACGGCACTGGATATCCCTATGGAAAAAAAGCAGATAATATAAGCTATTACGCTAAAATTCTGGCGGTATGCGACGTATATGATGCATTGACCTCAGACAGGTCCTACAGAAAATCTGCTTTTCCCAATGAAGTAATTGAATATATAATGGGATGTGCCGACACCCATTTTGATTATGAAATATTGAATCATTTTATAAGAATAATTGTCGCATACCCTATAGGTACTTTTGTAAAATTAAGCAACGGCAAATTAGCGGTTGTAGTAAAAAATTACAGAGAAAACATACTTCGCCCCATTGTACGAATTATAGACGATGACGGTACAGTGGGAGAAGACGTGGATCTTCTTTACGACAGTGATTTTATGAATATTACCATAGTTGACATGGGATACGATTACAGCAATTCGGGACTGTCCGCAGTGCTTGAATCAACTTATGAACTTAAACTAAACAAATAGTACATTGGCTACAATAAGTTAAGAGCTTACGCTCTTATTTTTTTGCTGTTTTTTAACTCCCCATAATTTTTCAATTTAATCATTACAATGAACTTTAAATAAACCTGATGAACCGGAAACAACAGAAGATGCTACAGAATAATTCATGCCGGAACCCTAGTGTTCCGGCTTTATTTTACGATTTTTTTAAAAATATTAATTCTATTTCCAGAGAGTTATGTTATATTAGTAGTATGGTTACACATTAACCATATGACAGACCATAAGGAGTAAAATTTGATGAACAACAATATTAACGGCATTGGACCCGCCGAATGTAATCATAGCTTCGAATATGTGGTAAGTGCATGCCTTTGCGGTGAAAAATCAAGATACGACGGTAAAATTATTGTTTCGGAAAAAATAAAAAAATTAGTTGATGAAGGAAAAGCCATAATGGTATGCCCTGAAACATCCGGCGGATTAAGTGTACCTCGCCTGCCATGCGAGATAAAAAACGAAAGAGTGATTAATACCAGCTCTGAAGATATGACTGACTTTTTTATCCAAGGTGCACATAAAGTATTGGAGACAGCAAAGAAGTACGGTATAAAAAAAGCAATTTTGAAAGAAAAAAGCCCTTCCTGCGGCAGCAGGTGCATATATGACGGAACCTTCAGCAAAACTTTGATTCCCGGAGAAGGAATGACAACAAAGCTTCTTCGATCCAATGGAATAGAGGTAATAAGCGACGAAGAATTTTAACAGAAAGCGTTTCAGGCTGCAGAACATTTGTCCTGCAAGCCTGATTTGTTTTTTATAATAAAATTTTTATATTATAAATAAATGTTTTAAAATTGTCGTTTCTTGGTATATATAACATGTTGCTAATCATAATTTATTTCACCAAGGAGGACAGAAAGTGTTAAAAATCAGACAGTTAAATTTTGGAGCACAAAAGAAAAACAAAAGAAAAAGCATTACGAAAGAAATACTGAGAATAAGCGTAATAATACTTATTTTAACAATCGCCGTTATATCTACATATACATTGTACAACCTGAATAGTATGGTTTTGCAGGTTTCATTTGAAAAAGCCGAAACATCATCTAAACTAGTTGAGGCAGAATTCAAAACAATGAAAAAAACGATAGAAGAATATATAAGAGAAGCGGCAAAAAGCCAAGAACTGATAGTTTCAGTCAAAAATAGAAGCACATCTTCAATAAAAACCTACATAGATGATTTGAAAAAAAATTCGTCAAGCATAAGCAACATTACCGTTGCTGACGCAAACGGTAAAATTATTGCAAGTACCGACAGCAGCATCAATGCAGGAAAAGATATTTCAGGCATACCTATAATAAAAGCAGCCATGGGAGGAAATTACGGATCCGATATAGGAAAAAGCGTATCTGATTACTTTTCGGTAAATGTCGTTTATCCAATTTACAGCGACAGCAATATTTTAGGTGTAATAACAGCGGATTATGATATTGAACAAGCAGAGTTTATAAATGATATGAAATCCAATATCAACAATGAAATAACAATATTTGAAAATGACTCAAGAGTTAATACAACCATTGCAGAGGATGGCAAAAGGATAATCGGTACAAAACTAGAATCAGACATTTCCGATATTGTTATAAAAAACAAGCAAACATACAAAGGAAAACATGAGGTTCTGGGAAAAACATACGCAGCAGTCTATAAACCAATCCTGTCTTTTGACGGAAGCGTCGCAGGAGTTTTATTTACAGGAAACGACAATGCGGCTTTGGAGAAAATGCTGCTTTATGAGATACTTCTCATAGCTGCCTTGGCTCTTATATCATCTGCAGTCAGTATCTTTGTATTGAAAAGATACTTCAAATTGAGGGTAAGCGCTCCGTTAAACAGTGTAGTGAATGCCGCAAAGGCAATTGAAACAGGTGAAATCAGCGAAGATGTACTTAACCGCCTGGAGCTTATAACAACAAATGATGAACTTGGTTCACTTGCACGCTCTATGGAGGTTGCCGTCAATTCCATAAAGCAGCTTGAAGAAAATATCAACGGATACGAAAAAGCATTTGCGGGGCATGATTTGACATACACCTCAGATTCATCCAATCAAAGCGGAATATATTTATCAATAGTTAAAATTGTAGACAAACTGTTTTCTGAGCTTCGCAACATACTTGTTGAAATAAGCCAGGCTTCAGATGGAATAAATGCCGGTGCAGAACATGTTGCATCTGCTGCCCAAATGCTTGCCCAAGGCTCCACAGAACAGGCAAGCTCAACACAGGAAATAGCCGCTGCCATTTCAGATATATCCGAGCAGGTAAAAACCGAAGCTGCCAATGCTCAAAATGCCGGCGAGCTGGCAGGAGCAACAAATAATGAAGCAGTTAAAAACAGTACTTATATGAATGAAATGATGCAGTCAATGGAAGATATTTCTCTTACATCGCAAGAAATAGGAAAGATCATAAAAACAATTGACGACATTGCTTTCCAAACAAATATATTGGCTCTGAATGCCGCTGTTGAAGCAGCAAGAGCAGGGATTGCAGGCAAGGGATTTGCGGTTGTAGCTGATGAAGTCAGAAACCTTGCATCAAAAAGTGCGGAAGCAGCTAAAAATACAACCATTCTTATAGAAAGCTCTGCCGCCGCCGTAAACAAAGGCTATCAGATTGCAACCGAAACAGAAAATTCTTTGAATACCGTTGTCGAAAAAACAAGCAGTACAAGTTCGTTAATGCTGGAAATAGCAGAAGCATCCCAAATGCAAAGCGACCATATAAATCAACTCAATATAGGCGTTGATCAGATTTCCAGCGTAGTGCAGGCTAACTCGGCAACTGCTGAAGAAATTGCCGCATCAAGTGAAGAGTTATCCGGACAAGCCAATTCATTGATGGAAATGGTAGGTAAATATAAATTCTACTAATACACGACATATACAAAATGCGCCTTTGGCTAAAGCCCAAGGCGCATTTTCCGCATTTAGTTTGATTCTTTATGTATTATTTTTCTGCTAAAGCGTTATTTACAGCTTCTTTTATAGCATCGCTTGTTACAGTAGCTCCTGAAACAGCTTCAACTTCTGTTGAATCAGCTTCAACTATTAGAGCTGGTAATTGCTCAATAGCATTTGAGCCAATGCCTTGAGTTTCACTGTCGCCTACTGCGTCAACAGCAGTTATATCATCTCCGCTAACTGTTACTGTAACTGTAACATCTCCGCCAAATCCTTTAGCAGTACCTGTTAATGTTTTTGCTTCTTCTGTTGCAGCTGGTTCTTCTTTTGCACATCCGGCAAAGCTGAATATCATCAATGCCACAACTAAAAGTAAAGATAGTTTTTTCATTTCTTCCTCCAAAAATTTAAATAATACTTATAGATTATACCAGAATTATCAAAATTTTGAAACCGGCAAATTATTAATATTTTATTAACTTTTGCTTCTATATACTTTATACTTTAGAAAACAGCAAAAATTTTATGTTGAAAATTGTCAAAACATATCATAATTATTGATATTTTTGTAAATTATGGTATAATATATTTTAATATATACTCAGGAGCAGAAAATGTATATTACCAAAGAGCATCTTAAATCCGGAATGATACTTGCCAGGGACATAATTCTTAATGAAAGAAATCTAAGTTATGTACTTCTGACAAGAGGCCAGCCGCTAAATGCCAGATATATAAACAAAATACTGTTTCATGATATTACGGGTGTGTTTATTGAAAACGATGCCTTTGACGATATGGTTTTTGAGCAGGAAATTGATCGAAGGCTTGAATCAAAAGCTTTGACAGCCATACGATCCTTACATTATGAACTCGAAAGAAATGACAAATCTCTATCCTTCAATTCAATTGACCAATTTTCTGTAATTATTGACGATCTTATATCAGACATTCTGTCAAAAAGAAAACTGACAGATAATATATTGGAATTTAAGAACCACGATGAATACACTTATCAGCATTGCTTAAACGTTGCCAATCTTAGTATAACAACAGGTATAGCAATGGGACTGAAAGGCAGATCCCTCCATACATTAGGTATGGCTGCATTGCTTCATGACATAGGAAAAACAGCAATACCCACAGAAATATTAAATAAACCCGGTGCCCTGACCGCTGAAGAATTTGAATTAATGAAGACCCATCCTATTGTTGCGGTTGATATTTTAAAAAACTATGTATCTGAAGATATTCTTGTGGGAATTAAATTTCATCATGAGAGAGCGGATGGCAGCGGATATCCTTATGGCAGAACAAATGACAATATCCCTTTGTACAGCAAAATAATATCCATTTCTGACGTATATCATGCATTAAATTCTGAGCGTTCATACAGGAAAATGTGCTTTCCTAACGAAATAATGGAATACCTTATGGGAAATGCCGGATCTCATTTTGATTATGATGTTCTTAAGGTGTTTTTAAAAAACGTAGTTGCTTTTCCTGTGGGAACATTTGTAAAGCTCAGCAACGGCAAGCTCGGTGTCGTAATTAAAAACTATATTGAAAATAACATGAGACCTAAAATTAGAGTTGTAAATCCGGATAACACCGTAGGTGAGGATATAGACCTGTTGAATGACTATCAATACATGAACGTGACAGTAGTGGATATGGGATATAAGTATGTGGACATCGATTTTGGGAAAATAAAAAAAGCAAAAACCCCTCCTAAAAAATAAATATAGGTTCATACTAAAAAATGCTTTATAAAAAAGCATTTTTTTGGCTTATCAGTTAACCATCAATTTATCTGTACTTCCTTTGCCTCTTCCGGTTTAAAATCATTTTTTAAATCGTATATATTGTGTGAGGTAAAATCTCTCAGCTGTCTGTCTCCCAATGAATAGCATCTCATAAACCTGTTTTCCTTTACCATTGTCCAATGCTCGGCATCCCATGTCAGATAACCGTCCTCATCTGTTTTCTTTTCATTGAGTATGAGATCCACCTGCCTGCTGTTTCTCATAAGTTCAATAAGACTTTCGTAAGTAACTTCAATTTCTGTTTTATTAATCAAATCATAAGCTTTCATCTTTTCCTCCAATAGAATTTAATTGTATACTAATTATTATATATACTTACTTTGATAAAGTAAAGACAGAGCTGTGCACCGTCAAATCACAAATAGGACGGAAACGCCTATAACAGATATAACCGCACCCATAATCTCCTTAGGTGATACTTTCTCCTTTAAAACATAAATTGACAGCGGGATAATAAGAACAGGAGTAATTGAGGTTATGGTTGATGCGACACCGGTGGTTGTATACTGTATTGCCAAAAGATTGAAAGACACTCCAAGAAAAGGCCCAAAAAATGAACCTATGACTAAGTACTTTACTATTTCTTTATCTTTTACGGCTTCCTTCAGCCTGTCCCATTTTTTCATAAATAAAAATACAACGGTAAACCCTATCAGACCTGCCAGTATGCGTATCTGTGTGGCAGCAATAGGGCTGTAATCGCCCATACCTAACTTGCTGAGTATTAATCCCAGCGCCTGCCCCATAGCTCCGATAAAAGCGTATATTATCCCTTTAGCAGAGCGAGAAAATTTGAAATTACCGTCTTCGGGATTTCTGACAATTATTACTGTAGCAATTCCTGCAATCGTAATCATCATACCTATAAAATCCGAAAGAGATATTATTTCTCTCATAGTTATAAATCCCAGCAGAGCAGTTATTGGCGGAACTGACGCCATAATCAGCAAAGATATCCTGGAACCGATTTCTAAAAATGACATAAATAAAAACAAATCCCCTACAACAAAACCTACCACTCCGGATATGCTTAACCATATCCATGCTTCCGAAGATGCATCCAGCGGCAGAAGCATTCCTCTGGAAAAAGATGTGAACAGACTTATGAATACAAACGCTAAAATTAACCTTATATAATTCACAGTAAGCGCCCCTGCTTTTTTGCCTGCCAGCTCAAAGCATACCGCTGTGAAAGTCCAGAGTACCGCAGTAATTAGTGCCGATATTTCACCCAAATGTGATTGAATCATTTTATCCTCCGCAGATGCATTAACCGCATACTGAAATTCTTAAATTTAGTTCATAACTAATATTATACTCAATTTGCACATGCTTTACAATATACAAATGCAGTTAAAACCGAACACAACAAAAAGCCGGCTAAAGATTATCTCGCCTGCCGGCTTTAATGTTTGTTATAACATACTAAATATTTTTACATTTTGGCTTTTAATGCTATTTTGCTTTTAATTCTTTAATTGCAGCTTTTACAAAATCAACATTAGTGTTTGTTTCTTCTGCTAAGAATTTTATATCTGCATCATTTGGTACAACATCATAGTTTTTCAAAGCATTTTTGATAAGAGATCTTCTCATGTGTTCAACGTCTGCATCATTTGCTTTAATCAATGATGGATGTGATGGCAATATTATATTTTTGCCCGGAACTTCATCTTTAGGATCTCCGAATTTTACTTCTATTCCGTTTTCTCTGGCAAATGCAAGCTGTGGCTGAACGTGCTTTCCAGCTCCTGTGTATTCAGTTTCCTGTACAACTATCATCTGATCCTGATCTAATTCCTGTGCCAGAGAGAATGCAGCTGTTAATGCTGTATTTCCTGCAGGTCCTTTTTCCAGTCCTTCAAGGCTTGCAAGTGTTTCTGTAATATAGAACACTTCTCCTTGGCGAACAGTTACATATCTGTCCAAATATCTCAATGATCTTGCTGCAGATCTAGGAACATCTGATCTATCCGGCCATGTTGTGAAAGGAATTCCAAAGCCTGTGTGACCTGTTGTAAATGATTTTTTGTTGAATTGGCTGTCAGAAGCCATGTGCAATCCTGACAATTCAACACTTGCAGCAACTATTTTTGATTTTGCACCTGCTTTTTCCAATCCTCTTGCAGTACCAGTCAGGTTTCCACCGCCGGCATTTGTGCAAACTACTACATCTGGATCCTTGCCGTATTTTTCTCTGAACTGCATTGATATTTCATATCCTAATGTTTCAATACCTGCTATTGCATATGGTGTATAAAGTGATGCATTGAAATATCCTGTTTCTTCAAGTATAGCCAAGAATGTGTAGAATAGCTCAGGGCCTACAGTAAGTTGTACTACTTCTGCTCCCAGTGCTTCACATTTTCTTGCTTTTTCAATTATTTCAGGCTGTCCAATTCCTTTAGAATCATAGCACTCCTGAACTACTATACATTTCAGTCCATACATTGCAGCCTGTGATGCAACTGCTGCACCATAGTTACCGCTTGTTGCTGAAACAACACCTTTATATCCAAGTTTCCATGCCTGGTATACTGCTGTAGATGCTCTTCTTGCTTTAAAGCTGCCGGATGCATTTGATGCTTCATCTTTTATGAATATTCTTGCGCCTTTTCCTTCAGGAGCAGCTTTTCTTGCTAATGCTGTCAGATTTCTAAGTTCTATAATAGGTGTATTTCCTACTCCATGTTCTGATTGAATTTTCTGAATTTCTTCTATTGTAAATCCTGCTTCTTTCATCATTCTTTCATAGTCGAATGCAATTGAACCACTTTCAAATTCTGCGAAATCCAAGCCGGCAGCCTTTTTCATTATTTCAGGTCTTCTGCTCATTACTGCTGAATAGCTCATATCCTTACTCATTGTCAGCACCTCCAAATAAAATATCTTTCACTTGATCGCTGATTTTCATTAACTCAGGAACAAATGTGCCAAAGTCATGTTTATAGTACGGATTTGCTTCCAGCAAAGTTCCTTTTTCAGTTCTTTTAGTTCTAGTTACTACTGTAACTTCATCTCCAATATTTGCATCTTCCTGTAAGTATCCTTTTACCCACATTTCCAAAGGTACTTTTTTAGTATCTTCAGGTGCTTGTGGAGCTCTTTGAGACGGTTCTAATACATTTCTGTGTATTAAAACCCATTCGCCTTTTTTAATCATTGCTACACTTCCTTTTTAAATATTAAATATATATATAATAATTAAGTAACTCATTTTATTGAAAAATGAGTTACTTATTATTTGGCAATTATTTAGACTCTTTTTCCCAAACTTCAGTATTCTTTATTCCTAATTTTTCAGGATTGAATACTATTTCTTTATTAAGTTTATACTGTTCTTCGAAATCTTTAAATACTTTAATAGCAGTGTTGCTTAAGAGAAGCAATGCTATTAAGTTTAGCCATGACATAACGCCCATTCCTACATCTGCCATTGCCCATGCAAGCACTGATGGTTTTGAACAGAATATTAAAATTGCTGCTAAAGTTGCAATTCTTAAAGCTGTTAATAAATATTTCTGATTTATTTTCTTAGATGCTTTGCATACATAAGCAGCGCCTGTTTCAGCAGCATAGTAGTTTCCTAAGATTGTAGTAAAAGCGAAGAACAACATAGCCAATGCTACAAATACAGAACCAAAGCCAGGAATAAAAGTATCTATGGCATTTTGTACATATCCAGGTCCGGCTTGAATTCCAGGAAGGTTTTCAACTATACCATCTACATTGTACATACCTGTGAATATAATAACCAAAGCTGTTGAAGTACAAACGAAAATTGAATCTATATATACAGACATAGCCTGAACTAATCCTGATTTTGCAGGGTGGCTTACCTTTGCAGTAGCAGCAGCCTGAGATGCAGTACCCATACCAGCTTCGTTTGAGTAGATACCTCTCTTAACTCCCATCATTACTGCATTTCCTACAATTCCTCCAAATACAGCGTCAGTTCCAAATGCACTTTTGAATATTAAAGCAAATACTGCAGGGATTTCAGTGAAATGTGCTACAATCATTACAATAGAAATACATAAATATATTATAGCCATTACAGGAGCAATAAGCTCTGCAAATTTACTTATTCTTTTTATTCCACCGAATATAATCAATGATGCTAATATTGCAACTATTACTCCAAGCATTAATTTATTTGTTCCAAATGCAACATACATTGCATCAGCAATGGCATTAGACTGCATTCCAGGAGTACAGAAACCAAGTGCAAATATTGAGCAAACAGCAAATAACATTGCATACCATTTAATTCCTAAACCTTTGTCGATAAAATATTGAGGACCTCCTCTATATTCATCTCCATCTGTGCTTTTGTATATTTGAGCCAGTGTACATTCTATTATTGTAGTACCTGCTCCTAAAATTGCGGAAGCCCACATCCAAAATATTGCTCCAGGTCCTCCAATTGAAATTGCAGAAGCAACTCCTGCTATATTTCCTGTACCAACTCTTGTTGACATTGTTAATGCAAATGATTGGAAAGCACTTCTTCCGACATTGGAATCATTTTTTTCAAACATATAATGTGTCATAAGTTTTATATATCTAAACTGTGCTCCTTTAGTCCTTATTGTGTAATAAAGTCCTGACAATAAAGCTAATAATATTAGTGCGTTACTCCATAGTATTCCGTTAATACTATCCATTATCTGTTGTAGCATAATAAACTCCTCCGTTTAATTTTAAATTTTCGATATCTATTATAAAAAATAACTAAGTGTATTACCAGCCCTTAATTTGTTCCAATACTTCGTCCGGTACAAGTCCTTCTTCTACTTCAGCAATTGCCTTTTCAATAATATCCATTGCTTTTTCAGCCTCTTCACGACTTAAGCACAATGGAGGTTCAACCCTTAGAACCGAACCGCTGAAAAATGCCAATATAAGGCCTTTTTCCCAGCATCTCCAACAAATCTTAGCTGTTTTGTTAACATCACGTTCTTTTGTATTTCTATCCTTAACTATGTCTACTCCTATAAACATACCTGTACCGCGGACATCTCCGATACAATTATACTTTTCCATCAATGCCCTGAATCTGCTAATTATATAATCCCCTTGTGTATTAGCATTATCAAGTAATTTTTCATCATTAATTACATCAATTGTAGCTATGGATGCACTGCATGATACAGCATTTCCGGCCGTATTAAAGAAATGAACCGGAGCACCCCAACTTTCAAAAATTTCTTTTCTTGCAACTATTGCACTTAACGGCATTCCCGATGCTATGGCTTTTCCCATAACTATAATATCAGGCTCTATACCAAAATGCTCGCAAGCAAACATCTTTCCTGTTCTTCCAAAACCTGTTTGTACTTCATCCGCAATTACTAAAATTCCATAACGCTTACATATACCTATCAGTTTGTCATAATACTCCTGCGGAGGCACAATTATACCCGCATCCCCTTGCATAGGTTCAAATATGATTGCAGCCACTTCTTCAGGCGGAACCACTGTTTCAAGCATATTTTCAAAATATTTCAAACATGCTAAATTGCAGTCAGTTCTTTTTTTGTTATTCAAACACCTGTAGCAATCAGGATAAGGTATAAACTCCACTTCCGGAACCATCGGTTCCATTCCGCGTCTCATTTCAGTGCCATATCCGGAAACACTTAAAGCTCCAAATGTTGTACCATGATAGGATCTTAGGAAGGAAATTATTTTTTTTCTTTTTGTAAAACATCTTGCAGCTTTGATTGCACCATCTACAGATGATGATCCAGACAATCCATAAGCCACTCTCTTTTCAAAATTGCCGGGAGTAATTTCTGCAAGTTTCTCCGCTAATTCTATATGCGGTTTATGATACATATACGCAGGTGTATAATGAATAAACTTGTTGACTTGATCATTCACTGCTTTAACCACCTTAGGGTGATTGTGTCCCACATTAATTACCGCTGCACTTGAAAGAAAATCAATAAATTCATTTCCTTCAATATCAACAACCTTGGCTCCTTTTGCCCTTTCTACTATTAAGGGATAGTATGGAACCCTTGTTGTGTATGACATTATTTTATTTTCCCTATCAATTATTGAATAAGTTTTGTCAGTTACTTTTGTTATTATGTCGTTTTCGGTATGACTGCTCAATTTATGCCTCCTTAAATATTACGCAACATCTGTGATTAATTTGTTAATTCATACGGATTATTACAAATAAATCACTCCTCTTCTATGAAAATATCTAATATTAGTTTTTTCAGATAGCCACAAACGCTATCTTTTAGCATGCTATAATATTAAAGATGCAATTTCCGTGCCAATTATTCAGGAGTTATAAATGTTATAAAATGCGCACTTTTAATTTTAATAAATAATCAGTTATCATTAATGATACTCTTTTAATCACTGATATTATTTCTTGGCATTAATTTCACAGCTTTCAAGCTCGGTATCAAAAGCGATAATATATTATCGGTTTTGATACCTCGAATCATATATCGTACTGCTTTAATTTTCTATACAATGTTGCTATACCAATATTGAGATCCTCAGCTAATTTTTTCCTGTCTTCTTTGCTGGTTCCGTATTCTCTCGCTCTTTCGCTGATAACTTTCTTTTCAAATTCTTTCACTATGTTATCCAAAGATTTATCTTCTTTTTTATTGCATGGAGTAATTATATTTTTAGGTATACTTGCTTCTGTTATAATATTGCTTTTTTCCATATTCATAGCATATTCAATAACATTTTCAAGCTCTCGGACATTACCCGGCCAATCATACGCCTCAAATATGCACTGCACTTTATAATCTATCTCCTTAATGTCTTTATTGAAAATACCATTGTATTTATTCAAAAGATAATCAGTCAATAATGGAATGTCATCCTTGCGGTCTCTTATGGAGGGTATCATAATCGGAATTACGTTAAGTCGATAATACAAGTCATCTCTGAACCTTTTTTCTGAGACCAGCTCCTCCAAATTTCTGTTTGTAGCAGATATAATTCTGACATTTACAGGTACTTCCGATACTCCTCCGACTCTTTGTACCTTTTTATCCTGTAAAACACGCAATATTTTAGACTGCAGGTAAATGGGCATGTCACCTATTTCATCCAGAAATAATGTTCCTCCATCAGCCAATTCGAACTTACCAGGCTTACCTCCCTTTTTAGCGCCTGTGAAAGCCCCGTTATCATATCCGAATAATTCACTTTCCAGCAACGTCTCGGGAATAGCCGCACAATTTATAGCTATAAACGGTCCATCAGCCATTGGGCTCAAGCTGTGTATTGCTCTTGCAAAAAGCTCTTTACCTGTTCCGCTTTCCCCCCTTATCATAATAGTGGAATACCCCTTTGCCGAAATTTCAGCTTTCTGTTTAGCATTGCAAATAGTTCCGCTTTCGCCTATAATATCGCAAAAATGCACACTTTTATTATCAATAATATTGCTTACTATCTTTTGAATATCTTTTGAATTAGAAATAGTTATAATACCGCCAATTATTCTTCCGTCTTTGTCTTCCAGGGTATTTGTAGAAATGTAACAAATCAGCTCATTTCCATTGCCAAGCAATGCTTTGACCTCTCTTTTATCATATTTAGGGAAATGTCCTTTATCGTTAATTTCAATATTTGGGAAGATACAATTGATTTTTTTGCCTATAATACTATCCTTATTGGCTTTAAATATTTTCTCTGCAGTTTTACTGAAATGAGTTATATTTCCATTTTCATCCGTTCCTATAATTCCTTCGTTTATAGAATTGAATATATGGGTCATCTGAATTGCTGAAATTTTTAATTTTTTAGAAATAGAGACTTCCATTGCCTTTGTAGAAATCATTTGACACATTACCTCAAGAAATTTTATATAATCATTTTTTCTGGACAGCATTATTCTTTTATGCTCCTCCGTATATCCGACTATACTTAAAATTCCTATTATTTCGTTGCCGATTTTTATCGGAAAGTCAAACTCTGCTTTTTGAGGGCAGTGTTTATAATTTTTACAATTCTCACACAAATAATGAAACCCGGGATTATCTACTATTACTTCGTCTCCGGTTTTCATAATATATTTATAGATGTTGCTAATATAATAGTTCTTTTCGTTATTAACAGTACCGCCAAGCTTATTTAATTTATTGTCCATTATCATAATCTCAACATTTAAAATAGCAGCTATTGACTTTGCAACATGTTGTATGGTATTTATGACAGCCGGATCATTCAGCATATTTATTCCTCCCATTTACTTTTTATTAATTTATTTACAGTCCGTAACAAAATTATCGGAATACCCCTTTGCAAGATATTCCGATACTGAATATTATCAACCTATACTGTTATTTTTAGGCCATCAGGCTTAGATATCTTTGAAAGCAGCTCTTGTGCATATTCCTTTGGTTGAGTCTTTAACCCTTTAAGTTGGTACTCTCTGGAAAGCCTTTCATATTTACCTTCACCAAGTCGATGATACGGAAGTATTTCTATTGATTTTACACCTATCTGTGATGAAAAATCAACAACTCCCTGAATATTTTTAACACTGTCATTGTGATCGGGTATCAGAGGAACCCTAACTATGACTTCTTTTCCTTTTTCTATGAGTTTTTTCAGGTTCTCATGAATTACTTCATTGGAAACACCTGTATTAATTTTATGTTCTTCATCGTCCATGCCTTTAATATCATAAAGTATTAAATCCACATGTTCAAAAACTTTCCAAGCGGTTTCGAATTTGCTGAATCCACTGGTTTCAACAGCTGTGTGCACTCCTGCCTCTGAAGCTGCAGCTATTATAGCAGAAGCGAACTGCGGCTGTGCCAATACTTCGCCTCCTGATAAAGTAACTCCGCCACCGGAATTATCAAAGAATACTTTGTCTCTAAGCACTGCTTCCATAACTTCCTTAACCGATACTTTCTTTCCTACCAGCTCTTCTTCATCGCTTTGAAATTTTTTCATGTGCTCAATTTCAAAGTTTTGAGACTCCGGATTAGAGCACCAGAGGCATCTCAGTGGACATCCTTTTAAAAATACCGTTGTTCTAATTCCCGGGCCGTCATGTACACTGTATCGCTGTACATCATAAATTATCCCTGTTATATCATCATATTCTTTCATGCTCTGCCCTCGCAATAATATCGTTCTGAAGTTCCCTTGCAAGCTCGATAAAACGGGCACTGTATCCGGCAACACGGATAATTAAATCTTTATATTTCTCAGGATGTTTCTGAGCATCTTTCAATGTTTCTGTTGATACAACATTAAATTGAACTTCCTGGCCATTCAAAGGACTAAAATATGTTGATACAAGACTCATTAGCTTTTTCTTAGCCTCTTCGCTTGCTATTGCAGTCTTACTTAATTTAAGATTAAGCACATTTCCTTCAAGTATGTGACTTTGCTTAATTTTACTTGCAGATAATAGGACTGCAGTCGGCCCTTCACTATTTCCTTCATTAGATGGTGACATTGAGTCAGACACAGGCATTTTGGATTTTCTTCCGTCTGCAGTAGCTCCGGTCTTCCATCCGTGAGGAACAGTTCCGCCCAATGTAAGGATCATGTTAGTGTAGTTTCTTCCGTCTATATCTTTATGTTTCTCAATTTCTTCAAAGAACATATCTGTCAATTTGCACATAACTTCGTCAGCGTAGTCATTATCATTTCCATATTTTGGTTCGTTCAGCAATTCGGTTCTGATTTTTTCACCGTCTTCGCCTTCAAAATTGCTGTTTAAAACTTCATTTAATTTATTCATATCCATCTTTTTCATGTCAAACACTTGGTGCTTAACTGCTGTCAATGAGTTAGATGCAGTTGCAAGACCAGCCATAAGAATAGGAGTTGCGCCCCATTTTGAGCCTCCCCATGTCATATCCTTACCATTATCTATACAACCGTCAATCAATGAAGATAAGAATAAATGCGGTGTATTTTCACGCTGTACAAAGTCAACAACCATTGCATTTACTACCTGATGCTTAAGAATAAACTGCATCTGGCTTCTAACAGCGTTGAACAAATCATCAAATGTTTTAAAGTCTTCAGGGTTACCTGTTTTTAAACCAAGCTGTTTTCCTGTAAGTCTGTCAATCCCGTTATTCATAGCAAGGTCTACTACTCTTGCAACATTCAGCATTCCGCCGTTTACACGTCCTTGGAATCCCTGAGGAGCAAGTTCAACACAACCTACAATTGCGAAGTTACGCATATTTTCAATAGGCATGTCCGGAACAGCGCGCTTCATAGCTGATATACATCCGTTGTCTCCAAAAAGAGCAGGCATTCCTGTACCGTATTCTATAATTTCAGCAACACGTTCTTTGAAATCCTCAGGAGTTTTATCGTGGAAACGAACTGTAAACTGAGGATTTGTCAGACGTATATGTTCCTGACAGTTCAACATAATAAAGCTAACTTCGTTTACTGCATCCTCTCCATTAGGTTTTACTCCTCCTGCTGTAACATTGGGAGTCATAGGGAATCCTGGATGAATATGAATGGATTCTGTATCCTGTGCCTTAACTATTTCATTAAATTTAATCCAAAGGCAGTCATAAAGTTCCTGTATTTGTTCAATACTGTATTTTCCTTCTTCCATATCCTTCTTAAAATACGGATACAGATATTGGTCCATTCTACCTGGAGAAACAGAGTCTCCGTTAGTTTCCAGCTGAATAATAATCTGCATGAACTGTATAACCTGCAGCGCATCCCATGTATCTCTAGCCGGGTTTTCAGGTACCCATGCACAAACATCAGCAATTTTTTCTAATTCTGATTTTCTTTTTGGATCTTTTTCAACTTCAGCCATTTCTAAAGCTTTTTTGCTGTATCTCTTTGCGTAGTTTATAACAGCATCAAAGCATATCAAAAGTCCGTCATAAAATAATTTCTTATTAAAATCATCACCAACAGACAAATCCAGTTGTTTAATTTTAGCGCTAACTTCTTCTTTAAGTCCTTTTATTCCAACCTTAAGAAGCTTTTCAGCCTGATATGCTGTATGACCGTAGCCGTTTCTTTCAAATAAATCCCTTGAAAACATGTATGCATCTCTGACTACCTTTGTATCTTCAGGAAGCAGATTTCTATATTTTTTATATATAGTCTTTCCTTCCCAATACGGAAAAATACTTTTTAAATCATCTTTTACATATTGCGGAACAATAAATGTATCCTGTTCACGTGTCTCTAAAGTTTCGTCAAGCTCTTCTTGAAGCCACTCAATGGAAAAGTCCGGGTATACAGGAGCTGATCTTCTTCCATTCTTACCATGGTTTCCAACTATCAACTCATCATCCCAAATATTAAGTGTTATTTCTCCCAATATTTTTTCAAGAGATCTGGCGCGCCTTTCGATGTAATGTTTTCCTTCTGTCTCACGGTAACTCTTAGTAACCGACAAAGCCCTTTCACTGCACAAAATAGGTTTTGCATCTATAACTGCCTGTCTTATCCTCTTGATACGATCTGTAGGCTTAACATTTGCAATTTTATTTCTATCCATACTGCCTCCTCCAAAATATGCTTTATTTTCTTAATTTAATAAGTAAGCAAATTGCATGCCACCTTTTGTTTTATCAGCTCTTTTGCTTGATATCAGCCATACAGAGAGATTAATGATGCAAATTGTAAAAACTGTTAATATATATAATAGTCTAATTTTTTAGACTATTCACTTATTACTGCAGCTCACCAAAGATGTGCTAATAGGCGAGCACTCTCCTTTGTCTAAAATTTTAGACAACTTTCCATAATTTTATACTTTTTGAGCAAAAAAGATTAATATAACTAAAAATATTATCAAAATTCTAAAATATTGTATATACTTTTATATGTTTCTGATATAATAAACTTAAAAACTACCGCGCCTCAAAAAAATATTACTAGTTTTTATTTAAATCCGGAGATGTTTAAAATGAGTGAATTACAAAAAATTAAAGAGATAGCCATCGAAATAGTTAAAGCAACAAGCAAAATTTTAAATGATGCCGAAGTCATTATCGTTGACCAAAACGGTTCTTTTATGGCATTTAATGATAGTTATCTGAAACGTAAAAAAAACGCTGAGTGGAAGCCATACATTGATACTATAATAAAGCGAAAAGAAATAGCCATTATAGAGAATCCAGGAGAAAACCCTCTGTGCAAAGGATGCTCCAATGAAGGTAACTGCCCTCAAACTCTGGAGATTATTGTTCCCTTTGACATTAAGGAGAAATATATCGGCTATATTAGTATTGTAACATTTTCGCAGGAAGCTAAGAAAATGTACTTAAAAAACAAAAAGCAGGTTGTTGAATTTCTTCAAACAATGATTAATGTAATGGTAAGCGCCGGCAAAGAACATTTTTCAAAGCTTGAAGCAGAAAAAACATACAAACAGCTTGATGCTATAATCCAGCACATGGACTACATAGTTTTTACATGCAATACCAACGGCATAATACAATGCGCAAACCAGGCCTTTTACAATTTTTTCAATCTCGATTCCAATAATAATGCTAATATTAATATAACCGAGCTTGTAGAATCCCGAGCAATATCTTTAGCTATTCTTGAAAAAAAAGGTTTTGAAGACCAGGAAAGCGCAATAGTTTTTAATAACATAATGCACCGTATGATATTAAGCTGCAAAGCAATGAAAAGCGAAGACGGCACATGTGCAGGGTTTGCATTTTTTGTAAGAACAATTGAAGATGCTCGAAGGTTTATGTCTAACGTACCTGCCCTGACTCCTGACGATTCATTAAATCAAATTGTGGGAAAAAGCCCTGAAATAATGGAATTGAAGAATAAAATAAGTCATTTTTCACAAAGCACTTCTACTGTTTTAATAAGAGGCGAAACGGGAACCGGCAAAGAATTGGTTGCAAGAAGCCTTCACAGCCTAAGCTCGCGCCGCGATAAGCCATTTGTTACGATCAACTGTGCAGCCATACCTGACAGCCTTTTGGAAAGTGAGCTTTTCGGTTATGAAGAAGGAACTTTTACCGGTGCAAGCAAGGGTGGAAAGGCAGGCCTTTTTGAAATAGGAAATAACGGAACAATTTTTCTCGACGAAGTCGGAGATATGCCTCTTCATCTGCAAGCAAAGCTTTTACGTGTTCTTCAGGATAATCAGGTCATACGACTCGGCGGTTTCCATCCCATAGATTTAGACATACGCATTATAGCTGCCACAAATCAGAACCTTGAAAAAATGGTGCAGGATAAAAAATTCCGATCGGATCTGTTTTACCGTTTAAACATACTTCCGTTAAATGTACCTCCCCTAAGAAACCGGATTTCAGATTTTAATGATCTTGTATTTCATTTTATTAAAAAATACAATACTCGATTAAAAAAGAATATATCCGGAGTTGACAATGACTTTTTAAATATGCTGAAAAGCTACACATGGCCCGGCAATATACGAGAGTTAGAAAACGCAATTGAATATGCCATAAACCTGGAAGACGGTCCCCGACTTACAAAGTCTGTATATCCCCCGGATATCCTTACATATACAAATAATCATGACAACTCTTCGCTAAAAAATATGATTAAGCAATATGAAAGCTCCATCATTCAGGAAACACTGCAAAAATTCAACAACGAAAAAAACAGCATAAATAAAGCCGCAAAAGCTTTAGATATCAGCAGGGCATCCCTGTATCAAAAAATCAAGGAATATAATATAGAAATTTAAAACATATAGAGGCTGCAGCAAAACAAAATTGCTGCAGCCATTTTTTAACCAATATTTACACAGATTTTTCTCTAATTCCATATACAGTAAATTTGTATGATATATATTTGTCAATTCGTAACGTATTTTATAAAATATAAAATTTATTGAATATATTTACAATATAAAATTATCTAATCATCCAAAAAAAACGGTATTTAGTAACCAAAAGTATACGTTAATTATTTGACAATGCATAAATCGGATGTTACCATAATATTTGTATTTATAAATAATAGCAAGGAGAAAAAATATGAAAAATTTTAAAAAATTAATATCTGTATTTTTAGTTGTAGCCATGCTGTTTTCTTTAGCTGCCTGTGCAACTACTGATAATACCGCCAAGGAGGGTGAGGAGCCTTCAAAAACAGAAGAAACTCCAAAAACAGGTAAGGGGAACTTGACACCTGGTACATACAGCGGTGAATTCCAAGGACTTGGTGGAAAGCTAAAAGTTAACGTCACAGTTGACGAAAATGAAATAAAAGACATCAAAGTTCTTGAAAACTATGAAACTCCTGGAGTTGGAACAGTTCCAATAGAACAGATTCCGAAAGAAATCATAGAAAGACAGACTCTGGCTGTTGATACAATTACCGGAGCAACTCTTACAAGCAACGCCATTCTGGCATCAGTTGAAAGCTGTTTAAAACAAGCAGGCGCCGACATTGCTTCATATAAATCTGATGCAGATAAAATTGTTAGTGAATATCCAAGCGAACTTACTGCAGACGTAATAATAGTAGGCGGAGGCGGAGCAGGACTAGCTGCAGCAGTATCTGCCACAGATGAAGGAGCCAGCGTTATAGTAATTGAAAAAATGGGCATCTTAGGTGGCAATACAGCAGTGTGCGGAGGTATTTACAACACTCCAGATCCTGAACTGCAACCAGCTCAAGGCATAGAAGATTCAGTTGAACTGTACGCTAAACAGACTCTGGAAGGCGGAGACAACATGGGTAACCCTGAGCTTGTTGATACATTGTGCGGAAATGCTTACGACGGACTTCAATGGCTGAAAAGCTTAGGAATGCAGTTTGATGATAAAATAATACAAGGTGCCGGTTCACTTTACCCAAGAACACACCAGTCTTTGGATCCTCTGGGAACAGGCTTTATCAATGCATACACTGAAACATTAGACCAAAGAGCTGACAAGTGCAAAATTCTTACAGATACAAAAGGTGATACATTAATATTGGACGGCGACAAAGTTGTAGGAGTTAAAGCCACAAATAAAGATGGCAGCGAGCTTACACTTAACGCAAACAAAGGTGTAATCCTTGCAACAGGAGGATTTGCAGGCAATGTAGAACTAAGACAAGAATACAACACTTCAGGAAAATGGCCTGATTTAGGAGAAAATGTACCTACAACAAACATGCCTGGCGTTACTGGAGACGGTATAAACATGGCTTTCGAAGCAGGTGCAGAACTTATAGACATGGATTTAATTCAGCTTCTGTATCTGAGCATCCCTAAAAATGGAAGTATTGCAGGTCTGTACAACTTAGGAGCTGAAAACACAGTATTTATAAACGAAGAAGGAAACAGATTCGTAAGAGAAGACGGCAGAAGAGACGTAATATGCAAGGCAATATTAGATCAGCCTGAAGGATTAATGTACATGATTCACAGTGCAGATGTTCTTCCTGACATCACACAAGCCAAAACTCTTGAAGGTGTTCCAATGACTGAAATCTTAGAAGATAATGTATACGGATGGCAAACAGGAGAAACACTGGAAGAGCTTGCTGAAAAAATAAATGTACCTGCTGAAAACCTCAAAGCTTCAATAGAAAAATACAACGAATCAGTTGACAGTGGAGTAGACGAATTCGACAGAGAATTACTTACTAAGAAATTTGAAAATGGTCCTTGGTACGCATTGCCAAGAGTTCCAGCAGCACACCACACTATGGGTGGAGTAAGAATAGACAAAGAATGCCACGCATTAAATGCTGACGGTGACATAATCGAAGGATTATTCGCTGCAGGAGAAATCACCGGAGGAATTCACGGTGGAAACAGACTGGGTGGAAATGCAGTTGTTGATACAGTAGTATTCGGAAAAATAGCTGGAACAAGCGCAGCAAATAATTAATATTACCATTATGAATTAATACTATCCAATAAAAAAAGAACTTTCACAACGTTATTATGACGCTTCGTGAAAGTTCTTTTTTATACGGAATTCTACACCCTGCAGACCCGACACCATGCATTCATTATTAAACCCGGCCGGAAATGAACAGTTTACCCTAAATTGCTGATTTACAGTAACAAAAAATATAATTACAACATACTATGGACTGTATAAAGCTACTGCTTGTACATAGATTATAGGAAGGTGAATTTATGTTAAAAATTGTACTGCATTGCAATAGTAAATCTATAAAAAAAATCGAATCAGAGTTATCTGAATATTTCAATAAAAGGAATACCCTCTACAAACTTTACCAAGTAGGATCTTCCTCTGAGTTTCTCAGCAGCTACTTACCTAATAAAGACTTTCAGCTGCTGTTAATATACAAAAATGACCGTCTGTCATATATCATAAAAACCTACCATAACTTTGATAAAGATTACATGCACATGGTTTCAGGAACTCTTGAATTTCCTCTGAACCATGAAACTATAGACAAAGTATTATTCAACAATATTGAGAACACACATTGCTGCCCTTACGGCATCTACAATGTTAACAATAAAACAGTTTTTCGTAGAGTACTGCATGAGGATATTGAATATATACGCCGAACCAAAAACCAGACGATTGTCTACCTCAAAAACGGCGAAACAGAAAAAACATCCGGAAGCATAAACAAAATAATGAATGAGCTCAATGAAAAATATTTCATAAAATGCTGCAAAGGCTATATAGTAAATATATTTAATGTTAAAAAAATAAATAAAGATACTAATACAGTTGAGTTGAAATCAGGCACTAAATTACCTCTTACCAAAGTTAATTTTCGTAAATTTCTAAAAACCTACATTACATCAATGGCCGGCTTCAAAATATTTGATGACTAATGAATCGCACGTGTAAGTTTATGCAAAAAATATAAAAATTAAGTTTCAAAAACTATCACTTTACGCACACGAGAAGCAAATTTAGCGAATCTTCAATAAATTTCACCACCATCCGCATTGAAATTTCAATATTTTATATTTTAAAGCTGTCATCTAAACTTTATGCAAGTTTATGAATAAAAAAGATGACTTCTATAAAGAAGTCATCTTTTACGACTTTATTTTTTATCCTCTTTAAACCAGTATTCTTGAAACAATGCAACCATAACACCCAGCATTCCGCCAAGCACAATTCCTATAGCAACATTAAGAGAGTTTCTCGGGCTTGTTTTCTGCGTTGGAGCAACCGGCGGAGAAGGAAGATACACATACGTTTCAACCAATCCCACAACGCTGGATTCCAGCGTTTCGGCTTCACCCGTTCTGTAATACTTTTTTATAGCCGCTCTTTCCACATCCAGCTCTTCCATATACCTGCTGTATTGATTCATTGAAGCTTCAATACTATTTATAGATTGTTTATTTGAAATAATATCATTTTCTATCTTAATGTAATTAGGATTAACCGTATCCACCGGAACAACATAATTGCTATCGTTATTTAACTGTGTCTGTATTTCAAGATTAGCCTGTCCCTCACCAATTAGCCTTGGAGTCTGAGCCAATAACTCCTCGTTGCTTTTTAAAAGTTCCTTAACTCTTTCCAGTGAATTTTCAAGAGACTTCATCTCAACATTAAAGCTGTTGTAATAATAATCAACTGCTCTTTCCTTTGTCATTACGTCTATGAAATCCAAGTAATTGCTGTACAATATCTGAGCCAGCTTCAGCGATTCCTCCGGATTATCCGCCGATACAGTCACTTCAAAGCTGTTTACACTTCCTGTCTTCGCATCATTTTGAGTAACGGTGATTCTTTTTTTCAAGCTATCTAAACTTGCTTCCTCTGAACTGTACCCCATCTTATCAATGGTATTTATTATTACATTGTTACTTTTTATAAGGTTTACGTACTCCTGATTCGTTGTTATAGGCAGTGTATACTCTCCATATCTTGTATCATATTTCTCCGGCATGCTTATAACTATATTCAACTTTGTTTCATACACCGGTGATAAAACAAACATGCTGAACATCCCTGCCAATATTGCCACTACCAATGTAAGGCTTATAATCATTTTTTTCCTTTTCCACAACGCCATTATAAGCTCTCTTAAATCTATCTCATCCTCATAATATTGTACATTATTCTGGTTTTCGTTCATTGTACACTCCTGTTTTGTTGTAATGGGTCATTACCATTTGTTATTGATTATTATATCAGTTTGGGTGTCAAAGCTCAATTAAAAATTTAAATTAGTCCACCTGCACGCAATAAATATTTCTCAGCTCCGTTAACGAATATTATAAGCATATGTGTGCGTATTCACTTCCTTTAGCATAGCCTTTGTTTCTTAGAAATATCGTTTCAAGCCCAGCAACTGGTATGACTGCTTTACTTGCTTTCATTTTTTATTAGGATCTCCAATGATTGATTTGGGCTTTAAATAATATTACCATTTTATGTTGAAACAGAGCTTATCCATTAATCTCTACTAAATAAATCTCTCGTATACACCTTGTCCACCACATCTTTAATTTCATCAGACAATCTATTCGCTACGATAACATCAGAGATTTTCTTGAACTCATCAAAGTTTTTGATGACTCTTGAATTGTAGAACTCATCTTCATGAAGTGCTGGCTCAAATACAACAACCTCAATACCTTTAGCTTTAACACGCTTCATTACACCTTGAATAGCAGACTGTCTAAAATTGTCAGAGTCCATCTTCATGGTAAGCCTATAAATACCGACAATCTTAGGATTCCTCTTGATGATCATATCAGCAATATGGTCTTTTCTTGTTCTATTAGCATCTACAACAGCTGTCATAATATTTTGTGGGATATCCTGATAATTTGCCAGAAGTTGCTTAGTATCTTTAGGCAAACAGTAGCCACCATACCCAAACGAAGGATTGTTGTAGTGAGTTCCAATTCTTGGATCAAGACCAACACCTTCTATTATCTGCTGCGTATTTAAGCCTCTAACCTCTGCATAAGAATCAAGTTCATTAAAGTAAGCTACACGAAGTGCAAGATAAGTATTCGCAAATAACTTAATTGCTTCTGCTTCTGTTGCATCTGTAAAAAGAATTGGAATATCTTTCTTTATTGCCCCTCCAGCTAATAGTTCAGCAAACGCCTTAGCTCTTTCAGATTGCTCTCCAACTACAATTCTTGACGGGTAAAGATTATCATATAACGCTTTGCCTTCTCTCAAGAACTCTGGTGAAAAGATGACATTCTCAGTATCAAATTTTTCTTTAATTGAATCTGTATATCCAACAGGAACTGTTGATTTAATCACCATTACAGCATCTGGATTAATCGATAATACATTTGCAATTACAGCTTCTACTGTTCTAGTGTTGAAGTAATTCTTCTCCGAATCGTAGTTTGTTGGTGTAGAAATGATGACATAATCAGCATCTTTGTATGCCTCAAAATTATCTGTTGTTGCAGTTAGATTAAGTTCCTTTGTTGCAAGATATTCTTCAATCTCTGGGTCAATAATTGGAGATTTTTTGTTGTTGATCATATCAACCTTTTCTTTGATGATATCTAAAGCTATAACCTCATTGTGTTGTGCTAAAAGTATAGCATTGGACAAGCCAACATAACCTGTTCCAGCTATTGTAATTTTCATTGTTCTACCCCCTTATATTTATGTAAGTTTTCAAAATTCATGATCTAATAGTTACTCATATATGCTTGAAGATAGCTTTCATTATCATTTAACATGTTTCTCGACAAGATTTACTTCTCTACCTTATAATATTCTTCATACCATTCAACGAACTTCTGTAGACCATCCTCAATGCTTGTAGATGGCTTGAAATTAATATCTCTCTCAAGATCTGATACATCCGCATAGGTTCTAAGAACATCCCCAGGCTGCATATCCATATAGATCTTTTCAGCTTCTTTTCCAAGAGCTGATTCTAAAGCGTTGATAAATCTCATGAGCTGTACAGGGTTGTTATTACCGATGTTGTAAATCTTATAAGGTGCAAAGCTTGTGCTTAAATCGTCTTTGCTTTCATCCCACTCTTTATTGGCAACCGGAGCTTTATCAATAAGCTTTACAATACCTTCTACAATATCATTGATATAAGTAAAGTCTCTTTCCATCTTCCCATGATTAAAGACTTTAATAGGCTTTCCTGCTAAAATGTCTTTTGTAAACGAGAAATAAGCCATGTCTGGTCTACCATATGGTCCATAAACCGTGAAGAACCTAAGTCCCGTTGTTGGAATACCATATAGGTGACTATAAGTATGAGCCATCAATTCATTAGACTTCTTCGTAGCAGCATAGAGTGATACTGGATGATCCACATTATGATTTGTAGAAAACGGAGCTACTTTATTGCCGCCATAGACAGAACTAGATGAGGCATAAAGCAGATGCTCTACTGGATAATTTCTACAAGACTCTAAGATATTTATAAATCCGATCAAGTTTGAATCCACATAAGCATAGGGATTATCAATAGAGTACCGCACTCCTGCTTGAGCCGCTAAATTTATGACGTGAGTAGGCTGGTAGGTTTCAAAGATATTGTCTACTGCAGCCTTGTCCTTGAGATCTACTTTATAGAAATTAAAGTTATTGTATTTACCTAGGATTTCAAGCCTGGACTGTTTTAGACTTGGATCATAATAGTCGTTCAGGTTGTCAATTCCTATTATTTGATAGGATTCATCAAGTAATTTCTTTGAAAGGTGAAAGCCGATAAAGCCGGCCGCACCTGTTATTAACAATCTATTATCCTTAAACATCTTAGACCTCCATTTCATTTATCTAATAATTCTATAATTAATTATTGATTTCTTTTGATTTTCTCCTTAATTTGTCTAATTATCATAAACAATTCTTTTCTATTTAAGATTATTATAATGAATGCCGTAAGAATTAGTACAAACATTTGATATATTACATCTCTAGGTTTGATAGAACTAATATACATAGTTAATAGATTGAGTGAAGTTAATCCCATCAGAATCGTAAAATCTATTTTTAAATCCATTCTTTTTTTTAGGATTGGTACTCTTATAAAATACATAATTAGATACCCCAATAATGATGTTATGACTACAGCCATGATTCCAAAAGATCCCGCAAGTGCAAACCCGCCAACTATAGAAACGATTCCTCCAATTAATGTTGTTTTAAAAATTTTGTCACTTTCTTTTCTAGCAAGAAACCCACTTCCCAAGTGAGCGGCTAAAGTAGAATACGCAGAGCTTAAATAGATAATTGGGGTTAAAAAAACACCATCATAGTAATCACCAAAAACGAAGAAATTATAGAATATATATGTTATTGGTATTAATACTGCTACGCCACTTAACACCAACCGAGTTAGTATATTTAGTACTCTATTAAAGTATTGATCTTTATCACTATCACCATATGTTCTAAAAGCTTCTTCAAGCCAGGCCATATTTACAACAGATGTCACTAATGTCAGTATAGAACCGAACCGACTTGCCATTGAATATATACCATTTTCATCAATACCAATTCTACTCGATATAACTAAATTGTTAGATGATGTAATAAGCCACCAAGATAATGCATTTATAGAAAGTGGTAATGAATATTTGAGTATTGATTTCAGTAAATGAAAACTAAAATCAGCTTTCTTTGTATTTATAATTAGCTTGATTTTACTTTCAATAACAATTATCATCGCTAAATTACCAAAAGTATTTGCAACAAAAAGTGCCAATAACCCCCATTTAAGTACAATAATTAAAAATAAATTTAGACTAACCGTAATAATTGAATTAACCACTGTTGACAACGCATAAATCTTATTTTCTTTCAAGGCTCTTGCTGAAAACTGCCAATACGCAACCCCCATTTGACTTAGACCCAAAATCAATATAAGAACACCATACTGTATATTTAATAATTTACTTACAACTGCAAATATAGCTGAATATAATATAGTAATGCCTAAACAGTAGATGTTAGTTGTTGATAACACCCTCTTTTTGTTATTTTCATTTTCTATGGTAAATCTTAATATACCCTCCCATATTGATTGGTATAATAAAGGCATTACCAAACTTATAATCGATATTGTTAAATTGAAATAGCCAAAATCTGATGTAACAATGTAAGCTGTATAAAGTGGAATAAATAAAAACTGTATTAACTTTGTAGAAAAAGTCCCCATAAAATAAAAAGCTATATTTTTTAGTAGCCTACTTGATCTCATAAATTATGCTCCTTACCAGTCTAGCTGTCATATCAATACTTTCCTTTTTTGAATATATATACAGCTAGTAACACAAAAATTTTTTTTAAATTGAAAATATTGTATCTTATATAACTCCAATACAAGATTCTTATCCTAGAAATTAAACCACTATATTTTGATGTTCTCACTTCACTTGTTCTAATTAGATTTATTCCTTCACCATTATTATTCTTTAATATATTAGCCTCATAAGGTTTAAGATTTAACGAAAAACTAAGTATACTGTTTTGCGATTTTCTAGTCGTTAATATATAATCTTTATCAAAATTTTTTTTAGTTGAGTTAATGTCTACAATAAAATCATAAGTCTGAAGTGACTCATTATATTTTTTCAATACTTCAGGTTTTATTTCTTGAAATGCATCGTAAATTGATAGTGATATGCTAAGATCTGAAAATGTCCATTCTTTATCACCATACAATAATTCAGTCTGATATTCTATCCTATCTGATGCATGTATACCGCTAACACCTTGATTTGTTGCTAAAGATATTCGAGGGAATAAATAATACTTATCTTTTGTGATTAAGTATAAAATATAATGTTTCTTAAAAGATGTTTCTTTCCATTTGTTTACATTTGAAGGTAATAGTTTATAATCAAACTCGCCTTTATCAAACCATTTACGAAACTCTAGCCATTTATCTCTCAGATAAATCTTTCCCCAGTATGGTTGTTGATAAAAAAAGTTGTCATAACCATCATTAATAGGCTTAAAATTAGTTGATGTTAATTCGTTATACTCAATGCTATATAAAGAGGCACCCGCTATTCTATCATCATTTTTAAATCTGTCTACAAATGATAGAACAAAGTTTGGAAAAGTCTTAACTACTAACATATCTTCCTCTAAGAATAATACCGTACCATGCTTTAATGTTAAGTCACCACACCATAAAAAATGGCTTTTTAAACCCAATTGGTTTTCGTGAATAACAACGTGTTTTTCACCGTATTTCCAATTGAACTGATTTGAAATATTTTGTACTTCCTTATTTTCATTTCCATCTATACTAATTATCAAGTTAGCAGAGCAGTTATCAAAATCTGCATCACTTAAACTATATAGTAGTTTTTCGAGCGATTTGGGTCTATTATAAGTTGCAATTACTATTGTAAAGAAATTATTATTAACTTTCATATATAACCTACTTCCTTTTATTTATTTGTTTATCTGAGAAATACTAAAATAACTTAGCGTTCTATAACCAAGATGTGTTGAGTCAAAAGATATAATATCAGAATTAGGAGAAGCTTTAGGATGTAAATCACATCTTTTAATATTAAATTGCATTGGATCGCTATAGATTTCCAATAGATCTATTCTCTCCTCCATCTTAAAATTGTACGTAAAAAGAGACTGGTAGCTAGTTCTATCAGGATAAGTATCAGTAATAATTGTATTTTCACAAATATAAGTTGGGTGTCCATCTCCGAACAGACCCGATAAACATTTAACGGTGTATGTCTTGTTTTCAAAATCGAACTTATACAACTTATATTTGCACTTATCTTTTTCATATGTCGTAATTAGAAGTTCATCTTTTTCTTTCCATGTATAATGTGAAACCTTATTACCCTCTTCGAGAATAAAAATGATTTCTAAATCAGTATTCGCAATTAAGAGCCTATTTGATAATTGCCCAGTTTGTTTATCTTTCCACAGATGAAAGAAGAGAAAATATTTATCATCAGTATTAAAGGATATATGATTAAAATAATGATAATATTTTTCCTTATTTAAAACTGGAAACTCTGTAAGAATATCTTTCATCTGCAATGATTTGATAGGAACAGATTCATTGATATCATATAATATCAAACTATTTTTAGAATTACTGTAATAATCTTCTATCGTGGTATGAAGATTATTGTAACCATATCCTTCACGAAGTAAATGCAATAAGGAAAAATCTAGACCTATCCCATATTTTTTATTGTTTGAAATTTCATACAACGGAAAACTAAAATCCCTCATCACATTACCATGTACATCAATAACTTTTGAGTTGAAAATACCATTGTTAAAATTATTAAAGAAAATTTGGCCTTGCTTAAACCAAAGTAGTCTAGGCCCCATTTGCCAACTATTAACATAAACTTCAGAAAGTATTACTGTTTTATGCTTATCCAGATCATAATATCCGATTTTACTATTCTCCAAATTTCTATCACATGTTACAAAAAGTATTTTTTTATCCTCATTTGAATAAGGATCTTTATCATAATAACCAGCAAAAACATGTCTATTTTTTATAGATATCGTATGTAACGTCAGTTTGTGTGGATTATATATCTTCCTAATTTTGTTCTTTTTTATTCTACTAATATCATATTTTGCCTTTCTTAAATATTTAAAAATATTTCTTTTTAAAATGTGTTTCACCGATTCACACCCTCCCCAATTACACAGTAACTAATACTTTACTTTAAAGCAAAAATAATATCAAATATCCTAATATTAAATGGATAAAGATTTAGCATTGAATTATAAATTGCACCTAATATAGAATTTGTTGTACTTATTAGAGCAAAAGCCCCTATCGTTAATTTATATATTGTATTAATATATCTATCCGTCGTATAGAATAAGTTTTTATAACTTCCTATTGTTAATATAACGAATATAGTAAAATAATAATAAAATCTCATAGTAAGAGTAGAAAAATTAAGAATCGAATTAAACAAAATAAACAAAACCGCCATAAACTGAATGAACATACCAATATTATATTTATCTTTATCAAGAACTGTGTTTTTTTTGAAATTGTTTAAATTAATGAGAACCAATAATAAAATTGCCATAATCAAATTGAAAGTAGAAAAATAATTATCATCACCAATAATTCTATCAAAATAACTATTATATTTCCCTATGCTACTCGTAATGTATAATGTTATCCACTTAATCCAATTAGAGATAAAAGGAACAAACATATTAATTATAGAAATCAATAGTGTTAGGTTAAAAAGTGTTCTTTTATTCTTCAGCTTTATAAAAAGCATGCTAATTGGATATATCGCGAGTAAAAACACAGCTGTCATATGAAATGAAGCTGCTAGTAAAACATATAATATAAATCTAATGATTTTTTTCTCGACAATAAATCTAGTAGAGTACGCAAAAACACTTGCTGCTAAAATTTGTCTTGAAATATTAAGCGAATTAAAAAACAATAGGGAGAATATTAAAATAATACTTATATATCTTGTTTTTTTGTTCTGATCATAGTATTTAATTGTAAGATATAAAAATAGTCCGGTAAAAAAAGAAAGTGCAAATATAAAAGCTTGCATATCTAGCTTTAAATATTGTACTACGTTTATTAAATATCTTGCCCCAACTTCAACATTATAGCCTTGAGACGCCATATTGTTATAATATCCCCAGAAATCTCTCCCAACATCATATCTAAGACCACTCAAGAAAAACATCGAAGATATTGATAAATAATCGAAAATATTACTCATTTTATTGTTTTTAATAATCTTTGATATGAATTGTAATATCAAAGAAGCACTTAAAATGATCACAAATATCATTGGTATTCTCCTAATCTTAAAATGTATCTATTATTCTTATTTGGTTAACAAATTAATTATCTTCTCACATTGTTTAATGTTGTTTTTTTTAGTTAATACAAATTCTTTCGCGGTTCTTCCAAACTCATCTAATATATCAGAATCTTCTTCGCAAACTTGAAGTATTTTTGAAGCCATACTTTCAGCCGTCATATCATTAATAAAATATATGAATTTGTCATATTCTTCTGGTATTCCAGGTAGTTTGTATGCTATAGTTGGTCTTCCCGACTTGAGATATTCCATTATCTTTGATGGAAATGAGTATTTGGTATATTCATCTTCATATCCCCTTGGGTTAATCAAAACAGTAGCCTTTCTCTGTAAACTAACAACCTCTTGTCTATTCAATAAACCTAGATATTCAACTCTAGAATCACTTTTTGATAACTCAACTATTCTACCCTTAGCTTCTCCTGCTCCACAAATCAGCAACTTATAATTGGGACGATCTATAAGCTTAAAAGCATCCAATAACTTTTGAATACCATATTTAAAATTCAATGTTCCTGTATATAAAATTGTTTTTTCCTTTTCTTCACTATGAGAAATAGATTCATAGTCCCTGATTATCTCATTGCTATCAACCATACCTTCAACTACAACATACTTCTCTGCAGATATATGAAAATACTCCGCCATGTGTTTTGTTAGAAAAACATAATAATCAATGTATTTTATCAATTTATTAATTAACTTAATATCTAAAGGCTTAAAAATCCGATATAATACGCCAGGATTAGTACCTAACTTCATAAATTGAGGGAGGTCTGGTACTATTAAACATATCTTAATTTCAGGATTTGTTTTCTTTGCTTGTCTTATCGCATATAAAAAAGGGGTATGCATTGCATAAGCAATAATAATTTTCTCTCCAGATTCTTGACTTGCCCACTTTTTAATCTCTTTTGATAAGTTGCATGCTCTAGTGATATGTTTTATACCAGCAATATTAATAAACCCTACATTTCTATCGAGTGCCCCTTTAACATGATTCCAATTATATGACTTTATAAATATTTCTGAATATTGTTCAGGGAATGATCCGACAAAAACCGAATTCAATATATTTACCGGTTTCTCTAAACCACTCTCGATACCATTAACTATATTCCATTGAAGTAAGTTAGCGGCATTCTGGACACTTTTCTTGCTTTTTTTAATATAACTATCATTATCAAAAACCCCTCCCAAAAAAAGTATATCCATTTAACATTTCCCCTTTTTTCCCCAAACTACTCTATTCACATAATCTGTATAAGATAAAATAATCCTCAACACCTTATCTGACACATTCGGCATACTATAATCAGCTACTAATCTCAATGAATCTTTTTTTTGTGTCTCTAATACTTCTAACCCCTGTAGAACTCTTTCCTTCTTTAGTCCTACCATCATAACAGATGCTTCTTCCATTGCCTCTGGTCTCTCATGAGCTTGTCGAATATTAAGTGCCCTAAATCCAAGAATCGATGACTCTTCACTGATTGTACCGCTATCACTTAGTACAGCCTTTGCATATTTTTGAAGTTTTACATAATCATTAAATCCAAGCGGCTTCATAGTTTTAATTAAAGGATTAAACTCAATACCTTTTGCTTCAATCATTTTTCTCGTTCTTGGATGTGTACTCACGATCAACGGCATCTGATATTTTTCCGCTATCGTATTTAAGCTATCTACTAAATCCATAAAATTTTCTTCCGAGCTGATATTCTCTTCTCTATGAGCAGAAACAACAAAATATTTATCTTTATCAAGTCCTAACCTTTCAAGCACATCTGACTTTTCAATATCATCTTTCCTTGAATTAAGAACTTCTAACATTGGACTGCCAGTCTTTATTACTCTATCTGAAGGTAGACCTTCTCTTAAAAGATACTCTCGAGCAATATCACTATAGGTTAGGTTGATATCTGCTGTGTGGTCCACAATTTTTCTGTTTGTTTCTTCTGGTACTCTTTGATCGAAGCATCTATTTCCCGCTTCCATATGGAAAATAGGAATATGCTTTCTCTTAGCTGCTATTGCGCATAAACAGCTATTAGTGTCTCCTAAAACTAAAAACGCATCTGGTTTTACTTCATCTAAAATAGGATCAATCTTTACTAAAATATTTCCAATCGTTTCAACTGCTGTTCCCGTAGCAGCATTTAAGAAGTAAGCCGGTTTCTTTAATTTGAAGTCATTAAAGAACACTTCATTTAATTCATAATCATAATTTTGCCCTGTATGAACAAGGACATGTTCAATTGCTTTTGATTCATCTAATTTATTTATAACCGCTGACAGTCTTATTATCTCTGGTCTAGTGCCTACAACTGTCATGACTTTTAATTTCTTCATCAGTTATACCTCCAAAAAGTAAGTATCTGGTTTTTCAGGGTCAAATGGCTCATTGGCCCACATTATCGTGACCATATCTGTATCCCCTAAATTTTCAATATTATGTGTATAGCCCGTTGGTATATCTACGACTTCCATTTTATCTCCACTTACAAAATACTCTATTACTTCATCTGAATCAATTTTTCTAAACCGAACGACTCCATTACCACTGACAACTAGAAACTTCTCATTCTTCGAGTGATGCCAATGATTCCCTTTTGTAATTCCAGGTCTTGAGATATTAACTGAAACCTGGCCACGATCAGGGGTTCTAATAAACTCTGTGAAAGATCCTCTCTGATCCACATTCATCTTTAAGTCATAACCAAACTTATCTTCAGGCAAATAGCTTAAGTATGTACTGTAGAGTTTCTTGGCAAATTCATCAGACATATTTGGCACTGATCTATCTTCTCTACTCTTTTTGAATGAATGAATCAAATCTACTATTTCACCAAGAGTAACAGTATGTACCACAGGAACTTCACAAAATGAACCTATTTTGTTTTCTTTTCCCTCTAGCGTATTAATAAGTTCGTTAACCACATCATCTATATATACAAGGTTCATTACTACGCTTGGGTCATTCACTTGAATAGGTAAATCATGTGAAATATTATGACAAAATGTAGCTACTGCACTGTTATAGTTAGGTCTACACCATTTACCGAATACATTTGGAAATCTGTAAACAAGAACTTTAGATCCACTTTCTACACCATAATTAAACAGAAGGTCTTCTCCTGCCTTCTTACTTTCACCGTAAGAATTATCTAACTCAGCTTGAATAGATGATGAAATCATCACTGGGCAGGTGTTATTATGTTTCTTAAGAGAATCTAATAGATCGGAGGTGAAACCAAAGTTGCCTTCCATAAACTCAGATTTTTCTTTTGGACGGTTAACTCCCGCAAGGTGAAACACAAAGTCAGCCTCTTTACAATACTCATCAAGTAGAGAAGGATCTGTATCCCGATCATATTCAAAAATTTCAGTGTACTTTCTATTTCTCAGCTCTGCTATTAAGTTTTTTCCTATGAAGCCCTTTGCTCCAGTGACTAAAATATTCATTATCTATCCCAACTTTCCAATTGATCCCTTACATAATCAAGTTGAAGCAACTTTTCTTTAATCTGCTCTATGTTTATCCTTTCTGTATTATGAGAGTTATACTCATCTTCAGATGAAAGTTTTTGATCTCCTTCTACAAAATACTTGTCGTAGTTTAAGTCTCTCTTATCAGCAGGCACTCTATAGAATCCACCCATGTCTTTTGCTACAACATGTTCTTCTTTTGTCAGAAGTGTTTCGTAGAGCTTCTCACCATGACGAGTTCCAATTACTTTGATTTCGTTATCTGATTTGAAAAGTTCCTTAACAGCTTGAGCTAAATCTCCGATAGTTGATGCTGGAGATTTCTGAACCATAATATCGCCTGCTTCAGCATTCTGAAATGCAAATACAACAAGTTCAACAGCTTCTTCAAGGCTCATTAAGAATCTTGTCATATTGGGGTCTGTAACAGTTAGGGGT
This sequence comes from Sedimentibacter sp. LTW-03, assembly GCF_052059825.1. GTDB lineage: Bacteria > Bacillota > Clostridia > Tissierellales > Sedimentibacteraceae > Sedimentibacter. The sequence goes on from NZ_CP197180.1 coordinate 2,651,324, forward strand.
TGTCCATTCTTGATCTGATCAATAAACAAAGGAATTACTGACCCTCTTGATGCCATTACATTTCCATACCTTGTACCACAGATAAGCGTTCTTTCAGGATCAATGGTCTTTGCTTTTGCCACAAAAACTTTCTCCATCATCGCTTTAGAGATTCCCATCGCATTAATTGGGTACGCTGCTTTATCTGTAGAAAGACAAATAACTTTCTTCACTCCCATTTCAATAGCACCAGATAGTACATTATCAGTTCCTAACACATTTGTTTTAACTGCCTCAAGCGGGAAGAATTCACAAGAAGGTACCTGTTTAAGAGCTGCCGCATGGAAAATGTAATCTACTCCATGCATAGCATTTTTGACACTAGCAAGATCTCTGACGTCTCCTATATAAAACTTTAGTTTATCGTTTTTATATAGTTTTCTCATGTCATCTTGCTTCTTTTCATCACGAGAAAAAATACGAATTTCTTTAATACCTGTATTTAAGAATCTTTTCATTACTGCGTTACCAAAAGACCCTGTTCCACCTGTAATAAGTAAAGTCTTACCTTTAAACATTTAACTACCTCCTGAAAAATCGCTTTTTGTTATTAAAATTAGCTTGAAATACTTCTCAACAAATCATTATATTTAGAAGTTTGTGTTTTTCTTTCCAGTTGTTGTTCAGCATACAATCTGACATCTTTAGAAATTGAGTCCAATTCATGCTGGTTATTATAATAATATTTTATAAGTTCAACTAAAGACTCTTTTCTGAAATTATCAACTATTGCACCAAGATTTTTATTTTTTATCTCACTAGAAATATAACTATCTGAATCAAACATTCCCAATAACGGGCTTCCAGCAGCTAAAATCTGACCCACTTTTGAAGGTAGTGCAATTTTCGTCATTTCTTTTTCTAGTGAAACTAACTCAAGATCACCTAAACTATAAGCACTCGAAACCAATTCTATTGGTTGCAGTGGAAACATAAATACATTATTTAGTCTCCTTCTTTTGATACTTTTCTCCATATTATCTTTATATGAACCATTTCCAATAATGACAAATTTAATATCATTGAATTCTTTATCGAGTTCTTCTGCTGCATCTAATATTACTTCCCAATTTTGAAACAACCCTATGTCACCTGCATATGATATATAAAAAGAATTTTTGTCTAAATTAAATTTTGCAAAAAGTTGATTATTTTCTCGATCAACTTTATTAATTTTTTGAATGTCAACCCAATTTTGAATAACTTCAACTTTTTCTTCATTGCATCCTTGTTCTATAATAGTATTTTTCATATCTTCAGATATAGTAACAATTTTTGCGTTTGAGTTATAAACCTTTTTTTCAAGACTTCTTAAGAACTTAACAAGGAAATTATTCTCACTCAACTTTTTCATTTTCACAAGCGTATCTGGAAATAAATCTTGGGCATTATATAATGTCGGTGCAATTTTTTTAAGTTTTGAACCTAGCAAACCTAAAAAGGGAGGAGTGCTATAAATATATATGGCATCAGCTTCATGTCTTTTAGCTTGCTTATATATACTAACCGTCAAAAACACATATTTAATCATACGTATAAACAAACCATTACCTTCACCACTTTTTGAACCTACTCTAATTACTTTTACATTATCAGAAACTTGTTCAATAGGATGTTCCAAGTAATAGTGTCTAACTTTCTCAGTTATTCTTCTAGAAGGAAAGCCTGTAATTACTGTAACATTATTATTGTGTTCTCCTAAATCTAAGGCAAGTTCATATAGCAACGAATGTCTTTCTTTAGCTAAATGCCCTACCAAAAATGTAATATTCATACTTCTATCTCCCATTCGTTTATTTTAAGAGATTAGTTTATAAAAATAAACTTTACCCATATTTGCATTTTCACTCACATAGTTCTTCCATCCAAATTTCTCATAGAATTTTATCGCCCTGATATTTGTATCAGGTGTTTCCAAAATAATACTTTTATAATTTCTTTCTTTTGCAGCGATCTCATAACCTATCAACAATTTTTCCCCAATCCCTAAATGTAAAAATTCTTCTAATACAGCAATCCCTGTTAGTCTTAAAATTGGACTAGGTGGTGAATACTGTGTTTTGGAACTATTCATAATCACCTGATTTTTTGTGCTACTAGGTTTCAATTTTAAAGTCAGTCTATTTAAAGCTGATTTATACTTGTATATAAATTCTCTGCCAAATAATAGATATGGCTTTCTCAATAAACTCCATACTATTTTTTTCATTATATGCTTGTTCATATTATTCTTGTAACCTTCTGGGCCACCGTAAACTAGACCTAACATTTCCCCAGCATTATTCTTTGCAGAAACCGTAACAGCATCTTCATTCAGAAGTAAATATTTGAATCTTTCGGCAAGATATATATTTGAAAATTCACTATCTGAAAACAAATTTTCAATGTGTATCTCGATAAAAGAATTAAGATCTTCTTCAGTAAAACTAGAAATAGTAATATCTTGCATACTTAATGATTTCTCTTGTTTAATGTCCACTGCTAAAATCTCCTTATTTCAATAAATTTCAGAGCCAGATTATGCATATATTGCGGTTAACCATTTTCTGTATTCTTCTCTTTTACCAATCACTATTTCGATATAAGTTTGATGGATTCTCTTGGTTATATTGCCTTGGTTACCATTTGAAACTTGAATTCCATCGACATTTACTACAGGTGTAATTTCCATTGCTGAACCACATAAAAAGACTTCATCACATATATATAACTCTGTTCTGTCAATTTCTCTTTCAATAACCTCAACATTCAACTCATTTCTTGCTAATTGAATAATTGTATCTCTAGTTATACTTTCTAGTATTGACGCTGTAACAGGTGGTGTTATAAGTTTACCATCTCTTACTATGAACAGACATGATCCAGGACTTTCGGAAACCTTTCCTTGATTATTTAGGAAAATAGCTGAATCATATCCGTTTTCTATTGCTTCCATTTGAGCCATACGACTATTAATGTAATTTGCACCTGCTTTGACTTTTGGCGAAAGATTTTTATCGCTAATTCTCTCCCAAGAGCTAATACAACACTTTATTCCACTATTATTATTAAAATCATTTCTTGATTTAGCTATAGGAGCAATAAACATGTTAATAGGGCCTTTAGCCATCCATGATCCAAAACCATCAATAAATACAGTTTGTCTGACGGCAATATCTTCCCTGTAATTATTAGCTGTCACCACATCAATAAATCCTTTTTTCAACTCTTCAACAGTATATTTATCTTCCATGCGAAACATTTTTATCGAATTTTTTAAACGTTTGAAATGCTCGTCTAACTTAAATGCATAAAGTTGTTTGTCTTCTTCATTCCAATAACATCTAATACCTTCAAATACATTAGCTCCAAATTGTGATGTTGGTGCCAGAACATTTACTGTCGCTTCGCCAAGTGGGACAATCTTACCATTTAACCAAATCAAACGATTATTACTCATTATTAATTCTCCTTTAATCTACATTTTCACTCTTCTTATTCTGCTCCACATCATAACTACCTTCCATTTTTAGAACTTTAAAAATAGTCAATACAAATATTTTTAAATCAAGCCAAAAGCTCCTATTCTCTATATAAAACAAATCAAATTTAAACTTTTCGTCCCAAGACAATTCATTTCTACCGTTTATCTGAGCGTATCCTGTCACACCAGGTTTAACTTCAAATCTTCTTTTAGGTACGGGTGGATAATCTTCATATTTGTAAGGGTGGTAAACTACTGGTGGTCTCGGTCCTATAAAACTCATATCTCCTTTTAATATATTAAATAACTGTGGTAACTCATCCAAACTTGTATTCCTTAAAATTTTACCTACTTTTGTAACTCTACTGTCGTTTGCAAATGAATCTAATCCTGTTCCCATTTTCTCAGCATTTATAACCATAGTTCTAAATTTAAGTATAGTGAAGTCTTTTCCATTCTTTCCTACTCGCTGCTGCTTAAAGAGAACTGGACCTGATGAGTCTAGCTTTACAACTAATGCTGTAATAAACATTATCGGAGCTACAAGAATTAGCATCACTACACTCAGCAAAATATCGAAAATTCGTTTAGATACCTTATACATTGTTGAATCTCCTTCTTCTTTTATCAATTCTGTACCTTTTCAAGTTTATTTTTTATTTCAGCAACTTTCTCATTAGCAGCAATTCTATTCTTTAAAAAAAACTCTTCACTTTTTTTAAAAAGTTCTTTTTCATATTCTCTAATTTCTTTAACTCCATTTAGAAAAAGCTCTCTCATGTCATATAGTTCTCCAATCTGCTTAACATTACAAAAACTTCTTGAAAGAATAACCATGCTAGAACCTAATCTATAATGTTCTGTAATTATCTTTTCAGCTGGTAAATCTCCTTTTCCTAACTGTGCGATCCCACCAAATCCATATGGTATGCCTGCAGCTTTAATCTTGTTGCATAACTTCTCTACTGTACCATCAGCCAGAAGCTCAAACATAAACTTCATGCCATATCCAAGATGAAGGTCATTAAGTCCAATGTGGATATAATCAACCCCCTCAACACTCAAAATATCATCAATGTTTTCAACAGCTTCAGGAGTCTCTAGTAGAAGCATCGTTTTAGATCTTTTATCAACAAATCTTACAAAAGAATCCACTTCTTCTTTTGACTTGAAAAATGGAAGCATGACAATGTCCGCTCCATCATCAATAACTTTATTAATTTCATTTACAGACCCTTCGTAAATAGGATTTACTCTCACAAGTAGCTTTGAATTCTTAAGTACACTTTTAACTCTCCTTACATCTTCAATATGGTGTCTTGAAATCACCGTATCCAAATGCCCTTGACGTTCTTCTTTCCCGTTAATCTCAAGGTCAATAAAAATCCAGTCTACACCACTACTTTCAGCTATTTCTGCAATTGTTGGATTATTAGTTATATACATCAAGTTCAAAGCCATTTTACCGTCATCCTTCCTTATCTAAAGTCTATGTTATTGTATAGAGGTACCTTAATATATTGTGCCCCTTCTTGATTTCTAATTTATGTGAGCTATATGTATCTATAATTAATGAGAAATTAAAATGTACATTTTTGACTTTCTGTTAAAACTATTGATATCACTGCCTTCCTTTCACCATACTCACGTAGAATCGGCGTAAAATACATAAAAAGTTTGCTGAATTCGTAATTACATAATTACAAATCACGATTTCGCCTATGCAACATATTGTGTTTCAGCATTTGTATATATCTATTTTACTTAACCCTACAAAAACGACACCACACCATCATCTTCCTCAGAATCATTCACTCCACCAACATCATCAGCATACGCACTACACCTAGCCTCACCATCAGGACAAATTTTCTGATCATACTGACTTAAGAAGGCATTAAAATTAACATCAGTATCCGATTTATCATTCTCAACAAGATATATTTCATGTGCAATTCTACTCTACTAGCCTCACATACATCTCTTCTGACATTTTCACTAATAGTTAAAAACCTAGTAATTGCAATTAATGATATAATTCCAAGTATAGAAAGAACTACTATTACTTCAATTAAAGTAAACCCTTTATTATTCATAAGAATCACCTGATATACCTAAGTCACAATTTCATTTACAACTGTCAAGGATTCCTTGATCATTCATTTTTCAATGTCTCAAATTCGATTATATTAAATATTTCACTTGTCGCAAATTAAGCAACAACTCAAATATAATAATCAATCTCACTATTAGTGTAGACAAATTATGCCCTTACTGCAGTTATCAATTCGTCAAACGATGCGTATCTATTTGAATCCTAGTTAAACTTATTTTGAACTACTCAAAATTTTCGGGTAGTTGCCAACTTTTCTAATTCTCCACTTTTATAGATTTCTTTAATATGATAATTAACAGTATAAGATTCTACCTTAAACAAATCAACAATGAGCATATTCAACACTCGTATCTCCACTGTCATTCAAGGTTCTTTTATACGTAGGAACAAGTCTTTCTATTAAAAATATTATTTTATCTACATCCAAATCATAAGCTGCTTTTTCCAGTTGTCCTATTAATTCAAACAATTCCTGTTCGTCAAACTCTGTTGGTCTCTCTATGAATATTTTATCTATACTTGTCTTAATTTGGTTTTTACCATGGCTTATAAGCAATTCTTCATACAACTTTTCACCGGGTCTTAGTCCGGTATACTCTATATTTATATCAACTTCCGGCTCCAGTCCTGACAGTCTGATTAAATTATATGCTAATTCCTTTATCTTAACAGGCTCACCCATATCCAGCACAAAAATTTCACCACCATCAGCCATGGACGAAGCGCGAAGAACTAATTGTACCGCTTCCGGTATTGTCATAAAATATCTTGTTATTTCTTCATGAGTAACAGTTACCGGTCCGCCCTCTCTTATTTGTTCTTTGAATAAAGGAATAACTGAACCGTTACTGCCCAGTACATTTCCAAATCTAACTGCAACAAATTCTGTTTTACTGTGATTATTATAGGATTGAATTATCATTTCTGCAATTCTTTTTGTTGCACCCATTATATTAGTTGGGTTGACTGCTTTATCTGTTGATATAAGAACAAATTTTTCAATTTCATGCTCATGGGCAACCTGTACAACATTGTATGTTCCAATTACATTGTTTTTAATTGCCTCCTCAGGATTTTTTTCCATAAGAGGCACATGCTTGTGAGCAGCAGCATGAAATACAATATTAATATGATTTAATTCAAATAATTGATTCAGTTTGTTTTTATCTCTTACGGAAGCAATTTCAACTTCCATATCTAATTTATCGCCATATGTTCTTATTAATTCCTGTTGAATATTATAGGCATTGTTCTCATATATATCCAAAATAACTAATTTTTCAGGAGAATAGGAAGCAATCTGCCTGCAGAGTTCAGAACCAATGGAGCCGCCTCCGCCTGTCACAAGGACAGTTTTTCCTTGGATGTATTCTTTAGTCATAGTACAGTCAAAAATAATAGGTTCTCTACCTAATAAGTCCTCTACCTGAACCTCTCTTATTTTATTCATTATTTCATTATCATTTGTCAAAAGGCTGTATACTTCAGGTAAAATTTTTAATTTACACTTTGTATCTGCACAAATATCAAGTATACGCTTTTTATTATCCTTGTCAACAGAAGGAATTGACAATATTATTTCTTCAACATCATACCTTTTTACCATAATAGGGATCTCATTCGTTGAGGAAACAACAGGTACGGAATTTATATTTCTGCCTATTTTTATTTTATCATCATCAACTATGCATCGAACCATGTAACTGTTGGGGTTGTTCCTGCTTATCTCATTCAATATAGCAACTGTAGCCTGCCCAGCACCAACTATCATAACATTTGTATAATGGCTTAGCTTTTTTGCTCCTCTTTCTCCAACAATAAGCACCGCTCTGTACACAACTCTTATTGCCATCGTACAGAAGCTTGTAACTATGAAAGCCACCAAATATACATAGTATCTGACAAATATGTTGGCAGACCTGGTTAGTATGAAGAATACTAAATTAGCTATTACAGAGGCCTTTAAACACTTGTATATATCCTGTATGCCTGCATATCTCCATATGTTTTTGTAAACGCCCATAGCAATAAATGTTACCATATAAATTATTGTATAGATGTACCATGTATTCATAAACCATTTAATTTTATCAGGATGAATACCACTTATAACATGCGGTGACAGGTATGAAATTACAACAATAAATGTATCTATAAACATCAATACATATTTGCGATATTTATTTAATAATTTATAAATACTGTTATATATACTTGACATAGTTCCCCCAATAAACATTAAGCAACATTGTTTTTCAATCTTAAGTTTATGCTTATACCTAATCCTAATATGATCCAAAATATAGGTGCAACGCTTACGATGCTATCATTAAAAATCGCTGCAGCTAAATATCCTATAATGCTTACAAGGCAGGATGCTCCTATTAATTTTTCTAGTGAATCAAAGGTTATTTTACTATACAATTTTAAACTGATAATAATATATACACCCCATGCTGCTAATAAGGACATAAGAGAAAAAACTCCTGTGTTAGTTGCAATTTGGAGGTATAAATTATGCGGTTTATCTACTACAGTATTTGGATCCGCAAATACGTAAGACTTAGCTAATATATCGTCCTGTGGAAAAGCCATAGGATAATTGTCCGGGCCTGATCCTGTGCCTATATATTTGTTCAATAATGGTATTGTTCTTCCCCATATATAGCCTCTGCCTGAAGCCAACTTTTCTAATCCATCAAGTAATTTGTAATTTTCTGCTTCTACAGGCTCAGCTATACGTCCTCCGGAGCTTATTAATTTAACTCCACTGTTTGTAAAATAAAAATTAAAATTTCTGCCCACTCTTGTGACAATAACTCCTGGATAATCTTTGGCAATCTTAATTTTATACCCAGCATATTTTCCAGCATTTATAGTAATTTCATTCCCTTTTGTGGTTATTTCAAGCTCATTATTGTTTTCATCCATAAAATATAACTTATTTCCATCAATTTTAAAATTTAATGTTTCTCTGTTTGTTTTTATAGTAAAACTATCTTGTCCTAAAATAATGTCTTCAAACTTAAATGCCTTTTCATTATTTTCCTTTATTAACTCAATTTGTTCTTTTATATTAAATGTCTTTAGCCTTGTAAATATTTTACCTTCAGAAGCTTTATTAAGACCAAATAATAATATTACAAAAACTATAATCAATCCAGCAAACAAAATCCAATATTTTTTTATAATCTTTCTGAACAACCACAAGGCAAATACTACCGCTACTACCATACCCAAGTATCCTGCCCTTGAATTACAGCCTATCCATACAAATATCATCAATACTACTGCTATTGCTGAAATAATTCTTTGTTTATTTGTTTTCGCTCCCAATAGAAAAGCAACAGACAGCGGCAACATTAAAGTAGCAAAGCTACCCACAAAGTTTGTATTAAACAGTGTACCATATATTGTCTTAGGTCCGAACGAAAATGATAGATCCTCAACAACTAAATTACTCGGCAGCATCAGTTTTTTCCCTATTTCTGTTTGAAAAAAGTCGTGTCCAAAATATTGCCCTACACCGATTATTCCTTCAACTATCATAAGGAATAAAAAGGCATTGGCGAACAGCCTTATATCTCTTTCATTGTTGACAAAATTAATAGTCAAAAATGTAAGTAGTACATAACTTAGCAACACAAACATGCCCTGGTACATATCTACAAATCCCCAGAGTGCTGTTTGTGTGTCTATGGCAAATATGGTTGATATAATTACAAATATTGCATAAATTCCTAATGGTATATAGTATTGTTTTAAATTCTTATATGGTAATTTCTTTTTCAAATATAAAATTATATAAAATACCAATGATATTGCTGTAAGTGTTACTACCCAGCGTGATTTCCAGTAGCTAAAAAAATCCAGGTACTGCTGCTGGCCTGTCCAGTACAAGGCTTGAGTTGTTCCGCTCAAATCCACATACTTTGCATGGACTATAAGAGGTACAAATCCCGCAATTAATAGCAGTGGCAAAAAGTAAAAGACAGATAGTCTTTTATTTTCATAATCTATAGTTATAGTGTTTTTTATTTTATTTGCTTTCTTTTCATTCTTGGTTTTCACATTGTTCTCCCACAGAAATAATTGTATTTACATTCGTATAATATTTTAACACCTTATTATATATGTTTCAATGGTTTTTGTATATATAAATGTTGCAATACTTACAATCTTTTCTAGTATCCCATATATTCTTTCAATAATTTTCTGTTCTCCGGCAAATCAGGAACAAGCACAGACATTCCACCTATCGTATCAGGTAAAAATTCGCCATCTGCAGGTATACGGTATGATTCTATTCCCGATGCATCCATAACAATCACCCTAGTTACCAGGCTCAAAATTTGTGAACTCGTTAAATTGGTTGTTACAAGAGGTAAGATGTCGTCTGACAGTTCCAGAAGTGTTTTTATATCAGAATTTTTAAGTTTTTCAAACACTGCAACAAGAACCTTTCTTTGGCGCTCTGTGCGTTCATAGTCATCGTTTCCGACATATCGTATTCGTGCATAGTTTAGTGCGACATCTCCTGTCAGACTGTTTATACCTGTTGTTAGATTTAATTCTTGAGACCTGCTAAGATAGTATGCTTCATCCTCATTTAATTCTATATCAACTCCGCCAATTTTATCGATTATTTTTTCAAACCCGGAAAAATCTACCTCTATACAGCCATCTATTCCTATGTCGAAGTTTTCTTCAACAGTCTCAGTTAGGAGATCCATTCCTCCAAAAGCATAAGACGCATTAATTTTATTGTCTTCATATCCTGGTATCTCAATATACATATCCCTCATTAGGGATATCAGTTTTATAGAATCGCTTTTTTTATTTAATGAGGCTATAATCATTGAGTCTGATCTTGCTCGTTCCTCTCCAGGTCTTTTGTCCTGTCCTATTAAAAGTATGTTAACTATATTTTTGTTTGTTAATGAATCTATGCTACTGTCTCTCGGTTCGCTGTTTCGGCTTGGTACATTTGATGTCCTGCTTATATCTTCATTTGGAAGCAGTGTCTTTTCCTTATAATTGATTTTGTTCAAATATGAGTTTATATATATTGTACCCAGTAATAGAATCATAGACGTTATTATAATTGCATACAATAATTTTGAATGTAGTAGTTTCTTTATATTTTGCATTTTATTATTCCTTATGTTTTTATCTTATCTATTATATTATTACCCGGCTTCATATACAACTCTTTTTAAGTAACTTGGTGCGAAAAATATTAAAAGCTGAGAAAAGTACATATTAAATTCTTTTATTTGTACTTTTACTAATGGATACACTGAAAGTGTAAACAACAAAATGGTTTAGAAACAGAATTCTTCATGTTATGAATTAAAAATTATGGCTATTAAGCTAGTACTAGCTTAATAGCCATAGATAATATTGTATTTTGTAACTTTATTTAGTATTAGGATTTAAGACCCCCAGCAATTGACAAGGAGCCAAAAACATAAATAACGGTTAAGATTTTATCTTAACCGTTATTTTTATAACCTTAGCAAAGAATGATTATTCAACAATTTTTGTTAAAGATACAACTACTCCATCTTTAATTTCTATATCCTTTACTTTATCACCTACTACTAAAGCTCTTTCATCTTCAGTTTCACCCATTATATCTTCATACCCTACAGCAATGATAGTACCATCTTCACCATAAATTGCTGTATCAGAATCAAATGTCAGAGTCTTAGTTCCATCAACAACTACTTTTGTAAATGTAGAGTTAATATAAGTTACTTCTCTTACATCTTCGTCTGTTTCATCATCAGATGTTTCATTATAGTCACTGTCTTTAATTACTATAAGAACAACTTCTCCGCCATAAACATATACATCAAGTATTGACTCATTCTTTTCGATTGCAGATAATTTTCTTATAGCATCCACATCGCCTGCATCATCAAGCTCAACTATTGTAGCATCTTCAGCTAATGTCAGCCATCCTTTTCCAGAAATTTCAATAGTTCCTGAACTGTTGCTAACACCTGTAGCCACTTTATTTTTAAACATTTCTAAATCATCGCTAGAAACAGCTCCAGGTGTAACTACATCTGTAACTATTCCATCATCATCAATGTCTAATGCATAAACTGTTTTAACATCAGTTACAAGGCTATCTTCATCTGTATAAAGAGGATCTACCAATTTGCCATCTAAATAAGCCTTTAATGCTTGAACTTCATCGCCATTTTGTTTAGCTTCTTGTACTTTAGTAATATATGCAAATTTGTAATTAAGTCCATCAACATCTTCTGTCAAAAGAACTTCTATTTCACCGTTTTTATTACGTACAGCAATTCCTTCAACCTTAGTATCTAACTTATTTTCTGCAACTGCTTCTTCATCTTTAACGCTAAATAATAAAGCATTGTCAGCTAATTTAAATGATGATTTTGTTGTGTCTAAATCTACAGATCCAGAAGCTACTTCCTCTAATCTTGTAATTTCGTTGCTAGAATTTAATTTGATTTTTAATACTGTGTAATCTTCAGCTTCAAGATCAGAATTCGTAGGATCAGCTGTAGGTTCAAATTTTACAAAGTTTACTGCTGTTATATCATCAGTAGGAGTGCCTGTAAATAAATCTTCTACCTTGTTTCCTTCTTCTGTTGCATATTCATATTTTGCACTTCCTGTTATTTTTCCATCAGAATTCAATTTAACATATACATTATATATTACTTCGTCTCCTGACTGAGTTATAACTTTTAACCTAGGATAATCATCGATACTGTTTTTGAATCCATCTTTATCAATTTTTCCAACTGCAGTTCCAATAACAACAACATAATCAGTAGCGCCATCTGCTTCTCCATCAAATGCAGCTATTTTTCCGTTATGATCCAAGTAGAATACACCTGTATCTCCAAGTAACAGACTATCTTCAGCACCTGATGTTGTACTTAATTTGTATTTAGTACCATCAACATAAACGTCAGTTCCACCAATTCTTGTAATTTCACCTTCAACAGTGTCTCTTGTTACTACAAGTGTTGTAAATTCGTCATCTTCTGCAAGATATTCAACAACGACATCGTCAATTGCTATATCTTCAAGAGAATCAACCGCACCCTTAACTATAATTTTATTGAAATCAGGTTCGTCTTTGCTGTTTTCAGGTAATGTGAATACGTCAACTTTAGTATCTCCATCTTCATATTCTTCTTCTACTCTTGCAACCTTTGTCTGAGTTTCAAGAACAAAGCCGTCAACTTCATCCTCTTCTATTTTACCGTTTGATTTGTCGCCTTCATTTGCAACAATTTTAATAGTTTCAACTTCATCGTTTACGTATTTAAAAGTGGCATCGCTCTTAACTGCACGATTTTCAAATACATTAGCTGGAAGTTCAGCTTCAAGCTTTTCAGCATCATCAACTGTAAAGTCAACTTTTTCAATTGAACCATTTTCAGTTTCAATTGCTACAGTAGCTATTTTTCCGTTTTTTGAAATAGTTACTTCGTCAATTTCACCTTCAACAACTAATGAATTAGAATCTTTAATATATACAACTTCGTCATCGTCATTCAAGTAAACTTCCAAATTCTGATACATATATGGAGCTAAATCAACAAAATCGCCTGCATAATTTTTGTTTGTAGGATCAAATAAATCAGAAGATACTACATAGTTTTCATCCAATTCTGCTATTCTGCTAAGCAACTCTTTTGTTTTACCTTTTCCATCAACAACGTCTTTTACATTTTTGTCGTTGTCAACAGTGACAATTTTAGCTTCCAGTGCATTAAACATTGCCTGTGCAACTCCACCTCTGTCAGCTCCAGCAACATCAATTTTAACATTTTTAGTAATTCCAAGTTCTGCAGCTTTTACTTTGAAGTTTGAAGGCCAAGTTCCTTTAATTTCATTACAATCGTCAGTATAACCTAAGCCTCTAACAATCATAGTTAAAACTTCATCATAAGTTACAGTTCTTTCAGGATCGAATTTACCATCGCCTGTACCAATAACAATGCCTTTTCCTGCTGCCAATGCAATCCAAGGATCTGCCCAGTGTCCCTGAGTATCTGTAAAGTTACTCTGTGAACCTGCTACTAAATCTCCATATCCAAGAAGCTGAACCATTAATTTAGCCATCTCAGCTCTTGTTACAGTTTTTTCAGGTTTGTATGTGCCGTCTTCATAACCTGTAACTACGTTTAACGCAACCAATGTATTAATTGCATCTTCGTAATCATCTCCATCAACTACGTCTGTAAATGATGTGCTTGCAAATGCAAAGCTCATGCTTGATAATACCATTGCTATTACCAAAACAAGTGATAATACTTTTTTCATTCTTTGTTTCCTCCTGTGAAATTTGTACGGGTGTTCAGGCCCCCGACGCCTTCATTGTGTCAGCACAATGACTATAAGATTATAACACCGTAGAATTATGTAGTCAATAAAATTAGATTCAATGTAACCTTACTGTAATATTCACAGTGTTCGTGCTAACATCTCATGTATATAATATAGCATATGTTTTTGCAAGTAATATTACAGAAGTGTTACAGGTTGGACAGTTTGACTTACTAATGTTTAAGTATGGCTTATGGGGCAAGGGATGTAGAAAAACAGGGTTCAGTATATACCGAACCCCTTGAAATTTATGTGGTTTTTATTACATGTCATCTGTGTCATCAAAGTCGCCGATGTCGCTCACTGAGCTGTTTCCGTGCTTTTTTACTATGATTTCGTACAATGACAGGCAGCCTGATACTGTTAGTATTATACCGATTATAGTTATTACTGTATTCAGAGCGGCTTTTGCGCTGAGGATGCAGAAGAGAGCAAACAGCACTCCTATAACATTGATTATAATCATTACTATGTCGGAATAATCTTTTTCTTTTATTGTTTTAAACAGCGTCGGTACCGTAAAGTATAATATGACGGCTCCTATGAGAAGCATCGTAAGCTCTGTCTTGATTATGCCTGCAATTGATGCCGCCGTTGCCACTGAATAGTTTATTTTTTCTTTTGAGGTCATGTATCTGTACGTCATTTTTATGTTGACTATACAGAATATGAGCAATATAAGCATTGCAATTCTGACCGCCAGCGCTCCTATGTATTCGGATGCAAGTATGAATATAATTCCTGCCAGAGTCATGGACAGGCTCATGATTTTAATGGTCTTAGGTTTTAAATTTAAATTCGTAAACAACATAACTCCACCCCCCTGGGACTGATAACTAATTATAACATTTTGCCGTTGGTATATCAATTTATAAATTATTGAATAAAGCGAGGTTTTTATATTATAATAATTTTATTACAAATGATGAGGTTAATTATGAATAAGCATATAGTTGATACGTCTGATACTTATTATTTAGATAGAATTTATGGAGATATTGATGAGCTGTGTGGAATTTACAGCGACATTTTGAGCAAAGAGATTATAGGAAAATCCGTTGAAGGAAGGGATATTGCTGCATTGAAGCTGAGCAGCGGCAAAGGAAGAACATCCGTTCTTCTTGCGGGAGGTATACATGCCCGGGAGGATTTTTCGGTTATGCTTTGTATGAAGATGCTTGATTACTACTGTTATTATTATAAGGAAGATAAAAATTTTGGCGAGTATGATGTGAAAAAAATTATAGATAATGTTGACATGTACTTTATTCCCGTTGTTAACCCGGACGGTCTAAATATTGTGCATAACGGACTAAAAGCTTCATCTAATTATAATGCACTGAAAAAAATGAAAATCTGGGGCGAGGATCATACATACTGGAAGGCTAATGCAAACGGTGTTGATTTGAATAAGAATTTTGATGACGGAAACTGGGAAATAAGAACCTGCGTTCCGGGAACCCATGTGCCGTGCTCTGACAGATTTAAGGGTTTCGCACCCGGCAGCGAACCTGAGACACAAGCTCTGACAGATTTCTGCAGCAGACATAGCTTTTCTCTGATGGCGACCTATCATTGCTCGGGAAACTGCACGTTTTGGGCTGACAGCGGAACCCACGGTATGTTTAGCGGAATTGACGAAAAAATTATGAATGAGCTAAATAAAAAATATATTTATCGAAAGACTAAGATAAGTCAAGATCCGAAAGTTTACGGTTGCGGCTTTGAGAACTGGTTCCGGGCAAAAATGAAAAGGCCTGGGTTCTGCATAGAGCTTTCGCCCTTTGTTGAAGGCGGAAAACAGCACCCGGATTATATGTTTGACGAGCTTGTTTGGCAGCATGCCGGTACAACGGGACTATTTTTTGCCGAAAAGGCACTTTATGTGCATGATGAAATTTACGGTGACGCTGAGAGATATGCAGCGCTTACCAAGGAGGAAATTCTTCGCTGATGAATCTATGGCTGAAGGGTTGAATTATTTTATATTTAGATTTATAGTAGTTTTATATTAATTTACTTATGGGAGGATACAATGAATGCAGAAATACTTTGCGTAGGTACTGAGCTTTTGCATGGAGACATAGTCAATACAAATGCCCAATATATATCTAAAAAATTAGCTGAAATAGCTGTTGATGTTCATTATCAAACTGTGGTTGGAGACAATCCCGGAAGGATTAAGCAGTGCTTTGGAACCGCATTTTCCAGAGCTGACATAGTGATTTGTACGGGAGGTCTGGGCCCTACTCAGGATGATATAACCAAGAATGTACTGGCTGAATACTTCAACGTTGAAATGGTTTATGACGAAGAAAGTTTCCAGCATGTGAAGGATATGTACACCCACATTAAAAGAGACTTCCCTAAAAACAATATACGACAGGCATATTTCCCAAAGGGTTCTGTCATACTGAACAACCCTAACGGAACTGCAAATGCATGCATAATGAAAGGCAGTATAGACGGAAAAGAGAAAATAGGAATACTTCTGCCCGGGCCTCCTAAGGAAATGGAGCCGCTGGTGGATAACGAAGTTGTTCCATATCTGAAGCAGTACACGAAACAGGTAGTCTACGGTGAAAAGCTGGTGGTTGTCAATATAGGAGAATCTGCTGCCGAAGAAATGATAATTGACATAATTGAAAAACAGACAAACCCGACTATTGCTCCTTACGCAAGTGCCGGAAAGGTAATTTTCAGAATTACGGCCAAAGGGGAAAGCAAAGAAGACTGCATCAAAATGATTGAACCTGTCAAGGAAGAACTGACTAAAAGGTTCGGCAGAGAAAATGCGTATGTTTCCGAGACGGGAAAGGTCGAAGATAAGGCATCTGAACTGCTGCTTGAGAAAAATATTACCGTGGCTGCAGCAGAATCACTGACAGGAGGAATGGTTGCGTCGAGATTGGTAAGCTATCCGGGAATTTCAAAAGTTTTTATGGAGGGCTTCGTTACATACAGCAATGAAGCGAAAATGAATACTCTGAATGTTAAAAGAGATACGCTGAACAAATACGGTGCAGTAAGTGAGGAAACAGCAAAGGAAATGGCATACGGAGCAGCTAGAGCTGCCGGCACAGACCTGGGTGTTTCAACCACTGGAATAGCAGGGCCTGATGGAGGAACAAAGGAAAAACCCGTGGGACTTGCCTACGTTTGTGTCTATTACAAAAATAAGTTTACTGTCAATAAAATTATGGCTACAGGCTCAAGGGAAATCGTCAGAGACAGAGCCGCTACATCAGCTCTGGACTTGATAAGAAGCTGTATTGAAAAATAATTTCATTAATATAGAGCCAATGGCTGCAGCTTTTTTGCTGCAGCCATTTTTTGCTTAAAAATATAAATTTTTTCCATTTTAGGCTAATTATTATTATTTTTCATACGATATATTTGTAACACGCTGTCTGTCTTTGGCGAATTTTGTAGAATACTTTTCAAAAATTCCATATGAATGGAGGTTACAAAAATGAAAATTAATAGATTTCAAACATTGCGCTTTAAATTAAGCCTGGTCATAATTTTATTTGCTTTAGTTCCGGTACTTGTTCTCAGTACGGTTTTTATTAATAGAATGAAAGCAAGCGTTATATCAGAGCAGAAAACCGCTGTTGAAAAACAGCTGTCACTTGTCAGTGACAACATAGACGTTGTTTTCAGCGACATGCAAAACAATGTAAGCTATTTTGCCCATAACAGCACTATAAAGCTTGCAGATGACACTCTTACCTCATATGTAAACAACAAAACAAAAATTAAGATGACGCCCGGCAGCAACGGCGGTATTGAACAGCAGATTTTTCAGAATTTTAAGGAATTCGGAGAAACACACCCCAGTTATCAGTATGTGTTTATGGGAACGGAAAAAGGCGGGTACGTACAGTATCCCGATGGAAATATGGACGGTGCTTTTGACCCTCGCAAAAGGCCATGGTATCCCAGCGCCGCCGCAAACCCGGATGAGGTTATACTTGGTTCGCCGTACTATTTTGCCACAGATGACATTGTAATCATCGGAGCCTCTCAGGCAATTAAGGATGACAGAGGCAAATTTATAGGTGTTATGGCAGTGGATATGAGCCTTGATGTACTTACAACCATGTTTGAAGAAGCCAGCAAGGATTTTTACGGCTACTACATGCTTGTAGACTCAGACGGCACAATAATATCAGATCCCAGCAACACAGAAAATAATTTCAAAAATATTTCTGAGGCATATGATTCACAGTTAGCCGATGCGGTTTCCGCCAATGCTGATTTTAAGCCTTTTGAAATCAAAGGAAATAATTATTTGATAAAAAGCATTCATTCTGACAGCACAGATTGGAACTATGTCTCAGTTGTAGACGAGAAAGCAATGCTCAGTGCTGTAACCACTTTAGAAAAATTGATTTACATAGCAGTTATATTGATATTTGCAGCTGCAGTTGCATTTGCACTGATTGTAAGCAACAGCATTTCAAAACCGATCAAGGCAGTTGTAAAATCGGCAAATGAGGTTGCCGGCGGTGACTTTGACGTGAAAATAGATGTGAAGGCTGACGGTGAAGTGGGACTTTTGGTTGACTCATTTAAATCGATTGGAAAAACACTTCAAACATATAAATTATACATTGATGAAATATCCGTCATACTAAATCAAATAGCTGACGGCAATATGAATTTCAAGCTTAAGTCTGATTACATAGGCGAATTTAAAAAAATAAAAGATGCTTTGTTAAATATTTCAAATACACTTACCTACACATTAAGTGAAATAAAAATAGCTTCAGACCAGATTGCAAACGGTTCTGACCAGGTTGCAGCAGGTGCTCAGGCTCTCAGCCAGGGAGCAACGGAGCAGGCTTCCTCTATCCAGGAGCTGTCGGCAACAATACAGGATATTTCATCACAGATTGATGATAATGCAAAGGCGGCACAAAATGCAAACACTCTCTCCAACCAAACCGAGACAGACATATCGGAAGCCAACTTGGACATGCAGAAGCTTATGACGGCAATGAAGGAGATAAATGATAAGTCAAATGAAATCAGCAATATCATAAAAACAATAGATAATATTGCATTCCAGACAAATATTCTGGCTCTTAACGCAGCCGTTGAAGCTGCAAGGGCGGGAAGTGCAGGAAAGGGCTTTGCGGTTGTAGCTGATGAGGTTAGAAATCTTGCTCAAAAATCGGCTGAAGCCGCCAAGGATACAACAACGCTAATAAGTGATACGGTTCAGGCTGTAACTAAGGGAACACAAATAGCTGAAAAAACAGCCTCATCATTGAACGCTGTTGTAGAAAAAACAGACGGATTGAAGACACTTATTGAAAGCATCGCCCAAGCCAGCATTCATCAGGCAGAAGGTTCCAGCCAGATTGCGACAGGCATAGAACAAATTTCTGCGGTTGTTCAGACAAACTCCGCAACATCGGAGGAAAGCGCCGCGGCAAGCGAGGAGCTTTCAAGCCAGGCAGTACTGCTGAATGGGCTTGTAACTAAGTTTCAGCTGAATGATGATGTGTCAGACAATGACAATGATGAATTAAGCAAATCATATTAATTTCCTCCAAATATTTATATAAAGGAAACTCATCGGGGATAACTACTCGATGAGTTTCCTTTTGCTATTATGTTGGCTTATATTTCATTTGCTATTTTATATTTCTGAAATTTCCGCTGTCATCTGTAACAGCATCTCCCATGTAGAATCCTCCTGTAGGTGTATGACGCCAACAATTCCCTGTTATCAGAAAAGAAGTGACGCCATATACAGACACCGTGCCCTGTAAAATTTGAGTGTAATTATATTATTCTACCGTAACTTTCTTGGTAGTGTATTTCTTCAGGCTAATTTTGTGCAAAAGGTAGATTAGCGCAAACAAAACCGCTATGCCGGGAATTAGTATTGCCGAGCTTTGATATAATCCCGCAAATATATACATAACACATGCAACTGCAGCAACAGTAAGCGCATATGGAAATTGTGTTTTAAAATGGTCAATATGATCGCATGCTGCCCCCATTGAAGCTAATAATGTCGTATCGGACAAAGGAGAACAATGGTCGCCAAATAGTCCTCCGTTTATGATGGCTGCTACTGTTACCAAGACAGGTGCACCCATCTGAATAGCTATAGGAATGCCAATAGGCATTAAAATTGCATAAGGTCCCCAGGATGAACCTGTAGGCAGTGACATTAAACATCCGACTATAAACATAATGGCCGGAAGGAAAGCAGGATTCAAAAAGTCTTTTGTAACGTCCATTATATAATAAGCAGTTCCAAGATCTTTTGTAACACTTCCCAATGACCAGGCAAAAACCATCAGTACCATCAGGTATACCATGTCTTTCATTCCGTCAAATACAGTTGTTTCAGCCTCTTTTACAGTAAATATTTTACTTCTTATGGATATTACCGCAGCCAGTATGCCCCCGGTTATAAATCCCAAGGATATTCCCTGTCTGATTACAGAACCTTTTAAGCTGGCTGCAGGGAAACCATTCATAAAAAACACTGTAAACATTACAATAAGAAGCGCCGCTAAAGGTAAAAGTACAGCTTTGGCTTGAGGTACAACCCCTTCAGGAAGTTTTGCTTCTTTTGTATTTCTTAATGGAACCGCCCCTTCTCTGAGTACCAATCCTCCCTCTGCACGTTTTTGAGCCGCAAGCATTGGACCGTAATCAAATTGGGTATATGCGACATATCCTACCATTAATAGTGTAAGTATGCTGTAGAACTGAAACGGTACCGCACCAACAAATATATCCCAGCTTGTCATACTGTAAGCTGGCAACGCGTCAAGTTCCACTTGAATCAAACCCATAATATATACTCCCCAGCTTATTATAGGAACCAATGAACATATAGGTGATGAAGTAGCATCCAGAACATATGCAAATTTCTCTCTTGACACTTTATACTTATCTCCTATGGGTTGGAAGATAGGTCCTACTAAAAGAGAATTTGCCGAGTCGGAAAACCATACGAAAATTCCTCCAAACCACATTGACAATTCAGCTTTTCTTTTGGTGTTTATCATCTTACCTGCAAACTTTGCAAATGCCGCTGCTCCGCCTGTTGCACCAATTAGGGCTACAAACGCTCCAATTATCAGTAAGTTTGTTAGTGACTGCACATTTGAATCAGATGCAATTTGAGCATATATGTAATTTGGGATTAAATTTGAAAATCCCAGGATAGGATTCCAACCGGCCAAAGCAGTCGCTCCAAAATACAAACCAACAAAAAGTGAAAATAAAACGTTTTTAGTCTTTATAGCCAGAATGATTGCTATTATTGGCGGTAAAATTGATATAAAACCATAGTGTTCCATAAAACCTCCCGTTTTTAAATTATATTTTTAAATTGTTCAAATAGTTTGACAAAGAGCTTCTGAAAAGTGCCCTTTCGAAAAAATTATCACTTTCTTTGTCTATTTCTTCAATATCCTTGGTCAGCAAGATGTTTAAATAATCCTTTATGATCACCTCATAAAATTGAATTGATTCTTTTGGCGTTACTCCAGGCCACGCATTGCAGCTTACGGTCGTTCTTCTATTGCTGTGTTCTACATTTTGAGGAAGATTATTGTACAGCTCATCATTATTATAGATTATCATTTTGGACAAATTTCCCAGAATTGTTCCTTCAATTGGTTTAAACTGACCTTCATCATATCTGTCTGCTGCCAAATCAAGAATTATTGCATGATCAGGCAAGTAACCTAAAGATTTGTTTTCAATTATCACTTCACTGAGATCCCTGCGACTTGTAGCATCTACTAAAATATCTGTAGTTTCCAGTATAGTCTTCATTAAATTGTGGCTGTATGTAACAGTTCTTGGGAGCAATTTGATAATGATTCCGGGAATATTTTTACCCAGGAATTCTTCATCGCCAAGAATCTCAAAGGATCTAGCACAATGCTGAGCAACAAATCCAACCCCCAGCACCGTCACGTTAATAGGCCTCCTGTGCGGGCTGTAAAAACCGGGCATTGACTTTTTCAACTCTTTAAAAGCAATAGCTGAACCGTTGTAAGCTGTTCTGAAATAGTCAACAAAGATTCTTTTTCCATAATCATCAACAATTGCATCCATAGAAAAAGATTTTACTCCTTTTCTTTTGAATAGCTCAACATATGATACCCTTGTGTGATAATGGCACATTGTAAAGATACTGCATCCGTCCTTAAGTTTTTCAAGATTCTTTAGTTCGGGCATTTTAATAATTACTATCAAATCCTTGTTGTAAACTTCTTCTTCCGCAACAAATTTTATCTTTGGATTTGCCTCAATGTAATCGATTTCATTTAATCCAAATCCAGACCCATAACCTTTTTCTAAAAACACTTCAATGTTATTGAATTTCTTTAAATAACTAAATAGGGAAGGAAGAAAATCCCTTACATCACCTCCAAAATTTTTGATTTTAGGAAATCCTACTGTCAATATCATCTCTATCACCTCTTCATGTATGTAACTTCAATTACATCAAAGCAAAACCCATGCCATTTTTCTAAAATTTTAGAGATCGATATTTTGTTGAATTTTGAAGGATTGATATATTGCTTGGCAAAAATTTATATAAAATTTATATAAAAATAAAACACTGTTTTAAAATTAAAACAGCGTTCTGTTCCATAAATAAAACAATATCAAAATTATTTTGACTTTTGTTTATACAAAGACAGCTTTCGAGACAAAGTCGCAGGAGATGTTCTCAATGCTTTTGCAGCATTTCTGAGAGAACCTTTTTTTTCTATATAATAGTTTATCAAGCCTATTTCATAGTCATCCACCAAATCCTTTAATGATTTATCTAACAGCAGTGTATCATTTGTAATTCGCTTAATGTTTGAAAGAGAAACATCAATTTTTTTGTACTCGTCATCATTAAATTCATTTTTGCTTTGTTCGGGATTAGCATTAACTATAATATCATCGGTAGATAACAGCATTGCTCTTTCAATTGTATTTTTCAGTTCTCTTACATTTCCCGGCCAGTCATATTCAATGAAGTTGCATAAAGACCTGCAGTCAAACTTTTTGCTATATCCGTACTTTGCATTGTACAAATTCAAGAAGAAAAACGAAAGCAGCACTATATCTTCTTTTCTGTTACGCAGTGGTATAAGATTGATAGGAAAAACATTAAGGCGATAAAACAAATCTTCTCTGAATTTATTTTCCTTTACTAAATTTTTCAGGTTTTTATTTGTTGCAGATACTATTTTAACGTCTACATTTATCTCATGTTCACTTCCTATTTTAATGAAACATTTTTCCTGTATAACTCGTAAAAGTTTTGACTGTGTTTCTAATGGCATTTCTCCGATTTCATCAAGAAAAATTGTCCCCTCATCTGCAAGTTCAAATAAACCCTTTTTTCCGAACTTGGAAGCGCCTGTAAAGGCTCCGTTTGTATAACCGAACATTTCAGACTCGAACAAGGTATCGGGAATTGTTGAACAGTTCAGCTTGACAAACCTTTTGCATCTTCTGCTGCTGATTTTATGAATATATTCGGCATACACTTCCTTACCGGTACCCGTCTCGCCGTTTATCAAAATATTGACATCCTTGTTAGCAATTCTCTCTAATAGAGCAATTTGTTCCATCATAGATTTGTTACACGTAACTATTCCGTCAAAATTATATTCTTCTATAGGTACTTTCAATGTGACAAAAGAATTTTCAATTGAACACATTTCCTTGATAAGATTCATTTGATTTCTCCGTTAAAAATAATATTCTAAACTTCTTGCCGTCTCTTCGAAATCGTTAAGCCTTTTTACGACTTTTTTGTTATCCATTTTGCCTATAGCTAATGCCAAAGCATTTATGAGAACCATTCCATTGACAAAGGAATCTGTATATGCCAATGAATAAGCCTGTATATAAATTGAATAACTCGAAAAATTGCACAATGGAGAGCTTGAATTATCCGTAATAGATATTATTTTGAAATTTTTTCTGCTAAAATAGTTCAAAAGTTTAATTGTCTCTTTGGGATATCTTTTAAATCCGAAAGCAATTACCAGTGAAGATCTATCAAAATTTTGTATATTGTCGAATGAACTTGTATCTGCTGAAGTGATTTTTTTGACATTAACTCCTATTTTATTCAGCATATATGAGGCATACTGGGCTAATGTAATTGATGACCTTGTCCCTATTATAATCACTTCGGGAGAATTTAAAATATCATGAATCAAAGATGAAAACTTATCTATTTCAATTGAATCAAGTAAATTTCTCATGTTATATGCCTCTGCATCTGCCACTGAAGTAAATATATTTTTGATATCTGATTTTGTCAGGGTGCTTGAAAGGCAGGAAACAGATTCGATTCTAGGTATCAAACTGATAATTAATTCTGAAAACTTGTGCTGAAATTGCGAAAAGTCTTTATAACCATTTGATGTTAAAAATTTGTTTGCGTCATCCTCACTTAAATTTTGATCCTTCATAAATTGCGCAAAGTTTATGTACGGAATCTCAAGGTACTTGTCAAGAATATATTCAATTATTTGAGATCCTGTTTTTTCTGTATGTATGACTTTGGGCAGAGCATTTTTAACTAATTTTTTTTCTTCTTCGTAATTCATTATAAACTCCTTATTTGATATGAGTAAAGTTATTCTCCCATACCTAATACCTTTATAGTTTTTACCCCAATCTTCCTTGCAGAGCAAGCCTGTCCCTAAATCTCAGGGTCACGTTTTCCTTGAGAATAAAATAATATCTTTTGCCATTGCAGCTTTAGGCAAAGCATAAAATTAGCTTTATCTATAGAGTAGCACAATATACTTTATTTCACAATTATAAAATTAAGCAGATTCACGAATCTGCTTAATTTTATTTTATATTTCACTATTTGTAATACTTTATTTTTAATTATTGCCCTGCACCGGATTTGGTTATTCTTCTGCCGCTTCCAGCACTTTATTGAATTCCCTGAGTTTTCTGTCTGCCATATAGAATATGCTGCCCTCCGGATATTCTCCGAATTTGTCATGTTCTCCCGCAGGAATTCCTGTCAGGATCTCTATACCTTCTTCGATTTTTTTAACAGAATAAATGTGGAACATATTATTTTTAACTGCTTCAATAACTTCATCTTTCAGCATCAGATTATCCACATTGCTCTCCGGAATCATAACTCCCTGATCTCCTGTTAGACCTGTTAAAGAGCATATGTCAAAGAAGCCTTCGATTTTTTCGTTGACTCCTCCTATGGGCTGAATCTCTCCCATCTGATTTACAGAACCTGTTACGGCTATGCTCTGCTTAATAGGGGCTCCGGACAGGCTGGACAAAATTGCATAAAGCTCTGTGCTTGAGGCACTGTCCCCTTCAACTCCTCCGTAAAGCTGCTCAAAGGTTACCTGCGCCGTCAAACCCAGTTGTTTTTCCTGTGCGAATTTTCCTCCCAGATATCCGTTCAGCGTGAGAACTCCCTTTGAATGAATGTTGCCGCTCATTTCGGTTTCTCTTTCAATATTGATAATTCCTTCTCTGCCCGAATATGTTCTGGCAGTTATTCTTGACGGCAACCCGAAGGAATATCCTGAAGTGCTCATTACGGAAAGCCCGTTAACCTGACCTACCACAGAACCTTTTGTATCAATAAGCACTTTTTTCTGAAGTATCTGCTGCTGCATTTTCTCTTCAATCATATTTGAACGATACTTTCTGTTTTTAATTGCCATCTCCACATGCTTTGCATCAACAAAATCCGATTTATATTCCTCTGATTCCGCAAGGGCTGCTGCTTCGTATATTATTTCGCTGACAACGTTGAACCGTGTTGAAAGCTTGTTTTGATTATCCGCCATCCTTGATCCGAACTCCACTACCTTTGACATTGCGTCGCAGTTCAAATGCTTTAAGTTTTCTTTCTTGCACATTGAACCTATAAATGACATATATTGCTTAATATTATCCTGTGTCCTGTCCATTTCAACATCAAAATCCACATTTACCTTGAACAGCTTTTTAAAATCCTCATCTGCCGAAAGTATATTGTAGTATACATGGCTGCCTATGAGTATAACCTTGAGATTCAGCGGAATGGGCTGAGGCTTAAGTGTTACCGTTGGCACGTACCTGCTCTGTTCCCCTATATTTTCAACAACGGCCTTTTTGTACTTAAGAGCCTTCTTCAGAGCATCCCATGCATATGAATCCATTACCAGATCCTTTGCCTGAAGAATCAAGTATCCACCGTTTGCTCTTTGCACTGCTCCCGGTTTAATCATTGTAAAGTCTGTCATTGTTGACATCATGTGATTTTTATACTCTATTTTACCGAAAAGGTTGTAGTAGTACGGATTGCTTTCTGTTACTACCGGAACACCTATGGTATTCTCGTTGTTTATAAATAAATTTACCTTGTACCTTGTAAACGGATTCTTGCTGTCTTTCGTCTCCAATATTTTAGTATCAAATATATTATCTTCCTCTTCTTCACCGGAATCCGCATCCTGCATTTCCGCAGCATACTCTTCGTTTGAAATCGAACCTGCGCTTCTGAAGATTGTGTGATTTTCAGCCGCATCCTTCAAAACCTTTTCCAAATAATTAACAATTTCAGGTATTTGTTTATATTTTTCCTTAAGCTGAATAACAAGAGGCTCCGCTGCTTTGTATGCCGTCTGCTTTTCCAATTCACCAGCCTGCTCTTCCGCTTTTCGCTGTGCGATCTGTCCGTCTCTTATCATATCATCTATTTCAGACGCTATTTTTGTTCTTTTTGATTCAATTTCTTCGCGTATGTCCAATGAAAGCTCATTGTATTCTTCCGGCGTCATCATTTTATTGTCCTTGATGGGTACGAGAAGAATTTTTTGTCCTGCCTGCTGTATCCCGAAGCCTGATTCTGCTGCAATTTTCTCCATATCCCTGAGTATCGAGGTCATTTTTTCATTGACACTTTGTATAAGAGAATCCTTTTGCTGCTGAAAGTTGCTTCCTTCGAAGGCTTTTGGAATATATACAGTCATATTGACTATGAGTTTATCCATATCCTTTTGAAATTCCTTGCCTTTTCCCGGAGGCAGAGAAATCGCCAGTGGTTTATCCCACTCACTGAAGTTATTTATATAGCACCAGTCGTTGGGCACCGAACCTTTTGCCGCCAGTTTCTTGACTGCCGACTGAGCATAAGTGCTTTTGCCTGTTCCTTGAGGCCCCAGTACGAATATATTGTAGCCGGGAGCATTCATTGAAAGCCCAAAACCCATGGAACTTACCGCCCTTCCCTGACCAATAACTCCATCAAGTATATCAACGTTCTTCGAAGTCTTACAATAATTCAACTCGCTCTCTATATTGCAGGTTTTTTTCAGCCTTTCCGCCGGCAGCCTGTTTCTCATAGCATTACTAGGTCTGTCCATTAACGTCCTCCTTAAATAATTTATAAGATAGATATACCCCTAGGATTGTTAATTAAACTGTAAAATAATTGAATAATAAAAAGCGCCTATCAGTTACTTGAACTTCAGACGCCCGTAATTACGCTTCTTCCCTAGTACTGTTAGCCATTTTGACGTATATCAATGCATGGGACAACCGTGTGTTATAATTCCACAGGCTTCTCGAAGAAGCGCCCGTTCATAAATCATTTCTCCCGTTATACTAATTGCTATTTCTTCTGGAGTAACAGCTTTAATCTCTGTGCCAATGGGAGAGTGGACGTTCTGTATTACTTCATCTAAAAATCCTGCTTCTTTTAACCGTTGGTTTACAAAAGCTTTCTTGCTTTTTGACCCAATTACGCCTACATAAACCGGAGGATTCTTTAACACTTGTTGTTGCACATCCAAATCGTAGCTATGGCCGCTGGTCATAATTACAATGTAATCAGAAATAGACAATTGTATGTAATCCGCAATTCTCTTAAAATCACCACAGACAACAGATTCTGCATCCGGAAACAATTCTGGCCTGGCAAACTCTCGACGATTATCCATAACCGCAACCCTAAAGCCAACCTTGTTTAGCATCGGCACCAATGCCTGTGTACAATGGCCTCCGCCAAAAATAACAGCTCTTTCTCGGACTGGCAATGGCATAAAAAAACTATTTTTCGTCTTCAAATATTTGTTGTGTAAAAGTGATGGTACGCTTGCGCCTGTAGGCAATGCTCCCAAAACAACAATTCCTTCTGAATCTAATATAGCTGGAAGCGATCCGTCGGTATTTAACGCCAACCAACCACCCTGATGATTAGCTAATAAGTTTAAAAGCGTTCCAGCAAGCTGTCTCCAAAACGAAAGCGAAGAATCAACATACTGAAACCAAACTTCTATATCGCCTCCACAGACCATACCAATATCATCTTTATCGCCTGTTTTCAAAAAAAACACCTTTTTGCCCGATTGCTTTCCTTTGAGATAGTCAAAAGCGTTCTGTTCGCAATGCATTTCTACTGATCCACCACCGACAGTGCCAAGAATGCGGCCATGCTCACCCACTAGCATTTGTGCACCGACACCACGGGGAGAGGAACCTTCTTGCGAAACAATGCTTACCAGAACAAGATTATGGGACTTTTCCAACTCGTACAATATTTTTGCAAATATAGCATTCATAGTAATTACCTTTCAATGAGATATATAGGAGTATTCTTATCATCCTAAGTAAAATGTTTTTTAAATATTTTTTGGAGTACCGCTTCAGCTTCTTCCTGAAACGCAAAATAGCTATCCATCATTTTTTTCGCTTCTTCAGTTAAGCGAGAATAGCCTCCGGTTTTGCCTCCTTGTTTTGTATCAAGTACAGGTACTCCAAGCTGTTCTTCCATTGTGGAAATGATTTTTCGCCCCTTGGTATATGACATTCCCATGTGCTGGCATGCACTGGATAGGGAGCCGAATTCCTCAATCAACTGTAGCAGATGATGAACGCCCGGACCATAAAACCTCTTTTCCTTACTGATTTTGATTTGGAAAGAAGCTCTCATATTCATGATGTCATGATTGTCCAAAAGATTTCCATGCAGTGTTGGTGATTGGACATCTATCAGAATTCCTTCATCGTCAGTTTCGACAATTTCTTTTTTAATGCCAGAGGCTTCAATTGCGCCTTTTAATCCGTCATTCCCCCGATAAGAAATAATTTCTGCGAAACAAGTTGACCGAAGCAAGATGGGATGTCCACAACGTCCGCCATGAGACGGGATACACACATCTCCATCCGCATCCAATAAAAGTTGGACTGTATTTTTAGAAAATACCGGAACATCAGCATGGGTAATTAGCGCCTTTGTGCACTTGTCCCGTAAATAAAGAAGACCCTGTTTTATGCTATCCAACATCTCTCCGTTTGCCGACACTGTCAAAAAAACAAGATTCATGGAGGAAACTAATTTTTGAGGCAATTCATCTTCATCCCCAACAACAACAATGCGTTGAATGCCTGCTAATTTAAAAAGCAACACAATTCTTTCAATAGCCGTAATTCTACCAACTTGTTTTTCCGGCGAAAATTTATCTCTACGCTCTGTCTTTCCTGCGGCAATGATTAGAGCAGCAGTCATAACAATACCCCTTTCCATGATTTTTCGTATGGTATAATTATATCAAATTAATACCATAACTTCAAATGGAACGGAGAAAAAAACCGCCCGAAGCTCTCCGGGCGGTTTTTGCAATCACAGGGTACCCTTGAGAAGGTTGTTCATCTGTTCATCAGTCAAATCAACATGGTAGAACAGTTCAAAAAATTCGTGAACCTCTTCCTCAACGTTGCATTCAATATAATCCGAATATATCAATGCGGAGAACCAACGCATACCAATGAGACGGTTCGGTCCGGGCGGACGGTCAACCCAGCTAAACGGTGCGTTGGGAGTACCGTATACCTTCAGTTCCTGAACAGCTTTCAAAGAAGCGTAGTCAGGATTGTTCAGGATAGCATCCGCAGCAGAACCACCACTCATGTTCGCCTTAGGCTCTCCATTCACAACAATTACATCAGGATCCCAGGCAAGTAGCTGTTCCGCGGAAATTTGTACACGAGAACCATCACCGAGCTCGAGATCTGCTACGTTAATGGCATTGATTGTATCGAGAATCTGTGCGTGAGACGAGCTGTTGGGTGCAGTTTCGAGAGAATCTTCGCCATTGCCATAGTAAACACGAACTCTCTCTTCTTCAGGTATGTTCGCAAGAGTTTCAATATCACTGAAGGTTTGCTCAGCGTAAGCGGCAAGCGCTTCGCCATGCTCTTCCACTCCTAAGAGTTCCCCCATAAATCTGAATGCTGCCACAGAATTATTAAGATCACTGTCCACGGCAATGACAGGAATACCAAGACTTTCAGACAGGGCATCACAATCGGAAATCATCGCATCATTTATTGTGCCGCAGTTGACAGCAATAGTGGGATTCGCAGCAATAACTGCTTCATAGTTAACGGCATCACCCATACCGAAGTTTGGAAGATCATGATACTCCTCAAGAATGATAGATTTTTCGATATCATTCAGTTCATAATTCCATCCTAACAGTTTGTCCGGTGCAACCATATACAGAAAAATCGCCGAAACAGGACCGGTAGAAAAAGCAGAGTCAATTTCGGTAGGTACAGTCACGATACGGCCTGCCATATCTGTGATTTCACGGGTAGTTGGTTCTTCGGTCACATTGCTTTCATCCGAGATTTGATTTTGAGTTTCTGTCTGTTGAGATGCGTCTGAGGGATTTTCCGTCTGCGCACAACCAGCAAACAGGCTTACCATCATTAGAACAGTCAAAAGCATGGCAAGCAAGCGTTTTGGTTTCTTCATAAAGCAGTCTCCTTTAATATAATTTAACATTTTGCTCCATAGTATTCCATAGTATGTATTTCATTGGTCTTGACATTTTGGAGCTGTAGCGTTATACTTTTAAATGCGAATTGCTTTTAAAAGTATAACGCAACACACAGCATAACATTACGATTTTTATTTGTCAAGTACTAATTAAAGGGGACGCCGACTATGCGCATATCTCATGTTGAGGTTCAAAATGAAGCGGCTCAGCGACACCGTTACCGGTGTTTAATGCTGGGCATGCTGATTCTTCTGCTTTTGATTACACTATTTTCATTCTGGGTGGGCTATTATCCGTTATCACCTTCTCAAGTTATACAAGCCTTTTTATCCAGGTTCGGGTATAAAGGTGATATTTTGCCACAAGCAGTCACGATTTTCTGGAGTATTCGATTACCACGAATTTTATCCGCGGTTTTTATTGGTGCGTCGCTGTCTGTTGCTGGTTCAACTTATCAGGGAATGTTTCGAAATCCTTTGGTATCTCCAGATATTTTAGGCGTTTCATCCGGTGCGAGCCTTGGTGCGGCTTTTGCTATTTTGAATGGTGCGTCAAATTGGATGGTTCAGATTGCCGCCTTTATTGGTGGAATAGCCGCTGTTGCAGCATCTTATTTGATCAGCAGGAAGTCAGCTCATTCGCACACACTTAGTCTTGTACTTACTGGATCAATGATCATGTCACTTTGTAACGCTGGTGTGACAATGATAAAATACGTAGCAGATCCTAATGATGTCTTGCAACAGATTACATTTTGGCTTATGGGAAGTCTCACAAAAACGAATATGGATGCTTTTCAGCGGAGTGCCATTCCCATGCTAATTGGACTAATATTAGTGTTTGTTTTTCGTTGGCAAATCAATCTTATGACGCTGGATGAAGAAGAAGCAAAGAGCTTGGGTATCAATATCCGTCATTATCGACTGATTTTTATTATTGCATCTACTTTACTGAGCGCTGCGGCAGTTTGCCTTGGTGGCTTAATCGGTTGGGTCGGCTTAATGATCCCTCATTTAGCCAGAGCGCTTGTAGGCGTAGATTATGGCCGGTTGATCCCCGCCAGCGCTATGTTGGGTGCCGGATATTTGGTGCTGATGGATGACATTGCCCGCTCTGTTTTATCAATGGAGCTTCCTCTCGGTGTTGTGACCAGCATAATGGGAGCGCCGTTCTTTATTTATCTCATTATCAAGAGAAAGGAGCGGTAAAAATTATATGTTGTTGGAAATTAATGATGTATTTGGCGGTTATGGCAACGGTAATATCGTAAAAGGTGTGAGTTGCAATGCAGATTTTGGAGATGTTCTGTGTCTTGTTGGTCCAAACGGCTGTGGAAAAACCACTTTATTTAGACTGTTGCTTGGTTCAATTCCGATTTCGTCCGGAAGTATCCATATTGATGGGCACAATACCAAAGCTCTTTCTCCCAAGGAGTTGGCAAACCTGGTTGCATATATTCCTCAATACCATACGCCTATTTTTGCCTATACGGTTTTGGATATTGTAATTATGGGACGAGCTTCTCATTTCTCATCTTTTGAAACACCTAAAGCAACGGATCGTGAGTCTGCATTTGCTGCATTGGAAAAAGTAAACGCATTGCATCTCGCAAATAAAAAATATACAGCTCTAAGCGGTGGGCAGCGGCAGTTGATTTTGATTGCCCGTGCTATATGCCAATCCGCCAAGGTGTTTGTCATGGATGAACCGGCCGCAAATCTTGACTATGCCAATCACCAGCTACTAATGGAAGTAATTACAGATCTTGCAAGAAGAGGATATTGTATTGTCATGTCAACCCATAGTCCGGAGCACCCATTCTCCATTGGAAGTAAAGTCCTATTGATGAAAGAGGGAAAGGTTGAAGGTCTTGGCCCTCCGAAGCAGATTATCACACCTAAAAACTTAGAGTCTGTCTACGACATCGAAATGGATGTTGTTACAATACATGATCGCTATGGTATGGAAAGGACAATTTGCCTGCCTGTAAAAAACACAGAAAATCTCTTGCGCCAATATAAAATGAATGACGCATGACAGAAATTAGGAGGAATATAATGATTCATGCATTAATTGTTGGTCCCCGCCATATCGGTAAAACCACTTTGATCAATAGTGTTTTGCAGAAATTAGGGAGACCAATATACGGATATCAAACAAAGAAAGAATCGCTTCTTTCGGATTCCCAAATGAGAGAACCTGTTTATATCTATGAACCGGGAAAACCACGGGTTCAATCAACAAAAAACCTTCTTGGCTACTGCAGCCCTACTGAAGGGTTTAAAACCATGGCGGGTGTATTTGATGCTTATGCACCTAAAATTTTAGCTTCAGTGCCGAACAGTAGCGTAATAGTGTTTGATGAAATAGGATTTATGGAATCAAACGAAAAGCAGTTTTGTGATGCTATTATTTCAAGGTTAGATGGAGAAGTTCCTGTAATTGCTGCTGTGAAAAATCAGAAAGGGTTTGCATTTTTAGAACAAGTTCGGACGCACCCCAAATGCCATTGTTTTTATATCACGGAGGAAAATAGGGATGCCCTCAAAGTTGAAGTGCTGAAATTCATGCGAGAACAACTAAAATTTTCTGCGTGTGCATCCATAGAAAGGAAAAAATGATGAAGTATATAGATAAAATGGATATACAATATAAGCCAAATTACAATCTTGTCGATTTAGAGTACTTTGTACAAATGCAGGAGTCTCGCCTTCCGGATACACCGGATCATTCTGCGAAAAAATGGGACAAACGGGCTGAGTCCTGGAAAAAAGAGCGTATCAATCAACGCAAAGGGGATGAGCGTGTTTATAGTGCGGTCAAACTTTTAGAACAGCGTGGTGTTTTGAACAAAAGTTGTGATGTTGTGGATATCGGTTGTGGCCCCGGGCGATTTGTTGCTGAATTTGCTCGAAAGGCAAATAGTGTTCTGGGTTTGGACATCTCAAGTAAAATGATTGAACATGGAACGGAGCATATTGTGCAGCAGGGACTTACTAATGCTGTTCTTCGTGTCTGCGATTTTCAGACCATTGATATTGAAAGAGAGGGCTACAAAAGAGCTTTTGATTTAGTATTCTGCTCCATGACTCCGGCTATTCATGGCATGGATGGTCTAATCAAGTCTATGGAAATGAGTCGTGCATGGTGTTGCAACATTACTCATTTGAGTGGACATAATCGGTTGAGAGCCCAAATCATGCGAGAAGTTTTTGGACAAGAATTACCGAAACAATGGAGCGGCAGATGGTTTTATTCCCTTTTTAATGTCCTTTTCCTTATGGGATATAATCCTGAAACAAGCTATGAAAACCGGCATCAGGAAATCATTATAACGCCAGGTGAAGAATATGTAGCGTTCATTATGGAGCACATGTTGCCGGAATACGAACAAACCGATAGAAACGCTGCCAAAATTTTATCTTGGCTAAAATCACATGCGGACGAGGACGGACATCTTCTGGAAATTACCGATTCGAGTTATGGTACTATTCTGTGGAATATTAGGAATAAAACCGAACGTCCGGACTATCGAATATTGGAGCAGGGGGTATAATATGCAGTTACCTACGAGAAGTCAAGTTCTCAAAACATTATTTGAAAAATGGACACCTACAGTTTCGGCCGAGGTTATCCCTACTGATGAAGCACTGGGACGTGTTCTGACCCATGATTATCATGCGCTCTACTCCATTCCTGTTGTGCGGGCTTCGGCTATGGATGGCGTTGCTGTAATTAGTTCCCGATTTGCGAGTGGAATACCCGATACCAAGCTGTGGGTTAACGGAGTTGATTACTGTCGAGCAGATACAGGAGATGATTTCGATGACCGATTTGACGCTGTGATCCCCATCGAGCGGGTATCCATTACAGAATCGGGTTTATGGATTAATCCTGACATAACGGTTCAAAAGAATATGAATATTCGGCCCCATGGAAGTACAATCTCGAAGGGGACGCTCGTTGGTAAAGCCGGGCAGAAACTATGTTCTTTTGATTTGGCTTGTCTTGCAATGGGCGGTGTAACAGATGTGGAGGTTCACAAAAAGCCTCGAATTGCATTCTTGCCTACAGGGAGCGAATTGGTTCCATTAGGGGCAGAAGTCCTAAGAGGAAAAAACATAGATAGCAATAGTGTTTTTGCGAAAAACATTCTTTTGGAGATGGGTGCTGAACCTGTAGTCTACCCTATTGTAAAAGATATTCGGGAAAAACTTGAAGTCACGTTGAATCAAGCTCTCTCTGAGGCAGATGTAGTTATTCTCAGCGGTGGTTCTTCTAAAGGAGAAGAAGATTTCAACGCACGTATTTTGGAAGATCGAGGTGTTGCACTGTTCCATTGGGTAGCGGCAGCACCCGGAAAGCCAATGTGTGTTGCTGTTATTGATAATAAACCAGTAATCAATATTCCGGGGCCCCCAGTTGCGATGTTGTATGGGATGGATTGGTGTATCCGTGCAATTGTTCATCGTATGTTGCACATCCCTATGCCTAAACGTCAAACGATTACTGGTGTACTGACTGAAGAAATTAAGGCACCTCCCTCCATGGAAATTCTGTGTTTAATGGATGTGGAAAATGGGCCCGATGGCTATTTGGTCAAGCAAAAGCCATGGAAGGGAGGAAGTATGGCAAACAGTCTGGCCGCTGGAGCTTTCTACATAACCGAATTGGGCGTGGAAACTAAACACCCGGGGGAACCTTTGGAGGTCACTTTATTGCGTGGAGAAGAATATTTTGTATAGTGTTTGGTTATATTTATTTCAATTAGTCGTTTACCCAAAAAATAGTGTGAACACAGCTTACCTGTGTTCACACTATTTTGTCTTGTTATCGCTCCCAATCGTCCCGATTTTTCTTCGGCTGGGTCTGTTGGCGTTTTTATTACCTGAACACAATTTCACCATATATATGAAACTTTGCAACCGAATATTTTATCGCACAAAAAAAAGAAGGACTCTCGTCCTCCTATGTGTACTTTTATACAAGATTTCTTTCCACAATCTGCTTTACTATGAATGTAGCAACGTGGTTTGCAAAACTTCCAGAGCCAAAGCCCGCATCATACCCCAGCTCTTGTGCCAGATCATGAAAAATACGAGGGCCTCCGCACACTAATACAATTTTATCTCTCAGCCCTTCTGCTTCCAGCATTTCAACAAGCTGAGTAAGATTTGCTATGTGAACGTCTTTCTGGGTAACAACCTGTGATACAAGAATTGCATCCGCGTTAACTTCAATAGCCTTAGCTATAAGTTCCTCGTTTGGAACCTGGCTTCCCATGTTTATTGCTTCTATTCCCTTATATCTTTCTAGACCGTAGTTTCCGTCAAAGCCCTTCATGTTCATAATCGCATCTATACCAACGGTATGGGCATCTGTTCCTGTGCAGGCGCCTACAATGACCACATCTCTCTTTATGTTTTCTTTGATGTAGTCCTGAATCTCATATCTGTCCATAAATTCCATATCAACTTTTGGAACCTCAATGGATGTATAATCAACAGTATGTGTGCACTTTCCGTACATTATGAAGTAAGTATAGCCTATGCCAAGATCCTTTGAATAAACAACTGCAGGCTCATCAAAGCCCATTTTTGAAACCAGCTGCCTTGCAGCCTCACTTGCTTCATCTCCGTAAGGTATCGGCAGTGTAAAACTCATCTGTACCATTCCGTCGTTTAAAGTATCTCCATATGGCTTAACCTTTGTAAGATCAACCTTCTGAATACCTTCCATTACTTTGCACCCCCTAACATCAAATCTATGAACGGGTTAAAGTATTTTTCATGTTTTTCAATAACACCTTCCAGACCTTTTCCGCCTGTAAATGCTCTTTTAACTCCTCCAAATTTTCCCTGTTCAATAGTGCTGAATATTCCCTCTTTTTCAATATCCTTCAGAAGGCTTTCAGCTTTTTCAAGAACTTCCTGTGCTCTTTTCTGAATTATACCGTCTTTTTTATATTCTATTTCATCACCTATACTCCTGGCATTGTTGAATATATATTGCGCATTTTCAATGGACAGCATTCTATCCTGAAGATGCGGTGTATGAATTGCTTCCGTAGGCATACCCAAAAGCTGAATTCCCTGATGGGTCCATATGGATATCAGGTTGAATAAAGCATCCTGCAAATGTCCGCGGAATATGTTACCTGTCATGAACTTTGTAGGAGGCATGTATTTAAGAGGGGCATCAGGGAATATTTCTCTAGCCATCTGTGCCTGAGCAAGTTCAAACAAAAATCCATTTTCTAAAGCAGGATTCATTTCAAATGCATGGCCAAGTCCCATTTGTTCCTCAGGCAGCCCTGCTTTAAGAGCAAATTGCTCATTTATAAACTGAGATGCCAGCACCGTATGAGCCTCTTCTACAGCATCTGACGTAGTCAGGTAATTGTCCTCTCCAGTGTTGATAATTATTCCTGCAAAACCATTTATTATTCTTGAAAAATACTGATCCACCAATGTTCTCTGCATGTTTATATCTCTGAACAGTATGCCGTAAAGAGCATCATTAAGCATTACGTCAAGCCGTTCCATTGCACCCATTGCGGCTATCTCAGGCATGCATAGTCCCGAACAGTAGTTGCAGACACGTATGTATCTTCCTACCTCTTCGCCCACCTCATCCAGAGCTTTTCTCATTAATCTGAAGTTTTCCTGAGTTGCAAAAGTTCCTCCGAATCCTTCTGTTGTTGGTCCGTATGGAACATAGTCCAAAAGACTTTGTGCCGTGGTTCTTATAACAGCTATAACGTCAGCGCCTTGTCTGGCAGCAGCCTGTGCCTGGATAACATCTTCATAAATATTTCCCGTAGCAACAATTACATATAAATATGGCTTTTTACCTTCGCCGATTGTATTTAAATATTCTTCTCTTTTTGCTCTGGTGAGTCTCACTCTTTCAACCATTTTCTTTGCGGTTTCATAGACTGCATCCATAATTTTATTTTCATCGGCAATGGGAAGCTTTGTAATTTCTATTTCT
Source organism: Sedimentibacter sp. LTW-03 (assembly GCF_052059825.1). Taxonomy (GTDB): domain Bacteria; phylum Bacillota; class Clostridia; order Tissierellales; family Sedimentibacteraceae; genus Sedimentibacter. The sequence goes on from NZ_CP197180.1 coordinate 2,689,140, forward strand.
CCCGCACTTACCGCTTCAGCTATCTCCTGAGGAGTCTTGCCGGTATGCACCATTGCATTACCTATCCAAAATGCTGCTCCTCTGGATAATCCACCACCCTCTTTAATGCTGTCAATCAGCACGTTGGGAAGCGGTTTGTCAATTTCGTCCACTCCGTCAACGCCCATTAGCCTTGCCACAGTTCTTTCAACAGTAACAGTAGTGTTTTTGTCTATAAACTGCTGCGTCTCTTCTGCTATGCTTGCGGCAGCTGAACGCGCGCTGTCAATGAGCTCAGGGCTTAAGTTTAACTTGCTATCCATAAATCCTCCTTTACCTCCGTCATTCTGACAGTAGATTGATAATCTCCTGCTGAAACAACACGAGATACTCATCTGTAATTCAGTATGACAGTATCACTATAAATAATTTTCTGCATCATTTATCACTTCTTCAGGTATGCCTGCCATTCTAGCTATCTTAATGGCATCCTTAGGTATATCATTTTTATATTTGACCTCAATTAGTCTGTAATCCATATATTTTGAAATCTGCTCTATATTGTTTATTTTGAACAAATCATCGCTGTCAGGAAGAGTTAATCCCGCAACCTGGAGATTCTGCACATCTTCATCATTAGCCACATTGTCGTAATGGGTTGTCAACACTGTTATGCAGCTTTTACTTTTCAGATACTTAACAACAGCCTTTGTAATAGCATATCCTTCTTTGGGATTTGTGCCTCCGGCCAGCTCATCTATGAGAATCAGGCACCTTTCCGCCGAGTATTCCAGCGCTTCCTTTAAATTAACAATTTCCGCACCAAATGTACTCAAGCCTTTTTCAATGGACTGATCATCACCTACAGATATGAATATATGGTCAAAAAGACAAAGTTTGGCATACTCGCAAGGTACAAACATTCCATACCCGGCTAATGCAGCAATCTGTCCTATCATCCTAAGACTTACAGTCTTTCCTCCCATGTTTGCGCCGGTTATACAGGCGACATTTTTCCTTAAACTCACATCTATGGGCATATACTCCTTACGCTTTTCCTTCAATGATTTTTCAAGTTTCAGGTTTCTGCCAGATTTAATTGTTATTTCAAGCTCATGAACAATTTCAGGTTCAACAGACCTTGTTTTCTGAGCAAAATTTGCTCTTGCTATGAGATAGTCCGTTTCTCCTATGATATTAATGTTGCTCATTATTAAGTCATAATATCCTTTTATTTCCTTGGAAATTTTTTGACGAACTTTGAACTCTTCATCATCTTCTTCATTCTTCAAAATTTCCATCCTCTTCTCAAGCTCGTCTATTTCTGAATTGTTTTTAATTTTAAAAATAATATTTAAGTAATTTTCTCCGCATATTCTTAAATTAGCATCATTTGAAAACTCTTCTGCCTTTTCCTGTTCCGATTTGCTTATGGTTATTTCATCCTTGAGGTTTAGCTTTATGCCGTATTTTTTTTCTACTTCTTCCTTTATTGCTTTTTTAAGCACTCCAATATTTTTTTCAGCAGCCTTTTTTTCATCTCTTATAGATTTTAGTTTTTCAGAATAATCATCATAAATATAAAATGTGTTCATTCTTTCATTGGCAGGATCTAAAAGCTTGTAAAGCTGCGGTATGGGCGTTAATTTTAAATCGTCAATGGATAATGTTTTTAAATATTTCTCCATTTTTTCCGTTTGAATTTGGAAATTTTTTATTTCAAACAATTCAACTTCATCTAATACCTGATTATGCTTCGTTCGCTCCAATGTTTCATATATGTTTTTTATATGTTTGAGCACATCAATGATATCACGCCTTCTAGGGCTTTCAATAAATGCCCTGATTTTATTGAACTCTTTTTTAAGGTCTGCCTCTTGACCTTTCCTAAAAGGCTTTGCTTCCCGCTTTTTTTTGATACCATATTCGGTTATAGGCCTAACCTCATTAAAGATATAGTTCATATCTATATTTTTAATTGTGTTTTCTGTCATAAAACTGGTCACTCTAAATCACCGCCCGCTACCACATCAATTATTTTAACTTCCGGCAGATATTTTTCCATTTCCGACTTAAATATCACACTGTCAAAAAAGTATCCTACCGGAGATACAGGATTCAGGGTAACCGCAATAACATTTATTGTATTAAGAGTTTCAGCCTTCAATCCTTTTCTTTTCAGCTCGTTCCACACATTTATGTCTGTAAACACCTTTGTTCCGTCTTCAATTACTATTTTAATACCTCTTAAATATTTATTTTCGCCTATGTCTCTTAACAATGAAGTGGTTACCGCTCCCTTTATAAAGACATGTGTCGTTTTTTCATCCACCAGATCGTTTATTTTCTTGCCTCCGGTTATGCTGGTTTTAATGTCGGGCACAATTACATCGCCGGTGTTTTGAATTATGCATGTTGATTTTTTCCTGAATATAATTTTCCTGATACCATCGTCCGTCTGCTTCAGAAGCATGCACTCTACCGCATGAGCTGTTTTTTCGGCGACCTTTTTTATGTCCCTGCTAAGCACCGCTCCAGTGGCAATGATGCATGCATCCGATATCACAGGCGAGGAAGCTGCCTTTCTGTCGATTGCTCCATCGATAAAAACAACTTTTGCCCCGTAGTGCTTCAGACGTCCCGACACGTACTTCATGTCCGTCACGCTTACAGGCCCGGCAATCTGCATATTGCCGCTCTGCCTTATCCTGACGATTATAACCTCTCCCATAGGTGTAGAAATTCCTGTGGTTTCCAGAATTTCTGCCTTTGCATCCGAAAGCATAAATGTTTTTTTTGCCGTAGCAACATACATGCCCTCTGTTACAAATATGGACGGTTTTTGTGTCTGTGTAACCAAATCTAAATTTTCTCCGTCCCTGCCCGCAGAGGTAATTCCTATATTCAATCTTAAATTTTCTGCCTCACCTATGAGATAATTGAGAGCCACAGTCTTTCCCGCGTTTTTCGCAAGACCGACTATGGATACTGTTTTGTATTTATTTTTCTTAATACTTTCAATTAATCCCATAGCTGCCCTCTTAATATCTATAATTAGCAAATTACGTTTCGGTCATTCTGATTGCAGTTATTATTTGCTATCAGAACGACCGGTTTATTCTTTATTGTTATTTGTGTACTCTGTCTCTTCTTGCCAGTTTAGTAGGCTCCAATGCCAAGTCGCTTCCCTGCAGCAGTCCGGCTACTCCTGTTAATGTATCCTCTTTTTTGCCTTGACATACATCACATGTACATTCCATATCCGGAAGATGCGGTTCTGTATATGTTGTAATAACTCCCTCATAATTCCTCAGAATGATCCTGTCAGCAGACTGCGAAAGAACATAGTTAGGCATTACAGGAATCTTTCCGCCGCCTCCCGGTGCATCAACAACAAATGTAGGAACGGCGTATCCTGAAGTATGTCCTCTCAAACTTTCAATAATTTCAATTCCTTTTGCAACAGGTGTTCTGAAATGTTCAATGCCCAATGAAAGATCGCACTGATAAATGTAGTAAGGTCTTACTCTGTTCATAACAAGCTTATGAACAAGGTCTCTCATAATATGCGGACAGTCGTTAACTCCTCTTAAAAGAACTGACTGATTTCCAAGAGGTATACCTGCATCCGCCAATTTTCTCAATGCCTCCATTGATTCCGGAGTAAATTCGTTCGGATGGTTGAAATGAGTATTCAGCCAAATTGGGTGGTATTTTTTAAGCATGTTAACCAGATCGTCTGTTATTCTCTGCGGCAATACAACAGGTGTTCTTGAGCCGAGACGAACTATTTCAACATGAGGTATCTCTCTTAATTTCTTTATGATATATTCTAATTTTTCATCTGAAACCAGCAGACAGTCTCCCCCTGACAGCAGTACGTCTCTTACCTCGGGATGATTTCTTACATAGTCGATGCACTTATCGACATTTTCCATTGAAACCTCATCGTCGCATTGCCCTGCAAATCTTCTTCTTGTACAATGTCTGCAGTACATTGAACATTGATCTGTTATAAGAAATAAAACCCTGTCCGGATATCTGTGAGTAAGCCCCGGAGCCGGTGAGTCCGTATCCTCGTGAAGAGGATCAAGCATATCAGCAGAACTTACATGTGTCTCGACAATTGTCGGAACTGCCTGCATTCTGATTGGATCTCTGGGATCATCCTTATCCATATGAGCAGCATAGTACGGAGTGATGCCCATTCTGAATTTTTCCAAAACCTTTGATATATCTTCTGCTTCCTGTTCAGTTATATTAATTATTTTCTTAAGTTTATCAACTGAATCAATTCTGTTTTCAACCTGCCATTTCCAGTCGTCCCACTCTTCAGGCTTTACGTCCTTCCAGAGTTCGATTTCATTATAATAACCCACTATAATACCTCCATTTATAAATTAAATTAATAGGTAAAATACTAATTGAAAAAACTCAATTAGTATTTAAACTCAGATGCCTGATTAAGCATACAGCTCTGTATACAGCTCTCTTAACCCTTTGCTTTCTCTCATTATCTGCAGAGCCGTATCCGCATGTCCTTTTGTATATCCGTTACCGATAATCATATTTACATCTTTACCCACGCCCTCAGCTCCTAATGCTGCTTTTGTAAAGCTTGTAGCCATGCTGAAGTAATATACGGTACCTTCATCTTTTGTCGCAAGGATTGCCGACATTTCGCAGTTAGGTCTTGATACGCAGCTTATTACCAGGTCGCACAGTTTACCGTCTGTTGCTTCCATTACTTTGTCGTACACTTCGATTGCATTTGTAGCATCACCAGCTATGCACACGTCAGCAAGACCGAGTTTTTTAACTGTTTCAAGAGTGCTTTGTCTGTGAGCCCAGCATATAACTTTTCCGCTTGCACCTGCTTTTTTCTTTGCTTCGTACAGGCAGAGAAGTCCGGATTTTCCTGATCCTCCAAGAACCAACACTGTATCTCCTTCTTTTACCAGCTTAACAGTTTGCGCAGGAGCTCCTGCTACGTCCAATACAGACAATGCAAGATTTTCAGGTATGTCTGAAGGAAGTTTCGCATATATTCCGCTTTCAAATAAAATAGCCTTTCCTTTAATGTCCACCTGATCAATATCTTTTCTTACAGTAAGTATTTCTTCTATAACCAAAGGTGTCAATGATAATGAAACCAGCGTAGCAATCTTATCTCCCACTTTAAGATCAGTCTTTCCTTCCAATGCAGGTCCTACTTGCTCTACAGTTCCGATGAGCATTCCGCCTGATCCTGTTACAGGGTTTTGATGCTTTCCTCTTTCTGCTACGATTCCCTTCATTATTTCTTTAATTTTTTCTACGTCTCCGCCTGCCTGGTCGCTTATTTGAGTGAAACTTGCCGAGTCTACATTCAAAGTTTGAACGTTTATCAAAATCTCGTTGTCGTATATCTCCATTGTGTTATCGATTTTAACTGCCGGCTGCGGCAATACTCCTTTTGGCTCAATTACTCTGTGTGTTCCGTATGGGTTTCCTTTTTTGATCATAGTGCCTCCTAAAATAATTGCAAATTTTTTATTGGGTTTGGGTTAGATATGGGTATTCACACACATATAGTGCAAGTACCGTGCCAATTTCTTCAAAAAACAAAAATCCCTGTTTTTCAACGTTTGTATCGTTCCCATAATGACATTTTAACCCTAAGTGCCGAAAATTCAGCTTTTAATATTGCTCTGTGAAACATATTTTGTTATAATGCCATTATACAACATAATTATTGATTATTCACATATTAATTAAATATTAATAAATTTTCATAAAGAATGAAGAGGTATATATGGATAACAGACCAATCGGAATCTTTGATTCAGGAGTAGGCGGACTCACTGTAATGAGAGAAGTAATGGAGCAACTTCCTTACGAAAACATCATATATTTGGGAGATACCGCAAGAATTCCATACGGTTCAAAATCTGAGCAAACCATAAAAAAATATGCTAACCAATGCTCATCCTTCTTAAAGAGCAAGGATGTTAAAACCATTGTAATTGCATGCAACACAGCAAGCTCAATAGCTCTTGAGCACGTGCAGAACAATTTTGATCTTCCCATAATAGGTGTGATTAATCCCGGAGCAAAAAGTGCGGCTGCCGCTACAGAGAACGGAAGAATAGGTGTAATAGGTACAATTGCAACAATAAATTCTAATGCTTACCAGGCAAAAATTATGGAGTATCTCCACGATGCAGAAGTGATTGGGATTCCGTGCCCGCTGTTTGTTCCCATAGTTGAGGAAGGCTGGGAATACTCAAACGTAGCATTTTTGACTGCGGAAAAATATCTTGATGAATTGATTGAACACGATGTGGACACTTTGGTGCTGGGATGCACCCATTATCCTATTTTAAGGCACACAATCAAAAAAGTGGTTGGTCCTGATGTTAAGCTTGTCAATCCCGCATTTGAAACCGCAAGAGATTTGAAAAAACTGCTTACAGATGAAAACATGCTTAACGAAAATTACGATAAAGCCAGATACGAATATTACGCCAGCGATGCACCTGAACGCCTAAGAAGAATAGGAGGCAATTTTCTAAAGAAGGAAATTGATAATCTTTACGAAATCGCAATAGATAACCTTTAAAAAGGAGGTACAGAATGAATAATGCCAAAATAAAAATTACTACAGCCCAGACAATAGACAAAGCCGGAAACGAAGAAGTTATGGAGCTTGTTACCGAGGCCGAAAGACTTTTTCATGAAGATTGCATAGTTATAAATTATGATGAAAGTGACATAACCGAAAACACTTCTTCTAAAACAAGGTTGAAGATATACAAAGATAAATTAATACTGACCAAAGTTGGAGATATATCTTCAAGAATGGAATTTGAAGAAAATCAAAGCTACAGTAATATTTATTCAACACCTTACGGTAATTTCGACCTGGACTTCAACACCATGATATATGAGAATAATTTGGATGAGGTGGGAAATGGAACTGTCAAGATAGAATACCAAGTTGTTTTTGCCGGAAGTGAAAAAAGCTATAACAAATTAGCTATTGATATTTTTTAGGCAATCTTAACCTGTTTGATAAGAAAAAACAGGACTTACCGCCTGTTTTTCGGCATGTGGCGCTGATTTTTCGGCGCAGAAGGAGATTTATGGATATAAAATATTTTGATGCACTCATTCACGCAATAGATTTAATAAATGATGGAATTCATGTAGTTGACGCCTACGGTAAAATTGCTTATTACAATTCATCCGCAAAGCAGCTTGATGAAATCGATGTGGATAAAGCAATAGGAAGACATATTCTTGAGGTGTATCCTTCTCTTACCTTTGAGACAAGCACTCTGTTAAAAGTTTTACGAACAGGCAAGCCGATTTATAATGTTGAACAGAACTTTATAAATTATAAAGGTGATAAAATATCAACATTGAATTCAACAATCCCCATTTATTATAACAACAAGGTACTTGGAGCTCTTGAAGTTTCCAGAAATATAACTAAGGTCAGAGAATTGTCGGAAAAAATAGTAAACCTGCAAAAAGAACTGTATGAAAGGAACGACAGAGGGCACGACAAGCCGTCAAAACCTGTTGCAAAGTTTAATTTTCTTGACATCATAGGACAGAACAAAGAGATGCTTAAGCTTAAATCACTTGGAATAAAAGCGGCCATGTCTGATTCACCTGTTATGATAGCAGGGAGTACAGGAACAGGTAAGGAACTTTTTGTACAGTCCATACACAATTCCAGCAACAGAAAGCACAAGCCCTTCATAGCGCAGAACTGTGCGGCTCTGCCTTCTAACCTGCTTGAAAGCATATTGTTTGGCTCTGTTAAGGGTAGTTTTACAGGAGCAGAAAACAGACCGGGTTTATTTGAGCTTGCCGATGGCGGAACCTTGTTCCTGGATGAAATAAATTCCATGCCCCTGGAGCTTCAGACCAAGCTTTTGAGGGTTCTGCAGGACGGAAGGGTCAGAAGAGTAGGCTCAGCTACCACAATAGATGTTGATGTAAGAATTATATCAGCTATAAATACAGATATTAACTTAGTTGTAGAAACTAAGCAACTGAGACAGGACTTGTTTTTCAGATTGAACGTAATAACTCTCGTTATTCCTGATTTGTCAAAGAGGATAGACGACATACCTCTTCTTGTGGATCATTTTATAAAAAAATACGACGAACGATGCAATAAGTTTTTCAGCGGCGTTTCTAAAGAAGTGCTTGATATATTTACGGAATACAGCTGGCCGGGAAACGTCAGGGAATTGGAACACGCAATTGAAAGTGCCGTTTCGCTGTATGACGGAGAGCTTATAAGAGAAGAACACCTTCCTTTCCAGTTTAAAAACTACAGCAGGAGGAATAACAATTTACAAAACATCGGCGCGCTGCAACACTTGAATGCGGCCGTAGAAAAAGTCGAGCGCGATATTATAAAATCTGCCTTAGAGCAAACGGATTACAACATCACAAAAGCTGCAAAACTTATAAATGTTCCGAGGCAGACACTTCAATATAAAATTAAAAAGCTTGAAATACCAGGCTAAAAAATCTGCCCCCGCCGAAAAAAACGACGGGGGCAGATTTTTGAAACAATGAGGGATTTTATTTAGCCAATGAACGGGCATATACACTAGGTGTCTGGCTTGGCTCTAAACCTGTATGTTCTACTTTTCCTTTTTCTATAAATTCATATATCTTTGATTTAAACTTAATATCTTTTATGCCTCTTTTTGTTTTTATAGCCTCAATTTCTTCCTGAGTCAAAACTTCCTGGAGCTTTTTTTCTGTTTCTATATCAAATACCGGCTCTGCATTTTTGTCCTGTCCGAAATCCACAAAACACAGAGGAGGGAACATCACGCACCACCAATTGTTGCCTTCTGCCCTGCCTATTTCTATTCTTACGGCATCATAATAGCCTTCCGGAAGAACTATGTCCTCGTATATTTTCCGTGGAAACTTAAAATTCCCGTAATATACATTTATTTCATAATCATATCCTTCCTCTGAAATTATTTCCTCTGCTTCTTTTCTTATTTCATTTATCTTTTCTATAACTAAATCTTCGCTGTCATCTTTAGACGTTATGTTTTCAAATTCACTGTCAAACTTACTAATCACATGATTTCTGACCTTGTATTTTAACTGTTGGTCATAAACAGTGTTTGAATTTGCAATAACATGTAACCGTATAACTTTGTCATTTATTTTTGCCATTCCTGTGTATGCATCTACCGTATATGAAACGGCAACGGCAACGGCAACAAATATTACCGAAATTAAAATTTTTTTATAATAGCTCATACGCCCTCCCTTTATTTAACCAATCCGGTGCTTTTTATATCTACACTCAAATGTACATTTATGTCCGCTGCCTCAAAAACTTCATCATATTTGTCTTCGATTTTGTCGAACTCGGATTTGTGATACTTGTATAATTTATCTTTTATTCTGATAAGATCTGATCTGTAGTAATGCTGAAGCTTATCGACTGTATTTGAAGCCACATCTGATATCATTCTTGCAGACTCAGTCTTGATTTTATCCATAAAATTTTTATCCTGCAACTTGTCATTACCTACGATAAACGAATCTATGTAACAATATAGCGTAATATAATAATCAACGCTTAATTTATTATTTTTTAAATTTATATCTTCCGTCATGCTCACATCAACGGCACCCAGCCCTACGGTTGTATCATCAACAGATATATTGAAATTGCTGATATTGGCTCTGTCGGGATTTAATAAAACCATAATGATTTCAACTTCCTCCGGTTCCAAAAAACCCACCAGTTCGTATTCCTTAACAACGGCCGCCCTTTCCACTTTCAAGCTTTTATCGTTTACTTCCACAACCGGCACCATAACGTTTCCCGTCTGCCCCAAGTGGAGTATTGCCTCATCAAAGGTATAAACATCCTGGTAGCTTTCTCTTTTAAGTTTAACTAACATATCGCTCAAAAATCTGCCCACAATGGGATTGGTCGGTATTTCCATGTTTATGATGTCCTGAGCCTTTCCTTTGGCAATGCATATTTTAACTCTTCTGTTCATTTGAGGAGACCGCTGGATTTCGTCAAATATTTTTTTAAATGACTCCGGATCTCTGGCCACATCTTCTCCCAGTATTATTACCTGCATTAACCTGTCAGAAATGGCCTTTTCAGAATGGAGATAGCTGGTGCTGTAAAAATTCGCAAAATTTGTGCTTTCCTTTGAATAAACAATTCTCTGTTCCTCGCTGCCTTCATTTATTTTTGGAATTTCAGACGTAAAAGTCAGGTTCTTAGGATTTTTATCAATTCCCACAGCAAATAAGTATTCCCTTTTGTTGATTTCAAAGCTGTCCCAGCAACCTGTTAAAACTAATGATGTCAGCAGCATTAAAATTATTATTTTTATTTGTTTCATTTAAACCCCTTCGCTATAATCACGTAAAATCATAATATTATATGTTTTCTGTTCTATGCTTCTGCTTCCTTCTGTCCATCCATACAACGATAAGCGGTATGAAAAAATTCAGTCCGCTCAGCACTATTAACGGCCACTGTATGTACGGAAACATCATGTACATGCCGGGCAGAGCTGCAGCCATGGTATACAAAATGGGTATCTGGATGTAAATAAAATATCCGTCTTCTCTGGTCTTAAAAGTTTCCTGCATAGCAAGATTTGTAAAATATGCAATAATGCATATGCTTGTAAATGTAACTATTATTTGGAAGCATAATCCTACGATTTCAGTACTTTCAAAGAAAAATCCCGGTATATTAACAAATTTCATTACGGAAATAAATGGCCATACCATGTTTACAGCTTCCTTCATTCCGAATTTTACTACTATAAGCAGGTAGCATGCGGCATAAAGTACGGCACTTATTACGATAAATCTTTTATTTACCTTCATATTTTTTTCTTTAATTGACACCCTGCTGTTAGAAAACAAAAGTACGGAAAATCCGAAAAATCCCAGCATCGCTGCGGGAACTGACTTAACTATTCCTTTCACGTCTGCCGGAAAAATGGGAAACACATTTGTGTAATCAGCGTAATATGTTGAAAATATTATTATCAGTATATAAGGTATCAAGGCAATCAACACCGCTATATTAGCCAAATTTGCAATTGACTGTATTCCTTTTTTTGTCGCGTAACTGGCAATAAGCAAGAGAGATATTATTATTATGCTTATAGGTGTGTTGAAAAGCATCATAAGCTTTATCTGCTCCGCGAAATCTTTCAGCAATATGCTGTTTGCAGTAAGAAACATAAGTATGTAGTATACACCTGTGAGTTTTGCCAGGAATTTTGGAAATACCTTGTGGGATATACTTATTATTGTATCTTCCTTGTACTTTATCATCAGCCTGTTTATGGGTTTCATTGTAATATATATGAGAAATCCCGCCGCTATAATCGACATCCACCCAACAGGACCGTCTATCTCAGACAGTAACAGCGGCATCAAAATAGATTGAGAAACAAATGATACTAATATTAAAATTGATATATTTTGATATGGAGTAATATCCTGATCGAACATCTATTTTCCTTTCTCTTTTTCAAATTGAAGATATTTTGGTTTGTGAACCATTTTCTTGATTCTCGGTCTTATAATTGTATCCCTCAAGTCTTTTCTGTTATCAACAAAACTAGCTAAAGGAGTCATGTACGGCACTCCGCAGCTCTTAAGAGTGCAGAGGTGAATTATCAAAAGACAAAGCCCCAGTGATATGCCAAACAATCCGAATATTGATGCAAGAACTATAAAACCAAAACGAATCATTCTCAATGACGTGCTGAAATTGTAACTTGGTATCGCAAAGGCCGAAATAGCGGTCAATGCCACAATGATTACGGCCAAAGGAGTTATAAGCCCGGCCGCCACAGATGCCTGACCTATTACGATACCTCCCACAAGACCTATTGTTGATCCAACAGGACTTGTAATTCTTAAAGAAGCCTCTCTGACCAGCTCCATTACCAGCTCCATTAAAAGCGCCTCAAAATAAGGAGGAAAAGGAACATTTGCCCTGGAGGCCGCAACATAAAGTGCCAGCTGTGTTGGCAGAAGATTAGGATGGAACTGGGTTACTGCCACATAAAGAGCCGGAAGGAGCATAACTATTGGCAACGCCAAATATCGTATCATTCTGGTTACACACGACGGCATCCACCTTTCATAGTAATCCTCTGAGGACTGCATGAACGATACAAATATTGCGGGAGCAATGAGAACAGATGGAGTATTATCCACAGTTATCACGACTCTCCCCTCTAAAATTGCCGATGCAGCAGCATCAGGCCTCTCGGTGTTTTCAATTTGAGGAAACGGAGAATATATATCATCCTCTATCATTTCCTCAATATAAGAACTTTCCAGCACAGCTTCTATATCTATATTTTTTATTCTTTTCTCCACTGTTTCCAAGACTGTTTTATTTACAATATCCTCTATATATATAATTGCAATGTCTGTTTTAGATCTGCTTCCCACCTGCATGTATTTTACTTTTAGCTTTGGATCTCTTATTCTTCTTCTTATAAGTGTAATGTTTACCTTCATGGTTTCATTGAAACCGTCTCTGGCACCTCTTATAAGAGTCTCCGCCGAGGGCTCCTGCACGCCTCTCATTGGCCAACCTCTGGATGAGAGCATTATACCTTTTGAGCATCCGTCTATTAAAAGAACCGTCTCTCCGGAAAGCACCTTGTCAATGCATTCCTGAATAGTTTGAAGAGCTTGTATCTCTGTTACCGCTATATTGGTATTGGCAATTGCGTTCTGCAGCTCAGAATCACTTTTTTCCAAACTTTGCAAATCCATGTCCTTCATGAGCATTTGAACAGCAAATTCACTGATTGCTTCCTTTGTGGTCATTCCGTCAATATAAACCAAGAGCATCTTAGTTTTTTTGTTTTGACCGGCATCAATCTTTCTGAAAATGATGTCATTAGCATCCTTAAATATTTTTTTTAATTCCTTCTCATTTTTATTTAAATCTTTTTCTATATTAATATTCTCTAAGTTTTGTTTTTCGCCCATTTAAAACTCCTATATATTAATTGCAATTACAGCCGCCAGTGCCAGCAGTCCATAAACTATTCCAGTTGTTTTAACAATTTTATAATCTCTGTGAAATTTTTTCCGCTTCAATTCCTTGGCAGTTCTAAATATCAAAATAAAACTGATTATCAAAAACACCGTTATGGTGTCAGTATTAATCAACATTTTAATATCGTTGATAAAGTACATAACCCCTCCTATGCTTGTTCTACAATATTAGTAATATTTGCATTTTTAGGCTTTTTTATTCCAAATAATCAAATTTAGTTAAATAAAAAAATGTCTCATTGAGAGACATTTCTAAAAATACATTATTTTTTCGGAATTCGTTTGTTTTACATTTTATGTTTCTGCTTCTTCCTGACCAGAGTGGAAATATCTATTCCAAGCTTGAAAGCAGCCTCTTTCATAGTTTTCGAACTGTCTAAGGCTGTTTCTATTATAATTTTTTCATAATCATCAAGCTTGTCTTTCAGTGTCTTCCCGTCATACATAAATTTAGAATCTTCTTCCGGCGAATTGTTAAGCAAGAGCTGTTCCCTGAACAGTTTTTTGTCAATTGACGCCTCGTCTGTTATTAAAACCATACGCTCTATTATATTCCTAAGTTCTCTTATGTTTCCGCGCCAACCGTATACGAGAAAGCTTTCAAGGCAGCCAGTAGTAAAGTAACAGTTTTTGCCGTACTTGTTATTAAAATATTCAATAAACTGCTGAGCAAGGGGAATGATGTCTTCTTTTCTATGTCTTAGGGGCGGAACCACAAAAGATACCACATTCAGTCTGTAATACAGATCCGCTCTGAACTTCTTTTCCTCAACCAGCTGTGCTAAATCAACGTTTGTAGCTGCAATAATTCTTGCACTAAATTCTACAGGCGATGTTCCTCCTATTCTGTAAAACATCCTGTCATTTATGGAGCTCAAGAGCTTAACCTGTAAAGTGTACGGCATATCACCTATTTCATCCAGATATAGAATACCGCCGTTTGCCTCCTCGAAAAGACCCTTTTTGCCCCCTTTTTGAGCTCCTGTAAACGCACCTTCCTCATACCCGAAAAATTCTGACTCAAGCAGGTGTTCAGGAACTGCGCTGCAATTTATTTTTATAAATTTACCCTTATTCTTTTTGCTTATATTGTATATATACGTTGCTATAAAATCCTTTCCTACCCCTGTTTCTCCCAAAATTAATATTGTGCTGTCAACATTGGCAATTTTTTTAGCTTTATTGTATATATTTTTCATTTTTTCATTATTATTAATAGGCTCTTTCAGCTTGGTTTTAATTTCAAAATTCTCGTAATCACCATTAACAATAAACAAATTTTTTTCTTTAGTAATATTTTTCATTAATACATCCAGCTCTGATACATCTCTTATAACCGCTATGGTTTTTCTGAGATTTCCGTTTTCATCAAATATAGGCGAGCCGGAAACCAAACACCTCTGGCCTTTGTAATAATTGTTTATTGTAGAAACGGGACCATTTGTTTCAATAACTCTGGCACAGCAGGAATTAGGCAGCACATCCAGCTTTCTTAAATCATAAACCGACTTTCCTATTATCTGTTCTCTGGATAAACCCGAAAGATCAAGAAACGCATCATTTACATAGGTTGTTGTACCTTCTTCATCAGTTATATAAATACCGTCCTTAAGCTTGTTCAGCATTTCATTATATAAATATTTCTGGCTGCTTAGCCTGGTAATTTGCTTTTCCAATTCACTGCCTATAATTGAATCATAGAAGAAAAACAGAGACAGCTCATTTCCATAAAGTTTAAATTTATTATGAACAGCATAGTAAACAGAATTATCGATATATTTGACAGAGCTAATATTCTGATCCTCATCGCCCTTTATATCATGAAAATACATTGTTAATTTTTTATTTAAAATTTCTCCACTAACCTTACATATGTTTGCTTTAAAGTAATTATTGCAGTATAAAATATTGTATTTAGTGTCTGTTATAACAAATCCTATTGTAAAATCAACATTTTTAATTCTCATATTATTATCCTTAAATACGTATTATTAAAATTTTTAGTTAAATTTTCTAGACAGTATGATACAATAAACAGATACATACCTATCCTCTTATATTATACAAGTCCATATGCAATTTTGCAATAAATGCTTTTGTGAAATATGCAATTTTGCATATTGATAATTAATGGATTAACGTTTCTAAGATGTTAAATACAGTATTTTACATGCTTTTATTTATGGCATGACATTTGCTACTTATCTTAGTGCAAAAAAATTTAGGAGGATGATTATGAAAAAGGCAGTAATAGTATCTGCAGCAAGAACACCGATAGGATCATTTGGAGGATCGCTGACTCCATTGTCAGCGGTAGATTTGGGAGTTATTGCAGCAAAAGAGGCAATTAAAAGGGCAGGAATCGAACCAACAGCTGTTGAAGAAGTATATTTTGGAAATGTTCTAGGTGCTGGCCTGGGTCAAAATGTTTCCAGACAAGTATCTCTGGGATCAGGAGTCCCGGTTGAAACTCCGGCATTAACAATTAATATGGTATGCGGTTCAGGACTGAGAGCAGTGAGCATGGCTGCACAATTTGTTGAAAGCGGACAGTGCGACATTATATTATGCGGCGGAACAGAAAGCATGACAAACGCTCCTTACCTGCTTCCCAAAGCAAGATGGGGTCACAGAATGGGTGATGGCAAAATTGTTGACTACATGGTGTATGACGGATTAACTGACGTTTATAATCAGTATCACATGGGAATAACAGCAGAGAATGTTGCAGAGAAATACGGCATAACAAGAGAAGAGCAGGATAAATTTGCGGTTCAAAGCCAAAACAGAGCAGAAGAAGCGCAAAAATCCGGAAGATTTAAGGATGAAATAGTACCTGTGGAAATACCTCAGAGAAAGGGAGACCCAATAGTAATAGACACAGATGAATTTCCAAGACACGGTTCAACATTGGAGAAAACTGCAAAATTAAGGCCTGCATTTAAAAAGGATGGAACCGTTACCGCAGGTAACGCATCCGGTATAAATGACGGGGCAGCAGCTTTCATTTTAATGAGCAAGGAAAAAGCAGATGAGCTTGGAATTAAATATTTATGTGAAATTTCAGGCTACGCTTCAGCCGGAGTTGATCCTAAAGTAATGGGATTAGGACCTATTCCTGCTACTAAAAAAGCTTTGGCTAATGTAGGCTGGACTGTTGGAGACCTGGATCTTGTAGAAGCAAATGAAGCATTTGCATCACAGGCTATTGCAGTAACTCGTGATTTAGGACTGAATCCGGAAACTACAAATGTTAACGGAGGTGCAATAGCACTGGGACATCCTATAGGAGCTTCCGGAGCAAGAATTCTTGTTTCGCTTATATATGAAATGCAGAAACGAGATGCCAAGAAAGGACTTGCCACTCTTTGCATAGGCGGAGGAATGGGAACCGCATTACTTGTTGAAAGATAGTTTTTAGCGGAGGAAACGGCAGCTGAATAGGATGCCGTTCGTCAGAATTGGAAAGGTTTCCTTGCCTGACGGGAGGTAATATACCGGTTCAGCCGCTTAATTCCTCCTATTAATAAAAAAATTCAAGAGGAAGGTATGTATGATTAATAAAATTATTTCTGTGAAAGAAGCCGCAGAAAAAGTCCAGGATGGCATGACTGTAATGGTCGGCGGATTTCTGGCCAACGGCACTCCCGAAATTTTAATCGATGCCCTTGTAGAAAAAAATGTAAAAGACCTTATTCTGATTTGCAATGACACAGGTTTCCCCGACAGAGGCGTTGGCAAAATGGTTGTTAATAAACAATTCAAAAAAATTATTGCTTCCCATGTGGGAACTAATCCTGAAACAGCAAATCAAATGAACTCCGGAGAAACCGAAGTTATCCTTACACCTCAAGGAACCCTTGCAGAAAAAGTAAGATGCGGCGGAAACGGTTTAGGCGGATTTTACACACCTACAGGTATCGGAACCGAAGCTGAAACAGATAAAGAAAAGAAAGTTATCGACGAAAAAGAATATATACTTGAAACTCCGTTAAAAGCTGACGTTGCATTGCTGAGAGCGTCCATAGCCGATAAAAAAGGAAATATGGTTTTTAATAAAACAATGAAAAACTTTAACCCTTTGATGGCTACCGCTGCAGACACAGTAATAGTTCAAGCTGATAAAATAGTTGAAGTAGGCGAAATAGACCCTGATCATGTTATGTGTTCCGGTATATTCGTTGACTACATTGTCGGAGGTGATAAATAATGGATGCAAAAACAGTTATAGCAAAAAGAGTTGCACAGTTATTGCACGACGGAGATGTTGTAAATCTCGGTATCGGTCTTCCTACAATGGTGGCAAATTATATTCCTGAAGGAATCGATATCACATTTCAGTCCGAAAACGGATTTCTGGGACTGGGATCAGCGCCGGAATCAGGTAAAGAAGACTGGGAACTTGTTAATGCAGGCGGTATGCCTTCATCAATAGTCCCCGGCGGCATGTTCTTTGACAGCGCAACCTCTTTTGGTATAATCAGAGGAGGACATGTTGACGCAACAATATTAGGCGCAATGCAAGTCGACGAAAAAGGCAATCTGGCAAATTGGAAAATACCCGGTAAAATGGTCCCTGGAATGGGTGGAGCAATGGATCTTGTTGTAGGAGCGAAAACCGTTATTATATCAATGGTTCACACTCAAAAGGGAAAGCCTAAAATTTTAAAGCAATGCACACTTCCTTTAACTGCTAAGGATCAGGTAAATATAATTGTTACTGAAATGGCATTGATCAGAGTGACGGACAAAGGGCTTGTTCTTGAAGAGCTGGGTCCTGAAGCCACAGTTGAGGATGTAATTGCAGCTACAGAAGCTGATTTGATAGTTTCACCTGATTTAAAAAGATTTGGATTAGATGATTAATATATAGTAATAAAGAGTATTAAAATAAAATGTCCTTGGCAAAGGTAACCATTTTACATTAATACTCTTTTTTTTTCACTATTTTATCACATTTGTGGTATATTATATTTAAAAAAAATGTACAATAAATCTCGAGGGGTTGTATGATATTGAAATTTAGTTTAAAAAACAAACTTTTTTTAGCAATACTTTGTGTGTTAATTTTAAATGTCCTTATATCTGCCATACTTGGAACCACAATGTTCGACAAGCTTTATACCAATGACAAGATAAGCAGTCTTAAAAGCGGCGTTGAAAGCATAAAATCAAAATATTTAGCAGGAAATTTAAACGAAACTGTTGAAGAAATAATTAATTATGAAGTGCAAAACATGACCATTTGCATTTTTTCTTTGAATACCAAAACGGGAACAGGAGAAATTGAATACTATTCAAGGCAGAGATATTTTTCCACGAGTCCATTTGACAATGAAATTTTAAGGCTGATAGAAAGGCTTTATAGCGAAAATGCTTTTAATGAGCTATCTAACTCAAAATATTACATTAAAAATATAGAAACAGAACGCCCGGATAACAATATAACGGTTTTATCAAATATAAAAGAAAACACATATATCATAATGCAGACCCCAAAAAAATTCATAAATGACATTTCATATTCGGCCATAAAGTATTCTTTGTTAATTTCATTTTTTTCACTGCTGATTGCCGCAATAATAATGTACTTTGTTGCCGATAAAACAACACGTCCTATTCGACAGCTGCAGGTAATCGCAGATAAAATTTCAAAACTGAATTTTTCAGAAAGATGCTCCGTATTGTCGATGGACGAGGTGGGGCTGTTATCTGTGAGCATAAACAACATGGCTGACAAATTACAGGACTATGTTGAAAAATTAAAGGATGACCTTTTGAGACAGGAAAAAACCGATAACATGCGAAAACAGTTCATAGCTAACGTATCACATGATTTTAAAACTCCTCTGACGTTAATAATAAGTTACTCGGAAGCTTTAACCGACATGAAGGACATAGATGAGCCGACAAAAAAGGAATACCTTGATATAATAATTAACGAAGCACATAAAATGTCCGAGTTTGTTCAGGAACTTCTTAAACTGTCGCAGCTTGAGGTTGGAATAATAAAATTGGAAAAGTCCAATTTCAGCATAAATGATATTATTGATTCAACAATTTATAAAAATTTAATAATTTCAAATGAAAAAAATATTTCAATTGACAAGGAAATTTCTGAAAACTGCATAGTATTTGCAGATTATTTCAGAATTGAACAGGTATTTCAAAATCTGTACGAAAATGCAATTAAATACTGCAATCCCGGAGGCTCCGTGAAAGTATCCACCTCTATCTCAGATGATAAATGCAGAATTAGTATTTTTAATACCGGTAATCACATATCTGATGAAGATGTAGAAAATATTTTTGTAAGCTTTTACAGAGCTGATAAGTCAAGAAACAGTCTTGGGAGCTACGGACTGGGACTGGCAATTGTCAAAGTAACCATGGATATGCACGGTGAACGGTATGGTGTTAGAAATTTTGAAAACGGAGTTGAATTCTGGTTTGAGCTTGAGAATTCAGAAATAAATTTAAAAGCGGAGGATTAATATGGAAACTAAAATATTATTAGTCGAAGATGAAAATAATATAAGAAAGCTTGTTGCCAGCTACCTTGTTAAAGAAGGCTTCCGTGTAGTTGAAGCCGGCGACGGAGAAGAAGCAGTGCAAAAATTTGATAAGGAATATGATTTTTCTCTTATAATACTTGACGTAATGATGCCCAAAATGGACGGCTACCAGGTTGCTTCATATATACGCAAGACCTCGGATGTTCCTATACTTATGCTTACTGCCAGAGATGCGGAAATCGATGAAATAACAGGTTTTAATTCCGGCGCCGACGAATATATTTCAAAACCTTTCAGCCCAAGAATTTTGGTTGCAAGAGTAAAAAATCTTTTAAAACGAACTTCACAGAACAGTATGCAGGATATAGAAGTGGGTGGAATATGCATTAAGTACAGAGAGCGCATTGCTTTAATAGATGGCGAAAAAGCTATTCTCACTCCAAAGGAGTTTGATTTGTTGTACTACCTGATTAATAATAAAAATCTTGTTTTAACAAGAAGCCAGATACTCTCAACAGTATGGGGATGGGATTACTTCGGAGATGACAGAACAGTTGATACTCATATTAAGTGTCTACGTTCAAAAATAGGAAAATATGATAAAAATATAGTAACCGTAAGAAAGATAGGCTATAAATTTGAGTATGAAAATTAATTACTCTGCTGCAATCTTTTCATTATTAATATTGACATAGCCATCATTTCAAATTATAATAAATGCAAATGCGAATTAGTTGCAATTATTTGATTGATAATTAAACTACATATATTTGGAGGTTACTAAATAATGAAAAAATTTTGCAGCCTATTGTTAATAGGGATTCTTATTCTTTCTCTTTTTACCGGTTGTAGCGGAACTCAAGAATTAACCGATTCAGACGATGACGGTAAACTTTTGGTATATGCCAGTTTTTACCCCATGTACGATTTTGCTTCAAAAATCGGTGGAGATAAAATCAAAGCAGTAAATATGGTTCCGGACGGAACAGAACCACATAACTGGGAGCCTACCCCATCGGATATAGTCGGTCTTGAAAAAGCCTCGGTCTTCATATATAACGGAGCAGGTATGGAGCATTGGGTTGGAGATATTCTTGAATCTATACAAAACGACAAGCTTCTTGTAGTTGAAGCCTCTGAAGGCTTGACGTTGCTGGAAGACCACAGTCATGATGAACATTCAGAAAATGAGGATGAGAATCATGAAGATGAGGAACACGACCACGGAGAATTTGACCCTCATGTCTGGCTTGATCCCATGAATGCAAAGGCTGAAATGGAGAAAATTAAAGATGCATTTATACTGGCTGATCCGGATAACAGTGATTATTATGAAGCAAACTATACTAAGTATGCAGCTGAAATAGAGGAGCTGGATAAAGAATTCAGTGATACACTTTCTCCTCTTGAAAATAAGGATATCATCGTAACTCATCAAGCGTTTGGCTATTTGTGTCATGCTTACGGATTAAACCAAGTTCCAGTAGAGGGCATGGCTCCCGATTCTGAACCTGATCCTGCAAGAGTAGCAGAAATCATAGAATTTGCCAAGGAACACCAAGTAAATGTGATTTTTTTTGAAGAGCTGGTAAACCCTAAGGTAGCTGAAGTCATAGCAGATTCTATCGGTGCCGAAACAGATGTCCTGAGCCCCTTGGAAGCTCTCAGCGACGAACAGAGGGAAGCGGGATATGACTATTTTGCTGTTATGAGACAAAACCTGGAATCATTAAAATCAGCTTTAGAATAAGGAGGACAGAATGTCTAAAGTAATAGAAGCCGAAAATTTAAGCTTTAGCTACGGATATGAGCCGATTTTTACAAAAATCGGTTTCTCTGTTTATAGGGGAGACTTTGTAGCTGTTATAGGTTCAAACGGAACCGGAAAAAGTACGCTTATGCGCATAATGTTAGGTGAACTTGCCCCCACTGGTGGACGCATCAAGCTTTTTAATCAGGATGTATCTCACTTTAAGGACTGGCCAAAAGTTGGTTACGTACCTCAATCCGGCATACATTCTGCCGACAGTTTCCCTGCTACTGCTGAGGAAATAGTAACGGCAAATCTTTTTTCACAAATCGGGCTTATGCGATTTCCTAAAAAAAAGCACAGAGATAAAGTTATGCCAGCTCTTGAGCTTGTAGGGATGGAAGCATACTCCAAGCGCATGATCAGTGAGCTTTCCGGCGGACAGCGACAGAGAATAATGCTAGCACGGGTTTTAGTAAACGATCCTGAGATAATGCTGTTAGATGAGCCTACAACAGGAGTAGACACCAGCACAGTAAAATCTTTATATGAATTGCTGTACTCTCTGAACAGAAAAACCGGGCTTACAATTGTAATGATCACTCACGATATAGGCCGGGCATCAAATTATGTATCACGTATTCTATGCCTGGAGGAAGGGTCTCTTGTAGAGCTTGGCAAAGAACAGGTTGCAGAAGAACTTTCTCACAAGCATAAGCATCCCATGCAACATACTCATACTGTACAGAAAGGTAGTGATGGAAATGGCAGCAATTTTAGAATATGAATTTATGAGACGTGCATTTGTTGTTGGAATACTTCTTGCCGTCATTACACCATGCGTGGGTATAATCGTAGTGTTTAAACGTCTTTCCATGATTGGAGATGCGCTGTCACACACGTCTCTAGCCGGTGTGTCCGCAGGTCTGGTAATGAGTATAAATCCCATTCTTGGTTCCCTGCTTGCCTGCATAATTGCTGCGCTGAGTATAGAAGCAATACGAAAGAAAATCCCTAAATATGCCGAAATGTCCATAGCAATTATAATGTCAGCAGGTATAGGTCTTGCTGGCGTTTTATCAGGCTTTGTGAAAAGCTCGGCTAATTTTAACAGCTTCCTGTTTGGCAGCATAGTTGCCATCAGCGACTTTGAAATGATATTGGTAATTATTATAAGCTGTGCAGTAATTTTATCATTTTTCCTTCTGTACAAGGAGCTGTTTTATATTGCTTTTGATGAAAGATCGGCACGTCTTGCAGGCATACCTGTAAAAACCATAAACTTTATTTTTACAATACTTACAGCCGTAACCGTATCTGTTGCCGCGCGTACCGTAGGTGCTCTTATAGTATCATCTCTAATGGTAATACCTGTGGCATGCGCTATGCAGTTTGGTAAAAGCTACAAGCAAACTGTTATATATTCCATTTGCTTTGCGGTTTTTTTTATGATGGCAGGACTTTATACCGCCTATTACCAAAGGCTTAAGCCGGGAGGAACCATTGTTCTTATAGGTGTCGTATGCCTTGTCCTGATTTTAAGCGCAAAAAGCCTTACAGCAGGCCTCAGGCATTGCAAAAAAATTCGTCATTTTAATTAAACTCTTTACAGCAAAAAACAGGAAACTCAGTTTCCTGTTTTTTATTTGGAGAGTTTAAATTAATTATTGAAATTTTCGGGCTTTTCCTTTAAAGTCATTGTTACCTTTTGTTCCTGCCCGTTTCTGATTAATGTAATTTCCGTCTTGTCATTTTCTTTGTATTCATATAAATTTCTCTTTAAGTCGGACATGCTTTCTATCTTATCACCGTCTATTGCAGTAATAACATCGCCTGATTCAATTCCTGCTTCTGATGCCGGAGAATTGCCCATTGTCTCAATTACAACAACTCCGTAATCTGCTGAAACATCAATTCCTAAAGCTGTCTCATATGTTTCCACATCTACTCCAGTAATACCTATATATACCGCGGAAAGCTTGCCGTCCTTAATTATCTGCTCTACTATTGGCTTAGCAATATTGATAGGAATTGAAAATCCAAGTCCCTCTGCCGTGCTCATCTTAGCCGTATTGATTCCAACTACTTCACCTTCGGCATTAAACAATGGACCGCCGCTGTTGCCGGAATTTATTGATGCATCTGTTTGAATCAAAGGCTCAATTACTATTCCGTTTTCAAACTGTATTGATCTGTCCAGCCCGCTCACAATACCCTGTGTAACTGTTCTTTCAAGATCCAAAGTCATCGGATTACCTATGGCTACAACCGGCTCTCCTATCTTAAGAACTTCGGAATCTCCCAAATCAACAGTCGGAAGGCCTGTTCTGTTAATTTTTACTACTGCCAAATCCAGCGCGGTATCATACCACAGAACCTCTCCTACCTCAGTAGTTCCGTCTATCAGTGAGACTGTTATACTTTCATATTCTCCGTCTCCGATTACATGAGAGTTTGTCACAATATATCCGTTGGAATCAACTATGAAACCTGAGCCCATGCTCTGCCCTTTCTGGGTCTGAGGACCAAAGAAAGTGTCATATTGTTTGACAACATCTGTTGTAATTCCCACAACTGTTTTCTGAGCTTTTTCCGCAACCGCAACCGCAAAGTATACATCATCAGTAAGGTTTATGTTAACATCCTGAGCAGTCAAAGCCGAAGTAACGCTGCTTTCCGGGCTTAACTTGCTTGCTGCCATATAGCCTCCATATCCTCCGGCCAGACCTCCTATAAGAGCGGCAACCAACGCCACAGCCACATACCTAAAAAACAAATTTTTCTTTCTTTTTTTCTTTTTAGGTTCTTCCGGAGACGGTATTACAAAATTAATTCCGTTCTCATTACTGTTATATTCCTTGTTATCATAACTGCTATTTTCATTGAATAAGTTTCTTTCATCATCCATAATATTTTCCTCCCATACTTTTAATATATATTATTGATTTCATATTTAGAATTTACCCATTTAATGTGATAGAAATGTGATATTTTTCAAATCTTTAAAATTTATTTATAATTTTTTATAAAACAAATTTTAATAATTAGTACCTTTCTACATTTATATATTACCATTAATTTCTTAATTGAAACTAAAAAATAGCAATCCACTTATAAAAAATTAAAAAGAGCTGCCATCGGCAACTCTTTGTCCCTTATAAACTATAAATATCACTATATAATTAATCTTCATTTTTATCTTTAAAATCAACATTCATATGGACAATGCCGCATACTTCCTCAACAGGTATTGAAAATGACAAACCCTTTCCTTCTCTGTTAAGCCCTGCTTTATTTCTTATGGCATGCATTATTTGTTTTTTATCTTCGCGCTTTGTGAGTATGAGAATTACATCTTTTTCGGGATGTATGGAAATTCCGAAAAACTTTTCTGCTTCATGGATTCCGGTTCCTCTTGCATTAAGAACTGTTCCTCCGGTTGCACCGGCCTCCCTTGCAGCATCCATTACAACGTCGTCAAACCCTCTGTTAACAACTGTAATTATCAAATCAAAATCTATATATGCATCTGTTCTATCTGCCATATACCTACTCCTTTCTATTATCTGCAAGACTGCAGATATACTCTAAAGCCAGAGCACTGTCTATACTGCTTACAGGTATCGTAAAAGCTATGCCGTTTCCCGGTTCGCTCAGATTAAATTTTTCTTTTAGCTTGTTCAATATAATTTTGATGTTTTCTTCGTTGCCCACAGATATAATTATATCCTTTTCAGTACGCCCCAGGCCAAGGTAGTCAAGCATTTCAGATTTTGCTGTCCCCTTACCCAAAAGCATCATATTATATGCAACTTTATTTTCTCTGAATAACTCCGCAAGCTTTTCGCCCTTACCTCTGTCAATTATCGTAACAAGTGTCTTAATTTTGCCGGGCACACATTTATCCTCCACTACTCTGCACCTCCTTCAAAGTCGATGATATCAGAATCGGCTTCTGCTGTTTCTATTATTTCTTCTTCTGCTCGTTTATTTCTGTTCATTTTTATTTTATAAATAACACCTAATATCTGAATCGTTATCAGCGGTGTCATTGCCACCATGGCCACAAGTCCGAATGCATCGGTAAGAACATTACCTCCTGATGCCTTGGATGCTCCCATTGCAAAAGGAAGCATAAACGTGGCCGTCATAGGACCTGATGCAACGCCTCCTGAATCAAAGGCAATTCCCGTAAAAATAGGCGGCACAATAAGAGTAAGAATTAAAGCAGCTGCATATCCCGGTATTATAAAATTCCAGATGCTTATTCCTTCTATAACCCTCAGCATTGCTATGCCCATTGATATACCAACACCGATTGATAAGGAAAACAGCATGACTTTTTTAGATATGGCTCCTCCCGTTACGTCTTCAACCTGCTTGTTAAGCACATGAACTGCAGGTTCAGCCGCAACAATAAAGAATCCGATTACTATTCCTATGGGAATAATGATCCAGTTGTTATCCATAGCCCCAAGCGCACTGCCCAGATAATTTCCTGCGGGCAGGAATCCAACATTTACCCCTGTTAAGAATATTACAAGCCCTATATATGTATATACGATACCTACGGTCATTTTAATCAACTGACTTTTTGGAAGCTTCAAGAATATTAGCTGAAAGATACTAAAAGCTACTACTATAGGTACAAGTGCTACTGCAACTTCTTTGGAATATTCGGGAAAAGCATGTGCAAATGCTTCCAAAGCCTCTCTTAAACTGTTTACATCCTTAACAACTACTTCCGTATAGCTCCCTGATGAATTGTAGACCAAGCCAAGAACTAATACAGACAGAATA
The DNA here is from genome assembly GCF_052059825.1 of Sedimentibacter sp. LTW-03. Taxonomy (GTDB): domain Bacteria; phylum Bacillota; class Clostridia; order Tissierellales; family Sedimentibacteraceae; genus Sedimentibacter. The sequence continues at coordinate 2,715,288 of NZ_CP197180.1, forward strand.
GGTCCAACAGAGCAAAGGGCTACAAGACCGAAGCTGTCATCGTGAGCGCTTATTCCTCCACGAACCGCTGCAACACCAAGGCCGAGAGACATTATAAAAGGTACGGTTATAGGTCCCGTAGTCACTCCTCCCGAATCAAAGGCAACCGGTACAAAATCATTAGGTGCAAAATATGCAAGAATAAAAGCTATTGCATAAAAAACTATTAAAATATAAGACAACTTTATTTGAAAAACTATTCTGAGAATTGCAATAACTAAAAATATCCCTACTCCCAAAGCAACTGTGCCTATAATTACCATATTGGGAATGGAATGAACCTGCTCGGCAAGAATCTGAAGATCAGGCTCGGCCACAGTAATCATGAATCCCATAAAAAAGCTTATAATAATAAGTAAAAAAAGCTTTCGCGACTTTGTAAGTTCCGCTCCTATTCTTTCTCCCATTGGCATCATGGAAACATCAGCTCCAAGGGTAAAAAGACCCATACCAAAAATCAGCATAATTGAACCTATGGCAAACAAAATAAGCAATCCTCTTGGCATGGGTGACAATGCAAAATGCAGTATTATAACAATAGCCGTTATCGGAAGCACCGAAGACAGAGATTCTTTAATTTTTTCTAAAAGATTTCTGTTCAATTATCTTCCCCCTTTAAGTTTCAAAAACGTAAGTCTGTTATTAATTATAATTCTATATCAAATAAATTAAAGAGTCAAATAATTAAATTTGTAATTCATATAATATTATTTATGTCTTTTCGTCAATTCTTTTTTTAAATCGTCAATCACAACTCCTTCATTAACCATGAGAACCAATGAGTGATAAATTAAGTCACACATTTCATAAACAAGTTCATCCTTATTTTTATTTTTAGCTCCTATAATTACCTCGCTGGTTTCCTCTCCAACCTTCTTTAAAATTTTATCCAGACCCTTGTCGAACAGATAGTTTGTGTATGATCCTTCCTTGGGGTTATCTCTTCTGTTTATTATTTGGCCGTAAACTTTATTTAGAATAGCCTGATCTGTAACATTCTCCTCATAAACTTTATTGAAAAAACATGAGTACGCACCTGTATGGCACGCATTTCCAATCTGATCCACCTTCATGAGAATGGCATCTCCATCGCAGTCGTAGTAAATGCCCTTCAAATACTGTATGTTTCCAGATGTTTCTCCCTTTCTCCAGAGGCTTTTCCTGCTTCTGGAATAATAGCAGGTTCTTTTTTCCTTTAATGTTATTTCAAGCGCTTCCTTGTTCATATACGCAACCATAAGTACTTCATTTGTTTTATAATCTTGTGCTACAGCTACTACTAGACCGTTGTCGTCAAATTTTATTTCTTCTGATAATTTATTTGTATCCATTTTTCCACCTTATATTTTTGTAATTTAATTTTTATTTATAACCGAATTTCTACTCCGTTTTCCCTTAAATACTTCTTTAAATCCATAATCTTGATTTCACCGAAATGAAATACGGAAGCCGCCAATATACCGTCTGCATCTGAATATTTCACAGCATCAAGAAAATGCTCGTACTTTCCCGCTCCTCCGGAAGCAATAACCGGAACATTCACAGCGTCTGTTATTTTTTTTAAGAGCTCAAGGTCATACCCGCCCTTCATTCCATCTTCGTCAATGCTGTTAACCACAATTTCACCGGCTCCAAGCTCCACTCCTCTTTTTGCCCATTCTACAGCATCCAGCAAAGTTTTCTCTCTTCCGCCCTTAACGTATACGCTCCACGATCCTTCCTCATTCTTTTTCGCATCTATGGATAAGACAACGCACTGATTTCCGAAGCGCTCAGAAGCTTCTTTTATTAATTCGGGGTTTTTCACAGCTGATGAGTTGACAGAAACCTTATCTGCGCCGCTCCTCAAAATATATTTAAAATCTTCAAGGGTAGAAACTCCGCCCCCCACAGAAAAAGGGATGTTTATTTCATTTGCAACTTTTTTTACGAATTCCAGAGATGTTTTTCTTTCCTCATTTGATGCGGTTATATCATAAAATACAAGCTCATCGGCTCCTGAATCACTGTAAAACTTACCGAGCCTGGCCGGATCATCTACATCCTTAATATCTTTAAACTTCGTTCCTTTAACAACCCGTCCGTTTCGCACATCCAGACAGGGAATAATTCTTCTCGCAAGCATAATAATAGCTCCTTTCTGTTATATGTTTACGGCCTTTAATGCCTCTGCAAAGTCCATCCTGTTATCATACAGTGCCTTTCCTATTATGGCTCCGTACATGTTCATGCTGCTTAATTTTTCTATGTCAGCAATTGTGGTGACTCCGCCGGATGCAATTATGTCCAGACCTGTTTTTGATGATAGCTCTTCATACACTCCAAAATTCGGTCCTGAAAGCATTCCATCTTTTGAAATATCGGTATAGACTATAGTTTTAATTCCTATGGACTCCAAAAATTTGCATATATCCACAGAGTCAATATCTCCTACGGACTGCCACCCTCTAGTTGCAACTTTGCCGTTTAAAGCATCTATGGAAACCGCTAGATAATCCTTGTATTTGGCCGCAAGCTCTGTCAAAAGCTGCTGATTTTCTACTGCCATCGTTCCTACTATCACTCTTTTCACGCCCACATCCAGCAAATTTTTAATTCGTTCCTCATCTCTGATTCCCCCGCCGGTCTGCATTGGGATATTGACAGATTTAACAATTTTCTCTATTGATTTTCTGTTTTGAAAGCCTTCATTTTTAGCTCCGTCCAAATCCACAACATGGAGGTATTCGGCTCCCATAGACTCCCACTTTTTAGCCATTTCAACCGGGTCTGACGAATACACATTTACCATGTCGAATTTTCCTTGAGTAAGCCTTACACATTTATTATCCTTTATATCTATTGCGGGAAATAGTATCATAATTTTTCTCCAATCATTAATTTTCTATTATTTCTTTATATGCCTTCAAAATATTGTGACCTGTTTCTCCGCTTTTTTCAGGGTGAAACTGTATTCCGAAAACATTATTGTTTCTGACTATAGCAGGAACTTTCTTCCCGTATTCGGCATATGCAAGCACTTCTGAATTATCTGAAACAGCGTAGTAGGAGTGCACAAAGTAAACATACTCACCCTCATTTATATATTTCAGCACCGGATCCTCACGATTGAACTTCAGATTATTCCATCCCATGTGGGGTATTTTCAAATCTACATCCAGATACTGTATGCTTCCGCTTATTAATCCCAATCCATCATATGTTCCGTATTCATATCCTTTATCATACAGCAGCTGCATTCCCAGGCATATGCCAAGTATATACTTGCCTTTTGCAACCTCCTCCTTAATAACAGAACTTAAATTTGATTCATCAAGAAGTTTTATTGCATCTCTAAATGCACCCACACCCGGTAATATAAGGGATTTTGCATTTCTTATATCTTGCTCACTGCTGCTGATTTTTACATCCAATCCAAGCTTCTCAAAGGCTCTTTGAACTGAAGCTAGATTTCCCATTCCGTAATCTATTATCACATGCATTATAGTACTCCTTTCGTTGACTGCAATTTATCAGAAGTTAAAAATGACGCTTTTTTTAAAGCTCTGCCAAATGCTTTAAATACGGCCTCAATTATATGATGGTCATTTTCTCCGTACATCATCTCTATGTGCAGTGTTGTCAGCGAATTTCCGGAAAAACCTCTGAAAAATTCTTTGAAGTCTTCTGAAGCCATGGTTCCCAACCTGCTGTTATTAAATGCAACATTGTACACAAGGTAAGGCCTTCCGCTGAAATCCACAACCACTCTAGCCATTGCTTCATCCATGGGAACAAACATAAACCCGTACCTTTCAATTCCTTTTTTATCTCCCAGAGCATTTAAAAAAGCCTGCCCCAAAGCAATTCCTATATCTTCTGAGGTGTGATGAGTATCAACGTATAAATCGCCTTTGCACTTTATTTTAAGATCAAAGCTTCCGTGAAAAGCAAACAGCGTGAGCATGTGGTCCAAAAATCCTATGCCTGTATCAATTTCCGCAGTTCCATCGCCGTCAATATTAAGCGCTATTTCAATATCTGTTTCATTTGTTTTGCGTTTTATTGAACCTTTTCTCATTTGCTTCCTCCTGTCAGTTTTTTTATTTCTTCTATCAAAATTGAATTTTCTTCTTTAGTACCAACGGTTATACGATTAAAAACTCCGTTTTTATAATTGAATTTTCTGATTAATACTCCACAGTCCATAAGTTTTTCAAATAAATTATCCACAGGTGATTTAACGAACAAGAAATTTGAACCGGACGGATATACTGTAAAATTCAAGCTTCTTAATGATTCCGCAAGCTCTTCTCTCAAATTTCTAACACTGTTGATATATTCATTGACCCTGTCAATATTTTCTAGTGCCATCTCCGCTGCATATTGGGATAATATGTTGATATTGTACGGAACTTTAACTTTCCATATATATTTGATGGTTTCTGCATTTGCAATCATTGCTCCAACTCGCAGTCCGGCAAGTCCGAATGCTTTTGATAATGTCCTCATCACCACTAAATTTTCATATCTGTCTATTAAATCAATTACCGATATTTCCGAAAAATCTGCATATGCCTCATCTATGATTACAAGAGAATTTTTTACACTGTCCAAAAGTTTTATAATGTCCTCCCTTGAAGTAACATATCCCGTAGGGTTGTTTGGAGTGCAGAGTATCACGATTTTCGGCTTATATAAGTCAACAGTTTCTATTAACTTGTCTATATTCTGGGTATAGTCAATTTCTGTATCGATTCCCACATATTCTGTTCCGCATAAATCACAATATGTCTGATACATGCTGAACGAAGGAACAAAACTTACAACTCTGTCTCCCCTGTCACAGTAGGCATTTATTACAACATTAATCAGCTCGCTTGAACCGTTGCCTGCCATTATATTTTCCGCTCTGCATCCATAGTATGCTGCCATTTTTTCTCTTAGCAGCTTTGAATCGCTGTCGGGATATAAATTGGGCTTAAAATCATCCATTTTAAATCCGCCTTCCAGCAGATAGTTGCTTCCTTCATTTGCATCTAGTTTGACTCTGTAGGGTATGTCATTTACAAAGTATGCCTGTAACTTTTCTACGCTAGGTTTTAGCTTTATCATATTATATCCACCTTTACTTAATATCTGACTTAATTCTCATGACCATTTTTGTTTTCTTACTTTTATGGCGTTCGCATGTCCGGTAAGCCCTTCATTTTCTGCAAATCTCACTATATCATCGGCATTTTCCTTTAAGTCGTTCCTGCTGTAATAAATAAGCGATGTTTTTTTAATGAAATCATCAACGGAAAGAGCCGAAGAAAATTTAGCTGTTGAGCTTGTAGGCAGCGTGTGATTCGTACCCGCAAAGTAATCTCCAACAGGTTCCGGGCTGTATTCTCCTAAGAATATTGCTCCTGCATTTTTTATGCTTTTATATATTTCAAACGGGTTTGAAACAAGAAGCTCCAGATGCTCGGGAGCAATTTCATTTGCAATGTCAATGCACTGTTTTATGCTGTCTGTAACTATTATTGCCCCTTGGTTCTCAAGAGATTTTTTTATAATTTCATTTCTCTCTAATCTGCTTACCTGCTCATCCAGCTGCTGCTGAACCTTGTAAGCAAGGGAATAGGATGTAGTTATTAATATTGATGCTGCCATCTCATCATGCTCAGCCTGAGAAATCATATCTGCCGCAATAAATTCTGGATCTGCATTGCTATCTGCTATTATCAAAATTTCACTGGGGCCTGCAATCATATCTATCCCCACAAACCCAGATACTTTCCTTTTTGCCGCTGCCACATATATATTTCCGGGGCCGGTTATCTTATACACTTTGGGAATTGACTCCGTACCGTATGCCATAGCAGCTATTCCCTGAGCTCCACCAACCTTGAATATTCTGTCTACTCCCGAAATTCTTGCGGCAACAAGTATTGAATCTTTAACTTTACCGTCTTTCTGTGGAGGAGTTATCATTATTATTTCATTTACTCCGGCTATTTTTGCCGGCACGGCGTTCATCAGCACCGTTGAAGGATATGCCGCCTTTCCTCCGGGCACATATATACCTGCTTTTTCAATTGGATTTACCAATTGTCCTAGAATAATGTCCTTTCCTTCAGGTTTGAACTTATATCCTTTTATTTTTTGTTTCATATGATAGTCTTCAATATTTTTCTTTGCTTTTTCAATTGTTGCCATAAGGTCTCTATCAATTGTCTCAAAGGCTTCCGCAATTTCTTCCTGGGTGACTTCCAAATTATCCAAGCTCACATTATCAAATTCAAGGGTATATTTTTTAAGTGCCGCATCTCCGTTAATGCGAACATCTTCCAGTATACATTCAACTGAGCTATAAACATCATTATAATCCTGAGCATTACGGTTTCTTATTTCAGCCAGATAGTTTTCTATATACTTATCATCGATTATCCTTGTCATATACATCCTCTTTTCTTATTAATTCAATAATTTCTTTTATTTCTTTTCTTTTAAATTTATAACTTATTTTGTTGGAAATTATTACACCGCTTATGCCAAACATATCCTCAATCACTTCAAGCCCGTTAGCTTTCAATGTATTTCCCGTTTCTACTATGTCGACTATAACATCGGAAAGACCTAATATAGGTGCAAGTTCTATTGAACCGTTTAATTTAATAACTTTTATTTTTTGACCTCTGCTGTTAAAATATTTTTTGGCCGTATCCGGAAATTTTGTTGCAACTTTTATTATTGTATCGTCCTTAAAAACTTTTTTGCTCTTTATACCGGCAATGGACATTTTACATACTCCTATATTCATTTTATAAAGCTCATAAACGTTGCTTCCGCTTTCCATTATCATGTCCTTACCGGAAATTCCTATGTCGGCAACTCCATTTTCAACATATGTTGTAACGTCTGAATTTTTCAACAGTATAAAATCAATATCTCTTTTTTCGTCTCTGAAAACCAGCTTACGAGACTTTTCATCTATGGATTCTCCCACACCTGCTGACTTCAGCATTTCTATCGCCTGGCTGCCTAATCTTCCCTTGGGTATTGCTATTGTCAAGCTCATTGCTGCTCCTCCTTGTACAAAACCTTTATTAATTCATCAAGCTCCACAGTAAACCCGATTGCAGGTGTTTTGAACCCGTATTGTTCTGTAAATGAATCGTACCTGCCTCCCTTAATAATTTCCTTGTTAGAGCCGTATATATATCCTCTGAATATTATGCCGTCATAATAACTTAGTTCTGAAACCATTGAAAGATCATAGGTTATTTTGTCAGTTGTATTTTTAATATAATCATTTATTGTCCTAAGTTCTTCAATCCCCTGCTCCATAAGATCATTCAAATACAGTCCTTCAAGTTCCGCCATAACCTCGTCGAAGGTTCCTTCCAAATCAAATATATTTAAAAGAGTGCTCATAGGTTCCTTGTATGGCAACTTTGACAGATACTCCTTCAGCTCCTGCTTATTTTTTTGATACAGCAAGTCTAAAATATTATCGTAATCTTCTTTTTTAAAGGAACATGCCTGCATTATTCCCTTAAGAAACTTGCTGTTTCCTATTTCAATCAGGTAATCACTGCTGTACATGTTCATTATCTGTCTGGCTGTGCTTAGAACATATTGATCTGTGCTCTGATTTTTTTCCCCTATTATTTCAACGCCCATTTCTCTGTTTTCCTTTATTCCCGTTCCGTTGTGCTTATAAGTTTTTCCGTAGTAGAAAATTCTCAAATTCATCCCGTACTCCCATCTGGGCATAAATTTGTTTATTATACCTGTGGTTATGTCCGGAGACAGAATCAGAATATCACTGTTGTTGTCCAGCAGCTTCACTGTTGATTTTCTGTCAATTCTTGAATTTACTTCTGTAAATTCATCATATTCTTCAAATATGGATGGCTCTATGTTCATGTATCCTTCATTGAACAAGTAATCCTCTATTTCTTTTCTCAATACATACATTTTCTTAAAATATTTCATTTCATCTTCAATATTTAAAAAGTTCATTCTTTCCTCCCCGCAAATAAAAATCTCACGCAGCTGCATAATTAAAATGCTGCCGTATCATTGAAACCTTGTTATTTAACACTAAAAAAGCCATCTGACTTATATCAGATGGCTTCGCTCATATATTCACCACAGATACAAGTCTCTTTAAAAAACGACTAATAGAGCTTGTATCTGTGAATTTAATTTAAATTAAATCACTTACAAACCCTGCACCTATGATGATGATGTAATTGTACGCATAAAAATGAATTTTTCATAATACACCTCTTTGAATTAAATTGATTATACCCTCATTATTTTTTTATGTCAATAATAATTTTTCATGTTTCTTTATATTTTTTATTTTTTACTTTCACATTTATTTCATTTTACCTTCACTTTTCTAACACATTACAAAGTTAACTTAAATACATAAGGAGGTTTGCTATGAATACCAATTATGTTTTTAAAAGAACTGAGAAAAAATATTTAATCCCCGAAAAAAAGTTCAATTTATTCATAAAACGGATTGATTCGTACATGACAGTTGATAAATATGGAATTCACACAATATGTAATATCTACTACGACACCGATACTTTTGATTTAATACGAAAATCAATAGAAAAGCCTTCCTACAAGGAAAAACTGAGACTAAGAAGTTACGGCATTCCTAATGATAATGACAGTGTGTTTCTCGAACTGAAAAAAAAATATGATCACACCGTTTTTAAAAGAAGGGTCGAGCTTACACTTAAAGAAGCTGAAAACTATCTGGAGCACGGGATTATTCCTGTGGAAAAAAACCAAATACTCAAAGAAATTGATTATTTCACCAAGATGTACAAACCGGATAAAAAAATATTTATTGCATATGACAGAATGGCCTTGTTTGGAAAGGAAGATAAAACCTTAAGAATAACATTTGATATGGACATACGAAGCAGGCTGCACGATTTAAATTTAGGCAGTGGCGATTACGGAAATCCTCTGAAAATCAATGGATTCCTCATGGAAATAAAAATACCCGGTTCACTTCCATTATGGCTTGCAAATATACTTTCCCAGCTGAAAATATATCCGGTTTCATTTTCAAAATACGGAACAATTTACAAGGATATAGTAAAAGAAAACTATATAGAATTGTTTGACTACAACAAATCAAATAATTCAACAGATATACGGAGGAAAGATAAATGTTTACAAGTATCTTAAATACAACAACCATAGAAACACTTTCGGCATCTAATGCCATGATATGCACGGCAGTATCACTGATGCTGGGCTTAATAATTTCCCTTACATACATGTCAGGGAAATTATATTCAAAAAACTTTATAAGCACGCTGGTAATAATGCCGGTACTTGTACAAATAGTAATTATGCTGGTTAACGGCAATCTGGGAACAGGCGTTGCCGTAATGGGAGCATTCAGTCTCGTCAGGTTTCGATCCGTGCCGGGAAGCTCAAAAGAAATAATCTTTATATTTTTTGCAATGGCCGTAGGCATAGCCACAGGTATGGGATATATTACATTTTCCATAGCCGTCACGTTAATTGTATGCCTTGTTTTCCTAATTCTCAGCAAGACATCCTTCGGCGAAAGCAAAATATATGATAGAAACCTTAAAATTACAATACCTGAAGATTTAGATTACACACATGTATTTGATGATTTATTTGAAAAATATACAAAGACAGTAAATCTGGAAAAAGTAAAAACAACAAATTTAGGAAGCATGCTTGAACTTCATTACAATGTATCTATTAATAATCCTGATGAAGAGAAAAATTTCATCGATGATTTAAGATGCCGAAACGGAAACCTTACAATAGTTTTAAGCAGGTATTCATCTCAATATGACGAATTATAGGAGGAAGTATGAAAAAAATAATCGCGCTCATTCTTTGTACTGCACTGCTTGCATCCTGCAGCGCAAATCAAAGCACTGAAAGTGGTACGGCAAATAATGTTGAGAACTCAAATGTTCAACTTAACATAAAAACAATGTCCAATAACATTGTCGAATACGAAGAAAATGATTTTTACACTGATTGGGAGGATGAAAATCCAATTTATATTACTTTAAATGATTCATCGGCAGAAGTAGAAGGTAACGGTGCCGAAGTAAATGGAAATATAATAACCGTTAAATCACCCGGGACATTCGTTATAAGCGGAAAGCTTGATGACGGACAGATAATAGTTGATTCCGAAAGCGACAATGCAGTAAGGCTTGTATTGAACAGCGCCGAAATAAACTGTTCCGATAATTCTCCGGTTTATATAAAAAATTCCGGAAAAACAATTATATCTCTGGCGGAAAATACAGAAAACACCGTAACCGACGGCAGCACATACAACATATCTAGTGAAGAAGATGAGCCAGACGCTGCCATTTTCAGCAAAAGTGACCTTACAATCAACGGCCCTGGCTCATTGACAGTAAATGCTAATTACAATAACGGTATTAAAGGTAAAGATAACTTAATAATAACCGGCGGAAACATTGCTGTTAATTCAGTTGATGACGGACTTACAGGACGTGATCTGCTTGCAGTGTCAGATGCAGATATAACAATAACTTCACAGGGAGATGGAATTAAGTCTACAAATGATGAGGATGAAGCCCTGGGAAATATAGTCCTGCAAAGTGGAAATCTTGTTATTTCTTCAGGCGCTAAGGGTATGGAAGCAGAAAATATAATAACTGTAATTGAAGGTAAATTTACAATAACTTCAACAGATGATTCACTGCATTCAAATAAAAGTATCGATATATCAGGCGGCGAATTTGATATAACCTCTGAAGATGACGGAATACATGCAGATTCATCGATTAATATAGATGGAGGAACAATAAACATATTAAAGTCCTATGAGGGAATTGAAAGTGCAAATATAAATATTTCAGACGGTACAATAAAAATTAAGTCATCGGATGATGGCATAAATGTTGCTGGCGGAAACGACGGTTCTTCAATAAACGGCAGAACATCTCAGAGTTCATTTTCATCTGAAGAAAATTATAGTTTGAATATTTTAGGCGGATCAATTTATGTTGATGCCTCCGGAGATGGGCTGGATGCTAACGGTTCAATTTACATGAGCGGCGGAACAGTAATAGTAAACGGTCCGGTGTCAAACGGAAACGGTGCACTGGACTACGATCAGAAATTTGAAATTTCAGGAGGTCTGCTGATTGCAGCCGGAAGCGCTGGAATGGCTCAATCTCCATCAGATAGTTCTTCTCAAAGTTCCGTTATTATTAACTACTCGCAAATACAAAATGGCGGAACAATAGCTAATATTTCTGACGAAGACGGAAACAGCATAGTTACATTTGCGCCAAGCAAAAATTATCAGACATTCTTGGTAAGTTCGCCGGATATTGAACTGAATTCAGCGTACCAGCTGTATACGGGAGGCTCGTCCACTGAAACTGATGATTATGGTCTTTCTATAAACGGAACATATACAAACGGAACTAAATCAGCTGATTTTACAGTTTCTAAATCTGTGTTGTCTATAACAGAAACAGGAGAAGAATCCACAGGAACATTCATGCCCGGACAAAGAGGCGCAGGAGGAAAAGGAAGAGGTATGGGCCCTGAAATGAACGGCACAGGTGAAAATTACAGACCTGAAGCACCAGGCAACTTCGAAGGAGATATCCCTGAAATGCCTCAAAACATGCCTGACTTCGAAAACCAAATGCCTACTGACACAACAGAAAATTAAACATAATTAAAAACAGAAGTATACTCGATGTACTTCTGTTTTTTTATCAGCTCACTTTAATCAAATATTTCTTTACCATTTTTACGGGATGGTATGACCGCTTTGCTTTTCTAAGTCCTAAATTTCCCGTATCTTCCTGCCTGTTTACAAATTCTATGTCGCCAAAGCTCTCCATCAAGAATTGCCTGTTTAAAAATGCGTATACACCTTTATAAATCACTTCTCCTCTTTCCACATGTATAACAGCCATTTTGTCATTGACCTTTTCTCCTACAGCAAACCCTGCTAGATTTCCGTCCACATATATTGCAATTGATTTTAAATCAAAAAAATGCAACTCGCTGAACAAGTCCTTGATTGCATCAATTTCCATAAGCATTTCTTTATCAACTGTTACGGCCACTTCTTCGTGCCACCTATGCAAAAGCTCAAGACAATCTTTTATTACCTTTTCATTATCTATTTTTTTAATTTCATATTCGTATGATTTTCTAAAAGAATTGACATGATTCTTTTTTCCGTGATACTTCTTTCCTCTCAGCTCTATCAAGTCTGCTGTATTATACACATACTCAAAATCATTTACATCCTCAATTGCTTCTATTTTAAAATCTGTGTATTTTTTCAAATCCTCAATAAACTTTTCATCTACATCACCGAAAAGATAGTTTCTGTCTGTATAATTTTCATTTCTCTCAATAAGCTTATCTATAAGATCCGTTAAATTTTCTTTTTCATATTTTAATGGCTGGGCATAGAATGTACCCTTGCCTTCCTCATTTTTTTCTATAACCAATGCGTCATTAATTACTGCATATTTGACATTATTAAGCTTTCTCCACATATAAAGTGAAGAAAACAAGTACTCGTATGACTCAATGTTTTCCTTATCTATATATTGTTCAATTACATCTTTGTCATCAAGAAACAGACATTTAAAATTTATAATAACAATCACTCCCATTAATTAATAATATATATAGAATAACCATCAGCATTTAATATAATTACCCTTTATCCATTATTAATAAACATTTTTTATATATTATACTAACACATAATTATAAAGTTTCAACATCTTTATCACTAATAAACTTATTTTTTAAAGTTACTTGACAATTTAAAGTAACTATGCTATTTTATTTTTATACTAACTAACATATGGGGGATGCCATGAATTTTATACTTGTTTTTCTGGAAGGTTTTTTATCATTTTTCTCACCCTGCGTATTGCCTCTGATACCTGTCTACATAAGCTATCTTGCAGGCAACGGGAAAAAAATCAGTTCTGACGGGACTGTATTGTACGAAAGAAAAACTGTATTTACAAATACATTTGCTTTTGTTTTGGGAATCTCAAGTGTATTTTTTATTTTGGGATTGTCTTTTTCTGCTTTGGGAACATTTTTTAACAAAAACCGAATCTTATTCAGCCATATAGGAGGCATAGTAATCATTATTATGGGACTTGTTCAGCTGGATTTAATAAAACTTAATTTTCTTAAATCCGAAAGAAGATTTCACATGAATTTATCTGATATAAAAATGAATCCTGTCATAGCTTTTTTCATGGGATTCACATTCAGTTTTGCATGGACTCCGTGCGTAGGTCCGGCTCTATCCTCAGTGTTGATAATGGCATCAAATTCCGGCAGTGTTTTTTACGGTAACATGCTGGTATTATTATATACTCTGGGATTTATAATACCTTTTATAATGTTGGGGCTATTTACGTCTGAAGCATTGAATTTTTTCAAAAAGAAAAGGAATATGGTCAAATATACAATCAAAGCAGGAGGAATCATATTAATTATAATAGGTATTATGACATTTACCGGTTCACTCGCGGATATAAGCAAATTACTTGCTTTTTAATAAAATTTATTTTATTTGTTTATAATTAAAATTATCATATGAGCAAATAATAAATGTACTACGAATTACAAGGAGAAAAAATGAAAATTCAATATAATTTACCCTGTAATATAGCTCAGACGCTTAATATAATCGGCGATAAATGGTCGCTTCTCATACTACACAGAATATTTATAGGATGCGAAACATACAAAGATATACAAGAAGGACTTGAAGGAATCGCTACAAATTTGCTGTCAGAACGGCTTAAAAGCATGGAAGCTGATGATCTTATATCCAGAGAGCTTTACCAGGATCATCCTCCAAGATATAAATACACCCTGACAGAAAAAGGTATGGATTTAGTTGATGTCTTTAACAGTCTGATGCTGTGGGGAGAAAAACATCTGAACAAATGCTATAAAAAGCTGGTTCACAAAAATTGCGGAGGCAGTATAGAGCACAGATACTACTGCACCGAGTGTAATAAAAATGTTGATGCAATAGAACTGGACGTAACAGATCCAGAATAATAGGAGAAAATATATGGTAGATATTTTAATAGTAGGTGCCGGGCCGGCAGGTTTATCGGCAGCTGTAAATGCGGTAACAAGAGGAAAGACCGTACGCATTTTCAATAATAAAGAAAACTATTTGTCAAAGGCAGAAAGAGTTGACAACCACCTAGGATTTTACAACATCAGTGGAAAAGATTTAATGAATAAGTTTAACGAACACGCAGAAGCTATGAATATAAAAATCGAGGAAGGAAAAGTTGTAAACATCCTTCCAATGGGCGAAAGTTTCATGGTAAATATAAACGGAGAAATTGAAGAAGCAAAAAAAGTAATACTTGCAATGGGAATATCAAAAGTTAAAGAACTTCCCGGTGAAGGAAAACTGCTGGGCATGGGAGTAAGCTACTGTGCAACCTGCGACGGTATGCTTTACAGAAATAAAAATGCTGTCGTATGGGATCAATCCAAAGATGCCCTTGAAGAGGCAAATTATTTAAGCAGCATAGGTGTCAATGTTACATTTGTTTCAAAAAATCCACGTTCTGAACATTTAAATAAAAGCATAAAATATTATAATGGCGCTCTTACAAAAATTATAGGCGAAGATGTGGTGGAAGCCGTTATTGCAGGTCAAGAAAAAATAGCATCTGAAGCGGTATTTATGCTGCGAGATGCAGTTGCGCCTACAGCACTTATTGACGGATTAGAAACAGAAGGAAACTTTATAGCAGTTGACAGAAACATGGAAACAAACATAAGCGGTGTATATGCAACAGGGGATATAACAGGTAAGCCGCTGCAGCTTTCAAAGGCAGTGAGTGAGGGTTTAATCGCTGCACAGCATGCAGCTTTACAAATAGATAAAATTAAGGAGAATTAAAATGGCAGAACAAATAAAATACGTAAAAAACACTAAGGAATTTGATGATTTACTTGCAAAAGAAAAATATGTACTGGTAGATTTCTGGGCTACTTGGTGCGCACCATGCAGAATGATTGCACCGGTAATAGAAAAATTATCAGAACAATATGACGGAAAAATAACTGTTGCAAAGGTTGATGTGGATCAGCAGCAGGAGCTTTCAATCCGCTATGGAATTCAAAGCATTCCGACAGTGATTCTATATAAAGAAGGAAAAATAGCAGCAAAAGAAATAGGTGTCAAACCTATGGCTTCTTTCACAAAAATGCTTGACAGTCACATAGCTTAATAAAAAAGTGGAACGACATCATTAAAATATTGTCGTTCCTTATTTTTTTTACCAATAACTTTTTTATATTAAATTTTCAGCCATATCAACCAGTTCTTCGGACATTCCGGACAAGGATTGAATTGATGTGCTTATTTCCTCGGTTGATGCAGTTATTTGAGCCAGCGTTGAAGAAAGTTCTTGACTTTGTTTGCTGACCTTCTCATTTTCAGATTTTAGTTTTTCCAATATATCATTTATTTTTTTAGTAGAACTTGAGCTGTTTTCAGCCAACTGGCTGATTTCATTTGCCACTACATTGAAGCCTTTTCCCGCATCCCCTGCACGGGCAGCTTCAATTGCTGCATTAAGACCTAACAGCTTAGTCTGCCTTGATATATTGTAAACCGCATCAACAATTTTATCGGTTTCCTTAACGGATTGAAGGTTTACTTTAGAAATGCTTTCCATTTGGCAGCTTAATCCACCTACCTTCTCTAATCCTGATGCGTTGTCAGTTACAGATGTTGTAATTTGTTCTATAATTGAAGATAAATTCTGAGCCATACTGACCAGCTTTTCTTTAGAATCTAACGATTCTGCAACTACTACACATCCAATAACTACACTATCATCAAATAATGGTACTGCTCTTCCCATGTACGGTATGCCATATAATTCACGCGGAACCTGTCTTATAATAGGCCTTTTTAATTTCATAGCTTCAAAGGCAACTGCACCTTCTTTAAGTATGTCTCCTTCATATACATCAAACCTAATAGTCTTGCCAGGTTTTATTGCAATAATTTTTTCCGTGTCACATACAGTAATATTAAAATCCGCTGTCACTAATTTTTGAAAAATACCTATAAACTCTCCCAATATTTCTAAATGTTCTTTTTTCATTTACCCTCCCAAATACATTATATGTGTATACGTTTTCATGCATTAAATATCGACAGAAAATTATTTATTCATGATGTATTACCATAGTTATCAAAAATAAATATTTAAATCCATTCATATCTTAAAAGGCCATACATGTACAAATCATACCATTTTCCATCCCTCAAAACAAACTGCCTTAAAACCCCCTCCTTTATAAAGCCTGACTTTTCATACAAAGCAATTGCGGCATGATTAAATTCCAGTACATTAAGTTGTATCCTATGAAAATTCAAATCATTAAATCCGTAACTCAGAAGCAGATCCAAAGATTCTCTGCCGTATCCTCTGCCTCTCGTATTTACATCACCGATGCCGATAAACAAGGTTGCAACTTTATTTTCCCAAATTATATCATCAAATCCCGCAATTCCTATTATTTCATTATTTTCTGCTAGCCTGACTGCAAACACAACAGACTCTTTATTTTTTTCATAACTCTCAAAAGTTTTATCAACATCTTCCTTTTTTTGCGGTATCGGAGGCATATAATCATAGAACTTCAAAAATTCAATGTCTGAAAACCATTTATAAATAACTTCCATATCCTCTTTTTCAATTTTGTTTAAAAAAACCCCCGGAGACGTTTTTTTTCGGAATTGTTTAACTTCATCAGTTGATTTCATAGATTTATCCTTGTGTTTTTATTTCACTAATCTATAAAATATTTTATAGATTAATAGACAAATTGTCAAATAAAAAGAAAGTTTCTTATATTTTAACAAATTTATCTATAAATTGGAAAACAAACTTTAAAAAAATAAAGTAAAAGGATACTTGGTTTCCGCTACTAGCTATTGACGGATCTTTATTTATTTTATACGGAGGCATGCAAAATCCATTGTTTATATATTACGCTTTATTTTGTATGTTAGTAATTGCAGCTGATCTATTATTTTATCAAAAGAATTTATCATTAAAAAAACTGCCTTAAATATTTTCAAAAGGCAGCTTTCATAACTAGTCAAATTTTAAAAGGTTTAGTCCAACCTCGTCATTAAACTCTCTGTCAACTGTACCATCAATTATATTTATAAACAATTCGCATGTTGCACTTACAACCGCTGAATTTAGATGTCCTCCACGAACACTGTATTCTTTGTCTCCCACACTCATATGCAAATGATTATAGAGCTGGCCTTCTTTTGTAGTAATACTTCCGGTTAGTGAAACAATTTCAAAATCTCCTGTGTATTTTTCAGAATGATATTTCTTTTCTTTTGTGTCAAATAATCCAATCACTATTTCACCCACTGCTCCCAGTGCATTGATATTGGCAAGCTTTATATCTTCTTTTGCACATATTTTCATTATTTCTGCAACAACTTCTTCACCCTTATCTATTCTTGCGATTATTGTATTGTTAAATCTCTTGTATTCCATAAAATCCTCTCTTATTTCTTTCTTACTATTTCCACCCAGTACCCATCAGGATCTATAATAAAGTAAATTCCCATTAATTCATTGACAAATTCAACACATCCCATTTCCTTATGCTTTTTATAAGCTTCATCATAGTTGTCAACTGCCATTGCAAGATGAAATTCCTGTTCTCCAAGGTCATATGGCTCTGTTCTGTCCTTCAACCATGTAAGCTCTAATGAAAAATCTGTTTCTCCATCTCCTAAAAAAACTAGAATATAGCTTCCGTCAGCCGATTCTTTTCTCCTTACCTCTTTTAGACCCAATGCTTCTTTATAAAAATTCTTACTTCTTTCTAAATCAAAAACATTGAAATTAAAATGATTAAATTCAAACTTCATATAAGCCTCCTTAATAATAAAAATTTTACTAATTTTGTATAGTTATTTACTCTCGCTTTGTTTTTTTATGATTAAATGCATTATATCATAAAAAAATAATATTATCCAAATCCTTTATTAATAGTGTAACTAAAGTACTTGTTATAAAATAAGCTCTAGACAAAATAATTCATATGTACCTTATCTTGTTTTGCAATAAGAATATATTTAAGAAATATTTTATAATTTTAGTATTTTAATGACATATGACGATTAAAATGATAAAATATATCAGTTGAGCATTAGATGACATTTTCATTTATCAATTCATAATGTCCATTCACGAAATTATAACTATATCAATATGTTTATCGCTATAAAATTTAGAAATTGCAGGAGAAAATGAAATGCAGCAAAGAAAAAATACCTCTAAAAGTAAAATTCAGCTAGAAAATGAAATACTGCAAGAGTATAACAAAATCGATAACAATTGGCTGTTACTGCATTATAAAATTTCAATTGCAACGGTTATTTTTGTGCTGACAGTAGAGTGTATGTTGAGCCCTATTTTTATTTATTCGGACATATTGACAACTACTGTTTCAAAATATGTTATAAAGTTTATTGCTGTGCCAAGTGGTATTAATTTTCTATGCATTGCAGTTGCTACAGCAGTAATGCGGTCTGATATAGTTTCGCAGAAGTTTAAAATATATTCAATATCAATCATTTATGCAATTATATGCTTTGTTTCTTATACGGCACACAGTGCATTCACAGTAACTTATTTTATTTTTTCAGGAGCAATTATACTCACAACAATTTATGCCAGTTACTCAGTTACTTTTTCCACAGCATTTATAAGCATAGGTTTATTTATTATTTCAGAAGTATTTGTTTCCTGGGATGTAGATAAGACCAGTATCTTCGAAAGTACACTTCGTTTAGGCAATTTTCTTGTTTCTCTTCTTATTATTTTTGGATTTTCTGCAGTATGCATGATAATTATTCAATATGAACAAAAAAAAAATACAGCCAGCATCAATATTGAAAAAGAAAGGATTATGCTTTATCACCGTCTTAAACTCGATGAGGTAACAGGCATATTTAACAGAAAAGCACTTCATGATGCAATGCGCGATTTAGAAGAAGATTCAAAAGGAAAATACATATTTGCAATTATTGATATAGACAATTTCAAAACAATTAATGATAGTTTCGGACATCAAATAGGTGATAAATGTTTGGTTGAATTTGCAAGTTTATTAAAAGAACATTCCGAAAAGGCTGTTCCATTCAGATATGGCGGCGATGAGTTTTGTCTGTTGTTTCATAATTCAAATATTGAAGAAGCAGTTAAAATTTGTGAACAAATTCAGTCTAAATTAAATAGCATTAACCTTTCAATAAATTCAGATTTAAAGGTGACTGCCAGTTTTGGTCTAACTGAATATGAAGATGAAATGAATGCAGCAAAATTATTTGTTTGCGCAGATCAGGCCTTATACAAGGCAAAAGTCGAACGCAACAGCATACAGGTTTTTAAAAAGGAATTAATGCTTATGAAAGGCGAAGTAATAAATATTTGACAATAAACTATATTTTTTATGAAATTATTACTATTTTATAAATAGTTTTACAATAAGTAAGAATTAAGCTTATTTAAAGGCTTCCTGTGATAAAATTAAAATCTCAGGAAGCTTTTTAATTAATTTAAATCAATTTATAGTATTAAACCAGAATTGCTATTATATATAATTTTATTTTTTATGAGACTTTTTATTATATTACCCCGTCTAATAAACGTAAGGAGAGTGAGAGAGGAAATGCCTGCAGGAGAAAAAGATACTTACCAAAACTTAGTTAACTTAATAGTTGAAAATCAAAATAGATTCTATTTATTTGCTTACAGTTATGTAAAAAACAAAGAAACCTCTCTAGATATGGTTCAAGAGGCAGTATATAAAGCATTAAAATCTTCAGATCAATTAAAAAATACAAATCAAATGAAAGCTTGGTTTTACCGTATTCTAGCCAATGTTTGTCTGGATGAAATTCGAAAAAGCAAGCATTCAATTGCAACTGATCCCGAAGTATTTATTGAACAGGACTTAAGGATCAATGACAAACAGGAAGATGTATCTCAAGCAGAGTTATTGGATCTGTACAAAGCACTTAATGAGCTGGAGCCGAAAACCAAATCAATAATAATACTGAG
This sequence comes from Sedimentibacter sp. LTW-03, assembly GCF_052059825.1. Lineage (GTDB taxonomy): Bacteria > Bacillota > Clostridia > Tissierellales > Sedimentibacteraceae > Sedimentibacter. The sequence continues at coordinate 2,735,510 of NZ_CP197180.1, forward strand.
ATACTTTGAAGACATGAAACTTGCCGATATAGCCAAAATACTTGGAATTAATCTCAGTACGGTTAAATCAACTCTTTATCGTGCTTTGGATTCACTGAAAATACAGTTGAAGGGAGATGTGTTTCAAAATGAATCAATGGGATAATGAGAATATGAGCAAAATCAACGAACTTAAAAAAATATATGAAAATCCGGAAATTCCTCAGGAACTTCCTCAGGTTATTCAAAACGTAATTAAAAAAGTAGAAAACGAAAGAAATGGGGTAATTAACATGACAATCAAAAATGAAAAATCAAAAAAACCTTACTGGAAAAAAATAGTTGCTATTGCAGCAGCAATTACAATCTTTGTTGGAGCTTTCGGAATAGGAGTATCTACAAATGAGGCTTTTGCAGCTTCCATGGAAAATGTACCTATATTAGGTGCTCTTGCGAGGATTTTTACTGCTGAGGAAATTCACGAAACTAACGATGTATCCACTGTAGATATTAAGATTCCTGAAATTGATGGACTTAAAGATAAAGATCTACAGGAACAAATAAATAAAGCTGTTCAGAACGATATGAATAAAGCAGTTGAAGAAACAAAAGTAGTACTTGAAGAATATAAACAGGCAAGAATAGAAACAGGAACTAAAGAGGAAGATATCGTGCTTCCTGAACTTGTTGCCGACTATGATGTAAAATGCAACAGCGAAGATTATATTTCTTTTAAAGTATGGGTTACACAAGATTTTGCCAGCGCATATTATCAAGAATTCTATTACAATTATGATCTTAATAAAAACAGTAAAGTGACATTGGAAGATTTGCTTGGCAAAGATTATGTTTCAGTTGCAAATGAGCAAATATCAGAAGAAATTGCAGAAAGATCAAAAGATGAAAACAATGTTTACTTTGGTGAAAATGATGGAGGCTTTAAATCAATTAAGGAAGATCAGACTTTCTATATCAATGAAAATGGCAACCCCGTTATAATATTTAATAAATATGAAATTGCACCTGGTTATATGGGAATGCTTGAATTTGAAATTAAAAAAGATAAGTAATAATTATTTGCAGTAAAAACACCATGTATTATTGAAATAACCCCTAAGATTAGGCATAAAAGTTTTGATCTTAGGGGTTATTATTATACATAAATTTCATTATTATGGTTTATAAAAAATTGAAGAGCATAAGAATGAAACTGTTTAATTTCATCCTAATTCGCTCTTCAATATTAAGACTTAGTTTAATTTTTTTTATTGCTGCTCTGTTCCTTTGTTCTCTGTAACATTTCCGTCAGGAGTATTGTTTTCATTCGTACTTTGAGCAGTGTTAGTCAGCAAGTTCAATCTTTCTAACACTTCTTCAAGATTTTCTAGGCTATCGCCATATGAAGACCAGTCTCCTTTTTGAGAAGCTTCTGTAGCCTCGTTAAAAAACTGTGTTGCTTGTTTTATCAAATCATTAATATTTGTATCATCATACTCATATTCTTCTTCGACAGGCTGCTCTTCTTCTGTGTAAATTCCAAATATCTTCTCTATTGCCTTTTCAAGTGTAGATTCCATTATGATTTTTTCATCATAATAAACAACTACCATTTTCATTTCAGGGAAATTGCTCTCTGTGTCAGACTTAAGATAAATAGGTTCCACGTAAAGCAGAGATTCTTCTATAGGCACTACCACTGTGTTTCCTCTGAGCACTGTTGAGCCTACCTGACTCCATAACGTCAGCTGAGAAGATATTACCGTATCCTGGTCAATTTTTGTTTCCATCATGCTAGGTCCAGGTATTGTCTTTGTTTTTGGAAACTCGTACAATACAAGATCACCGTAAGCTTCACCGTCATTTCTGGCTGCCAAAAGTGCTATCATATTATCTTTGTTTTGAGGAGTGTATTGAGTAGTCAAAAGAAATTCAACATCATCTTCCTCCGGAAGTTTAAACATTACGTAGTTTGAACCTATAGGTTGTTCTCCGTTATTCATATATTTCTCATTCGCTATATCCCAATAGTCTTCTCTTCCGAAAAATACTGTGGGATTTTCTATGTGATAAAGTCTGTACATATCTGACTGTACGTCAAAATATGCTTGAGAATATCTGATGTGACTTTTTAATCCTTCCGGCATTTCGCTCATAGGTTTAAATAAGTCAGTAAATATTTTACTATATGTTTTTATAATCGGATCGGTCTCGTCTGAAATATAGAAATCTACAGAACCATCATATGCATCTATTACCGCTTTAACTGAATTTCTTATATAGTTTACATTCCAACCTTCAATAAATTTATCTGTAGGCTGAGAATATGCAAATTTGTCGCTTACGGTAAATCCTTCAATTATCCAATAAAGTTTTCCGTCATCCTGGTTAATTACAATGTAGGCATCATTGTCAAAATACATAAATGATGCAATTTCATAAACTCTCTGCATTATGTTTCTGTTTAAAAGTATTCTGCTGTCAGAGTTTATGTTATTAGAAATAAATAGTCTGTAACTTGCTTCTCTCAAGCTGAAAAGCAGTTTGTTCACAAACGAAAGCTTTATACCTGCTTCTCCTTCATACAGTGTCTCAACATTATCTGAACCTGAAGGGTAGTCAAATTCTTTTTCATCAGAATTAACTATTATATAGTCATTTGTACTCTCACCAAAATAAATTTCAGGTCTTGTTATTTTTAAATCCGTGCTCGTAATAGGAGGTATATTTTTCATAAGCATTTCAGGCTGCCCCTGAGAAGTAACTTCATTCACCTGCGATAATGTTATTCCATACCCGTGTGTATATTTCAAGTACTGATTAACCCATGTCCTTGCCTGATCATTTAAACGGTTCTGATCAAGCTCTCTCGCCGATAGAAATACTTGCTTATAATCTCCGTTAATATTGTATCTATCAACATCTACATCATTAAAAACATAGTAGGGTCTGATACCCTGAAGCTGATTATAAACCTGAATTAAAGGTTCCTGATCGTTTATTCTTATATTATCAATAACTTCTTTATTATTGTTTATATCTTCTATAGTTAATTCATTAGTTGCCGGAAATTGAACTATTTTTACATCATCCAAAGCATATGCGCTCTGAGTGCTTTTTATGCTGTACTCCATATACTTCGTCTCTTTAGACAGCTGATCGGGTTCAACAACAAAGTTTTCGACTAATCCGGCTAATCCTGTTCCTGCAATTGAAATAACAATCAATGCAACGGGCATTGTCAATGCAAATTTAAGATTTCTTTTTCTTGCTCCCATGAAAAAAGTAACAGCTGAAATCAAACATCCTATTGCGAGTATTCTATATAAATTCAACGTTACATTTATATCGGTATAACCCGCGCCAAAAACTCTGCCCAATTGAGAATACAAAAGTTCATAACTTCTAAGTACAAATTTTACTCCCAATAGAACAAACACAAAAATTCCTATTACAGAAAGCTGGTTTATAATTTTAGATGCAAATTTTACATTTAAAACAGCACTGAAATCAAATTGGTAATTATTGAATTTCATCTCTGTAAATTGTTCAGTTACATTTTTAAGGCTGTCTTTAATTGTAAGATACCCATAAAACAATACTGTCACAACTATTAGCAAGAATAAAATGTTCATCACAAAATCAATTAATGTATTTATAAGTGGAAGTTTAAATATGTAAAAACTCATATCATTGTTGAAAATTGGATCTACTACGCCAAAGCTTTCACTGTTAAAAAACTGAAGAATCTGAAACCATGTTCCCGATACTACACTTACAGTAAACAAAAAGCTTATGGCCACAGAAATTATCTTCATCCACATTAATGACTTTTTTTTGGATTGCGTATCAATAACTCCCGATTCCAAGTCGTACTTTTTTTTCAGTTTCCTTATAAAAACATACAATAAAATACTTAATAAAAAAAATACAGGAATACCTATTGCAAACTGAGCTTTTATTTTAGTTAAAAAGGTTTCTGTATATCCTACTTCTTTAAACCACGAATAATCTGTTAAAAATTTAATGACACCACCAAATGAATTTACGGCCAAAAATACTATTATAATTAAACCAATAACAAAAAATCTTCCCCTATTTCTCATATTTCCTCCTTTAAGAATAATTTATGGTATATAAATAAACAGCACAATGTTTTTATTTTTAATTAAATTTCTATTTATTAAATTCAATTCTTAATTTTTCCAAAGATTTTTTTTCTATTCTTGATACGGTCATTTGAGAAATATTAAGTTCTTTTGCAATTTCACTTTGTGTCTTTCTTAAATAAAATCTCTTTATTATTATTTGTCTTTCCAAATCATTTAATTTATTCATGGATTTTTGAATAAAATCCTGATTTTCAATCTTTATAAAATGAGCATCCTCCTGCCCAACAACATCCATCAGAGACAAATCACTGTCATCGCCGCTGGAATCAAATTTTTCATCCAATGACTGGGAATTAAACATTTTTCCAGCTTCAAATGCCTCTAATACCTCTTCTTCTGTTACATTAAGATATTCTGCTATTTCTCCAACGGTGGGAGCTCTATTAAGCTGATTGCTTAAAGTGTTGTTTGCTTCATTAACTTTCTTTGATATTTCTTGAATTTTTCTAGGCACTTTAATAGCCCAGCCTTTATCCCTGAAGTACTTTTTAATTTCCCCCAGAATGGTCGGAGTAGCAAAGCTGGTAAATTCAAATCCCTTGGTAATGTCAAACCTCTCAATGGCATAAATTAATCCCATGCAGGCTATTTGAAAAATATCCTCATGTTCTATTCCCTTGTTAGTATATTTCCTAGAAATTATTTCTGCCATGTATCTGTATTTTTCAAAGATTTCATTTCTGGTTTCTAAGTCTTTATTATGCTTGTACTGCAAAAATAAATCCTGATTTTTAATATTTTTTTTATTTTGTATTGCTTCACCCATATATTAACGCCTACTCATAAATATTTATACTCTTTTCAAATACTATCTTTTTACTTTTCGCATCAAATTTATAATTGTCAGCCAGGCTTTCAATAATCATTATGCACATATCCCTATTTGTACTGTTTTCTTCAGAAATTTCACCTGTATTTAAATCAGTTACTTCAACATTCAATTTACCGTCTGTCATCTCATATCTTATATTTAAAGGTTCACTGTTATTTTTAACTATATTTATAAAAAGAGTGCAAACCTCTGATATAATAACTTTTATATCTTCTATTTCATCTACGTTAAACCCGTTCATATTTGACAAAGCAGATGTTGTAAGCCTGATTGTACTCATATATTCAGATTTTTTAGGAATAGTTAAATTTATTTTTTCCATTATATCACCTCTGAATACTAAAAATCTTATTTAATCCTGTTATATCGAATAATTTATATATATTAGGTTTTAGATTTATCACCTTTATGCTAAGATTCTTTTCCTGGAGCTTTTTGTAAATGCCCATTAAAATTCCAAGACCGGTTGAATCAATGTAATCAAGCTTTTCGCCATTAATTACTATATTGCTGTTTTTTTCTTCGATTAACTCAAAAATTTTATTTTTGAGTTCAGGAGAAGTATATATATCTACTTCTCCCACAGGAATTATTTCTAAATTATTTTCCGAAGTCAATTCATATTTAATTTCTAATGACATGATAACCTCCACTAATCTTATTCTTCTTCGTCTTCCAAACTACGGTCCTCTGAATAAATTTTTGCTACAGATACTACTCTATCGTCGCCATTTAATCTCATGGCAATTACTCCTTGAGTATCTCTTCCCATAATTGAAATTTCCGTTGCATGCATTCTTATAATTGACCCGTTGATGCTCAGCATCATTATGTCATCTTCCTTTTCAACAATCAAAGAACCTATTATCGGGCCTGTTTTATTATTTACATTATGTGCCTTCATTCCCTTTCCGCCTCTGTTCTGGCATCTGTATTCCTGAGACAAGGTTATTTTTGCATACCCGTTTTCCGTTACTGTTAAAATATATTTCTTTTCAGTGCTTTCATTGTTTTCATTAATTATGCTCATTGTAACAAGCTCATCTTCATCACTTATGGTTATTGCCTTAACACCCATAGAGTTTCTGCCTGTTGCTCTTACATCTTTTTCATTGAATTTTATTCCCTTACCGGATTTTGTAACTATAAATATATCCTTAGTGCCATCAGTTTTTGAAACATTTATAAGCTCATCATCATCGGCGATTTTTATTGCTACTAAACCTGTTTTTCTTGTTGTATCAAAATCGCTGAGTTTAGTCTTTTTAATAATCCCTTTTTTGGTTACAAATATTAGGTATTCATCGTCATTGAACTCTCTTATTGGAATTATTGATCTTACTTGCTCACCTGAATCTATGCTTATCAAATTTATAGCGGCTGTACCCTTGGCCTGACGTCTTGCTTCAGGAACTTCATATGCCTTAATTCTGAACATTCTTCCTTTGTTTGTCATAAACAGAAGATTATCATGAGTAGATGTTATAAATAAATCCTTTACAAAATCTTCTTCTCTTGTTTTGAGTGCTGTTATTCCCTTGCCCCCTCTATTCTGAGCCTTGTACGTGTCTTCAGGAAGTCTTTTGATGTATCCAAAATTAGTAAGAGTAATTGCAACATTTTCTTCTTCAATTAAATCTTCTACAGTTATTTCGCCTTCGTCTGCAATTATTTCTGTTCTTCTTTCATCATAAAAATTATTTTTAATATCTTTTAATTCATCTTTTATTATGTTGTCCACCAGGTGCTGGTTTGAAAGAATTTCTTTATATTTAGCAATCATTTCCATTAATTCTTTGTACTCTGCATCTAATTTTTCTCTTTCCAGGCCTTGCAGACGTCTAAGCCTCATATCAATGATTGCTCTTGCCTGAATTTCTGATAAATTAAATGCATCCATCAATTTTTTCTCTGCATCGTCATAAGAAGATCTTATTATTCTTATAACTTCATCAATATTATCAATGGCTATTCTCAAACCTTCAACAATATGAGCTCTTGCTTCAGCTTTATTCAAATCATACTTTGTTCTTCTTACTACAATTTCTCTTTGATGCTCAACGTAATAATGAACCATTTCCTTAAGTGTCAACACCTTAGGCTCATTATTTACAAGAGCTATCATAATAATGCTGAAATTATCTTGAAGCTGAGTATGCTTATATAAATTGTTAAGTACTATGTTAGGATTGTAGTCTCTCTTAATTTCAATAACAATCCTCATACCTTTTCTATCACTTTCATCCCTTAAATCGGAAATGCCGTCGATTTTCTTATCTTTTACAAGATTTGCTATTTTTTCAATCAACCTTGCTTTGTTTACCATGTAAGGAAGCTCGGATACAATTATTCTGCTTTTATTATTTTTTATTTCCTCTATTTCAACTCTTGATTTAACCTTTACGAATCCTCTTCCTGTCATATAGGCATTTTTGATATTTTCTTTTCCCTCTATAATTGCACCTGTAGGAAAATCAGGGCCTTTTATATATCTCATAAGCCCAGGAACATCTATGTCCGGATCATCAATGTATGCCATAACCCCATTTATTACCTCTCCTATGTTCTGAGGAGGGATAGAGCTTGCCATACCAACAGCTATACCCTGTGAGCCGTTAACAAGAAGATTCGGAAAACGGCTTGGAAGAACAACAGGCTCTTTCAATGTTTCATCAAAGTTAGGCCTGAAATCAACAGTATCTTTATTAAAATCCCTTAAAAGCTCCAATGCAATTTTTGACATTCTAGCTTCTGTATAACGCATTGCCGCAGCTTGGTCTCCATCAACAGAACCAAAATTCCCATGACCATCTATCAATGGATAACGCATAGAAAAGCTCTGAGCCAAACGTACCATTGCATCATATACAGCTGAATCTCCGTGAGGATGATACTTACCGAGAACGTCACCGACAATACGTGCACTTTTTTTATGAGGTTTATCAGGTGTCAATCCAAGTTCATTTGCGGAATAAAGAATTCTTCTATGAACAGGTTTAAGCCCATCTCTTACATCTGGCAGGGCTCTTGAAACAATAACCGTCATAGCATAATCTAAATAAGATTTTCTCATTTCCTCGGTAATATTTGTTTCTATAATCTTACTTTTATTTTCATTTTCGCTCATTTATAACCTCCAACAGCTATATATCTAAATTCTTTACATATCGTGCATTTTGTTCAATAAACTCTCTTCTGGGAGCAACTTTATCTCCCATGAGTATACTGAATGTTTCATCTGCAGCCATAGCGTCATCTTCATTGACTCTTAAAAGAATTCTGTCTGCCGGATTCATTGTAGTTTCCCAAAGCTGTTCGGGATCCATTTCTCCCAGACCTTTGTAACGCTGAATTTCAATCTTGTTGTCTCTTCCTATTTCTTCTAAAATATCGCTCAGCTCCGAATCGCTGTACACATATTTTTCGAATTTACCTTTTTTCACCCTGTATAAAGGAGGTTGAGCAGCATAAACATGCCCTTGAGTAATAAGCTCCTTCATATATCTGTAGAAAAATGTGAGCAAAAGAGTTCTTATATGTGCACCGTCCACATCGGCATCTGTCATTATAATTATCTTGTGATACCTTAGTTTTGTTACGTCAAAATCTTCTCCGATACCTGTACCAAAAGCTGTAATCATATTTTTAATTTCTTCAGAATTCAGTATTTTATCTATTCTCGATTTTTCTACATTTAAAATTTTTCCTCTCAAAGGAAGTATTGCCTGATACCTTCTGTCCCTTCCTTCTTTTGCAGACCCTCCTGCTGAATTACCCTCAACTATGCATATTTCACACAAAGTAGGATCCTTCTCAGAACAATCTGCTAATTTACCAGGCAGAGACATACTGTCAAGAGCACCCTTTCTTCTGGCAAGATCTCTTGCTTTTCTTGCCGCTTCTCTTGCTCTTGCCGATCTCAAAGATTTTTCAACAATTAATTTTGCTGTCTTTGGGTTTTCTTCGCAATATACGCTCAATGCTTCCCCTGTTATGTTATCAACTATACCTCTTACTTCGCTGTTTCCCAATTTTGTTTTTGTCTGTCCTTCAAACTGAGGATTAGGTATCTTAATGGAAAGAACAGCTGTAATACCTTCCCTTATATCCTCTCCTGTTATGGAAACATCATTTTCTTTTAATAAATTACTTTTTCTTGCATAATCATTAATAACACGAGTAAAAGCAGTTTTAAAACCTATTAGATGTGTACCGCCTTCTATTGTATTTATATTATTTACAAAAGAAAAAATATTCTCAGAATATGAATCCGTATACTGCATAGATAATTCAACTATAACTTTATCCTTTTTACCTTCAGCATAAATTATATCATCGTGTAAGGCATCCTTTTTTCTGTTTAAAAATTGAACAAATTCCTTTATTCCGCCTTCATAATGAAATTCTTCTTTTACATTTTCCCTCTTGTCTTCTAAAGTTATTTTTATTCCTCTGTTCAGGAATGCAAGCTCTCTCATACGATGCTTCAATGTCGTATAATTGTATTCTATAGCATCAAAAATAGTAGAATCGGGCAAAAATGTTATCGTAGTTCCGTTTTCTTCTGTATCAGATATGTATTTAACCTCTGATTTAGGAATGCCTCTTTCAAATTCCTGCCTATATTTCTTTCCGTCCCAGTTTACTTCCGCAACTAAATAACTAGACAGAGCATTAACACATGACACACCTACGCCGTGAAGTCCGCCTGATACCTTGTACGCATCATTATCAAATTTTCCCCCTGCATGCAGCACTGTCAGCACTGTCTCCAATGTAGATTTCCCTGTCTTATTATTTTTCTCTATAGGAATTCCTCTTCCGTTGTCTACAACCACTATTGAATTATCTTCATTAATGGTTACATTGATAGTATTGCAATATCCCGCCAACGCTTCATCAATGCTGTTATCAACAACTTCATAAACCAATTGGTGTAATCCTCTTTCACCGGTGGAGCCTATATACATTCCAGGTCTTTTCCTAACAGGTTCAAGACCTTCAAGCACCTGTATCTGCTCTGCTCCATAATGAATATTATTTCTATCAGTCATTTATATCTCCTCTAATTTGTAATGTTCCCAATTTTTCCTTCGTTTATATAAAATTTATTCTTATTGTAATTTTCAGTCAATACATTCAAATCGTGATCATCCGTTGTTGTGATGAACGTTTGAATTCCTTTGATATAATTTATTAAAAACCCTTTTCTTTTATTGTCAAGCTCTGAAAGAACGTCATCAAGAAGCAAGACGGGATATTCTCCTATCTCTTCTTTTATAATCTCTATTTCAGCAAGTTTTACAGCTAAAATTGCGGACCTTTGCTGCCCTTGAGAACCAAAATACTTACATTCTTTTTCATTTATTTTTATTATAATATCGTCTTTGTGAGGGCCGTACATTGTAGTTCCGTTTTGAATCTCCTGCTGTAAACCAGAATTAATTTTTTCATAAAACATTTTTTTAAAATCGTCTTTATCAATATTATTTAAATTCCCAACATTGCATAAATAATTTAATTCAAACTTTTCTTTGTTGCCTGAAATATTTGCATAAATATCCACAGAATATTTTTTAAGCTTACTTATGTAATCATATCTGTAGTATACTATTTCCGTTCCAATATTAACCAAGTAATCATTCCAAATATTAATAATATCCTTATTTTTCGATTTTGTATAGTAGTTTTTTAATAATATATTTCTTTCAGTACAGATTTTTTTGTATTTATTGAGCAGATATTTATATTTCGGCTTAATTTGAGAAATATCAATATTAACAAATTTGCGTCTTTCACTAGGACTTCCTTTAACGATTTTCATGTCATCAGGAGTAAATATAACATTATTTAAAATTCCTATCATTTCAGATGTCTTATCTAATTTAACGCCGTTGATTAAAACCTGTTTTCTTTTATTTTTCTCAAGCTGAAGCTGAATTTTCATTTCATAGTTGTTTTTTTGTATATTAACTTCAACAAAGCTTCTGTTTTCGTGAAATTTAATAAGCTCATTTTCACTGTTCAATCTAAACGTCCTGCCTATAGAAGTCAAATAAACTGATTCCATTAGGTTAGTTTTACCCTGGCCGTTATCTCCAACAAAAATATTAAGAGAATCATTTAATTCAATTTCTGCTTCCTCAAAATTCCTGTAATTTTTAATCTTTAGACTTTTTACTATCATTTTTCCTCTTTTGAAATGATATACCTTTCTCCGCCGAAATCAACAATATCTCCTTCTCTCAGCTTTTTGCCTCTTTGCAGCATAACTTCGCCGTTAACTTTTACAAGTCCATCAAGAATTACATTTTTGGCCATTCCGCCTCCCTCAACTGCATTGACAAATTTTAATAGCTGATCAAGTTTTATAAATTCTGTTGAAATGATCACTTTTTCCATAATAAATCCTTCTTTCAGACATTATTCTTAATTAAGAAAATACTTGCTTAGCTTATTCTTACAGGCAGCACCATGTACACATAATCTTGTTTGCCCTCTTCAGTTATAAAGCATGGATTATTAACCCCTATTAAATTTAGTGATATCTTTTCGCTGTCAATAATTTTTAGAAAGTCCAATAGATATTTTGAGTTAAATCCTATTTTTATATTTTCTCCTTCTTTTTCAACCGGTACATTTTCTTCTACATTTCCGTATTCGGAAGCAGAATTGATTTTCATACTGTTTTCTTTTACTTCTAAAATAATTAAATTGTTTTTATCATCTTTAGCAAGAAGTGAAGCCCTCTCCACACTATTTCTTATGTCTGAAGTTTCCGCTTTTACTACTGTTACATAATTATCTTTTATTATTCCCTGATAATCAATAAATTTTCCATCCAGAAGATTAGAAATAATAATTGTGTTTTCCATTTTGAAGCTTATATGGCTTTCGGATATAGTTATTTCTGTATTTTCTTCATTTTCTTCAATAACTCTCAAAATTTCCAACAAAGTCTTTGATGGAACAACTACAGAAACTTCTCCTTCAAAATTAATCTTTTCTTTTTTAACTGCCATTCTATAGCCATCCAAAGCCACGAATGTGCACATATTATTTTTAATCTCTACCAAGCACCCTGTAAAAATTGGCTTTATATTTTCCTGTGCAGCTGCAAAACACGTATGTTTAATTAAACTTTTCAATGATTCAAGTTTAATAGAAAATGATTTTCCTTCGTTATCAAATGTGTTATCCGGATATTCCGATGCCGAATTACCTAAAATATTAATTTCAGTATTAAGACACTTAATCTCCATATTGTTATTATCCATTGTTTCAATATGAACATAAGAATTAGCCGGAAGTTTTCTTACAAAATCACCTATAAGTCTTGCCTGTATTACAATAGAACCTTCTTCTTCAACTTCGCATGGAGAATATGTTTTTATACCTAAATCAAGATCTGTTGCCGTAAGTACAAGCATGTTATTTTTAGCTTCAATTAATATGCCTGACAAAATAGGAAGTGGTGTTCGGGATGTTACGGCTTTTTGTACAATATTAATGCTTTTATTAAGTTCATTTTGGTTTATTTTTATTTTCATCTTTTAGCTCCTTTTATAAAAAATGTGCACAACTAAAAAAGTGTAAAATCCTTAGTAGATATAAATAAAATATAATAGTAATTGTAGTAGGCAATGTTAATTTGTTGAAAAGTCATTTTTGCATTTAATTTCTAACTAACTAAGAAAGAAATTTCATGTGGATAGTTTTGAAAATATGAAAAAGTTATTAACTGCCTATATTTTTTTGTCAACAGCAACTAACTTTTTGTCAACAGGTTGTTCCTAATTATTAAGCATGGAAATCAAATCATCAATATTCTTTTTTACTTCCTGACTGTTTTCTATATCTTCTTCCACTTTATTGCATGCATGAAGAACAGTTGAGTGATCTCTGCCTCCAAATTCATCACCTAGTTTAGGAAGAGACAAGTTTGTGAGTTTTCTTCCTATATACATTGCAATTTGCCTTGGATAGGCTATGTTTTTTGTCTTTTTCTTTGATACTATGTCTTCCATCGATATATTATAGTAGTTTGAAACTACTTCTTTTATATCGTTAATAGTAATTTTTTTGTTATTTGAAATTAAATGTTTTAGAGCTTCCTGAGCCAGTTCCAGCGATACTTCCTTTTTATTTGTCAAAGAAGCATATGCGTATATTCTTATAAGAGCTCCTTCAAGTTTTCTTATGTTTGATTGAATATTTTGAGCGATATATGATATAACATCATCTGGAACATCATAATTTTCGGCTTCTGCCTTTTTCCTAAGAATGGCTGTTCTTGTTTCATAATCAGGTGGCTGAATATCAGCTATAAGTCCCCATTCAAAACGTGAACGAAGCCTGTCTTCCAATGTAGGTATCTCACTTGGAGGATTATCGCTGGATACTATTATCTGTTTATTAGCTTCATGGAGGGCATTGAATGTATGGAAAAATTCCTCCTGAGTACTTTCTTTTCCCGCAATAAACTGAATGTCGTCTACAAGAAGCACGTCAGCTCTCCTATAAGTATTTCTAAACTCCTCGTTTTTACCGTCTTTTATTGAGTTAATCAAATCGTTGGTAAATTTTTCAGATGTAACATAAAGTACGTATGCTTCAGGATTATTATCTAGTATATAATGTCCAATTGCATGCATTAAGTGAGTTTTACCAAGGCCTACACCCCCGTACAAAAATAGTGGGTTGTATGCTGTTGAAGGTGCTTCCGCAACAGCAAGTGAGGCAGCATGTGCAAATCGGTTACTGTTTCCTATTATAAAATTATCAAATCTGTATTTTGGATTTAATTTTCTTCCATTACTATTAATAGAATCAGAATCCTCGGTGGAGTTGTTTAAATTATTTTTTTTATTATCTTCCTTTTCAAGATTTTCTCCTGGCACCGTAAAAATAAGTTCAGTATCTTTTTTTAATACATATGTAAAAGCATTTTTCAGAAAGTTGTAATGTCTTTTTTTCAATGTATTTTTTAAAAATTCATCTGCTGTTTCCAAATAAATGGTGTTATTTTTATATGCAACTATTTTAAGGGGTTTGAACCAAGTATTAAAACTGACTTGATTAGTGTCCTCTTTGACAATCTCGAGGACTTCATTCCATAATTCTTCAAAGTTCATAATATCCTCCGGTTGTTGATAAAAAAAATTAACATTTTGTTAATAAAAAGTGATGCTTTTTGATAAAATATATGATATAAACAATTGTTTATAAAAAATATAAACAATCTAAATATATGATTAATCAATGTTTCTCATAATCTGTTAACAAGTTGTCCATAAATGAGCAACATAAAAAAAGTTATCCACAGGTATATATCATAGTAACATTTTTTATCCACAATTTCAATTTTATTTTTTTTATTTCAAAAAATATTTGCAATATTTATGAAAATATAGTATAGTACAATAGCTATAATTTAATTTATGCAAGTTTACTTGCAGTTAATGTGTAGACGTAACTTAATGCGGTAAATTATAATATTTTTAAGAGTTGACACAGTAATTTAAAAATATTATAATTTAAAAACATGAAAATTTAGGATATTGATATAGATATCTGTATTACAAGGAGGTGTTTCCGGTGAAAAGAACTTATCAGCCAAAAAGAAGACAAAGAAGCAGCGAACATGGATTTTTAAAAAGAATGAGCACAAAGTCTGGAAGAAATGTTTTAAAGAGAAGAAGGGCAAAAGGTAGAAAAAGATTGTCAGCATAAGGCCGCATTTGTGGCCTTTTATTCCAATTAGAAATATCTGGACATTTAAGGTAAATAAATGATAATAATAAAAAAAAATACAGAGTATAAAACAGTATACAATTGTAATAATTCGATTTCCGATTATAACCTTGTTCTATTTGTTAAAAAAAATAGTTTCGGAATCAGCAGATTTGGATTTACTGCTGCAAAAAAAATAAAGAAGGCAGTATCAAGAAATTTTATAAGAAGAAGGCTTAAGGAAATAGTCAGGTTAAATGAACAAACTATTAAACAAGGCTATGATATTGTTATAATGGCAAGAGTCAATGCAGTAGAATCGGATTACAGAAGTTTGGAAAAATCATTTAATAAGTTGATGAAAAGAAAAAATTTATTAAAGGGTGATTTAAATAAGTAGAATATTGATTTTTCTTATAAGGGTATATCAGAAATTTTCTTCGAATTACGGAGTCAGACATTGCAGGTTTTACCCGACATGTTCTCAATATTTTGTGGAGGCACTACAAAAATACGGTTTCATTAAGGGATCTTACTTAGGTATAAGAAGAATACTCAGATGCCATCCCTTTAACCCCGGAGGATACGATCCTTTGAAATAATACGGAGGAGTTATGAACTTAGATTTTATCGCAAAGCCCATGGGCATGCTTGTTAAATTATTATACAATATGGTATCCGGATTGGATACGGAGTTTGTTTCTGCATATGCAATTGCAATAATATTATCAACAATAATATTCAAGGCGATTATGCTGCCTCTTACGGTAAAGCAGACAAAATCAATGAAAAAAATGCAAGAAATGAATCCTAAAATAAAAGAGCTTCAAGAGAAATATGGAAAAGATCCTCAGACTCTTCAAAGAAAGCAAATGGAGTTATACAAAGAAGCAAACTACAGTCCTTTTTCGGGATGTTTGCCTATGCTTATTCAATTTCCAATAATTATTGCTTTCTTTTATGTAATAAGAGAGCCTGTGCAATTTGTTTTTCAAGATCAAGCATTTTTTGATTCAATAAACAAATCCTTTTTGTGGATAAAAGATTTAGGTTTTACTGAAAATCATGTCTTTGTTGCTGCAGATGTAGCAAAGGGTGTACATGAAAACTTAGTTGATATGGTTAACGGCTTATCTATGGGCGGTATGGCATTGCCTTTTGTAGGAGCAGCTGTTCCTATATTAGCAGCTGTTTCTGCTCTTACAACTTATTTCACCACAAAGATGACATCATCATCACAGCCTTCAGTTAATGAACAGCAGCAAGCGACACAAAAATCCATGAATATGATGATGCCTGTAATGATTTTTATATTTGGTATCCAGTTCCCTGCAGGTTTGGGTTTATATTGGGTTGTATCTAATGTGTTCCAATTGGCACAACAATATTTTATTATGAATTCGTCCAAAAATCCTAAGGAGGAATTAAAATAGATGAAAAGTATAACTATTGAAAAGGCTACTGTCGATGAAGCTGTTAAAGCTGCGTTAGAAGAACTCGGAGCTGAGAGTGATGAAGTCGAAGTTGATATAATCAACGAACCGTCAAAAGGTTTGTTTGGTTTAATAGGAAGCAAGAATGCAAAAATAAAAGTAACTATTACAAACGGTCCGGAAGAAAGAACAAAAAAGTTTTTTGAAGTGTTATTGAAAAAAATGGACATAGAAGCCGATTACAAGGTAGTTTTATCAGACAATGTATTGAAAGTTGATATAGTTAAAATTGATGAAGATGATAAAGGAATAATTATCGGAAAAAGAGGCAAAAATTTAGACGAAATTCAATTTCTTTTAAATTTAATTGTAAACAAGGGAAGACAAAATTACGTAAGAGTTATTTTTAATGTTGAAGACTATAGAGCAAAAAGAGAAGAAACATTAAAAAAACTGGCAAATAAGATGGCCGATAAATGCAGATACTATAAGCATAAGGTAAGATTGGAACCCATGAATCCATATGAAAGAAGAATTATTCATTCGACTTTACAGGATACGGCCGATATAATAACTTATTCGGAAGGTGAAGAACCTTACAGAAAAGTTGTTATAGATTTAAAATAGCAGAATTTTTAATAACCCGGACAAACCCGGGTTATATTTTTTAAGTAGCGTTTTAGCTTGTTAGCATGATTCTTTAAAAAAGTAATAAAGGAATATAAATACAAATTATTATGTACATTTATTGATTATTAATGTAAAATATATATGATTGAAAGAAGCGGTGGTAAAATGAATTCAGGTACAATAGCAGCAATTGCTACGTTTCCGGGCAATGCAGGCATTAATATCATAAGAATAAGCGGAAGTGATTCTTTAAATATTGCGCATAAAATATTTATGGGTAAAAACGATGAAATGAATAAAAAATTAGCCTTAAAACCAAGGTACCTTCATTATGGTTTTATTGTTGATAAGAACGGAAAGGTTATTGATGAGGTATTATTGTCATACATGAAAGCTCCTCATACTTATACCAGAGAAGATATTGTTGAAATTAACTGTCATGGGGGTATTATCTCCGCAAAGAAAATACTTGAAGTTGTTCTTGAGCAAGGGTGCAGACCTGCGGAAAGAGGAGAATTTACAAAGCGAGCTTTTCTGAACGGAAGAATAGATTTGACTCAGGCAGAAGCTGTTATTGATATTATAAATTCTAAGACAGACACCAGCCATGAAATTTCAGTTAACCATTTGGAAGGAAGACTTTCCAGGGAAATAAACGGACTTATAAGCATAATAATGGATCTTCTTGCAAATATAGAAGTAAATATCGATTTTCCGGAATATGATGAGGACGAAGTAACAATTTCAAAAGTAAAAAGTGAGAGTAAGATTATAATCGAAAAGCTTAAAAGACTCATTAATACTGCAGATACGGGTAAAATTTTCAGAGAGGGCATTAAGACAGTTATTTTAGGTAAGCCGAATGTTGGCAAATCTTCACTTATGAATTTTTTATTGAACGAAAACAGAGCAATAGTTACGGAAGTGCCGGGAACAACAAGAGATACAATTGAAGAGTATGTAAACATCAAGGGTGTTCCTTTGAGAATTATTGATACGGCAGGTATAAGAGAAACCGATGACAAGGTTGAAAGAATAGGTGTCGAAAAAGCGCTGCAAAAAGTTAATGAAGCTGATTTAGTAATAATGATTTTTGATTCTTCGAGAAAAATGGAAGAAGAAGATAAAAAAATACTGGATTATATTAAAAATAAAAAGGTTATATATATAAAAAATAAGACTGATCTGAAAAACATTATTGATTTTAGTGGTTATGAGGATATAGAAACAGAAGCAATAAATATATCAATTCTTAATAATCAGGGTTTGGACGATATAATTGATAAAATAGTACGAATGTTTTTTGAAGGAAGTATAGATGTAAGTGATGAACTTATTATAAACAACGCAAGACATAAAAACTTGCTCATAAATGCAAAAAACAGTCTGGAGGAAGTGTTAAAATCAATTGAAAATCATGTGACTATTGATTTTCTGGAAATTGATTTAAAACAATCTATGGAATATCTGGGTCTGATTGTAGGTAAGTCTGTAAGTGACGACTTAATGGATAAAATATTCAATGAATTTTGCATAGGCAAGTAATTAGAAAGAGGAATGAAATGGAAGACAGAGTAAAAAATTTTCTTGCTGAAAGTGTGGATGTTATAGTTATTGGGGCAGGTCATGCAGGGTGTGAGGCAGCGCTGGCAAGTGCACGTCTTGGAATGAATACTGTAGTTTTGACCATGAGCTTGGATTCTATAGCCATGATGCCTTGCAATCCAAATATAGGAGGCACGGCAAAAGGACATCTGGTAAGGGAAATAGACGCACTTGGCGGAGAAATGGCTTTAAATATTGATAAAACTATGATACAATGTAAGATGCTTAATCGTTCAAAGGGACCGGCAGTACATTCTTTAAGAGCTCAGGCTGACAAAAAAAAATATCATACTGAAATGAAAAAGGTTTTGGAAAACCAAGAAAATCTTAAAATTTTGCAGTCAGAGGCAATAAAAATTGAATTGCTGGAAGACGGGACCTTTAACGTATATACGAAACTGGGATCATATTACAATACTAAAGCCGTTATAGTAACAACGGGTACGTACTTAAAGGGAAAAATATATATAGGCGAACTGAACTATTCGTCGGGTCCTGACGGATTAGCCCCTGCAAATGACCTTTCACAATCATTGATGGATTTAGGAATAGATTTAAGAAAATTCAAAACAGGAACTCCGGCAAGAATACATTCTGATTCTATAAATTACGAAATAATGGAAATGCAGACAGGTGATAAAGAAATAATTCCATTTTCATTTATGAATGACAAAGTAGATATAGAACAGGTACCATGTTATATAACCTACACAACAGAAAAAACTCATAATATTATAAGAAATAATCTTGTCAGATCACCTCTTTACGAAGGTGTTATAAAAAGTGTCGGTCCTAGGTATTGCCCGTCAATTGAAGATAAGGTAGTGAAATTTGCAGATAAAGAAAGGCATCAGCTTTTTGTGGAACCTGAAGGGTTAGATACTAAGGAAATGTATATTCAGGGCATGTCGTCATCTTTGCCGTACGAAGTGCAGATTGCAATGTACAGATCTATGATTGGTCTTGAAAAATCAGAAATTATGAGACCGGCATATGCAATAGAATATGACTGTATAGATCCGACACAGCTTAAATTAAGTTTGGAACTGATTAGTATAAAAAATTTATTTTTTGCCGGACAGGTCAACGGAAGTTCCGGTTATGAGGAAGCGGCTGCTCAGGGATTAATTGCCGGAATTAACGCTTCTATGAGCCTTCAAGGGAGAGAACCTCTTATACTGGATCGTTCGGAAGCATATATAGGTGTATTGATAGATGACTTGGTTACAAAAGGAACGAATGAACCTTACCGAATGATGACGTCAAGGGCGGAATACAGGCTTTTATTAAGACAGGACAATGCTGACGAAAGACTTACTGAAAAGGGGCATAAAATAGGTCTTGTGACAGAAGAGAGATATAAAAAGTATGAAAATAAGAAAATGCAAATTGAAAGTGAAATTGGCAGGCTGAAGAGTATAAAAATAACTCCGAAGTCTGAAGTTAATAAAATATTAGAGAAAATAGGAAGTGTTCCGCTTAAAATGCCTACAACTCTGTATGAGCTTATAAAAAGAGTGGAATTGAACTATGATAATACATCTGAGCTTGATGAAGAAAGAATGCCGTTAAAGAAAGAAATTAAGGATTATGTAGAAACGGTCATAAAATATGAAGGATATATATCCAAGCAGATAAATCAGGTAGAACAGTTTAAAAAGCTTGAAAACAAGAGAATTCCAAAGAGTATTGACTATGACAATGTAAAGAGCCTGAGATTGGAAGCAAGGCAGAAGCTTAATAAAATCAGACCGGATTCAATCGGCCAGGCTTCAAGGATATCGGGAGTATCACCTTCAGATATTAATGTGCTTTTAATTTATTTAATGACTTACAATAACGATTAAATAAGGAGAATGCCTTGATAAAAACATTGGAAGAGGGATTTAAACAACTAAATATACCATACAACGATGAAATTGAAAATAAATTTGTAAAGTATAGAGATCTTTTGAAAGAATGGAACCAGAAAATTAATATAACATCCATAGATGATGATGAAGAAATTTATGTTAAACATTTTTTAGACAGTATTTTACTGTTGGAAAACAACCGCAAAAATGAAATAAAAAGCCTTATAGATGTAGGTACAGGCGGTGGTTTTCCTGGATTTCCTTTAAAAATTGTCAATGATGGCTACAAAGTCACTCTTTTAGACAGTTTGAGAAAAAGAATAGACTTTCTTGATGAAGTAAAAACAGAACTTATGCTTGAAAATGTTGAACTGATACACGGAAGAGCTGAAGATTACGGCCAAAGCAAAAAATACAGAGAGAAATTTGATATCTGCGTATCCCGTGCTGTTGCACCTTTAAACATACTTTGTGAATATTGCCTTCCGTTTGTTAATGTAGGTGGTTACTTTGCCGCATACAAAAGTGAAAATATTTCCTCGGAAATTTCTGATTCTGAAAATGCCATAAAAAAATTGGGGGGAAGAATAAAAGAAGTAAGGGAAGTCAGTTTGCCGACCACAGATATTGTCAGAAAGATAGTTATAATTGAAAAGTATGAACAAACAAACGCAAAATACCCGAGAAAAGCGGGAAAACCAAGTAAAGATCCATTAGTGTAAGGGGGAGAGTTATTTGATAAGCAATATAGTCAATATAGATGTTAATAAAATAATTCCTAACAAGAATCAACCAAGAAAAATTTTTGATGGTAAAGCCTTGGAGGAGTTGAGCCAATCTATAAAAAACTATGGTATTATACAACCTATAACTGTCAGAAAAATTTATGATGATATTTATGAAGTAGTAGCCGGTGAAAGACGCTTGAAAGCTGTAAAACTGTTAAGTATGGAAACAATTCCCGCAGTAGTTATTGAGGTAAAGGAAGAGGAATCTGCTGCTATGGCACTTATTGAGAATCTTCAGAGAGAAGATCTTGATTTTATTGAGGAAGCAATGGCATTTGAAAGACTTATCGATGATTTTAACTTAAACCAGACTAAGCTGGCGGAAAAGCTGGGCAAATCACAATCGACTATTGCAAATAAAATGAGAATTTTAAAGCTGCCGGAATCGGTTAAACAAAAAATCAGGCAGGGGGGCTTAAGCGAGCGTCATGCTAGGGCTCTTCTAAAATTAAACGATGAAGAACTTCTTTTAGATATAGTAGATAAAATTATAAATAAGGATCTAAACGTAAGTGAAACTGAAAAGCTTGTAAATTCAATTTCAGAAGATATTAATAAAAAAAAGATGAGGGACAAGCGTTACGTACGGAACTTTATAAATTATAAAATATATATCAATACTATAAAAAATGCTTATAATGAAATTGTCAAAACCGGTATAGACGCAAAATTCGAACAGGGGGAGTCGGAAGACTTCATAGAAATAAAGGTTAAAATTCCTAAAAAAAGTTTGTAGAAGGTGATTAAGTGGCTAAAGTGATAAGTGTATTCAACCAAAAAGGCGGTGTGGGTAAGACAACGACAAATGTAAATCTATGTACTGCGTTGGCTCTCAAGGGTAAGAAAGTTCTCAGCATTGATATAGATCCGCAGGGTAACTCAACAAGCGGTTTTGGCGTAGATAAAAACAGTCTTGAAAATACGATTTATGATGTGTTGATTGAGAATTTTGACATAAATAAGATAGTGTATGCCACAGAAGTAGAAAATCTTGATTTAATTCCATCGAACATACAACTTGCCGGAGCGGAAATAGAGCTTACGAATACGAAGTACAGAGAAAAAACATTAAAAGAAAAAATAAATTTAATTGATAAAAGTTATGATTTTATAATTATAGACTGCCCTCCGTCACTTGGTTTATTATCATTGAATGCACTTACAGCTTCAAACACAGTACTTATACCAATTCAATGT
This sequence comes from Sedimentibacter sp. LTW-03, assembly GCF_052059825.1. Taxonomy (GTDB): domain Bacteria; phylum Bacillota; class Clostridia; order Tissierellales; family Sedimentibacteraceae; genus Sedimentibacter. Next base: position 2,757,728 of record NZ_CP197180.1, read on the forward strand.
GAATATTACTCATTGGAAGGTGTAGGACAGCTTATAGATACAGTGAAACTTGTCAGAAAAACATTAAATCCAAAACTTGATATAGAAGGAGTTCTTCTTAATATGTATGACGGAAGAACAAACTTATCTGCTCAGGTAGTGGAAGAAGTGAAGAAATATTTTAAAAATAAAGTATACAAAACTGTGATACCAAGAAATGTAAGGTTAGCTGAAGCACCAAGCTTTGGTCAGCCCATAATGCTCTATGATGTAAATTCAAAGGGAAGCGAAGCATATATAAAGCTATCTGAAGAATTAATTAAAAACAATTAGGGAGGACAATATGGCAGCAGCAAAAAGAAAAGCCTTGGGCAGAGGTTTGTCGGCATTGATACCGGAAGATCTGGAAAAAGAAGATAATCAGAGAATTAAAGAAATTGATACGAACTTAATATGTCCGAATCCAAATCAGCCCAGAAAAATATTTGAACAAGACAAGCTTGATGAGCTGACAGAGTCCATTAAAAAGTATGGAATTATACAGCCTATAATTGTTAGAAAAGACGGAGATTTTTATGCCATCATTGCAGGAGAAAGAAGATGGAGAGCATGTAAAAATGCCGGTATTAAAAATATACCCTGCATTGTGAGAGATATAGAAAATAAAAATGCTTCAGAAATTGCGCTGATTGAAAATATACAGCGAGAGGATTTAAACCCAATTGATGAGGCAAATGCATATGAATTTGTTATGCAGCACTATGGTATAACACAAGAAGAAGTTTCAAATATTGTTGGAAAGTCAAGAGTGTATGTTACCAATATAATGAGGCTGTCAAAACTTGATGAATATGTAAAAAATAAAATTGTATCAAATGAAATTTCAGCGGGTCACGGCAGGGCAATGCTGAGTCTTTCTCCTGATAAGCAAGTAGCAATGACAGATAAAATAATAAAAGATAACCTAAGTGTCAGGGAAGTTGAAAATTTAGTAAGGAATTCTAAAAAAACAAGACGAAAAGTTTATCCTGAAAAGGATAAATACATTGTTTATGTTGAAGAAATGTTGACTGAACGGTTTTCTTCTAAAGTTAATATAAAAAAAGCTAAAAATAAAGGGAAAATAGAGATAGAGTACATAAACAACGACGATTTAAACAGAATACTTGATCTATTAAAAATAGAAGAATAATCACTGCATGAGAGCAGTGGTTTTTTTATATGCCAAATTTTAATTATAAATATTTAATGCATAAAGAGATGGAATGTGATATAATATTTGAAAACGATAACACGAGAAGCTGTTTTACAAAAAATACTAAAAATTGAAGAAAATTTAACAATTTAAGTATGATAAAAATAATTATATATGTGGTACAACATATGGAATATTAACAAAAATTTGAATTAGCGATTTTGTTAAAAACTTGTATTAATATTAATTAAGATTAATGATTGACATTATGTTAACAATTTTATATAATGTTGTATATATTTGCGTAAAATGTAGGGAGGTTATTATTTTGATTAAAGGTCTTGATGTAAAAGCCAACGAAAAACAGTTTATAATGCTTAAAGAGTGTATTGATTCAATTAGAGACACTCAAGGTGTTTTAATGCAAACGTTGCATGAGGCACAGAAAATTTTTGGTTATCTGCCAATTGAAGTTCAAAAGTTTATATCACATGAGCTTGATATTCCCCTAGCAGAGGTTTTTGGTGTTGCGACCTTCTATACGCAGTTTTCCATTGAACCCAAAGGCAAGCATACAATAGGTGTATGTCTCGGGACAGCATGTTATGTAAAGGGTGCGCAACAGGTTTTGGACAAGTTATCTAAAGAACTGGATGTGGCTGTAGGAGGAACGACATCAGACAATTTATTTACGCTTGAAGCTACAAGGTGCTTGGGGTGCTGCGGCCTTGCTCCTGTAATGATGATAGACGGTGATGTGTACGGCAAGCTTGAACCTAAAAAAATACCTGAAATATTATCTAAATACAAGGCATAGGAGGCATATTATGAAATCTTTAGAAGAATTAAAAAAGTTAAGAGAAGAAGCGATTAAAAATGTTGAAATGCGAAATTCAGATAAGGATATCAGGGTTGTTGTAGGAATGGCAACTTGCGGTATTTCCGCAGGAGCAAGGCCTGTTTTGACAACACTGGTTGAAGAAGTTGCTAAAAGAAATCTAAAAAACGTGCAGGTAGTTCAGACAGGCTGTATAGGCATGTGCACATATGAGCCGATAGTTGAAGTTTATGCTCCGGGTAAGGAAAAGGTAACATACATTCATGTAAATCCTGAAAAAGCAAAGAGAATTGTATCAGAGCATTTAGCAAACAACAACATTGTACGTGAATATACAATAGGTGCTGAATAGCAGTTCTTAAGAAATGGAGGAGAAACTATGAAAATTTTCAGATCACATGTCTTGGTTTGCGGCGGAACAGGATGCAGTTCTTCTAAATCAGCTTTAATTAGAGAGAGATTTGAAGAAAAAATAAAAGAAGTTAATTTAGATAACGAAGTGCAGGTTGTAGTTACCGGATGTTTCGGACTTTGTGAAGAAGGACCGGTTGTTATTATTTATCCAGAAGGTACTTTTTATGCAAGAATGACGGTTGACAGAGTTGATGAAATAGTTGAAGAACATTTGTTAAAAGGAAGGATTGTCCGTAAGTACCTGTTTGATGAAAGTGCTAAAAATGAGCAAATTACACCTCTTAGTGAGGTTGGATTTTATAAAAAACAAAAAAGAGTGGCATTGAGAAACTGCGGATTAATAAATCCGGAAAATGTTCAGGAGTATATTGCAAGGGATGGTTATATGGCACTTGGTAAGGTGCTCACCGAAATGACTCCTGAAGAAGTTGTTAAACTTGTAAAAGATTCAGGGCTAAAAGGAAGAGGAGGAGCAGGGTTCTCCACGGGGATGAAATGGAGTTTTGCTGCACCTAATAAAGCTGATCAAAAATATGTTATATGTAATGCTGATGAAGGTGATCCTGGAGCATTTATGGACAGAAGCGTTTTGGAGGGCGACCCTCATGCAGTATTGGAAGCAATGGCAATAGCCGGATATGCAATAGGTGCTACAAAAGGATTTATATATGTGAGAGCAGAATATCCCATAGCCGTTCACAGGTTAGAAGTTGCAATTAAACAGGCAAAAGAACTTGGACTTTTAGGAAAAAATCTATTTGGAACAGATTTTGATTTTGATATAGAAATAAGACTTGGCGCAGGAGCGTTTGTCTGTGGGGAAGAAACTGCATTAATGCAGTCTATTGAAGGAAAAAGAGGAATGTCAAGAAATAAGCCTCCTTTCCCGGCTAATAAAGGATTGTGGGGAAAACCTACAATTATAAACAATGTAGAAACGTTGGCAAATGTACCTCAGATAGTTCTTAACGGACCTGAATGGTTCAGAAGCTTCGGTACAGAAAAATCGCCAGGGACGAAAGTATTTGCCCTGGGAGGAAAAATTAATAATACCGGCCTTGTTGAAGTTCCTATGGGAACAACTTTAAAAGAAGTTATATATGATATTGGAGGCGGTTGTCCAAACGGTAAAGAATTTAAGGCAGTTCAGACTGGAGGACCTTCAGGCGGATGCTTGACGAAAGATCACTTGGATATACCTATAGATTATGACAATTTAATCGCTGTGGGCTCAATGATGGGCTCCGGAGGTATGATTGTTATGGATGAAGATAATTGTATGGTTGATATAGCCAGGTTTTTCCTTGATTTCACAGTCGACGAATCATGCGGCAAATGTACACCGTGCCGAGAAGGAACAAAGCGAATGCTTGAAATTCTTGATAAAATTACAGAAGGAAAAGGAACAATGGAGGATTTAGACAGACTGGAAAAGCTTGCAATGAACATTAAAGAAACATCTCTTTGCGGCTTGGGACAGACTGCTCCAAATCCGGTGCTTTCAACATTGAAATATTTCAGAGATGAATATGAAGCACATGTAGTTGAGAAAAGATGTCCTTCAGGTGTATGTCAATCACTGTTAAAATATATTATAACAATGGATTGCAGAGGCTGTACAAAATGTTCAAGAATTTGTCCGGTTGGAGCAATTGAAGGTAAGGTTAAAGAAGTTCATGTTATCGATCAGGATAAATGTATTAAATGCGGTTCATGTATGGATGCTTGTACATTCCATGCCATCATCAAGAAATAAGAAAGGCTGGTGTTAAATATGGATAAAGTGAATGTAACTATAAACGGGATACAGGTAAGTGTACCTAAGGACTACACTGTATTAATGGCAGCCAAAGAGGCTGGAATAGATATACCTACACTGTGTTTCTTGAAAGACATAAATGAAGTAGCTGCATGCAGAGTATGCGTGGTAGAAGTTGATATAAAAGGAGTTCCAATGAGGAATCTTCCTGCTTCTTGTGTTCTGAAGGTACAGGATGGAATGAACGTTAGAACAAATACTGCAAAGGTTAGAAATGCAGTTAGAATGAATGTTGAATTAATTCTTGCAAATCACAACAGAGAATGTCTGACATGCTTGAGAAACGGAACTTGTGAACTTCAAAAATTATGTGATGAGCTGGGGATTAAAGACATAGAATTCCAGGGAGAAAAAAGAGAATCTAAAATTGATAATCTTTCACATTCAATCATCAGAGATGCATCAAAGTGCATACTTTGCGGAAGGTGTGTAAGCACATGCAGAGACGTTCAGGGAATAGGGATTCTTGATTTTACAAAAAGAGGATTTAATACTGAAGTTGCCCCGGCATTTGGATATAGCATGAAAGATGTGCCATGCGTATATTGCGGACAGTGCATACAGGCATGTCCGGTTGCGGCGCTTCGTGAAAGAACCTATATAGATGATGTGTGGGATGCAATAGATAATCCTGATAAATACGTTGTTGTACAGACAGCTCCGGGTGTAAGAGCATCTTTGGGCGAAGAGTTTGGGTATCCTGTGGGAACAGACGTTACGGGTAAAATGGTTGCGGCCTTGAGAAGACTTGGATATGACAAGGTATTTGATACTAACTTTTCTGCAGACCTTACAATATTGGAGGAAGGAACAGAGCTTTTAAGCAGAGTTAAAAACGGCGGAAAACTTCCTATGATAACGTCATGCTCACCGGGATGGATTCGTTTCTGTGAAATAAATTATCCTGATTTTCTTGATAATCTTTCAACTTGCAAATCGCCTCAGCAAATGTTTGGTGCTATTGTAAAATCGTATTATGCAGAAAAAATGGGAATTGATCCGGAAAAAATGGTATGTGTATCTATAATGCCTTGTACTTCAAAGAAAACTGAGGCTAACAGGCCTGAAATGGAAGTCGACGGTGTTCGAGATGTAGATTTTTCTCTTACAACAAGAGAACTGGGAGATATGATAAAACAGGCAAGAATTAACTTTAAAAATCTTCCAGATGAGCAGCCTGACAGCATATTGGGCGAATATACAGGTGCCGGTGCGATATTTGGAGCAACAGGTGGAGTAATGGAAGCAGCACTTAGAACTGTTGCGGATATATTGACAGGAAAAGATTTAGATGACATTGAATATAAAGGTGTAAGAGGTATCGAAGGAGTGAAGGAAGCATCAGTGGTTCTTCCTATAGACGGAAAAGATACAGAGGTGAAAGTTGCTGTTGCACATGGAACTGCAAATGCGGCAAAAGTTCTGGAATCAGTAAAATCCGGCGAAAAGCAGTATCATTTCATAGAGGTAATGGCATGTCCGGGAGGATGCGTCCACGGAGGCGGCCAGTCTCACGTATCTGCTAAGGAAAGACTTGAAGTAAATCCAAAAATAAAAAGAGCAGATGCACTGTACGAGCTTGATAAATCACTTCCTCTCAGAAAATCACATAAAAATCCTGAAGTGATGAAGCTGTACGAAGAATTCCTTAAAGAACCAAACGGACATTTATCTCATAAACTGCTTCATACGCACTATGCTAAGAGAGATGCGTATGTTGTAGAACAAGAAGAAGAATTTGAAAAAATGCTTGAAAAAATAAAATAAATGTTAAACGTCTTTCTTTCAGTATTCCGAAAGAAAGACGTTTTTTTAATTATGATTATATCTGTGTTAAGCTAGGTTGTTAGGTATTTGGAGCTATGATAGGATAATGTCGGTCATTTCAGAGATATCAGAAGCAATATAATCAGCTTCTTCACGTTCTAAAGATTCGCGCGATCTAAAGCCCCATGTAACACCCAATGATTTTGTGCCTGCATTTTTAGCTGTATTTATATCAACTTCAGTGTCACCAATGTAAATGCACTCTTCTTTTTTTAATCCAAGGTCATTTATTATTTCAATCAAAGATGCAGGGTCAGGCTTTGCTTTATAACCTTCTTTTAGTCCGGATACAAGCTGGATTTTATTGCCAAAAAAATGCTTACAAAGCTTTAAGGTAAAATTATGCGGTTTATTTGACAAAATAGCCGTTATAATATTACTAGAATTTAATTTGTCCAACATTTCAATAACACCATTAAAGGGTTTTGTGTTGTCCATCATATGAACATCATAAAATTTATTGAAGTATATAAGAAATTTTTTGACTATTTCATCCTGTTCAGATCCAAAAAATTCATTTACTATTATTTCAATTGATTTAACTCGTCCTAAACCAAGCATTAACATATACTTTTGAGAATCAATCTTTGGAAGGTTAAATTTAGATAAGGCATAGTTACAGGACCTTTCTAAATCTTTAGCCGAATTCATTAATGTACCGTCCAGATCAAATATTGCAGCTTTAAACATTTTAGCCTCCATAAATTTAGTAATTACATATTAACATATTTTAAAAAGGATTATCATCCTTTTATTAAAAATATATGCTAAAATACTGAGTTTCCATCTGATTCAAACTGAGAATTTAATTTATACGGGAGCTGATTTGACTAATGATTTTTTTATATATTTAGAATTTGTATTTATTATAAAAATGAAATATTTTTATAGAAGCCACAAAGCAATAACTTTATGCATTGTTTTAAGCATAATGAAAAAAGCTGAAACACACGTATTTCAATGCATTCAAGCCTTATTTGTTTTTAAAGCGGCCAAAGAAAGGATTATGTGTTAATACGTATCAAAAAGGATTATTAACAATAGTTCTTTTACTAAATAAACGGATATGATATAATAATTGCAAATAAATTAACAGGGAAGAATTGTATGATGCTCATAAAAAACGGTAGAATAATAGATCCTGAGTCTAGAAGAGATGAAGTGGCAGACATCTTGATTGAAGATAAAATTATAAAAAAAATAGATAAAAACATCAATGAAGAAGGTATTGATTGTATTATTGATGCAGAAGGAATGGTAGTTTCTCCCGGTCTGATAGATGTGCATGTGCATTTCAGGGATCCAGGATTAACGTATAAGGAAGATATCACAACCGGTTCAAGAGCTGCAGCTAAAGGCGGATTTACAACAGTAGTGTGTATGGCTAATACTAAACCTGCAATTGATAACATTGATACTATGGAATACGTTTTAAAAAAAGCTGAAGAATCTCCTATTAATGTGCTTCAGACGGCAGCAATAACTAAAGGATTAAAGGGCGTAGAGCTTACTGATATGAGTACTTTGTCAAGGTCAGGAGCAGCAGGATTTACAGATGACGGCTTCCCTTTGATGAATTCAGAAATTGTTTTGAAAGCTATGGAGGCAGCAAAAAAACTAAATGTTCCTGTAAGTTTTCATGAAGAAGATCCAAATTTGGTCATTAATGCCGGGATTAATGAAGGAAAAATCTCAAAGGCTTTAAATATAAAGGGCGCTTCACATCTTGCGGAAGATGTTATGATTGCAAGGGATTGTTTGCTTGCTTTGAAAACAAAAGCAAAAGTTAATATTCAACATGTGAGTTCAGGTGAAGCAGTTGATATTATAAGATATGCAAAATCAAAAGGTGCAGATATTTATGCCGAGGCCTGCCCGCATCATTTTGTTTTGACCGAGGAAGATGTGCTAAAATACGGTACAAATGCAAAGATGAATCCACCCTTAAGAACTGAGACGGATAAGTCAGCTCTTATTGAAGGATTGAAGGATGGAACCATAAATATTATTGCGACAGACCATGCGCCTCACAGCTTTGATGAGAAGCAGGCTGAATTCACAAGCGCGCCAAGCGGAATTATCGGGTTAGAAACGGCATTGGCACTTGGAATAACCTACTTGGTTAGAAATAATAAACTGACACTTATGGAACTGTTGGAAAAAATGACAGTTAATCCGGCTAATCTATACAATTTAACATCTGGGAGAATTAAGGAAGGATTAGCAGCCGATTTGTTAATATTTGATTTTAATGAAAAGTGGGTTGCTGATAATTTTTATTCCAAATCAAAAAATTCTCCGTTTATTGGATGGGAGCTTTACGGAAAGGTTAAATATACTATTTGCGCAGGTGAAACAGTATATGCGGATAAATGATTATCAAACACTTAATTTAAAACATATAATATAATAAAAATATAAGCAGGTGATAGTATGATTTATTTTGACAATGCAGCAACAACGTATCCTAAGCCAAGAACTGTATATCAGAGCGTTATGGCAGCAATGACGGAATATGGAGCAAATCCGGGAAGAGGAAGTCACGCGATGGCCATAGAAGGAGCTAGAGTTATTTATGAAACTCGGGAACTGTTGGCTCAACTGTTTAATTTGGATGACCCTATGAGAGTTATATTTACTTTTAATGCTACAGATGCTTTGAACCAGGCAATAAAGGGAGTATTGAATCCGGGAGATCATGTGGTAACCACAACTATGGAACACAATTCGGTGCTGCGCCCTATTAAGGAGATTGAGAAACAAGGTGTGGAAAATACAATCATCCAATGTGCAAGCGACGGTAGGGTAAATGTAAAGGATATTGAAGCAGCTGTAAAGGAAAATACAAAATTGGTTGTTACCACTCATGTATCAAATTTAACTGGAACAATAATGCCCATAGAGGAAATCGGACAGATGTGCAAGAGAAAAAATTTGCTATATCTTGTTGACGGTTCTCAGAGCGCAGGAGTTCTTGATATTGATATGAAAAAATATAATATAGATTTGTTGGCTGTGCCAGGTCACAAAGGATTACTTGGACCTCAGGGAACAGGCGCTCTTCTTATTAACTGTGATTCTGTAATCAGACAGTTAAAGGAAGGGGGGACAGGCAGTGAATCCAGCAGCATGATACAGCCTGACTTTTATCCTGATAAACTTGAATCAGGTACTCACAATCTTCCGGGTATTGCAGGGTTGAATGCAGGAATAAAGTATATATTAAACAAGGGCACAAAATCGATTTACAGCCACGAAAAAAAACTTATAGACCTATTCATCAATGAAATAAAAAAGAACCCTAAAATTAAAATATACGGCCCTGAAGACATTGACTACAGATGCGGCGTTGTTCCTATAAATATTGAAGGGATAGATTCATCGGATGTAGCTTATAGATTGGATACTGAGTACGGCATAGCAGTAAGGCCGGGACTTCATTGTGCACCTCTTGCTCATAAGACTATAGGAACTGATAAAATTGGCGCTGTGAGATTTGGGGTAGGGCCTTTTAATAAAAAGTCTGAAATTTTAGCAGCAGCAAAAGCTTTAAATGAAATTTCTGCTAATCAATAATTTATCAGAAAAATGGATATTTTAAAAAAATTAAAAACAAGAAAATTTTATTTTGATTTTCTTGTTTTTATTTATTTAATTAATTTTTAATGCAATGTTATAATAAATTTGATATAATATGGTAAATTAATATTTAGGATAAAAATATGAAGAAACTGATTTCATCAATAGTATTTCTTTTTATACTTCTTTTCGTAATAATATTTTTTATATATGGAAAAAAAATATTATATTTATTAGATGAAAAAAAGGTGTATCGTGTAAAAGATATAGAGAACGTCAATATAGAAACTCTTAGTGATAATAAATTTTTTAATAATGGTATTATAACATATAATAATCAAAAAATATTTCACTTTGATTATAGCGGAAATTTAGTATGGTCAAATGAAGATTCAGAATTTTTAAAGCAAGTTTTTGTTATTGAAAATGGGATTTTTATAAATGTAAAGAATACAATAGAGATTCTTGACAAGAACAATCAAAAGTATGTAATACCTGAAATTGATGGAGATATTGTAAATGTTTCACGTGAAAATCATAAAACATTTATGATTACAAAAAATGGCTCAGGGCAAAATTCCCTTTATATTATGAATGAAAACAATGAGCTGGAAGTAGATAACAAAAACTTTGAAGATAATATAACCGGTGTATCCATAAGTGATAAGTCTGAGGCGTATTCAATTATAACCTTGAAATTTAACGATGGAGTGATAAGTAATTCGATATATTTTAATTTACTGGATGATGTTGAACTTTGGAGCGCTGACATAGATGGCGAAATTTTGATAAAAACTAAAATTGTTAATAACAATGTTATTGCAATAGGCACAAAAAATGTTTATTATTTTAATACTAACGGAAAATTGATGTGGAAGAACAGTATATATAATAAAATAACTGACTGTGCTGTAAGCAAGGAAAATAAAAGAATATACATACTGTATGAAAAGGATGGTAGTACTGAATTAATATCGTATAATTTTGAAGGGAAAATATCATCTATATATAAGACACCGGCAGAGGTGAAAAAAATAAAAGCATATAAAGATATGCTGTTTGTGTATAATGATAAAAATATTTACTTGGCGCATGGAACAAAGATAGACAAAGTATATGAGGACTCGCAAAGTGGCATTTTTGATTTCATTACTGAAGACAAAAATATTCGTATCTTATCTAAAAATAAGCTTGTTACCGGACAATTAAAATAAACTATGTACCAATGATAAAAGGAGGTTAAAATGAATTATATTGATATATTGATAATTATTTTCGTGGGTTTTGCATGCTTTCAAGGTTATAGAAGAGGTTTTATAAAGACACTGTTTGATACATTAGGGGTAATAATATCATTCTTCTTAAGCAAGCAGTTCTATTATATAGTTGAGGAATTTCTGCTAAACAACACAAAGCTTTTTGTAAAGGTGCATAATTTTTTAGAAAGCAAAATGTCAGAAAGACTTATGGAGTCATTTCAGGAAAATTCACACATACCTTTGGAACTTAAAAATGTAATCAGTAATATTATTAGTTCAGGAAATGCAGCCGGTACTGATACATTTGCTGTTTATGTAGATAATATAAGCATTATATTGATAAGATCTATAAGCTTTGTAGTAACATTTCTGATAATATATGCAATATTGGTGCTTCTTTCAAACATAATTAATGTTTTATTTAAACTTCCTATTTTAAATATGGCAAACCGGTTTTTCGGAGCTGGAACAGGACTTTTAAAAAGTGCTATAATATTATATATAGTTTTTGCTCTGAGTTCTCCATTGATTGGTTTTATGCAGGAAAGTGCCTTGTCAAAGAGTATTCTAAATTCTGAATCAAGCAAAATATTTTACGATAATAATATAATATTAAATTATTTATCATATAAAGGATTTTATAATAACTAGGAGGTAAAGATGAAAATAGTAGATGCAAGAGGGAAAGCATGCCCACAGCCTGTATTAATGACAAAAAAAGAGGCAGATGCAGGAGAAGTTGAACTAACAGTAATTGTTGATAATGAAACAGCTAGGGAGAATATATTGAAACTTGGAAGCAAACTTCAATTTACCAGCTCGGTTGAGAAAAAAGATGATGGTATCTATATACAATTTGCAAAGGGTAGTTCCGGTTTGCCAGAGGGCTCTGCTACGAACTCAGTAGGTTCAAAGCAGGTTAACATGGCTGGTGAAAAAAAAGGATTTGTCGTTGGCAGTGATAAATTGGGTAAAGGATCAGATGAATTGGGAAAAATATTAATGAAAAGTTTTCTTTACACAATATCAGAAACAAAACCATATCCTGAATTTATTATATTTTTAAACTCAGGAGTTAAGCTTACGGTGTCTGGGTCGGAATCATTGGATGATTTAAGAAAGATTGAACAGGCAGGAGTAAAAATTGTTTCATGTGGAACATGTTTAGATTTCTTTGAAATTAAGGACAAATTAGAGGTCGGTAGCATATCAAATATGTATGATATTGTTGAACTGATTACTGAATCAGATAATGCCGTAATGGTATAAGGAGTTAAATTATGCCAATGCAATTAAATGTAGGTGACATTGTAAAACTAAAAAAGAAGCATCCGTGTGGCGGATATGATTGGGAAATACTCAGAGTTGGAGCTGATTTCAGAATAAAATGCACCACTTGCGAAAGACAAATCTGGTTACCAAGGCGTGAGGTTGAAAGAAGAATAACTAAAATAGTCAGTCAGGCACCGTCGGAACAAGATGATAATGATGCAAACAACTAAATATTCTATTGACATGCTCAGGGAAATAGTATAATATGATTAAAAAGTAAATAACCTTTAATCCGGCACAGAGAGGCTGGGAAGGACAAACAATTATGTAAGATTTTAAAGTCTTCCTTGCTGAGTGCGGAAGACTTTTTTCAATTCAATGTGATTTATGATTAAATTAAATACTGTGAATTAGAATTAATGATATGGTAATACTTTAAAGTAGTCCTGAGAGGCTAAAAAGGAGGATATATGTTAAAAGGAAGAAGCTTGATAGAACCATTAGATTTATCATTAGAAGAATTAGATGAAATATTAAATTTAGCGGATTCAATAGCATCAAATCCGGTTGAGTTTTCCGATGTTTGCAAGGGGAAGGTGCTTGCAACAATGTTTTATGAGCCAAGTACAAGAACCAGGTTAAGTTTTGAAGCGGCAATGATCAGGCTTGGAGGCAGGGTTTTGGGATTTTCATCGGCGGAATCAAGTTCAGCTGCAAAAGGAGAAAGTGTTGCGGATACTATAAGGACAGTTGCATGTTATGCCGATATCGCAGCAATGAGACATCCTAAGGAAGGAGCGCCCAAAGTTGCGGCAATGAGTACAGACATGCCGGTTATAAACGCAGGTGACGGAGGTCATCAGCATCCTACCCAAACATTAACAGACCTATTAACCATCAGATCTTTAAAAGGAAGACTAAATAATTTTACCATCGGTCTTTGCGGAGACTTGAAATTTGGAAGAACAGTCCACTCACTTATAAAAGCATTATCAAGATTCAAAAATATCAAATTTATATTAATTTCACCTGAAGAGCTTAAAATTCCCGATTATATAAGAGAAGAAATCTTAATTAAAAACAATATTGAGTTTGAAGAAGTTGAAAGAATAGAAAATGTTCTGGAAGACTTAGACGTACTTTATATGACAAGGGTGCAAAAGGAAAGATTTTTTAATGAAGCTGATTATGTAAGATTAAAGGACAGCTATATATTAAATGCGGAGAAGCTGGAGAAAGCTAAAAGTGACATGATAATTCTTCATCCTCTTCCAAGGGTAAACGAAATATCTGTAGAAGTGGATAAAGATCCAAGAGCGGTATATTTTAAGCAAATGAAGTTTGGTATGTTTGTAAGGATGGCACTTATAATGAAATTATTGGGGGTGGAGAAATAATGTTAAAAATAGACAGCGTTGAAAAAGGCCTGGTACTTGACCACATTCAGGCAGGCAAGGCAATGGAAATTTATAAATATTTAAATCTTGATAAGATGGATTGTAGTGTTGCAATAATTAAAAATGCTAAAAGTAATAAAATGGTTAAAAAAGATATAATAAAAATTGAAAATAATATTAATATGGATCTTAAAGTTCTTGGGTTTATTGATCCTAATATTACTGTAAATGTAATTGAGCATGGAGAAATTATTGACAAAATAAACTTAGAGCTTCCTGAAGAAGTCGATAATATTGCAAAATGCAAGAATCCACGATGTATTACATCAGTAGAGCGGGGAATTGTTCATAAATTCAAATTAACTGACAAATCAAAGGTAGTATATCGATGCGTTTACTGCGATACAGCGTATGAACAGAATTAATTGATATGGAGGAATAGATGTTAGCAGATAAATTATTTGAACAGGTTTCGGAAAAAGGTCATGTTTGTGTGGGGCTGGATACGGATTACAGTTATTTGCCTAGAAGTTTCGCAGAAAAATTTAAGTCGAAGGGCGAGGCTGTTTTAAGCTTTAATAAAGAAATAATTGATTCTACCGGCGATGTAGCTGCTTGTTTTAAGGTTCAGATAGCATACTATGAAGCTCTGGGATTAGAAGGAATGAAAGCTTATTCGGAAACGCTGAAGTATATAAAGGAAAAAAAATATATTTCGATAGCTGACATAAAAAGAGGAGATATATCTAAGACTGCGGAAATGTATGCAAAGGCTCATTTTTCAGGTGATTTTGAAGCAGATATTGTTACTTTAAATCCATATATGGGCATAAATGACAGCTTGGAACCATTTATTAAGTACATTAAGGAAGGAAGCAAGGGAATTTTCGTATTGGTAAGAACATCTAATAAGGGTGCTAAAGATTTTCAATATATATCAAATAGTGAGAAAACTCCTTTATATGAAACTGTTGCAGAAAAAGTTGAAGAACTGGCTGCGAAAAATTTGGGCAAGCACGGATTCAGCTCAATAGGAGCAGTTGTAGGAGCTACAAATGTTGAAGAAAGTTCAGTTTTGAGAGAAAAGTTAAAGTCAGCCTTCCTGTTGATACCAGGGTATGGAGCGCAGGGAGGAAAAGCTGAAGACATTGCAGCGTATCTTATAAAAGGAAATGGTGCTGTTGTTAATTCATCAAGAGGAATTCTGTTGGCATACAAAAAACAAGAAAACGGAGACAAAAATTTTAGTTTATGTGCTAGGAACGAAGCAATAAGGATGAGAGATGATATAAAATCATTTATCCGGGAGGAGAAATGAAAGTAGTTAGGAGCAAAATAGCGGAGAATCAAGCCATAGCAGATAAAATATTTAGATTATCAGTAGAATTTGAAGGGGAAATTAACCCAGGACAATTTTTTATGCTCAAAACAACTGATAATGCATTTTTATTGCCAAGGCCGATAAGTGTTCATGACAACTGTGAAAGCAGAGCAGTATTTTTGTACAGGGCAGAAGGTTCTGGTACAACTAAAATAAGTACAATGAAAGCCGGAGATGAATTGCAGTTGTTCGGCCCTCTGGGAAATGGATTTGATTTAGGTAAATTGAATGGCAGGATTGCAGTTGTCGGTGGCGGTATTGGAGCAGCACCGCTTTTGTATCTGACAAAAAAGCTAGGAAATAATGCGGATGTTTATCTTGGATTTAAAGATTGTGTGTATACTGTGGAAGAATTCAAAAAATTTGCAAGTAATATGTTGATAACTACAGAAGACGGAAGCTATGGTGAAAAAGGTTATGTGACAGATTATATTGATTATGGTGCTTATGATGTTGTTGTAACCTGTGGGCCGGAGATAATGATGAATAAAATTATGGCCGAGTGCAAAAAAAATAATATTGCATGCTATGTTTCGCTAGAAAGAAGAATGGCCTGTGGCATAGGAGCTTGCCTTGGATGTGTCGTTATGACTAAGAACGGAAATAAAAGGGCATGCAAGGACGGCCCGGTATTTTTTTCAGAAGAACTGATATGAGGGTAAAGAAATGGCTGATTTAAAAACTAAAGTAATGGGCGTTGAGTTTAAAAATCCTGTATTGACAGCTTCAGGAACATTCGGTTTTGGGGAAGAATACTCTGAGCTTTACGATTTGTCTGTACTAGGAGGTATCTGCAGCAAGGGACTTACATTGAATAAAAGAGATGGAAACACCGGTATAAGGGTATGGGAAACTCCTATGGGTTTAATTAATAGCATAGGATTACAAAACCCTGGTGTTGACAGTTTTATTAAAGATGAGCTTCCGAGGATGAAAACATACAATACGGCAATAATTGCAAACTTGGGCGGACATTGTGAAGAAGATTACTTTGAAGGCATTTATAAACTTAACGATTCAGATGTGGATATTATAGAGCTTAATATTTCCTGCCCAAATGTAAAGTCAGGTGGAATGGCATTTGGAATTAAAGCATCAATTGCATACAACATAGTTTCAAAAATAAAAAAAATATGCAAAAAGCCGTTAATGGTAAAATTATCTCCTAATGCCGAAAGTATTTCAGAAATGTCAATTGCATGTGAGGAAGCAGGAGCAGACGGATTGTCGCTCATAAATACAATACAGGCTATGGCAATAGATATAAGAAAAAGAAGAGCTGTGTTTAATAATACCTACGCAGGGCTATCAGGTCCGTGTGTAAAGCCTATAGCTCTTAGAATGGTCCATGAAGCGGTTAAATCAGTTAAAATACCTGTTTGTGGACTAGGAGGCATAATGACTGCAGAGGATGCGGTTGAATTCATAATGGCAGGTGCCTCATTAATTCAAATAGGAACAGCAAATTTTGTAAAACCTGATATTGCAGTAGATATAATTAAGGGTCTTACAGAGTATATGGATAGAGAAGGAATAAAGAATCTTGATGAAATAAGAGGAATAGTATAACAGAATTAGAAAATGTTTATAAATTTGATTATTATTCGCGGTAGCGATGTGATGTAATGTAAAAAATATTAAAATAACAGTGCGGAGGTAGCAATGAATATAGATGTTGTTCAAATATTAAAAGACAGTGAAGCTTTGCTTGAAGGGCATTTTCTTTTGTCATCGGGTAAACACAGCAACAGGTACTGCCAATGTGCAAAACTTATGCAATATCCTGACAGAACAGAAAAAGTAGTAGCCCTGGTAGCAGATAAGGTGAAGAACCTAGGAATAGACGTTGTGGTAGGGCCGGCAATGGGAGGCATAACAGCAGCCTATGAACTTGGCAGACAGATGGGAATAAGAGCTATTTTTACTGAGAGAGAAAATAATGTAATGACACTTCGCCGGGGATTTGAGATTAAGCCGGGAGAAAAAATACTGATTATGGAAGATGTAGTCACTACAGGCAAATCATCTATGGAAACTGCAAAAGTATTAGAAAACCTTGGTGGAAAGGTTGTTGGAATAGGATGTATTGTCGACAGAAAGTCAAGTGAAATTGATCTGCCAATTTATAGTGCTATAGAGCTTGAATTTGAAGTGTTTGATGCTGGTAGCTGCCCGATGTGTGCTCAAGGCACTGAGCCTGTTAAGCCGGGAAGTAGAAAAATGCAGTAGTTTTTAGTAATGATATAAGTATTGAAATGAAAAGTGTTATAAATAGATAAATCACCTCATATTATTAATATTATACTATATGAGGTGATTTTTTGTTATCAATTCGAATTAAGAATATAGTAATTGCAGTTTTATGCTTAATATTAGCTGTATCGGCATTTAAATTGCCAATTGAGAGTGTTATTTCGACGGCTGCTAAGCCGTCGGTAAGTATGCCTATAATTATGTATCATCACGTGTTAAAGGATAAAAAAAAGCTGGGGAAATATACGGTGTCTCCAAAGGAAATTGAAAATGACTTAATTTATATAAAGCAGCAAGGGTATACCACAGTTGATATGGAAGATGTTATAGATTATGTGTATAACAAGGCGGAATTCCCAGAGAAGCCAATAATGCTCACATTTGATGACGGCCATTACAGCAACTACACATATGTGCTTCCGCTTTTAAAAAAATATAATTGCAAGGCTGTAATTTCTATTGTTGGTGAATTTGTCGACAGAAGCACTGAAGAAGGAGAATTAAATACTTCATATTCTTATTTATCATGGGACCTAGTAAATGAGCTGATAGGATCTCCCTATGTGGAAATTCAAAATCATTCATACGGAATGCATGATATTTGTGAAAGAAAAGGATGTATGATAATGAAGGGAGAGGATTACGAAGAATATACAAAGCAAATGGAAAATGATGTGGGTAAGTTGCAGGAAATAATTGAAGAGAAAACAGGATACAGACCAACAACATTCACATATCCATATGGTTTTGTTTGCGTAGAATGCAATCAGATACTAAAAGAACTGGGATTTAAAGCTACATTATCCTGTTATGAAGGTATTAATGTATTAACGGGCAAAGAAAGCGAACTGTTTGAATTGAAGCGTTTCAACAGGCCCAGCGGCATAGACTCAAAAAAATTTTTTAGTAAATTTGAAGAATAAAATGTTTACAACAGGCTGAGAAAGTATTATCATATATATGTTAGCCTGACGAGAGCAGGCTGGCATATATAATGTACCGTGTGCTACTGTGGCGCAGCTGGTAGCGCAACTGATTCGTAATCAGTAGGTCAGCGGTTCAAATCCGCTCAGTAGCTCTATTAAAAAATACAAAAAAGCCCATATCAAATGAACCGACCCCCAAAAGTTAGACCTAAAAATCTAACTGATGGGAGGTCGGTTTTTGAATGGCAAAATATAGTTATGAATTTAAGATGAAAGTTGTGCAAGAATATTTAGCTGGAAAGGGCGGATTCGCTTTTCTATCTAAAGAATATAATATCTCTTCTACGAGGGACTTACAAAAATGGGTTTCTGCATACAATGAATTTGGCTCTGATGGCTTAATGAGAAAACGAAAAAATCAAACTTACTCTTTCGAATTTAAGCTTCATGTGGTAGAGTTGTATCTAACTACAGAGGTTTCTTATCAGGATTTAGCGCTTTCGGTTGGAATTAATAATCCACCATTAATAAGCAAATGGGTTAATGATTATCGTATTGCTGGACCTGATGCCTTGAAACCTAAACAGAAGGGGCGGCGACCAAAAGTGGATAAACCAAAAGATACTAATCTTGATAAGAGTAAAAAAATAAATGTAGAAACGGAGTATCTTAAACAACTTGAAGATGAAAATCTTAAACTACGAATTGAGAATGCATATTTAAAAGAATTGAGGAGGCTGCGTTTAGAGGGAACACCTCAGAACAAAAAGCGAGAATCATCCACAACCTCCGAGGATCCTTCAAATTAAAAGATGTTCTCGCAGTTACAGGTTTCCCAAAATCAACATATATGTATTGGCAAAAGCGCTTTGAAATGGAGAATCCAGATCAGGAGATAGAACAGAAAATTTTAGATATACGTAAGGAACATAAGGATTTTGGCTATCGCCGGATTCATGGCGATTTAAGAAAGCAAGGACTGCTCATCAACAAGAAGAAGGTTCAGCGTATTGTGCAAAAGCTAAATATTCAGGTGACTGCTTTCACTCGCAAAAGTCGTAAGTACAGCTCATACAAAGGGAATGTTGGTAAGATTTCACCTAACAGAATTAATAGACGTTTTGATACAAATATTCCTCACCAGAAGATTACAACTGATACGTCGGAATTCAAATATTATGAGGTGGATCAAAAAGGGAGAATGCTTATCAAAAAGCTCTACCTGGATCCATTTATGGATTTATGCAATAGAGAAATCCTAAGTCATAGCATTTCTCTAAGACCATCAGGCCAAAATGTAATGCAAGCCTTAAATGAGGCAATAGAGATTACCTCAGATTGTAAATACAGGAGAACATTCCATTCTGATAGAGGTTGGGCATATCAGATGAAAGCATATAGTCGTGTACTTGAATCAAACAGAATATTTCAGAGTATGTCGCGTAAAGGAAACTGCATTGATAATTCTCCTATGGAAAACTTCTTTGGAATTATGAAACAGGAAATGTATTATGGTATGGTTTACTACAGTTATGAAGAACTTAAAAATTCGATAGAAAAATATATTAAGTATTACAACGAGAAAAGGATTAAAGAGAAGCTTGGATGGATGAGTCCTGTAGAATACAGACTTAGCCTTTCGGCTGCATAAAAAATAGCGTAGCAGTTCACAAAACTACTACGCTACAAAGTCTAACTTATTGGGGTCACATCAAAATATATGTGCTTTTTTGTTTTATTTAGTTCTTTGGATTAACCAAGGCTTCTGCCTAAAAAGCGTTATAAAATCAACTTTTATACATTCAAAATCAAATACTGAACCGCAATTGAGGTAACCGATAAAGCTATCCAGCAACATAAGCCAAGGAAAATCGGCTTCCATCCGTTTTTGACCAATTTTATGAGGTTTGTATTAAGCCCAATTGCAGACATAGCCATAATAATAACATACTTGCCTGTTTTTACTAGTAAATCAGATATTTCCCCGGGAATAGGAGTGAATGTACAAAGTATTGAAGCTACTAAAAATCCAACTACAAACCATGGAAAAATCTTTGAAAATTGATAATTGGATTTGGCTTGTCCTCGAGATGTTGTAAAAGCAAGTACAAGAGTGACAGGAATAATCATGAGTGTTCTTGTAAGTTTTACTATTACAGCCAAGTTTCCGGCTGCATCGCTAAAAGTATACCCGGCTGCAACTACAGAAGATGTGTCATTTATTGCTGTTCCTGCCCAAAGACCAAAGCTGTAATCGCTCATATGTAATATATGGCCGAGGAAAGGAAAAAGAAAAGCAGCTATTACATTAAAAAGGAATATTGTTGAAATTGACACAGCAACCTCCTCATCTCGGGCACGTATTACGGGAGCTGTTGCAGCAATGGCAGAGCCTCCACATATGGCAGTTCCCACGCCTATAAGTATATTTGTGTTTTTTTGAACTGACAGGCTTTTACCTGCAATATAGGCCGTAAGAAATGCAGCTGTGAGTGTAAAAGCCATAAGAGAAAGGGTTTGCTTTCCTACAGAGAAAACATTGAATAGGTTCATGTTAAATCCAAGCAGTATTATAGAATATTGAAGCATTTTTTTTGAAGTGTACTTTATTCCTTTTTCAAGTACGGCAGGTCGTTTAAAAAAAGCAAGAATCATTCCAAAAAGTATTCCCAAAACCGGGCCACCTACAACAGGAAACATCTTTCCTAGTTTCCATGCGGGAAGAGCTATAGCAAATGCAACTATGACTCCAGGCACATTATCAATTATTTTTTTCATTAACTACTCCTCATTTCTTGTGGAAGAATGACTTCCTTAATATTATTTAAAGTATAAATCTTGACATAGTATAAGTAAAATATTATTATCTTATATAAGTAATAAGTAAATACTTATAGGAGGAAAAAATTTGACACTTCGGCACTATCAAATCTTTGTAACGGTATGCGATGAAATGAGTATGACTTCAGCTGCTGAAATTCTCTTTGTGTCTCAATCTGCTGTAAGTCAAGCAATTGCGGAAATGGAAAAGCACTACGGAGTAAAATTGTTTGAAAGGTTATCAAGGAAATTATATATTACCTATGCAGGTAAAAAGCTTTTAAATTATGCAAGGCATATTATAAGCCTTAATAAAAATGTAGAAAATGATATGGCTTCTTTAAATGAAAGGTCACTTATAAGAATAGGTGCAAGTGTGACAATAGGAGCATGTATTTTGCCAGGTCTCGTGTCTTCATTTGCTTCATATTACCCTAAAATTCAAGTTAAAGTAGTAGAAGATAATACTTCAAAAATACAGCAGCTTATAGCACAGGACAAAATTGATATGGGAATTGTTGAGGGGGAGGTTTCGTTGCCGGATATTGTAAACAGACCATTTGCAAAAGATTATCTGATATTGATATGCGGAAAAAACCATCGTTTTTGTACGCTTAAATCTATTAAGCCTTCCGAATTAAAAAATGAAAAATTTATACTGCGTGAGACTGGGAGCGGAACTAGAAAAACATTTGAAAATGCCATGTTAGAAAGAGGACTGAGTTGGACAGAAATCTGGACATGTAATAATGCTGATACTATAAAAGCAGCAGTTGCGGAAGGTCTTGGAGTATCAGTTATTTCTCAACGAGCAGTAGCAAAAGAAATTGAAGATGGGAGACTTTTCAGTATTCCTATAGAAGGAATTTCTTTTGTTCGTGATTTCAAAATAATATACCATAAGAATAAGTATATAACAGAATCCATGCATAAGTTCTGGGATGCTTGCTTTAAAATAAAGTAGATAATATTTATGTATAAAAATTGGCATACGGGAGAGAGTCCCGTATTTCTATTTATATTCTTTGCGGAAGCACATAAACCAATCAAGACAATATTGATCATTACTTTGATTATTCATTCTTTCCTTTGCAGTGTGTCAATTTTTTTTTTGAAATTTTTTTTAAAAATTTTTGCCCGCATATTGATATATAGCTGTAATAGTGCTATAATGTGACAGTATTAAGTAAACTTTATATAAATGTTGTAGATATGCTGTAAAGGATAGGTTTTATATATTAATGCGGGTGTAGCTTAGTGGTAGAGTTCCGGCTTCCCAAGCCGGCTGTGTGGGTTCGATTCCCATCACCCGCTTACGGTTTTATTTAAAAGTGAGCATTAAAAAACCATCAATTATGAAAGCTCATAATTGATGGTTTTATTATTTTAAAAGTTTGCTGATTTTTCCTGTATAGTATAGTGATAGTCTGTGCAACGCTCGGGAGCACGCAACATATAACAAATTTTTATCAAAACTGGTTAAATAGTTTTTGTTATCAGTTCCATATACGATTACGGCATCAAACTCTAAACCTTTTGCCAGGTACACGGGAACAATTATTGAACCACTTAGGTTTTGTTCACCTTGATAATCAACTAATTTAATGTTTATCTTTCCTTTTATTTTAAAATATAGATCAGATGCCTGCTTTCTGTTTTTGCATATTATCGCTATAGAATTATAACCTTGAGACGAATATTCGTTAACTTTGTTGATTAATTTATTTTCAAGGGTTTCTTCATCTTTACAGCATACTACTTCAGGGGCTTCTTCGCTTCTTTTGAAGTATTCGGTATGAATATCTTCCTTCAAAAACTTTTCACAAAATTTACTTATTTCGTAGGAGTTGCGATAACTCTTATTCAAAAATATTTTATTATATTTTTCAAAATTTAGTATAGAAACAATGTCATCGTAAAGAGACAGATCACTTTTCTTTTCAACTGCTTGATTAATATCACCTACGATTGTGAATCTAGCTTCTCTAAAAAGATTTTTCAACAAATAGTAATGTATAGGATAATAATCCTGAGCTTCATCTACAATTACCTGCTTAATGTCGCTGAATGAATCAGCACCTTCGGCAATAATTTTTAGATACATCATTGCGATACCGTCAGAATAAGGAATATTGTACGAATCGGTAATATTTTCTTGTGTATATCTAATGATTTCATCTATATTTTTAGGAAGTTCTAAACCTTTAGCTAAATTTAAGATTAATTTCTTATCACTGAACAGTTTCTTGTACAGCTCATAAGAGTCTAATTCGGTAAATTTTCGTATTCTGTTTATAAATGAAGAAGTTTCTTTTGCAGCCAGCACCCTTGTAAAAGCTTTAATCTCAAATTCATGCTCCTTTGACATATTGACTGCGGTTTCAATTTTTTCTCTTCTGGCAAATTTCTTGTCATGAACTTTATCTAATAGTCTGTTTTCAATAATTTTTAATTTTTTTGCTGTCGGCATATTCAATTTATTACTTAGCAAAAAAGCCCTTAAAAGTTGGCGGTTTTCAATTATTTCTCCATCAAAATATACATCTTCAAACGGAATGATTTTTCGCTCGAAAAATTTTACGAATCTTTCTAAAATTTTAATAAATGTCTTTGAGCCCTTAAATTCATCGCATGATCTTAAAAAGCTTCGTTTTTCTTCGGTTTCGGCACATATAATTTTTTCAAAGTTTTCGCTTTTGCTTTTAACGGATAAATTATTGTCAAAAAGTTTTAAAAATATATTTTCAAATGTATATTCTCTAATGTTATCTTCACCAAGTTCTGGCAGTACATTAGATATATACTTTGAAAATAAAGAGTTTGGTGAAATTACAATAACATTGTTGGCACTTAATTTCAAATTTAGCCCTCTGTACAGTAGAAATGCAATCCTATGCAGGGCAACCGATGATTTTCCGCTTCCTGCCACTCCCTGAACTACAAGCAGATCATTATCTAAATCTCTGATAATTAAATCCTGCTGCTTTTGAATTGTCTCAACAATGGTTTTCATTTTAGGAGCCATGTTTTTAGAAAGTGCTTCCATAAGCATTTCATCAACAATATTTACGTTGCTGTCAAAAAAATATTCTAGCTTGCCTTTTGTAATTTTATACTGTCTTTTTAAAGATATGGAACCTTTTATTATGCCGGACGGTGCTTTATATTCAGCAGGGCCGAGTTCGGATCTGTAATAAACACTTGAAATAGGTGCTCGCCAGTCATAGACCTTGATATCATGAGTATCCTCATCCATCAGATTAAAAAGTCCGATATAAATTTTTTCGGTATCATCATATCCATCTTCAGTAAAATCTATTCTTGAGAAATACGGGCTTTCAACCATTCTTTCATATTTAGCTATGCGTTTCTCAATCTCTGTATAGCTAAATGTCTGCGAATTAAGCGCACTTAAATACTGGTTTAAATCAGATAGTTTATCAAAATCAGAAGATGAATGAGTTGTGTTTTCCCACATTTCTTTTCTTGCGGCTATAAGATCAGCTTTCTGCTCAGCCAGTTTTTCGGTCTCTACATCCAATCTATATTTTAATAGTCCGATAATTTCTTCAAGATAGTTAACTTCTTCTCTATATTTGTCCTTATATTCTGCCATTTTAAATCCCCTTTTACACTCAACATAAAAATATATTTAATTGATTATTATATCATAGTATGCATTATATGAAAAGATAAAAATAAACTTGCATACTACTATAAAATTAAATTAATTTAATATAAATTTTTTAAAAGCAATTTTAAAATATTAATTAATCGAATTAATTAAGTAAATCATTAATTATAATTAAATTATTGCTTAATTTTAATTTATTTTACAAATAATATGATGACATTAATCGTATTTGTTGTATAATATTTACATAGTATTATATGGTGAGGGGATAAAATTGATTGGTGAAAAGATACGAAACATAAGAAAAAGTAAAAATTTAACGATTGTTGAGCTTTCAGAGCAAATTAATGTGACTTCCGGCTACATATCACAGATTGAAAGAGATCTTATTTCTCCTTCTTTATCTGTTCTGAAAAGGTTGTCGGATGCCTTAAATGTACCATTATCTTCGCTGTTCACGGAAAGTAATGACCAAGATGTGATAACTATACAGCACAACGAAAGAACGAAGGTAAGATTCGGAAATATTAATGTTGATCTTGAATTTATTACGCCTATATTAAAGAATAACGACAAAAAAAGCAATGTTGAAGCATTTTTATTTAAACTAAATCCAAATACATGGATGAGTGATAAACCTTTACTCCATGATTCAAAGCTGTATCTTTATGTATTAGCAGGAGAGCTTCAATGTCATATTGGAAATAATATTTACAGTCTTGCAAGTGGAGACAGCATTTGTGTGCCAGAAAGGAATGCACATATAATTTATAATAATTATGACGAGGAATCAGAGGCTTTATGTATAATTTCCCCGGCAATACATAATTAGAATTGCACCGGTAACTTCTCTCGTTCTATAAGAACGGGAGTTTTTATATACCAAGGAAGTTCTTTTCCAAGCATATAAGAGGATTAAGAGCTCAACGATGACAGGAGAATAAAATGTTAGATATAAAAAAAATAAGAAAAAACCCTATTAAAGTTGAAGAATTGCTGAAAAGAAGGAACGTTGATATAAGTTTAGCTAAAGTGCTGCAATTGGACAAATTGAGACGAGAAAAAATTGTTGAAATAGAAAATATGAAAGCAGAGCATAACAGAGTTTCAAAGAGTGTGCCTCAAATGAAAAAGGAAGGCAGAGATATATCGGAAGTTCTTGTTAATATGAAAAATTTATCAGAAAAAATAAAGAATTTGGAATTAAAAATCAAAGAAATTGATATTAATATTGAGCAAGAGCTTCTTATAATTCCCAACACTCCAAATCCTAATATTGTAGTAGGAAGCTCAGAGGATGATAATAAGGAAGTAAGAAGATTTGGTGATCCAAAAAAATTTGATTTTGGACCGAAGGCTCATTGGGATTTGGGAAAGGATCTCAATATACTGGATTTTGAAAGAGCAACAAAAATTACAGGAGCTAGGTTTGCGTTATTTAAGGGAGACGGTGCAAGACTGGAGAGAGCAATTATAACGTATATGCTTGATAAGCATACGACGGAGCACGGTTTTACGGAAATGTCACCGCCGTCTATAGTTAACCGTGACAGCATGCTTGGTACGGGACAGATTCCAAAGTTTGAAGATGATATGTTTAAATTAAATAAAAAAGATTATTATTTAATTCCTACAGCAGAGGTGCCTCTGACAAATATTTATAGAGATGAAGTATTGGAAGAATCAGATCTCCCAATGTATATGACTGGATATACGCCATGCTTTAGAGCGGAAGTAGGATCTTCCGGAAGAGATACTAAAGGTTTGATTAGGAATCATCAATTTGATAAGGTTGAAATGGTAATATATTCAACGCCTGAAAATTCTTATATGCAGCTTGAATTATTAACAAAGTTTGCGGAAAAAATATTAACAGAGCTAAAATTGCCTTACAGAGTAGTTGAACTATGTACCGGAGATATAGGTTTCAGCTCGGCTAAAACCTATGACTTGGAAGTATGGATGCCAAGCTATGGAAAATACGTTGAAATTTCGTCTTGTTCAAACTTAGAAGATTTTCAGGCAAGAAGGTCTAATATTAGGTTCAGGGCCAAGGGAAAATCCAGACCGGAATTCATACATACTTTAAACGGTTCAGGTTTGGCTGTTGGCAGAACATTTGCCGCAATATTAGAAAATTATCAAAATGAAGATGGTTCAATAACAATACCGGAAGTTTTAAGGCCTTATATGAGAGGCGATGAAAAGATAACTATATAATAAATGGAGGATAAATGTTAGTAATAGGATGCCATTTATCAGTATCAAAAGGATTTGAAGCAATGGGAAAAGATGCGTTAAGCATCGGTGCAAATACATTTCAGTTTTTTACCCGAAACCCAAGGGGCAGCAAAGCTAAGGATATTGATACAGAGGATGTAAAAGGTTTACTTAAAATAATCGAAAATAATAAATTTGGGAAAGTTATAGGGCATGCTCCGTATACATTAAATATATGCTCTTCAGATGAACATACACGGGAATTTGGGCTGGAGGTAATGAGGGATGATTTAAACAGGATGGAACTTTTACCGTTTAATTTTTATAATTTTCATCCTGGAAGCCATACAAAGCAAGGAACAGAAACAGGGATAAGGCAAATAATAAGTGCTCTTAATAAAATATTAAAACCTGAACAGACGACAACAGTCTTGCTTGAGACCATGTCTGGAAAGGGAACGGAGATAGGTAGAACATTTGAAGAACTGCAGTGCATTATTTCAGGTGTTGAATTAAATGAAAAGCTAGGAGTATGCCTTGATACATGTCACATATTCGATTACGGATATGACATTGTAAATGATTTGGACGGTGTGCTTGCTAAATTTGATAAAGTAATAGGTCTTGATAGATTGCATGCAGTACATCTGAATGACAGTAAAAATCCGTTAGGAAGCCACAAGGATCGTCATGAAAACATTGGAAAGGGACATATAGGGCTGGAAGCAATGGGAAGAATAATAAATCATTCAAAACTTTGCAAATTGCCTTTTTTCCTCGAAACACCAAATGATTTGAAGGGCCATTCGCAAGAAATAAAAATTTTGAAGGAATTGTATAAAAACTAAAAACCAGATGCTGATTTACTTTGTTACAAATGATGAAGTAAATCAGTTTTTTATATGCAGGACGGCGCTGTATTCAAGTTACACAGCAGTGCATTAATTGTGCAGAAGGTTCATAAAGCATGGAAAAAATAATGGCATAAGTAATTTATTGACATAATTATTTGCATATTTATATAATGCATTTTGTCGAATTTTATTATATAATAGTAGCAATAATGATTGGAGGAAACTTATGAAAAAATTCAATAAGGTACTGTCCTTATGTCTTTTAATTATAATTTTAGCAAATACTGCGGCATTTGGTGAAATAAACGTTAATCAAAATATTAATTCTGCATTGTTGGGAGATCTTGAAACAGGGGAAATCCTTTATAGCTACAACATAAATGAACAATTAGCAATGGCAAGTATATCAAAGCTTATGACCTACCTTGTTATGATGGATGCCATAACAGATGGGAAGGCATCGCTGGATGACGATGTTGTGATTAGTGGACATGCTGCCGCTACAGAGGGAAGTAAGTTTGGATTGTTATCAGGAGAAACGGTTAAACTGAGCTTTCTTGTAAAGGGAATGCTTGTGGTTTCAGGAAATGACTGCGCGACGGCAATAGCTGAACATATTGGAACAACAGTAGATAATTTTGTAAAAATGATGAACGAAAAAGCGTCTGAATTAGGACTTTTGTCTGCAAGCTTTATTAATCCTCACGGATTGCCTATAAATGACGAAGAGACAGGACAAAACCATATGTCTGTGTCAGATATATACAAGCTTACGAGACACATACTTGAAAAATATCCACAAATATTAGAGGTTACCAAGCTTAAAGAGCTTGCCGTACCTGAAAAAAATTACAGAAAAGAGGCAACTAACCCTGCCCTTGGCGTGATTGAAGGTGTTGATGGGTTAAAAACTGGCTATACGGATAAAGCAGGGATCTGTCTGGTTTCAACTATGCCTGTGACAGGACAGGGACAGGATTTTAGGCTTATAGCAATTATTATGGGGGCTCAGACTCATGAGGAAAGACTAAGCAAGACGCAGGAGCTTTTGGAGTACGGGAAAAACAATTTTAAATATGATAAGCTCGCTGACAAGACGAAACCGGCAGATAAGGTGTATATAGAGAATTCAAAAAATGGTATTGTTAAGGTGTATCCTGCATCAGACTATAATAAAATAATTAAAAATGGAGATATAATCAGCACAAAGGCTTCATATAATGATACTGTAAAGGCACCTTTAAAACAGGGAGATAAAATTGGCTCAATAAGCGTTTTTGTAAACGGTGAAGAAGTGGGACAGGTAGATGCTATCGTAACCGAAGATATAGGAAAGGCAAATATTTTTGTAAGAGTAGTAAGATTTTTCCAAAATATATTTGAATAAAATTTGTTTTGAATCAGTTGATATTTTAAACGTAAAAATATCAACTGTTTTAAAAAATAAGAACTAATACTTCATAAGTACATATGCAAATTGCGAATATATATAAATGCTGTTAAAAAATGATATTTAAGTATATTGACAAATGTGTAAAATTGGTGTAATATTTCTAAATATAGTGCACCTGTAGCTCAGTAGGATAGAGCAGTGCCCTCCTAAGGCATGTGCCGGGGGTTCGACTCCTCTCAGGTGCACCATTTTTATAATTGGGGGAAAACGAATTCATAGATGATGAGATTGGCTTTTGCCAATTTTATTATATATCAATATTGGAGGGGGAAAATGAAAAAATTAATATCACTTTCATTGATTTTAATGCTGATTTTAACAGCATGTACTGGAGGGACAACGCAAGAACCTGTAGATAATCAGCCAGGTGCGGAGGAACCTGCAGAAGTTGGGGATATAGCTGAAGACGGGAAATATGCAAGTGAGCAGGTATACAAATATGCTTATGCAGAAGAGATAACCACTCTGAACTATCTTGTAAATACAACCTGGGTGGATATGAGTGTATCGGCTAACCTTGTAGATACACTGGCTCAGTACGACAAATACGGAGTTCTTCAACCAGCTCTTGCAGAATCGTGGGAAGTGTCAGATGACGGGCTTGAATGGACATTCCACTTGAGAAAGGGAGCTAAGTGGGTTGATTTCGAAGGAAATGAAGTGGCGGAAACTACTGCTTATGATTTTGTTTCATCTGCCAAGTACATATTAACTAAAAAAAATGAATCTGAATCGGCCAACATTGTTTATTCTGTAATAAAAAATGCCGAGGCATATTACAACGAAGAAATAACTGATTTTGAACAAGTAGGTGTTAAGGCTGTAGATGAATACACACTGGTATACACGCTGAAAGACCCTGTTCCTTACTTTGAATCTATGCTTACTTACGTGAGTTTCTTCCCTGTTTATGGACCATTCCTTGAAGAAATGGGAGAAGACTTTGGGATTGCAAACTCTGCAATATTATATAACGGGCCGTATTTATTAACCGAATTTGAGCCTCAGATGCAGAGAATACTTACGAAAAACAATACATATTGGGATAAAGACAATATTTTTGTAACAGAGCTTAATTATAAATATAATAAAGAATCTATGGCTTTAGGAGGAGAGCTGTTTAGGAGAGGAGAGGTTTTACATGCCATTATTCCTCCTTCTAATCTTGATGAATGGATGAATAATCCTGAACTTAAGGATAAGGTGTCTCCTGACAGGCTGGGAACCTACACATATTTTTATGCATTTAACTTTGATCCAAAGTTTGATTCTGAATATGAACCAGAGAATTGGAAAATAGCGGTGAATAACAGCAGCTTCAGAAATTCTATTATGGCTGCATTTAACAGAATAGCAACAATGACAACCGAAGACCCTTATAATCCCGAGTACAGGATAATAAATACCATAACACCTCCGAACTTTGCTTCGCAGAATGGTTTAGATTACACGGCTACAAGTGATTTGGCAGCTTTAAGGGATACGGAGTTCTTTAATGAAACAGATGCTTTGGCTTTCAAGGAAAAAGCAGTTGAGGAGCTTACACAGGCCGGAGCTAAATTTCCTGTAAAAATATTGATGCCATATAATACGAACAGTTCATACTGGGCACTTGAAGCCCAGGTTGCAAAACAGCAGTTGGAAACATTGCTGGGAACAGACTATATTCAAATTGCACTTCTTCCTCATGCCCCAACGGGATTCCTTGACGGAACAAGGAGAGCAGGAAATTATTCACTTATGAAATGCAACTGGGGTCCTGACTACGCTGACCCTCAGACATATACAGATCCGTTCAGACGCGGCGGAAACTATAATTTCCCTGAGTATACGACAGAAGTAGATGCGGAAGGAAAAAACTTATATGATGTCTATGAGGGAATGGTTAATGAAGCCAAGGCTGAATTGGTTGATTTAACTGCAAGATACGAAATGTTTGCAGATGCGGAAGCATATTTAATAAATAATGCCTTTGTGATCCCGTACAATGTAAGCGGAGGAGACGGATATGTTGCATCATATGTACTTCCGTTTGAAAGGCCTTATGCGCCGTTTGGTATTGCTACAGTGACATGGAAAGGAGCCAGACTCCTCGCTGAGCCTATAAGCATGGATGAATTCAATAAATTTCAGGAAGAATGGCAGGCAGCTCGTGATGATGCCTTAAAGAGCGCAGCAAAATAGTTCCTGTAAATGAGGGCTTTTAGCCCTCATTTGTTTTAACAGACATTATTATTCAGCCGGTTAAAGCATTAATTTGAATATATCTAAAGCGAGGTGTTACAATGAAGTACTATGCAACAAGGCTTGTAAGATCCTTGTTAACATTGATTATTGTTGTTACTATAGTATTTTTGCTCATGCGTCTTATGCCTGTCGAAGGCTATTTCGGAACAAGCTTTGATAAGCTGGACGAGGCCCAGATAGAAGCAAAGCTGCAGAATCTGGGGCTTTTGGATCCATGGTATATACAATTAAAGAATTTTTACGGCGGTTTGCTGAAGGGAGATTTAGGCAAATCAATTACTTACAGACCGAGAGTAGATATAACAAAAATATTGGGAGATAAATTAATAACATCATTGCGCTTCGGGCTTGCATCATTGACGGTTTCATTGTTAGTGGGGCTTAGCTTAGGTGTTTTAATGGCCAGACATAAAGGTAAATTTTGGGATAAATTCGGAACATGCTATGTTGTGGGAGCTAACGCAGTACCTGCGGTAATTTATTACCTGCTGATTCAGGTGTTTTTTACGGACATATTTAATCTCCCTCTGCTTTACGAGAGATCAGATCCAAAGAGCTGGATACTTCCTGTTATATGCCTGTCTTTGGTCAATATTGCCTACTATGCAATGTGGATCAGGCGTTACATGGTCGATGAACTAAATAAGGATTACGTAAGGCTTGCCAGAGCAAAAGGTTTAAAAAGCAAAGAAATTATGGTAAGGCATGTAATGAGAAATGCATTTGTTCCAATGGCTCAATACCTGCCTGCATCAATTTTATATACCGTATCAGGCTCAATATATGTTGAATCGCTGTTTTCAATTCCAGGAACAGGAGGGCTTTTAGTTACTGCAATACAGAGACAGGATAACACCCTGGTTCAGGCGCTTGTTTTACTGTATTCATCTATAGGAATAGTAGGGCTGCTGCTTGGAGATATTTTGATGGCTACTTTTGATCCGAGAATAAAATTAGGAAGTGAAGGAGGGGCCAGATAATGACAAGAAAAAAGATAACTACTAAAATGGCGGAAAAAATAGATTCATCCTTATTTGAATTTGCTGATTACGATGAGTCCAAAAGCGAGTTGACCGGATATTCTAATTATTCATTTTGGAAGTCAACATTTCAGGTGTTCATGAAAAATAAAGTTGCTGTAATACTTTTAATATTAATTGCAGTTGTTGTTTTATTTACATTAATTCAGCCATACCTTCCAAATCAAAAAAGCCCTACTCAGATATATATTAATCCTGAAACAAACCTTCAGTACAGAAATGTTCAGCCTAATGCCGAGTTTTGGTTCGGCTCAAATTCAATAGGACAGGATTTATGGGCACGTATTTGGAGCGGAGCGAGGACATCGTTGTTCATAGGAGTTTCTGTGGGATTGTTTGAAGCATTTGTGGGAATAACAATAGGAGCACTCTGGGGGTATGTCAGGAAGTTAGATGCGATTATAACCGAAGTATACAATGTATGGGATAATATACCTACTACGGTTGTTCTAATAATTCTGACATACATTATGAAACCCAGTATACCTACAATTATTTTTGCAATGTGTATGACAGGATGGCTCCAGATGGCCAGGTTTGTAAGAAACCTTATAATAATTATAAGAGACAGAGAATATAATTTAGCATCAAGATGTCTTGGAACACCTACATCAAGAATAATTACTAAAAATTTACTGCCGTACTTAGTATCAGTTATTATGCTCAGAATGGCTTTGGCAATACCTGCGGCTATAGGCAATGAGGTGTTTCTTTCATACATCGGTATGGGGTTGCCGCTTGATGTTCCGTCGCTTGGAAATCTTGTAAATGAGGGAAGAGCTTTGGTTATGGACCCAAATCAAAGATATCAGCTGTTTTTTCCGGCTGCGGTTATATCTATTGTAACAATATCTTTCTATGTAATCGGCAATGTTTTTGCAGATTCAGCTGATCCGAGAAATCATGTTTAGGAGGCAGTATGGTGCGAAAATCTATTACAGATATAATAAACAGTGAAATCATTTTATCTGCCGAAAATTTAGTTATAAAATTTAACCTTCGGGGGCAAGAACTCACGGCAATAAGAGGAGCTTCTCTCGAACTCCACAAGGGTGAAAGCCTGGCAATAGTAGGTGAGTCAGGATCAGGGAAGTCGGTTTTCACAAAATCTTTTATGGGATTACTGGATTCTAACGGCAGAATTGAATCAGGTTCCATAATTTACAAAGGAAAAAATCTTGCCGAATATAAAACAGAGGACCAATGGATTAAAATAAGAGGAAAAGAAATAGCAATGGTATTTCAGGATCCAATGACATCGTTAAATCCTTTGAAGACTGTTGGTAAGCAGGTTCAGGAATCAATTGAGCTTCATCAAAACCTTAAGGGAGAGGAAGCTAGAAGGATTGCTATTGAAATTTTAAAAGATGTAGGAATATCGGATTCTGAAAGAAGATATAAGCAGTATCCCCATGAATTTTCAGGAGGAATGAGGCAGAGAGTTGTTATAGCCACAGCTGTTGCATGTAATCCAAATATATTAATATGCGATGAACCCACAACAGCTCTTGATGTTACTATTCAGGCTCAGATACTTCAATTGCTTAAAAATTTGCAGGACAAATATGACCTTACAATTATATATATAACCCATGATCTTGGAGTTGTCGCAAATGTTGCCGACAGAATAGCTGTTATGTATGCAGGAGATTTAATTGAGCTTGGCTCATCTGAAGAAGTATTTTTTGACCCAAAGCATCCATATACATGGGCACTTTTGTCATCGCTTCCGCAGCTGGGAGTTAAAGGAGAAGAATTGTATTCAATAAAAGGAACACCTCCTAATTTATTCAAGGAGATAAAAGGAGATGCATTTGCTCCGAGAAATCCCCATGCATTGAAAATAGATTTTGAAAAAAGACCTCCTTATTTTGAAGTAACGTCTACTCATAAAGCACGTACATGGCTTCTGGACCCGAGAGCCCCTAAGGTTGAACCTCCTCCTCTGATAAAGAAGATGAGGGAAATGTATGTGAAAAGAGGTGACGCAGTTGAATAATAAGGTAAAGCTTTTAGAGGTTAAAAATTTAAGTGTAGAGTTTGGTAAGGGAAATAAAAAGTTTGTTGCGGTTAATGATGTGAGCTTTAATATTTATAAGGGAGAAACTTTTGGACTTGTAGGCGAATCGGGATCAGGCAAGACTACCATAGGAAGGGCTGTTATCAGAATAAACTCCGCTGCAGCAGGAGAGATAATTTACAATGGAAAGAAGATAAGCGGACGAATTGATAAAGGGCTGGACAAAGAGCTTACAAGAAAAATTCAGATGATATTTCAAGATCCCATGGCTTCTCTTAATGAGAGGGCAAAGGTTGACTATATTGTTTCAGAGGGACTCTATAATTTAAATAACTACGGAACAGAAAAAGACAGAAAGAATAAGGTAGAGCAGGCACTGCTGGATGTTGGGCTGCTGCCGGAATTTGCCAGCAGATTTCCTCACGAATTTTCCGGGGGCCAAAGACAGCGTATAGGAATAGCAAGGGTACTTGTTATGGAGCCTGAGCTTGTAATAGCCGATGAACCTATATCTGCACTGGATGTTTCAATTCGTGCACAGGTAATAAACCT
Source organism: Sedimentibacter sp. LTW-03 (assembly GCF_052059825.1). Lineage (GTDB taxonomy): Bacteria > Bacillota > Clostridia > Tissierellales > Sedimentibacteraceae > Sedimentibacter. The sequence goes on from NZ_CP197180.1 coordinate 2,792,707, forward strand.
GCTTTCTAAGCTTCAAAAACAAAAAGGGTTGACATACTTGTTTATTGCACACGATTTATCTGTTGTCAGATTTATTTCTGACAGAATAGCAGTAATTCATAAGGGAAAAATAGTTGAATTAGCTGAAGCGGAGAAGCTGTTTGCAAACCCGCTTCACCCATATACAAAATCTCTTCTGTCGGCAATACCGACTCCTAATCCAAGAGTGGAAAGAAATAAAAAGCCTGAAGTATACAATCCCGGCAAAAACCATTATGATTATGACAAAAATCCACCAATATGGACAGAAATAGAATCCGAGCATTTTGTACTGGCAAACGGAAGAGAATTAGATGAATACAAAAAAATAATCCTACCAGCTTGATAATTATATTATTAATATAATATCATCCCAGCAACCCCTTAAATTATAAGGGATTTAGCTGAGGATGATTTTTTTGATGCTATTAAAAAAATATATTGACAGATTGTGTACTATTATGTATAATACAGTTACTGTACTAAGTGTATTAATACATATAGTACCATCTATGTAATTGGAGACTAAAATGAAACAGATCAATATAGTACTTACACAAACTAATACGGTTATTTCAAGGACATTAAGGGCAGTATCAAAAAAGCCTTACAATCATATTTCTATATCCTTTGACGATGACTGTAAAACAATGTTTAGCTTTGGAAGAAAGATAACATGGTTCCCGCTGATAGGAGGATTTGTAAAGGAGAATCCGGATAGCGGAGTATTTAAAATGCATCCTAATACAAAATGTAAAATATACAAGCTTGATGTTACAGATGCCGACTATAATATAATTCTTAGAAGGCTGGAGAAATTTTTATCTGAACCGGACAGTTTTAGATACAGTTTTTTAAACTTATTTTTAATTTATATGAATATACCTTTTCAAAGGCACTACTACTATGTTTGTTCAAGTTTTGTGACGTACTTGCTTTGGGGTATTGTACCATTCAATAAAGAAATATCTCTTGTGATACCTGATGACTACAATAACCTTGAGCTTAACGAAGTATATGAAGGAAAACTCATGGAATATGTTAATGGTAAACTGGCATGTAATAATATTTAAGGAGGTGTGAGATGATACAAATAGATAACAACAGCTCAAAGGCTTTGTATGAGCAAATATATGAAGAAATAAAAAGACTCATATTATCAAAAGCACTGAAATCTGATGAAAAACTGCCCTCAGTGAGAGAGCTGGCTTCTATGGTAAAAATCAATCCGAACACAATACAAAAAGCGTATAAGAGCTTAGAAGAAGACAATTATATTTATACTGTCAAAGGTAAAGGAAACTTTGTAAAAAATTCAGAAGAGCTAAGGAGTGTACATATAAAAATTATGGAAGAAAAATTGAGTGAAGCACTTAAAACCTTAAAAAGTATGGGCATGAGCGATGAGTATATAATTGAAATGGTTAAAAAGATGCTGAATCCGGACATGAAATAGGAGGTAGTATGTTAAAAATAGATAATCTAAGTAAAAAATTCGGAGATTTTCAAGTTTTAAGCAATATAAACATAAATGCTGAAAAAAGTCAGATATACGGGCTGGTTGGTTCCAATGGGTGCGGCAAAACAACTTTGCTTAAACATATAATGATGATTTACAGACAGGATAAAGGAAATATTTTTTATGATGATGTACAGGTGAAAGAAGATTCGGAAATTCTAAAGGATTTTTATTATGTGCAGGACAGTCTGTTTTTTCCGTATCAAAGCACACTTGGCAAGCTGTTTGAATATGAAAAACTTATGTACGATAGAATGTCAGAAGAAAAATTTAATGAGCTTGTAAGTTATTTTAATATTGATAAGAATAAAAGTCTGAATAAAATGTCCAAGGGTCAGAAAAAGCAGGCTGCTTTTGTTTTGGCCATTTCATCGAAACCGAGGCTTTTGCTTCTGGACGAAATAGTTGACGGGCTGGATGCCGTAATTAAGAGAAAGTTCTGGGATATTTTGATTAGGGAAGTAATAGACAACGAAATGACGGTTGTAATTTCGTCACATGATTTAAAAGAACTGGATAATATATGTGATAAAGTAGGCATAATGCATGAAGGGAAAATTTTAAGGGAAGAAAATCTTGAAAAAATGAAAGATGAAATAAAAAGAGTCCAGTTTGCTGTGGATGGCGAATTTGATGCGGCGGAATTTGCTGAATACAATATAATCAGGTCCGTTAAAATAGGCAGTATTAATATTTGTACATTGACCGGAGATGTGGACGAATTTGAGAAGAAACTGGAAAGTAAATTTAATGTTCTTTTATTTGATAAACTTTCAATGAGCCTTGAGGAGATATTTATTACAGAGCTGGGAGGTGCAGGTTATGGAACAGAAAAAAAATAATTTGTTCAGCAAACTGTTTTTGAACGCACTAAGCAACAAGAAAAATTGGTTCTTTCTGTCAACGGTAATAATTTTTGTTACAACAATGCTGATTCCATTTATATTGGGATCGGAGAAAGAGTTTTTTATATTTTTCGGTATATTTGAGATTTTTGTATTGCTGTTTGTTAATTGTCTGGTTGATAACAGCTTTTTGCACAATGATTCTAAGCTGGCATATTACAAATCAAAGCCTGCTTCATTTAGAGAGCAGATCTTAGTAAACGTAGCAATAAATTTGATTTTTGCTGCATACATGCTCCTTTTGATTGTTTTGTCAGTAGTCTTCCAAGGACTGGATTACGAGATATTAGAATCTTTTAAACTCATAATTCCATGGCTTTCTACGGGAATATTTTTGGTTTCCTTATCTTCAATACTGGCAGGAAATACTTTGGTTGCAGGGGCAATGACAATATTTAACTTTGCTTTGCCGGGTATAATTTATCTTATAATTCAGTTTATGTTTTCTATATTGGAAAATATAGTTGCCGGGTTCAGCGCAAGAGTTCTTATGAATTACTTCGTAGACTCCTTTTACAAGCTGGAATACATATACTTTGCAGAATATGCTGACAAACCGGTAGATTATATATATTTTCTGTTGCTTGGAATTATACTTGTGGGCATAACACTTTTAATATTTAAGATGTTAAGTAGAAGAAAAAATGAAAACACCGGTAATTTTATAGTGTTTGACGGCTATAAGTACTTTGTATCAGTGCTTGCGTGTTTAATAGTTCCGGCGTTTTTCTCGTTTACATCTTTAAATGAAAATATAATGAACGCAATTATAGTTTCATTGCTCATGGCAGCTCTGACATATTATCTTATAATTGCTGTTATAGAAAAATCTTTTAGAGTTTCAAAGCTTTCTTTAAAAGTATTTGCAGTAAGCATGGTTGTCTTTATCGCCTTGACCGGAGGAACGGTCTTATTTGCCAATCAATACAAAGAAGCCGTTCCTGAAGCAGAGGACGTACGAGCTGTTTATATAGGGAATTCTACATGGGCTCACAAAGAGATAGTGAAATACATGGAGGATGGCGAGTTAAGTGACAGTGATATTTCTGATATATGGAAAAAACAATATGTAATATTGTTTTCAGACAAGGAGAATATTCAGGTTGCAATTGACCTTCATAAGGAAATTCTTGCAAATCAGAATTACAACAAGGATAATTCCTATATGAGTAATATAGTAATAGCATATTATATGAATGACGGCAAATACCTTGTCAGAGATTATAAGATTCAAGATGGTGCAGATGAGGATAATAAAGCAAAAGACGAAATTGCGTATAGGCTGTTAAATTCACAGGAATTAAAAGCTAAAAAGTATTTCTACTTGTATGATGAAAAATATTACTCAGGAAATAAATATGATATAGATGTTGAAATAAGTAAATACGGAATAAATTCAGAAAGTTTTTCTGCAGATATTAGTATAGAGGATATACGTCCGTATCTGATTGAGGATATTGATGGGCAGATCATGGATGTGAAAAATTCATTTACGGCAATGACTGATTACAATTATGAGAAAGACATATCAAGCAAAGAAAGAGAATACTATTTGGAAATAACCGTAGAAGAAAATAACAATGATGAAGACTTAAAACCTTTTATCTATAACATTGAACTAAGTGACGATTTTGAAAAAACAACAGAATACCTGAATATAAAATAAAAAACGGGACGATCTGAGGATCGTCCTTGGTTTTTGAGTTTAGTATGTTTTTGTTGGAGAATATACAGTTGCAGATTCTACGAAATTTCCTGATGAATCATAAACTTTACCTATTACGTAAAGTCTGTATGTTCCACTTGAGACAGCTCTAAGCTTTGTATTTTCACAAGTGTATGCACCTTCTTTTGACCAAGTTGCTATGGTGCTCCAACTGCCAGAATTTGATTTTTGAAGTTTCATAGTTAATTCGCATGAACCGTCACTCGATCTATGTGACATATTAGCTTTGCATTCAGCTATACCTAGGCTATCAATATCAAGCCCTGAGGCTATGCTCATTAAGCTAATGTACCTTGGAGAAATTTCTCCTGAAGTGATTTCATTAACTGTAGCAAATGACTGCACTCCCATCGATAATAAAATAGACATTACGATAATTAAGCTTAGTATTTTTTTCATTTTATTCTCCTTTGTTTTATGATAATTTATATATAAGACAATATAAAATGATAAAATGTAACATTATTTTTAATTTTTCTACGTTTTTTTACTTATACAATAATTTAAAAGGAAACCAATTATCTTATAGATTCGGCTATTTTTATTAATTCTTCGTTAGTTAAGAGGTCATCATTGCTATTAATTACAACTAAGTTTTCATGAAATTTAAAAATTAATGTAATAAAACCAGACTTTCTGTAAATATAACTGTTTTTGTTTTTAATATTTACATTGTATTTTTTGCAGTTTTCGGTATCTATGTTAAATGAAAATGCATTATCGTAATGAGAAATATAGATATAATTATTTTCGTAATTATAATAGGTTAATGTATAAAAACTACCAGATTTATATTTATCGCTTTCAATATATCTTTCAGGAATATACTCTACTGTAATCTCCTCAAGATGCTCAACCTCTTCCTCAGGCGTAAAGGTAGCGTGTGTATCGAAATTTTCTATATAAAAATTTAAGACTTTTTCTCTGAAAGCATCAACAGTGACAAAGGGAATTATAAAACCGGACAACAATATTAAAACAAATGCGGCAGCTTTGAACATTATGCTTTTAAACTTCTTCTTTCTTGCTATTCTGGCGCTGTCCTTACCTAGATGATTATTAATCAGGGCATATATTTTTTTATCCAGCTCATCCTGATTGGGATTAATAATTGATTCGTCTTTTTCAAACATGTCATACAGTTCGTTGTCTTTTTCAGCCAGTGATATGGCAGCTTTTTTAATAAGAAAATCAAAATCATAATTATTGAAATCGCTTTCATTCATTGCACTGTTCACCGCCTTTCAATCTTTGCTTCAGCATATTTACAGCCCTTTGTTTGTATACCCTAATACTTTTTACATTTATATCCAAAGCAGTTGCTATTTCTTCGTAAGAAAGTTCATCATATCCATACCGATATTGTAAAATCGATTTATACGGCTCAGGCATATGTTTCAGTGCTTCTTCAATTTCTGAACCGTAGATTTCTTCGATAATGTCACCATCATTGCTGTGGTAGGCATGTTCAGGTACGCGGCTAAGGTCAACATTTAATTTTTCTTTTTTGACATAATTAATGTAGTTATTCTTGATCATACTCATTAAATATGACTTTATTTTGTAGATATGAATTTTTTGTATCATTTCTATACATTCAACAACCTTGAGAAACGTTGTTGACACAAGATCATTTGCGATATCAGGGCTTTTAGACAGGGTAAAAGCATATTTCCAAAGGGTTTTATTGTACTTTTTATATAAAAATACTGCATATTCGTAATTAGTCATTTCTAAATCGGATTCTTCTGCATCCGATACTGCTAATAAGAAAAACATAGATTATCCTCTCCTGCGGCTGATAAAGCAATTATAACATATTTTGGACAAAGATATACATAATAATTTAAATTTTAGTTAATATTTAATAAAAAAATGCTTGACAAGCTGTTTTGAGGCCTGTATTATTGTAATAATTTAAAATTAATTTCAATGAAGGAGATATGTATGTAATTACCGGCTTGAAGAGAGCTGCTGGTTGGTGTGAAGCGGCAGGCGGATTATATATAAATCACTCCCGAGAACTTTTCTGAAAATAAGTAGGAAAAGCGGCAGACCCCGTTAGAAGGTCTCATTTATTATAATGTAAAGAGAGGTGCTTTTGGCACAATTAAGGTGGTACCGCGGGTTTTCTCGTCCTTTGAGAGAACCTGCTTTTTGTTTGCCAAAAGTAGGAGGAGAATGATATGAAAAAAGAAAATCTAGCAAGTTACACACTTAGTCAGCATGGCGAAGAAATAATACGGGCTTCGAAAAATCTTAAAGGAATTATTCAGAAGACAGATGTTATTTACAGTGAATTTTTTAGCCGCGAGTATGGAAACAATGTTTACATTAAGCCTGAAAATTTGCAGCTTACAGGTTCATTTAAGATAAGAGGAGCGTATAATAAAATATTTGGTTTGAGTGAAGAGGAAAAAAAGAGGGGAATAATAGCTGCTTCTGCCGGAAATCATGCTCAGGGTGTGGCTTTTTCAGCTCAAAAGCTAAATATATCTTCTGTAATAGTAATGCCTAAAATAACTCCTTTAATTAAGATTGCATCCACAAGATCATATGGTTCGGAAGTGTTTCTTCACGGAAATGTTTATGACGAGTCCTATAAAAAAGCGGTTGAAATGTCCTTGGAAAATGGATATACATTTATCCATCCATTTGATGATTACGGTGTTATATACGGACAAGGGACAGTAGGCCTTGAAATACTTCGTGAGTTGAAGGACACAAATGCAATTCTTGTTCCGGTGGGAGGCGGAGGTCTTATTAGCGGAATTGCTCTTATTGCAAAGAGCATTAATCCAAAGATCAAAGTGATAGGAGTGGAACCGGTTGGTGCTATGGCTATGAAGCTTTCGTTGGAAAAAGGCAGTGTTTTTGAAATCGACTCCTGCAGCACAAATGCTGAAGGGGTGGCTGTTAAACGTCCTGGTAACATCACATATGACATAACAAGCAAATATGTAGATAATATTATATCTGTTACGGAAGAAGATATTACGGAGGCATTGCTCTTGCTGGTTGAAAAACATAAGCTCATATGTGAAACTTCGGCTGTGCTCACTGTTGCAGCATTAAAAAAACTTAACATTAAAAATAAAAATGTTGTAAGTGTGCTTAGCGGAGGTAATATAGATGTGCTTACCATATCTTCATTAATTAATAAAGGATTGGTCTCCAGAGGAAGGATCTTTTGCTTTTCTGTAGATTTACCGGATATACCGGGGCAGCTTATGAAAATTTCAAGAATTATTGCCGAATTAAACGGTAACGTAATAAAGCTTGATCATAACCAGTTTAAGGCAAGTGACAGATTCACAAAGGTTCAGCTTGAAATAACAGTAGAGACAACTGGAAACGAGCATATACAAAAAATAATCGCCAGTCTTGCGAAGGAAGGATTTTCTGTCAGAAAGGTGTATTAAGTTTTTTGTTTAATGAGATTGTTTTTTACAATTTAAAAATTATTAATAAATTTTTAAAAAATGTTACGTTTTTGGACTATGAATTGTCTATATAATAAAGGGATAAATAATTAGGGGGAATATCCCTTTCGATAACATTTGATGCCAAGGGGGAAGCATCAGGTGTAAAATACTGAACAGCAGGTATTGAACAGCTGAAAAGTTGTCGGCGCAGGTATGTTGGAGGCAAAGTGTGCGGGGAATCATGCTTAACAGGGGAATTCTTTAAGCTGTAACATGTAATTGGAATTTTTGATGCAATGGCAGTTAAAAGGGGTATTGGAACAAGCTTTAATAAATTCATATAACTCTTCCGGAGGCAGCGCAAAATTTTATAACTGTACTGTCTCCGGAGAATATTTTATATACTTACATTGCTCCCAATACGCTGAACAATAACAACAGGGGGAAGCTGAGTCCTAGCTATTGCAATATTATCGTTGCACACTATTTTTACGGGGTTGTTTTCATCAACAACTATAATATTTCTTGCTGTTACGTCCGTAAGCTGTACGGATTTTACTTGTGAGGCAGAAATAACTATATCGCCAAGGACCACAACATTCTTTATATAAACATTGCCTGTTCCAACGGAATCTAAAATATTCAGGTCGCCTACTACGACCGCACTTGAATAGGTTTCTTCATAATTTGTTATATTAAAGCCTCTCTCAATATTTTCATTATCAATTATTTCATAAATTATTTTAACTGCTTCTGCACGTGTCAACGCTTTTGCAGGTAGGTACAGCCCTTCGGGATATCCCAAGATATATCCCTTGTTGTAAACTGAATTAACACTTGGTTTTGCCCATTCCTGTATTGTTCCATAGTCAGAAAGCAATGCAGCACCGTCACCGTAGGCTTCTCCGGTTGTTATGGCAGAGCTTACAACTTTTGCGACCTCTTCTCTTTTTATAGGGTTGTTCGGCCTGAAGGTGTTGTTTTCATAGCCTGAGAAAAATCCTGATGCAATTGATTTTTGAACTTCTTCGTAAAACCATTCATTATTGCTTACATCAGAAAATCCAAGATCAGTTGTTTTTTCTGTATGCATGGCGCTGTTTAATAATTTTGAAAATTCTGCTCGTGTAATTGTTCTGTCAGGTTTGAATGTTCCGTCTTCGTATCCTGAAACAAACCCAAGATTAACAGCCTTTTCAATCCAGTCTTTTGCCCAGTGGTCTTCTATATCGGAAAAAGCAGCTTTTGGCTTTGCTTCATCATTTATAGTATCCGTTTTCGGTTCTTCTGCTTCAGTATCTAAATTTTCAATGGTTGTGTTTTTTTCTTCCGTAGTTTCTGTATCAGTTATAGCATCAAGCACACCGGCATAAGCAAATGAATTAATGCTTAATATAAGGCACAGACCGGTAACGGATATTTTTTTTATTATTTCTTTCAATTTGTCCTCCTTTTAGACTTTGTGTACTAACGTCACAAATTATAATGCTTCAATTAATCAGACGTGTTTTTAAGACAAAATGTTCCCTGTTTCGTATCTCAATTATAGAATTGTCCTGATAAAAAGTAAATAGGTAATAAAAGACATATGTATGTATTGACTTATGAGCAAAAAATAAATTATAATAGTATAAATGATGTAAGGAAATCGCTGGATGGATGAATTATTTATGAAAGAAGCCTTGAAGGAGGCTCAAAAAGCTTATGATATCAATGAGGTTCCAATAGGAGCCGTAATAGTTCGGGATGGTGAAATAGTAGGAAGAGGCTACAACCAGAAAGAAACGCTTAAAGATGCAACTTTGCATGCAGAGATAGCAGCAATCAAAGAAGCTTGCAGAAAATTGGGAGGCTGGAGGCTGCCCGGGTGCACTATGTACGTTACGCTGGAGCCATGCTCCATGTGCGCTGGTGCTCTTGTAAACGCAAGAATTGAGAAGCTTGTTATAGGCGCTGCAGACTTAAAAACAGGAGCTTGCGGCTCCGTGTTGAATATAGCTCAAACAGATAAGCTGAATCATCAGATAGATGTGAAATTCGGGATTATGGAGGACAGTTGTTCAGATATTCTGAAGAAATTTTTTTCTGAGCTTAGAATATCAAAAAAATCTAAGGAGAGAGCCATGGTTAAATATCCGGTACTTGAAATTAATGTTGACAAACTCAGGGCTAACACAAAAATTGTTACAAAACTCTGCGGCAGCAGCGGTATTGAGGTTGCCGGGATAGTAAAAGTGTTTGGAGGAATCATTCCGGGCGTTCGCGCTATGATTGAAGGTGGGTGCAGGCAAATCGGAAGTTCCAGAATTGAGCAGCTTAAGCAAATAAAAATCCAGGGAATTGAAATTCCTTTGCTTCTTGTGAGAATCCCTATGCTGTGCGAAATAGAGGATGTTGTAAGATACAGCGATATATGCCTTGTTTCTGAGGAGAAAATGTTAACAGCATTAAACAAAGAAGCAGAAAGACAAAATAAAAAATATGGCGTAGTGCTAATGTATGATCTGGGAGATTTGAGGGAAGGCGTATTTACACGAAATGAACTTACTGAGCTGGCAAAGATGACGGAAAATAAATTGGATAGTCTTGTTTTGGAAGGTGTTGGAACAAATCTGAGCTGCTACGGATCGGTGGCACCAACAAATAAAAATCTATTAGAGCTTGCTGAAGCTGCGGCAGAAATTGAAAAAATAATCGGAAGAGAACTGCATATTGTTTCAGGAGGTGGAACTACCACACTTCCTCTTTTGGTCAAAGGTGAAGTCCCAGAAAAAATAAACCATCTTCGCTTAGGTGAAGGAATTATAAATACTCAGGATCTTCCACTTTATTGGAATACAAATATAGAAGGACTTGATAAAGATACATTTATATTAAAGGCTCAGATAATAGAGCTAAACGAAAAGCCTACACACCCTATTGGAGAGCTGACAGTTAACGCTTTTGGAGAGCAGGCTTACTACGAAGATAGAGGTATCCGAAAAAGGGCAATAATTGCATTGGGCAACCAAGATGTTGGAGATTCGTCAAAGCTCGTGCCGAAGGACAAGGATATAATTGTAATGGGCGCAAGCAGCGACCACACAATTTTGGATATACACGATTGCAAGAGAGAATATAAACTGGGCGATGTTGTGGAATTCAATGTATTATATCAGGCGATGTTGTTTACATCACTGTCTGAATATATATGTAAAAAAATAATCAGCAACGATTAAATTATTATTGGAGGAGGAAATTATGCCTATTATTCAAGTTGAAATGCTAAAAGGAAGAACTGTGGAGCAGAAAAGGGCTCTTGCTGAAAGGGTAACTCAGGCAGTTATGGAAACGGCTAATTGCCCGAAAGAAGCTGTAAAGATTATAATAAGAGAAATGGAATTTGAGAATTACGCCCAGGGAGGAGTGCTTAAGTGCGACGATAAATAGCATTGGGGCGATTAATTTTTTGAATAACATAAAAGGGTGCTATAATTTTCAAGATGACAGTGTCATTAATTTGAAAAATATAAGCCCTTTTTACATATAAGTATAAAGGAGTTTTTATGAAATTAATATCATGGAATGTCAACGGGTTAAGAGCATGCGTGAACAAAGGATTTATGGATTCATTTAAGGAACTGGATGCAGATATTTTCTGTCTGCAAGAGATAAAACTTCAGGAAGGACAAATTGAGCTTGAATTAGAAGGATACCATGATTTTTGGAATTATGCCGAAAAGAAAGGTTATTCGGGAACAGCGGTATTAACGCGGGAACAGCCGTTGTCTGAGGCGTATGGAATCGGTATAGGGGAACATGATAACGAAGGAAGGGTTATAACTCTTGAATTTGATAAATTTTACTTGGTTAATGTATATACGCCAAATTCTAAAAGAGCCCTTGAAAGGCTTGAGTACAGGATGAAATGGGAGGATGATTTCAGAAATTACCTTCTTAAGCTCAATGAGCATAAGCCTGTAGTAATGTGCGGAGATTTAAATGTTGCACATAAGGAAATAGATTTAAAAAATCCTAAAACAAACAAAAAAAGTGCCGGATTCACAAATGAAGAAAGAAGCAAGATGACGGAACTGATTGAAGCAGGGTTTATTGATACATTTAGATATTTTTATCCTGACAAGGAGGAAGCATACTCATGGTGGTCTAATTTTGCCAAGTCAAGAGAAAGGAACGTAGGCTGGAGAATTGACTACTTTATAACATCAAAAGAGTTTGAAAATGAACTTTTAGATGCATTCATATACCCTGAATACTATGGAAGCGACCATTGTCCTGTGGGCCTGCTCATAAAATAAACACGAAGTTTATTTACTAATAAATTAAAAATAGTATTTATTATTACGAAAATTAATAAAAAAAAATTATTGCTTATTCTTTAGTTTCTGCTATAATAAAAATGTAAAATGATATGAAATTGAATATGCGCATCAATATAATAGGGATAATATGGTTCCGTAGTTTCTACCAAACAACCGTAAATTGTTTGACTATTGATTTTTTGTATTTGAATTTTATTTATATGATGCGTCTGAATTAACAGGCGCATTTTGTGTTTTATACACTAAATTTTACGAAAGATATAAAAAGCAAACGTCTATTTCTTGCTTTTTAAATATTAAAAAAATTAGGAGAATAAAATGAAAAAATTTCTTAGCATTATTTTATCACTTGTAATGATCTTTTCACTTGCAGCGTGCGCTCAGAAGCCTGCGGCTGAGGAACCTCAATCGGAAGCACCGGCATCAGAGGGAACTGAACAGAGCGGTTCTGGATTATTTCCTGCAATAGCAAAGGAAGATATAAAAGTGGCAGTTATCCATATAGGAAACCCTGCTGACGGATCTGGCTATACATACGCTCATGACCAGGGAATAGTTGGAATGCAGGAAGCACTGGGACTTGATGACAGCCAAATTATTCGCAAGAACAATGTAAATGATACTGATCCTACTGCTACGGAGACGGCAATACTTGAAGCAATAGAAGAAGGAGCTAACATTATTTTTGGTACAAGCTGGGGTTACATGGACATAATGGAAGCTTTAGCAGAAGAATATCCTGAAGTGATTTTTTCACATGGTACAGGATACAAGAGCAACGATACAAACTTTAATAATTATTTCGGAAGAATTTATCAGGCAAGATATTTAACAGGTATTGCTGCAGGCTTAAAAACAGAGAGCAATTTAGTAGGATATGTTGCGGCAATGGGACAGCAAAACTCTGAGGTTACAGGCGGAATTGATGCATTTGCAATGGGAGTGTACTCAGTAAACCCTGATGCAAAAGTATATGTAAAGGTAACTAACAGCTGGTATTCGCCTGAGGAAGAGACTAATGCAGCAAAAGCGTTGCTTGCTGAAGGTTGCGATGTTATTGCACAGCACTGCGATACTCCTAACCCTCAACTTGAAGCTGAAAAAGCTGGTAAGTGGGGAATCGGTTATAACTCAGACATGTCTAAGGATGCTCCTAAAGCAACAATTACATCTGCAGTTTGGGATTGGTCTGCATATTATACTACAGCCGTTGAAAATGTTATAAACGGAACATGGACAAATGAAAATTACTTTGGAGGAATGGAAGAAGGACTGGTTGGTATTTCTCCACTTAATGAAAGTGTAGTTGCAGAAGGAACAGCTGATGCAATTGCTGAAGCAGAACAATCAATTCTTGACGGAAGCTTCAATATCTTTGACGGAGTTATTGAAACAAATGACGGAAGTACTGTTGGAGAAGAAGGCAAGACATTGGACGATGCAACAATTACCGGAGGAATTAACTGGTATTTTAAAACAGTGGAAGTTAAATAATTAATTAAATCCTCTTATTTTCTGTCATTCTGAACAAGAGGTGCAATTATTATATTGCACCTCCTCAGAATGACATTATAATTTATTGCAATTGTCTTGTATTAAAAATATACCGGACATAGATGGGAGTAAACTAATGTCAAACGAATCAAATTATGCTATAGAGCTTAATGGCATTTCAAAAGTGTTCGGCAATGTGGTTGCCAATGACAACATAAATTTAAATATTAAATACGGAGAAATTTTGGCTTTGCTTGGAGAAAACGGATCCGGAAAAACAACTCTGATGAATATGCTGGCAGGTATATACTATCCAGATGCAGGGTCCGTATCAATTGCGGGAAATGAGGCTGCAATCGGATCTCCAAAAGATGCCATAGATTATGGAATAGGAATGATTCATCAGCATTTTAAGCTGGTTGAGATTTTTAATGCTATGGATAATATAGTGTTGGGCACTGATGGAAGGTATGAAAAACCAAAATTACTAAAAGATAAAATTCTAAACATAAGCAATAAATTCGGACTTGAAATTGAACCTGAGAAAAAAATCTACAATATGTCTGTAAGTGAAAAGCAGACTGTGGAAATAATGAAGGTACTATACAGAGGGGCAAAGATTCTTATACTGGATGAACCGACAGCGGTTTTGACTCCTCAGGAAACTGAAAAGCTGTTTACTATCCTTCGTAAAATGAAGGAACAGGGAAGTGCAATAATAATTATTACTCATAAGCTTCATGAGGTCTTAAATATAAGCGATCGTGTCGCAATATTGAGGAAGGGAAAACTTGTTGATACGGTTGAAACTAAAAAAACAAATGAGAACAAGCTTACAGAGCTTATGGTCGGCAGGCCTGTCAGTCTTAAAATAAAGCGGCCTGAAACAACAAACAACAAGACTGTTCTTAATGTTGTGGAGCTGTCGGTAGAAAACGCCGACGGTACGTTAGCAATAAAAGATGTAAACTTTAAACTTAAAAGTGGAGAAATCCTGGGCGTAGCAGGAATAGCGGGAAGTGGTCAAAAGGAACTGTGCGAGGCTATTGCCGGCCTGGTTAAAATAAAAAGCGGAGCAGTGCTCTGTCATAAGGAAAATATTATAGGCAAGACGCCTGATGAAATTATTAAATTAGGAATAAGCATGAGCTTTGTGCCTGAGGACAGGCTTGGAATGGGGCTCGTTGGTTCCATGGGAATGGTAGAAAACATCATGCTTAAATCTTATAAAAACAACAAAGGCCTTTTCATAGATAAAAAACCGGCAAAAAAACTTTCAGAAGAATTAGTTGAAAAATTGGATATAGTAACTCAAAATATTTATATGCCGGTCAGAATGATGTCTGGCGGAAATGTGCAAAAAGTATTGCTTGGAAGAGAGATTGAATCAAATCCAAATGTACTTATAACTGCATATCCTGTGAGAGGGCTTGATATCAATTCTTCATATGTTATATATGACCTTCTTAACGAGCAAAAGAAAAAAGATGTAGCTATTTTATTTATCGGAGAGGATCTTGATGTTTTATTGGAGCTTTCTGACAGAATAATGGTACTGTGTCACGGAAAAGTTCAAGGGATTGTGGATGCAAAAACAACTACAAAGGAAGAAATCGGACTTATGATGACAGGAATGAATTTAACAGGGGGCGGCCATAATGAATAAAGCAAAAATTAGAGAACCTTTATTTCGTACCGTGAAAAGGGCAGAACGTTCAAAGGCGGAGATATTAAGACTCAGAATTATGGCATTTATATTGGCTCTGGCTGCAGGAGGATTGTTTATACTGTGCCTTGGGTTTAATCCTGTAGAGCTTTACGGTACCATTGTATCAGGTGCTTTTAGAAGCAAAATGGCAATACAGGCAACTGTTAAAATTATGATTCCGCTGCTGATTACCTCTCTTGGAGTTATACTGGCATTTAAAATGAGATTCTGGAACATCGGAGCAGAGGGACAAATAATAATGGGTGCGGTATTTTCATCATATTTTGCATTGTTTTACAGTAATTTACCTCACTTTGCGCTCCTTGCTTTAATGTTTGTTGCAGGAGCTATTGGAGGAGGTTTGTGGGGGGCAATTCCAGCATATTTTAAAACGAAATTTAATACTAACGAAACATTGTTTACACTGATGCTGAATTATATAGCTTTGCATGTTATATCATACCTTCGCGACGGCCCGTGGAAGGACCCAGGCTCGTCAGGGTTCCCGAAAATTGCGCGGTTTGCTTCAAATGCTCAAATTGATAAGGTGTTGGGAGTGCAGTTCGGATGGATAATAGCCCTGATACTTGTGGTGGTTGTTTTCGTATATATGAGATATACCAAACATGGATACGAAATAAGTGTTGTGGGAGAAAGCCAATCAACTGCACAGTATGCGGGAATGAATGTCAAAAAGGTAGTTATCAGAACGATGCTAATAAGCGGAGGAATATGTGGACTGTCAGGTGTGATTCAGTCTGCCGGTTCTGACATGACACTGGCTTCTTCTGTTGCCGGCGGAGTAGGGTTTACAGCAATAATAGTTGCGTGGCTGGCTAATTTAAATCCTCTGGGAATATTTCTTGTTTCATTTTTGTTCAGCATTCTTGAAAAGGGAAGCAGCGTAATGCAGTCAACCTACGGATTATCCACATACTCTGCTGCAGTATTGCAGGGAATAATATTGTTCTTTATTTTAGGAAGTGAATTTTTCATAAGGTATAAATTTGCATTGGGACAAAGATACAAAGGAGGGGCTAAGTAATGAACTTATTCATAAATTTTTTAATTGCCGCAGTATTTGCGGGAACGCCTCTTTTGTTCGGTACTATAGGAGAAATCTTGAATGAAAAGGCAGGACATTTGAATCTCGGTGTTGAAGGAATGATGATGATGGGAGCCTGCGCCGGATTTATGGCGGGATATATGAGTGACAGCCTGTTTATTGCACTTATAGCGGCGTTTATGGCAGGGATGTTGGGAGCTTTAATATATGCTGTACTGACCATAACTTTTATGGCAGATCAAAATGTTACAGGGCTTACTCTAACCATATTTGGAACAGGAATTTCGAATTTTGCAGGAGAGTATATGATAGTGAATTCACATACGACTTCACTTAAGCTTCCAGCACAGATTACAATGCAGCTTAACAATTTAAACATACCGGGGTTAAGCGACTTGCCAGTTTTAGGGAAGCTGCTGTTCAACTATAATCCTTTTGTATATTTGGGAATTGTGGTAGCAATTATTTGTGGTTTGTATTTAAATCACACTAAGTCCGGTCTCAACATGAGAGCCATAGGTGAGAATCCTGCAGCGGCGGATGCTGCCGGAATAAAAGTTACGAAGCTTAAGTATATTAATGTGCTTCTGGGCGGAGGAATATGTGGAATAGGAGGAGCATACTGCTCAATGATTATCAACGGAGGAGTGTGGATGAGCAACAGTGTTAACGGCCTTGGCTGGATAGCAGTAGCGCTTGTTATATTTGCTTCGTGGAGCCCTGTAAAAGCAATCTTTGGTTCGTTTATTTTTGGAGCGTTCAATGTTCTAAAATATTATTTTCCAAAAACAATAATTACAATACCAAATGCATTTTACGATATGCTTCCATTTGTAATAACTGCCCTTGTTCTTGTAATAACATCAATTAAAAAATCAAAAGAAAACTCTCAACCTGCCGGCTGCGGAGTGAACTATTACAGAGAAGAAAGATAAATATAATAAATTTTATATGAATTTAAGTGACCTGCCGCATCATTCTCAGACAGTAAAGTATTTCTATATTTAAGAAACTTTAGTTTTGTATCGGAATGATGCGGAGGTCTTTTTTATTTGCAGCTGGGTACATGATGTACAGAATATATTTATGTGCGTTAAATACAATGTATAAAACGGGATTTAAAACAAAAACTAGAAAATGAAGTATGAAGGAGGTATTATGAGGAAGGTATATTTAACGGTTTTATTGACTTTTACACTTTTTTTTGCAAGCTGCAGCATGGCTGGGGGTGTTTCTGAAATTGAAATAATTAATTTAAAAAACGGTGAAAAAACATCTGTTTCCGGTGACAGCGAAATTGCAAAGACAATTTTAAAGGCGGTAAAATCAAAAGATAAGGATTACGATGAAGCAGAAGATTTAATATCCTACGAGCTTATTATAAACAAAGCTTCCGGTGCCGATTATTATAATATACATTTTGATTTAAACAACGAAGAGGCATATATTTCACATGACGAAAGCACATACAAAATTGATGACAAAACAGCATCTGAATTATTTTTAGATGAAAACTTTGCTTACACATACATAGCATCCACATTGTATAATTCTTTTTTGGATTATAATGAAAGCAGGTTAAATCCTAACATTAAGTATGATTGGACATACAAAGATATTGATGGGATATTTGCAAAGAAAAAAGGAGAGATAAGAGGAGATATAAACACAAGTCCCGTAAAAATAGGGGCAAATGATGAGCTGGACATTGCTTATGAAAAGGTTCCGGACAGTCAGGTGGTTCGTGTATATTCTCAGGGAAATATTATAAGCACAGGTACAGATATACAAAGTGCTGTTAGCAGCCTTACTGATGACGGAGAATATACAGTTGAAAGTCATGCTCAGTGGCTGCAGAAGGAGGGCTCAGAATTTTACGGAAGTCAGACGTTAAGCTTTACTGTTGATGTAGACAATCCAGCAAGTATAGAGATTGTTACAAAGGAAAATTACCCGGGGAATATTCTGCTTGTCTATATTCAAAATTTAAATGGTGATGAAAAATTATCCTTATCGACAGAAGCCGTAAAAACAGAGACGGAAATGTACAGCTACAAGGAAAAAAGTATATTCATCTGCCCCATTGATCTATATGCTCAGCCGGGAGAATATGATGTTAATGTTGATATAGTAGGAAAGGCAGGGGATGCTTATACTATTTCAAAGAGCTTTACTGTAATAAGTAAATCTTTTAAAACTCAGTATCTTACGGTCTCTGACGATATGAACGATACAAATAATGATGATACTGCAATCTATGAGTTTTTACAGCTTGTCAAGCCTGCGAGAACAGAGTCTGCTTCGGAAAAGCTTTGGGAGGGTACATTTATTATGCCTGTTGAAGGAGAGCTCACGACCGATTTTGCCGAAATAAGGTATGTGAACAACGAACAGTCTTCATCAAGACATTCGGGGATTGATATCGCTGCTCCTTTGGGAACTGAGGTAAAGGCTCCCAACAGCGGAATTGTAACATTTGCAATGGAAGGGCTTTTGTCTCCGGGAAACACAGTTGTAATTGATCACGGTATGGGAATTTTTACATCTTATTATCATTTTGATACCATTGCAGTTAAAAAAGGGCAGAAAGTATCAAAAGGAGATATTATAGGGACAGTGGGTACGACTGGATTTTCAACAGGCCCGCACCTTCATTATGCAGTAAGCATTTATAATACTTATGTTAATCCATACCAGGTGCTTAGCGGAATAATAGATTAATAATTGTTTACCTTTACTGAATTGTGGTATATACTTAATACAAGTAAATTAATTAGGAGGCGCTATGGATTTTATAGGTTGGGCGTGGCTTGTGGTAATTGCTGCGTGCGTAATTATTGAAGCTTCCACAATGGGTCTTACAACTATTTGGTTTGCTATTGGAGCCTTAGTTGCATGGTTTGTTTATTTAATGAATTTTGACCTTCATGTACAGATCGTGGTTTTTTTGATTGTGTCTTTTGCAAGTCTGCTTCTTACAAGGCCTATAGCTGTTAAAAAGCTGCAGGTAGGTAAAACCAGGACTAATATTGACAGCTTAATCGGAGAGACGGCAAAGGTGGAATCAACAATAAGCAACATAAACGGTGAAGGCCATGTAAAACTAAAGGGACAAATATGGTCTGCAAGATCGATGGATGATGAAATAATTGAAAAAGACGAACTTGTAGTCGTAAAAGAAATAGTAGGAACAAAAGTTATAGTAAAAAGAAAATAGCAGGAGGTAAAGAATGGGATTTATAGGTACAATAATTTTAGTTGTTATTGTTATAGCATTGATTGCAACAAATATCAGAATAGTGCCGCAGGCACATGCTTTTGTGGTAGAGCGCCTTGGCGCATACCAAACAACATGGAGTGTAGGGATACACGTAAAGATGCCATTACTAGATAAAATTGCAAAAAAAGTTATATTGAAAGAGCAGGTTATTGACTTTGCTCCTCAACCGGTTATTACAAAGGATAATGTTACGATGCAGATTGATACTGTAGTGTTTTTTCAGATAACAGATCCAAAATTCTATACTTACGGTGTAGATAGGCCTATGTCGGCAATAGAAAATCTCTCAGCAACCACATTGAGAAATATAATAGGAGATCTGGAGCTTGATCAAACTTTGACATCCAGAGAGATAATAAATACAAAAATGCGTCAGGTTTTGGATGATGCCACAGACCCATGGGGCATTAAAATAAACCGTGTTGAGGTTAAAAATATTATTCCTCCAAAAGAAATTCAGAATGCCATGGAAAAGCAGATGAAAGCAGAGAGAGAAAAAAGGGAATCTATACTTATCGCCGAAGGACAAAAAAATGCTGCTATTCTGGTTTCACAGGGTAAAAAGGAATCACTTATACTTGAAGCTGAAGCAGAGAAGCAAGCTGCCATATTAAAAGCAGAGGCTAAAAAGGAAGCTTCAATAAGAGAAGCCGAAGGTGAAGCTGAAGCAATTCTGAACATTCAGAAGGCAACGGCAGAGGGCTTGAAGATGATAAAGGGTGTACAACTTGACAAGGAAGTTTTAACGTTAAAGAGCTTTGAAGCATTTGAAAAGGCTGCAAACGGTAATGCAACAAAAATTATCGTGCCATCTGAGATTCAGGGGCTGGCCGGACTTGCAAGTGCACTAAGCGAAGTAAGTAAGGAAAAGTAAGTAAAATAAAATGCGTCCAAGTAGACGCATTTATTTTATTTGAAAATATCTTTTGAAAAGGTAATTCTGTTTCTGGTTTGTATAAATTTATCTGATATAACTGCCTGAACAACCAATACAACGCCAATAGCGGAAATAATATCTCCCACACTGACAATAATCCAGTTTCCGATAGTTATTATGTTTCCTAAAAAATGTAATGATGCACCATCGGCAGGAGTAAAGAACAATATCTTTCCGCTGATTAAAAGGTCATGCATTTCAGTTCCGTACAGTCTTGCTGCTGCATCTGCAGCCAGTGGAAATTTAAATCGGTTTGCTAAAAAAACCAGTAAATTAAGGCCTAATCCAACCAAGGGTATAACCATAAATTTCATGCTGATATTTGAAATTAAAAACAATGCTGATAAAATATAAGCCAATAAAAGGAAGACGGAATATAACGATGAATTATAATCAAAGAGGCCAAGATTCATAACTATAATCGCAAGATATAAGAGTGCTGCTATGTATATAAAAGGTTTTCCGCTAAAACTCACATAATTCAGCCTTGAAATTTTTCCTCTTCGTATTAAACCCACAACTATTCCCAAAATTAAGGCTTCAAGAAACATTTTTACCTCCGTTTTTATAAATTAATTTAATTCTACAATATATGTGTAAATATATCAACTTTTTATTGAAAAAGTTTAGTTTATTTAAAGAAAAACATAATAAAATAGCTTGAAACGTTCAATAATAAATGAATATTGACTGGTTATAATAAGTATGTTATTATTTTTGTAATATTTTAAATTACTTGGGAGGTTCTTACAGTGCTAGAAGAAGGCTCGATATGGAGTCCAATAATGTTACAGGTAATTCTGATTCTTGTAAATGCGATTTTTGCATCTGCCGAAATAGCGGTTATATCTATGAATGATAACAGAATGGCAAAAATGGCACTTGAGGGAGACAAGCGCGCTATTAAGCTTACAAAGCTGACTTTACAGCCATCTTATTTCCTTTCTGTAATACAGGTTGGAATTACATTGGCCGGGTTTTTTGGAAGCGCATTTGCGGCAGATAACTTTGCCAGCAGATTGACAAATTTGCTTTTGAGAATGGGTGTAAATTTACCGGCTTCAACATTAAACACATTGTCAGTTGTTATAATCACCTTGATTTTATCTTACTTTACGCTTGTATTCGGTGAGCTTGTACCGAAAAGAGTCGGAATGAAGAATGCGGAGAAACTTGCTTTACTTATGTCAGGGATGCTATTTTCCATATCTAAGTTTTTTTCGCCTCTTGTTTGGCTGTTAACTGCTTCAACTAACGGAGTATTAAGGCTTATCGGTATAGATCCGAATTCTGAAGATGAAGAAGTTACAGAAGAGGATATAAGAATGATGGTTGATGTTGGGAGTGAAAAAGGCTCCATTAATGCCAACGAAAAAGAAATGATTCAAAATGTATTTGAATTTGATAATAAAACAGCTGAAGAAGTAATGACACACAGAACCGAAGTAGATATTTTATGGCTTGATGAAACTGATGAAGAGTGGGCGCAAAAAATTACAAAGAGCAGGCATACAAGGTATCCTGTTTGCGATGGGAGTGCTGACAACATTATAGGTGTCGCTAATGTAAAGGATTATTTCAGATTAGCAGACAAATCCAGGGAAAATGTTATGGACAAAGCTGTTAAAGCAGCTTACTATGTACCTGAAACTGTTAGGACAGACGTACTGTTTCAGAACATGAAAAAGACTAGGAATCATTTTGCGGTTGTATTTGATGAATATGGAGGGATGAGTGGGGTTATTACAATGAATGACCTTTTGGAGCAGATAGTTG
Source organism: Sedimentibacter sp. LTW-03 (assembly GCF_052059825.1). Lineage (GTDB taxonomy): Bacteria > Bacillota > Clostridia > Tissierellales > Sedimentibacteraceae > Sedimentibacter. The sequence goes on from NZ_CP197180.1 coordinate 2,814,883, forward strand.
GAAACTTTGATGATGATTATTTAAACCCAGAACCTCCGTCAATAGAAAAACTAGATAATGACACATGGAAAATAAAGGGATCTGCTTACTTGGAGGATGTTTCAAAGCAACTTGGAATAAGGCTTCCAGATGAGGATTTTGACACTTTTGGAGGACTAGTGTTCGGCGTGCTTGGAATAATTCCCGAAGATGGGAGCACAATGGAGCTTGACGAATACGGGCTCAAAATAAAGGTTACTGAAATTAAGGGAAGAAGGCTTGAAACTGCAATAGTATATAAATCTCCGGATTCTACCGACTATGAAGATTGATTGAAATTTTCAAGTTAAACCCACATTTAATAATATAAGGGGGCTTTATGAATTATTTATTGACAAAATTATTGATTTTACCGGGTATTCTACTTGGAATTTCAATACATGAATTTTCACACGGGTATGCTGCTGTGCTTATGGGAGATGATACCCCTATCACGCAGGGCCGGTTGACGCTTAATCCTATTAAGCACATAGACCCCTTGGGATTTTTGTGTTTGCTCTTGTTTGGGTTCGGGTGGGCAAAGCCTGTTATGATAAACAGAAGAAATTTTAAAGATCCAAGAAGAGACGATGCCTTGGTGGCGCTTGCAGGACCTGCTGCTAATTTATTGGTGGCCTTCTTGTTTGTTGGACTTATGAAGGTTACTGATATGTTTATGCCATATACTGTTACAACTCAAATATTGTGGGAGATACTTAGGAGTACAGTTTCAATTAATCTTGTGCTTATGGCGTTTAACCTGATACCCATACCTCCTCTTGACGGCCATCATATTTTAGGGAGCATAGGCGGAGCAAGAGTCTGGAATTTTTATTATAAATATTATGATCAGCTGAGATTTGCTATGCTTTTGCTGATAATATTCAGGGGTATAGGATTTGTTATAGGCCCTGTCATAAATTTTATGTATAGCTTTTTAATATCAATATTTTTTTAGGAATGTGAAATGGAAAATAAAAACGAATTTAGAAAAAGAATTTTAAAAATAAGAAACAACATGGACCATGAGGATGCATCTGTTAAAAGTACAGTAATTATGAACAAGCTTATGGCAACAGATGAGTATAAGAACAGCAAGGTTGTATTTGTGTATATGAGCTTTAAAAATGAAGTTATGACATATGATTTGATAAATAAAATGCTTGCTGAAAACAAAAGAGTCATAATACCATATACAGACGTAAAAAACACTGTAATTATTCCCTCGGAAATTAAAAGCATGGATGATCTTGTTTTGAGTCCGTTCGGATATTATGAGCCGGTGTATGAAAAAATCAGGCTCGTAGAGCCGGAGGAATTTGACTTGATAGTTGTTCCGGGAGTTGTGTTTGACAAGCAGCATAATCGCATCGGATTCGGTAAGGGCTACTATGACAGAATTCTGTGCCGAAAAAAAAGAGGTTCTGCAGCTGTGGCTGTGGCATATGAATTTCAGGTACTTGACAAAGTTCCGTCGGAGCCTCATGATGTCAAAATGGATATGATTATTACTGAAGAAAATATATATAAACGTTAGATTTGCGATAAATATTATCTGGCTATTGTAATTATATAGACTTTTTCTGCTCCGTACTTAATTAGAGCTTTAGAGCATTCATCAACAGTGGATCCGGTTGTGTATATGTCATCAACCAATAGAATCGTACTGTTGATAATTTTTTGTGCGGATTTTTTGACGGTAAAGGCATTTCTAAGGTTTTTTCTTCTGTCTTCCTTTTTTTGCCCGCTTTGCTTCAATGTCTTTTTAGTGCGTTTTAGCGCATCCACATAGGGTATGCATAGTCTGGAAGCTATGTATCTTGCTATTAGTTCTGACTGATTGTATCCTCGTTTCCTCATTTTAGACGGATGGATAGGAACAGAAGCAATAAAATCAAAATAGGCGTAATTTGTATCTTTCATGTAATCTACGAGGCAATTTCCAAAGAATTTAAAAAAATATGATTTATTGTAGTATTTATAGCTGTATATGGCTTTTTTTATAATACCTTCATATGCGTAGGGAGAACGTGACGTTTCAAAATATCTGTCTGAGTTTCGGCACTCTCTGCACAGCCCGTCAAAAGAGTCAAAATCAATAGGCTTGCAACATTTACTGCATGCAGGATGAATTATTTTCTTAATTTTTTTTTCGCAGTCTGAGCAAATGTATTTGTCATTTATCTTCTCATCGTATGTTTCACAGATAAAACACGTGTTTTTTTCTGGATAAATAAGCTCTAAGAAGGATTCTGCGTATGAGTTCATATTTCAATAATACCCTCCGATAACAGATTGTATGTTTCTAATGAAGAATGAAGTCTGTAATCTAGTGCCGAATAACGCTTGTCAATTTTACTGTTGTTAATCATTTCTTGCATGTATTTTTCAATGCCTACCAACACTACAAGCTTTTTTGCTCTTGTAATTGCTGTATAAAATAAATTTCGTGTCAGAAGCATTGGAGGGCCCCAAACAACAGGCATTATTACAACTGGGAACTCACTTCCCTGGCTTTTATGAACCGTAGTGGCATAGGCAAGTATTAGCTCATCCAGCTGATTGAACGGGTAAACAACTTCTTTTTCTTCATCAAATTGAACTGTTAATTCCTGATTGTCTTCATCAATAAAAATTATGTACCCTATGTCGCCATTATAAACTCCTTCACCTGTTATTTCCCTGCCGTCGCTGCAAATTTTCCATTCGGACTGATAGTTGTTTTTTATCTGCATAACCTTGTCTCCGACACGAAAAGTATATGTTCCAAAAGCTTTTTCTTTTTTAAACTTCGATGGAGGATTTACGTTCGCTTGTATTTTTTTGTTCAGCTCAATTACACCTACATCTCCTTTTTTCATGGGAGAAAGAATCTGAATGTCTTTTAAGGAGTCCAGATTGTACTTTATAGGAAGCCTGTTACTGTATAAATCAACAATCAGTTCTGCTATATCAATGCGGCTTTTTTCTCTCATAAAGAAAAAGTCAGTGTCCTTTTTATTATAAATAGGCATAAGGCCTTTGTTGATTGCGTGAGCGTTTTGAACAATCATGCTTCCTGCGGATTGTCTGAATATTGTATCAAGACGTATAAATTTAATGGTGTTGGAATTTATTATATCTGACAAAACGTTGCCCGCACCCACAGATGGCAACTGATCTACATCACCCACAAGAACCAGTCTTGTTTTTCTTTTGAGTGCTTTCAGAAGGTTGTTCATCAAAAGAATATCCACCATGGACATCTCGTCTACAATAACTACGTCACAATCAAGGGGAGAATCTTCGTTTTTATTGAATGAAAGGCTACTCTCATCTTCACCGTATGCATATTCCAGCATTCGGTGTATTGTCTTGGCTTCTCTGTCTGTTGACTCCGTGATTCTTTTTGCGGCTCTTCCTGTAGGGGCACAAAGCATAACCTTTTTGTTCATTCTTTCGAATATTTTTATCATTGATCTGATAATGGTTGTTTTTCCGGTTCCAGGGCCGCCAGTTACTACTGTCACACCGTTAATAACAGACTGTATTACCGCTTCACGCTGTTTCTCAGAAAGTACTATGGATGATTCATCCTCGATGCTGTTTAAATATGAAAAAGCATCCCCCTCTGTCAAGTTAAAATCCGCTCTAGATAATGTGATCAGATCTTTACATACACTGACTTCTGCCGTGTGGTAGGGAATGTAATATACAACACGTTCATTGTTAATTGTTTCTATGTGTATTTTACCTGTAAACGCCATGTTGCGAATTTCATCCTCCACTAAATCACAACTGATTCCCAGTAAACTTGCGGTGTTGTTGAGAAACATATTGTATGGTGCATATGTGTGTCCTCTCGAAGCAAAATCCATGAGCACATATCTTGCTCCGGAAGATATTCTAAACGGGGAAATTTTTTCTACGCCCAGAGATTCCGCAATTTTATCTGCCAGTTTGAAACCTATGCCGTAAATGTCCTCTGATAATCTGTAAGGGTTTTCTCTGATTACATTAATTGTGTTTTTGCCGTATTGCTTATATATTTTAATGCTATAGCTTGTGCTTATATCATGATCTTGTAAAAACATCATTATTTCTTTTATATCTGATTGTTCGGCAAAGCTTTTTGCAATCATGTCCGCTTTTTTTTCGCCTATTCCGTCTATTTCAGTCAGCCTGCCGGGGTTATTTTGTATTATATTAAAAGTATCTTCTTTAAATGCTTCAACTATTTTTTTGGCAGTGTAACTGCCTATACCCTTAATTAACCCAGAGCTCAGGTAATTTTCAATTTTATCCAAGTCAGATGGCAGAAGAGCGGTGTACATATCAACTTGAAATTGCTCGCCATATTTTGGGTGAGTTACTCTTTTCCCGTATATTTCTAACATTTCTCCCGCAATGTCAGTTCCGAAAATTCCTGTTATTGTAATAACTTCGTTTTCGCACTCCATCATTGCAACTGTATATCCGTTTTCATCATTGCGAAAAATTGTCTCTGCTATTGTTCCCTTTAGTGTTTCCATTAAATGCTCCTTGCATTGTACTATTAAAATTATACCATAGATTCGTATATTCCAAATAATAAAAAATAAAAAGATTACAAATTTTTCTTTCAAAGGTTGAAAAACTGTGATAAACTTTATTTCAGCATTGGTGTTTGAAATTAAGGAAAAATAAACATTAATAGGTCATAATATATTTGTTAATATTTTTCATACACTAGAAAGAGAACTTACCTGGTAAAAAAGGAGTATTATATAAGAATGGGTGTTCTGGCGCTTTTTACCGAAGACTACAGGTTCTTAAGCCTGAATATTGAATTATAAATCATTGAGCAAGAAAGGAATAATCATGTCAAAGGAAAACTTCATTAAAGGGGCTGCAATTCTTGGAGTTGCAGGATTACTTGTAAAAATTTTGGGGGCAATTTACAGAATACCGCTGACAAATTTGATAGGAACTGAAGGCATAGGCTATTATCAGCCTGCTTATAACATATATAACCTTTTGCTTGTTGTATCTTTATCAGGATTTCCAACGGCAATTGCAAAATTGGTTTCAGAAAAAAGGGCATTAAAGAATTTTGAGGGAGCATATCAAGTATACAAAGTGTCGCGATGGGGATTGTTTCTTATAGGCTTAATTTCTTCGCTACTAGTACTAATTTTTGCAAAAAATCTTGTTTCCTTAATAGGATTCCCGGGAGCATACTACTCAATGCTAGCTCTGGTTCCTGCATTGTTTGCTGTACCTCTTTTATCGGCTTACAGAGGATTTTTTCAAGGAAGTCAGAATATGGCTCCCATTGCTTTATCACAGATTATAGAGCAGGTGTTCAGAGTATCGGTTGGACTTTATCTGGCGTATGCGCTGGTAGGAAGAGGGCTGGAAGAAGCTGCGGCAGGTGCCACGTTTGGCGCGTCTGCAGGAGGTGTTGCGGCATTAATACTTATTTATCTGATGTTCCTTTTCACAAAAAAATCAATTAAAGAAGAAATAAAATTATCATCACATAATAGAACGGAACCTGTAAAAAATATTGTTAAGAGTCTTTTGTATATAGCAATACCAATAACAATTGGGGCTTCAATTGCACCGTTGATGGGAATTATGGATTCGTACATTGTATCTAACAGGCTTACTGCAATAGGATATACAAATGTTCAGATAGCTGATATGTTTGGTGAGTTAAGCGGTACTGCACAAACATTAATAAATTTTCCGCAAGTTTTTTCAACTGCTGTTGCCATGAGCTTAGTACCTGCAATCACTGATGCGTTTACAAAAAAGCAGAATGTAAAATTAAATGTAACGGCAAATGCAGGTGTAAAAATGTCTCTGATAATAGGGTTGCCTTGCGGTATAGGTCTGTTTATGCTTGCAGAGCCGGTTATTGCCTTGCTGTATTCTTCGCTGGGACCGGAAAAACATGCAAGTTCCGGAGCATTGTTGGAAATTTTGGCAATAGGCGTTATTTTCCTTACATTGGTGCAGGCATTTACAGCGATTCTTCAATCTATTAATAAGCAGTTTCATCCGGTTAAAAACTTGATTGCCGGACTTATAGTTAAAGTAATTTTATCGTACATACTTATCGGAATGCCATCAATTAATATAAAAGGGGCGGCCATAAGCACTACAATATCTTATTTTGTAGTTGCGCTTCTGAACTGGTATGATATAAATAATACAAGCATAAAAATTAAATTGATACAGGTGTCCTCAAGATCACTTCTTTCGGTTGCAATAATGGCAGCAGCAACAGGTGTTTCATTTAGATTTTTTAAATCTGTGCTTCATAGTCAGAATTTGGCGACACTTGGTTCAATAACAATAGCTGTTATAGTGTATGTTATATGCCTGTTTGCAACGGGGGCAATTACGAAGGCAGATTTAGAGTTAATACCCAAAGGAGAAAAACTAGCAAGGTTTGTGAGGAAATAAAATGAATACTATTCAAATTATAGGACTAGGCGCAGGAAGCCGTGATGATTTGACTGTGAAGGCATATAAGGCATTAAACGAGAACATACCAACATTTGCAAGGACAGAAAGGCATCCGACGGTAAAAGAGCTTAAAAAAGAAATAAATATAGAATGTTTTGATAATTTTTTTGAAAAATATGAAACTTTTGATGAAGTTTATGAAAAAATGGCCGATAAATTAATAGAGTTTGCAAATACCTACGGCAAAATTAATTATTGCACCGCAGGAAGTCCATATTATGGAGATATAGTAACAAAAAAGCTTTTGAATGAATATAAAGACCAAATAAGTATAATAATAATTGATGGAATGAGTTTTCTTGATAAATGCATAAAGCTGTCGGGGTTTTCAGATTACAAATCTATTAAAGTTCTGGATTGTCTTGAGGCGGATGAGTTTTCTTTCGATATAAATTCCTTAAATATAGTAACTCAGGTATATGATCATGAAATGGCTTCACAGTTGAAACTTATCCTTATGGAAACATATTCTGATGATTCATATATTTTAAATATTGATGTTTTAAAAGAAAATGTCGAAAAAACTCCTTTGTACATGCTGGATCAAGAAAAAAAATACGGATTTTCAACATATTTTTGTGTTCTACCTATTGAAATTTCGAAAAATACAGTGTATAATGTTACTAATCTATGCAGAATTGTGAAAATATTGAGAGGGCCTGACGGATGCCCTTGGGACAGGAAACAGACCCATGAATCTATAAGACAGCATGTTGTGGAAGAAGCTTATGAAGTGGTGGATGCCATAGATAATGATGATATAGATAATCTCATTGAAGAGCTCGGAGATTTATTGTTTCAGGTAGTTTTTCACGCAGAGATTGGCAGTGAAGAAGGTTACTTCAATTTAAATGACATCATAACAAATTTGTGCAAAAAAATGTATTTTAGGCATCCTCATGTATTTGGGGATATCAAGGCCGGCAACGTGGATGAAGCTCTTCAAAGCTGGGAAACATCAAAGCATAAGGAAAAAAATTTAAATACGTATACAGATAATTTGAAGAACGTACCAAAAGCATTATCGCCTCTTAGCAGAAGCTATAAAATTCAAAAAAGAGCAGCTGAGGTAGGATTTGATTGGCCGGATGCAGATGGAGCTGTTTTGAAAATTAAAGAAGAACTCTTGGAATTTCTTGAGGAGTACGATAAAAATGATTCTGAGAAGATGGAAGAAGAGTTTGGAGATTTATTATTTGCGCTTGTTAATTTATCAAGATTTGTAAAAATTAATCCTGATATTGCTCTTAACAGGACTATAAATAAATTTATTGAAAGATTTAAATACATAGAGACTCATGCAGGGAGAGACTTAAAAGATATGACACTTGAAGAAATGGATGAGCTATGGGAAAAATCAAAGTTCCAATAAGGAATTTAGATAAAAAAACAAAAGAATTTAAGGAGGGTTTTTTATGAATAAAGCTGAATTAATTGCTAGTGTTGCAGAAAAAACTGGATTTACAAAAAAAGATGCAGAGAAAGCTTTAAATGGATTCATGGAAACAATAAAAGAAGAACTCGTAGCAGGCGGCAAAGTTCAATTAGTTGGATTTGGAACTTTTGAAGTTAGAGACAGAAAAGAAAGACAAGGTAGAAATCCAAGAAATCCTGGCGAAACAATATCAATACCAGCTTCAAAAGCACCAGTATTTAAAGCTGGCAAGTCTTTGAAAGAAGCAGTTAATTAGTAAAGAATTTGAAGATATAAATAAAAAGGTCGTAGGTGCGGCCTTTTTCATTTTATTAAAATAAAAAAATTGGGCATTATTATTTTTAGATAATAAAAATAAAAGGAGAGGTGTTTATGCAACTAGACAAAGTAAAAAACTTACCTAAAAAGGTGGTAGACAGCCTGGAGAATATTGACGGATTAACAGTATTTCTCGTGCAGGACTACAATAATCAGTTTTTAAGGAGACTAGTTGATTTTGGCGAAGAAATTTTTGGAGAATTAGGCATGGATGAGTGGGGGCTCGTGCCGCAAATACGTCACGGAAATGTGTATGTTTTAAAAGAGGAAGGCAAGAGGAACATTTCTGGTTTGGCCATTCTGATGAGAGATTGGGAAGACTCGGAAAAGGTATACTTGTTTGATTTTGCAATAGCGGATGAACTCCAGGGCAACAGGCTTGGATATCATTTTTTAAAAATTATTATAGGAAATATTAAAGAACAGGAATTTAAAAGAATGTCTCTTACTGTAGACACTGAAAATGAGCCTGCAATAAGGCTCTATGAAAAATTAGGATTTAAGATAACTGAAACAAGCATGGACGAATATGGGAAGTCACATGACCGATACATAATGGTTATGGAATTTCAAGAATAGAAATCATATCATTTGAGGTGTATTGACAAATAATAATAAGTAAAGTATAATTGCAAATGCCAATATATTGCAATTAAATGTGTAAATGATGTTTTAATGATATAAATTATTTGTTTGCTGAGATCGCTTCCTTGTATATTTACTGTGCATTTTGTACAGGTGATGTGTCATTATTTAATTTTGGCATAAATTTATATTCTTTATTAGAGGTGAATTATGATTGAAGAACTTCTAAAAAAATCTTCGTTGAAAAATACGAAGCAAAGGCATATTATACTTTCGGTAATAGAATCTGCAAAAGAGCCTATTACTGCGGAGGAAATTTTTAAGACTCTAGTAATGGATGATCATAAAATTAATCTTTCAACGGTGTACAGAACGCTGCATGTTCTTACTGAGAAAAATGTTCTGTTAAAAATACTTAAGGGAGACGGTACGGCATCCTATGAACTGAATGAGCTGTCCCACAGCCATTATATAACCTGCAGTAAGTGCAACAATTCCATATTGATTGAAAATTGCCCGTTAAAGGATTTGAACGAGTCAATAGGCAGGAAGACAGGATTTAAAGTGACGGGACACAGCCTGCAATTTACAGGAATATGTGCTGAATGTCTAAAAAAGCAAAGAAATAAAAATAAAGAGGAGTAACTCTCTTTATTTTTATTTCTTTGAAGTTCCAAGATATGCATCTTTTACTTTTTCGTTCTGTAAAAGCTCATTGCCCTTTCCTTCCATTGTTATATTACCTGTTTCGAGTACGTAACCGTAGTCGGCAACTTTTAGAGCCTTATTTGCATTTTGCTCTATAAGCAATATGGTAGTACCTAATTTATTTATTTCTTTAATAATATCAAATATATTGTTTACTATCAAAGGAGCTAGGCCGAGAGATGGCTCATCCATCATTATAAGTTTAGGCTTAGCCATGAGAGCTCTTCCTACAGCAAGCATTTGTTGTTCGCCTCCGGATAGCGTCCCTGCAAGTTGCCATGAGCGTTCCTTAAGTCTGGGGAATAGATCGTAAACTTCAGCTATGCTTTCATTGATTCCGCTTTTCTGAAGATAGGCACCTATTTTTAAGTTCTCCAGTACAGTTAAATTTGCAAATACTCTTCTTCCTTCAGGAACCAGAGTAATACCTTTTGCAACAATATTTATTGTATCCATGCCTATAATATTTTCACCTAGAAAATTAATTTCTCCTTCGCTGGGTTTGACAAGACCTGCAATTGTCCTGAGAGTGGTGCTTTTTCCGGCGCCGTTTGCTCCAATAAGTGTAACAATGGACTTCTCTGGAACGCTGATATTAATTCCCTTTACTGCCGAAATACCACCGTAATTTACATGCAGATTATTAATTTCAAGCATCTTCTTCCACCCCCAAGTAAGCTTCTATAACCCTCTGGTTATTTTTAACTTCGTTTGCTGTGCCTTGAGCAATAAGCTGACCAAAGTCAAGTACATAGATTTTATCTGAAATTTCCATAACGAGATCCATATGGTGTTCAATCATAAAAATAGTAAGTTCAAATTCATCTCTTATAGTATGAATAAACCTGGAAAGCTGCATGGTTTCGCTAGGATTCATGCCTGCTGCCGGCTCGTCAAGCAACAACAGTTTTGCATCCGTTGCCAATGCTCTAGCTATTTCTAATTTTCGCTGTTCACCGTAAGGAAGTGAGCTTGCCGTTTCATTTTTTAATTTTAGAAGCCCAAGCTTATCCAAAAGCATTTCTGATTTTTGTTTCATGTTTTTTTCTTCTGATCTTGACCAAGGCATTCTCATAGCGTATGACAAAAAATTGCTTTTTACATGAAGATGATTCGCAATTAGAATATTATCCAAAACAGTCAGTTCTTTAAATAATCGTATATTCTGAAATGTTCTTGCAATACCCATCTTTGTTATCTTATCGGGAGATAGTCCGGTAATTTTGGTATCATTGTAATAAACATTTCCTTTTGTGGGAGTATAAACGCCGGTAATTACATTGAATGCTGTCGTTTTTCCAGCTCCGTTTGGCCCGATCAGGGCTTCTATGTGGCCTTTTTTAACATCTATATTGAGGTCATTAACCGCGATAACACCACCGAATTGCATCACTGCATTTTTTATGCTTAAAACGCTCATTATGCGGTACCTCCTTTTTTAGCTTTTTTATGAAGGTTCTTTTTGCTAAATATATTTTTTATGAAGCCCCAGGATAATTCTTTTTGCCCCATGATACCATTTCTGAAGAAAAGCACCAAAACCATAAGTAATGCAGAAAAAATTACCATTCTAAATCCAGCTCTGAATATAGGAATATTATATCCAAACAAAGTAAGCGGGTCATCAAAGAATCTTAGGACTTCAAGCCCAATGGTAACTATAAAGGAAGCTATAACAGTACCTGAAATGCTGCCCATGCCGCCAAGGACTATAATCAGCAGAAAGTTGTAGGTTGCTACAAAGTAGAACTGCTTAGGATCCACAGTACCAAGTAAAGTAGCTAAGAGACCTCCTCCTATTCCTGCAAAAAACGCACCTATGGCAAAAGACATTACTTTGTGTTTAAATAGATTTATACCCATGGCCTCTGCTGCTATATCATCTTCTCTTATGGCCTTAAAGGCTCTCCCGTAGCTTGAATTTATCAGCAGTATAATAAAAGTTACGGATAATATCATTATCCCGAAAAAAACCCACATAGTTGGCATTTTAGGTATACTTTTAATTCCAAGTGCGCCGTTTGTAATTGTTTTTGCATTAGTAAAGACAATACGTATTATTTCTGAAAAACCTAGTGTAGCTATGGCTAAGTAATCGCTTTTTAATCGGAGTACCGGAATACCTATTAGTATTGCAACTAAAGCAGCCAGCAGACCTCCGAGTAAAAGTGCCACTACAAACGGAAGCTCTATTCCGGCAAGGAAGGTGTTTTGAGGTATAACATAAAAAATCGCAGCACGTTTATCAATGGGAACAGTTAAAATTGCGACTGTATAAGCTCCTATAGCCATAAAGCCTGCCTGACCGAGGGAAAACAATCCGGTAAATCCGTTAACAAGGTTCATGGAAACACTTACTATTGTGTAGATTGCAGCCAGATTCAATACACGTCTTACATAGTCATCACCAATATACTTCAAATCTAAAAGTGTAATAAGAAAAGCAAATATTGCAAATGCAACTAGATATATTTTATAATTATGATTTTCATTGTTCTTTATCATACTTTATCAGTCACCTTCTCTCCAAGCAGTCCGGTTGGTTTAACCAGCAGCACTATAATCAGTATTATAAAAGCTATTGCATCTCTGTAACCTGTTAATGAAGGAAGGAAAGAAACCAGCATTATTTCTGCCATCCCCAAGATAAAACCTCCAATAACAGCTCCTGTGGTATTACCTATTCCTCCAAGAACTGCTGCTATAAAGCACTTTAAGCCAGGCATTACTCCCACGAGAGGATATACAGAAGGATACTTTGACCCCCATAATACAGCACCTATTGCTGCCAGGCCGGAGCCGATTACAAATGTAGTTGATATAACTCTGTTAATGTTGATACCCATAAGCCGTGCAGTTTCAAAATCTTTTGCGGCAGCTCTCATTGCCATGCCTATTTTTGTTTTGTTTGTTATAAAAAGTACTACATATAATAAAACAATTGTTATTACGGGAGTCACAACTGTAACAACGGATAAAGAAACATTTCCGAAACTTATGGCTTTTGTGAGAATTGGTATATCCGGGAACCCTTTAGGTACACCGGTAAACAAATATGTTGCAAGGTTTTCCAATAAAAATGATACACCTATTGCGGAAATCATTATTGACATACGAGGAGCACTTCTTAGAGGCTTGTACGCTGCTTTTTCAATTAATACTCCGAGCAATATTGTTGCTATAACAACCAAAATCATGGATACATACCACGGCAGTCCGAAGTTTACCATGCTGAAAACCATAAAATAAGCTGCCATCATGAAAATATCACCGTGGGCGAAGTTTATTAGTCTTAATATTCCATAAACCATTGTGTAGCCGATGGCTATGAGGGCGTAAAGACTTCCTATGGATATTCCGTTTGCCAGCTGTTGCATAAATATTTCAAAAGTCATTTTTATTCCTCCAAAATAGTTAAATAACTAGAAAAGGCGAACGGTATGTTCGCCTTAGTCTGCTGCTACCGTTTAGACAGCTTAATCCAGACGTATGTTTGATACGTTGCGGTTTTCTGCCCTTAGGTGTTGCAGTATAATTTTTCATCAGTCTGCTATCTTGATGATAAAGGCAGATTATTTAACTTCAACTGTATCGATGTATACAAATTTACCGTCTTCAACTGTTTTGATAACAGCAATATTTTTATCGGCATCTCCTTCTTCGGTAAAGTTAATAACTCCAGTAACACCTTCAAAGTCCTTAGTAGATTGTATAGCTTCTTTAATAGCATCTCCGTCAGTTGAGCCTGCACGTTCAATAGCGTCCCTTACTAAAAGGTATGCATCATATCCTAATGCTGCAACTGCAGGTATTATAGGCTCTTTATCGCCTAGTTCTTTTTTGTATCCTTCTACAAATACTTTTGCTTCTTCTGTAGCGGGATCGTTTTCGTCAAAGAATGTTGAAAGAACAATACCTTTTGCATCATCTCCGGCAACATCTATAACGGCAGGGTTTTCCCAAGTGTCTCCGCCCATTATTAAGCTGTTCATACCTAGGGCCCTTGCCTGCTTAATAATCAGAGGAGCTGTTGTTGCCGAGCTTGGAGCAAATATAACATCAGGGTTTTTAGCTTTGATATTTGTTAGGATTGCATTAAAATCAGTATCGTTTACCTGGAATTCAGATACATCTACTACACTGTTTTCATCGCCCGTCAATTCTTTAAAAGCATTAATAAAGAAATTGCCCAGGCCTATGGAATAGTCGTCACCGTTTTGCATAATAACAGCTGCAGTTTTTGCACCCTGCCCTAAAGCATAATTTGCCATTACCCTTCCTTGGAACGGGTCAAGAAAGCATGCTCTGAAGTAATATTCATTTCCTTGTGTAACCATAGGATTAGTACAGGAAGCTCCCATTGCAGGAATTTTGGCATTTTGTATAATATCTCCGGCAGCAATTGAAACTCCCGAACCGTAAGAGCCTATTATCGCTACAACCTTTTCCTTCTCAATAAGCCTTGTAACTGCTGTAGTTGCTTCACCTTTATCACTCTTATTATCAACTATTACCAGCTCAATTTTTTTGCCTAGGACTTCGGGATACATTTTATTTGCATATTTTATTCCGTCAAGCTCTTGAAGTCCGCCGCCTCCGTTTTCACCTGTCAGCGGTTCAAACACACCAATTTTTATCACATCGCTGTCTGAGTCTGCATCGGTGCTTGTCCCCTGGTCTTTTGCACATGCAGTGAACATTGAAAATATCATTAGTAAACTTAACAATAAAGATAGTTTTCTTTTCATAACCTTCTCCTCAAATTATTGATAAAATTTCTATGATTATAACACTCAGCAAGTATTATTGCAAGATAAATTTCCGTGTTATAAATACAATATTCTTTGAAACACATACAATTATTTATTGTTGTTTATATATATTAAACTGAAACTTTATTAAAGCAATATAATTAAAATAAATAAAATAAAAAAACAAGGCTTAATATATTATATTAATACCTTGTTTTTTTATAACCTTATTAATTAAATTTTGATGTTAGTTCCAGCACTTTATTTCTTAAAGCTTTTTCATCTTCAGTCTTGCTCAGCAAACCGTCAATTATTGAAGCGAGCTCAACCATTTCAGGTTCTTTCATTCCTCGTGTTGTAACAGCAGGGGTTCCTATTCTCAATCCGCTTGTAACAAATGGGCTTTGAGGGTCATACGGAATAGTGTTTTTGTTTGTTGTAATATGAATTTCGTCAAGCATTTTTTCTGCTTCCTTGCCTGTAAGATTTTTATTTCTTAAATCAACAAGCATTAAATGATTATCGGTACCGCCTGATACTATTCTGAATCCTCTGTTTGAAAGTTCTTGTGATAAAGTCTTTGCATTTGATAAAACCTGTTGCTGATAAGTTTTAAAGCTGTCCTCCATGGCTTCCTTAAAACATGTGGCTTTTGCAGCTATCACATGCATCAAAGGGCCTCCCTGTATTCCGGGGAATATTGCTTTGTCAATTTTTTGAGCAAATTCTTTTTTGCAAAGTATCATGCCGCCCCTTGGGCCTCTCAGAGTTTTATGAGTAGTTGTAGTTACAAAATCAGCATATTCAACCGGATTTGGATGAAGTTTTGCTGCTACAAGACCTGCTATATGAGCCATGTCAACCATAAAATATGCTCCGACTTCATCAGCAATTTCTCGGAATGCTTTAAAATCTATAAATCGTGAATATGCACTGGCTCCTGCAACGATTAATTTTGGCTTTTCACGTTTTGCAATTTCTCTTACTTCATCATAGTCAATAGTTTCGGTATCCTTTTTTACTCCGTAGAAAACAACATTAAAGTATGAGCCGGACATATTTACAGGGCTTCCGTGCGTTAAATGGCCGCCTTGCGAAAGATCCATTCCCAGTATTTTGTCTCCTGGTTTTAGGACTGAGAAGTAAACACCGAAGTTTGCATTTGAGCCTGAATGAGGCTGCACATTAGCATGGTCTGCTCCAAAAATTTCTTTGGCTCTTTCTCTGGCAAGATTTTCAACTTTATCAACAAATTCGCATCCACCGTAGTATCTTTTTGCGGGGTATCCTTCGGCATATTTATTTGTCAAGTGACTTCCCATTGCCTCAAGTACTGCTTCTGAAACAAAATTTTCAGAGGCGATAAGCTCGATGTTTATATTTTGTCTGTTTTTTTCCTCCATCATAGCTTCATAGAGTTCAATATCATTTTGTTTGACTAAATCAAAATTCATAATTATCTCCTAAACGTATTTTCTTGGAAGTCTTTTGCCTAGATTAGTGAGAACCTCATATGAGATAGTGCCTCTCATATTTGCTACGTCCTCTGCAGTCATTGCACCGTCGGTTCCGTCACCGTAAATGATAGCTTCATCTCCGATTTGAGGATTTTTAACCTCTGACAGATCAACCATAAACTGATCCATGCATACCTTCCCTAATATTGGGCATTTAACGCCTTTTATAACAATGTAGCCTTTATTTGATAACAATCTGGAATATCCGTCTGCATATCCTAAAGGAATAGTTCCAACAACAGTAGATTTTTCAGTATGGAACAGATGTCCATAGCCTACGCCTTCTCCTGCTTCTATTGTTTTTACATTTGCTACTTTTGCTTTTAAAGTTACACATATTTCGAATTTCAGTTTTTCCATATCTACTTCATCTGACGGATAGAATCCTGGAAGTATGATTCCGGGCCTTACCATGTCATAATAATACTCAGGCATATCTATTATTGTTGCACTGTTTGCAATATGTTTAATCGGAACAGAAACATTTCTTTTTTCCAACATCTTCATGAAAGAAACAAATCTTGCTGCTTGCTTGTGAGCTGTGGTTTTATCTTTTTCATCTGCCTTCGATTGGTGAGAGAACGCACCTTCGATGCTTATATTTTCCATTTTAAAAATGGCGGCTACTTTATCAGCGTTTTCTTCTGTAGGCAGGAATCCAAGCCTGTTCATTCCGGTTTCAACTTTTATATGTATTTTTGCTTTTTTATTTAATTTTTTGGCAACAGAGTTTAATTTTTCTGCAAGTTCAAAATTATATATTGCCAAAGTTATGTCATTATTTATTGCATCATCGTAAAATTCTTCAGGAGTATAGCCCAGAATCAAAATATCTTTGTTTTTTATTTCTTCTCTGAGTTCTAAAGCTTCGGAAATTACTGCAACGGCAAACATGTCGACACCGTTTTCTAAATACATCTTAGAAAGTTCAACTGCCCCCATGCCATAGCTGTCAGCTTTAACTACGGCACAGATTTTGACATCCGGACCAACAGCCTTTCTTACTTCTAAAAAGTTGTGAATTGCTTTATTTCTGTTGATTTCGACCCAGGCAGGTCTTAACTTTTCGTTCATTTTTTAATATTTCCTCCTAAAATTTACTTACAGTTCAATTATATCAAACCAATTTAATTAAATCAATTAAATGTAAAAAAAATTGAGCGTAAAATTTGTTGAAACTAAAAAATGTGTTTACAATCAATACAATATTTATTATTATTACATAAGGCTATAGATGAGGGATAATTATATGATGGTATTAGAGGATTGTATAGTTAATTTATATTTAGTTAAATTGAAATAAATTTTGTAATATTTATTTATGAGGAGAATATATGAGTGTTTTAGACGTAAAAAATGTAACTCACGGATTTGGAGCACGTGCAATATTGGATAATGTGTCGTTCAGACTTCTAAAAGGTGAGCATGTTGCTCTTATAGGAGCCAACGGAGAGGGAAAGTCAACATTTTTAAATATTATTACAGGTAAACTGATGCCTGACGAGGGAAGTGTCCAGTGGTCAAAAAGAGTGACGGTAGGCTATCTCGATCAGCACTCCGCTTTAAAGCCCGGAACAACAATAAGAGAAAATCTTCGCCTTGCTTTTGACGATTTATTTAAAATGGAGCAGGAAATGATGAAGCTTTATGAGGATATGGCATCCGCGGATGATGAGGAAGTCAGCAAGATGATGGAAGATGCTGCGGATATTCAGACAATACTTGACAGCAGCGGGTTTTATATTATTGATTCAAAAATAGAAGAAGTTGCAAACGGTTTGGGGCTTACGGATATCGGCCTTGACAAGGCTGTTGATGAACTGAGCGGAGGACAAAGGACAAAAGTGCTGATTACAAAACTTTTGCTCCAAAATCCTGTGATATTACTGCTGGATGAGCCTACAAACTACTTAGATGAAAATCATATAAAATGGCTTACAAACTATCTTCAAAATTATGAAAATGCATTTATACTTATTTCCCACGACATACCTTTTATCAACAACGTCTGCAATATCATCTACCATGTTGAAAATTGCAACCTAACAAGGTATGTTGGAAATTATGAGGAATTTAAGAGAATTTATGAGCTGAACAAGCAAAAAGAAGAACGAGAATATGAAAAGCAGCAGAAAGAAATAGAAAGATTAGAGGATTTTATAGCAAGAAATAAGGCCAGAGTTGCTACCAGAGGTATGGCAAACAGCCGTATGAAGCAGCTGGAGAAAATGGATGTGTTGGAAAGGCCCAGAGATAAACCTAAACCATCATTTAGATTTAAAGAAACAAAGGCGCCAAGCAGGTTTCTTATAGAAGCAAAGGAACTTGTTATTGGGTATGATCAACCTTTGACTAACCCCATGAGTTTTCAGGTAGAAAGAAATAAAAAAATTGCTCTTACAGGGGTAAATGGTCTTGGTAAATCAACTCTTTTAAAAACAATACTGGGAATAATTCCTCCTGTAAGCGGCAACGTATCTTTTGGTGAAAATGTGGCATACGGTTATTTCGAGCAGGAAGATTCTAAGAATAACACCAATACTGCACTGGATGAAGTGTGGAGCGAATATCCATCTCTTACAAACCATGAGGTTAGACTGGAACTGGCAAGATGCGGACTGACAACTGAAAATATAACAAGTATGATGAAGGTGCTTTCAGGCGGCGAAAATGCAAAAGTAAGATTGTGTAAAATACTATTGAAGGAATTGAACTTCCTTGTTTTAGACGAGCCAACAAATCATTTAGATACTGAAGCGAAGGATGAATTGGAAAAGGCATTGTCCGAATTCAGGGGAACGGTATTGCTTGTAAGCCATGAGCCGTACTTCTATGAGAGCTTTGTTACTGATGTATGGAATATAGAAGATTTTACGACTAAAATAATTTAGCAGTTATAGATAAACTTTAAGTATAATAAAGGTGCAGACTCAATTAAGAGCAGCACCTTTAGTTTTAGTTAAATATAAGTACCACATCGATTATCCCGTCAAAGCTGCCATATAAATCATACAGCTGTGCGGTTGAACCGGATTTTATGTTTTCTTTTAATCCTATCTTGACGTTCGTAATATTTCCTGATTTGTCTGTTGAGCATATATATACGGCCAAATTTGGAGAATATTCCATATACGTAATACCATCTATCAGGAATTGATTTGTATAAATTTGTGTGATTTTAACTCTGTCGGTTTCTGAAGCTACTTTCTCAATGCTTGTAATAGTTCCATTTGTTATTTCAGCTCTTACATATGCATTTAAAACCAGTGACGTTTTTTTGCCTGCTGTTGATGTGTTTGAGACTGAAAATACATTGCTGTTGTTAAAGAACTGTACATGGCTTGTAGCAGCATCAATTTTTGTGACGCCTTTAATAATGCCGTAAATGGTACCGTTAAATGTCTGAGGAACTTCCGGAGTCACGGTTATTTCACTTTCGGTTTTAATACCTTTGCTTAAATATAATACGTCAATATGTCCGTTATATCCAATAACTGCTTTTCCTACAAGATAAGTATCGAGTTGGTAGGGTTCAAGCAATTGATATTTGCCGTTCGCTTCGTATACTATAAATGAGTCAGATGTAATCCAATACCCGTTTGATAAAGTTTGTGTGCCGGATGTGTAATTGTTGGCAATATATGTCGGTGATGAAACATAATTTATAATTTTCAGAGTTTCGTTTGACACAGGATCAAATTTAACAATATCATTCTTTTTTAGATATGTTTTTTTGATTAAATTATTCTCATCTTCAACAATGGTGACTACGCTTGAATTATCAGCGAGAGAATATGTTTTTGAACTCCCGAATTCGTCTAGTATTTTCACCGCTGCATTTCCGTTTGTGCTGTCTGATGAGGACAGAACTATGCCAAAAGTTGTAGGATATTTTCCATAGCTAAGTATATTAATTTTAACAATATTATTGCTTTTATCCAAAAGTAATTCAACATTATCGTTAACGGAAACCTGTTCTGTGAGTATAAAGTTTTCTCCTGTTTTATAACTTATGTTGTTGACAGTGTAAAATGTGCTGTTGTCTACAGTTTGAATTCCTGTTACCACACCTTCTGTTTGTGTTCTCAAAACATTTATTGTAAGGGAATCTCCCCTGTAAGTATCTTTTGCTTCATAAAAGTATACTACATCATTAGCCTTAATTTCTTCTAAGGTTGATGCATCTCCTGAAATGTGCAGCTTGCTGTAATTGATTTCACCGTTGCTTTTCAGAGGAAGATTTTTACCTGCAAAAGACTTGCTGCCTTCCTTATAAAGACTGCTTCTATCAATTACTGCCACGTCTGTTTCCTTGTAGGCGATTATTCCGATAACATCACCATTAAAGGAGTCATCCTTATATATTACTTTTATTCGGCTGTCGCTTAAATTGCTGAAGCTACTTTTTGCGCCGTTTATTACTATAGGTATGTCCGGAAGCTGGAAAGCTCTGACATTTCCAAAGTCATCAGTAACAAATATAACTTTGTTTGTCAGCAAACTTGTTACGGAGCCGGAAAATTCATTATACCTAGGATTTGTTAAATGAATTGTATTACCGTCAATATCATAATATACATTCCACTTGTTGAAAAGGTAATCAGTATAATCAAAATTTTCTATCTTAAGATCATTTATAGATATTTCCTTTGTTTCTTCTTTCCCTATGTTAGAAATTAATTTTTTCCCCGTGGAAGATACAGTATTATTATCTTTAGTTTTAACCAAATCGCACTCCAGTGCGTTGTAAATCATAAGAGTAATGTCTCTTCTGGAGGCGTATACTTTATTGGTATCAATGTTTTGAAACAAGTTAAGTTCTACAGCCTTTTTATAATAATTAGAAGGCCAAAGCCCTTCTAAAGATTCGTCGCTGTATCCAAGGAGTCTTATTATCATAGTATAAGCTTCCGAAAATTTAATTTTATTATCCGGTCCGTATGTAGTGGGTGAAATTCCTTTTACTATGTTAAATACATTTGCAAGTTCTACATAACTTTCTGCCCAATGTCCGTGCATGTCCTCATAGACAGAGGTCATATTTTTCGAATATTCAGAGTACCCGGCTGCCACCATTACTATCTTAGCCATCTCTGCACGTGTAACATCCTTGTCAGGCTTAAATTCTCCGTCTGGATATCCATGAATTATGCCATAGCCTGACAGAAGGGATACTGCTTCCTGCAAATCGCTGCTTACATCAGGAAAATTTTGTCCATAGACAGTAGTCAGTGAGGAGAGAGCAATTATTAAAATTGTTGCTATCAATAAAAATTTTCTCATTTTTATACACCCTATTTAATCAAATAAAAAAATACTGTATTACAGTATTTTCTAATAATAATTATATAATATAATAAGCAGAGTTACTATTACATTAACATTACAATGGCAAATTTTTACCCTGAATGCTGTCCCTTGATTTTAGCTCTTTATCAATGTCTGAAAGCACTTTAAGTTTATGGAGAGTCCATCGGGGCTCTATTAAATCTGACTTTTTTCCGTCACCTGTTAATCTGTGAATGACAGTATCCGGATGCAAAAGTTCCAGTGCATCACATACAACATCAACATACTGTTCACAAGTTAGTATTTTAAAGTGTGTTTTTTGATAGTACTTTGCCAAGTCAGTGTTGTGTAAAATATGAAGCATGTGAAGTTTTACTCCCCACATATTTTTTTGTGAGATGTGCTTAACTGATTCAAGCATTTCTTTCTTTGTTTCCCCGGGAATTCCAAATATTAAGTGAACTACTGTTCGTATACCGGCAGCTTCCAGGTTGCGGCAGGTTATATCAAACTGTTCTGATTTGTATCCTCGTCTTAGAAATACTGCAGTATTATCATTAATAGTCTGAAGGCCCAGTTCTACCCACAAGAATGTTTTGGAGTTAAGCTCTGATAAAAGGCTCAGTATTTCCGGGCTGATGCAGTCAGGTCTAGTTGCTATGGCTAGTCCTTTGATATCTTCACAGTTAATTGCTTCATAAAATTTTTTCCTCAGGCTTTCAACAGTATCGTATGTGTTTGTGTAGTTTTGAAAATATGCAATATATGCATTGCTTTTCCATTTTTTTGACATAATTTGTTTTTGTTCTTCAATTTGCTCAGGAATAGACTTTTCTTTTTGGGAATTAAAATCTCCTGATCCTCTTTCACTGCAAAAAATACAGCCTTTGCGTCCTATTGTCCCATCTCTGTTTGGGCAGGTAAAGTTACCGTCTATAGACAGCTTGATTCCTTTTTCGCCAAATATTTTTTTCATTTCATAGTCTAATGAATGATATCTTTTATCGTTCCACATATTAAAAATTCACCTTTGTTAATTTGAGTTATGCACAGGCTTCCTAAAATGTTTAAGGAAGTTATACACAAATTTTATGCTTTTTTAGGCAGTTGTCAACAGTTTTATCCACAAATGTGCACAATTTTTATAAAAATCAAAAAAATACATATAAATAAGAAAATATTTGTATAGATTATTTAACGGAAAAATTATCTGAATTCCCATTAAGTTTATAATTCATAAAAGCATCAATTGAAGTTTTTGCAAGAGCAGCAACGGGGGTGGCTAAAAATAAGCCTACAGGTCCAAAAAAACCTCCACCTATTATAATTGCAATAATTATAATAATCGGTTTAATTGAAAGCTTGCTGCTTAAAATTTTAGGGTCAATAACAAGATTATCTATCTGTTGCAATATAAGTATATAAATAAACATTAGAAATCCTTTTTCGGAGTCGTAAAGAACATTTATCAACAGTATTGGAATGCCGCCAATAAAAGTACCGAAGTAAGGGATTATGTTTGTTGCTCCGATAATTATAGAATCAATTACGGGATAGGGCGATTTTATTATATACTTTGATCCGATAAACATTAATATTCCCGATATTATTGAGGAGATTATTTTTCCTGCCAGATAGTTTGATACATTATCATAAAGGCTGTGCATAACTCTGAACATTTCAACGGATGCTTTTTTCCCGAAAATAGTGCAACTTAAACGGAAGGTCCAATTTTCAATTTTTTCCTTATCGACTAAGATGTAAAAAGCAATAATTATAGAAAGAAGCATATTTGCTATAGCAGAAAATATATTTATGACCTTTTCAATTGCAAAATTAAGGAGCCATGACATTAAGTAAGAAAATTTGCTTGTTATTTCAGCAAGATAATTTTGCAGAATCTCATTTTCACTGCCAAAGTCAGATAAAAATTTGCTTGCTTTAAAAAACAATACAGGAATATCTTTCATCAACTGTCTTATGCTTAATATTATATTTGGTGTAATAATTGTAATTATAATTGAAATTATAAAAATAATAAATAAAAAGGTAAATGTAATTGCTGCATGTCTATTTTTTATTTTTAATCTTTTTTGAATAAAGACTAATATGGGATTAAAAATAGAAGCAATAATTATACCTGCAATAATTGGAAAACATACATTAATAATAATTGACAGGCCGTTTTCTAAATAAATGAATCTGAAAACGGAAATGCCTACAACAAAAATAGACAGAAAAATTAAATAATTTTTCAAACAATCACCCTCTTCTGTTAATTAGTATTAAGTATTATAAAAATATATGAATAAATAGAGAGAATTTGCAAATAACTATATTTAGATAATACTTTTTTTATCTTCTTCCAAATCATTAAGCTATCCCGCAATATATAAATTGCGGGATACTTGCTTTTTGGACTTGAAGAATGTTGACGGTATACTGGAGTAGCGGTATAATTATCTTAGTATGAAAGAAAACGATAACTAAGATAGGGAGAATGAGATGAAAAAAGTATTGCTGGGGAATACAGGAATGTATGTTTCTGTCATAGGTTTTGGAGGAATACCAATCCAAAGAGTTGATCAGGAATATGCAACAAAACTTATAATAGAAGCGAAAAACAGAGGAATTAACTTTATTGATACTGCTCAGGGATATACGGTAAGTGAAAAATACATTGGAAATGCACTAAAAGAAGCAGGAAGAGAAAATTTTTACATAGCAACAAAATCTATGAGCTATGACTACAATTCTATGAAAAAAGCTATAGAGAAAAGCTTAAGTGACATGCAGCTTGATTATATTGATTTGTTTCAAGTTCACAATGTGGGCAAGCAGGAGCAGCTTGACATGGTGCTTTCAGAAGATGGAGCACTTAAGGCATTGCTTGAAGCAAAAGAACAGGGACTAATAAAACACATAGGTATAACCGGACACCTTAAGGAACTTATGATGAAAGCAATAGAACATGATGAATTTGAAACAATACAATTTCCTTTTAATCCTGTAGAATCGCAGGGTGTAGAGTTATTTAAAAAAGCACTGAAAAAGAATATGGGCACTATAGCTATGAAACCAATGGCCGGAGGTGCATTTACCAAACAAAAATTATCTTTAAAATATATTATTAACAGTAATCTTATTAATGTTGCAATACCAGGTATGGATTCAATTGAGCAGGTTGTTGAAAATGCATCTGTAGGTGAATGTTCAGAGCCTCTCACAATTGAAGAGCAAGAAGAGTTGAACAAGGAAGTTGAAATTTTAGGAAATGATTTTTGCAGACGATGTGGTTATTGCAAACCATGTCCTGAAGGAATAGATATTCCCAGTGTTTTTCTTTTTGAAGGATATGTTACAAGGTATAATTTGCCAGAGTATGGCAGAAACAAGTATGAAGCTATGCCGATCAAGGCTACCGCATGTGTAAGGTGCAGAAAATGTGAAGGAAAATGCCCGTACAATCTTCCTATTGTGGATAAACTTAAGCATGCTGTAGAAACATTTAAAAATCTATAAGATTAATAAAATCAATTTGTAGGATTACTTAATTCTCAGATTGATTTTTTTATTGTAAGGTTTAATGTGAGTGACAGTACTAAAAGAATAAAAAGAAATTTTCAGGTTATATTAACATTGTTTAGCCAAAAACGAAGAATGTTTTTGGTCAATATGATATAATTTGGCATATTTAAAATCATACTATTTGAAAATTATATTTATGTTTAAGATAATAAAGGTAATTAATATTTAAGGAGAAATTATGACGGAAAAAAAATTCAAATTAGGGTTGATTCCCAGAATTATAATAGGTATTATAGCTGGATTGGTGTTTGGAAGTATTGCGCCACTTTGGTTCAGCAGAATTTTTATTACAATAAGCTCAATATTCGGAAACTTCCTGGGTTTCATCATACCGTTGCTTATACTAGGCTTTGTAACTGCCGGTATCGCTGAACTGGGAACAGGTGCAGGAAAACTTCTCGGCGTAACAGTTGTGATAGCATATGGTTTTACATTACTTTCAGGTATATTTGCATACTTTGTAGGCATTAATATGTTGCCTTCATTTATAGTAAAAGGCGCAGTAGCAGATATAACAGAAGGTACAGCTGCTTTAGAGCCGTATTTTACAGTTGAAATGCCTGCAATAATGCCTGTTGTTTCTGCATTGGTTCTAGCATTTATTCTGGGACTGGGAATTGCCGCTGTAAACAACGACCCTCTCAGAAAAGCTGCGGACGGATTTCAAAAGATTATAACAAAAGTAATTGAAAATATAATTATACCATTGCTTCCGCTCTATATTGTTGGTATATTTATAAATATGACATATACAGGTCAGGTTGCAACAGTATTTTCGGTATTTTGGAAAGTATTTTTAATAGTTATTGCAATGCATTTAATAATAATTATAGTTCAATTTGCTATAGGAACTGCAATTTCAAAGAAAAACTTATTTTCATGCTTGAAGATTCAGATAACAGGCTATTTGACAGCTTTGGGGACACAGTCGTCGGCTGCCACTATTCCGGTTAATATTAGGTGCTCTGAAAGAATGGGTATTTCAAAAGGAATAAGGGAATTTGTCATACCACTTTGCGCAACTACTCATATGTCAGGAAGTACAATTACACTTACTACATGTGCGATGTCTGTAATGCTGTTAAACGGAATGCCTGTGAGCTTTAACCTTTTCTTAGGATTTATAGCAATGCTGGGTATTACAATTGTTGCGGCTCCAGGAGTTCCCGGAGGTGCAGTTATGGCTTCACTAGGTGTTTTGGAAGTAGTTTTAGGATTTACGGAGCCAATGATTGCGTTAATGATTGCATTATACATTGCGCAGGACAGCTTCGGAACGGCGTGTAATGTATCAGGAGATCAGGCAGTTGCAATGATAGTTGACACAATATCTAAATAAAACTCAACCAGAAAATTAAGGTTGCAATGGCTTCCGCAGGGAAGCCATATTAATATATTGCAAGGAGAATAAAATGCGAGATTATGGTGTTTTTGATATTCTTGGACCAATAATGATTGGGCCATCAAGTTCACATACTGCCGGTGCAGCAAGGTTAGCTAAGGTAGCTAGTATTATAGCAGGCGGAGAAATAGTTAAGGCCGAATTTTTGCTTCATGGTTCATTTGCTCAAACGTATAAAGGGCACGGAACAGATAAAGCTCTTGTAGCCGGAATACTTAATATGGATCCATGGGATGAAGATTTAAAAAAGTCATTTGAAATTGCGGCTGAAAATGATATAGAGATAAAATTTACCGAAACAGATTTGGGAGATGTTCATCCAAACACAGTCAAATTTGTTTTGACAAAAAAAGATGGACAAATAACAGAAGTAACTGGAAGTTCTATAGGTGGGGGAAATATTCTAATATTTAATATAGATGGGCAGAATGTTGAATTTACCGGTGAACGCCCTACAATATTGACGCAGCACAGAGATTTGCCTGGAGTTATATCAAAAATATCATCTATTTTATACAACAATAATATAAATATTGCCAGCATGAGAGTTTATAGAAGTGCAAAGGGGAAAATGGCAACAATGGCTCTGGAGACAGATAGCTTAATTTCGGAAAATATAATTACTCAAATCAGAAAAATAGAAGAAATCGAGAATGTTAAAGTCATAAATCCGATTATTGAAGGAGGTAAATGATGTTTGTTTCAAGCGGCACAGAGTTAATAGATTTATGTAAAAAAGAAAATATTTCGATTTGTGAATATGCCATAAGGTCCGAAATCGAAAGATCTGATTTCACAAGAGAAGAAGTCATTGAAAAAATGAGAAAAAGTCTTCAGGTAATGATTGATTCCTCAACAACGGCACAAGAGACAGAAATTAAATCCGTGAGCGGTTTAATCGGCGGTGATGCTTTTAGACTAAAAAAATATGCCGACAGCGGTAAAACTTTGACAGGTGATTTTATGGTGCGAGCAATGGCCAGGGCTATTTCTTCATCTGAAGTCAACGCAGCAATGGGACGAATAGTGGCAAGCCCTACAGCCGGTTCATGCGGAATCCTTCCTGCTGTTATAATTTCTGCAGCAGAAAGGTTAAACAAGTCCGAGGACGACATGATCAATGCATTATTTACTGCATCCGGCGTAGGTATAATAATTGCAAAGAACGCTACATTGGCAGGAGCTGAAGGTGGTTGCCAAGCTGAATGCGGCTCGGCTGCGGCAATGGGATCAGCCGCAGTTGTAGAAATGATGGGAGGAACACCTGAGCAGGCTTTGGATGCTGCGGCAATTGTACTTAAAAATATCCTTGGGCTTGTTTGCGATCCAGTGGCAGGATTGGTTGAGGTTCCTTGTGCTAAGAGAAATATTGCTGGGGCGGTAAGTGCTCTTTCAACAGCGGATATGGCGATGGCAGGCGTAAAAAGCAAGATACCTTTTGACGAAGTTGTATGGGCTATGTACAAGGTAGGAAAGCAGATGCCTCCTGAGTTGAGAGAAACGGCTCAAGGCGGAGTTGCCATAACGCCAACAGGTGAAAAATTAAAAAAAGAAATATTTGGAGATAAGGCTACATATAATAGTAAAATTTAAATAAACTTTTGATGAATAGCCAAATCAAGCTTGACAAATTTGGTCCCTTAGGGTATATTACATTTAAATAAATGACTATGATGGAAAGCAGTAAATAATTTATTGTTTAAGAGAGTCGGTGGATGGTGTGAACCGATACAATTATTATTGAATCCGTTCCGGAGTTTTCAGGGAATTAACCTGGACGTATAAGGGCGATAACTTACTAAGTGATTATACATTTGTATAATAATTAGGGTGGCACCGCGAGTATCTCTCGTCTCTAAATCAGAGACGGGAGTTTTTTTAGTTCTAACTCTGTTTTTCAGATAAATGGAGTAAGTACTTACGCAGCAAAATCCCAATTTGAACGGCCGACAGGGAGTAAACAAATCGGTGATGGAGACTGCGAATTTTATATGGAGGATGTAGTATGTTAGATTTAAAATTTGTAAGAGAGAATCCTGATATAGTAAAACAAAACATAAAAAATAAATTTCAGGATAACAAACTGCCTTTGGTAGACGAAGTGATTGCTTTAGACGTTGAAAACAGGGAAGCAAAATTAAAAGCAGATACATTGAGAGCAGAAAGAAATAAGATTTCAAAAGAAATCGGCGGATTAATGGCAAAGGGAAAAAAGGAAGAGGCAGAAGAGCTGAAGAAAAGAGTTGTGGCAAATCAGGAAGAATTGGCTGCTCTTGAAAAAAAAGAAACAGAATTGGAAGCTAAAATACTCAAAATTATGATGACAATTCCCAACATCATAGATCCTAGCGTTCCATTAGGAAAAGATGACAGCGAGAATGTTGAAGTTGAAAAGTTTGGAGAGCCTTTAACTCCAGATTTTGAAGTTCCTTATCACACAGATATAATGGATAAATTCAACGGCATTGATCTGGAAAGCGCAAGAAAGGTTGCCGGTAACGGATTTTATTATTTAATGGGGGATATAGCAAGACTTCATTCGGCAGTTATCTCCTATGCCAGAGACTTCATGATTGATCGTGGATTTACCTACTGCGTTCCGCCATTTATGATACGCAGCGAGGTGGTTACAGGAGTTATGAGTTTTGCTGAAATGGATGCAATGATGTATAAAATTGAAGGTGAAGATTTATACTTAATAGGTACCAGCGAACACTCAATGATAGGAAAATTTATCGATACAATATTGCCAGAAGAATCACTTCCATACTCATTAACCAGCTATTCACCGTGCTTCAGAAAAGAAAAAGGAGCACACGGAATAGAGGAAAGAGGCGTTTACAGAATTCATCAATTTGAAAAACAGGAAATGATTGTTGTATGTAAACCTGAAGACAGCCCGATGTGGTACGATAAACTGTGGCAGAATACGGTTGATTTGTTCAGAACATTGGATATTCCGGTAAGAACACTGGAATGTTGCTCAGGAGATTTAGCAGATTTGAAAGTTAAATCAGTTGATGTTGAAGCATGGTCTCCAAGACAGCAGAAATATTTTGAAGTTGGAAGCTGTTCTAACCTTGGCGACGCTCAGGCAAGAAGACTGAAAATAAGAATTGCAGATGAAAATAAAAATAAATATTTTGCTCATACATTAAACAATACAGTGGTTGCGCCTCCGAGAATGCTGATAGCATTTTTAGAAAACAACTTGAATGCAGACGGCTCAGTAAATATTCCTGAAGCACTCAGACCGTATATGGGTGGTAAGACTGTTATTAAATGCACAGTTTAGAAAAATATATGAACTAGGCCGCTATACTATGAAAATAAGAGTATAGCGGCTGATTAGTTAAAATATATAAAGCATTATTGCAATTCTAATAATAAGCTAAGTATATAATTAAGCATATGATGAAAATATGACTATTGACAAAAAAGAGATGTTTAGTTAAACTTATATGGAATCTTATTTGGGAAGCGTATCGAAGTGGTCATAACGAGCCGCACTCGAAATCCACTCGGTCAGTTGCCTTGAAAATGCGGGAAACCCTTGAGTTTATGCGGGTTTGCGGGATTTTGAAAATTTAGCTTTTTACCGATTTCTACGGTTTTTCTACACTTTGCCTTGACTTCTACAAAAGACTTGGTGTATTAAAATAAAATATGGAGGCGTATCGAAGTGGTCATAACGAGCCTGACTCGAAATCAGGTTGTCCTCACGGGCACGTGAGTTCGAATCTCACCGCCTCCGCCATGAGCCTGTTTGCGGTCAATGTCCGCAGCAGGCTCTTCCTTTTTTGCTCTTTTCTACGCCCTCTTTTAAGGGCGTTTTTAATGGTTTTGTAGAAATCCTTCATATCATAACCCCTTGTCATATAAGGCTTTTTCGCACTTCGATGAAGAAGTTTGTAGAAATTCATTCATCTTCTTCAAGTCCAGTAGGCTCGTCCACTGGGGTTCTGTCAAACATTCCGTCCATTACAAGCCCCGATTCAATCTGTGCATGGAAGTCCAGATGTGAGTAAATATCCGCTGTGGTTGAGAAGGTACTGTGCCCAAGCCATATCTGGATTTGCTTCATCGCTATGCCGCTGGCCAGCAGTAGGCTGGCACAGGAATGTCTGAGATCATGAAACCTTATTTTCTTCAGACCGTTCTTTTCAAGCAACCAGCTAAAATGTTCCGTTACATAATTGGGACGCATAAGCTTTCCCGCCTGGTCGAGGCAAATGTAGTCCAGATAATCTCGGCAGTAGGAGCGCTTGAATAGCTTGCGGTACATTTCCTGCTTTTCTTTTTCTGCCAACAGTAGCTTTTCAACCGATGGTAATAATGGGAGTGTGCGAAAGCTGGATTTTGTTTTGAGGACATCTTCACCCACAGCAACTGATCTGCCATCTACCGTTTCCTCAATTACCTTATGCTTGATGGAGATGGTCTTTTGCTCAAGGTTTATCGCATCCCATTTTAATCCGAGGACTTCACTTCGGCGTAGTCCATAGTAGGCCGCCAACTTCACACATATCTCTAAAGGATCGCCCTCCACCGCATCAAAAAGTTCCATTATTTCTTCCGCTGAATAAAACTGTGCCTTATAAACATTCTTTTTGGAGCGGCAGCCAACGGATGCCAGGCTTTCTTTACCCACAAAAACGTACAACCGATTATGTTCCGGTTCTGCGATTTCCACGTCGCTCATGTCAAAGAAGTAATACAGCAGGACAGCTTTACGCTTTTCTTCCGGCAAGCTGTGCATAGCCTCAGCAAGCAGTTTTGCGGAGATTTCCTTTCCTGCCACGCAAAAGGCTTTTTCAGCTTCATCATCTGCAAAATAGAGGTCATGGGTGTAAAGCTGATTTTCCTCCTGCGGGGACAAGTCGGAAAACGTCACTTCGCGTAGTTGCTGACGCTTTGTGTCCCTGTGGGCATTGGCTGCTTCATTCTTCAACGCCCGTTTGCAATAGCCGTTAAATGCGCAACGGATTTGCCATTGGGTGCGAGCAGGTTCATTCATGGTATTCACCTCCTTTCGCAGCCGCGAAAGCGGGTGATGTCCCCTTTCATAAACCCTCAACACCGGGCGATTTGGAAATGCCGGAAACGTCGGGAGATTTTTTGAAAAACTTTTGAGAAAAGCGCAAAAAGGCCCGACTGAAAAAATCAGTCGGGCATAAGTGGAACTGTTACATTTTACATGATGATGCGTGTGTTCATGTTGATAGCCGGAATAGCCCGTTGGTAAATAAGGGCTTTTTTTGACAAATGGGTATTAGGTGGAGCATGATAATTAAAAATTGACATGGCGATACCTCCTTGATACCGCCATGTCCTTAAAAAAGGGCAACCTTAATACACCCCCCGAAAACCTATTTTTCAAAAAGGAAAACGGCGGCTTTGGTTTTTGATGTCACTCAACAGCGGATATTGCGCAATCAAGTGGTATATCCCGTCAAGCAGTTAACCAAACAAAACGTAGGGTTTTAGAAAAATTATGAAAAACCTTTGTTGTTTAGTATCTATTCGTATGGACTAAACCCACCGCCTTTAGGCGGTATACACTTTAAGCTTTGCCCTACAAATCACCTTCCTAACTGCAAGCAGTGAGATCCCTTTAGGAATAACTGTAAATAATCAAAACACAATGAAAACTCCCCTATCAAAAGATCAGAGCTGGGCAAATAAGTCGCCCAGCTCTGATCGGTTAGAGGCAAGTTGTCGGATGCGAAAACAAAAATTACTGCCAACCACCAGCTGCACCATTAAAATCATCTTTGTCGATGCTAAACACACCATCCGTGACACTGCGAAAAAATCAATCCTCCGATGAAAAAACGCTCATCGGATCAATGTACTCATCGTCAATAATCAAGCTAAAGTGTAGATGATTGCCTGTTGCTTCGCCAGTCGAGCCAACATAGCCGATAACGTCGCCTTGTTGCACGGTATCGCCCTCTGCAAGACCTTCTGCAAATCCAAACAATACCGAGTAAAAAGTCTGAATGCCGCCGCCGTGATTCAAAATGATATAATTACCATCTGTTTCATTATCTTCTATCTCGACGACTGTTCCCTTATTGGCGGCAAATACAGATGTGCCTTCGGGTGCCGAAACATCAATCCCGTTATGAAACATCACTTCCTTCTTTATGGGATGCATGCGTGAACCATATGCGGCGGTGATACGATCATACCCCGTTACAGGCCATAGATATTTCCCGTCCATATTGCTATCGTCCTGTTTATCAACGCTAACATTGCTAACATTATCAACACCAACATTGCTAACATTGCCAATGTCGTTCCCTGTAGAACTGGAAGCCAATGCCAATCCTGTAACGCCGATTACGAGGATTACTACAACAGCTAAAACCACAATATACTTCTTCGTTTTCTTAACGTTCAACAATCTTATCAATCTCCTTTCAATGTGCTTCTTGCTCTCGCATAAGGGAGAATAAAAAGCTGTGTTCATGCTGGAATGGTTATCCAGCGTGTTCAAGATGGCTTCGCCATAATGTTTTCTTTCCTCATTGGACATATCACATGCCAATGCCTCGTCGCAGGACAACTCGCCCCATGTGCTTATATCCTTGCGTAGAACATGGGCAAGGGGGTTAAACCAATGCACGGTTCCAGCAAGCAAAGCAAGCATTTTTACCCATATATCCTTGTGTTTCAAGTGCATTAACTCATGGGTCAAGACAAGTTTCAAGTCAAGTTCCCGCATGTTTGAGGTTGGCAGCAATATCATGGGGTTGCGTAACCCCACAAGCATAGGGCTTTTGATTTTCGGGTTCATCATAAGTTTTACTTCGCTGTGAATACCTAACGCTACTTTGCATGAAGAAAGCAGGACAGCGGTTGTGGTATCCTCAGATACGGGAAAGCTGTCAGTCCGAAGCTGTTTAGAAAACCTGCGGTAGCAATAGAAATGCCATCCGGCAAATACCATCGCACCCACAAACCAAATGAACAAAATAGCTTGTGTCAATTCAAACGTCAAATGCTTCTCCACCAGAGTATCCATTGTGTCCACAAAACCGTTTGATGGTAATGTTGGTGGTGCTTTCTGAATGATAGGCGGTTCGGCGGGATAGCTTTCTATGACAGGCTGAACAAAAGGGAACTTTCCGGCAAAGAGGAAAACGGGCAGGAGAAAAAAAGCAATTGCCATTTTCCCAATTCCGTATTGCCACTTTGCAGGGAAGATTTTCGCCGTTACAGGTCGAAGCAACAACATTAACACGACAACTACACTTCCCGCAATAGACATGGCAAGGAGATTTGAAAACAGATTATTCATTCTTTTCACCTGCCTTTTCTGCGAACCAGCGCCTTAATTCGGTCATTTCATCTTTCGTCAACTCCTTGCCGTCATAGAGCGTTGTCAGGAAGTTTTTAACCGAACCCTCATACAAAGTTTCCAATAGGCTCTTTGCTTCATGGCTCCGATATTCTTCCGGCGATATGCGAGGCTTATAAATATTCGCCCGACCTTGTTTTATGGAAGTCAGGACACCCTTTTCAACCAGCCTTGCAAGAAAGGTTGCAATTGTTTGCCCTTTCCACTCCTTGCCCTTTTGCTGTGCAAAAATGTCAAGCAGTTCGCCGGATGTAATGGGATGGTCGGAAGCCCAGATAATCTGCATCACTTCCATTTCCGTTTCTGATAGTTTTTGAAAATTAATCATGGTGTACACCCTCCATTCACTGCCGCACGTCTGCGACAATTCTACTACGCTTATGTAGTGGTTTTATTCTACTACATGTATGTAGTAGGGTCAAGAGAAATTTCAAAAATAATCTTTATGATTTATTATCATCAAGTAGATGATGTGTGTAATCATATCTAACGACGTGAGGTGAACAGTAAAATGTAGTAGGGTGAAATAATATGAAGCAAGAAAAAATCAAATACGACTTTAAGGCTTTTGGTCAAGCCATAAAAGAAGCGCGAAAAACAAAAGGAATATCGAGGAACGAGTTAGCAGACCAAATGCACATAGCCCCCCGATATATTGCGTCCATTGAAAATAGCGGACAGCACCCAAGCCTACAAATCTTCTATGAGCTTGTTACTCTTTTAGATGTATCGGTAGACCAATTCTTTTTTCCAAACAAGGAAACAGACAAATCCACGCAGCGCAGACAGCCTGACAGTCTGCTTGATGATATGAGAGATAAAGGATTGCGGATAGTCACTGTCACGGCAAAAGAGATTAAGGAAGTCGAAACAGAGAACGAATGAATGTCCAGTGGTCATAACGAGCCGCACTCGAAATGCGGTTGACTTTCGGGGCACGTGGGTTCGAATCCCACCGCTTCCGCCAAAGCAAAAAGTCTTAAAAGTCTTGAAACATAAAGGTTTTAAGGCTTTTTATTTTTTTATGTGATAAAATGCAATAGGAACTGTTGTTTGGCGGCTTGCGGTAGATGCATGGCACACAATATTGACAGTATTCAGGACAATTACATATAACAGCGAAATCAACCGCATTGCACGAGAAGTAGTGTATTAAGATATACCGAACATTACTGAATAGCAATAAAAAATAGGGACGCGACAGCCTTTATCGGATATTGCACCCTGGTTGCATTGTCACCCGTATAAAACATAATTACTCAATCGTTTTTCCTTCGACTTTATGTTAAAATGAAAATGGCAACTACATGCCTGTGTTATCCAAAAGATAGGCGGTGAACAACAATGAATTTACACAATGAGATTGTAAAATTAAAGACAGTATTTGATTTGCATACTGATAATGGAGATGTAGAAGGCTTAAAAAAATCTATTTTTTCGGCAATGGAATTGCTTGATAACCCCTTAATATCCAACATGGATATGTTGAGCCTAAACTATTCCATAGCAACTGCCTATGCTGATATTGAAAGTTTGGTTTTTGATAATCTTTCACACCCTGAATTAGAAGAACTACAAGAAAATTATATCTATTACTATCGTGCCGCACTCGATAATATTCAATCTGTCAGTGTAGATACCAACGGTCTTTTTCAACAGTTATATACTAATGCCGGTAATGCTTATAGTAGGGTAGGTCGCGTATTGGAAGCCATGCGTTTATATGATATAGCTTCGTCAAAATACGGAATGTTTCCTATGGCGCTCGGAAATAAAGGAATTGCTGCACATAAGCTATCACTTTTTACTTATGACCCAAATCATAGCCATATTTTTAACCATTTTGCCCATTTTTGCTTGACCGAAGCATTAAAACATAGGGAATATTTGGATTTGCATGGAAATGCGGCAAAATACTTTGAGAGTATTAAAATGACTATTGAGCAACGATACCCCCCTGATTTTATTGAGAATCCATTGAATTTAGGTGATTATACTTTTGGTAAAACAAAAAAAGAACAAAATTATAGGAAATGGGCTACGATGGAAACCTTATTTTTGAATGAGCTAAACGACATAATGACCGCTCCTATCGTGGCAACAGATTATCTTCATTTGCCTAGCATGATTTATACTTCCGAGACAGAACAATGGAAATTTCACTATGGATTATTTAATCAAATAAAACAAGAATATGTTTCTGCACGTTACTTGTTTTATGATGGTATGCAGGACAGAAAAAGTGCTCAACTGGCAGATAGAGAAGTTTTACAAATTGAAATTGATATGGACGTACATTCTCACAGTGACTATTCCATCAGAACAGCATTTCGTACTTTATATTCTATACTTGATAGAATAGCTTTCTTCATGAATGAGTATTTTTCTTTAGGAATACCTTTAGACAGGGTATCATTTAGGAGTATTTGGAATACCAAAGAGGGCACAACTAATCCACTATTAACACTTTGTGAAAACAATGATATGCTCAACGCTATTTACTGGCTCTCCAAAGACGTTTATGAAAAGAACTACCGTCGCACAACAAAGCCGGCAAGTAAGGAATTTGATACGATTAGAAATCGGATGGAACACAGATACGCAGTATCGACATTAGAAGAAATACCTACAAGCGACGATTACACCTATCGCATCAGCACCGTATCTCTATATGAAAAAACGCTTGAGCTAATGCAATTCATAAGAGAAACAATAATCTATCTTTCGTTTGCCATACACATCGAGGAAAGTAGGAAAAGAGAAAAGGCGAAAGAACAAGGGAAAGTTATCCCACAATTTCAAACTACTGTTATGCCGGATATATGCAAATAAGGCGCGACAACTGATACAGTCCGTCACGCCCTTTGCTTTTTCAGTAAGATATACGCACCGAAAACGCACAAAATACCCAGTTTACGCCGGTTAAAGGAATTACATTGCTGCCTATCGGAGAAGCCTCATCGTTAATATTTATATTGGAATAGTTATTTCATAAAACGTGGGACTTTGATTCACTCTAATAAGGTATGCATCTATTTTGTACTAATGACACAAAAAGACAAACCTATTTTATAACATTAGTTATAGATGGGTTTGTCTTTTTATAGTCTAAAGTGGTCTGTTTAGTGGCTTTTACAATAGCAGCGTTACTTGTTTATTTGTCGCTTTACCAACGAATGCTTTTGTGTGTAATAACCAGTGATTTTGCGGCGGGTGGTTATAAAGGATGATAGTTGTTTAAACGGTCTGGTTAATTTGTACAGGAGCTATTAGGAGGCTGAAGGACAACCTTCATGGGACGCATCATTTCATTGTCTTCATGATCCAACATATGGCAATGCCAAACATATCCCGGCAAGGTACTAGGGTCAAAGGGAAATCTGTTTTTACCTGGCTTTATTTTAGATGGATCCAGAATACTTGGGTACATGGCCAGCATAATTCTTGTAACGTAGCCCGGAGGGCAGACAATGGTGTCCTTCCATCCATTTTCATTTTCCGGCGGTTCCAACGGTTCTTCCGTACAGTAGGAATCCGGATTAATTTCTTTGATGTGGCCTGCTATCGGCATGGGACCGTTAATTTGCTCCCAATCATGCCGATAACTGTCCACATCTATTTTTTGCCGGTTTACCAAACGGGAATCTGCCAGATGGATATGAATGGGATGGGGCCCGTTGGCAAGGTTGACCACCTCCCACACCTGAATAGAACCCACTACGGAGTACTCGGTAGTGTTTGCAGCAAATACCTTTCCATTTAATAGAAGTGCCAGAACATCGTCATTACAATTGAGCGAATTTAGTGTAACCACACGCTTGGAAATATTTTCGCATAATTTTGGGATTTCATTAAGCCTTCTAGGTAAACAAAGGGGTTTTTGGCAGGACGGGGACATTACCTTAAACA
The DNA here is from genome assembly GCF_052059825.1 of Sedimentibacter sp. LTW-03. GTDB lineage: Bacteria > Bacillota > Clostridia > Tissierellales > Sedimentibacteraceae > Sedimentibacter. Next base: position 2,852,264 of record NZ_CP197180.1, read on the forward strand.
GCATAACCTGACCCGTGGTATCGGGATTGGTCTGTCCATCTTCATAGTTTACATTAAGCAGGCAAATATCATCATTCAGGCAGGCACCGGAAAAGTCAATAATAACATCCGCACGTTCGGCTGGGGCGAGATATAACTCATCGAGATATACCGGTCTTTCCAGATAGCCGCCATCCGTTCCAATTTGAATGATGGGCTGGCAGTTTGACAGTTTAAATTTATAAAATCTAGAATTAGAAGCGTTAATGATACGAAATCTGTATGCGGTTTGTTCCACATCAAGTTTTGGCCATACTTTGCCGTTTACCACAATGGTATTGCCGTAGAAAAAGCGTCTCCAATACGGGTGCACATCAGGCACATCACCCTCGGCAGAAAAAGAGAGATTTCCGTCTTCATCAAATGATTTATCCTGTACCATGAGCGGTATATCGAATTTACCGGATGGAAGTGGCGTACAGTCTATATTATCCAAATAATTATAAGGATCAGAAATCAGATAGGCGCCGCTCAGTCCGGCATAGACGTTGAGTCTGGTGATGCCCATTGTGTGATCGTGATAAAAAAGTGTAGATGATTGCTGCTGATTCAAATATTTGTATTCGTTTGTCTCATACATAGGTCCGTTTTTTCCATTGTGGGTAAACCAGCTGTCCGGAAAGCCGTCATATTTGGATTCGGTTTCACCGCCGTGCAAATGAACCACAGTTGGAACCGGCTCCTGTGCCAATAGATAGCCTTCGGGATAAGGCTGGAATGGATATTCCGGTGTGACCATTCCGTTGGGATTTGCCCAGTGCAGGGTAGGATCTATCGCAAAAAGATGTTTTCCCTTGATCCGATTATTCCAAATGACACTGATTGCCTGACCTGCTTCCTCCATAAAGGTAGGACCTGGTACGCTGGCACGATATTCACCACAACAGTTATTTTCTGCATATACCATACCTGCATATGCATATACTTTTGTTTTTGGAAAGCATGCGGGCAACATTTGTACTTCTGCCTCAACCATATCGACCTCATAAGTTGGAACGCAGCATTTATAAAATTTGTCATATTTTTGAGTGGGCATAAATACAGGCGGAATGGTTAGTTCCGTCTGATATTTCGGTATTATTTTAGAGTCCATCATATATCACTCCTCCTAAACACAGTATATGCGTGTAACATGAGTAAGTGACGATGCATGTCCGAGGTTACGCGGGGTTTTTTTGTTGTGCCCTAATTTACTTCAGGTATCATTGAACACAGTAACGAAATAGAACAAAAAGACGTTGATGCCGATTATTTAGGGGAAATTAGTAATGTTTACAAGTGGATTGATGAACAGGTAGTTTTATTAAAAACCCACCGCCTTTAATGGACGGTGGGTTTTCTGCTCTAACTCTATTTCTAGCCCTGTTGTTTGAAAATATTTGCTTTGGGCTCGTAATCCATACGCTGCAAGGCGTTCCGTTGTTTTTCTGCCTTATGCGTTTCCTACTATCCATCCAACGGGCGGATTATATTTTCATTCTACGCTTCAATTTTGCGAATCAAGTTGACCATTTCAATGGCGCTGACAGCACAGTCAAAGCCTTTGTTTCCCGCCTTAGTACCTGCACGCTCAATTGCCTGTTCGATATTTTCAGTGGTAAGCACACCGAACATGACAGGAATATCACTGTTCAAGGATATGTGGGCAATGCCCTTGGAAACTTCACTGCACACATAGTCGTAATGGGTGGTGCTGCCGCGGATAACAGCACCGAGGCAGATGACAGCATCATATTTGCCGCTTTTCGCCATTTTTGAGGCAATCAGCGGAATTTCAAAGGCTCCGGGAACCCATGCAATGTCAATATCATTCTCGCTTACATCATGTCGTTTCAGTCCATCCAAAGCGCCGCTCAGCAGTTTACTTGTGATAAATTCATTAAAGCGTGCGGCAACAATGCCAATTTTAATGTCCTTTGATACGAATTTTCCTTCAAATATTTTCATGTAAATCTCCTTTGCTTTTTAGTAGTTAAAAATATGACCCATTTTTTGCTGCTTAGTTTTAAGATAGAACAGATCATGTTCGGTAGCATCCATTTGTATTGGAACACGTTCTTTGATTTCTATTCCAAAATCAGAAAGCTGGTAGACTTTATCGGGATTGTTTGTGAGCAGGCGCAGTGTTTTAGCACCAAGATCTCGCAGAATTTGTGCCCCGATGAAGTACTCACGCAAATCTCCAGGAAACCCAAGGGCTAGATTAGCTTCCAATGTATCCATGCCCTGATCTTGAAGCTCATAAGCACGCAGTTTATTAATCAGACCAATGCCACGTCCTTCTTGGCGCATATAGAGCAGAATCCCGCGGCCTTCTTTTTCAATTTGCCTCATGGCTGCTTCAAACTGCTGACCGCAGTCGCAGCGCTGAGATCCAAACGCATCACCCGTCAGGCACTCGGAATGGACACGACACAAAAGATTTTCTCCGTTTCCAATATTTCCTTTGACTAGGGCCACATGGTGTTCGCCGTTAAGTTTGTTGATGTAACCATAAATTTTGAAATCGCCGTACTGTGTGGGCAGAGATGCACAGGTCACCTGCTCAACCAGCTTGTCATGCTGTTTTCGGTACTCCTGCAAGGCCTTGATGGTAATCATTTTTAATCCCCATTTTTGTGCTAGATTCATCAGTTCCGGTGTACGCATCATAGTCCCATCTTCGCGCATGATTTCGCAGCATAAGCCACATTCCTTTAATCCGGCAAGCCGCATCAAATCAACAGTAGCTTCTGTATGACCGTTCCGCTCCAGAACACCGTTTTTCTTAGCAAGAAGCGGAAACATATGACCCGGACGGCGGAAGTCTTCTGGCTTTGCATTGTTATCCACGCATTTCATAGCAGTGATACTTCGCTCTGCTGCGGAGATGCCGGTGGTAGTTGATACATGATCAACAGAAACCGTAAATGCAGTTTCATGGTTATCTTTATTGTCGCTGACCATCTGTGGGAATCGCAGCTTTTCACAAAGTGCTGTGCTCATGGGCATACAAATAAGACCTTTGCCATGCACTGCCATAAAGTTTACATTTTCAGTAGTGGCAAACTGTGCTGCGCATATAAAATCGCCTTCATTTTCTCGATCTTCATCATCTGTTACTAAAATAATTCTGCCCTGTCGAAGATCTTCCAGAGCTTCTTCAATGGTGTTAAATTCAAACATTTTCTTCCTCCTTTTTAAAAACCATGTTTCGCAAGAAATCCGGCCGTAATATTACTGGTTGACTGCGGTGCGTTCATTAGCCGCTCTACATACTTTCCGATACAGTCATTCTCCAGATTGACAATATCGCCAGTGCGTTTTTCCGATAGAATAGTCTGTGTTGCGGTATGGGGTATGACGGACACGCTAAAACTCTCTTTATGGACTTTAGCTACTGTCAGACTGATGCCGTCTATTGCAATTGATCCTTTTTCTATAATATATCTTAAAATATTGGGGCTTGTTTTTATGGTGTACCAAGTAGCATTATCATCTTTGGTAATGGATGAAATTGTACCAATTCCGTCGATATGCCCAGAAACAATATGACCGCCGAACCTGCCGTTTGCAGGCATCGCCCGTTCCAGATTAACTGGACTTCCTGCACGCAGTGTTCCAAGAGAAGAGCGGTTCAGGGTTTCATGCATTACATCAGCAATAAAGCTGTTTTGAGAAAAAGAAGTAATGGTAAGGCATACGCCGTTGACAGATATGCTGTCCCCAAGGTTAGCGTCTTCCAAAACGCTAAAGGCTTTAACAGTAACTTTAGCGGAATCCTTTCCTTTGCGGATACCTTGTATATTTCCAATTTCCTCTATGATTCCTGTGAACATCTGATAACCTCACTTTCCAATAAAATATCTTCACCTATCATCGTAAATGTTGGTTGGCTCAGCAGAAAGGCATTTTCAGGAGAGCGGACACCAAGACCATCTACTGGCGTTTTTCCGTTACCACCAAATATTTTGGGAGCAATATATGTCTGAACCTTATTCACAATTCCGCTTTGCAAGGCAGACCAGTTCAAAGTTCCACCGCCCTCCAACAAAACACTATCAATATTTCTCTCACCAAGAGCCCTCATCAGGCAGTTTAAATTAATGTGGCCGTCTTTTTCAGGAAGCACCTCGATATCACAGCCTGCTTCCAAATAAGGTCTATGCTTTTCAGGGTCTGTCACCGATGTGGCAAGGAGAGTTCCAGCATTGTCTGTCGATGTGACAACCCTTGCTTGCAGAGGTGTTCGCAAGTGGGTATCACAAATGATGCGCAGAGGGTTTCTGCCATTTTCTATCCGACAGGTCAACAGAGGATCATCGGCAAGGATGGTGCCGACGCCAACCATAATGGCAGAGTAGCGGTGTCTGTGTTCATGGACATGCCGTCGCGCCGATTCCCCGGTAATCCACTTGGATTTGCCGGTGGAGGTAGCAATTTTTCCATCAAAAGTCATGGCGTACTTCATAACTACATAAGGGGTTCTGTTTTGAATGTAATGAAAAAAACTTTTGTTGAGTTCATCGCATTTGTCTTTTAATATGTTTTCTGTTACTTCAATTCCATGGGATCGAAGAATTTCAACACCTTTTCCTGCGACTAATGGATTAGGGTCGGAAGAACCGATTACCACGCGGCGAATGCCGCTTTCAATAATTGCTTCAGTACAGGGAGGTGTCTTGCCATAATGGCAGCACGGTTCAAGGGTAACATAAAGCACTGCGCCTGCTGGTGAAGATTCGCAGTTCGCAAGGGCATTTCGTTCAGCATGCAGCGTTCCGTATTTTTGGTGATAACCCTGCCCAATTATTTTGTTGTCTTTCACAATCACAGCGCCTACCATGGGATTGGGGTTTACCCATCCACAGCCCCGCCCTGCGAGTTGAATTGCAAGCCGCATATATTCTATGTCTTTCATACAATGCCTCCAGAAATATAAATACCCTGAACAAAATCGTTCAGGGTATTCATAAACCGCAGTATATTATGCTATATTTTGCAAATAAAAAACTCTGGAATAAAGGTATTCCAGAGCAGAAATTGCGTTTACAAGAAAACTGCAATTGTATCTTCTTTTATCCAGACTGTACTGTCGGCTTCGGAATTTCACCGAATCATGCCTTGCGGCTCGTGGGCTTTACCACCGGTAGGGAATCTAACCCTGCCCTGAAGATGTTATTCAATTGTTAATATTATAGCATCTGCTTTGTACTTTGTAAACTAAAGAAATCGTTTTTGTTTAAATTTACAAAATTTCCATAAAAATACAATGATTTATTTTCAGTTAATATATTCTTCAATGAATGAAAATATTTCGGTGTTATATCGGTCCTGTTCATCCCAAAACGAGAAAAGGTGTTCTGAACCCTTGTATGTTATAAGTTTTTTTTTGCTGTGAGGTATTTCATTGAAAAGATTTTCCGACATATAGTACGGACATTTTCTGTCGATTTTACTATGCATTATGAGTGTGGGTATATTGTTATTTTTAATTTGTTCTACCATATCCACATCCGAAAACGAATATCCATAAATTAAATTACAAAAGACGCTTCCAAATGATGTCAACGCTTTCGCAGGAAGAAGAATTTTTGCTTGAGAGATTTCCCAATAGATTTCATCATACATGCTGCTGAAAGGACAATCTATAATAGCAAAGTCCAAATGTTTATTTGCATGTTCGGTTCCAGAGTAATATGCTATTGTAGAAGCACCCATAGACTGGCCTAAAGTTCCGACAGTATTATTGTTGGATTTTTCTTTCACAAAGCTAACAACCTGCTCTAGATCAAGACTTTCCAAATATCCAAAGGTCACAGTTGCAGCGGTATTTTTGCCATGAGCACGCTGGTCATATAAAACTACATTCCAACCATTTTCTAAGAATACCTCTGCCAAAGGGTACATTGCCATATGATTGCTTTCATGCCAATGAACCAAGATTATTGTCTTATTTTCGTATTCTTCGTCTTGGCAAATATAGTAAACAGGTATTGTATGCCCTGCCTCAGATATTATCTCGTAGGTGTATGTACTGGTCTGCCATGATTCATTAAATGCTTCAATAGTATATTTGGTATCTTGAAAATAAAGATTAACAATTTCGTTAGTATGCTTTTCCGACATTTGAGCCGGGATGTATGCAAGCAAAAATTCAATTAAAAACACAATTAAAAACATAGCTGCAAGGATGAAAAAAACAGCTTTTGTAGTTTTATTCTTTTTCAACTGCACTTATCCTCCATGTATAGTACATAAATTACTTTATAAGTTATATTTCAATAACTAATGTTTTGCGCGTATCAGTTTTATGCGAATGTTGCCCAGTATAAAATTGGCTTATAAGCATGTTAACCACTATAACAAGCGGTTAAAATTAAAAGTCTATATTTGCTTTTCTGGCTTGACTGCAAAGTTGACGAACATTCAAAGTATAATTCTTTCCATCTTTTATAAAATATGTTCCACATTGTCGAAATTCAAAATGTGTACTCTTAATTTTGCATTGCTCTCGTACAGATAATACCCAATTATAATTTAATGGCCTTGCGTTATAATCGGACTCACCGCCAACAACAACCAACTCTATATCATCAAGAAATTTTTCAATATGAACTTCTTCTAGTAGCGGCTGGCAGATAATGTTTTTATGCTTAATAGGCAGCTTGCTAAAAATAGACAGTCTATAATCTGCCATAGCTTGATTTTCAATGGTGCAACCTACAGTAACATTGTCATAACCATTATCCCAGTCATTAGGAATGTGGTCCATAAATCGCTCTATACGCTTGGTTAAAAAGATAAAATGTACGTCTGATCGTTCCTTCATCATTTGAAAACATTCTTTTCTCCAATCGTCTGCTTCTTCAATTAAAAAATCAGAAGAAAAGCACAGATATACTGTTTGTCCAGATTTAATTTTATATTCTTCTTTTTTGTTTTTCTCTATGGGGGCATAAAAATTATTGGTTTTTACAATTTCATTAGTATCGACATTTCGTTTGAAGTCGCCTTTATGAATATAACAAAATTTGCAGCCTTCACTATATTTGTGACAGCCTCGCCACGGATTCCATATTGCCATATCAGCACCAAAAATCCTGTTTTTTAATTTTGCGGTGCATAGGTTTACTTATTCCTATAACATTAAAGACTTCTCTTTTTTCAATTTTATATTTCATTTCATCAACTCCTATACTTATATATTACAATAAAAAGCAATTATAATCCTCTCTTTTTTTGCACAAAAATAAGAAGATTAGTTTAATAATATTAATTATGGTTTATCATAATTAAGAAAAGACTTTAAGTAGATCGGTGGAGGTTTTTATAATGGCGGTAATCTACATTGGTAATACCTGATTTTGTATATACCTAATTATTATTTAATTTGATTTCTGCCGCAGTTTTTTGCCTTATATAGTTGCTTGTCTACTTCATTAAGAATTGATTCGTAAGTTGGCAGAATATCAAAATTATCAACAGTATAAATTCCGAAACTGCATGTGGTTTTTAATGTTTTTCCGCGATATATCAAACTCTTTTTCTCAATGGATTCTCGTATTCTTTCGGCGATTTTTTCAGCTTTTTTATTATCTGCACCGACTAAGCAGATTAAAAATTCATCTCCGCCGTACCTGGCAACCCAATCAGTGCTTTGCCTTATACTTTGTTTTAGTTCGATTGCAAACTGTGACAGGAGATAGTCGCCGGCGGAATGACCATACGAATCATTAACATTTTTAAAAAAGTCTAAATCTGTAAATATTACTGATAATGGGAGTTCGTTTCTTGCGCAGCCGTTGATGTTATCTGGTAGTGTAAGATTTATATATCTTCTGTTATAAACTCCTGTTAACTCGTCGGTAATAGAAAGTTTATATGTATTTTCGAGTGTGTTGCAGAAACCATGTGATTCTGCTTCTTTAATGTTTGCAGAGCATTCCAAAATATATTTACACTCTTTAATTTTAACGGGTAAAAGCACAAATAGGCATAAACAATTGCTGAGTTGTTTTATTTTATAGGATGTACAATCTAATTCAATGCATTTTTTATACGTATCTATAAAATCGCTGTAATCAATTTCAGAGAAATCAAGGTCATGGGAATTTGTTGAATGTTCAGAAACAATTTTTTTATGTTGAAAATCTATTAAACGGAAGTGATTAAATGCTTTTTTCATAAGATCATAGTCGTTTAAATTTTCTATAAGGTTTGCCATAACTTCTCCTTTTTGATTTGCTGTTTTTAAGCTAATAGTTTCACCATTTAAAGGCTATTATTATTAGGTGAATCTTTCCGATAGCATAATATGAATTTATGTTAAGAATATTATATATACAAGAGTATATACTATCAATATAATTATAAGCTATTAGCTTAGAAAAATCAATGTCTATAAGATTATTTTATAAACTAATAGCTTCATATAAAATAATGCTGTGAGGTGTGCATATGAAAAAATGTTTGGATGCTCAAATAGGGCATCGAATTCGCCTAAAAAGAGAAGAACAAAAACTAAGCCGTGAAAAGCTTGCAGAGTGCATAGAGGTTTCTCCTCAGTTTCTTGCTCAAATAGAACTTGGACGAAGAGGTATGTCCTCCGTTACGCTGTACAAAATTTGTAGCGCTTTAAGTACGTCAGCAGATTACATTGTACTGGGAAGAGAATGCGAAAATGATTTATCTTCAATAGATAAAATGTTGGCTAATCTTAACCCTAAATATCTTCCATATGTAGAAGACTTAATTAAAACGTTTATATTGGCTATTAATAAATAAAATCCTTAGCAAAATATTGTCTGAGGATTTTTTTTGATTTTATTAAACTTAGTTTTGAAGGGATATTAAAGCTTATGAGAAGAATGAGAAGTTTCCTAGAGGATTTTTGTATCTATTTGTTTTGTGAGCTTATTAGTAATGTAAATTCATACTAAACATAACTAAGTGCAGTATATGCTCCTTGCATCAGTTTTTGTGTTCAAGTATACTGTACTTTATGAATTTACAAAAAATGGAGGTTAATTATATGTGTGGTATTGCAGGAATAGCTGGAAATTATACAGACGCAGACAAAAATTGCTTTGAAAATATAATGGATATAATGAATTACAGGGGACCGGACGAAAGCTCTATAAAAGATACACCGAATTGCTTATTAGGACATAATCGTCTTTCTATTATCGGACCTGATAATGGAATTCAGCCAATTTCCAATGAAGACAGAACTTCATGGATTGTCTGTAATGGTGAGATTTATAATTATGAGCATTTAAAAAGAAAGCATTTGCAAATGCATCAGTTTTCTTGTAACTCGGACAGTGAAGTTGTTTTACATTTGTATGAAGAATACGGAAAAGCATGTTTAGGCTATATAGAAGGGATGTTTGCATTTATTATTTCCGACTGCCGTAGCTCGAAGTCTGACATTTTTGCTGCGAGAGATCCATTGGGAATAAAACCCTTGTATTATGGTCAAAAAAAGGGGAAATTTTATTTTGCTTCAGAGTTGAAATGTCTATATCAGATGGTGGATGAAGTTAAGGAATTTCCTGCAGGACATTATTTTACGATTGCAGAAGGTTTTGTTCCTTATCGAACTGTTCATGACATTATCAGCCGCAAGTCTTCTTACGGGCAGGAATCACGGGAAAAGATTCAACAAAATATTTGTTTACTGCTTGAAAATGCGGTAAAAAAGCGTTTAATGGCGGATGTTCCTCTTGGAGTCCTGTTGAGTGGTGGATTGGACAGCAGCCTTATTGCTGCAATTGCTAGTAAATATAATCAAGGAAGTAAGCCTATGAAGTCATTTTGTATAGGCCTTAAGGGAAGTGCAGATCTGGTTGCGGCAAGAAGTGTTGCGGATTACATCGGAACAGACCACTACGAGTACATTTATTCAGAGCAAGATGTTTTGGAGGCTATTCCTAAGGTTATTTACCATTTAGAATCTTTTGAACCTTCGCTTGTCAGAAGTGCCATACCAAGTTATTTTGTGTCCATGCTTGCAGCCGAACATGTGAAGGTTATACTTTCGGGAGAAGGTGCAGATGAGCTTTTCGCTGGTTACGCGTATATGGAAAATATGCCGGATGAACAGACATTAAAATATGAGCTAGCGAGAGTACTTGATTCGCTTCACAATATTAACCTGCAACGGATGGACCGTATGAGCATGGCTCAATCCCTTGAAGGACGTGTTCCGTTTTTAGACGAAGAACTTATAAACTATGTATTCAATTTGCCAACAGAAATTAAGTCCCCTCAGAATGGGAAAATAGAAAAATGGCTTTTGCGTACTTCTTTTGACAATGCAGAGTACCTTCCGAAGGAGATTTTATGGCGAAAGAAAGCTGAATTTTCTGAGGGAAGCGGAACAAAGAATTTTCTCGAAATAGTATTTGAGCAATGCATTTCTGATTTAGAACTTAAGACGGACAGAGAAAGAATTTTAAAAGAAGAGAACATTCATATTCGCTCTAAACAAGAATTGTATTTCTATCGAATTTTCAAAACATTCTATCCGTCATCTTCTGTAGCTGATACAGTAGGGCGTTGGTCTGTAGCTTAATAATATTATTATTTTAATTGAAAAAATTAATGATTTTATATTGAAAAAATACTAAATGAATGTTATGCTAAGTTCTGAAAATTATGCTTCATAGTATGAACCTTAATTAAAAATATGGTGCATTTAAGCTGAGCAAATTATAAATCAGCTTGTTCTTCAAAGATTTTTGTTTTTGGAAGGAGTAATTGATGAAAGATATAACCATAGCATCTGAATTATTGGAAAAGGACAATTTGACACTCGTGATTATAAAAAACGGAAAAACGGTTTTTTCAAGCCGTAATAAGGGAATTGAGCCTTTATATACAGCAGTTATGGAGCATAAATTAGAACTTGAAGGTTCAAGTGTTGCGGACAGGGTTACAGGAAAGGCTGCAGCGATGATTTGCAAATATGCGGCAGTAAAGGAATTAAAGACAGGATTAATATCTGATAATGCAATCAAAGTCTTAAAAGAAACAAACATAATATATGAGTATGAGACTAGGACATCTTTTATTAAAAACAGAGATAAAACGGGGATGTGTCCGATAGAAACACTATCATTAGATACTAAGAATAGTATAGAACTTTTAAAAAAGATTGAAATTTTTTTAGATAAAATCAAAAATAAAGAGGAAAAATAGAATGAAAACAAAAGAATTAGTTTTAAGCGGATTGCTGATTGCGAGCGGTGTAATACTTCCAATGATGTTTCATATGTTTGGAATGACAGGGCCAATTGTTTTGCCGATGCACATACCGGTACTGATTGGAGGATTTTTGCTTTCACCTCATTTTGCTCTAATTTTGGGAATTGTAACACCCATTTTAAGCGGATTGCTGACCGGAATGCCCGTTATGTTTCCTATGGCTGTTATAATGGCGGTTGAACTTGGTGTATACGGGCTTACAGCAGCATTGGCTACAAGAAAGTTTAAATTGTCGATAATTCCATCGTTAGTTATTTCGATGATATCAGGAAGGATAGCAGCGGGGTTAACTGTTGCTGCTCTGGTTCAATTATTTGGAGTGAAAATGGATCCGTTTATGTATGTTAAAGGAGCGATATTAACAGGGTTACCGGGCATTTTGATTCAGCTAATATTCTTGCCGCCGCTTATGTATGCGATTAAAACATATATGAAAAAAAATTCTGCAAGTGCCTAACACCTATGTTATATAGGTGATTTTTTTGTGTATTTTTAAAAAGTTGTTGACATATATCATAAATAATGTATAATTAAAATTGACATATGTCAATTTTAATTATAATATTAATTAACGAATCTGGTTGCTATTATTTATTAAAATTTTGGTAATTAGATATAAATAATTCTCTCTAATCAAACATGGTATTAGAATAAAGCAGGTAATATTTATTATTACCTGCTTTATCCATGTATTAAAAAAGTAACACCTATTTAATTTGAACGAATAGGTGCTACATATTGTTATCAATTATTAAAAATATTTTTTAGTTGAGGAATATTCTTCAACTAGTCTCAAGGCTTCGCCGAATCTTTGGAAATGTACTATTTCTCGCTCTCGCAACCACCTTAACGTATCTTTTACAAGAGGGTCATCGGTTAAAGTAATCAGATTTTCATAGGTGGCTCGGGCTTTTTGTTCTGGTGCACATTCATAAAGACAACGTTTAAAAAAGAGATAAAACAAATCAAATACATTATATAAAGTGGACAGTTGCAACTATTGTAACTGTTTTTTATTTTGTTAGGAGGAATTATGAGTAAAGTAATAGCAATAGCAAATCAAAAGGGCGGTGTAGGAAAAACAACTACAGCTGTAAGCCTTGGTATAAGCCTTGCAAGGCTTAATAAAAAAGTTTTGCTTGTAGACTTGGACGGACAAGCTAACTTAACTATGTCATTGGGGTATGATCCTGATGAACTGGAGAATACATTAACTAATATTATTGAAAATAGAATTAATGATTATAATTATATAATTGATAAATCGGAATATATTTTAAGTGCTGAAGGGATTAATCTGATGCCGGCTGATATAGGATTGTCGAGTATAGAAGTAAAGATGTTGAATACCTTAAACAGAGAAAATATTCTAAAGAATATTTTTAGGGATTTTAGAAGAGATTATGACTATATTATAGTTGACTGCCTTCCGTCATTGGGGAGTTTGACAATCAATGCACTTGTGGCGGCAGACAGTGTAATTATACCTGTACAATCACAGTATTTGTCTTTGAAGGGAATGGAGCAGCTTCTTGAGACTATTCGTGGAGTGAGAGCTCAAATTAATCCTGAATTGAAAATTGAGGGAATCTTAATAACCATGTATGATAGGAGGACAAATTTAAGTAAGGAAGTATATGAAACAATAAACGATTCATATGGAGAATATATAAAGGTTTTTAAAAATCCTATAAATATTTCTACCAAGGTTGCGGAAGCCCCTTCTCAGGGAGTAAGCATTTTTACGTATTGCCAAAGTAATGAGGCTGCAAAATCGTATGAACAGTTGGCGAGGGAAGTGATAAACAATGGGTAAGCTTAATCTGAATACAAAGATGAAGGGTTATAGCGTAATTAATGATATTATTGGAAAACCGGATTCTGTTGAAGAAGATGGAGTCAGGCAGATAAAAACATATCTTTTGATACCTTTTAAGAAACATCCTTTTAAGTTGTACGAAGGAAAGCAGCTTGATGATTTGGTAGAAAGTATTAAAGAGTATGGTATTTTATCTCCGGTAATAGCAAGAGAAGTTGAAAATAAGGAAGAACTTGAGCTTATGAGCGGTCATAACCGTGTAAATGCAGCTAAAATAATTGGCCTTGAAACAGTTCCTACAATAATTAAAAACGTAGATGATGATACGGCACAAATTATAGTTGCAGAATCAAATTTTAGACAGCGCAATAATTTTCTTCCTTCTGAAAAGGCAAAGGCGTATAAAATGCAGATGGATGCACTAAAAAGGCAGGGAAAAAGAACGGATCTGGACATCTGTTCCAATGGAACATATACAAAAACATCTCGTGATAAAGTGGCTGATAAGAACGATACTTCACCTGCTCAGATAAGAAGGTACATTAGGCTTAATTATTTAACTGATAAATTACTTAATATGGTTGATAATAATAGTATCTCCTTCCGACCGGCTGTAGAAATTTCATATTTATCTGCTGAAACTCAGAAAATGATTGAATCGCTTTTAGAAAAGCAGAGAATTAAAATCAGTCTTAAGCAGGCGGAAAGGTTGAAGGAACTGGAAAAAGATTTGGGGACTTTGAATTTAGACACAATTCTTGATGTGCTGTCTGAAAAGAAAAAAATGAAAAAGAAGCTTGAAATACCCGTATCTAAAGTAAAAGATTTTTTTGATGATAGTGTAACAGAGAAAGAAATGATTAATATTATTTTGAATTTGCTTGAAAGCAATATGCAGGAGGGAAAATGAAAACAAAAATACATTTTACGGTTGAAGAATTGACTTTAATTAAAAACCACAAGAATATTAATAATAATATTAGCAGGACAGAGCTTATAGAAATATTAGAAAACAGTATTGAATATTCTGATGAAAAAATAATAAAAGAATGGATGAAAGAAACAGTCTTTAAACTCAGACAAATGACAGATGAAGATTTTTACAAGATAGATTACACGTTAGGCATAGATGCAGAAGATTAATTCTTCTGTTTTTTATTTGGAGGTATTTATAATGAATGATAAGGTAAAAGAAATATTAGAGCAATTGGAAGACGGAGTTAAATCAGTATTTGATTCCGAAAAGTATAAAAAATACTTAAAAACAATGTCAAGTTTTCATAATTACAGTTTTAACAATTCATTGCTGATTTCAATGCAAAATCCTGAAGCAACATATGTTGCCGGGTTTACAACTTGGAAGAAGCTTAAACGATACGTTGTAAAAGGTGAAAAGGGAATTGCCATTCTTGCACCCTGCGGATTTAATCGATACATCGAAAAAGACAAAATAAATCCTGATACAAAAAAACCGGTAATTGATCCTAACACCGGAAAGGTGGAAAAAGTTAAGATCCCGGTTGATGCTAACAGGTTTAGGGCGGTATATGTATTTGATATTTCTCAGACCAAAGGCGAGCTGCTTCAGTTAAATTTAATAGAAGAATTAAAAGGTGAGGTAAAAGATTATAAAAAATTTTTGGAATCGTTAAAGGAAGCAACAGATTATAAGATTGTTTTCGAAAATATCAAGGGAAATGTTAAAGGATATTGTAATTTTGAAAAGGAACTGATAGCTATAAAAGAAGGAATGGATGAAAAGCATGTTGTTAAGACTGCTATTCATGAGATTGCTCATTCATTACTACATGGCAAGGATAATAAATGTAATAATGAAATTTCCAGAAAGGCAGCCGAGGTTCAGGCGGAGAGTGTTGCTTACGTGGTATGCAGCCACTATGGCATAGAAACAGGCGAATATAGCTTTGGATACATTGCCGGGTGGAGCAGGGATAAAAAAACTGAGGAGCTGAAGGAATCACTGTCTGTTATTCAAAAAACATCAAATTTTATTATCAATAGGGTTGATGATGCGTATAGGGAGTTAGGCTTGTTAAAGGATAATAAAACAGAAGAAAAGGGTGGAAAGTCCTTGAATGATTTGAAAAAACAAATTAATGATTACAGACATAATGCTAGTCCAAAATGTGCTCAAAATGTCGTAAAAAAAGATCTCACAAATGAACGGTAAAGTCTGATTTTTATAGATAGAATCAATAAAATATGGTAAAATATAATAACATATGTTCCAATGGAACAAAAGATAATGTATGAGGAGTGGAGACATGGATGAAAAAAGAATAGATAAAATATTGAATGATGTGAGTGCCGATTTTTCATTTGAAGGTATGCCTCTTACGGAAGATAATAAAGAAAAAATAAGGGAATGTTTGTCAGGCAGAGCCGAATTTGATGAAACAGTAAAGATGCTTATCGATAAATATAAGGACAAAGGTAATGCAATATGAATGAAGAATATGATATTGATGATAAATATTGTTATAAGGGTACAAATGTACTGAAGAATAAGCTAAATATTACCAATGCGACTATTTTATATAATGCTGAGCGTGACATTACATCTGTTAATCTTGCCAAAGTAAGATCAATGCCTGTAAAAGGAGTCCTTGATTTCGAACACCTTAGGAAAATACATTATCATATTTTTAAGGATATTTATAGTTGGGCAGGACAAATCAGAAGTGTCAATATATCTAAGGGCAATATGTTTTGCTTGTATGAAAATATAGATAGTTACGGCAACTATTTGTTTGAGAAATTACGGAAAGAAAACTATTTTACAAATATTGATAAAAATTTTGTATGTGATAGGTTTTCTTTTTATATGAGTGAAATAAATGCACTTCATCCTTTCAGAGAGGGTAACGGCCGTGTTCAGAGGGTATTCATGTCATATTTGGCAAAAGTAGCAGGTTATGAATTGAACTTTGAAAATATATCACAAAAAAGGATGATAGAATTAAGCAGCCTTGCATTTAATAACGGGCATGAAGAATATATAAATATGTTTGAAAAGATAACAAGCCCTATTTCTTATGAAGAGCGAAAGGAATTCATATTATCTATTGGTATGGAATCGGTTATAAGTGCTAATAAAAAAACTATAGGAAGTATGAAAAAGGAAATAGAATGTTATAGGAGTAATTCAATAAAGAACAATAAAATAAACAGTAGAAAACTCAATAAGGATTTAGAGAGATAACTTTTGTTCCAATGGAACAGTTTTTTGCAGCAGTAAAAATACTGCTGTTTTTTTATTGCGTAAAAAGAGAGGAGAAAATCTTATGTATAAACAATATCAAATAAATAAGGCAAAGAACATGGATTTATTAGATTATGTAAGACAGAGAGGATATTCTCTTATCCAGTCGGCAGCCAATGAATACCGGCTGAAAGAGCATGACAGTTTAGTGATTAGTAATAATAAATGGAAGTGGTTTTCAAGAGATATAGGAGGAGATACCTTAGATTTTGTTACAAAGTATGAAGGAAAGAGCTTTAAAGATGCAATGGAGATATTAATTGGAGAGAAGGGAAAAGAAAAAGTAAAAGAATACTTTCCGGAAAAAAGCCAACAAAAACCTAAAAAGGACATATCTCAGCTTCCGGAAAAAGCGGATAACTACAGAAGGCTATTTGCCTATCTTTCTAAAACACGTAGAATAGACCCTTCTATAATTCAGGATATGATAAATGATAGTAAATTGTATCAGGAAAAACAATACAACAACTGTGTTTTTCTTGGGAAGGATTCCAATGGAGAAGTAAAGTACTGCCTTAAAGTTGGGACAAATACATATAAAAAGTTTAAAGGCGAGCAGGAAGGATCTGATAAGGCTTATGGCGTTGAATTATGTTCTTCTTCGGAAAGCTCAAAGGTATACATATATGAGTCAATTATTGATGCCATGAGTCATGCCACAATGATAAAAATACAAGGTGGCAATTATAAAGATCATAACAGAATTTCTCTTGGATGTGTTGCTGATGTAAAGCTTGAACAATTTTTAAAAGATAATCCTAATATAAAAACAATTATTTCATGTCTTGATAATGATAAAGCGGGTATAGATGCTACCGAAAAAATAAGAAAAAAATATTCTGATCGAGGCTATATTATAAAAAGAATATTGTCAAAGAGCAAAGATTTAAATGAAGATTTGGTCGCTGCATTTGAATTTCTTGAGAAACAGCAGAAGACAGTGAGCGATTTGGACAGCAACATTAAAAAAAACAGAATGACTAATAAAAACATGCCTTCTGAAAAAAGAAATAAAAATACAGTTGAAAGGTCAATGTAATATGAATTCTAAAATTATTCTTTTCTGGTCTCCGGTGAAACGCCAGGGCGGATGCAGCACCAATGTTGCCTTATATGCTTCATATTTATCACACGTTATGGGCGAAACTGAAAAGGCAGTAGTATATAGTCTAAATGAAAACGCAGATGCTGCTGATTATTTGACTTCCAACACTATCAGAAACGGCGGTAAAGATTTATTGCTGTTAAGCGAAACAAACAATGTAAGCTTTAAAGAGGATGTATTAGCATATACACATAAACTATCTGAAAATCTTGATATTTTAGGAACCGGAAAAGAAAGAGAAATAGTATCAAGAAGAATAATGAAAATGACTGAAATACTAGCAATCGCATATGACTATATATTAATCGATTCAGTTACAGGTGAAGGTTCGGATTTAAATAGGCTTATTGGAATATCTGACTTAGTAGTTGTATGTGTTCCACAAGATAAGTTTGTGTATGAAATGCTTGACATTAGTATCTTTAAAAATAAAAAAGTAATTTTTTTAAGCTCAGTCCATAATGAGAAAAATGAATTGAGTGTAAATAAGATACAAGCTATGGTTCCGGTTCAGGTCTATAAAATAAGTCGTGACGATAAAGTAAATCAGGCTGTTTATGAACAGGAAGTGTACAGTTATATAGCCAATGAATTCAAGAAAAAATCAACTGTTATTAATGAGCTTAGGGAACTGCATAACGAAATATTCCGGTTAATTAATCTTGAGCAGTTAAATATTACTTATGAAATAAAAAAGAGCTATGATAAAAAGAATGATGAAGTTTTACCTGATAGCATCCCGGAGCCGGAGATAAAGGTAATTAAGGAATATAAATTTATTAAGGCAAAAAATAATATTGCGGTAATTAATTTATCTCAAGGAGCCGGTTCAACTTTCATATCATTAAACATTGCTTATATGTTAAAGGATAAAAAAGTTGATTCTTCTGTAATTGAAATACCTAATAAAAAAATGAAAGCTGATATTTTTAATATAGTTTGTGACGATTATGAATTTTCTGAAAAAAAATTTATTAAAAATGGTGTAAGGTTCTATGTTAATAACAACAAAAAAACATGTAATTGGGACAAAGAAGACAGCATTGATTTTATCAGCTCAATAAGTAAAGAGAGTAATGTAAATATATATGATATTGGTAGCGTGACATTAGATGAAAACATAAATTTCTTGTTCAATATTATTGATGTTGCCATAATTGTAATTGATCCTATTCCCTATAAATTATTGCAGGCTGAAGAAAGAATAAAGTCTGTCAAGGAACTTGAAGAAAAGAACGTTAATGTAATTTATGTCTTGAATAAATATATTAAGGATTTAAATAAAAGAGATATTGAGAAGTATTTACAGGTTAAATTATCCTCGTGTATTCCGTTTATTTCTCCTGAAACATTATATGCTGCTTATTATTCAAATCAGACTGCATATCAATTCGAAAAGTCTGAGGCTTTTCATTATAGCTTATCAAAAATTCTTGACTCGGCAAACATATTGGAATACGAGAGAAAAAGGGAAAAAAGAGGACTTAAGATATTTAAATGGAGGAAAAAGTGAGATTAAAACTAAAATTCAGTAAACTGACAATGCTTGCAATGTTTTTAATTATAATAGCAGGCATTATTTATTATTATGAAGAGATAAATGTAAAAGAACATGCAGTTTCCATAGAAACAATAGATGTAATTGTTGCGGCTGATTATGTTCCTGAAAATACTGTAATTAATAAGGAAATGCTTACTGTGGAAAAAAGATATATTGAAAATATAAACGATTCAGATAACATTGCAGTAAAATATGATGAAATAGTGGGGAAGAGAACAATTGTGCCCTTATATAAGGGGGAAGAGATAAACATGGGCAGGCTAGTTGAAAATAAAAGCTACATGAATGATGAAATTCAGACGCAAACAGTAATAAAACTGACAGATGTGGACAAAGCATTGAAGCTTCAGGAAGGAGATTACATTGATATATGGATTGAAGCCTCCTCCCAGGGAAAAGAGGATGAACCTGATTTGGAACCGTATAAGTTTATGGACAGGATGAAAGTTATCAAAGTATACGATAAAGAATATTCAAATACTTCAAAAAATATTGAATTTGTGGAAGGGAAAGACACATCCGATGCCTTCATACCGGAATATATAACAATTCAACTGAACGATGCAGAATTAAAACAATTTTACAATATAAGCAGCGGTCAATCCGTTATAAGAGTATCCAGATACGGGCGGGAAAAATTTTATAATGTGGTTTCGGATATTTTAAAAGAGGGTGATACAGTTGAATAAAGCGGAAATAAAAGATAAAATTTACAACCTTATAGTAAACAAGGACGGCACCGAAGCAGAAAGAAGGCTACATACTGAAAGACTGATAAATTGCTCAGCTGGAGATATTGAAGCAAAGAATTATGTAAAAAAACTTATCAGACAGTATCTTGTCGATGAAAAGGTAGATATTGAAAGCTCCGAAGGAGAAAATCTCGCTGAAGAAATTTATGCGGAAAGATGGGGATTGGGAATACTGGAAAAATATGATACGCCGGATGTTGATGAAATAATGGTTGAAGGCACAAAGATACTCATACAAAAAAACAACCACATAATAGAGGCTGAGGAAAAGTTTAAAGATTATAGTGAAGTAATAGCTGTAATGAGAAGAGTGCTTGAATTTGACAGAACGAAAGATTTAAATATAAGAAATGCTGTTGTTTCCGCCAAGAGAATGGATGGGGCAAGGATTCAGGCTGTTATTGAACCTGTGGGTAAAATGCCATATCTCAACATAAGAAAATTTGAAAGCTTCATACCGACTAGCGAAAATATGCTTAAATCAGGAACGCTTATTCAGGAAGAAATCGACATCTTCAGCACTCTTGTAAAAGGCAGGGCAAACATAGTTGTAATAGGAGAGATGGGAAGCGGCAAGACAACATTTCTAAAATGGCTTGTTCAGTTCTTCCCTGACAGTCTTATCATAGGTTCTATCGAGACCAATTTAGAATGTAATTTCGATATCCTGTACCCTCATAAGCACTTTATACAGCTTGAAGAAAGGTTGCCGGAGTATCCCCTGGCTGATTTATTTACTGCAATGTTAAGACAAAATGTTGATGTAATACTTGTTGGAGAATGCAGAAGTTATGAAACCAACGAATTAATTAAGGCTATGTCAAGAGGACACTCTGGCAGTCTTGGAACAGCACATAGCATGGGGCCCATAGAAGTTATAGATGATTTTGCCGATATGATTCTTGAATCCGGAAAGGCTGTGGATTTAAAGGCATTAAAATACAGAATTTCAAGAGCAATTGATATTGTTGTAAAATTTAGAAAACTTGCAAACAGGAAAAGAACATTGGCAGGAATTTACGAAATAGTTGTAAATGATGAAACGGTAAGTTATAAAGCTGTTCCTATATTTGAGTTTGAAATAGACGAGGAGAACCCATGTGATACCGGAAAGCATGTAAGAAAAGGGACAATATCTGATAAACTTAAATGCAAGCTGAATTCATACGGTGTAAAAATGAGTGAAATAAATAGAATTTTTTAAGAAAGAGGGTGTGTTATTATCAGGAATATTTATTTGATCCTTTTATTTATTGCACTAAGCCTTGTGGCGGTAGATATTATTCAAAATATAGATAAAAATAGAGGCTATCGTTTTAGACCCGTTTCGAAAAAATTTAACGGAAATTATTTCTCGGTAAAAATTGGTGTGTTTATAAATAAGAATAATTTTCTGAGACTAGTAAAAACAAAATATGCTAATAAAATGACCTTAATAAACCATTTTGAAAAGGAACAGAATGAAAATAATATTGATAAATTTATTTTAAATTCGGTTTTGATATCATTCTTTTTCAGTATGGTTTTTTTGTATTTCTTTACTATATGGTATGTAGGATTGGCGGTATTTCTTGTAAGCATCTTTTTAATGATATATTGCGCCAATATTTACATAGGTAATAAATTGAATAAGATATATGCTCATTTCCCGATTGCTATACAACTGTTTACTGACGAATATGTCTCATGCAGGAATATCAAAAATGCTCTGAATAATTGCTATGGCAAAATGCCGCATGAAATTTCAAGAGTATTTGAAACACTTGCAAGAAGATATGCGAGCGAGAGTAACTATATTACAATAATAAACGATTTTGCTGAAGGATTGGATTTTGTCTGGGGATATGCATTTGCCGAACTGTTGTTGCTTAGTTACGAAGGGGCGGGAGATATAAGCGAGGATTTAATATACCTTAATGAACTTGCCAACGAGGAAATTAAGGCGGAAATGGAGACAGAAACCGCGATAGTCGGGACAAAGCTTATATTTGTGATTTTAAATGTTGCGACTGTAGTAGGATTGATATTCAGTCTTAAGGTAGTACCGATTTCAAAATATATCTACCTGTATACTCCGGTGGGGAATTTTGGACTTATTTTCTGGATATGCAGCTTTATTTTAGGGCTGGCCGTGCTGAAAATTTTAAAATATATATAAAAGGTGGTGAAATAAATGGTCGTTGAGAGTGCTGTACTTGCGGGTACAGCTTTAATAATGTTTTTTTTTGATTACAGAAATAACAGGACGCTTAGAAGAAAAACAAGTTTCAGGGAAAAGATAGAAAGGCTGTCTAAGACAAGGCTGTTCAAAAAAAATAGGGAAGGAAGGTCATACAGATTACTTCAGGAAGATCTGACACATCTAGGTATAGGTATAAAACCGGAATTTTTTAATGCGCTTTCCTTTGTTTCTGTATTGATTGCAGTAGCAGTCGTCCTGATCTTTGAGCTAATATATAAATTTAACCTTATATCAAATATGGAGGAATTAAAGGAAGCTGCAAAGATACTTGATGATCCTTCATTGTTGGATGTAAGTTTTAATTACAAAATTATTGTAATCACAATGATAATAATGATTATACTGCCTCGACGAATACTTAAACTTATTGTTTCTGTAAAATCGCTGATGGAGGAAAATGAGGTTATTATGCTTCAAACATACACTTTAATGATGATTAAGGCAGGAAAACCGATTAAGCAGATTTTGGTGAGTCTTATGGATAGGTCAAAAATGTTTAAAAGTATTTTGCGAAAGGCAGTAAATACTTATTCAAAGGATCCTAATTTAGCTTTGAGAAATGTAAGAGAAGGCACTTCCAATAAAGGTTTTGAAAAAACAATAAGAGCGTTGGAACAGGCTCTTGTTCATGACAGAGAGGTAAGTATAATATTTCTGAAAAACCACAGAAAACTGACTAAGGAACTGAAGGAATTAAACAGGGTAAAAAAGAATTCAATGAAGTCAATTATAAGTACATTGCTTCTAATTATTCCGTTATTGGCATTTGCATTTATAGCAGGGTATCCGTTCCTGGTCTATTCAATGAAAATGCTTGATAATGTGCCTATTTAGGAGGAACAAATGCTGAAAAGAATTTTAGTATTTATCAGGAATGAAAAGGGTGCATCAATAATCGGATATATAGTAGTCATATCGGTAACGGTAGCCATCGCAGCCGTATTGATTCCTCATTTCAATCAGACGGCAGATAGCCGAAGCAATAAGATAATAAATGTGTTTAATTCAACTGATACAATAGTTGAATTAGAATAATATAAAATTAAAAGGAGATAAAAATGAAAAAATCAATTAAATCAGTTAGAAAGCTTATTAAAAACCAGAAAGGAGACATTTTGCAATGGGTGATTGTTATTGTTGCGGTTGTTGCTATAGCTATAGCTGTTATGCCGGATATGAGCAATAAAATCTCAGATCAGGGAGACAAGTCTATTGACAGGCTTGGAGATTTGGATTCTCTTATTACCGAAGGTAAATAAAATGAAAGATTGGAGTTTAATATGTTGAAATATATAAAAAACGAAAAGGGTGACAGTAATATCGTTGGGTTTATAGTGGTTGCTCCGGTATTACTGTGGTTTTTTGTTTATATAATTTTTGGAGGCTCTTTCTTGCTTGATATAAATAAAATGACTACAATTGTCAATAAATCATTTGATCAGGCGTTGGTTGAAGGGCAATATACGGTTGAACTTCAGCAAAAATTAAAATCTGAACTTACTAGTTATGGATTTGAAGAAGACAGTTTAGAAATAAATATAGCTCCGTCTTCATCCAGAGACAATGACAACAGCACATATGAAATAAGAGGTAAAATGATAGAGGTGAGGGTTTTGTATAATAAACCCCACCCCTTTTATTATGTAAATTTTAAAGCAGGCGGGGAGAGTAAATATTATATAGGGGTGAAAATACAAGGAATGAGTGAAAAATGGTAAAGAAGCTTAATAACAAAGGTAGTACCTTTATATGGTTAATAATTTTTATTTTTATATTTATAGGCATTTCAACTTTGGTAATAGATTATGGTAATTTGTATGTGAAAACCAAAAAAATAAAATATACCATGAACAGAGCAGTTAAGGCGGCAGCTCTTCAAATAGATGACAGTAATGAGTTGGCTTCAGGTATGTTTAAAATTGATAAAGATAAGGCGGAAGAAACATTTAAAATTATTTTGGCGGAAAACCTTGGACTGGATAAAACAACAATGCAGCCAGAAGAAAACAGCTTATTGTACGATAAACCTGTGATTAGAGAATTTAAGGTTATAAATGAAACACCGTCATCATATACATCGGCTGTTATAAATCAGACATATAACATAGAAAATCCCAGTGTGGTTGCAACCATAGAGTTTAAAATAAAAAGCACCTTTTTAATAACGGATATTCGGGTAAATAAGCTGTCAAGTAGCCAGCTGACAAGTGTATATGAATGAATATCGAGCAGTTTAGGTTTTATAAAATATTACAAATTAAGGAGTCGGTATGAAATTTGCAATAAAAGTATCATCCGGATTTTTTTCTGAAGAGCAAATAGTGGCAGGATTAACAAAATTAGAATTAACTATGATAATAATACACATTGTCGTTATAATTGCCGTGTTTATTATAGTTCTTGTACATGGTAATAAAATTGACAAATGATAGCAAATAATGTAGATTAATGTTAAAAGTATTATATGAAATGAGTGATGTTGTCATGATTGATATAAATGTAATCAATACGTCCGTCGCGATAGTCGGGGGAGTTATAGGTATAGTTGTAAGCGTAATGACAGGATATTCTTATATAAAGAAAGGTACATTTGATTTATTCAGTAGTGCTAAAATTCAAAAATATAAAATTCCGGAGTATAAATATATTGTTTTGAAGCATAAAATGATAAGTATGCTTTTTATACCGTCTACTTCAATTTTACTCTGGACCTTAATATGTAATCTTATCTGGGACAAAGTTTCTAATTTTCTAATTATAGAATGGTATATTATATTTTCTATAGCGGTATTTGTATTTCAAGATAGCAAAAAGTATTTTATTTTAAAAAAATTAAGAGAAATATGCAAATACATAAATCAAGATTGTGCAAATAAGATTTTACTAGGAGAAGATAGCAAAAATATTAAATTTAGTATTATAATGTTTAATTTTTTGATTATGATGCCGATTGGTATTATATTTTCGGACAATTTATATATTAGACTAATTTTTTTATTTGAGGTTTTACTCTATACAATATTAATAATCGTAATAACATTTCAATATACACTTTATAAAAATAAATATTATATTATTCCAAATACAACAATAAAATTAGATTATAAAAAAATGAGCAATTGTTATTGCAATATTTATATAAAAGATTCATACGGTTTTAAAATTGAAAATGATGTTATAATTATTTTTTATCCAGGGGACATAGGGACTTATATTATACCTCAGAAGCATTTGATTAGCGTACAAGTAGGTTATAAAGTAATAAATACAAAAGAGAAGGTAGACATATAAATTAATTTCTAAAAGCTATAATACATAGTTGTTTTGCCAATAAAAAATAAATATATTTTGATATAAGATGCTAATAGAAATAGAAGCATCTTTTTTTATGCTCAAAGGAGGTAGATAAATGCAGATAATAAATAATATTAGACTGATTAAACACAGTGCTAAAGTTGCTGTTCTTTCATGCGCCTTGGCGTATAAATTTAAGTTGTCTATTGGTCAGTGTAAAAATTTGTTTATTGCTGGGCTATTCCATGATATAGGAAAAATAAAGCTAGATCAGAGCATACTGAATAAAAAAGAAAAATTGACATTCGAAGAATTTGAGTATATAAAGCAGCATGTAGTTTTGGGTGTGGAATTGCTACGCAAGTATAAAATTCCTGAAAGAATAATTGTAATCATAGAGCAACACCATGAGCTAGAAGATGGGTCAGGCTATCCTAATGGGTTAGAAAAAAGTGAAATTTGTATTGAAGCAAAAATACTTAGAAGCGCAGACATTTATGATGCTTTGACTTCAAACAGATCTTATAGAAAAAGGTACACCAGACATCAGGCAATAGAGATAATGACAAGAGAAAATAACATCTTCACAGACATATCAAATTAAATAGCAAATATTGTAAAAATATAGAAATTGTATTATAATGAGAGGTGAAACCGATGGATACAAATACGCATTATAGCAATAATGCGTAACTCAAATGATATGTTATAAGCACCATAATACACAGTTTGAAAAGTGACAGCTTGATACTATTAAGAAACTAAATTGAGAAAAGCTTTTTTACATAATACGCTCAAGCAAAAAATGTAAAATTCATGAGGTGAAGTATGAACTTAAATTATAGAGGAAGTGGAATAGTAGTTTATAATCAAAATGAATACCAATGTGATCTTTATATCGATGAAAATCAAGGCGGAATTCTAATTAAAATTAGCGTAAATAAATCCTTAGCTAGCTTTTTAGAATTACCATTTAGTATTGAGTTTTTAAGCGGAGAACTTAACACAGGATATAAATTCTCATTAGTGAATTGCGCTAGAAATAAAATAGAAAATTTAATATCAGAAGGAAAAAGTGTTTATACTTATCTTTCTCAGTATATGTTTAAAGGTGTTGGTGGAAAAGGCTGCAATTGCGTCAAATTATATAAAGTGGTTTTTGAACTGTCGAATATTATTGAATGGGGAAATATATCAGGGTATGCTGTGGGTGAAAATTATGAACTTTTGCAAAATGATGACATAGCAAGAACCCTATTTGAGAATGAGAAAATTAGTGTGAAATATGTTGTGGATAGCAAGATGTTGCCAGTCCATTTTACTGAGGTTTTAAAAGAAGAAATTATCTTAAAGCAAAGTGGTAATATAGAAATTTCTTTTAAGAAAGATGAATCAATTGAAGAATTTGAAGACATCTTCATAAGAACCAAACGATTAATAGAACTGTCCACATTAAAAAATATACATTTAAATAAATTAACAGGGTGGTCTGCAGATAATTATACTGTGTATGGTGAAAAAAGATTTGATATAGCAATTGACATTATTAGTTGTGATTTAAAGAAAAATGAGGAAACCAGAGAAAATAGGCAAAATGCATGGAAGTCAATCGCACTTTCCGAGCTAATCGCAAATAATAGTTTCGTAAATTATTTCTCCAAATATGAACTTCTTGAACCAGTTGTTGATTTATATTTAGAAATATTAAAATCAACAGAAATGTCTGTCATTAGAATATTTCTAAATGTTGTACAAGCTTTGGAAACATATCATTCACGTTTTATAACCAATAATATTGAAGAATTTAAAAAAAGGATAAAGTTAGTAATTTTGAAAAAACGACCAGAAGGATTTGTACAAGGCGACACGGCATTTCTTATGGCAAACTCTCACAAATTTATCACTTTAGAAAGTAGATTAGCGGATTTATTACTAGCAAAATTTGAAGTATATTTTGATACAGGAGATATTGAGCATCTGGATTTTCCGAATGTAATTGCAAAAACAAGAAATTATTATATACACTATGATGAAGGAATAAAAGCAAACGGAAGAGTATTAACTGAAGAAGAAATATCTATATATAATAGGACTTTGTTATATATGCTTGAATATTACCTTTTGTTAGAACTTGGATTTTCAGATACTATACGAATTAAAGAAAAGTTAAATGAAAGATGGGGAAATGTTTCTCAAACATTGTCTTTAATTAAAAAGTCAAAAGAAATTGAAAAATTGAGTGAAGATATTCCAAGATCATCTAACTTGAGTGAAACAAACTAAAGTTTGTGTGGTTGATCTTAAGCCTATTCTCTACAAAACCAAATTGCCCATTATGGTTATAATTTGGAAAGCACATCATAGCAATTATGGGAAAGTAGTTCTTGGAGTTGATGATATTATGAAAATAAAGATAAAAAGATTCGGATTACTATATAATCCCGGAAAAGAGAAACGGATCAAAAATAGAATAACAAAGCATATTATTCTATTCCTCTGTTTATTTATCGTGATTGCAGCATTATTAGCCGTTGGGTTCGAGATATTGATGCGGAATCATATTGTCTGTTTGGCTATCAACGATACGATTGATTCTACATGGATTGGCTCGTTGGCCTCGTATTGGGGAGGAATTATTGGCGGAGCAATTTCTGGAGTGTTTGCATTTTTTGGAGTTTTTTTTACAATCAGATATTATAAAGAATCTGATGAGCAGAAAGAAAAGGCCGCAATCCAGCCATTTTTACTTGTGACTGTGGGAGCTAATAAAGATATTGCAAGTGGATTTGAGCTCGGCCCAAAATCTGATGAAAAGAAAGCCACAAAAAAGATCAAAGTCACTATAAAGAATATTGGAAATGGATTTGCCAAGACATTGGTTGTTCATACAGGATTTAATTTTGGAGGAATGGCCTACAATAAGGTGATTTCAGTGAGCGAGGCAGAATACCTTTTATTCATGGCAGATCCGAATGATTTGGCGAAGGGATTGTGTTTTGGAATTCAGTATATAGACGCAATGAGAAATGAATATATACAGGAGTATATGATAATAGAAAATCACGGACACATTGATATTGAATGTGGATATCCGGGATTTCTCGAGCAGAGATAAATAGTGGTGATTGCGACAATAGATTTTGATAATTCTTTAGTATCAACTACCCATTATGTTTATAACAACTTTATTTTAAAAAATTTATATTTTACGAGGTAATTAATAATGAATGAAAATTCAATAGAGTATTGTGGATTGGTATGTAGCTTTTGCTCTATAGAGGGGAAATGTAGTTGCAAATCTGGTAACCATTGTGGAAAAAGATTATCTCCAGAGGGTTGTTATCAGTATAATTGCTGTACGACAAAAGGAATCAACGGATGCTGGGAATGTTCTGATTTCCCTTGCGGAAAAGATATGCTTGCAAAAGACAAAATTAAAATGAGAGCTTTTGTAAGGTGCATAAAAGAAGATGGCATTCTAAAGTTCATTAGTTACTTAGAGCAGAACCAAAAAGATGGAATTGTGTATCATAGATCAGGTATTATAGGTGATTATGATTTGTCAAATGAAGATGAAGTAATACAATTACTCAGGCAAACAAAATGATATTGCAAAACTTATATAGTTGCATTTACAAAGCATACGGGTGATTTTTTTCAAATAAAAACCGTTATGACAGTAAAATACAAGATGTTTTAGTTGTATTTGAAAATCCATTTAAAAAGTAATTCTAAGATTTATGAATGAGGTAGTACGTTATTTATATAGTGTACTGCCATTTTTTTAAGAAAAGGAGGTAGGCTTCTTGAAAATAATTAATTAATTTGCTGTGAGTCCTTTTCCTGACATGGTTGTATATTGGGCAGAAAATATGTAGATAACTTGCATAATAAAATGCCTGCATACTGAAAGAAAAATGCTTGTAACCATTGAAAAATCAATAAAAATCTCAAAATAGCGCTTGAAAAAATATAGAAAATATGGTAAAATATATATATGAATAGGTAGTAGCAGGGTACGGCTGACCCATCTCAATGAAAGGAGGCAAAACTCTTTCAAAAGGTGGTGATGCCTGATGTTATCTGTATATGAAACTTTAACACTGATGATTGCATTTGCAATGTTGGTTGCGATAATCATAAAAGATAGCCAAAAAAAGTAATTACCCTGCTGACACAGAGTAATTACGGCTTAAATTAAGTTGTATTTTACAGGTCAGCCGAATTCGGCTGACTGCCTATTCATATCTTATGTATATTGTAACTCATTTATACTTAAAAATCAATAGCAAATACAAATATTAGCTATATTTGAATCACAAAGTTACTTATAAACATTTTAGTAAAAATACAGATAAATTAGGAGGGCAGGGAATGAAAAAAATAATTACGATACTTACAGTAATACTTGTTTTGTTTTCTTTTTCAGTATGCTATGCATCACAAAAGAGCTTCACAGATGTAAAAGAAACGGACTGGTACTATAATACACTTGCAAGCATAGTTGAGAAAGAAATAATAGACGGCTATCCTGACGGAACATTTAAACCGCAGAACAATATTACAAAAGCTGAATTTACAAAAGTTATTATAGCCGCACTTAAAATTGAAATTGTTGAAGGAAATCCATTTGTTGATGTTAACGAACATTGGGCTAAGAATATAGTCAATACAGCAGTAGAAAATCAAATAATAGACAGACTTGAGTATGGAGATACTTTCAATCCCGATAAGAACATTACGAGAATTGAAATGGCAAAGATGGTTGTAAAAGCTCTAGGAATGGATGCCGAAGCTAAGAACAAGGCTGGTGAAATGACATTATTTTCAGATGATTCGGCTATTTCAGATGAGGACAAAGGATATGTTGTAATAGCTGCTGAAAATGAAGTTATTCGTGGCTACGAAGATATGACTTTTAGACCTGAGGGACAGGCTACCAGAGCAGAGGCATCACAAATGCTGATTAATATGCTGATGGTTATAGAAAGTCAGGAAGAAGAGCCAGATAATGTTGTTGATAGAGTTAATGAGGCTTTGCAGGATAGGGATTTTGAAGTGAAGTTGCCTAAAGGAATGGAATCTGCTGCTAAGCATGAAGACCCGGAGACATATGAAGAGTTGATTGAGAATATTGAGACTTTAAAGGTTTATCCGTATACTACTAAAAAAAGTGATAATTGGGAATTAATTTCACTTAGCCAATTCGTAAGTAACCCTAATGAAGATCAAGCCACTGTAAATGTTATTGGGGTTATAAAAATGAAATTGCCAAATTATAAATTAGATATAGTTGATTTTAATTTTGGAGAAGTGACTTATAATTGCATATATAGTGATGAATTGACTTCAGACGGTTTTTCAACTGGTGTTTTAATTAAAGATGGAGAGATTATTGAAAGGGTGTCTCATGTAAGAGATCATTATACTGTAGGACTTAAAGAAAAAGAAAGTATATATAAAGCAGATTATATTGCATTTACAAGACATACTGGTGATTTTTTTTCAAATAAAAACCGTTATGACAGTAAAATTCAAGATGTTTTAGTAGTGTTTGAAAACCCATTTAAAAAGTAACTGAAATCAAAAGGTAGGGCAGTGTGCTATATATAGTATACTGCCTTCTTTTAAGAAAAGGAGGTATTTGCTTGAAGAAGAGCTTCGATAGATTAATAGCCTTAATACTGCTAGTATTTATGCTTTTCCCAACTATGACCAGTTATAATGCCTATGCAGCAAGTCCTTTTCCGGACATGGTTGGTCATTGGGCGGAAAGATATGTAAATGATTTATATTATGCAGGTGTTGTAATTGGAGACCAGAACGGTAACTTTCGACCGGATGAAT
Organism: Sedimentibacter sp. LTW-03; assembly: GCF_052059825.1. Lineage (GTDB taxonomy): Bacteria > Bacillota > Clostridia > Tissierellales > Sedimentibacteraceae > Sedimentibacter. Next base: position 2,883,456 of record NZ_CP197180.1, read on the forward strand.
ATATCACTGTAGGTGATGCCGCAACAATGCTAGACAAGTATTATTTTAACGGGTTTGACAGAGATGATACGTATCCTATCTATTGGGATGGGCATTTAGAAATGCTTGATCAAATGGGGGTGTTGTCTCCAAGTGATTATGATTCGGTTTCTTCTAATCTAACAAGATTGGTAGCTGTTTTGCTAGTAATAAATTCAATAGATGATCCCGACATGACTGGTATGAATGTTCCAACTAAATTTACTGATGACGGAGCAATAGACCCTAAGTATAAAAAGCATGTAAATTTTGCTACTGAAAACGGTGTTCTTGATGGTTATGAAGATGGAAGTTTTATGCCAAGGAAACCAATAACCAGAGCAGAGTTAGCAAAAATATTGTTTACGGTAAAAGATGATTACAGACTTAAAGAAGAAGGCTCTGGAGGTTTAGAGCCGGAAGTACACGCAAATTTAGAAATGGATTTACCTAACTATGTAACTTGGAATTATAAGCAATTTGAGAACGGTAATTCTGTGGAATTAGATGTTGACTTGGACGCATCAGGTTCAACTTCAAATTTGCCTGTTGAAAATTACAATTATAAAATTTTGGTTGATGGAAATAAAGTTGTCGATATGGATAGGTCAAGAGATACCTATGGCACGTATGTTGAGGTTTCTCCGGATGATATAAGAAGTGATAGAGTTAAAATCACTGCTTCAGTAACGGTCGAGGATGAAACAGGTTTAACCGATATGGCCATCGTAGATGATTATGTTGAAGCTGAGGTAATCAATGAACCACCGGAAGCATATTTTACACATTCAAACAATAATTATGTGACGCTGCCGGTGACTTTGACAAATCAATCTTCAGACCCGGAAGATGATATGGCTCATGTGAGCTGGACAATTAAAAATGATAAAAAGGAATTAATTTTCTATTCAGATACAGATTTAAACTCAGGAGATACAGAACAGGATTATACACAATCATATTTTAGCAGTGTAAACTTTAATGAAGATGGCGGCAAGCTTATATTCACGGAAGAAGGTTATTATACTGTTGAAATTCATGTAATAGATAATGGCTGCGGTTACGGGCAAGAGGAGGACAGTTATTCCAAGAAGATATATGTTAATTTTGAACCACAGCCACCAACAGCAGATTTTAATATGTATGAGTTCGGATATCCAAATGAAAGTGTACCTATTAAAGATAAATCTACCGATCCAAACAATGACATAGTTACATGGACATGGACTAAACCGACTATTAATAAAGACGATGGAACGCCGGCAGCCGTTTCCGGAAATTTAAGCGGTAAAAACGGCGGAAGCTTAACCTTTAGCAAAGAAGGTACGTATGATGTTTCGTTGAGTGTAAAGGACTACACTAATTTAACCGATAGTATAACTAAATATATAAAGATAATACCGCCCGTGCCTGTTGCACGAATAACGGCCGAAGGTGCAATAAAGAAAAACAGGAAAGTAACCTTGCACATGAGGGATAGTTTAAGTCCCAGGACAGACCAAATACAGACAAGCAGGAATATATGGAAGATAACGCCGTTGGATGGACAAAATCCTGCAAGCATTAAGATTGATCTGGACACTTCGAATCTTGAAGAAAAAAATATAGTGTTTAAGGAAACCGGACGATATGAAGTATATCTAAAGGTTCATAATAATTTCTCTGATGCCAACCCTCTGCATCCTAATATCGCTGCAAGTGAAATAACAGAAATTATAACTGTTACAGAGGACTTGGAGCCAATATCTGAATTCACCGTAGGCGGAGCAACACCGAATTTTACTGATAATCCGCTTAAGACAACAGTTGATATCAGGCAAAACGCACGGTCGATAGATGATGATATTATTTCAAAATATAAATACGTTATATATCGTGATATAGATGAGGACGGAGACTTTTCTGACGAGGCGGTATATGGGACATACGACGTGGGAGATACAGCCACTGAAGTATTCTTCCAGCAGGGAGTCAGCGGAGCATTTAAGGCTGATTTAGAGGTTACTGAGGAGTTTGGACAACCTACTATTGAAAAGTTTGTTACGGTCGCAGACAGGAGAAAACACTTGTCAAGCCAAACATTTCATGTTAACTGGATTCCGGATATTTCTTTTGACCTTCCAGAGTGGGCATATACAGATGATACGCTCAATATTTCTACATTGCTGAAGGATGAAGAAATCAGCACCCTGGATGTTGCATGGACGATAAAGAGAGCTGATGAAACAGATACGTCCGTCATGAATGATGATGATATTTCTGCAAGGACGGATAATGCTTTAAATAATAATGGCGGCATTATAAGGTTTAAGGACAGCGGATATTATACGTTGACCGCAACGGTTACAGACGAGATAGGACAAAACTATTCATACAGTGAAGATATAAGGGTATATCCACTTCCAACAGCAATAATCAAGGATGCAATGCATTTCCGTGAAGTTTTCCAAACAAAAGAAAATAGAAAGTACCAGCTGAACGGAAACAGCAGTTATGCTAACGACTACTATAGTGCCGAGTTGCACAGCATAGACCATAGTAAGGACTATTGGGAAATTGTACCTTTGGACGGACAAAATGCTGATGTAATAAAAGTTGCCAACGGAACTGGATCATTACCGAATGACATTGTGAGTACGTTAAAATATCAGAAATCTAACAATGAATTTGAAGAAGATTTATTGTTTAAACTTAAAGGTAAATACATGGTAAGATATCAAGTAACAAATTCTTACGGTAAAAAATCGCCTATGGCCGAACAAATAATAACTGTTGCAGAAGATACAGCTCCTATCATATCTTTTGATGTAATAGAAAAAACCTATCGTGATGTAGACGATAGTAAAAGAGCTGAATTAGTGACATATAACATATCTTCAGTTTCTGATGACCATGATGTTATAACACAAGCGTTGCACACTTTAAAATATAGATTTGATTCAGACAATGACGGAAATTTTAATGATGAAACATGGAAGAGTCCTTTATCGATTGATTTTACAAACAAGAAAGCTACAGTTAAGGCTTCTCATGTCGGAAAGTATCAATTCCAACTATATGTTAAAGATACTTATGGACAAGACACGATAAGCCAATTTATATCTAGCTCTGATATAAGATATAGTATTGTAACAAAAACTATAGAGATAGACAACATGGCGCCTACGATTGATTTTTCTGTTACGCCATCAAATAAAGTTGATATAGTATTTACGGTAGGGCAAGTAGAGAGTTCCAAGATTAACGAGCTTAGCGCCAAAATAAATAACTATGTTAAGGCTTACTTAGAGGCTAATAATGCGGATTATATTGATACTGAAATTGAAACAATTGAAACAAGTACAATATCATCGAATGACGCAGATGCAGCTGCTGTGTTTAACAACTGGACTCGTTATGGTACAAATTCTAATACATGGAGCTATAACTCAAGCAAAGGGATTATAAGCAGGGATGATAATTCATATTGGTCAGGATTTTATGATCCGACATTCGATAGTAGTAACTATACATTTGAAGTAGAGCTTGGAACATCTGGAGGCGATAACGATGATATCGGAGTTTCATTCGGCATTGATGGTACACCTACAGGGCATTTAGCATTCTTGATTTCTCAGCAGGGATTAGTGTGGAAAGGAGATAGTTATACTACTAAGGTTCATGGGCATCCTTCTGGGCTATATCAATATAATGGTAGTAAAATTAAAGGTGTTTCACGACCAACAGCAGATGTAAGTTATGTTAGAAATAGTTGGCATAGTTTAAAAGCTGTCGTGAAAGGAAAAAACATTAAAATATGGTGGGATAATGTTCAAGTTATAGATTATACTCATACAAGTGAAATTAAAGGCAGTTTCGGATTTTTTACAAATTCGCAGCCGGAAGGAAGGTTTAGAAATTTAACCGTTACTTCTGGATCAGTTAAAACATTAGATGAAGTATTGAAAGAACCAACATGGAGAAGTGACTCTACAAAATTTGTAATAAATATTTCTGATGTAAATTTACCTGAATTAGAAAAAACATCTGACAAGTATTCTGTAGTATTATCTAGAATGCTAAATGATGAACTGTACTTCGCAGAGTTTGGAACGAGTACAAACAAATCACAGACTGAGAATTTCATAAAGGATAATGATAATAAAGGGACTTTTATTTATAACAACAGTCCTAACATGGATAAAGCTCTACAGAATTTAGCGGTATGGATATTGAATGTAGTTAGGAATCAAGCTAGACCAATGACGAGGTATATACTTCTTAATGAAGAAGTAAATTATAAAACTTTCTACGAAGATTATGAGGACGACCCTCAAAACAGTAGTGAAAATTGGAGATATGTTCATGACTATGATTACTTTACAAACGACTTAGGCATTGCTAGTTATAGCGGATTATGGTTATCTGCTCCAAAAACTTCATTTGATAAGGTTGGGTTATTTACTACTGAAGTTCAAACTAAGGATAATCCTGTAGGAACAGAAACAAGGTTTGATGAATATAAAAAGACTTCCACAATGAAAAATGGAGCATTAAATATATATGTGCATAGAAAGCCAATAGCACAGTTTTCACCGACTATAACACCTATTAAAGCTGTAACTACTGCATATCATACAGAAAGTGAGATAGATTTTTCTGGTGAGGGGGATACATATGCACAATGGACGCCATCGTATACAGCTCCATCAGGATCAACTATAGTATCAATAGAATTTAAAACACCACGGGCTGATGATGATTATTGGTATAATGAGGGAGAACTTTATATAGAAGGTTATAAAAATGGAACTTGGACAGAACTAAAAAATTATGATAGTAAGTCTCGGACATCCGATCCAATTCAAGACACAATAAATGTTGCAGGACAAGGTTACACGCAAGTAAGAGCATACTTTAGAATGAGAGATTCTAGTGATTCTGCAAGGGGAAACCCAGGAGATAGTTTTTTTAAAGTTGGATATACATCAGTTGATACTTCCGGTTTTAATATAAGCTTTATGGATACTTCTTATGACCTAGATCACATGAATAGAGGTGATAAAGGGCTTGTCGCATGGGAATGGTATTGGAAAAAAGTTGGCGATGCAAGTTGGACACCAGGGATACTTACAGGCGGAGTGAGTACGAAAGATTACTTAGTAAAACTAAGGGTAAGAGATATGGACGGGGAAAATAAGTTAGGTGCTTGGTCCGATGATACGGTCGTTTTAATAACAAGTAAAGCAATGCCGCCAATTGCTCAATTCGTTTTGTCTCACAGTCTTATTGCTCAAGGAGCAACTTTGGGTATAACAGATACATCGTATGATCCAAACGGCGATGATATAGATAAATGGGAGTGGAAACTATATAAAGAAGGTGCTTTACTTGGAACATATACAGCGGCCAATTCACAGACTTCAATAAATAACAAAATTAAAAATTCTGGGATAGGAGATTTCAGAATCACACTGCAGGTTAATGATACTTCAGGTTCATGGGGAGATCCGTTAGCTACATCAGAGATATATACCCAGAACTTTAAGGTTGCACCGGTAAACCATGTTCCTTCAGCTGACTTCAATCTGGTTAGCGGTGAAAGTCCTGTATGGACATTCCCGAAAATAGTTGGAGATAGGATATATAAATACAGACCTTCTTCAGGATTTTTCCATGAAGAGATGACTAAATTCAATGTTTCAGCAAGCGATACAAATACTGATAATTTAGGCTTTACATATGAATGGACATTTGAAAATTACAAGGCTTCTGATATAAGCGGAATAAACGGAAATCCTTCATCTGTAGTACACTATGCTTCAAAGCAACCTTTTGCTAACAGCTTTAAAAATCAGGGACTTGACTGGGGAGCTTATAAAATTACTCTTAAGGTAACAGATAATCCTCCTATACCTCCTTACGGAATAAATTCACAGTTGTCAGTATATGTAACAAAGAATTTTTATATAATTCCGGATATAAGCATAGCGGGAGATTTTGAAAGTGAAAATTCTGAAATTCTTGTCGGTGATACCATTAAGGTAAAAGCAACAACAAACAGGGAAGTAACAGGTGTTGCAGCAACACTTGATTCCGCAACTGTGAATTTAATTAAGAGTTCCACGTCCGGAGAAACAGTTTACTGGGAAGGAAATATTACAATTCCGGACACAATAATTGAAAGCGGAAAGTATAATATAAACTTTAAGGCACAAACAAATTACGGAGGAAAAGGAAATGTAACAAGAGAAGCTACAACATCAGTTCCGATAAATATAATAGCATTGAAGCTGATTGACTTCAGGATAACCAACATAGTAAATCATCCATATATTACATTCCCTTACACTAAAGATATGCTGATTAGTAAAATGATTCCCTACAAAACGGGGTATTATGTGACATTCCAGATTGATTCAAAGGGAAGTCCGGATTCCGTAGCTGCTAATATTTATTTAGAAAACATTTTAAAGGAAACGGTAAATCTTACAAAAGTTTCTTCTAGTGCAGGAACGGAAACATGGGAAGGAAAGTTTTATACCAACGCAAGAGAGCATGAAGATAATATTATTAAAATTTTTTTGTGGGGGAAGAAAGGCTCAATTGTTTATGACTACAATGATAAAGAAAGCTGGAATGGCAGGAGCTTAATTATAAAAGGTTCAGCCTTCCAGGATGGCAGAGTTAATTTAACAAATTAGAAGGTTTAATTAGTGCTATACCCATTTGTTTACATATAGACAATTATTTGTTAGAATAGTTATGTGCAAATTAATGGAGGCTTTGTGAATACAATAAATTTATTTAATTTTGAAAGCCAAGTTATCGGTAGTGAGACATTAACAAACGTACTATTATTTGGTACAATAATATTTGGTTTTTTCAAAATAATAGATTTCTTTTTTATTCTTAATGCAAATACAGTTATAGGTAAGTATAATTCAGATAAAAAAATAAATTTGTGTTGATAAGCTATATTATATGTGTTCAATATGCATTTTTTTCTATTCAATTTAAATTTTTAAAATATCCAATTAAAATAAAACAAATTTGATATTTTATACTGATAGAATAGAATTTATAATTAGGACAAACCATTATTATAAATATAATTATACGGAAAAAATATATATTAATGAGCAGATAAAAAGTGATAAAGAAAATATAGTTGTTATGAACGATAACGGATGTAAAATTAGAACAATAAAGCGTTACTGGATAGAAGAAATAAATATTTTTAGAAGGGATGGCTTTATTAGAAAAAGTATTGAAAGACTGGATTGGCTATTAATATATTGATGTGTATGAAAGATTTGAATTTTAGAAAGGTATATTGGACAGCTAAAGTGTGTAACGAGAGAATTTTTTTGATAATAGGAGGAAAATGTGAGTAACTTATCTAAAAAAAAGCGAAATGAAATGATTAGTTTTATTGAAAAATTAAGAGAGGAGCATACAGATGATGCTTCAGTGATTGCTCTAAATGAAATAGAATCTTTTATCACAGAAAAAAGATACGGATTAGTGTGGGAAGAGCATGCAGAACGAGTTGACGAAGAAATGACTCATAATATTCCTGTATTTAGGGAAATTGAATGTAAAAAAATAAAAGCAGTAGGCAATAATGATTTTAATTTTTTATTGGAAGGAGATAATCTTCATTCACTAAAGTTGTTAGAAAAGACACATAAAAATAGTATAGATCTCTTGTACATAGATCCACCATATAATACAGGAAATAAGGACTTTTTTTATGACGATGATTATGTAGAAAAAGATGACGGGTTCAAACATTCAAAGTGGTTATCATTCATGAGTGAAAGGCTATTAATAGCAAGAAGGTTATTAAGCGATGAGGGAGTAGTATTTATTTCTATAGGAGATGATGAGTTATGTAATTTAAAAATTTTGTGTGATGAGATATTCGGTGAGTCGAATTTTATTAATATTATTTCTGTTAATATGAAGAATATTGCTGGTGCGAGTGGCGGTGGAGAAGATAAAAAATTTAAGAAAAATCTTGAATATTTAGTAATCTATGCGAAGGACTACTCTTTTTTACCACTATTTAATAATAGTTATAATTACATAGAATTGTATTCGCTAATAGAGCAAATGAGAGAAGAGGATAGAAGTTGGAAATACACAAGTGTTTTGGTGGATGCAGGTCAAAAAGTATACATAGGTTCTACAGTTGATGGCTCAGGCGGAGAGATTAAAATATATTCAAGGAAAAACCCACAGTTTATATCTGTAAAAAAGATTGCAGAAAAAGATGGAATTACTGAACAAGAAGCATATTATAAATATTACAAGAAAATATTTAGGACAACTATGCCACAAAGTTCAATAAGGCCTCGAGTGATGGAAAAAGTTAAGGAGATTGGTTCGGAAGGTGATTTTTATTCTATTGTATATGTTCCTGTTTCAGGTAAAAACAAAGGTAAGTTATATGAACAATTCTATAAAGGGGATAAGTTTAATTTATTAGCATGGTTAGACGATGTTGTAGAGAAAAAAGAAGGGGCTATATATAAAAAGGAATTAAATGGGACTTATTGGAATCATGTAGCAGGTACAAAAAATTTGACTAAAGAGGGTAAAGTACAATTTCCTAATGGTAAAAAACCCTTATCTTTATTAGAACAAGTCATTTCATTGTATCCAAGTAAGGATATAACTGTATTAGACTTTTTTGCAGGTTCTGGTACTACAGGACATGCTATAATTAAGTTGAACAAAGATGATGGCGGGAATCGTAAATATATATTATGTACAAATAATGAAAATAATATATGCGAGGAAGTAACTTATCAGCGTTTGTGTAATATTCAAGATGAGTTGCCGCACAATTTGAAATATTTTAAAACTGACTTTATACCAAAATTTCCGGAAGATGAAGAAATTGTTTCAGATAGATTACTCTTGTATATAAAAGAAATGGTTGAGTTAGAACATATGATAGAAGTTGATAGTGAGAATAACATAATTGTTCTGACAGAAGATGAGATGGAAAAGTTGTTTGCAGGTAAGATAAAGGATGGTGCATTTATATATATTCCTTCATATATTCTTGTATCCAGAGATCAACAAAGTATTATAGATAAGTTAAACTTAACTATAGTATATATACCTGATTACTACTTTGCAGATGAATTAAGGGAGGTTGGTGAGATATGATAGATATTAATTTATTTGAATTTCAAGAAGATACGGTAAGTTATTTAACAGAGAAAACTACGGATTCAAATTCAAAGAAAAAAATAATAGTTAAGAGTTGTACCGGAAGTGGAAAAACAATTGTTTTGGTTGCCTTCATTGAACAGTTTCTTGTTAATGCAGACTCTGAAATGATATTTTGCTGGTTTACCCCTGGTAAGGGAGATTTAGAAGTTCAGTCAATGAATAAAATGGAAGAGTATATTCCTAATGCTAAAACTGGAAATATACTAGATGTTTTGCTTCAAGGATTTCAGCCGGGATATACATATTTCATAAACTGGGAAATGATTACTAATAAAAAGAATAACGCCTTAAAGGACACCGAAAGAAAAAACTTATTTAATCGTATTGCAGAAGCTCATAGACAAAATAGAAAGTTCATAGTTATCGTAGATGAAGAACATCTAAATGATACTGCAAAGGCTAATGATATACTTGATGCACTTGATCATGAAAAGGAAATAAGGGTATCAGCTACTACAAGAAAAATTCCAACAGCCGAATTTTATGAGATACCAGAGGTAGAGGTTATTAATTCCGGGCTAATAACAAGAGCTTTATATATTAATGAAGGAATAGACGTTACAGCTATGGAAAGTTTGGACAAAGAGTCTGCTTTCCTGATTGAAATGGCTGATAAAAAAAGAAAGGAAATTGCAAAGGCATACGCTGACAAAAAGGAAGATATAAGGCCGTTGATTATAGTGCAATTTCCTAATACTAGTGATCGTTTGATAAGAAATGTTGAAAATAATCTTGCATATATGGGATATAATTATGATAATCGAATGGTAGCAAAATGGCTTGATAATTCTAAAATAAACATAACTGAAATAACAGAAGATAATGCTGCACCTATATTTTTATTAATGAAACAAGCGATTGCCACTGGGTGGGATTGTCCTAGGGCAAAGGTATTGGTAAAGTTAAGAGAAAGTATGTCTGAAAACTTTGAAATACAGACGTTAGGCAGGTTGCGAAGAATGCCAAGGGCAAAGCATTACGGAATAGATATATTGGATTTCTGTTATCTTTATACGTTTGATGAAAGGTATAAAGAAACCGTATTGAGTTCCGGAAATGCCTATGAGGTTAGGAGATTGTTCCTCAAGGATAAGTGTAAGACTTTTTCATTACCAAAAGAAGTCAGAAATCGGGACTATGAGTATGTAAATGAAAAAGAAGTCCTTGACAAAGCCTATAATTTTTTTATAGACAAGTATAAATTGTCTAAAGATAAAGAAAAGAACAAGGATATATTTATAAATAACGGGTTTGTAATTGGTACAGAGGTTTTTAATAAGTATAGGGCAGGGAAATTTCAAAAGTTAGCGGATTTAGCAAAAAATAGCATAGGAGAATATCATACTATTAGTTATCAAGTTAGTACTCATGATCATGGTATAGATTGCCTGCATTCTGTGGACATGATAAAGAAAACGATAGGTTTGCCATCAAATAAAACAAGGGCGATATTGCAACACTTGTTCCATGCTAAGATTAATAGCAGAAAAAAACTCTTGAGGTTAAGTAATAGGGAGTGGTATGCCTTTATGATTAATAATGCATACCAAATTAGAAACGATTTTACAGAATTAGCATCTAAGCCAAATGAAAAACAAATGCAATTTCTTGTAAAAAAAGAAGAGACATTTAAATTGCCAATGGAAGATTTTTATCGATATTTGCCCTATGAAAGAAACGTAGAAGAGTTATTATCTAATGCATACAAAGAGTATGATACTTCGATGGTTGTGGAAGGTATCAGATCAAAATCAGAGAGGCTTTTTGAATATTACTGTGAAAATAATGATGACATTGATTGGGTTTATAAAAATGGGGATACAGGTCAACAATATTTATCAATTGTTTATGGAACAAATATAAGCAAGGAGTATCTTTTCTATCCGGACTATATTATAAAGAAAAAGAATGGCAATATATGGATAATAGAAACCAAAGGGGGAGAACTTAAGGGTAAAAGTAAGAACATAGATAAGCAGATTGCAAATAAGTTCATAGCTTTTAAAGACTATGCAGAGAGAAATAGTATTAACTGGGGTTTTGTAAGGGATAAGAATGATAGGCTTTATATCAATAATACTAAATACTCAGAAAATATGGATGATATCAATTGGGTGAAGTTAGCCGATAAGTTTTAGAAATGCTACTATTAAATAAATATTTCAGTTGTAAGTATTAATAGTTTAAATATGAATTAGCGTAGGTTTTGCATAAGGGTAATTGATAATGATAGATTAATCACATTCACTAATTATATCGCATTTTATTTTACTGTTTTGATATAACAGTACTATTTGGTTTTTAAATTCTGTAGTAAAAGTACGACGTTGTTTTCTGTTTTTTGATTCTGGCATGGTCATGATTTTTGTTTATTATAGCCGATCCATAAAGATGCTATTATAAATTATACAATAACTAAAAAAGAAAGTTAAGTTTAAAAATAAAACCTGGCAAGTGAGTCAGGTTTTTTATTTGGAGGGTATATGATAGATAGAATGTTTACAATTATAGTGGTAATAATTATTGCTATATCGGTTGTTTCAATAAATGCAAGACTGGAAATTATCCAAAGCAAACTTGAATCAGATATATTAAATGTAAGAATATTAGAAAGAGCACAAGTTTTAGAGGAATTAGATTTTTCTTACAAAGACATATTAAAAAATGTAAGTGATAAATATCGAATCACAAATGATGAATTGAAAGATTTGCTAATGGAAGGAGTTGAATAATTGCAAAACATAATATACATATCAACAATTCTATTGCTAATAAAAATAGCATATATAGACTACAAACAAAAAATAATTCCTGACAGATTGAACTTAATTGTTGGCTTGTTGGGAATTTTTAATTTAATATTGAACTACAAAAACTGTAAAATATACATTGCTTCAGCAGCAATTACTTTTGCAGTTTTTTTATTTCTTGCCATCATTACTAATGGTGGCATCGGAGGAGGTGATATAAAACTTTTTACGGGATTGGGCCTTATATTCGGTCTGGGAATTTTAGAAGTAATAACTGTAACATTTACACTGGCAGCTATTATTTCTATAATGGCTGGACTGAAAAGAAATAATAATATAGCTTTGGGACCGTATATATGTGCCGGAGTTTTATTTGTTATAGTTAAAAATCTTTATATATCCTAAGAGGAGAAAAATATGTTTTACGTAGAAGATATAAAAGAATTTCATTTGGATGAAGGAGTCAAGTACATAGTAAAAGATTCGATAAGATGCAGGTCATATATATGCAAACTTGTTTTTCAAGCTGACTTTATATTTTTATTTCAAATTATTGATAAGAATGTTTGTGACAATAAGATTTGCATTTCAAAAATTGATTATTTATTAAATCGAAAGCTGATTGAGATTAAAGCATGTAAAATAATGCTTTCTGAAAGAAAAATAAGTGTTTAATTTTTCTCCGGGAAGCATGATGATAAGGCAGATTGCTCTAAAGAAAAACTGTCTAAAGAAAATTTGGAGCTATCAAAAGAACATGTTGAGTTGAAAATAATTCAGAACAATATTAAAGAAAAGCAGTCTGACATTATTAGTATTCTTAATCAGGACAAATCGGAGAAAAATCAGGCTTTTGAAAAAATGACGGACAAGCAAAGAGAATTAAATGAAAATGTAAGCAAATTACAGTTATTCATTGATGACTGGCAAAGACAGTCACTAATTATAGATAGGCTTGAGAAGAGCAATGAGCAGATTAAGGAACTAAATGAAGAGTTAAGAGAGGAAAACATTGAGCTGAAGGAACAGCTAAGAAAAATTAGAAATAAAAACCGGGGATATGAAAGGTAAATTAATATGAAATTAGGAACTGAAAGGCGAGGACGTCTTTCTTTTTTTCTTTCAGAAAGCATCAATTCTTAAAACTCCGTTTTAAGAATAGCAAGCAGTGGAAATGGCTATCCATTTCCGGTTTTTTAGGGGATGCCCCTAATACCCCTGCGGAAGCAGAAATTAAAATTGAATTAAACTGGTGGTGATAAATTGGCAAAAAACAGAAAAAGAAAGAATGTGTTTTTTATTAGAACCACAGATGACGAACATAAAATAATAATGGAAAAAGTGAAAGCATCACATATGAACATAAACAGATATTTTATAAATGCTGCAATAAAAAAAGAAATTATTATTTATGACTTCGAAAGCGTATTTGAGTTGTCTGCGCAGATTAGCAGAATCGGTAACAACATAAATCAAATTGCAAAAAAATTGAATCAGGGAGGAAGAATAAGCGAAGCTGAAATAAGCTATCTTTATTCATCCCTTGAAAATATAAATAATGTGTTAATGAATATATATAGTGATGTTCTTGAAAGTGGAGAATAAGAGTATGGCATATGTAAAAAGGCTGACAATCAAAGCAACATTGTATAAAGCTCTAAAGTACATAGTAAATCCGGATAAAACAAATGAAAAAATTTTAATCAGTTCAAATAAGTGTAGTCAGAATGAAAAAGTTGCAATAAAGGAAATGAGGACTCTTAAAAAGGTTCATGAAAAAGAGGATGGAATACAAGGGTTTCATTTTATTCAGAGCTTTAAAAAAGGAGAAGTATCAGAAGAGGAAGCTCATCAAATAGGAAAGGAATGGACTGCAAAATTTCTTGACGATAATTTTCAGTACATACTTAGCACACATACCGACAGGGATCATATTCATAATCATATTGTAATTAATTCGGTTGGACTTAACGGTAAAAAATATAACAGCTGTGTAAATGAAAGAGAAGACATAAGGAGATATTCCGATCTTGTTTGTCTGGAACATGGTCTCAGCATTATTGAAAGAAAAGGAAAAGTTAAATATTGTTCATATAAGGAATGGCTTGAAAGTAAAAATAATACTTCATGGAAAGATATTGTACGTGAAGATATAGATTTTATTATTTCTTCTTCAGGGAGCTTTGAAGAATTTATTCAAAAAATGAAATCGGAAGGCTACTATATTAAGCACGGAAGCAATGTAAAATATATGACCTTCAAAAAATCAGGAATGAAGAAAGCCGTTAGAGGAAAAACTCTGGGAGAAGATTATTCAGAAGAAGCTATCAAAGAAAGAATAAAGTATAAGGAATTTAATATTAGCCGCCTGAATACAAAAAGCTTCAGAAGATATAAAATTAGTCAAAGAACTTTTGAGTATCATGTTGGGAAACTTATTTATAAGTCTGAGTACGTTAATACGAATGTCAGACTTATTATTTTGTTATTCAGATCTATTTTTAGAAATAACCAAAATAATTACGAAAAAAATATCAGCTCTGTCAAGTACACATATGCACAGAAAAAAATTATTGCAGGTATCAGAGATTTGACATCAAGCTTAAATCTTTTAGATAAATACAATATAAAAACAAGGGGTGATGTAAAAAATACAATACAAGAATTAGAAGACAGAATTTCAGCTGAAGATTTAATTTTGTCAAAGTTGAATGACTTGCACGTTAAATCTGCTGCGGTTATGACGGAAATAGAATTATATCAGAAATATGAAAAATATTATCATGAATATAATAATTCTATTTTAAAATCAGCATACAGAAAAAAACATGAATATGAGATCAGCAAGTATGAAAGTTGTAAAGAAAGACTACTGAAATTTGGCCTAAAAGAATCAGAATTTAAATCCTTTAAAGCAAAACATGAAAATATAATTATTAGAATGGAGGCGGTACAGGAGGAAAAGGAAAATATATATCAGGAACTATATGGCATAAACAAGCTAAACAGTTACTTGGATCATGAAAACAGAAAACAAATATGTAGGGAAGTTAGCTTAGAAAAAGATTCGGATAGTAAATCAGAAAAGGAGAGATAAAATTATGAGTGAAAAAAATGCTGAAGATAAAATGTTAAAAAATATTGATGAAGCGGAAGCTGCCGTTTACAGTCAAATATTTGGGTTGTTTGATAATGGCAATGGAGATTTTGTTAAAATTAAGCTTGATGAAAAAGCTAAGGAAATTGATAATTCCAAACCAAAGAAAAAAAGAAAAGCCAAATCAGGGAATACAAAATCGAAAGCAAAGGATGAAATAAGCAGGATAATTCAGGAGATTTCTGAAAAAGAAATAATTAGTATGGTTTTGACAGTAAAAATCAGCGGTATCAGCATGGAATATGTAAATGATCCCAAAGCCGGTGATAAATATATGGACAAGGATGCTCAGATAGAAAAGATTAAGGAAGCGGTTAAGGGCTTCAAGAATGTAGTTGTTGTTCATTCGGAAGAAGAGCTTAATAAGCTTCAGGAAGACTATAAAATAAAGATGGAAAAAACAAAAGCTTCCCGAGAGGAAAAGACTGAAACTAAATCTTCTACCAATAAGGCTATACCAAAAGATGATATTAATGAAACTGAAGACAGGGCAAATGTATATATCAGAATATCCGAAACAGACTACAACTCAATTAAGGCTGATCTGGAAAAAGAAAATATAATAATGTTTACAAAAACTGCCGCTGAAACCAGAGAAGACAAGGCAGGCATTAACCTTGTTATAAAGCCGGGAGATGTAGAGCAGGTTAAAAGTTTGTTGAGTAAAAATGATATTAAAGTTTTACAGGAAGTGGAAGGTAATGTTGATTGGGATAATATTAAGGACAATTCTCGCAAATATGAAAATATAACTGAAGAGCAGCTTAAACAGTTTCAGGGTAAGAATAAGGATAAATATGATTATATTGCTTTCAAGAAAGACAATATATATACCGTATTTGCGGACAAGCAATCAGACATAGAAATTGCTGCTCCGGAAAAGAAGACACGAAGTCAGCTTGAAGAGACGATTAAAAATCATAGAAATAATGAAACACTGGCTAATAAAAATGAGACACAAAATAAATTAAAGGGCGATAAGGAGGAAGCAAGATAATGAATACAGGAGGAGATACAGCCAGCATTTTAATGGCATTCAGTGCAGAAGTGGGAAAGGAAGGCCTTAAAGGCGGTGTAGAGCTGCTTAAGTTTTTATTGTCTAATTATCTCAGCAAAAAGAAAAATCTTAATCCCGGCGAAATAAATATGAAAAGGATGCTTGAAAGCGGAGAAAGCATAATAACCATGGATTTAAATGCAAAGGACGCTGAGGCTTTTGCTTCCATGGCAAAGGGCTCAGGTATTACATTTGCTTTTTTCCAAAAAGGAGAGGATATGCATACAATAGCATATCTTGAGAGGGAAGCTCAGCTTGTTAATAAGCTTCTTGATATTATAAAGCAGGGTAAGGCAAAAGAAATCAATGATGTCGACAAGCTAATTAATGAGTACAAGGTAGGGGCTGACAGAACCTACATTGTTGATAAAGATAACCCTGATAATTACATTCAGGTTGATGCTAAAGGAATAGACAAGGTATATGTTGTTGATAAAAGCAATCCCAATAATAATATAAAAATAACGGAAGATTTAAAAGAAAAGACTATTGAAGCGGAGATAACCTTAGACGGTAAGGCTAAGACGGTAAAAGGCAGGGATGATGTTAAAACTGAGCTGATTGCCAGTGCCGGAAAGTTTAAGAATCCGGATCTTGTTAAAGATGAAGAGGAAATAGAAAAACTTAAGAAATCTTACAGCAAGGATGATGGGAAAAAAACGGTGGAGCAGATGGAACAGCAAATAAAGGAGGTCAGAAAAAATATGCCGAAGCAGCAAAAAAAGCAAAAAAGCAAGCTTAAAGAAAGGAGAGAAAGGTAATTGCTTACGGAGCAGGAAAAAAGGAAGAGAAAGATACGGCAGAATGTTATTTTGTTTACTGTATTGTATATTTTGTTTAGCTATTGCGTTATTCACATTGGAGCGGTTTTAAGCGGTTACGACAACCTGATTGATAATATTAAAAATCTGGATAAGGATGTAGCCCAACACATAAAATCAGCTGCCATTTTTATTCCGGAATATGAACAGATGAAGCTTTGGATGTTTTCATCTGTTTTTTATTGGGCTGTTGTCGCATTGATTCTATTGGATTTACATAAAAAGTATATGTTTGGTAAGGAGCATGGTACTGCAAGGTGGGCGGAAAAAAATGAGATAGAAAAGCTCAAGGATAAGCGTGAAAGTAAAAATATTATTCTTACTCAGACTGAAATGCTTAGTATAGACACTAGAATGACGAGAAAGAATCTGAATGTTTTGATAACAGGCGGTGCAGGTACAGGAAAAACAAGAGGATTTGCAAAGCCAAATTTATTACAGGCCAATACAAGTTTTGTAATAACAGATCCAAAGGGAGAACTTCTCAGAGATTCAGGCAGATCTCTTATAGAAGCAGGATACAAGTTAAAAGTGTTTAACCTTATAGAGATGGATTATAGCAGCTGCTATAATCCGTTTCCTTATATAAGAAAAGAAAGCGATGTAATGAAGGTTGTAAATACTCTTATAAAAAACACTAATCCCAAGGGTTATACGGGAGGGACAGATCCTTTCTGGGAAAAATCTGAAATAGCACTGCTACAAGCTATTTTCTTTTTTATATGGTATGAGGTGAGATATTCCGAACAGAATTTCAGCACTGTAATGTGGATGCTCAGATGTGCAGATGTAAAGGAGGATGATGAAGCATACATAAGTGATTTGGATATTCTTTTTAATGAACTTAAGGATAGAAATCCAAATCATATTGCAATACGCCAATATACAATATTTAAACAGGGTGCAGGAAAAACAGCCAAGTCAATACTTATATCAGTAGGTGTAAGATTGTCGCCATTTAATATTGATGCTGTTTCTAATCTTACATCAAAAGATGAGCTGCAGCTTGACAAGATAGGTGATGAGAAAACAGCTTTGTTTGTTGTTATCTCCGATTCGGATACTACATTTAATTTTCTGGCTGCAATGATGTATTCGCAGCTGTTTGACAGCCTGTATTATACAGCGGATTTTAAAAATAAGGGCAGGCTAAAGAACCATGTAAGATGTATACTTGATGAATTTGCAAATATAGGTTACATACCTGAGTTTGACAAGCTTATTGCCACAATGAGAAGCAGGGAAATAAGCTGTTCAATTATACTTCAGAACATGGCACAGCTTGAAACTATGTATAAGGATAGCTGGAAAACTATTGTAGGAAACTGCGATTCCTTTTTGTTCCTGGGAAGTAAAGAGCAAAGCACTTTGGAATATGTAAGCAAGCAGCTTGGAAAAGAGACAATTGACACAAGGAATATAAACCGCAATAAAGGAAGGCAGGGAAGTTCGTCATATAATTACGGGATTCATGGCCGTGAGTTAATGACACCGGATGAAATAGGAAGGATGCCTGACAGCGATTGTATTCTTATGATAAGGGGAATATTTCCTTTTTATTCTAAAAAATATACTCTTGAACAACATCCCAGGTACAAGTTTCTTTATGACAGCAGTGATGATAACTATTTTGACTATCGTGATGCAAAGAAGTTTTGCCATGAACAGCAGGCAGAAGGTGAAAGGGAGAAAATTATGGAGAGATACAGCATGGATAATTTTAACCTTGATATTGATCAAGTAGAAAGACTATATAAATCATTGTCTGATGAACAGCCTGAGCCGCCTGTTAATAATATTAAAATTTTAAACCTTTATGAAGAGGAACTTTTAAGCATGGAAGGTGAAAAAATACACAATGACGGAGGAGTAAAATGATTAATAAATTTAATAATGCAATGGAAAAGGTAAGAAGAGGAATATTATTTGGCATGACCGCTGCTTTAACCTGTATAAGTGCGTATGCCGATGAAGACAAAAATAAAGGAGAGACAGAGTTTAATAATGTATTGGATTGGATTCTTGTCTGGATTGGAAGAGCAGGAATAGTGCTTACAGTATGGGGAGCGGTTCAGATAGCTCTTTCGGTTTCAAACGAAGATGCTACTCAACGAAGAAATGGAATATTACAGTTAATTTCTGGCCTTATGGTAATGGCAATTGGATATGGTGCAAAATCAATAATAGGTTACTAAAAGCAGCAGTGCTGCTTTTTTGAAAGGAAGTGACTAAATGGGAACAATTATTGCTTCATTATTGGGAGGAGGTTTATTTGGAATATTCGGCTGGCAGTATCTTTCGCCGGAGAGTATTGTTGACAACCTGGACAAAACATTTAACAAGTTAAATGACATTATTCAGGGAGCTGTTGATTTAGTAACAAATCCTATAGATTCCATGGAAGGCATATGGGATGTTGTATCGAGTGTACACAATGCTATACTTCCCATGGGGTATAGCCTTCTTACCTTATTTTTTCTTCTTGGATTTATGAATAAATCATTGTCTTTTAGGATCATAAGGATAGAGGATATAATCAGGCTTATTTTGAAAATGATTATTGCAAAGGCAGTTATGGAAAAAAGCTTTGAATTACTTAATATGGTGTATGGCATAGCAACTGATTTAATTCTTAAAGTGGATTTTTCTGTAGCGTCAATAAAAATTGTTGATACGGCAGCACTTGCGGAACAAATAGATAAAATGAATTTTATTGAAAGAATTGTATTTCAGACACAGTTCACTCCTATAAGTATTGTCAGTTTTATATTAAATTTAATGGTGTTTGTTATTTGCTATGGAAGGATAGTTGAAATTTGTATATTTACAGCTGTTTCGCCGATCCCTATAGCTACTTTAAGCAGTGAGGAATATGCCGGCACGGCGAAGGGATTTTTCAGGCGCTATTTTGCAATATGCCTGCATGGTTTGATTATAGTAATAATTTGTATGATTTTTGGAGGCCTTGCCCAAACATTGATAGGTGCAGCGGATACTTCTGATTTTGGAGTTGGAATGTCCATATCCTTGTCAATTATGCTTATATATGTTCTTTCAAAATCTGAATCATGGGCAAGACAAATAATGGGGGCTCATTAAATGATTGAAATTAAAATACCTAAAGAAATCAGGGATTACAGAGAGGCTATATTTGCCGGCTTGAATTTAAGACAGATTATTAGTCTGGCTGTAGCCGTAGCGGTTAATGTGCCATTGTATGTATATATTAAGCCGTATATTGGAGATGAAATTGCAAGCTGGCTTGTTATAATTACAGGTATACCTATATTCCTTATAGGCTTCATAAAATTTGACGGTATGCCGTTTGAAGAATATTTCAAAGTCATTTTAAGATTTTATTTCCTGAAGCCGCGCAAGAGAAAATATAAGGTAGAAAACATATATACTTTTATATATGAGCATCAAAAAAGGCGGGCTGAAGAAAAAATAAGGCAACATGGTAAAAGGAAAGGAGGTAAAAAGAATGCTTTTAAGAAAAAGTAAGGATGGTAAAGCTTCAAAAAAAAGCAATTTAAAAACTAAGAAAAAAAGTTTTTCAAAAACAGCACAAAAAACAGTTCCGATAGTTAATGCCTGTGATGACGGGATAATAGAATCTATTAAGGGAGAGTTTTCAAAGTCATTTGAATTTCTTGATATAAATTATCATGCTGCAAGAGATGAAGAGCAAGTTAATATTTTTGCCAGATATTGCGAGTTTCTTAATTTCTTTAATTCAACCGTTAATCTCCAGATTACGGTGAATAATAAATCTATTAACAGGCATGAATTTGAAAAAAAGGTTGTTCTTGAGGAAGGAGGGGACAACCTTGATGTATTTCGTAAAGAATATAATGAAATGCTGATAAGTCAAGTACAAAAGGGCAGAAATGATACAGAAAAGGAAAAGTATATTACAATAAGTATTAAGGCCAATGACATTACGGAGGCAAGAAATATTTTCTCGCGTATGGAAAATGAGATATCGGGACTTTTAAGGAGCATAGGCAGTTATGCAAAGATACAGCCCATAAATAAAAGACTTGAAGTTCTTCATGATATATACAGGGCTGATAATATAGGTAATTTTTCATACAACGCTTCAATGTTAAAAAGCGGCTCCTTGATAAAGAATGAAATTGCTCCGGATAGTTTTGAATTTAAGAGGGATTATTTTCTAATGGGGAACAGATATGCAAGGGTGGTATTCTTAAGAAGTTTACCATCCTTTTTAAATGATCAATTTTTTACGGAGCTGACGGATTTTAGTTTTAATATGATGACTACTATAAATGTTAGAGCTATAGAACCGGAAAATGCTTTGAAGATGATTAAGAGGCAAATAACCGGCATGGAGAGCAACAAAATAGAGTATCAAAGAAAAAGTGTTAAAAACGGATATCTTGATGCATTTATTCCTTATGAGCTAAAAAATAATCTTAGGGAGGCTGAGGATCTTCTTGAAGATGTAATGAACAAAAATCAAAGATTGTTCTTAACTAATGTAGCCATATTGCTCATGAGTGATGACAAGCAAAAGCTTGATGAGCAAACAGAAACAATAAAATCTACTGCAAGGAAACATTTATGTCAAATTGGGACATTGAATTATCAGCAGGAGGAAGGGCTAAATTCGGTACTTCCCTTAGGACGAAATAATTTGTATGTGGACAGATGCCTTACAACAGAGGCGGCTGCTGTTTTTATTCCGTTTTCCAGTCAGGAATTGACTCAGCCGGGAGGTATGTACTACGGCTTAAATGCGATATCTAAAAATCTTATTATATTTAATCGCAAAACATTGAAAAATCAAAACGGGTTTATTTTAGGAACACCGGGAAGCGGAAAATCTTTTGCCGCAAAGCGGGAAATGATTAATGCTATTTTAAGAGCCGGAGATGATGTAATAATAATAGATCCAGAAAGAGAGTATACAAATTTGGTGAGAAACTTTGAAGGAGAAGTCATTCAAATATCTTCGGACAGCAGGAACTACATTAACCCGTTGGATATGAATATAGACTACTCTGAAGATCCAATTTCTCTTAAGTCGGAGTTCCTTTTATCTTTGTTTGAAACTATTATAGGAGGCAAGGAAGGGCTGTCAGCTAAAGAAAAATCTATTCTTGGCAGGTGCGTTGGGCTTACATATCAGGAATATATGCAGAGCTTTGACAAAGAATCGACTCCAACACTGAAGGACTTTTATGAGGTGTTGAAAAAACAAAGAGAACCTGAAGCTGAAGGTCTGGCTACTGCTCTTGAGTTATATGCGATAGGAAACCTCTCTGTATTTTCAAAGAAAACCAATATTGATATCAATAACAGAATTATATGCTTTGATATTAAGGATCTGGGAAAGCAGCTTAAACCGATGGGTATGCTCATAACTCTGGATGCTATTTGGAACAGAATAGTTGAGAACAGGAAAAAGGGCAGACACACATGGATATATATTGATGAAATGTATCTGCTGTTTAATAATGAATATTCGGCTAATTTTTTCTACGAGCTGTATAAGCGTTCCAGAAAGTACGGAGGTGTTGTGACAGGAATTACTCAAAATGTGGAAGATCTTTTAAGATCAGAAACAGCAAGGAGTATGCTGGCCAATTCTGATTTTGTTATGATGCTTAATCAGGCGGCAACAGACAGGGCAGAGCTTGAAAAGATGTTTAATATATCGTCTACTCAGCTTGAATATATAACTAATTCCGATCCGGGACAGGGACTTTTATTTACAGGCGGAAGTATCATTCCTTTTGTAGATGATTTTCCAAGAGATACAAAGCTGTATAAAATGATGACAACAAAACTGGAAGAAACGGGTGCTGCCTGATGGATATAAAAAGCAAGCATGAGTCCTATAAGGAAAATATAAGACGGTATGCCGGCAGAACTAAAATAAAACATGTTAATTCCGGAAGCCTGGAGAAGGTTAAGGATTTAAAAAGAAAGGGTTTATTAAAATATCCTTATAAAAGGCTTAGAACCGGAAGTAAAGTATATGGAAATGAATATAAAAAGAATCACAGTAATAATGTAGGCCGAAGGACGCAAACTTTGGCAGGGAGTTTATCTTCCGGAATAAAGAACAGTCTCAGGGGTGATGAAAATAATACGCCGGATACCGGGATAGAAGCGGTTATATACACAACGGATAAAGTAGATGCCGCCGTTGATGCGGTGCAATGCTCCAGGAGAACCGTTAATAAGGTTAAGGATGTAAAGTCAACAATTGATACCACAATTAAGGGCGGAACGGGTAAAGATGAAATTATCCGGAAGGCTGCCGCTAACGGAGCTAAGTCGGGCTTGAGAGTTGCAAGAAATATGAATACCCATATTACCGATCAGTTTCAATCAGATGATACGGACTTAGGAATTCAAAGTTTTGCAAAAGCCGAAAAGGAAGTAAGGCAGGCTTATGATACCGCCAAAGCGGTTAAGGATACATCAAAAGATATATCAAATCTTGTTAATAAGACAAAGAAAAGCAATTTGCATTCAGGAGAATACATAAAGAATAAGATTTATACCGCTAAAGCTAACAAATATGAAAGATACAGAAAAAGCACTGCTAAATCTGTAGGACTATCACGTAACAATGACACAGTTAAGACCAAAATAAGTAAACCTTCTAACAAAATAAGAACCGCTAGGGTCAGGAGAAAGAAGGTAGTAGCAAAAAAAGGTGTTTCATCAATTTCTAGGAATATAGCAGAAACTGCTAAAAAAATTGTTGAAATATTTCTTCCCGGGAGAAAAGCGGTTCTGGTTTTTGTTGGTATTATGCTAGCCGTTTTTTTTATTTCTTCACAATCTGCAGGTATGGTAACTGCTTTAAGCCAACAGTATTTTATGGCTGATAATGATGTTGCTGATAAATACATGGAAGAAGTTAAACTCCTGGATCAGGAGCTTAAGACAAAAATAAATAAGCTGTCAAATGAAGGAGACTATGATGATGTTGATATTGTTTACATAGGGGATCTTCAGGGCATTAATACAAATTTTCAGGAAATATTTGCGGCGGCAGCAGTGAAATATGAACAGGACTTGACTTTCTCAGCCGATGAAAAATATTTTGTTCATAAAGTGCATGAAAAATTGTATGACATAAAGATTTCCTCTGAAGTATACCAGGTGACCGATAGAAACGGAGAAGAGGTTGACAAAATAAGAAGAATTATAACTGTTTATTCCAATGACATGGAAACTGTAATGAGTCAATTAAAGTTTGATAAGGAGCAAAAGGCTTGGGCTAGAAGACTGACATCAAGCTTCAGCGAACAATTTCCGAAATTTGCTCAGCAGTACGGAGAACTTACACAAGAAGAAATATTATGGCTTATGGAGAACGCTCCGGTAATGTCGGACTTAAAACAGAAAAAGCTTTATGATACGGCTTTAAGTATTGTCGGCAAAGTGAAGTATTTCTGGGGCGGAAAAAGTTCAGCGGGTTGGAATGATGATTGGGGTGAAAAAACTAAGGTTACCGCAAAAGGCAGCGATACGACAGGAACATATAGACCATTTGGCCTTGATTGCTCCGGATATGTGGATTGGGTATATAAAACAGCCGGTATTGGCAGCATGTTGTCCGGAGGCGGAACAGCATATCAGTTCGGACAGGCGTATCCAGTTAAGGCAGATGATCTTCAGATCGGGGATTTAGCATTTTTACAGATGCCTAATTCATCCGGTATAAATCATGTGGGAATTTATATAGGTAAGGATGATGAAAAAAATAACCTATATGCTCATTGTCAGTGGGGAACCGGAGTAACGGTTAACAGTTATGAAGGATTTAAGTATTTTAGAAGAGTAGTAAATTTCGAGGAGTGATTAAATGACTTTATATGACAAGCTGGAAAAAGAGAAGCAGGCTCTTGAGAAACTTCTTAAAAAAAGAGACGAGCTGAATAAGAAAATAGAACAGTCAAATAACAAAATTAAAATAATAGAAGAAGATATAGAGAATCTTGAGATGAAAACAACGGTTAAGGTAATTAAAAGTAAAGGATATACAATTCTTGATGTAAGAGAGGCGATTAATTCGGGAATCTTGGATGATATTTTAGGTAACTAAGGCATTTTATTTTAAGATGTTTTTTTTTATAAAAAATACAATTGTAGGAGGTTACTATGAATAGTGTAACTTTAATCGGGAGATTAGCAAGAGATCCCGAGCTGAGATTTATACCGTCTACCGGTTTAGCAGTGACTAAATTTGTTTTGGCCGTAGATCGAGAGATATCAAAAGATAAGAAACAGGAAGCAATAAGTGCCGGAAAACCTACCGCGGATTTTATAGGTATAACTATTTTCGGAAAACAAGCCGAAAATTGTGCCAACTATCTTGCAAAAGGTCGACAGTGTGCAATTCACGGAAGAATTTCTACCGGCAGTTATATTACACAGTCTGGTGAGAAAAGATATACCACTGAAGTTATAACCGACAGAATAGAATTTCTTGGAGGCAACAGGACAAACGGGACAAAGGACGGCGATGTAAGTCCGGACACAACATTTTTTGATGATTTGCCGGACGATAATTTTACGCCGGTAAATGATGAAGACATACCATTTTAATTACAAGTGACAACATAAAAGGCATCTGAAATCCGGATGCCTTTTGTTGCATAAAAAAATAACTGCCCATATGCGGTGAGCAGTTAAGAATAAAAATGCAACTCATACAATGTTGTCAAATTACAGTTATAGTATCACAAAAATTTTAAAGATGCAATAATAAATAAACTTTTCGGAGGATAAAAAATGACCGCAACAATTACAATGTCAAATTATATATTTAATACAAAAACAAATGTATACAGTAAGCTTGTATATGCAGCTATAAAGAAATATTCAAATAGTGAAGGAACCTGTTTTCCGTCCAGAAATACACTTGCCCGGTTGTGTAATATTTCCTTATCTACATTAAGAAAAGCAATTAACAGTCTTGTTGATGCAAGTATATTGGACAAGAAGTACAGATACAGGGAGAACAGAAGTCAGACATCAAATATGTATACCTTGGTGCCATTTATGACATCCGGAGATTATTATTTTAAAGTAAGGGCAGATATATTTGAACTTGAACTTACGGAAATAGAAACGGTAGTGTATATGTACCTTTGTTCATGTGCAAACAAGGACAGTGAATGCTATCCGTCCATAAGCCAAATATCCGCTGCATGCGGAGTGAGTCAGACAAGTGTTAAATCTGCTATAAAAGGACTGTGTGAAAGTGGACTGATATTAAAAATTAATCAGTTCAGAAAAGATGGAGGTAAGAGAAATAATATGTATAAGCTAATCACCGAAGAAATAAATCCGGTAGAAATAGATGAATTTAAAAAGATTAATGAAGACGAAGCAGCAGATCATGATGATGTAAAGTTTAATGAAGTAAATGAGGAAGCCAACACTGTAGTAGAGAAACATGAAGCAATAAAAAATGAACATTGTAATTTACTTGATGATAATGAAGTTAAAGAAGTTGATAAACAATCCGTACATCAAAAAGAAACGAAGGAAAATACGGATACTAAAATACGAGGCGATATTTTTAATTTTAAGCTGTCAAAACATGCTCTCATGGTATATTTGTATGTAAAGACATATAGCAAGCTTAATCGTGGAAAAAATCCGTCTAAATATAAAATAGCACATAACTGTAAAATCAGCATCTCAGAAACAGAAAAAGCACTGAGAGAAATTAAAAATAGAAAGCTTATTGAAGACTTAGGTCATAAGGAACTATCATCAGACCCCATAGTCATTACAAAGCCTCCACCATGGTTAATATAAGACATCTCCCATGGTCACCAAAAGCCAACCCATAACTAGAACCTATAATTAACTTTTACTATAAACAATAAAATAATGCTTACTGAAAAGAAAATTGTATGCGAATGAATATAAATACATTATATGTTCGCTAATAGTTAAGTTTAGGCTATGATATGGTCGTAGCCGTATTGTTTTTCTTCAGTAAGCAAATTATTTTACATGGTTACGTTTTATTAATTTTCATATTATTAACTTTACAAGTAAATAATGGTGTATAATGTACTGGAGATAAAGTTTTGGAAAAGAGGATATCAATAATTATAGGGGGCAAGGCAATTTATGAAAATTAATGACACCGTAAAAATGAAATCAAATAAAGGATCAATAGTAAGAGTTATAATATCAAATTTTGATGACAAAAGGGTTAAAGAAATTAAGGCTTTATATTCAAAACATGGTGGAGTAGATGTTATAAGATTAAAAGATACGAAGCCGGATGAAAACGGAGATATGAAATTTGTTTTCGGTTATGCATATAACGGACTTGAGGACAATGATACTTATGCAAGCGAAGAATCAGAAAAACAGAGCCTTATTGTGACAACTAACGATAATTCAACCAAATTACATTTTGTTAAGAAAAGCTCTAATACAGGTGCTGTTTTAAGAGAATACACAATACAAGGCAAATATGAAACGTTAAAGTCGGGTAAGGTTAAGGTTACAGTTTCTATAAATGATATTAAGGAATACGATAGTGGTAATGCTAATGATTTGATTAGATCGAAAAGAACATTGGCTCAAGATACTAACAGAATTTTGCTGAGTGCGGATACTATAGATTATTATAGGCAAATAGCTTCCGGTAATTTGGATGAAATAAATAATACATTTGAAATAGATTCACAGGAGATATATAAAATAAATAAATTTCTTAGCTATAGATCGGATATGATTATTTATTTTCAAATGATTAATAACTTTTTATTATATAATTCTTACATAAATGAAATATGGAAATACGAGGGTAAAAATGATGTTGATAAAGATTTAATCCTTAATAATTGTTGTGAGAATATTACTAGTAATCATTCTTCACTTATAAATATTTATAGCGAAGAATGTAAAAAAGATGATGAAAAAATAAATATTGACAAAATGCTTGTAAAAAAAGATTTAGAAAAGATAATATTATTATTTTGTAAATTTAGACATGCCATGCTTCATTATGATTATACATTTTGGAAATCCTTGTATTCCGGAGAAGAGTTTATCTTGACCTTTGAAAAGGATAATAACAAAAAAGTACCGATGAGTGAGTTATTGAATTTGAACATTTTTAAGGAGTTAAGAAAAATAAAGTTGGCTAAGGATAAAGCTGCTACTAATTATCTTAATAAAAGCTCAAAGATATATGTATTAGGCAAGAATGTTAATGCAATAAAAGTACTTGATATATATAGGGATATATGCGAAAGAAAACTTGGGTTAAACAAACTTGTAAATAGTATTATAACATCATCAGGAGAAGAAAATAGAGAATATAAGAGAATTGTTACAAAACATTTTAATGATAGTATCACAAATATGAATAGCTTTTTAAAAAAACTAGAAAAAGAAGATGATTTTAAAATAAACCGTAGTAAAAAGAGAACCTACAACTTAATAAAGCAAAGATATGATGAACACCAAAGACTAAATAAATGGTTTGGAGGGCCGTATGTTTATGATATACATGATTCAAAGGCATATAAAGAGCTATACATTGAAAGGAAGAATTTTGTAAATAGCCATACTAAACTCATAGAAAAAGGGATTGATTATACTAATAAAAAAGATTTGATTGAAATAAACGAAAAATTGTCTAAACTTAATAAAGATATGAAGGCAATGACAACCTTAAATTCTACATATAGGTTGCAATATAAAATGCAATTGTTTTTTGGGTTCATATCGGAAAAGTATAATTTGCAGGTAGACAAGTTTTTAAATGACTTTGATTTAAATAAGGATGATTGCAGGAAAGATTTTATTGAAAACTATGATGTATATATTAATAAAATATTAGAAAAGCAAGACAAAGATTTAAGTAATTTAATAAAAGACTATAAGTGCAGGAATACTGAAGACATATTTTTTGAAGACAGAGATAATAATTTGGTTAAATTATATATGGTTATGCACTTATTGCTTCCAAACGAAATAAGAGGCGATTTTTTAGGACATGTAAAGAAAAACTATTATGATATGAAGCATGTTGATTTTATAAATAAAGAAGATAAGTCAGAAGGAGATACTTTCTTTCATGATTTAAGACTTTTTGAAAAAAATGCAAGAAAGCTTGAGATAGTCGACTACAGCTTAAGTCAAATGTTTTTAAGTAAAGATGATAATAATTATATAGAAGAAAAATTGAATGAAATAATTTTAAATAAAAATGGCATAGAATTACCTGAAGATATGAATATTAAACAATTTTATAAGGCCTTTATGCTTCCACTTATGAAAAACTATCAAATAATCTTTAAGCTTTTAAATGATATTGAAATAGAGGGGTTGTTTAAGATATCAAAAGATGAGAACATTTCTTTAGAAGAAGCCATAAATAAGTGTAGGGGGGAAAAGGGAAATATTATTTTTCCTAAAATTATGCAACTAGCTTTAAATAAAGAAAGCCATAATAAGAATAATATATATAAAATAAGAAATTCTATAGCGCATATTAATATGAAAGAATTATATATTGATCCTCTAGATACATATATTGGCATTAATAATAGAGAGACAATTAGTGAAAAAGTTGAGCATATTATTGAACGCTGGGGAAAAGAAGAAACGGTAGGGAAAGAATTAAACAAAAGCATTATAAATGATTATTATATGAAAAAAGAAGAACTTGTATTATATCTGAAAATGGAAGAGCATAACAATGTTGTAATTGATGAACAGGAGGAAAACAAAAGAAAAGAAACTGTTTTAAGAAAATATCACTTGGAAAACAAAAATGTTGATACAAAAATAAAAAAGACAATTGAAAAGATAAAGGAATTGAAAGAAGCAAGTCAGGCTCTTGGGGAAAAGGATAAACAGAAAAAAGTACTATATAGTGATATATCTGACTTGACCGGTATAGTTAGAAGAGGTATAAGTTTAAAAATTAAAGGAGTATTGCTAGATATAATAAGGGCAGGTGAATACAGGTATGTCAACATTAATGTTTACGATAAAGGGAAGAGAAGTAATGTAAACAAAGAAATTAAAATTAAATATTGTAAAAATAAAGGAGAAAAAATATATACAACGAATTTTGCTGCTTTAGATGATTTTAATTTTGAAATTAATAATAAGTCATTAATAATAAAATTTGATAAAGACAGGCATCCTGAAAAAAAAGTACAAACAATTAATCTAGAATCAAATTATGTTCAAAACGTGAAATTTATTGTATCATAAATTTTGTCGATGTGTAATAATGCAAAAATGTAGGGGGATCGACATAAACAAAAACGATTGAAAAATAGCAGAATATTAATGTAATGTAACTTTAACTTAATAAAAATATGATGGATTAATAAAGATAGACAAAATAGGTTGATAGACATATTGAAATTTAAGTATTATAATGATGACGGGGACTGTACTCACAGTGGTGAGAATAAAACTACCCCTAGAGGTCAAATTTAGTCCTCTGAAAGGCAGGACTGTACTCACAGTGGTGAGAATAAAACGGTATTATAACCACAGAAGAGATGGAAAAATCTGGACTGTACTCACAGTGGTGAGAATAAAACCCTCTAAAGGAAATATATGTAACCAGTCCATTTGGAGGACTGTACTCACAGTGGTGAGAATAAAACTTTAGAGATTTGCAAAGTGCATATTTGAGTGGCAAGGACTGTACTCACAGTGGTGAGAATAAAACTCAATCGAGGAGTTGAAAAAGCTTGAATCAATCGCGGACTGTACTCACAGTGGTGAGAATAAAACTTATTCAAATTTACTTTGTTTGAAAGCATTTCATCGGACTGTACTCACAGTGGTGAGAATAAAACTTGTCATTTCTCTTCAATTGGCTAAGCGCAATTACGGACTGTACTCACAGTGGTGAGAATAAAACTGGACTCTAGATTTCTATATGTTATATCCTCAGATGGACTGTACTCACAGTGGTGAGAATAAAACCCTTTTTGCAAAATAAAAAAAACAGCTGCAAATAAAAGGACTGTACTCACAGTGGTGAGAATAAAACCTGTATCTATTGATAATATCCCATAAAATTTTATAGGACTGTACTCACAGTGGTGAGAATAAAACTCTATGTATTTAATCCCTAGCCTGTCCGTATATTCCTGGACTGTACTCACAGTGGTGAGAATAAAACTTCATTACTTTGTCATATTCCTTTTGGTACTGTCTCTGGACTGTACTCACAGTGGTGAGAATAAAACAAGCCTGTGAAGCAATCCGAGGACCGTATGACAATCGGACTGTACTCACAGTGGTGAGAATAAAACTCTTTAAATTCTCTAATGAAATCTTCAGATAATTTTTGGACTGTACTTACAGAGGTGAGAATAAAACTAGGTAGAATATTTTAGGTCGCAAGAAACATTGAGGACTGTATTCACAGGAGTGAGATTAAAACCATGAAATATGATATGTCAAAATATCGAAGAGATAATTGGTATAATTTCTTAAAATATTTCAAGTGTTTAGAAAGAACAAGGAGACTGGCTTATATAACTAATATAATTGAGGGATTTAATAGGTAACTTAGAAAAGTTAAAAAAATAAGACTGTATTTTCTACTAGCTACAGTCTTTTTAAACTATGTATTTGGCTATGATATTGGACTTGTGTCAATAGAGTAGACACAAAAAGTTTAACTTTTTTTACACCACTCAGGCAGCTTCATGAGCAGCCTGTGGAGTCATATAATTTATAGCACCATGAATCCTTTTACGGTTGTACCAGGATTCGATATATTCAAATATTGCCTTGCGGGCAACATTGAAATCAAAGTATCTGTGATGGTTTACTTCTTCCTTTTTAAGTATAGAATGGAAAGACTCAATGCATGCATTATCATATGGGTTACCTTTCCTACTAAAGGAATGAATAATTTCTTTTGAGGATAAATAGTCTTCAAATAAACGGCTTGTGTACTGTGTACCTAAATCGCTGTGCAGAATAATGCCTTTTGTATCACTAACATTCATGCAGGCATTTTTAACAGCTTTTACAGCTAATTTAGCTGTCATTGAAGTTCCGTATGCGTAACCGATAATCTTCTTGCTATGGAAATCCATGACTGAAGCTAAATAAGTCCAGCCATTTTTAATGGTATAAATGTAGGTGATATCAGTGCACCATTTTTGGTTGATGCTAATTGTTTTAAAGTCTCTGTTCAAGATATTTTATTTGTCATCTGATGTAACTTTTTCTGAGTGATAACGAAATTTTTTAACAACTATGGATTTAATGTCCATTGCACTCATATATCTCTGAACACGCTTAAGGCTTACTTTTATGCCACGACTGGTTAAGATATTATGGATTTTTGGAGCTCCATACCTGGATTTGCTTTCTTTCCAGATTTGTTTAATCTCAGCTTTTAGTTTTGCCATTTCAAGCTGACGTTTAGAAGGTATATTAACTAAAGCCTTGTAATATGTGCTTCTCGGAAATTTTAAGGCTTTGCATATAAGTTTTACAGGATATTTTGATTTGTAATTTTCAATAAAAGCAACGACTTCTTTTATTGTTTTCTTGCGAATATGGCGGTAGCTTTTTTTAATATTTCATTCTCTATCTCAAGCTCTGCAATGCGTTTTTTCATTGCTTGGTAATCCTTAGCAGTCAATTCCTCATTACCAGTGACCTTGACTGGACTTAATTGCTTAATCCATTTATATATCGTTACTGTTGCCACGCCATATTCACTGCTCAGGCAAGCTACTGAGCTTCCTGAATTATACAAATCTACTATCTGTTGTTTAAATTCATCCGTATAACGGATACCATTTTTGGACATTGTTTAACACGCACCTTTCATTGTATTTATATTTTATCGTGTTAAACTTTTCGTGTCCACATTTATATACTAACACCATATATATTACATAAATGGGGTGAAATTCGTCCTCAGCTTGTAATATTTCTTGAAGAATGAATACAAAAAAATTTTCATTAACTTTTATAAAACAAATAAGAGAAGAGACTAATCTTTAGCATCTTCTCTTATAAAAGACCATGTTTATGTATCATATAAATTGCACAATGTTAGCTTGATATAAATGTATAGCATTTTAGATGGTTAATAGTTATTTTGTATGTTTAAGAAATTATCCATTACTATTTCTTTTAAATCATCCACATTTTGACAGGTATAATCAGGATTACTATTAATCAGTGCAGCTTCATCATGTGTTCCCCAAATGGCAGCAACAGATATAACACCTGCTTTATTAGAGGCAATAATATCTTTTGGATCATCACCGATTGAAATTGTATTTTCTGCTTGTGTGTTCATTTTATCTAGTGCTTTTAATATAGGAGCTGGATGGGGCTTATGTAGGGTAGTATCATGATAGCAAACTAAATTAGAGATATTCCAATTCCAGTAAGATATTATCTGCTTACAATAAAAAATAGGGCTATTTGTTACTATACACAGTGGTATGTTATTAACATATATATATTCAATTAATTCATTAATTCCCTCGTAGGGAGTAAATCTTGGTATTAATTTATAAACATTTTGCCAATCTCTGTTTCTCCTTAATTCAAGAGCCAAATCTGTATCAATTAACGTTTGATCTAAATCAAATATTATTCCCATCAAATACTCCTATATCAGACAGTGTTACCTGTATGCTTTTTTGATACTTAGTAGATTTTTCTACACTTTTATGTGTAGCTATTGTTTGACTTTGAATAAGTTTAAATAAACTATTAATATCATCTTCATTCTTAAGGGGTAATGCTAGATTGCTATTAATTAATTTAAGGTTTCCTTGACTTTGGCTATATCCATGATATTCAGAATCATGAGCATAACAAGCTAATATTTTTTTTTGAGATAAGGCAAAATTTACTGTATGCATGGTTCCACCTTTAATGTCTGTTTCTACTACTATAACAGATGAACTTAAACCGCTTTGTATTCTATCTCTTTCAACGTAATTATTAGCAAAGGGTACTGTTCTAATTGGATATTCGCTCACTAGACACCCATTATTATCTAAAATATTTTGTGCGAGCGCTTTATTAGAAGAAGGATATATTTTGTCAAGACCAGCTGGTAGGACTGCAATAGATTTTCCATTATTTTTCACACAACCAAAATGAGCAAAACTGTCGCAACCTAAAGCCAAACCACTTATAACTACATTTCCTCTATTTGCAGCAATTTCTCCTAGTTTTATTGCAACTTTTTCTCCTTGTATAGTGGGTTTGCGAGTACCAATTATAGCAACAGAATCATTCATATATAAGCAATCTTTATTTCCTTTCACAAAAATTACTACCGGAGGGTCACTTATATCTCTTAATTTTGAAGGATAATCTTTATCAAAAATACTTATTGTTTGAATATTTTGTGACTTACTTTCTTTAATTATATTTTCAGCGTTCTCAATATAATTATGAATTGCATTATCATTCAAGTTTGTTTGAGCTTTATTATTCTTAACTATAAACTCCAAAATTTCTTTATAAATATTTTCATCAATACTAACATTTTTGTATTTATGATATATTTTTTGTACTGTTTTTCTGCCGACTTTAGGCATTTGCAATAAAGCTAGTATAAATGATTTATTCATAAAACCGCCTGCTTTGTTTTTTATGCATTATACCACACAACTTTCTTTTTATCTATAAATATATTAAATTCAATCCCTTTACTAGAGCCTTCTAACAGCTTAATCCCATTCCTAGTCCTACTATTTTTTTAGCACCTGCTCTTATTAGCATATCAATAAATTCTCCCATTGTGTCACCAGATGTAATTACATCATCTAATAACAGTACATGTGCGTTGTTAATCAAATTTTCATTTATTATCTCAATACTTTTTTTATGCCTTCCGGGTGTACGTTCACCATGAATATGAGCTTCTGGTAAATCATGTTTTCTATAAAAGCATTCAGTGCCATCAATCAATTTGTGATTATGGTTCTCGCATAATTTTTTTGCTATATTTCCTATATGGCTTGTAGCATTTGACTTGCTTCGAGGTATATAACATAATAAAATATCTCGATTGTAATCAAAATTTATGATTGATTGTAATTCATTATAAAAATACTTTTCCGCTTGCTTTTGTTTTTTTACTTTCCAGTCCTCAATCTCGTAGCCTTTTAAATCCATTATTTTTTTGTCAAAATCATCTTGATAACCGATGTTTGACCAATATGGATGGTATTCACGAATATACCCTACATTATCTGTTAACCAAGTTACCATATCATAGTAAATCATTTTCTTTCCTCCATTAGAAGTTTTTAAATAAGAAATATGCAAACGTTTGTTTTGTGCCTAATAAAAAATTAATATAGCTATTTTTATAATTTATTTCTGTTCCACTGGAACAAAACTCACAAAACAAACACAAAAACCACCGGAATATACTTAACTTGTTCGCCTTCAAAAAAATTAATCTTCTTCCTTCTTCCATTTAATATAAGTTCACTTATTTTACCAATAATAATATTTTGTTCGTATCTATTCAAACGCCTAAACATGTCCAGTAAAAGTGCTTCTTTTTCTGTCATACCCAATACGCCCCCGCCTATTTATAAACACAATATAAGTATCGGTTTAAAAAATGGATGGTTAAATTAATGGATAGTATTGTTATTGCTATTTGTTAACCCTATCTTTAAAATCTACTTCCGCAATTTCGTCAGACATTTCCATGTTGCTATTTTCAATGTTTTTATTGTAAAGCATCTCGGAAATTTTCCCTATTATGATGTTTTGTTCATATTTATTTAAAAGCCTAAATTCTTCAAGCAATTCGGATTCTTCCGGAGTAATATCAAGTTCTTTATTTTTATGTGTAATATCAGGAAGATCTGTTCGACCTGTTAAATAGTCAAGAGAGACATCAAAATATTCAGCAATGGCAGTAATTACTTCTATTGAAGCAGCACGTTGCTTATTTTCAATTTTGCTTATTGTGTGATAAGAAACCCCGATGTGATCGGATAAAATTTTTTGGCTTACATTAGCTTTTTTCCTTAGTAATTGTAATCTTTCGGCAAAGATATTAGAATCAAACATAAAAACCTCTTGACATGAGACTTAAAGTCGTATACAATAAGAATACAAAGACTAAAAGTCTGGTTATTTTAATTGAGGAAGGGTTAAGTATGATAAAGATGAGACAAGAACGCATCAAAAATAGGTGGTCACAAAGCTATGTCGCTAAAAAGATAGACATAACAAAATCAGCATATTCCAATATAGAAACACAAAAAAGAAAGCCATCCTATGAAGTTCTTGTCAAACTCGAAAACCTATATAACCTTTCTCACAGGGATCTGCTGCAACAGGTCCCTGATGAAAACATTTTAACAGAATAATCATTTTTTTTCAACATTTATTGCCACATTATTGAAGAAAAGACAAATTTTTATTAGGTGTTCCACTGGAACAGAAGTACAAGCCTAGTTAATTTAGCTGTAATGACGTATAGAATAATTCCCCCATTGTTTTGTACATGGGTTATTGCAGCTAAGTTAAACCTTTTTTCTTTTCAGTAAGCATGAAAAGTACATAGAGTATTAAAAAAGGTTGGCTTATGCAGCTTGAAATCTGAATAAGTGTTTCTGATACATTCCTTATGCGGCCTGAAAAGGAAAGCGACTACAGGACTGCGCCATGAAAGATATTGTTTATGAGATAATATCTGAGCGGTCATAATTTTTAGAGTACCTGCAAGGTTAACACGGCGGTGTTAACTCGCCATGATTCGCATAAGGGAATAATGATACTTCCGTTCAGCCACAGCTGGTAGCAATGGGGACGGCTCGCCATAAGCATGGGGAGGACTAAAGCGTTATATATTGAATAACGAAAGGTCATGGAGTTGGCAAGACCGTCGGAAATACTGTAATTTTAACTGTAGAGCTAACAAATAAATTTAATTTATTAATTAGCTGTGTGGTTAAAGTATTATTAATTACTGCAATTTGTGGCATACAATGAAATTACGGCAAGATAAAAATAAATAGACAAAATAATTAACGGAATGTTTTACTAACTGAGCATTCCGTTTCTATTTGCAAAATAAAAGTAAAATATATAAAAAAGGAGGTGCGGAATGGAATATTTACAGCTTCAGTATAGCTATTTAAAGAATGGGCTAGAGGACTTTAATTTAAAGTCTATGGAAGATTTTAAAAATGTTTTTAATATACCACCTGAATATATTGCAGGCTATAATGGTCTACATGAAGAT
This sequence comes from Sedimentibacter sp. LTW-03, assembly GCF_052059825.1. Taxonomy (GTDB): domain Bacteria; phylum Bacillota; class Clostridia; order Tissierellales; family Sedimentibacteraceae; genus Sedimentibacter. The sequence goes on from NZ_CP197180.1 coordinate 2,920,753, forward strand.
AAAAAGCAGTTGTTTGGAGAGTTCCTTGTAAGCTATTTAAATCGTATAGGGCTTAACACTAAAGCAAATTTTGTTCCGGTAAGTATATATTATGTGGAAGAAATCACTCTTGGCGGTAAAGTACAAGAAAATGATGAATACTACACCGAGTATTCTAGACAGTTTTATATTTTGCATTCGGACGGGAAAAAAGAAAAAATGAAACGCAAGGGATATCGTGATAAAGATGTTATTTATCCCTTTACTAAGGAAAATAAAAAGCACTTTTTAAGATTTGATTTCCTGGAAAATAAAAAGAAGGTTTGGTTGCATGTAATATCACCTACAGAATGGTATTGATTATGGATATGAACGATATAAAAAACAATAAGGTTTAAAAAACTAACAATTTTTATCTAACGCACACGGTACAAGCTATGTGTGCTTTTTGTTGAAATTTTAAGTTATAATTGGATTTTCGTTAGAATAAAATGATAAAGAAGGGGTGATTTCATGTCTTTAAGTAAGCAAGATTTTTCTTGCAAGAATGTATTCAAGAATTCAAGCGAACATCAGATAAAACAAGAATTTAATCAAAAGGTTATAGAGCTTATAAATCAGGTTGAAAAGAATAAAACAAACGTTATTTATAAAAGGGATTTACAGATTATTTCGCATTAGATATAATATATCTATGTAGTTAGATTTGTTTTATCTCTTTTGAATAACAAAGGGGATATAATACGTGACTGTTATTGAAAGAGTTTTAAGGGTTGCAATCTACTGTCGCTTATCTGAAGAGGATAGAGATAAAAAAAAGGACACGGATGATAGCGATAGCATACAGAACCAAAAGTCAATACTTATTAAATATGCTCTTGATCAAGGGTGGGAAGTTTATAAGATATATAGTGATGATGATTATACCGGCGCAGATAGAAACCGACCGGATTGGAACGAACTTCTTAAGGATGCAGAAAGCCGTAAATTTGATATAGTATTATGTAAGACACAAGCAAGGTTTACAAGAGAATTAGAGCTTGTTGAAAAATACATACATGGTCTTTTCCCAATATGGGGCATTCGGTTCGTAAGTGTTGTTGACAACGCTGACACTGCTAATAAAGGAAATAAAAAGTCCAGACAGATTAATGGCCTTGTAAACGAATGGTATTTGGAAGACCTTTCCGAAAATATTAAAAGTGTATTAGAAGATCGACGAAAAGAAGGATATCATATAGGCTCATTTGCTTTATACGGGTACAAAAAAGATCCTGATCAGGAGGGACATCTAATTATTGACGAGGAAGCTGCAGAAGTGGTAAGAGAAGTTTTCGCTTTATTTTCTCAAGGATATGGTAAAACAAAAATTGCACGAATGTTAAACGAAAGAGGAATACCTAATCCGACAGAATATAAAAGGCAAAAAGGATTAAGATACAAACAAGCGATATCAAGAAACAGTACCTTATGGAAATATTATTCTATTTCAGATATGCTAGTTAATGAAATGTACATAGGGAATATGGTACAGGGTAAGTATGGAAGTGTCTCGTATAAAACCAAAAAGAATAAGCCTAGACCAAAAGAACTGTGGTATAGGGTAGAAGGAACACATGAAGCTATTATAGATAGTGATCTTTGGGATAGAGTGCAAGAATTAATAAAGCAAAAAACTAAGCCCTTTAAAATCGGCAAAATTGGTATATTTGCAAAAAAAGCAAAATGTATGCATTGTGGTTATACATTGCGCTCTGTCAAGAATCATGGTTATTACTATCTTCAGTGCCAAAATAAGTACGTTTCAGAGGATTCATGCATAGGTTCTTTTATACCTGTTAAAAAGCTTGAGAAGCTTGTTTTAGACGAACTTCATAAACTAATAAATGAATATCTTGATAAAGATGAAGTTGAAAGGAAAATAGAGTTAAATAATAACTTCAATAATCAAAAAGTAAAGCTTGAAAAAAGTATTACGTTATTTGAGAAAAAGATAGAAGAGTATTCTTCTGGTATACAGAATCTATATTTGGATAAGGTAAAAGGTATAATAACAGAAAAGCAGTTTGTAGAGTTTTCAAGAAATTTTACAGATGAAAAAGAAAAGTATGAAGGATTTGTAACTGAACATATAAAACAGATATCAGATATCAATGAAAAAATGCATACTGGAGATAATCGACTCCAGATTGTAGAACAATACATGAATATAGAAAAGTTAGATAGAGAAACAGTTGAAAAACTAATAGATTATATTTTAATCGGTAAACGAGATGAACAAACAAAAGAAGTACCGATTGAAATACATTGGAATTTTTAAGGTTCTTCACTGTGTCTTTTCTGGTGAAGAGCCTTTATTTAAAATCATTAAAGTTATCTTTACAAAGTAGCACCATCTGCGGCCATATCATTGTATAAATCTGCTACAGGCTCTCCTTTCGCTTGTGTATATTTTGCATCCCATGGCACACCGGATGAATCAAGTAAAAACGGGCAGGTTTCATGATTAGCGTAGTATCCTCCCAGTCCTGCTGCTATTAATTCATCTCTGGTGGCACCTTTTATTAACTTTTTAAATAAAGTTGCAACCATTTCCATATGCCCCAGCTCTTCCGTGCCTATATCAGTAAGTAATGCTTTAGTTTCGTTTAGAGGCATATTAAATCGTTGAGTAAGATAATTCATACTTGCACTTGCTTCGCCGTCAGGACCACCGTATTGGTTAAGGACAGCCTGTGCCATCTTTAAGTCTTTATTTGAAACTCTTACAGGGTACTGTAACTTTTTTTCATATATAAACATTTAATCATTCCTTTCTGCGATATTGTTTAAATTACATTTCCCATGGCCATGGACTGTTCATATAGCTCCATGTGTTGCCAGTTTCCTGGCTCATTATCGACATGATTCCAAATTTCGATTCATACACAGGCAGAATCTGCATAAGCTGCTCGGTTACTGCTTTATGTCTATGCAGGGCAACAGGATCATTTGGATGGGTGTCTAAATAAAGAGACAAATCATATATAGCGAACTCCAGTTTTTGAATGTCTAAAAGCATAAGACGCTGTTCGTTTGACATATTAATATTACGACCGTTGTTAATCATGATTGCACCTCTCTTTGAAAGAATTCCATATAAGGAGTAACCAATTCGGGAAACAATGTACCATGGATGAATGCTTCATTTATATTGTTAAAATATAAGGGGTCTATTTGATATGGTACGTATCCATAACCTGGCATAGGATTTTCAGGCATATATGGAACCATTGGTACGAAATTATCATTATAATTTATATGCAAAGTTTTCATTCCTTTCCTTAATGATTTTGCTATTTAGATTTTCAGCAATAGATACAATTATAGTATTCATATATTGACAAATAGTGACTCTTCATCAAAGAACTTTAATTAAAAATTTAAAATAAGAAATTCTACGAATATGTGTTATTGAAATGTTTTTTAATTTAGTTGATAAAATTATAACCGATTATAATAAGTCGGTGAAAAGTATTGATATGTTTAAATGGACTTGGCTTAACTTTTATATGTTTAGGAATATCATAAATTGATAAGAAAACATATTGACAAATGATTTGTGTTATGGTAACATCTTTTTCACAGGTAATAAATATATATGGAAGCTTAGCTCAGTTGGGAGAGCATCTGCCTTACAAGCAGGGGGTCATAGGTTCGAGCCCTATAGTTTCCACCATAATAAGAGGATGTTGTTAAGCATCCTCTTTTAATATTTTTTGAGCATGTAATAATCCTCGTAATTTAGTTAGAATTAACGGCAATGGTATAAATATAATAATTTCTGAAAAATTTTAAAAAACATATTGACAAATATAAAAACTTAATTTATAATTGTATAAAAATAATTTATTATGTAAATTTAATGATTGGAAGAGTAAATTAAATTTAGCTTCAGCGAGCTGGCGCAGAGTGTGAGGTCGGCAGTGATATTTAATGGAAAAGAATCCATGAAAAGATTCTCAGAAGTAGCAGTATGAGAATACGGTTAAATACCGTTACTATGAAAGAGCGAGCAAGCTGCTTAAAGAAGAGTGGTACCGCGGTTTAAAAAACTGCCTCTTTATAAGCAGTTTTTTGTATGTTCAAAATAGGGCTGATGGATTTTGAATAAAGTGTCTGAAAGCATAAATATACATTGAACAATTATTGATTACTAATAAATAAAATCGGAGGATAGAAAAATGGAAAAGGAAAAAGTAGTATTAGCATATTCTGGAGGATTGGATACATCGATTATTATTCCTTGGTTAAAGGAAAATTACAATGACTTAGATATCATTGCTTGTTGTGTTAATGTAGGACAGGAAGATGATATGGATCTTGTAAAAAGCAAGGCGATTGATTCGGGAGCTAGTAAAGTCTATATTGAAAATGTAGTTAATGAATTTGTTGAAGAGTATGTGTATAAAGGAATCAAGGCAAATGCTGCATATGAAGGTAAATATCTTTTAGGAACTGCCTATGCACGACCTTTGATTGCTAAGAAGCTTGTGGAAACAGCTCATAGGGAAGGAGCTAAATATATAGCGCATGGATGTACAGGTAAAGGCAATGATCAGGTCCGCCTTGAAACAGCAATAGCTGCATTAGACCCGTCGATTCAAATTATAGCACCTTGGCGTATATGGGATATAACTTCAAGGGAAGAAGCTATAGATTATGCAGAAGCTAAGAATATTGACCTAAATGGTATTACTAAAGAGAAAATATATTCAAGGGATCAGAATATTCTACACATCAGCCATGAAGGTGGAATGCTTGAAAATCCTGCAGTTGAACCTGACTTCAATGAAATCCTTGTTATGACTAATACTGTTGAAAAAGCACCGGACGCACCTGAGTATGTTGAAATAGAATTTAATGAAGGTATACCTGTTAAATTAAATGGTAAAAAATTAAACGGTGAAGAGATGCTCACTGCATTGAATAAGGCAGGAGGAACTAATGGAATAGGAGTAATAGATTTGCTTGAAAATCGTCTTGTTGGAATGAAGTCAAGAGGAGTTTATGAAACACCGGGAGGAACTTTGTTGCTGGAAGCTCATAAATATTTGGAAAGCTTTGTTTTGGAGAAGGAAGCTACGCACTTTAAAGAAATAATAGGTCAAAAATATGCCGAGCTTGTATATAATGCTATGTGGTTTTCAGGATTAAAAGATGCCTTTGATGCATTTATAGATTCTACTCAGAAAAAAGTAACAGGAACAGTTAAGTTAAAATTATACAAAGGAACAATTAAGTTTGCGGGAATGGAATCTGACTATGCTTTATATAATGAATCAATTTCGTCATTCTCTACTGGGGACTTGTTTGATCAGAAAGATGCTTCCGGATTTATTCACTTGTACAGTCTGCCATATAAAATTCAGGCTTTAAATGAAATGAACAGCAAAAAAAATATTACTGAAGTAACTTATAGTTTTAAGGAATAAGCTGCTTTAATAACGTGTTAGAACAACCATGTTTAAGTAGAATGTAAACACTTTGAGAAAGCGTCAATCAATTAAAATGATTGATGCTTTTTGTATATTTATTTTTAAAATAGCAATGAAATAAACTTTATATACGTAATGATTTTAAAAAAACCCTAGCCAAACCAACAACCTGTATGATACAATTAAGTAGTTGGTTATGTTTATTATTAACAAGAAGGGGGTTATATTATGAACTTGATTGATTTTTTTATCAGTCGCCTAAATACTATACTGGATTTAACATGGGAGCACTTGCTGATGGTTCTAATCGCTATGGCGATTTCAATTATCTTGGGTGTTTTATTAGGTGTTTTAATAACATATAACGAAAAAGCTTCTAGGCTTGTTTTAAATGTTGCTGAAATACTTATGACAATTCCAAGTCTGGCGTTATTTGCTGTATTAATACCGATTTTTCATATTGGAGCAACCCCTGCTATTATAGGACTAGTTTTGTACACTCAGCTTCCGATAATAAGGAATGTGTATACAGGAATTAAAAGCATCAATCCATCAATAATAGAATCTGCTAAAGGCATGGGAATGTCTGATTTTAAAATTATGTATAAAATCAAACTTCCGTTAGCTTTTTCGGTACTCATTGCAGGAGTAAGGACAGCGGTTGTTATGGGAGTAGGTATGGGTGCAATAGCGTCTTATGTTGGTGCAGGAGGACTTGGCGATTATATCTTCCAAGGTATTCAGAGGACAAATGATAAAATGGTTATAATAGGAGCAATAATGATTTCATTAATGGCGATTATAATGGACAGAGTACTATATATTGTACAAAAGAAAGTAGAAGTAAAGTAGACGAAATAGGAGGTAATGCTATTTGATAAAATTTGAAAATATCACTAAGAAATACTCAAATTCAAAATATCCGGCAGTTGATAACTTAAATCTTCATATTAAAAAAGGAGAAATATGTATACTTGTAGGTCCTTCAGGGTGCGGAAAGACAACTACTATGAAAATGATTAACCGATTAATAGAACCAACAACAGGAAACATTTATATTAACGGTGAAAATATTAAAAACCAAAATCCTGTTGAATTAAGAAGAAATATAGGATATGTAATACAGAATATAGGATTGTTTCCGCATATGACTATTGCAGAAAACATAGCAACTGTTCCTAAAGAGAAAAAGTGGGACAAGGAAAGGATTAATAAACGAGTTGATGAATTGCTTGAACTTATGGAGTTAAATCCGGCAATTTATAAAAACAGAAAGCCTTCCGATTTAAGCGGAGGTCAGAGGCAAAGGGTAGGAGTTGCCAGAGCGCTTGCTGCGGATCCACCCGTAATGTTGATGGACGAGCCATTTGGAGCACTTGACCCTATAACAAGGAGCAAGCTTCAAAATGAATTTTTACACGTCCAAGATAAAATAAAAAAGACTATTATATTTGTAACGCACGATATTGATGAAGCAATAAAAATGGGGGATAAGATTGTTGTAATTAGACAGGGGAAAATAGTGCAGCAGGGAACTCCAAATGATATATTGAGTTCACCTGCAGATGAATTTGTAGAGAATCTTGTAGGAGGAAACCGATCTATTAAGAGGTTAAATCTTATAAGGTGTGAAGAAGTAATGCATAACACCTTAAGTGTTAATATGAATACTCCTGTGGCAGAAGCAATTGCTACTATGAAACAAAAAGATTTAAAAACAATTGCTATAACTGAACAAGATGATAAGTTGAATGGGTTTATACAATTAAAAGATATTGAAGGAAAAGACGGTTTGGTAAGTGATTTTAAGAAAGAGCTGGAAGTTATAGTGGAGGAAAGAATGCCTCTTAATGATGCGCTGTCTGAAATGCTTCGCATAGGGCAAAGATATATATATGTCACAGACGAGAAGGACCATCTAAAAGGGTGGATCGGAATTAATGATATATTGAATGCGGTGAGCTACAATGACTAGAACGGATAATAAAAAAATAAAAATAGGAGCATTTTTATTTCCTCTAATACTATTAGCTTTGGGTATAGGGTACAGTTTTTATGTTGTTAATTATCCTCAAGATAAAATTGTATCGAATTATGTTACGTATAGTAAAATTTTTAAACTATTAAGCCAGCACATAGGATTGGTAATGGCTTCTGCAGGTGCTGCAATAGTGGCTTCGGTACCGTTGGGTATTTTTCTTACGAGACCTAAATTTAAGCGATTTACAAATGTAGTTGTAGGCATTGTTAATGTTGGGCAGACTGTTCCAAGTTTGGCAATATTAGCGTTGTTTGTTAGTTTTTTAGGCGTAGGGTTTAAATCAGGAGTGTTTGCTCTTTGGGTTTACTCATTGCTGCCTATATTGAACAATACATTAGCAGGAATACTAGGTGTTGACAAATCTATACTTGAAGCTGCGAAAGGTATGGGTATGACAGCAACGAAAATTTTAACAAAAATAGAACTTCCCATAGCATATCCTGTAATTATGGCTGGAATACGTACTGCTGTTACAATAAATATAGGTACTGCCACTCTAGCTGCTTTTATTGGAGCCGGAGGACTGGGAGACTTAATTATCGCAGGCAATAACATAAATAGATGGCAAATTGTAATATTGGGAGCTGTACTTTCAGCATTGCTTGCATTATTGACAGATTATTTAATGAGTTTATTTGAAGATCATTTAAAAAATATATAAATTAAATAGGAGGGATTTGATGATTAAAAAATCAAAACGTGTAAGAAGTTTAGTTTTGACATTAGTATTATTACTTATAGCAGTGTCGCTGAGTGCATGTGGCGGTAAAGACGATAATACCATTAAAATAGGCTCAAAAGAATTTACGGAGCAATTACTTTTAGGAAAAATAACTGTAATTGCTTTGGAAGATGCAGGTTTTCAAGTAGAAGACAAGACAGGTGTTGCAGGATCAGATAAGGTGCGTTTAGCACTTGAAAACGGAGACTTTAGCATGTATTGGGAGTATACCGGTACAGCATGGCTGTCTCAGCTGCAGCATGATGATCCAATAACGGATCCTCAAGAAGCTTATGAGAAGGTAAGAGATGAAGATGCAAATAATGGATTAATATGGCTTCAGTATGCGCCGTTAAATAATACGTATACTTTGATGATGAGACGTGCAGACTCTGAAGAGCTTGGTATAAAAACTATTAGTGATTTAGCTGAATATATCAACTCAAATCCCGGTGAATTAAGGGTGGCAATAGACCATGAATTTTCAATAAGACCCGACGGTTATCCTGGGGTACAAGAACACTATGGATTCTCACAAGGCGAAGATGAGATAAAAATAATGGATCTTGGAATTATGTATAAAACCTTAAAAGAAGAGCAGGTAGATGTTGCAATGGGATTTGCGACGGATGGGCGTATACCTGCATATGACTTGGTTAATTTGGAAGATGACAAGGCATTTTTCCCTGTTTATAATGCGGCGCCTGTTGTTAGAAGTGAAGTACTGGAAAACAACCCTGAAATAGAGGACATTCTTCAAAAGATTGCTGTATTATTGGATACTGAGGCAATGATGAAACTAAATTATGAAGTAGATATAAATGAGAGAGAGCCTGAAGAGGTTGCAAGAGAGTGGCTTCAATCAGAAGAGCTTATAGATTAATATTTTGGAGAAGGGGCATCCTAATAAGGGTGCCTTTTTATTTAGGTTTAAATCTTATTGCGAATCTCTCTAAATTCATATATATTATATTTAAAGAAAAATTCATTAAATAATTACTATGGTACGAAGAAAGGACAAATATATGGACAATAAAGTTAAGAGTTCTGTATATCAGAAAATAGCCCTGGATATAGCTTCCAGAATTGTTGAACATAATTTTGAAATAGGCGAAAAAGTGTATGCAAGGTCTTCTATAGCAAACCGATACAATGTTTCGCCGGAAACAGCAAGAAGGGCAATAAATGTTCTTGCTGATTTAGAAATTGTAGATACAGTGAAGGGTAGCGGCGTTATTATTAAATCCTATGAGAATGCAGCTAAATTTATAAGACATTTTAGTGATAAACAAACAGTTAATTCTATAATATCTGAATTGTACAGCAGTCTAGACAATCAAAAAAAAGAAATAAATTATATTAAGTCCAAATTTGATTTGTTATTAGAAAATACACAGCGATTTCAATCAATTAACCCATTTGTGCCTTTTGAGATAAGAATCACTGAGGATTCAAGCCGTTTAGGAAAAACTGTATCAGAAAGCAACTTTTGGCAAAATACAAACGCAACTATTATTGCTATAAAGCGAGATGGTGTTATTATTTTGTCTCCAGGTCCGTATGCTGTATTTAAAGAAAATGATATATTTTATTTTGTTGGTGATGAAAATAGCTATAACCGCGTAAAGGACTTTATATATGGTAATATAAAAAGCGAATAACAAAGAGGGTAAATTAGTTGCTTTCTTGATAAATATATGTCCAATTAGAGAGAGAAAAACTCTCTTTTTTTGTTATAAAAAATCAGTATTGTATTTGTATAAAATAATGCTATAATATACAGTACACATTAAGGAGGTGGTTAATTGAACAAAGACCAAATAGAAGTTAAAAATTCATCTATGAATACAATGACCTGCGGCAGTCCGCTAAAAATAATACTTACTTTTGCATTTCCAATGCTTATAGGAAATATATTTCAACAATTATACAACATGGTAGACAGTATTGTTGTTGGCAATTATGTTGGGAAGTTGGCATTAGCGGCAGTAGGGACAGGATTTCCGATTATATTTATGATGGCTGCAATGTTTATTGGCCTTGGGCTGGGGGCTACAATTCTTATTTCTCAATATGTCGGAGCCGGTGATATGGATAACGTTCAGAGAACTGCCCAGACTATTTATACAGCAATGATTTTAGGATCTATACCTATTTCTATAATAGGGATTTTTTTGTCTGAGCCTATTTTAGTACTCATTAAAACCCCAATCGATGCTCTGCCTATGGCTAAAACATATATGATGATTATATTCAGCGGTATGATAGGAGGGTTTGGATTTAATGTTAATGCCGGAATACTGCAGGGATTTGGCGACAGTAAATCGTCACTTTTGTTTCTTTCCATAGCAACCGTAATGAACATTATCCTCGATTTGATTCTTGTAATTGTATTTGGTATGGGAGTTGCTGGTGTTGCAGTAGCAACGATCACAGCGCAAATGGCTTCTTGGATTTTTGGAATTATATATATGAAAAGAAAATATGCGGTTTTAGATTTCCCGGTTTTTAAGTTTAAATTTGATAAAGCTATATTTGGTAAAATAGTAAAGCTGGGTCTTCCGGCAGGAATACAACAGACACTTTTTTCAATAGGAATTATGAGTCTGCAATCTCTCGTAAACGGATATGGTTCTGACTTTATTGCCGGATTTAATGCTGCTAATAAAATTGATACCTTTGCATTTATGCCTATTCAGAGCTTTAGTAATGCAGTTACAACATTTACGGGGCAAAACATTGGCGCCGGACGAATGGACAGAGTTCATAAGGGTACTGTTACGGCAGTAGGATTGTCTGTCATGGTTTGTTTGGCATGTCTGGTTATTATTCCATTGGGGCCTTCATTGCTGGGAATGTTTAACTCAGATCCTGCGGTAATTGAGTCTGGGATGATATATTTGAAAAATGTTATGCCGGCAATTTCACTGTTGGCAATTGTATTTACAATTAATGCTGTAATAAGAGGCGCAGGGGAATCTATTGTTCCGATGATGGGTGCTATAATATCTCTTTGGCTTGGAAGAATTCCGGCAGCGTACTATATAGCAGATAAATATGGAAAAGAATACATGTTTTTGAGCTACGCGGTTGGATGGGCGTTTTGGCTTCTAATTTCAGGGCCATATTATTTGTCAGGTAAATGGAAAACAAAGTCGGAAGAATTGCTGGGTAAGCAAAATTATAGTAGTTAATTTGAATAAAACGGCAGGAAGATATAATTTAATTTATACCTTATATTAAAGAAAAAAATATATAACAAAGCACCGGCGCATTCCGTCGGTGCTTAAATTAGATCTGATTATTTGTATCTGTCCATTACTTCCTTTATTTTTGCGGGTGCTATTTTGCATTTATCTTCAGAAACCGCACAAACTGCAAATCTTAGTCCTTTCTTTAATGCAACAACGAACAAGTTCTCTTTTATTAATTCATCAGACAACTGTTTTGCATTGCTGCAAGGTATGCTGACAAAGAATCCATCTCGGTAAGGTAAAATTTTTAAGCCGCATTCTTCTGCGCTTTTTACAAAGGCATTTGCACGTTTTTTTAACATCGCTCTGTATTTAGCTACTTCTTCTTCATAAGCTTTTCTTTTAGCAGGGTCTTTGGCTATACTAGTCATAACAGACATTGCGCCCCTTGTTCCGTTTGACCAGTTCGCTCTGTTTGCGTGCATGCATGTGTAATAGAATTCTTTAGCTATTTCTTCATTTGAAGAAACACCGATAATTGCCCCAGATCTCATGCCATACATTGTATATCCTTTTGACATGCTGTATGCTATCAGTATAAGTATATTTTCAGGAAGATTAGAAAATTTGGCAAAAAACTTTCTTCTATCTTTGTCGGCATAGTCAATATAAGCAACATCGACCATAAATATTATTTTATTTTCCGGGTCTTTAGCTTTTTCCTTTGCGATGTCTAAAACTTCATCCCATTCTTCATCAGACAGACTGTATCCTGTAGGATTGTTAGCAGGAGTATTTAATACAGTGACAAGTCTTTTTTGCTTATCAATTAAGTTTTCAAATTTTTCTTTGAATGAAGTAATATTAAATACGCCCTTATCATTAAAGAATTCATAATTTGTAACTGTTCTGCCAAATTCTTCCGAAATTGTCACGTATGGTGACCAGAACCAGTCGCAAACAAGTATAGAATCTCCCGGTTCAGTATAATTCCAAATTGAATGCCTTACTGCTCCTGTTCCTCCAGGGGTTGCGACGGCTTTTATATAAGCTTTTGGTCGATATTCTTTAAAGCATGCATCTTGAACAGCTTCCAGAAAGTCTGCTTGCCCCGCTACCTGAGCATATGCTGCTATTGCAGCATTTGGAAGTGATTTTAATTCACTGTATACTGTATCAAGACAAATAAGATTTCCATCATCGTCAACAAGCGCTCCAAGAGTAGAATCAATAACGTTTTCTTTGCCGTACTTATCAATAGCTTCCTTTGCCTTTGCAGCAAGCCCGAATATTGCATCATTTTCCATAGGCCACACTGCATGGGAAGCAACCATATTAAATGCCATAATAACACCTCGTTTTTTCTTTAATTTTAACAAATTAAAAAAAATAAGTCAATATCAATAAAATACATAGTTGTATAATATGAAATATATAAAATAACTTATTAATTTATCGATTTTTCTAAAAAAACATTGACAAATTTAGACACAGAGGTTATTATATACAAGTTCATAAAAAAAATGATCCATTAGCTCAGCAGGCAGAGCACTTGACTTTTAATCAAGGTGTCCGGCGTTCGAATCGCCGATGGATCACCATTACAAACAACATTTGACGCTCTTCGCGACGTTGAATGTTGCTTTTTTTGTAAGTTTTATTTATAAATACTATAATTGTAAAATTGTATTCGGAGAAACTACAAAAAAATAAAAATTATTTTTTATTTCTTACATTTTTCTACAAAGTTTTGCAAAATTACATTGTATATTTACCTTATTGATTAAAAATAATTAGTGAAGGTAAAGGGGAACAAATGATTAGTAGCGAAGAGATGAGGTTAATTGTACAAGGAGATCTAGCAAAAAAAATGAATGTAGAAGGCCTTCAGGATATGCAGGAGATAGATGATATAGCAAGAAGGCAGAGCGAAAAGATGGCAGCATTGGGTCAGCTAGCTGGTGGAATTGCTCATGACTTTAATAATCAGTTAATGAGCATAATCGGGAATGCGACTATGATACAGCGAACTGATGACTTAAAAAAAGTTAAAGAATATGCAGAAAGAATAATTCACATTTCACAAAGTACGGCAAATTTGACTAAAAAAATTCTTATGTTTTCGAAAAAGGAAAGCAGCACAAACAAACCGGTTAATTTGAAAAATGTATTGGACAACACATACATGATGGTAGAATCCATATTAAACAAAAAAATAGAACTTAGTTATAAGTATGGAGCCGCAAACAAGTCAGTGTTGGGTGATGAAGCTCAAATCGAGAATTTAATTGTAAATCTTATATTAAATTCAAGGGACGCCATGAATGATTCAGTTGGCAAAATTGAAGTAGGAACTTTAGACACAGTTGTATTTTCAGAAATGGTTCTAAGTCATGGTGAAACCTTAAAGCCTGGGCAATACATAACAATTTATGTTGAAGACAATGGTTCGGGAATAGGCGAGGATGTTTTCATGAAAATATTTGAGCCGTATTATACAACAAAAGCTAAAACAAAGGGAACAGGTTTGGGACTATCCGTGGTTTTTGGGACTGTAAAATCCCATTCTGGTTTTATTAACGTAAGAAGCAAAGTAGGGTGGGGAACAAGATTTGAAATTTTCCTGCCGGTGTATAACAAAAAATATTCAGTTAATAAAACCACTAAAATTGACGTTGATAGCAATTTGATTATGCTGGTTGATGATGATGAAAATGTACTCGATGTTGAAACAGAGTTGCTTGAAGATTTGGGATATGACGTTATTAAGTTTAGCAAACCGTTGGAAGCATTGGAGTATTACAAAAGACACAGCTGCAAAATTGCTTTTTCAGTAATAGATTTATCAATGCCTATAATGTCGGGAAAACAGCTGTATGAGGAAATGAAAAAAACTAAAAATAAAACAAAGGCTTTTTTTATTACCGGTTTCGCGCAGCAATCAGATTATGAGGAATTGATAAGTAAAGGCGAAGTTATTATACATAAGCCGTTTACATACGAAGACTTGTCGGCAAATATAGCTAAAATTTACAAGTGAGATTAATTAAATCTATAGAGATACGTAAGTATATTTCTATAGATTTTTATTTTTATTAAAATATCTTAACAATATTTATTATACTTTGTTTTGACAATTATAAAATATTTGATAGAATGTAAAAGAAAATAAGAAAGTCGTTTAATTTGAACAGGAGGAAGAAATGAATATAAATGATTATACTTACAATGAACCTCAGCCGTTTGGTGAATTGTCAATAATAGCTATGAAGGGCTGCGAAGAAATTGCAGCTAAAATAGACTATTACCTAAAGGAATGGAGACAGGATAAAAATGGTGTTATATATTCAGAGGACTCTGTTCCCGTAAGAACATACCTGTTAGATGCTGTGTGCCCAAGATTTGGATCAGGTGAGGCGAAGGGTGTTCTTAATGAAACTGTAAGAGGACATGATGTATTTATAATATCTGATGTATTTAATTATGGAACAACATTCAAAATGTACGGTATGGATGTTCCAATGAGCCCGGATGATCACTATCAGGACTTAAAAAGAATTATAGCAGCCATGAATGGTAAAGAAAAAAGAATAACTGTTATAATGCCGATGCTTTATGAGGGAAGACAGCATAAGAGAGCCACGAGAGAATCACTGGACTGTGCGTTGGCATTGCAGGAACTCACATCCATGGGCGTTGAAAATATCATTTCTTTCGATATTCATGATCCGAGAGTGCAAAATGCTATTCCTCTGCATGGATTTGAGGACTTTCATCCTCATTATCAGATGATAAAAGCATTTGTAAGATCTGTTCCAGACGTGGCAATAGACAGAAATCACATGATGATTATTTCACCTGATGAGGGAGGAATGGCAAGGTGCATATACTATTCTTCCGTTATGGAACTTGATCTGGGAATGTTTTACAAGAGAAGAGATTATTCTGTTATAGTAAATGGAAAGAACCCTGTCGTAAGCCATGAATTCTTAGGGGATAATGTAGAAGGCAAGGATGTTATTGTTGTTGACGATATGATTGCATCTGGAGATTCAATGATTGATGTTGCCAAGAAGCTGAAAGAAAGAAAAGCAAAAAATGTATACGTGTTTGCTTCATTCGGATTATTTACAGAAGGTTTAGCCAAATTTGACAAGGCATACAATGATGGAACAATAACGAAAATATTTACTACAAACATGATTTACAGAAAGCCTGAACTTTTGGATAAACCATGGTATACGGAAGTTGACATGTCAAAATATATAGCCAATATTATTGATACCCTAAACTATGACGGGTCATTAAGCGAATTATTGGATCCTGTTCAGAAAATTAAAAAACTGCTTAAAAAATAAATTAGTCATTCACGTGCAGGATATGAAATTTAGAGGAATTCTGAGAATTATCCTGCACGGCTGAATGATTTTTTAATTTTCTCTTAAAATTACCGCTTTTAAGCAAAATAAATTGAAATTAATGTGGTTATATGGTATAATCTTTATCATTATAACTTATTGAGATATTTTGCATAATTTTTTAAATTGTTTTGCAAAATATAGCTAAAGAAGAAAATTTCAGGAGGATAAAAATGGGTTTCAGAATGGATATTGGAATCGACCTTGGAACTGCCAGTGTATTAGTGTATATTAAGGGCAAAGGAATAGTAATAAATGAGCCTTCTGTTGTTGCAATTGATATAAATACCAATAAAATACTTGAGGTTGGAGAGGAAGCCAGAAAAATGCTCGGACGTACTCCGGGCAATATTGTTGCCATAAGACCGCTAAGGGACGGTGTTATATCAGATTTTGACATAACAGAAAAAATGCTGAAATACTTTATAAAAAAGGCGGTTGGAAGCTCAATTATAAAACCGAGAGTTATAATATGCGTTCCCAGCGGAGTGACTGAAGTCGAAAAAAGAGCGGTGCTTGATGCAAGCATGAATGCAGGCTCTAAAAAGACATATCTTATAGAAGAACCTGTAGCAGCAGCAATAGGAGCAGGTCTTGATATAACAAAGCCGTCAGGACACATGATTATAGATATGGGAGGCGGTACAACAGATATAGCTGTTATATCGCTAGGAGGAATTGTCGTAAGCAGATCGATAAAAATTGCTGGCGACAAGTGTGATGATGCTATTGTAAGATATGTGAGAAAAAAATACAATGTAATGATTGGATTGAGAAGCGCTGAGGATATTAAAATAAATATAGGGACTGCTTTTCCGGAAGAAGAAGAGAAGTTCATGGAGGTAAGAGGAAGGAATCTTGTCACAGGACTTCCTGTTAATCTGACAATTTCTTCGGCTGATATGCTAGAAGCATTGGAAGAAACTATAACATCTATTGCTGATGCCGTACATTCAGTTCTTGAAAAGACTCCTCCTGAACTGGCGGCAGATATAAGTGAGAAAGGAATAGTTATGACCGGTGGCGGATGTCTTATACACGGCTTGGATAAACTGATTGCCAAAAGAACGGGCTTGGATGTAGCAATTGCCGAAGATGCAGTTTCATGTGTCGCAAAAGGCACGGGACAGTCCCTTGAACATATGGACGCATTGAAGGATTCATTAATAACAGACAATATAAAAACCAATTACGGGGCATCATAAGCGCAAATTAATATTAAGATTCTGGCAATTTTCAGTTGTCAGAGTCTTATTATCTTTAAACGATGAGTTTGAATAGTTAATGTTATAGAGGTTAAATATGAAAATAAAAAAAGCAGTTATACCGGCAGCAGGGCTTGGAACAAGATTTCTGCCTGCAACTAAAGCAATACCGAAGGAAATGCTGCCTATAGTAGATAAACCTACAATTCAGTACATAGTTGAAGAAGTAATTGCTTCCGGAATAGAGGATTTGTTAATAATCACCGGAAGAAATAAGGGATCTATAGAAGAACACTTCGATAGAGCTGTAGAGCTTGAATCCAATTTGGAAAAAACAAATAAAGAAGAACTTCTGGAGCAGGTCCGCAGCATTTCAAAAATGATAAACATACACACGGTCAGACAAAAAAATCCTCTTGGATTAGGCCATGCTATTTATTGTGCAAAGTCTTTTGTGGGGGATGAGCCGTTTGCCGTATTGCTCGGCGATGATGTTGTGGATGCGCAAAAACCGTGTTTAAAGCAAATGATGGAAGCATTTGAACAATATAATTCTACAATTTTAGGCGTACAGCCGGTAGAGTGGGAAAATGTTAGCAAGTATGGAATAGTTTCAGGGAACAAGGTGAATGAAAGAGTATATTCGGTTAAGGATTTAGTGGAAAAACCGAATCGCGATAATGCTCCAACAAATATTGCTATATTAGGGAGATATATTATTACTCCTAAAATATTTGATATTCTGGAGAATACTAAAAAGGGAGTAGGCGGCGAAATACAGCTTACGGATGGATTAAAGACATTGTGCAACATAGAAGACGTTTATGCATATATGTTTGAAGGCAGGCGCTATGATGTTGGAAGCAAGATTGGATTTCTTGAAGCCACAGTAGATTTTGCACTTAAAAGAGAGGATTTGGGAAAAGAATTTAAGGCTTATTTAAATAAGCTGAATATAAGGGGGTAACTATGTTCAGAGAAAAATATGATATGTGGCTTGAAAGCCCATATATTGATGATTCCTTGAAAAAAGAGCTTATAAACATTGAAAAAGATGATTCTGAAATAATGGATAGGTTTTTTAAGGAACTGGAATTCGGTACCGGAGGCATGAGGGGGAAAATAGGTGCCGGTTCAAATCGTATAAATATCGTTACAGTTGCAAGAGCAACTCAGGGCATATCGAATTACATGAAAGAGAAATATGGTGATGATACAATAAGCGTTGCCATAGCATATGACTCCAGAAATATGTCAAAGGAGTTTGCCGAGAAAACAGCAAGTGTTTTTGCAGCAAATGATATAGACGTATTTTTATTTGAAAGTCTGCGACCGACACCGGAGCTTTCTTTTGCAGTAAGACACTTTAAATGTAAAGGTGGAGTTGTAATTACTGCCAGCCATAATCCTCCCGAATACAACGGATACAAGCTTTACGACCGATTTGGAGGGCAGGTCGTTGAGGACGCAGATGCAATAATTGAAAGAATTAACAAGGTAATGCTTAAAGATATAAAATATATCGAACCTGAAGGAAATGAGAAAATTCATATTATCGGTGAAGATATTGATACAATATATATAAATAAAGTGAAAAGTCTAAGTCTCAACAATGATGTTGACAAGGATATAAAAATTGTCTATACACCTCTTCACGGAACAGGCAATAAACTTGTCAGGAGAACACTTAGTGAGCTTGGATATAATAATGTCGCTATTGTAAAAGAACAGGAGCTGCCGGATCCTCAGTTTTCTACAGTTAAGTCTCCAAATCCGGAAGATATAAAGTCATTTGAATTGGCAATAAAAAAAGCAGAGGAAACAGGAGCGGACATTATAATAGGAACTGATCCCGACTGTGACAGGGTGGGCCTTGTTGTAAAAGATGATGAAGGCAAAATGACAGCGTTGAACGGTAATCAGACCGGGGTGCTGCTTTTGAATTATTTACTTTCGTCATTGAGCGAGCAGAGACGCATTCCTGAAAATGCGGCGGTCGTTAAAACAATTGTTACAAGCGAGATAGGAAGAGACATTGCATCCAAGTATAATGCTGTTACATTTGACACATTGACAGGATTTAAATATATAGCAGAATTAATGCAGGATTTTCAGGACTCTGAGAAATACAGATTTTTATTTGGCTATGAAGAAAGCTATGGATATTTGGCGGGAACCTTTGTAAGAGATAAAGATGCGGTAATAGCATCTATGCTCATTTGTGAAATGGCTGCATATTATAAGAAAAAAGGGAAAACACTAGTAAATATTCTTAATGACATATACAATGAACACGGATTTTATATGGAAGAAACTGTTTCATTGAGTTTTACAGGAGCTTCCGGACTTTCCAAAATGAAATCAATAATGGATAATTTTAGAGAAAATAAACTTAGTTCTCTGGCAGGTAAAAATATACCGTATGTGTATGATTACAAATTGGGAACAGTCTTAAATTTTTTGGACGGAAAGACAGAAAAATTAAATTATCCAAAATCTGATGTGTTGAAATTTTCATTTGAAGATGGCTCATGGTTAGTTCTGAGACCATCTGGAACAGAGCCTAAACTAAAAGCATATTTTTCAGTTAAGGGGGAAAGCAGAAAACAATCTGCAGAAACATTGGATAAGGTAAAAAATGAAGTGTTAAACTTAATTGACCGTATACAAGTCAACAGTTAACGGTTGAAATCTGGAATGGGAGGCTGTAGATATGAAAATATTGAAAACCAAAACCCTCAAAATCTTAATGTTGATATTTATCTTTGTGTTTGCTTTTAACTATGTTGTATTTGCAAATTACAATCCTCCACGTGAGGAAATAGAAAAAATGATTAATGAAGTAGCTCTAAAACGAGGAGTGCCTTCAGTAATATTGAAATCAATAGCCAGGGTGGAATCCGTATACGAACATTTTAATCGTGACGGCAGTCCTAAAATAAGCGGAAGCAGTATAGGCCTTATGCAGGTCAGCAACAGAAATGGAGGCTATGATTCTTATAAGCTGAAATATGACATTATGTACAATATTGAAGCTGGAGCAGATGTGCTTCTTAATAAGTGGAGTATGAGCTCATATCAAAGTGTATCATGCGTAGGGAACATGGACCCCAATATACTTGAAAATTGGTACTTTGCTCTTTGGGCATATAACGGATGGGCACAAAGCAACAATCCTAACATGCTGTCCTCATATGCAAAAAAATACACATATCAGCAGTTGATTTACGATATAGCTGAAAAAGAATACGGACAGAAAATTAATAATATTGATTTTTCCTACCTGCCTCAGACAGGGAAGCCGAGCAGGTCATTAGTTGTTCCAACGCCTTCATATACCAATAGCGCAAATATTGTTTTGTATGAGGTAGGAGATTATGTAAGAACTGACGGAGTAAGGTCAAAATATCAGCTTAGGGATGTTCCGGCAGGAAAATACATTTATGAGCTGAAAGAAAATCAGCTTGGCACGATAACCGAAGGCCCGATTTTGAAAAATGGCTACTATTGGTATAAGGTATATATCGATGAAAACAGAGAAGGCTGGATTGAAAGAAACTGGTTATTGAGAACAGGAGATATTGAGCATGGAGGATATGTATTCAATGATATATCTTTCCATTGGGCAAGAAAGATTATTATGGAACTTTTCCATAAAGGGGTAATCAACGAGGCAGAATCCTTTAACCCTGATAATATAGCAACTAAAGAAGAGTTTTTAGTTTTTCTGAGCAAGGTAATTGATGATAAAGAAGAATACTTACCGGAATATAAATATACAGATGATAACAAAGAAGAAAATGATACAGGACAGCTTACCGGAAAAGACACAGACAACGAAAATAATAAAGAACAAATTGCCGGAAAAAACACAGATAATGAAAATGATAGTGATGAAATGATTTCAATTGAAGAAAATGCTTTGCCATTTGCAGATGCCGGTGAAATTCACACATGGGCTGAGGGTTATATCAAGCACGTAAATGAACTGGGTTTGCTGAAAGAGTATGAAAGTGAGCTGAATCCTATGGACCAATTAACCAGAAAGGAAGCAGCTAAGCTGATAAGAAACATATTTAACGAAAATGAAGAATTTAAGGATCTTGATATACATAGCATTTTTTCTGATTTAGGAGGTTTAAACCAGAAAGAAATTGAAGATGTCAAAACTGCTTATATTAATGGTATAATGGCAGGCAAATACTCAAACAATTTTTGCCCAGAAGAGTATTTGACTAGAGCCGAAACTGCGGCAGTAATGTTAAAGATTATTGAGAAGCTTGAAGATGCAAATAATTAGCAAAATATTGAGGAGGGATCAGTACCCTCCTGTTTTTTTGCTTTTGATTTATGGTTCTGCTGTAGTTTCAGTGTTGTAATGCAGGGTTCTTTCGGGAACATTGTGAAACCGTATATCATAAATTCTTTCACTTTCCTGTGTATCCTTATTATAAATTACTGAAGATCGGCTTCTGTTTAACAGTTTTGCGATTTTATAAACATCAATCCAAATTTCTGCCAAGGCTTCTTTTTGAGACTCATCAAATACCAGCTGCATTCCAAAATGAAGATGGGGTGTATTAATGTTATTTACATTTTCTTTTCGGCTGTAACCGGTCATGCCTAAGTAGCCGATTACATCTCCGGCATATACAATATCTCCTTCTTTTAAAGTTTTAACATAAGGATGATCTTTTCGCAAATGAGCATAATAGTAATATCTCATATTGTCAAGACTTCGAATTCCTATTCTCCATCCTCCGTACTGATTCCAGCCTAAAGCTTCAATTCTTCCGGTTTCCACAGCTACAATAGGCGTTCCTACTGAACCGACAAGGTCATTACCAAGATGAACTCTTCTGAAGCCATAACTTCTTGAGTTTCCAAAATCATCATAGTGGCTGTAACCGTATCCTGCTGCAATGGGAGAAAAAACTTTGAGACCGTATTTTTTTACCCATACTTTTTTGGAAGGGTCATTTTCATCCTTAACTTGTATTTCACAAGGTCCTACGAAATTTCCTAGCACTGCAGAATATGCCTCAAAATAATAACCATAGTGCTTTAGGTCTTTTGTTAGTTCTTCGATACTGGTGCCATTTTTTAATTTGTTAATTAGAACATCCATATCTTTTGACTTATACCTTGCAAAATCTCCTCCATACCTGGTGCCGAGGTAAGCAAGCAATTCAACCCAATTAAGTTTAACATCTTCGTCTACGCTTGCTATATCAGCTTTTAAGGCCTTATCCATTGCATTATAGGACACTCTAAAATCCACCCACTTTATAAAATCTTTATTGCTGTCTGCCGTAACTACATTAGCATTATTGGCAAAAAAAGATAAATAAAGCCCTATTATTAATATAAATGCTGAAAAAATTAATAACACTTTAAATTTAAGTCTAATAATCATAATATCCTTCTAATAAGTTTTATTTATATGACATAATTCCTACATAATAAATTTATATGATTTAACTTTGCTATGTATGATACATTAATTTTTACACTGATCAAAGGTATACTTTATTGTAACCTGCTTCGATTTTTAAAACCGATTTCAACATAATTTGTATTTGTAAAAATTAAAATAATATGATAGTATAAATTGATTCAAGTGCAGGTACATAAAGGGAGGACAAGTTGAAATTAAAATTTTGTTCATTATACAGCGGAAGCAGCGGGAACTGCCAATATATAAAAACAGATAATGCGACAATTCTAGTAGATGCAGGTTTAAGCGGAAAAAAGATACAACAGGAAATTGTTAATATAGGGGAAGACCCGAAAAAGGTTGATGCTATATTTATTACCCATGAGCACGTGGATCACATTAAAGGTGCAGGAATTATGTCTAGAAGACTGAATGTACCTATTTATGCCAATCAAGAAACTTGGGATGCAATGAAGTCGTGCCTGGGAGAAATAAAACCTGAAAATATTAAAATTCTTGAAAGACAAACTGAAATAAAAGATTTAGTTATAACACCGTTTGATATATCTCATGATGCTGCTCATCCAGTGGGATATAATATATTTCATGGTAATAAAAAAATAAGCCTTGTGACAGATACGGGATGCATAAATGATATAATAGTCAGCAGTATAACAGACTCAGATTTACTGCTTGTTGAATCAAACCATGATGAAGATATGGTTCTTATAGGTCCGTACCCATGGCCTCTCAAAAGGAGAGTGTTAGGAGAATTTGGTCATATGTCCAATGATACAGCCGGCGATTTAATTACAAAAGTTGTAAAAAGAGGAACGGAAATAATCCTTTTGGGACACTTGAGTAAGGAAAACAATTTTCCTCAGTTGGCGTATAAAACTGTGGAAAATATACTAAAGGAAAATTCAATAGAAGTAAATCCGGGAATATGTTTAGATATGACATACAGGGACAGATCAAGTAGAATTTATGAAATTTAGGAGAAAAAATGGAAGAAAAAGCAATTATATATGCATGTAGTATTCATGTGGACATGGCGATTGATGATGCCGTAAACGAGTCGGAAGCTGCTCCTGAGGTCCTAAAGGTTCAATCCGAAAAATGCAGCTATTGTAATGAAGAAGCTGAGTATCAAATAAAATTGTAAACTAATAAAAAAATATATTTTTGTAAAAAATGCTTGTATTGGAATAACCATAGTGCTATAATATATAAGCTATCCTTGCTCTTGGGAAAACAAGAGCCGAAGTCCAAAGGGAGGTGACTCAGATGAGAAAATACGAAGCAGCTTTAATCTTACTTTCTAATTTAGAAGAAGATGTAAGAAATGCAGAAATCGAAAAAGTAAAAAACATAATAACTGAAAGACAGGGAACAATTGAAAAGGTTAATGAGTGGGGTCAGAGAAGACTTGCTTATGAAATCGACAAAAAAAGAGAAGGTTACTATGTATTTATTGAATTTACTGCAGGCGCAGATGCTGTTGATGAAATAGACAGAATTTGTAAAATCAGCGAAAACGTAATTAGACAAATGATTACTGTAGAAGAATAATAAAAAAGAGGGAAGAATATGAATAGTGTTGTATTAATAGGAAGACTGGCAAGAGATCCCGAGCTGAGATTCGTACCTTCATCAGGTATGGCTATTGCTAAATTTACTTTGGCAGTAGACAAAGAAATGTCACGAGAAAAGAAACAAGAAGCGACATCTCAAGGAAAACAGACAGCGGATTTTATAGGTATAACTGTTTTTGGAAAACAAGCAGAAAACTGCGCTAACTACCTTGCAAAAGGTCGCATGTGTGCAGTCCACGGAAGAATTTCCACAGGAAGCTATACTACACAGACAGGCGAAAAAAGATATACAACCGATGTTATAGCAGATAGAGTAGAGTTTATTGGTGGAAGAGATCAATCATCACCACAGCAGGGAAAACCGGTACAGCCAGATAGCAGCTTTTTCGGTGACTTTCCAGATGAAGACAATGATATTTTCCAGCCGGTAGATGACGAAGATATCCCATTCTAAAAAACCGATATTTAGGGAAGGAGGAACATAAAGTGAGTTCAAGACAAGGAAACGATAGAAGCGAAAGAAATTACTCAAAAAGAAGACCTCGTAAAAAAGTTTGTCAATTCTGCCAAGAAAAGACTACACATATAGATTATAAGGATCTTGCTAAATTGAAAAAGTATACAACTGAAAGAGGCAAGATATTACCGAGAAGAATTACAGGTGCTTGCGCTAAGCATCAAAGAATGGTTACAAGAGCAATAAAAAGAGCAAGAACTATTGCATTGTTACCATATGTAGCAGAATAAGAATAATTTAACATAAAAAAACGGCTTAGGCCGTTTTTTTAGTGGCATTCTCCACAGCATCCTCCGCATCCTCCAGATGAAGGCTGTACTACAGGTTTAAGACCGACGCCATTTCCACCATTTTCTTCACTTGAAACTATTATAAAACCACCGTATTCTTCATTGAGAGATTTTTCAACAATAAATGAAACTTCGTGTATTTTTTCAACATCATCATTATCAGTGGCTTCATCTACATATACGTTAAAAATAGGCCCGCTGCATCCTACTCTATCCAGTCCTATCCTTATATTATAGGATTCAACATTTGCATCATCTAAAAGAGCTTTAAACTCTTTATAAGCTTGTTCATTTATAAATATCATTATAACAATCCTTTCTACATACTTTTAATATAATAATAACATATTGCAAAATTATTGTATATAAAAAGTTAATGTTACAATATGTGACTGTAACATTAACCTATAGCTCGCAACTATTTCATACTTACTATTTCTATATCAGTAAAATAGTGTTTTAATATTTCTCTGTAATCATAGCCTTTGTCGGCCATTCCTTCAGCTCCCCATTGGCTCATTCCAACTCCATGGCCGTAGCCGGTTGTAATTATTTCAAGTTCATTGCCGGATTGTATGAAGCTGAAATTTGTTGAGTTTAAATTAAAAAGAGATCTCATTTCCCTCCCGGTGACCTCAGTATTATCTATGTATATAGATTTTATTTTTCCGCCTTCGCTTATCTCTCCCAATTTAATCTTGTCGTTAAGGTTATCGCGCGAAAGATTTAAATTTCCATATATAGAGTTTAATTTGTTTATGAATTCATCCACAGATATTTTAATAGAATCATGAAGTTTTGGAGCTTCGGATTCATATGGACTTTCAACACTTCTTAGGTATGGAACTGCTGTTGAGAATACATCCTCAGAATTTTCAGTCCTTCCTCCGCTTGTTGAATGAAAAAGCGGTTCAATTATTTTCCCTTCGTAAGTTAATATTTTTCCTTCTGTAGATTCAACGGCTTCTTCAATTTTCCCCCAATATTGTTCATACCAGCCTTCTTCGTGAGATGCAATAAGATTCTCTTTAGACGTCCATACCTGGCAATGAGTGCCGGTGCATACTGGTGCACCCGGGTGATCAGGATGCCCATTAGGATATTTTTTTAATCTATACAGCAAATACGTTCTTGCCGTAACTCCTTGAGCTTTTAGCGCTTCAATATTAAATTCTGCAGGCATTTCAGAAGCAACAACACCTTTAATATACTCCTCAAAATCTATTACCATAATCTCCTGTGTCTTTAAGTTGTATACTTTAATCAGCTCAGGTTCTTTAATATTTACTTCTTTAAATTCTTCCTGATTATCATTGCTTGTTACCTCTTCATATGTGCTTGATTGCTCATTATCTACAATTTCTGCTGCACTTGGCATATTCATTTTTTGTTCTAGAAATGCAAGGCTCAAGTTGGGTATGGTCAACAGCAGTATAAATATAATAAGAGCATAAATCAGACGGTTTAACATTAAACTAACCCCCTTTATCATAAGTTTTACTATTATTTTATGAACAATCAAAAAAAATAGAACATTTTTGTATTAAATAAAAAAAATGGGACACACTATCCTCAGATAATAAAGAAGCATAAAAACAGGAGGATTAAATGAAAAAAAATAGATTTAAAAATGCAAAGATGAAAATGAAAAATTTCTTTATTAGGCTGAAACATAAGGATACAAGTTTCTTTATAATTGCTCTTTGTATTGTTCTCTTAGCAACTGCAATAGTTTGGAGATATACATCAAGTCCTGATCCTGACGGAAACAATATGGCAGGGAATAGTTCAGATAGCGAAAATATAGGAGCTAACGTTGACCCTTACAAGGACAAAGTTGAAGAAATAATAGAGGACTATGAAAATGCACAAAAAGACAATGATGAGGAAAAAGACCAGCCGGGAAATGAAAGCATAGATTTAAAAATGATGAAAACTCCATTGGCAGGGGAAGTATACAGGGAATTTTCAATGGAGGATTTAGTTTATTATGAATCTATAGGAGAATGGAGAGTACATAAGGGCGTTGACATAAAGCCCAAAGATACATTGCTAATTGAATCGGCATTTGCAGGAACGGTAGAATCTGTAAACACATCTGACCTGACAGGAACAGAAATTGTTATAGACCACGGAAACAATATTAAAACATTATATAACAATTTAGTATCAGCAAGTGTTAAGACTGGAGAACAAGTGCAACAGGGTCAGACCATAGGAAATGTAGGGAAAACAGCAAGCATTGAGGCAGCTGACGGAGCACATCTTCACTTTGAAATAATTGTTGATGGAAAAAATGTTAACCCAATGGACTATATTAATTAGTGTATAAAGGTTCTAATAGGACAAAGAAATGCATAAAAATTAAAATAAGACGGTATAATGCCAAAGGGGGTTAAACATGAAAGATTACATAGAACGCAGAGCCATGGAAATCGCGGAATATATTATAAGTACTGAATCCACTGTAAGGCAGACGGCAAAGAGATTTGGCGTCAGCAAAAGCACAGTCCATAAGGACGTTACAGAACGACTTCCCAAACTGAACCCTCCAGCTGCGAGCGAAGTAAAGAAGGTTTTGCTTAAGAACAAGTCCGAAAGACATATTCGGGGAGGTAAAGCTACTCGCTTAAAATATAAAGAAGCACATGACCATGAAAAAGTAAGCAATATGTAATTAACCACTTGATGAGAGGCACTGACTGAAATAGGTTGGTGTCTTTTTAATTTTTTTTTCAAATTGTAATAGCGTTTAAATATGGGGTGCAAAAATGTCACAAAAGAGTGTTGGGACATTTTTGGGACAAAATAATTATTTATGCCTTGAAATTATGTCCCATTAATATGTCCTAATCTTATTATCAATGAAATCCTGAAGCTGATTAACAGAATCCTTTTCCACTTTCTCTATTGAATGCAAATAGGTTTCTGAAACAGTTTCAATTGTGTCTCCAAGTCTTTTGGCTACAACTACAATGTTAACACCCGAATTGATCATCATAGTGGCCTGCAGATGCCTTAAATCATGAAAAGTAATATTATGAAACTCTATTCCTCTGGCCATTTTTAGAAATCTTCTGTAAATAGCATTACGGTCATAAATTAATTGTGTCTTCGGGTTAATAAAAAGAAATTGTTTATCTGGGTTAATATTTAGTATCTTTAACTTGTTTATATATAGCTCTAGGATTTCGCTAACAGCATCAGGCATATATACTTTTCTGATAGAGTTATCAGTTTTTGTTTTGGCTATTTCATGATTTACTTTACCATTCGTATAATGGGAAACATATTGTTTATTCACATCAATATAATTATTCTTTAGATCAATATCTGCAATGGTTAAACCTAATATTTTTCCTTGTCTCAATCCACAATATAAGGCAATAGAAAATATAACATTAAACATCTCAGGTTCGCTTTCTATAGCTTCTATAAGTTTTGGATATAAAGATTTTACAGCTAAAAGCATTATTCTATAATTGGCATAATTAAGAATGGCTTAATTGTTTAATAATATTTTCAATTCTATCCATCAAATCATAAAATGTCATTATATCAATTACATTTTTATGCTGTAGCTTAATAATTTCTAAATCAAATAATTGTTCTTCTGACAAACCTTTACTTCTTCCCATCAGTAGCATACCTTGTGGTCCTGCAATACGTATTTTAATTCCTGTTGGAAGCTCTGATTGTAGACTTCTTTGAAATTTTTGTTCTATCGATTTGCCGTCATGATTTAAACAATGTACATATTTTTCAATTTGTACAATAGCCCCTGAAAAATCTCTATCAGC
Source organism: Sedimentibacter sp. LTW-03 (assembly GCF_052059825.1). Classification (GTDB taxonomy): domain Bacteria; phylum Bacillota; class Clostridia; order Tissierellales; family Sedimentibacteraceae; genus Sedimentibacter. Next base: position 2,949,427 of record NZ_CP197180.1, read on the forward strand.
TACATAATTATTTCTGTACTCAGTTTTTGTCATCAACCGCTGATTGTTAGGTTTTTTAATCTCCAAAACATCTACAAATCCACCAGAATCGATTAGGAGAAAATCAGGTTTTTTTCTATGCCGGCCATCATCACCTACAAACTGCTCACGTTTGGATAATATATATTTTGGATAAATCATGCGAACTATCTCACAAACCGTTTCTTGCCAATGCTGTTCACTATAAGCATCAGCTCTTTTAAGCATCTCTTGCATAATTTCATATGCACTCTGAAATAAGCTGAGTTGGAGCGAAGGAATCAGTAATCCTGGTCATGCATATACCGTATCAAGAGGCAAAACAGGAATGATAGGGGTTTATCGTTTAGAAACACAGGTTCTGCCAGGCAATGGATAATTTAAATGCAAAGGACTTGGTTTAGATAGATAAGCAAAAGAGGCTATTAATACGGCATTTAATTACCTAAAAGCTAATGGCTGCTCAATCAGCAACTCTATCAGTACCACAACAAAGGATTACATAATCAATTATCAGGATTTAAATGGAATCGGGATTATTAAATACTTAACACTTCCTACATTAATTGCGATTGCGTCAGCTGCATTAAATAAACCGACTTTAAGTAGTATAGCTGTTTTAGGCGATATCAGCATCAATGGAACTATTTTAAAATTAGAGGAATTAGACAGTGTGTTGCAAGTATGTCTGGATAGTGGAGCAAAGAAGGTATTAATTCCTATTACATCTGCATAAGAGATGGGAACAGTGCCGGCAGATTTAATGGGTGCTTTTAGTATTATATTTTATTCAACACCACAGGAGGCGATATTTAAAGCATTAGACGTGGAGTGGGGAGAGACAAATAACAGGATATAACAAGACTCTTATATGACTCTTATTAAAGCCAGTGCTTTTACTTTTCGTATGTGACAATGCTATTATGAACAAAAAGATCACTATATGGGTGATAGTATGTATAATAGGGATAATAATCTTTAAATCGATAGATTATATAGACATAATATGTAAAATATGGTATATTTAGAGCAAATTACGTTTGGAGGTGTTTGTATGGGCTCTTCAGTTAGAAAGACTTCTGATAAAATAAAAAAATTATTGAAGGATACAATCGACGTAAATCCATCAATAGAGTGCAAGGAAGTAATTCCTCAAATTGCATTGGAAACCCTACGTTCCAAAAAAACTAAAGGGTATTTTGCAGACAAAGATTTTGCAGTACTTGCTGGAGGCGGTTTTGCGTGCTTTAAAAAAGCCAAAGAAATAGGTATTGATAAGTTTTTACAAGAGTATAATATACAATATGAGAAACTGACGGTCATTGAGGTTCAGAAAATCATAGAATCCATCTTAGATAATATTGTAGATGAAGATGGAGAAATAGATTCAGTATTAATTTTAGCTGCTTTTAAAAGTGCTATGACAAGTATGATTTTGAATAAATTCGAAGACCCTGCAGAATTTTTGAATGTATTTTGCGAGAAATTTATTAGTATGATAATCAGAGAAGATGCAAATGAAGCCCTAATTAGCATGTTTAAAGACACCTCAGCAGAAATTTTAAATAATAATATTGAGAAATTTTCAAAAAATTATGTAAAAAAGAACTTTTCTGAAATAATAATAAAATGTAATAGTGGAGATATTCAGATAAATGAATTGATACAAAAATTACAAGATGTATTAAAAGAGTAAGGAGTAATAAACATGATTATTGCTCATGCTAAAAATGGTGATATTGAACTGAGGTGTAATCAGTTAATCCCAAACGAGTCATATATATTAACGGATAAATCTATTGCTATAGATTTGTTAAACATATTTTTAGAGATTTATGTGGCTGATATATCTATAAAAAGGGTATCGGATAGTCCTAGAAATATACAGATTAATACATATGTTGATGCTAAAAATCATAGTCTGTGGAAAGAAAATCTTGAATTAATAGAAAGATTAGCTAATTTTGTTACAGAAGGTGATGGAGACAGGTGGCAATTAAATATAGAGCCAGTAGAGTATGAAATTGGATCTCAGCAACTGACTTTTATTAATACTCAGGCTGATAATATATCCTTATTATCAGGAGGTTTAGATTCATTTTGCGGGGCTTATCACAATGAAATTGAAAACAGGAATACTTTATATTGTGGATATAAAACTAGTAATGTAGATACATCAGCTATAAATTGTGTATATAGTTTCTTGAAAAAAAGAATTGGTATTGCCGGAATGCGAACTTATTCGAAAGTTGAGAAAAATAAAGTCACATATACACAAAGAACAAGATCATTGCTCTTTTTCTCATTAGCAATTATGACTGCTATAAAAGAAAATATTGACATTGTTAATATTAATGAAAACGGAATTATGACTTTAAATCCTTCTTTTCAGTCCCGTGGAACCACTAAAACGACACATCCTAAAACCATTCATTTATATCAGACTATAATGGATAATGTAGGAATTAAGGTTCAATTAAATCATCCATTTTTATTTACAACAAAAGGTGAAATGGTAAATTCATTAAGCATTGATTATAAAAAAAATATTATTAACACGCGTTCTTGCAGCAGATCAATGCAAGACAAACGATACGATGTAAGTACAAAGGTATCATGTGGTACTTGTGTACCATGTTTATTAAGAAAAATTTCTATGTCAGCATATGATTTAGAAGAATTTGATAATGAATATGAGATACCATATGTAGGAGATATGAATGATGATGAATATAGATCCTCATTAAATTATTATACAACATTTTATCAATATATTAATTCTGACCAAATATTTTCAGAATTAGATATAAAACGTAAATATTATCATGAAACAGATTATTATGAAAGGACATATAAAATGTTGAATAAATTTTCATCAGAATTTGAGGTATTTGCTAGAAAGTATATAAGGTGACAATAATGATAGATGCGCATATCCATATTGATTTTTATGACAAACCGACAAAAATAATTAAAGAAATTATGAGTGAAGATATTTCAGCTATTTTTGTCACCCATTTACCAGAATTGTATGAAAAACAGAAATTAATGATGAAAATCATACCACAAATATTTTTAGCAGTTGGTTTCCATCCTATTTTGATTAATGAATATGAGTTTAATAAAGATTTGTTTGTTAATGCCATAAAAGAAACAAAATTTGTTGGTGAGGTAGGTTTGGATTATTCTATAGCTAAGACAGAAAAAAGTCAAGTCAAACAAAAGAAAATTTTTGAACAGATTTGTAAATCTGTGAATAAGCATATTTTATCAGTGCACAGCAGACAGGCTGAAATAGATGTGTTAACTCTTTTATTAAAGTATAAGGTGGAAAATGCGATTTTCCATTGGTATACGGGACCCAAGGAACTGATTCCAGATATAGTGGGGGCAGGATATTATTTTTCTTTAAACCAAGCGATGCTTAGGACAAACAAAGGAAGAGGAATTTTAAAAGAGATACCATTAAATAGAATTTTAATTGAAACAGATGGACCGTTTTCAAAGTACGAAGGTAGTATTGTTGAGCCATTATGCCTAAAAGAAATATATTCAGCATTTGGAGAGTTCTATAATGTAGGTGATATGGAGGATTTAGTGTTTCAGAACATGTCTTCATTGATTGAATAAAGACTTGTTATTAAATTATATGGAGATTTTGTAATGTGAAACCTGAGGTAATTATAATATTTGTCTAAAGGTAAGTTTTATATTTTTCAGTCAAATGTAACATTATTACTTGCAATGTAACATTTGATGTGTTATATTTAAAATAAAAGTGTTACATTGGGAGACGATACTATGTTATATAAAGTCAATGAGTATTTAAAAGAAAATATTGATGAAAATGTAACTATAAATACTTGGAATGACGAAAATAAGTTACCGCTATTTCTATTAGAAATATACGATTTTTATGATCTTAATATACTTGGGAATCAATGTATTTTAATAAAGTTTATTAATGATGTTCCTAAAATAAATGATATAAAAAAACACATGAAAACTCTTAAAGCGATTAGTAATGATAATTTGGTTTTCTTGTATAACAATATTTCTCCATATAGAAGAAAAGCGTTAATTCAAAATCGCATTCCATTTATAGTTGAAAATGGACAAATGTATCTTCCGTTTTTAGGATTGGATTTAAAGAAGATGATTGATAAAAACTCAAAATCTATTGAAAAATTTTCTTCTACTGCCCAACTTGTATTTTTATATTTTTTATATAATAAGGATTTGACTTTAAACACAACTGAATTGGCTAAAAAATTAAACACAACAGCAATGACAGCATCGAGGGCTTTAAATGACTTATACTCGTTAGGAATATTAAAGTATGATATAGGCGGAAAAACAGGAAAAAGCAAAAATTATAAAAGAATTGCTGATACAAAATATTTTGACATCGGAAACAAATATTTAAAAAATCCAGTTAATAAAGTTGTTTATATGGATCAGTCAGCTTATAATATAGCATATGATTTTCCAATTGCTGGATTAGAGGCGTTGTCAATGAATTCTATGATTAATCCGTCAGCAAGATCTATTAGAGCTATATCAAAACAAAAATTATATGACTTAATGGATTATATTGAAAAGGATATATATAAGATTAAGGACATGAATTTAATGGAACTACAGATTTGGGATTACGATCCAATGATATTTGCTAAAAATAATGTGGTTGATTTAGCTTCATTAGCAGCATCATTTAGTGGAACTTCTGATGAAAGAATTGAGCAAGCAATAGAAGAAAGTTTGAAGGGTGAATTATGGTACAAGGGTTAGATAAATTTAAAGAGTATTTTGGCGATTATGAAGGACAATATGTATTTATAGGCGGAACAGCTTGTGATGTTTTATTGGATGATATAGGTGCTTCTTTTAGAGCAACTAAGGATTTGGATATGGTTCTATTGATTGAGGCATTAGATGAAACCTTTGGTATTGCATTCTGGAAATTTATCGAGGATGGAGGATATCAACATAAACAGAAAAGTACAGATAAAGATCAATTCTATAGATTTTCAAAACCCATACGTACTGATTTCCCAGCAATGATAGAACTATTTAGTAGAAAGTCAGAAAGAATGAAACTACACTTTGATTCTTTGCTTACTCCAATACATATAAGTGATAATATTACTAGCTTATCAGCTATTTTACTTAATGATGCATATTATGAACTATTGGTACAAGGAAAGACAGTTATTGATGGCGTATCAGTTTTATCAATTGAATATATTCTGCTATTTAAAATGAAAGCGTGGATGGATCTTTTTGAGAGAAAGAAAAACGGTGAGTACATAGACTCAAAGGATGTAACTAAGCATAAGAATGATATTTTTAGATTATTGATATATATTTCACCTTCTGTTGAAGTCAAAATAAATGATGAGGTTCAAGAAGATTTGATTAAATTTATGGATATGATTTTAAAAGAAAAAGTTGATTTGAAAAATCTTGGTATTAGTAATGTAAGTTTTAATGAATTGATAAACAGAATAAAAAATATATATTATCATGATACAGTGGAAGAAACTATATAAAACGGTGTTAGTAAATTAGGTGCATTTTTAAAACAATGAGATAACGTAACAATGAAGTATGAGATTAAAAGAAAAATAATTGAGTTGTAATAGGTAAAGGTCAAGGGCATGGTGTCAAAATCATGTTCTTTTTTGTTAAAATGGTGTAATAGTATTATGTTCTATTAGAGTTAAGACGGGTTGTAATACGTCTCATAATTGCTTTTAATAGTTATATGGGACGGTTAAATTGTAATTTTTATTATGCCAATGAAGTATACTTTATTGACATATATTAATATTACTTTTTAAAAAGACAAAATGTATAAAATGTTTGTAAATGGTAATGACAAATCATTAAATGACTTTTCAATAGCTTTTCTGACTAATATATATATGATTTAAACTATTAATATATTTTTCATAAATCAACATTTATATAAAAACATATGGAATTTTTTGTAATAATAAGTTATGATTGTTTTAATAAGCCAAAAATAATTTTGTTATACATTTGTAGTTAATCGGTTGTATGAATGATATAAATTACTTGATAGTTAGGGTTTTGACAATAAAGGAAAGATTAGGAGAACAGGAGGTATGGAATATGGAGATTAGTCAATATGAATTTGAACGTATTGTACATGAGGTTGCAAAAGAACGCTTTTGGGATGTTGAAATTATTGGAACGGATGTTTATCTGACATATCACACGCACAAGCATACTTATAGGAGGTATTTTGATTATAATAATCGTGTTGAAATCACTGGAAATTGTATAACAGATATGGGAATCCAACCTAATGATGTAACACCGCGTATTTTTGCTAGTATGGTTGGAAGCAGAGTTGAAAAATTTCTCAATGAATAAAGGCTGAGGCAACTTAAAACTTGTTTATTTGCGACAATATTAAAAGGTTCTGAGTATGATGTTATACTCATAGGTGCTAAGGATATTAAGGACTTGTTATTAAACCTAGGTTTAAATACGAACGAAGAACATAAAATAGTCTATGTTAGAATGAGCAGAGCTGAAAGAAATTTTTTTATACATATTAATGAGCTTACAGTGATTAGAAAAAAGAAATGTTAGAGAAATATGAATGCTAAAATACCCAAAGATTGTAGTGTTATACCAGAGATATTTGAAAATGTAATGTTTTTATTATGGCAATGGAGGAAGATTATGAATAACTTAGTACAAGCAGTAATGAATTTTAAAAATAAAGAACTAAAGAGTTACGAAAAAAAGTATAAGATTTGTGAGAAAGAAAGATTAAAATTCATTCAGCTCTTTCCTAAAAATCAGATTATAAATATGGAACTCGATGATTATGTAGTTGGAAAAGGCAAAGAGTCTTTCTGTTATTGGCTTGAAACCAAATTAAGTGAGCTCGGAAGTATTAAAGGTGGGTCTACAGCGGATAAGAAATTTGGATTATATTATAACAAAGTGGAACAAGCTTATAAAACAATTCAAAAATGGGATGAGACTTTAAATGTCGAGGGTGCTTTTGATAACATTAAAGTGTCAATTAATGAGTTATTAAAAGCCGGGGAAATAGTTGACGTAGAATCTATATCCAAAAACTCTCTATCCCCTATGTTTAAGAGCAAAATTTTAGCTACATATTACCCAGAAAAATATCTTAATGTATTTGCTCCTGAGCATGTAGATTATTTCATTCACAAGCTAAATCTTCCAACAAGTGAAAATAGTACTGAGGACAAACGTCAGTTGTTAATAGAATTTAAAAACGAACATAAACTCTTCAAAGATTTTAATAACTATATATTTATGACGTTTCTCTATAATTGGAGCAATCCAAAGTTTAAGGAAATTCGGATATTACCTATGAGTGCAAAATATGAATTCCCTAATATGACCTATCAGGAAATACAAAAGAAGTTCTTTTTAAATGAGTTGGCTAATAAAAAACATGGTGAATATCTTTTTAGGACTTCTGGGATGGCTGCATCAAAAGGTACGTTAGTCCTATTTCAAATTGATAACCAAATAATAGCAAGTGCAAACTTGATACAAGTTAAAAAATTCAAAGAGCCAATACAAGGCATCTATATGGGTGCATATTATTTTAATGTCAACACAATTAAAGTATTTGAACCAATTAGTGCAAAAGAACTCTCTGAAATAGATGAAAATTTCACTGCATTTTCCCAATCAAAGCAAAAGATCGATAGTTCAAAACAGGATCTAGTTATATCATTAATCAATTCTAAAGAGCAAGTGAGAATACCTGAAGAAGTTATTGAATCTGAATCAGGTAAATATGTTGAAGGATGTAAAAAGCAAATTGTTGTAAACGCATATGAACGCAACTCAAAAGCAAGAGAAGAATGTATTAAAATACACGGAATAAAATGTAAAATTTGTGGCTTGGATTTTGGAGAATTCTACGGTCAGGCTTTTGAAGGTAAAATTCATGTTCATCATATCAAACCATTAAACGAAATAGATGATGAGTATGAGGTAGACCCAGAAAAAGATTTGATACCGGTTTGTCCCAATTGCCATATGATTTTGCATTCAAAGGTTGGTGGAACCTATACTGTTAAAGAGGTAAAACAGTTTATTATGCATGGAATTTAGATGGATGCTACAAAATGTGGAGAAAGAACAGCCTAGTTATAAGGACGTGCGAAAAACACAGTGGTTTTCTATATGATTGCGAGAGTATATGGCAGATAAAAGAGATGATTTTTAATTACTACGGTGCATGACGACATGTTTTATAGAATTTTAACAGATTTTTATGTGGAATTTTGTGGAAGATTGCTGTATAATGATTTATTATATAGTGCCATTGTTTGGTTTTAAGTAAATCTTTTAATTATATGCAGAAACGCAGGAGGAAGTTATGAATAAGAATAAATTGTATAAATTTTCACTCGAAATAAAGCAATTATTAAATAATCAAAACACATCAGAGGCTGAACGAAAAATAAAAGAAGCTGACTTGACCCAAGAAGAATTAGATTTTCTATTTATGTGTTTACACTCGGATGGCTATGACCCTAAAACAGATAGATTTCTTCTCTTTGAATCGGACAACTCAGCTTTTTTACAGTTGGTGAATTTGGTTCAAAGTAGGATTAAGGATAAAAAGTAGGTGACTTGATGGATATGGCGATGGTGATATTAACTTCACTTACGGTAATTGTTAGCGTTATAGCTCTGACAGTAAGCTATAACGCTGCTCAAAAAGGAAACGCTTTAGCTGGCACCGCAAATGATTTGACCAAAATGGCTAATGAAATGCAAAAAGGTCAAGTCGAAATGCAAATACGAGAGATGATTTCATCTGCAAGAAGCCGTTATCAAGATAAAGTAATACAGGCGATAGGTAACGAAGATGACCAAGTATACGCTGCACTGATTGCATCTGCACACGAAGATGTACTCAATGCTTATGATGAAGCTTGCGCGAAATATATTGATGAAAAAGTTGATAAGAAACGATTCAAAAAACTATATCATGACGAAATCAGACAGTTAGTAAATAACTCAGCAAATATAGAAAAATACCGTGAACCGCATACAAAATTTCACGCAACCAACAAAGTATATACCGAGTGGAATAACCTTGAGAATTGATTCTCGAAATAAATATCTAAGAAGTATATCTCGATACCTAGATCTTAGCGATTTTGACGAAATAATGATAATTCAATAAACACACTAACCCTAGTTGGATATGCAGGATGCTTTAAGATTAATCCATTTGATGAGAACAATCTTGATTTCTATAATAAATTGAAACAAATTGATATTGATAAATTATTAATAGATACGACAAAAATTTATATTAAATCTAAATAGTCGAGTGGTTGTGAAATTCTAATTGATGCTGGATAGAATAGTACAAAAAAATGAATTAAAGACAAAAGAAGAATATAAGGAATTTAGATTATTGTATTTAGAAGATGTTTCAAAGGTTGAGAAGATTATATAAATAGAATTATAATAACGATAAAGGGCAAAAAGTTTTATTTTTGAATATAGTAATACATATAAGGGTGGTGAGAGATAAATGAGTTATTGTTCTGAAAATAAGTTGCCACTTTCAACTTCAATTAAAAGACTCTTTGAGGTCATTGAATTGCTTGGTTTTCAGAAAGCAAGAGATTCTCTAAAAATAGATAATCAAATAGGGAGTTATATATGGCTTGGAAGCGACGACTGCATTACATTCGTAGAACTTGAGCTATTTGTGTTTAGAGAGGCTGATTGTATTTCTGTTCAGACACGTACAAGAGCAGGGCGTAGTTATTGGGACTTGAGTTGGCAGAATAAAACTATCAGCCTTTTAAAAAGCTTGTTTGGGGGATCATTTATAACAGATGAAGGTACAAATAGATATATTAAGGTTGATGTATTAGAACCATCAAAAGTTGCCTGTTCATTATATGTAGATAGATGGAAATTTAATAATGCAATGATTAAACCTAAAATATATCTTGAATCACGGAAATTGACTGGAGACATTGCTCGCGAGAAATCTAGTGGACTTGCTTGGTTAGATGATATAAATCCAAGAATACTTTCGGATAATATGATTGTTCCGTACTTAATTGGATGTTGGGAATCTTATTTTCGAAATTCATATATTTCTATACTGAAATATTCAGACTGTATATCAGAAAAAGCACTGAAAAATTGCAGAATTTCATCAACAGACTATTTAAAGGTTATTAAACATGAGGCTTGTTTGGAAAGATTACTTGTAGATAGTCTTTCGTTTCAAAGACCAAATGTTATTGCAGAAAACTTTCGTATGATTAATCCGAATATTGATATAAGTGCATGGTTAAGAAAGCCGTATAATAGAAGGAAAAAAACATTATTTGATTCAATTATAGAAATAGTAGATATTAGGGACGAAATCGTTCATACGGGAAATATGAATTTAAGCATATTGGATGACCAGATTTTCAAAATAATAAAAGATTTAACGATAGCGGTAGATCGTTCTTATCAAGGCTTTGGAAAAGTCTTTGGTTTTGAACCAAAGTATGATTATTAAATTATCGAAAACCATATGTAGTATGAATTTAGAAAATTACTTAATTATGCTTTAATATCTTAAGTAATTCTTATAATTAATATAAAAAAGTGAGCAATATTTAAATTAGATAATTGTTTTTGCGATTAAAATATGGTAGGTGAAAATATTGGGATATGATGATTTTAAAAACAAAATTTGCATGTACTATAATTCCTTTGAAAATACAAAAAATAAGGTAGAGTCACTTAAATCTACTCTTAATAATATTGTTACCAATATACTTCCTCAGAGAGACAGTGAGTGCCTTTTCTTAATTCGAGATTTTAAAAACACATCAAACCTAAATATAAATTTTATTTATCACAATATGATGTGCTATTATTCAGATGAGGAGAATGCTCTCGTGGTAGGAGTAGTTTGTCCTAATTGGAGTAATGGATGGAAAAATATTTCAAAGAACAATTTTATTTCCAAACAAATAGATATTCTTTTCCATTTTATATCACAATATATTTATAGAAGTTATCAAATTAATATGATTGGAGCCATAGCATTGTCTACTGATATACCTACAGATTTTAGAGGAAATACATTAAAAAGTACATGTGATGAATACGCGATACAAGAAATAGAAAAGTTTAAAACTTTCATAGAAGAAAATACTTCAGAATTAAGCCTAAAAACCTTAGGATATTTGAGATTGATTAATGCACTTGATCCTTTTATAAATAAATCCATATTCTATTATACAAGGTCTTTGGAATTATACAGTTCAGAATTTACAGAAGAAGCATTGACCGCAGCTGACAATATGGTTGATGTGATATTTCAATCTATAAAAAATCGAATAAATGCTCCTACACAAGAGCGAAAAGAAATGTGCAAATATGTTTATAAAGAACTTAAATTTTATGATGAAACTGATAAGCATAACTTGGAACGTCTTTACTTACTAAGGTGTAGATTTACAGCGCATCCTTCAAAATCAAAATGGTGGGATTTTTATGAAATATACGAAGATGATATCGAACAAATAAAATTATCAGTGAGGAAATTATTAATAAAGTATTTGAAATACGAAAATAAGAATCGACTAATAGATGCACATCCTACTTTGTGGAGTCAATGGTTCATAGAAAACTGTGATATTGTTTATGATGCAGTATGGTTTCACGAGATACCTTGATTTCATTCTAACTTGTACTTTATTAAATGAAGGAAATCTATAGATAATGTATAATTATAAAATATCAGTTTATATGTTGTAATTTTTGCCCCGGGCAAATCTCGGGCAAATTTTTATACTTTAAGATTAACTAAAATTAATCAAAACAAAATCATTACAGATAAAACTCGTTGAAAATATAGTAAAATTGCTTAAAAGTAATCAAAACACTATTCACTGACTTGATACGCCGCATGTGGAAACAGTACTTCTGATAACCAGTAATTCCAATGGGTGTAGGGTTTAGGAGGTGTGACCTGGGCAAACCTGGGTCAAAATATTTTTTAACATTCGTTTACAACTATTTTTTTGATCCTTATATATAATTTGAATTTTATACTTATGCAATTATATTTACAACATGCGTAAAATTCAATAACTTTACGGATTTGATTTTTTTAATAGATATATAAGAGTAGCTTTGGCAAATTTTTAGCATAAATTTCAGCTATCTGATTTTCCGGTTTGCCGATTTATTATTTAACTATAATATCATTAAATTAATATGTAGAAGTTAAAAAAACGATGTTTATTTAGTATGAGTGTAAACCTGATTGTGAATACTCAAAATTAACATCTACAGCCCATTATTTAACGGAATTTGTTAAATAATGGGCTGTAGATGTTAATTATAATTTATCTAATTGTAAATTATTGCATTCAGACCAGTAAGTAATTCTTATCTGAACGCAATATTTTTATAGATGTTCTAAGGTTTCTAATTTATTAAACTATTAAAAAAATATAATTTTGTAATATGTTTTAATTCTTAATTATTTTATGATTTTTGAAATTTTATAAAAAAGCATTAAATTTTTTATTATTGTTTATCTACATTAGACACTATACTATTTTTAGTTTTGCGAAATTAGTTTAATATTAAAGGCTTAAAGGCTTATTTCAACTACTGCATAACTTGAACCTAAAACACTTAAAAAGCCATCTTCCCTTAATCTTATTAAACATCTTTCAACAATATTTTCAATTTTGATTGTAATTTCTTCGAACATATCACCTAATTTTTTAATTATGTCATTATAGGTGAATTTTTCTGTTTGAGATAGTATCAGATTTGATATTATTAAATTATAGTTCCTCTCATTAATTTGAATCGAATTTTCATACATAATATTTGCCTCCATTAAATTTTCATTAATTTAGTTAATTCTCCTATAATCACTGATGCTACATCATCACCAATCATAGTACCTAATTCAATTTTTATTTTATTAAAATCCATATATTCATGTCCATTATTTTTAAATACATATAGATAAAACAATGGCATTAAATTCATTTCCATAGTAATACTTTTTCCAACATTAGATAAATCTAAGAAACTTTTCACTTCAAAGTACTCACCAACTGAGGTATAAACTCCTAGTCCACCTTGCTTTGCATTTTTTCCGCCATTAATTCCAACTTTTACCTTTTTTATTACCACAAATGCATCTTTTATATTATAAGTAGTATCTTTTTTCATCTTATTTACACAATTTAAAATTATATCTGACAACCAGTCATCATTAAATAAATTGGAATATACTTTATCGATTTTCCTTAATATGAATCCATCATTTGGTAAAGGAGATTCATATGAGGCATTTTTAATTGTTTCTTCTAATTCTGACGCATATTTCAATATTTTGTCTAAAGGGACTTTAATATTTTTATCTTCTTTTTGTTTTTTATCAATTTCATTAATTAATCTATTTATTTTATGATATTCCTTTTGCATTGATATGGCTACAGCCTTATCTATATTTATAAAATCTTCGGTTCTTTTTATAAGTGAGTAATAATATTTTTTATTAGAAAGTAATTCTTCCAATTTATAAGATATATTATTTTCGAAATTTTCTGAATATTCATCAAAATAATGTTTTTTTAAAATGGCCATTAACCAACCATCATCCCATTGTATTAATCTATTAAAAAAGTAGAAATATGAAGGCTTATCTTCTATAGCTTTCCATATACTTGAAATATTATAATCTAAAATCTTAACATTCTCACATGGACTGTTTTCATCTTTGGATTTAGAATCATCTACATTTAAATATGATTTAGCAAGTTCCTTAATACAATCCTGTAATAAAAAGTCTGTTTTTATTACTCTGTGATGATAAACAATCTGTTTGTATAATTTCCATCTTCTATTAAAAAAATCTTCAATAGTATCAATGCTTTTAGTTGAAGGTGAAAATAAATAGTTATCCCCTTCTTTAACTAATTTCATACTTTCTATTATTCTATCATATTCAATACAACCAACATTTAATCCTGAATTTAATGGATCTCTACTAACATAATCTAATCTGTCCCCATCAAGAGTGCCATCAATTATTCTATGTAAATCAGAAAAAATTGGTTTCTTTTCTTCTAATATTGCAGAAGTTATTTCAGCTACTATTACTTTAAACAATTGTTGTTCAAGTAATGTAGTGTCTTTTGATTGTTCCTCGGTTAAGTTTTCAATAATATCATTAATAACCTTACTTGTAATTTTATTCCCAATTTGTTCATGTAAATCTTGTCGTGTATCAAAATATTTTTTCATTATTGAAACATATTCTTTTTGTCTTTTATTTCTAGTCTCTTCATCAATTTCGATGATATCATTCCAAACATCTTTTAATGCAAATTCTGTAATATGGCTAAATGGAGGATGACCAACATCATGAAGTAATGCGCTTAATCTAATAGCTTGAAATAAAATTATATATAAATTTTTATGGGTATCTTTAACGTTAATAGGGATGTATTTATTATATTCTTCATTAATTTTTGCTTTTTTATATTTTATAATTTTTGACTTATCAAAATTTCTATCGCCTATTTTAATTTTATAGTTTGTATATTTATCTAATGATGTGTTAATCTGTTCATCAATTATACTTTCGATAGTAACAAAAAAATTATCTATAATTTCTTCTTTTGTGTTAGCAACACTAGACATAAACATATTACCACAAAGTTGCATAGTCCCTATTGAATGTTCAAATCGTTTTGTTCTATTAGTAGGATAAGTTAAATAAGCAGTAGAATTTTGAGATATATTGTGCAGTCTGTTAAATATTGGTGTAGATATAACCTGTTTCTCGAGTGAATTGAGTTTAACAGAACCATGAATAGTATCCGCTATTTGAATTGTTTTATTCCCCATAATACCAACCTCATATAATATTAAAATATTAATAATAAATAATATTATATACCAAAAAAAGTAAAATGTAAACATTTGCTAAACAATATATTTTCATTTTACAAATGTCTTTATGATTAGCAATAAAAGATTTTTTATTAATTTTATACTATAGTTCATTAAAAGTAAATAATAAAGGATAATTTCTGTACTTAAACTATACCTTTTATAATAATTTAAGTAATCAACAAGTATTCAATTAGTATTTTTATTAACCAAAAAACAGTAAATAAAATACATTGCAGATAAACCCCGTTCTTGAAAAGTAGATAAAATAAAAACATATCAGGAAAGAAAAATAGCAAGTTTATTTGAAAATTGTTTTCCTTGTGGATAAACTGTGAAAAGCTATGTGGAAATTTATTTCATTATGGGAATATATTGTAAGTATGAAAAGAACGTGATATACTTAAAAACGAGCAAATGTTTGGATGATGATGTGGATATTTAATTAAGGAATAAATTATCAGTAATGTAAACAGAGTGGAAGTGTTTGATTTAAAAAGATAGGCCGCATACTGAAAACGTTAGAAGTTGGATTTAGATAAAGGAATTCATATATAGTATTATTAGAAGGTATATTGTTAAAATAAAGTATATGATAAATTTTTAATTGCAGAAAAAATATATTGAGGAGTGATATATTAATGATTAATAGGTTCAATAGAAAGGGTAAAATTATTAGAGATGTTGTTCATGGGGATATATTTATTCCGAATGAGTTTTTAGAGGTAATAGATACTCTAGAATTCCAAAGATTGAGAAGAATTAAGCAATTATCAATTGCAAATATGGTTTTTCCTAGTGCTGACCATACTAGATTTTCACATTCTATAGGTACATTTTACATTATGACACAAATGATTATTCACTTTAGAGAGAACTTTGAAACTTTACATATTAATATTACGAAAAATGAAGAAAATATCATTCTATTAGCTGCATTATTACATGATTTAGGGCATGGCCCCTTCTCACATGCTTTTGAGGGTATTTTGCCTCAAATACACGATAATATAAAACATGAGGAATGGACGAAAAGAATCATAGAATCAAAAGATAGCAATGTAAATAAAGCTATAGTAAAGAACTTCGGAGAAGATATTCCTGAGAAAGTCATAGAATTGATTAGCAACCAAAAGAAAATAAAAAAAGAAGAAGATGTTTATATACTAGAAAAAGTAGATATGTTTAATGTTTTATCATCTTTAATTAGCAGCCAGTTAGATGCAGATAGAATGGATTATTTATTAAGGGATAGTATGCAGTGTGGTGTTACCTTTGGTAATATTGATATTCAAAGAATTATTACTTCGTTAGAAATAACTGTGCAAGATGATAAATATTATGTTTGCGTGCCAGAAAAATATGTACAAGATATAGAAACGTATATTCTAGCTAGATATCAAATGCAAAAAGTTGTATATTACCATGACTTTAAAATCCAAATGGAACAGCTTATTAAAAAGATATTAAGTAGGGCATATGAATTATTTGGCCAGAAAAAATTGAATTATTGCCCTGAACTGATAAGAAAATTATTTAAATGTGAAATTACGGTTAAGGACTACGTAGAAATGGATGATTCACTTTTTCAATATGCTTTTTCTGTATGGAGGAATGAAGATGATGTAATTTTGAAACAATTATGCAATTCGCTTATGACACGGAGTAAAGCAAAGAAGGTAGACGCATTAGATAATAGTGATAAATATTTACAAATGTTGAAAACGGATATAATGAAATTATTTAAGCAATATGGGTATAATATTATAGATTTAAGAGAAGAATATTTTTGGATTGAGAATAAACCAGGATTTTCTGCATATAAAAAAAACAAAGAAAATATTTGGATTCGTCAAAGCAACGGTATTATTAGCGATTTATCTCAAGTATCAATTATTTTTAATAAGTTGGAAGGGGATTCTATAATTTGGAAAGATGATAAAAATATTATTTTTATTAATTATAATATTTTAAGGAAAATGCCGATTGAAAATATGTGTGAACTTATAGAAGATTTAAAAATGATTCTAAATAATTATGATTTACGAAATACGATTGAAATAGAGAAAAAATATATTTTAAATTCCAAGTCTGTTTTTAAAGAAGTTGATAAATTTATTAATAATCAAGAATTTTATGTGGTAAAAAAATTGGATGAGAAAAATCAAATTGATTATTACTATGATACGGAAGACTTGCAACTGAAAAGAAATGATTATACATTAAGAATTCGCGAAAAGAATGAAAAATATGAGTTAACAATTAAAATACCAGTACCAATGAATAGTGATACAGATTCTTCTCAGAGCGAAAGGTTTGAATTTAAGAAAATAGTTAAGGGAAAAGACGATTTAGATGTTGACTTTATAAAAGAACATATAATTGAATTGAGTTCAATTAGTGATTTGAAACCAAGCATTATAATCAAAAATTTTAGAGTACCAATAATAATGGAGCATGATGACATTAAATTTGAAATGGTTTATGATAACGTCAGATATTGTGAAAACATGAATGATGAAGGAGTAGAAGATTTTCAAATAGAAATAGAATTGAAATCTGAATATCAACATCGAGTTAATTTAAAGATATTAACTGATGAAATGGAGAGAGAAATCAAAGAGCTAAAAATTTCTGATATTTCTAAATATAAAAGAGGAATGTCATTATTAGAGAGTATATGAGTTGAAAAAATTATAGAAATTGATGAAATGGCTTTCTATGATTAAATAAGGAATCATAGAAGGCTATTTTTATGGCAAAGAGAAAAACAAAATTAGTAGAATGAAATAAGTTAAAGTTTATTTTTCATTTTTAAGACTAAAGAATTTTTTAGGTCTGCGTTCTATAAAAGGTTAGGATATTTTTGGGACATTTTTTATTATAAAATGGTATAAAATGTAGTTATTCAATAAAGATGCATTGCCTTAAACACATTGAAATAACAATAAAGTGTTAATTACATATTACATCCTATTATTTGGGGAGGTAAAGCTACTCGCTTAAAATATAAAGAAGCACATGACCATGAAAAAGTAAGCAATATGTAATTAACCACTTGATGAGAGGCACTGACTGAAATAGGTTAGTGTCTTTTGTATTTTTTGACTTCAACACAAATATAAGTTAAATACACTAAATTTTTTTTATTTATAATATGCGTTTTTATCCTGTCTGGGCAAATTTTAAAAAAAGTATTTTTAAATAGATGTCGAAAATTGCATATTGTATACATTATAGTATTTAATTTTATCTATATAATTAATTTATCCCTTGTTTGTTATAATTGTTTGTTAAGTTGACCAAGTTGTATAATTAAATTATAATTGAATGTAGTATTATCTTTTGGAATTTATATAGGGGAGGGAAATATTGAATTACTATAGGATAGGGATATGTGATGATGAAGAGTTTTTTTTGGAAAAGATATACCATTTAGTTGAGAGAAATCTTATAGACTTAAACTGCAATTTTGAAATATATAGATTTAATAAGTTATCAAAATATTATTAACGCATTGGAGGATGGAGAGTGAAATATGTGAAAAAACTGCTGTTTTTTATTATAATTTTAACTTGTGTATGCTCTGCTTGTGGGACTGAAACTAATATTACTGAAGAAGAGTATCTTTCTTTTATTGAACACTATACTTTCCCACCCAACGAAGAAGAGCTTTTGATGGTAATGCAAAAGGTGAACTTGAATTGGGGGATTGGAGGACTTGTGTCGAGTTTTTCATCACAAAAAGAAGATAATGATATAATAGCTATTCATCACATTAACTACCATAGGAATTTAATTGTATGTACATTAAATCTTAACTACAGTACAGGCAAATATGGCGATTTTACATTTGGATACAAATTTTTACCAATAGAAGATGCTATAACTCAAGAGCAATATGATAGGTTCCGAAATGAAGACTTACCATTAATATGGTCATTGGCAGGAGAACTTCTTCTTGAGCAAGAGGCAATTGAAAGTTTGAGAGAAGAATGTATGACATATTTTAATAAATACAAAAAAAATGGTCAACATTTAAATCATATTAATTGGTGGGGAAGACAAAATGATATTTTTTGTCATGTGGAGTTTACGTGGCATTCTGCTTTTAATCAATATATACCTTATAGTGTGACTTTCTTTGATCCGGTGGCACTGGCATTTGATTATAAAACTCAAGGAAAAATTAAATTATATAAGAAAGAAGAGGCAGTATATACTGTATCTGAAGTTGATATTTTAAATTCTACACCATCTGGTGATTTTCTCATATCAGGATATCTTGAAAACCTATGCATCAATGATGATGATATAAATCCAAGTGCATTTTATCACGGATATCCAGCTAATGTAGATTTATATCAAAAAGGATGGTTAGTGGATGAAACAGGCAAATTACCAGTTTATATTATGCCTACGCCTTTGTCAGAAAGTGAATTATCAAAGTGTAGGTTTCATATTGTTAGAATAATAGATGCACCAGAACCATACTGTGTTATTATCCAAAGTGAAATTAAGACAAGTAATTATTAGTACATTGTTTATGAGATATATAATTATGGTTATAGGAGTTACTTTTTTAAATAGGAGGTCTGGTATTTACGGAAATGTAAATTTCCACTTTATAAGTACATATATAGAAGCCTGGAACTCCTTTAATCAAAGGAATTGGCAGTTTATTATTCTGAATATATTATTATTTGTTCCACTAGGAATTTTTTTGCCTATTATTCATAAGAAATTTAATAATATACTATGGACCTTATTTGTGGGTCTTATCATTACATTAATAATTGAATGCTTACAGTATTTAACTGAATTTGGTATTTTTGATATAGATGATATTTTTAATAACATTTTAGGAACAGCCATTGGATATATTATTAAAATGAGCGCTACTGAAATGTTGCGCAAACAAAAGAACAATAGGTTAAGCATATTTCATCAGATGCAGGAAGTTATGAGTGGACTGTGGATTTGGAAAGTAGAGATGATTCTTTGGTCGATGGAATTTAGTCTTGTACATATTACAGCGATGGCGATATTAAGTATATATCTAATAATTTAGTTACTTATAAAAAAGAAAAAGATATAGAAATTATTAGTGAAGTAGAAGCTTATGATAAATTAAAAACTGGAAAATTTAAGTTAAGTAATTCATCCATTAATATTAAGAAAATTGATATAACTAAAGTAATATTAGATTACATGATTGATTCTAAAGGATTCTTACAACCGGTATATTTATTTCATACTTTATTAAATGGTGAGGAAACTACAATCGTTATTCTGGCAATGTTAAAGGAAGACCTTTTAATGAACTAATTGAGGAATTAAGATAAAGGTTTAACAAGTAAGAATATGTTCTAAGCTTTTAAAAAATATAATTGAGGAATAATATTACAATATTTGTATATATTCTAAAATAGCTTCGGGCAAATTCTGGGCAAATTTTTGTAGAGAACAGTATAAAACGGTATTAATAAAAATGTATGGAATTCTATGAAAATATTGAAATTTACACATAGTATTAATACCATTTTACCCCCTAAGATTCGGGGAGGTAAAGCTACTCGCTTAAAATATAAAGAAGCACATGACCATGAAAAAGTAAGCAATATGTAATTAACCACTTGATGAGAGGCACTGACTGTAAAGGGTTGGTGTCTTTTGTGTTTTTAATTCTAATTTAAATTAATATCAGAAAGAGGCGTACCAATTGTGCAAGATTGTTGAATAGCATATTCTCCTTTTTGCCAATTTCGTTTCTTATAATTGATACTTCAAAATCTTTATGTAGTCTCTCGTGGAGAATTTGAAAAAAATATGCTGCTTAAAATTTGCTTTTAAATTGTAAAAAAGTTACAATTATGGTATGTTGTATTACGACGGATAAGTAATATTATATCCAACTGTAAAATATTACGGTATTCTTGTATATGCAGAAGCACAGGATTTAGTTGAATTAGCTAAAAACGAACAAATAAAATTAGTAGAATTTAATGAAGCTTTGGTATCTAAAAAATATTAAATAAAGTATCCAAAATAGTGAGGGGGAAGCAATGAATATAAACAATAATATTTTTAAGAAGGTATCATTTTGGGTTGTAGCCGTAATTGTTATTGTAGTAGGTATAGTTATTGCCTTCGGAACAAATCCCATAAATGATTATCAATATCAATTTCCTTTGAAAACTGAAGATATAGAAAAGGTATTGGCTGAACAGGGAATAGATATGGTTATAGTAGATAGCAATACTATTGATGATTCAATAAATGTTCCAGCATTAAATAATGTTACAATAAATATAGCAACTTTAAGAAATGATGATAATATAACATTTGGAATTAGTTCTCAAGATAGAGATAATCATAAGGTTCTAAACTTGTCTTGGTATTTACCAAAAACATTATCATCAGAACAAGTTAATGATTTTTTTTATAATGAGCTATCAAAACAATTTGAACTCGCTGGTATATTCTATGGAAATAAAAAAGAATTAGATAAAGAATTAGATAAATTGCTTGATTATTATCTTGATGAAAAAAATTATAATAATAGCTTTTTTTGGAACAAAAGGGTAGGTAATGACCATTTAAGAGTAAGTAAAAATAATCAAACTATATCCATGCTAATTATTCCTGATGAAGGATATGAAACTTATTTAAATTCGAGAAATGAAGCTTGGAAAAATACTGCCGAAATTGATAATATTAATATATATAACAGTACTATAGTAGAAATGAAAGAGTCAGTAAAAGAAGACATACCGGTTGAAAATAAATCAGATATTGTATCACAACACTTTGTTATTAAAGGTCAATTGAAAAATATTAAAGAAAATAAAAAAGTACCAACAGCATTAATGAATATTAACTCAAACTATTTAATGCCAAACAAGGATAAGTACTTAAGCGCTAAATTAGTTGATAATACGGGTAGTGTTGATGTGTTTTTACAAATGACTTCGCTTAAACCAAATCAATTAAGTATGGAACGCAATCACAATGTTGTTGTGTTTTATAACAACAATGAACCGGTATATGTTGTTCGTTTTAGTACATTGAATTAAGTGAACAGCTACTTGATTTATATTTATATTTGTATTCTGTATTGTATTCAATATTAAATTCCAATCTGTATTTGAATTATTAGGCATAATTCAAATTATACGAACTAATTTAACGCAAAAAAGCATGTAAATTTTTAATAAATTACATGCTTTTTTGTTACAAATATTATACAAAACTCGTTACAAAAGTGACTGTAAAAATTGAATTTGCGAGATATATGTTAGAAGATATTATTAAAAATATTGTTATAGTGAATACTATTCATACAGTTAAATTAATAGCAGCATAATCACTATTAAAGTAATCAAATGTATTGATTTTAAAACAACATATTTATCATTGTCAAAAGAAGCAATTAAAGAGGATAGAAATGATGAAAAAGTTGATGAAATAATTAGTATTTTATAAAAAATAATATAAAAATAGAAAGGAGTGGTTTTAATGTTTAAATTCATTAAAAATTGGCTTGACAGATTGGCAGAAGAGAATAAAAAAACTTTTGGAACAGGTAGAATGGATTGCTGTGATTTAAATAAACCGAAAAATACAACACAAGCTAATACTAGTAATAAGAAATGAGGTGAAAAAAATATCACATATTAAAAAATTCTAATAAGTTATTAAAGAAAAATCTTAATATGGACAATTTAACAGGACTTACTTTATGTAAAACTGTATCCGCTACTTGATGTCCAAATCTTACAAATCTTTAGAACAAGATAGTAGCTTCCTCCTATTATGATGATGTAATGATGCTTATGTTGTTAGGTGATTGAAATAGTCAAGATTAGTGAGAAGGTAAATAAAATATACTTGTGAATATCTTAAATTAGATAAATCGTAAGTATAAAAACCAAAGAATTTCAAATAATACTTTTATATTAAAAATATAAAAGAAAGGATAAATATCGATGGGTATAGTAACAAATAATCATATGCAGTCATGCATAGATGCATGTAATAAATGTGCACAAGCATGCTTTGAATGCTTTAATGCATGTTTAAATGAACCGGATTTAAATGCAAGAAAGAACTGTGTTAAAATTCTGGTAGAATGCGCTATGATGTGTCAAATGTCTGCTGCAACAATGTCAATGGTGGGTAGCTTTACATCAGAACATTGTAATGTGTGTGCTAAAATTTGTGATAAATGCGCTGAAGAATGCGCTATGTTTAAAGATGATCATTGCAAGAAGTGTGCAGATATTTGCCGTATGTGTGCAGATGAATGCAGAAAAATGGCTGGTGCATTAGTTTAATCAGTAAAAAAGAGGTTATATCAAAAACAGTATTCAATAATTATTTACCGAATACTGTTTTTATATTTCATAACTTCTTAAGGGGTATTTATATTTGACAATATTTAAAATTTAATTTTTGAATAATCTTAACTGTTTATTGAAATTATATATAAAGTTATTGAATTTAGAAATTTAAAAATTAATGATAATAAATAGTAACAAAAAAGCACTTTATATAAATAATAACTTTGCTTCACAAGTTCTTCGAGGTTACTAATCTAAAAAGTGATATTTTGAAGAAAATAGTTATTCATAATTTTTAAAATTGGTGTTAAGTATAAAAATAATAATCAAATGGAGTTGGTACTATGATGGGATATGGATATGGAATGATGGGCTATGGGTGGGGCTGGTTCATAATGATAGGCGCAGTTGTATTAACGGTATTAGGAATTGTAGCTCTGATTAATTATTTTCAGCTATCAACTAAGACTAATGGCCGTTCAAATAACAATGCTTTAAATATTTTAAATGAAAGATATGCCAGAGGAGAAATAACTGAAGAAGAATACAATCAGAAAAAAACACAATTAAGAAAATAATATAATTAGTTTATAAAAAATTAATGCCACCGTAAAGGCATTAATTTTTTGTTGAATTAAAATGGAAGAGGTGCTTTATTATGAAAAAAATTTTATCTAACAGATATAATATTTTGTTTTTAATATTTGTTTTGTTAATAGGGGCTTTAGGGTACAGGTTTGCTTTAACTGTGGCAAAAGCTCTTGCTACTAAATCTGCATCTTTATTTCGGCCAGCACTATAACCAATTATTTTACGATTAAAAAGGTCATAAGCACACATATATAGTTCCAGCTTTTGCCGACTCTAATATCATATTCACTTATTATATCGCATTTTCTTTTACCGTTTTGATATAACAGTACTATTTGGCTTTTAAATTCTGTAGTAAAAGTACGACGTTGTTTTCTGTTTTTTGATTCTGGCATGGTCATGCTCCTTGTTTATTATATTCTGATTGTACATGACCTTAAAATTTCTGTCCAGTTTATTATAGCCGATCCAAAACTCGAAAATTATAGTATTTGTAAATTATAATTTGAAAATGTATAATTTATATAGTATCCTTAATTATAAGGCTTAACTGCAATACTATGGCATTATAATGCAAAGACTCAATGTTACTGACTGGTATTTAATTTTCTAATTTTGTAAGGAGGTATTATGTATAAAAAATATACACAATTAATTTTTGGTTTAATGATAATTATAATTTTTACTTCTTGCAATGATTCAAAAAAATCATTAATGTTTAATGAAATACAAACCCCTAGTAACTACTTTGATACTACCGAAGAAAATGATAAAATTTATATAGTAGATGAAAATGCAGTAAATATATTTAAGACATTTTTTCAAATAGAAAATATTGATAACAGCCTTTGTTATCTCGTTGACGATAAATTGAATATTAATGTTTACTTTAACGATAATTTAAATGCTAATGATATAAAAAATATAGAACTTTATTTTACAAAAATTTTAGTATTAAAGCAATATGGTTCCTATCCAATTCCATATGGAGATTTATATAATAAAAGGGTGAAATATGACTCGTGTGTCCTAAGGATTTTTACTATCGATAAGCTTTTAATCTACGACGAATATGATTTTAACTCGAATAATTTTGAATATTATGAAAATATGTCAATTAATATAGATTCTAGAAATTATAATGATGACTATTCATTAAATGTCATGAATAAAATTAGTAAAGAATTAAATAGAAATCTCAATATAGTTACAGTAAAACCTTTTAAGGGATATGCCATAATGTTTAAAATTATAACTAATGAAAAATTAGGCAAAGACGATATAGATTTAATAAAAGAAATTATTGAAACAAATTTAACAGATCGGGCAGATATAAACTCATATGTAGGTATTATAGTTGAATTATCGATAGATTCTGAAAAGTATGAAGAGTTTACCTATATAAATGGCATAAACAAAAGATGGACAGAAGAAAACTGGGTGACTATTGATTTTGTTAAAGAAGCTATGACCTTAGAATAATGATAAGAAAACTTGGTAAAATTTGTAAATACGCAAAAGTTCCTAAGTAATTGGGAGCTATATTGGTAAAACAATGCTGTTATAAAAATTAGAGTTCTGTGGCATTATTTTTTTAGCAAATAAATATAATCAAGTTAAGTTTACAGGTGAAATATGATTAAAAAAAATTTAGATAATTTCATTCTAGGCAATACAGATAAAATTCCGATTGTGGAATTTAATGATAACAATTTTGTACATTTGACCGAACTAAATGATATTAAAGGTATTATTAAGAAACGTTGCAGAAATTCTCACAAGGGAACATATGGCAAAGTGGGATTCATCTCCGGTTCTAAGGGAATGGCAGGTGCGGCGGTTCTTAATCTTAATGCTGCACTTAAATGCGGCTCAGGCTTGGTTAAAGCTTTTATACCGGATGAAATATATTGTGTAGTTGAGTCCATGGCATTAGAAGCAATAACATGTACTTATAATGCACACGATTTTTCTTTTGAAAAGCTTAAACAAGAGATAATTGCTTATTCTGATGTAGTGGCAACAGGTTCGGGTTGCAGTAATATAATTAATTATGACGGAATACTGAATTATCTTTTGAGTAATTGCTTAAAGCCGTTGGTTATTGACGCCGAGGGAATAAATAAGCTTGACTTAAATAAACTGTTAGGTCACGAGCAGCTTGTTGTTTTGACGCCGCACTACGGGGAAATGGCAAGATTGTTAAAAAATGATATTAGCTATTTAAGTAATGATATAATCGAAAAATCTTCCGAGTTTTCACAAAAATATAATGTATTTCTTGTGTTAAAGGGCGCACGTACAGTAATTGCATGTCCAGATGGTGAAGCATTTATTAATACTACTGGAAACCCTGGAATGGCAACAGCCGGCAGCGGAGATGTACTGACGGGAATAATTGCTTCATTAATAGGACAGCAAATAGAGATAAAAAATGCACTCAGAGCTGCTGTTTACTTGCATGGTATGGCCGGAGATATGGGAGCAGAGTGCTTGGGGGAATATTCGTTAACTGCAGGTGATATTATTAAATACTTACCTGAAGCTATAATAAAAATAATTCAATAGTATCATTAAGGAAAATGCCAGTTAACTAAGTTGGCATTTTTAAATCCTTGCAACTATCAGGTAAATTATGGTATAATGAAACGCTTTTATACTCTGCTTTGCTATTAAAAACTGAAGTAAAGCACGCAATAAAAATATGCAGGGGGTGAGAATTAGTGAGTACAGCTTCTTGCTGATACCTTACTAAGAAATATTATGAACCAAGATTTGCAAGAATTGAGTAAATGGACGGGTATTATAGGCGTAATATACATTATTTTTGGTATTATTGCTGCAATTGCAGGCTTATTTGCATTCCTTATAGGATCTGTGCCCGGTATTATACAAATAATTTTGGGCTCTAAATTATTAAAAGTTAAAAAGCATGCTGATGAAGCAATATTTTCAAATGTTGATGATTCTTCGGTTCAAGTAAGTTATATGATTTCAAAGCTGGCATCATATTTCAAGCTTCAGGGACTGCTAATGGTGGTTAGTTTTATAGTTGAGATTATATTAAGAGTGTACTAATGGATGTTTTTGCTTTGTTTGGAACAGTGCTTTAATCAATTAATGAAATTGGTATAATTGCTATGAAATGATAGTATAAATAAATGAGGTAAACAGCTCATTGAAGGAATATTATTGATCTATTTCTTAATGAGCTGTTTTATTTTACAATGCAAATTTACTTAACATATTATGCAGCTTTTGAGATCTTAGGGACAGTTCACTGCTGTCAGCGTAAGACTGCTCAGCTGCATTGGAATTTGCCAGAACTATGGTTGAAATATGGTCTATTCCTGATTTTATTTCTTTTATGGCTGACAGCTGTTCTTCGGAAGCTTTTGTAATCTCTGATATCTTAATTGTTGCTTCGTTTGAGCTTGTTACAATTTTTGACAGAGATGAAGCTGTTTCGTTTGCAAGTTTGTTTCCGTTATGTACAGCCTGTGAGGTTTCTTCAATAATATAGGCAATGTTTTTAGCAGCCTCGGAGCTGTTTAGTGCCAGACTTCTTACTTCACCAGCTACAACGGCAAACCCTTTGCCGGCATCGCCTGCGCGTGCTGCTTCAACTGCAGCGTTTAGTGCTAAAATGTTTGTTTGAAAAGTTATATTATCAATGACTTTAATAAATTTTTCTACATCACTGGATTTTTTGCTTATTTCAGACATAGTGTCCAGCATTTCATTCATACTTTTGCTGCAGCTGGTAATTTCATCATCAATTTTATACAATGTATTTCTTGCATCATGGGTGTTTTCTGTATTAGCTTTTGCATATTCAGATATTTCATCAATTGCTGTTTGTGATTCCTCTATTGAACTTGACTGATCAGCCGCTCCTTTTGAGATGGTTTGAGAATTTGTTAATAATTGGCCTGACCTTAAAGAGACTTCTGATGACAGCTGGCTTATTCCCTTGAGAGTATCTGATAAAAGGCTTACTGATGCATCAATGGATTGTCCTATTTTTTTGAAATCACCTTTAAAATTTCCGCTTGTCGTTATATCTAAATTACCTTCTGATAATTGCTTCATGGCATAATCAATTTCATTTATATATAATGCCAGGGAACATGAGGATTTTCTTAAGTCTTCAGCTAATCGGCCTATTTCATTATCTGATTCATACTCTATTTCACAGTCTAGGTTTCCCTCTGACAATGACATTGCAAAATCTTCTATTTGCATTATAGGTTTTACAATGCTGCCTGCTATGGATTTTGAAATTATCCATCCAAGAACTACTACTGCTGTTGTTGTGGCTATTGTCAGTATTAAGGTAAACTTTGATGCTTTGTCAGATTCTTCGGCGTTCTCCTGCAGTTCAGCATTTATTTTTTCAGTTATCAAATCAAGGTTTGAGTTTATTTTAATGATAATTGGATCATAAGAATTAAAAATCATTCTAGATGCGTCACTTTTGTACTTACTTGTCATTACGGCATCTCTTATTTTAGCCTCTTCTTCCAAAGCTTTAAGTATATCATTTATATTTTTTGTATCACTGTTTAAAAAAACTTTGAGGTTTTCAAGATTTTTTACGGCTTCGTCGTACAAATCTTGGCTTTCTTTTATGTAATCATCCTTTTTTGCCTTGTTGTCTGTCAGTGTTGATGCATATAAATTTTTTTCAATTATTTTTAGATTATTAGATACAGAAGATGCGTAATATACCTCGGGAATAGTAACATCATTAGCTTTTTTTAATAGTTTAACAGTTTCATTATATTTTAACATACTTACGGAAATTGGAATTATAAATAGGATTATAATTACTGCAAAGGAAACCTCCAGCTTAGTTCCCAGTTTCATATTGGCAAAAGAATTTTTTCCGTACTGTATTTTTTTCCTAGAGATTAAGCTGTCTGTCTTAAATTTAAAAAAATTTGAAACGGAAGAAAGAGCATTTATTATTTTTTTATTGATTATCTTAAATACCTTTTTGAACATAATTGTCTCCTTTATAATATTATAAAAACACTTTCAATATAATTTGCTTAGGTAATCAGTACATAAAAATTTTGTAAACGGTTTGTATTATTTACAATGTTCTATATAAATTATTTTTGAGAAATTTACTTTTAATTTACAAAGAAATTTCAATTATTTATCAAAATTATGATTTCAATAGAGTAGCATTAAGTTCATCCGAAACAATTGCTAGGAGTTGACAAGATGTCACAGAAAATTCAGGAAGATTTGAATTACATAATTGATAATAAGCTAATAAAAACAGTATTCCAGCCTATAGTATCGCTAAGGGACGGCAGTATTTTTGGGCATGAGGCGTTGAGCAGAATAACTTGCAAGGATTCAATAAAAAATCCGGATCAACTCTTTACCGAAGCAGCAAAACATAACTGTTTGTGGCAGCTGGAACTGTTATGCAGGACAAAAGCTCTGGAGGCTGCATTTGTCCACATGGTTCCACCGTACAACAAAAAACTATTTATTAATGTAAACCCATACACAATGAATGATGAGAGTTTTAAGAGAGGTTTTACAAGGGAATTTTTGATGCAATACAGTATAGATCCCATTAAATTTCGCAAACTAAATAATACGTTAAGATTTTTGATAATGAATATTTTGAAAGTTTATTAAAAACTTACAAATCATTTACATTGCGCTGATTACTTTTTTACTAACCGGCGATATAGTGAATAAAGAAAATTTATGAAGGAGAAAATATTAAATGAACGTAAAAAAAATATTATCGATAGTTTCAGCAGTATTAGTGATGTCTTTGGCATTTGTAGGATGCGCTAAGACTGAGACACAGGTACCTAACAATGAGCAGCCTGCAGGACAACAAGAAGAAGAGCAGGCACCGAGTTTTGATACTGATAAGGATATAACAGTAATTGCAAGAGATGCTGCTTCCGGAACAAGAGGTGCATTTCATGAACTTATGAAAATTAAAGTTAAAGAAGGAGACACAGAGATAGACAAACTGGTTGTTGGAGCTCTGGAATTTGACGGAACAGATAAAGTAATAACAGCTGTAGAGGGAGACGAATACGGTATCGGATATATTTCATTAGGATCTGTAAGTGAAAGAATTAAAGCATTAAATGTTGATGGAGTTGAACCTACCATTGATAACATTAAAAACGGTGAATATGCAGTAGCAAGACCATTTTTACTTGTTACAAAGGGAGAAGAGAGTGATTTAGTTAAAGATTTTATAAGCTTTACTGAATCTGTTCAAGGTCAGCAGATAGTTGAAGAAAAACACTACATTTCATCAGTTTCAGACCCTGTTGAATACACTGCTTCAAATATGTCAGGAACAATCAAAATTGCTGGTTCGACTTCAGTTACACCACTTATGGAAAAACTTCAAGAAGTTTACAAAGAACTTAACCCAAATGTTTCATTCGAAATGCAGTCAAACGGATCATCTCAGGGAATCAAGGCAGCTATTGACGGAAGCTATGATATAGGAATGAGTTCAAGAGAACTTAAAGATGAAGAAAAATCTCAACTTAACGAGCATGTACTTGCAATGGACGGTATAGCAGTTATAGTTAACAATGAAAACCCAATTTCTGATTTATCATCAGAAGATATTACAAAAGTATATACAGGCGAAATAACGAAATGGTCAGAGGTAGAATAATAAAATCCCTCCAAGAGCAAAAAAGCAATCAGCTATAGGCTGGTTGCTTTTTTATATGCTGAAAAATTTTCTTCTAGCATGTAAAAAGGAGGATGACAGTTGCGTATGTAACTATTTATATAAAAATCCATAAAATAAAGTACTAAATAGATTGGAGGTCAAAATGGATTGTTATAATAATAGATACGTTTGCTCGAAGAACTATGGATATTTAAACAATAGCCAGTACAGCAGTGCGATAGCATATGTATCCGGAAGCCAAGAGGCACCAAATATTCATGGGATGATAATTTTTACAGATGTTCCCGGCGGTACAGAAGTGTTCGCTGAATTTGTAGGGTTACCGATATATAAACCTGCTTCAGGAAATGATGCTCCTGTAGGGCCGTTTGGATTTCATATCCATGAATATGGAATGTGTCAACCAGGCGAATCAGGTGAACCGTTTGGCGCGGCCGGAGGACATTGGAATCCTACAAATCAACCACATGGAAATCATGCAGGTGATTTCCCGGTTATATTTTCAAATAATGGATATGCAAGAATGGCTTTTTTTACGGATAAGTTTAAAGTCCAGGATGTTATAGGAAAGTCAGTTATAGTTCACAAGAATCCGGATGATTACAGAACTCAGCCTTCAGGGGCATCCGGAAACAGGATAGCCTGCGGAGTGATTCACCCTCTGCTGTAATTATAATGCTTTATTTACAATTCGAAAGAAGGCACCCTAGGTGCCTTTTGTTTTATTAAATGGACGTTCTATAGAGCTTTTATCATCAGATCGAGGTATTTTTCTGCTCTTTTATATATATCAAAGCTGCCGTTGTAAAGACACCAATGAAAAATTAAGCCTCTCATACCTTGATACAGATATTCATTAATTTCATTTACCTTCATTGGAACAGTAATTTCTCCGGCATCAATTGCTTCCTCAATAATTGGGTTGAGAAGGGTCTGCATTGCTCTTCCTTCTTTTATAAATAAAGTGTTACTGTTGTTATAAAGAATTTTGATAAAATCGAATGGTTGTTCTTCAACAAATTCTATATAAAAAAGCATATAGTTTTTAATTTTTTCCTTGCTTGTACATCCTTTAATTCCATTGCTCACAAATTCGTTAAATATCTCATCAGCCTTTACGTATTGCTGAAGAAGAATATCATTTTTTGATTTATAATAATTATAGAATAATCCTACAGAAACATTTGCAGCTTTAGCAATATCTTGAATTGAACGGCTGTTCACTTTGAACCTCCTGAAATTAGTAAAAGATATCAGTAGATATTATAACATAATTAAATAAATATAACAAAAAATATAAATAAAAAATTGCTTGATAAATAACAAACTATATATTATAATGAATGCATTCAATGAATGCATTTAATGAAATTTTTAATCAGGAGGGAAATATGAAATTTAAAAAAGTAATAAGTATTATCTTAGCATTATCTATGATTTTAAGTTTAGTGGCATGTGCATCGGGTACGATTGATAAAGACGATGCAGATAAGAGTGAAGCTGTTTTCACTCCCGGAACTTACGAGGGGGAAGCAGAAGGCTTCCATGGAACAATAAAGGCATCTGTAACAGTAACGGAAACAGAAATAACAGATATAACGGTAGATCATACAGAAACCTCCGGATTAGGAGATAAAGCGGTAGAAAAGATTGTGATGGAAGTAAAAGGAAACACATCTCTTAACATACCAATGGTATCCGGTGCAACTTATTCAAGCAAAGGAATACTGTCTGCAATAGCAGCTGCTCTTGAAAAAGCAGGGGCCGATATTGAAATGTTAAAGAGCAAAGAGTTAGAAAAAAACGAAACAGCAGAGGATATAGATAAGACAGCCGATGTTATCGTTATTGGCGGAGGTGGTGCAGGGCTTGCTGCTGCAGTGTCAGCCCATCAGAACGGTGCCTCTGTAATTGTTATCGAAAAAATGCCTCAGGTAGGTGGAAATACAATTATTTCAGGATCAGCTTATAATGGAGCAGATCCCAACAGGCAAGCATCATTAACGATGACTGACCTTGAGAAACAAACTGTTGAAGGCATAATAAATGCAGATCAAACAGACCTTGAAGTAAAACAATGGCAAGAAACATTAAAGAAAGAATGGGAAGAATATAAAGACTCCGGTAGTACACAGCTGTTTGACTCACCTACATTGCACAAGCTTCAGACATATAATGGAGGAGATAAGCTGGGAAGTACCAAGTTGATAGGCATACTTGCGGACAACTCTCTTCCTGCTGTTGAATGGCTTGAAAGTCTTGGAATGAAATTCAAGGATTATGTATTTACTGTCTTGGGAGGGCTCTGGTCACGTGCACATAAGCCTGAAAAACCATTGGGAACAGGATATATTGAGACCTATATGAATTATATTGAAGAAAACAGTAACGACATTGAAATTCTCGTTGAAACAAAGGCAGAAGAATTTATAGTTGAGGGTGGAGTAGTTAAAGGCGTATATGCTGACAGGAATGGAGGAAAAGTAACACTTCATGCAAATAAAGGAGTTGTCCTTGCAGCAGGAGGATTTGGTGCAAATGTTGAGATGCGTGAGCAGTATAATACTTTATGGCCTTCTTTAAAAGATATTAAAACTACAAACCATACAGGAGCAACCGGAGACGGAATCATTATGGCTGAAGAAATTAACGCTTCGATATTGGGAATGGAACATATTCAGCTTCTTCCGATGGGAGATCCTGTTACAGGAAGCTTAAGCGGAAATATTGAACAGGGAGTTCAAAACCGTATATTTGTAAATAAAGAAGGAAACAGATTTGTAGATGAAGGTGAAAGAAGA
Source organism: Sedimentibacter sp. LTW-03 (assembly GCF_052059825.1). Lineage (GTDB taxonomy): Bacteria > Bacillota > Clostridia > Tissierellales > Sedimentibacteraceae > Sedimentibacter. Next base: position 2,982,873 of record NZ_CP197180.1, read on the forward strand.
GACGTTATGACTAAGGCTCTTATGGAGCAGACAGATGCTAATATGTGGGTAATAGTTGACAAGCACTCGTATCCTACAGGAGATACAATAAATAATTTCAATGAAAGCATAGACAGCTTGGTTGAGGCAGGCAGGGCATACAAATCAGATACATTAGAAGGGCTTGCTGAGCTTATAGGAGTTGATGAAAAAAATCTTACTGCTGCAGTAGAGACTTTCAATCAGGCAGTAGATGGTACAACTGAAGATCCGTTCGGTAGAACATTATATGCTGATAAGATTGATACTGCCCCATACTATGCCGGTGCAAGAGTTCCGACTGTTCACCATACAATGGGCGGAGTAGAAATAAATGAACTGTCACAAGTTATAGGTTCTGACGGACAGATAATTAAAGGATTGTATGCTGCCGGTGAAGTTACAGGCGGTATTCACGGAAGCAACAGGCTTGGCGGAAATGCATTGGCAGATATTACCGTATTTGGTAAAATTGCAGGAGAAAGTGCTGCTTTGGCAAAATAACAATTAAAAAATATAATAGAAATCTTGATTGATTTTCATCCTATAAAGCTCTCTCACATTGCGAGAGAGCTTTTATATTTATCGGTTTATATATTAATGATTATGTAATAAACACTTAACATATTATATGATATAATGTAGAAAAATGAAAAAAGAGGTGAACAAATGAAGAAAAAGATATTTAATTGGAAAGCAGTCATTTTAATTTTAATGATTGCAACGCTCGCTAATATTAACCCCAATGTGTATGCCCAGAGTCCAATTAAGTTTATGATTGACGGGAAAGAAATTAAGGCCGAACCGGAAGCCTTTATAAAAAATGACAGAACACTGGTTCCTCTAAGAGTTATAGCGGAAGAATTAGATGCAGTGGTGACATGGGACAATGACAGCAGAACGGTACATATATCAAAAGATGACATGCAAGTTGAACTTACTATAGACAGCCACTTAATTGAATACGTTAATGATACAGAAAAAATTTATAAATTAAGTGATGTTGCGCCAATAATAAAAGATGACCGCACCTTCGTGCCTATAAGACTTGTAAGCAATGCTTTGGGGGTAGGCATTGAATGGAACGATGAAAAAAGGACGGTTGTAATTGATTCTTCTGAAAAATCTGAAATAGAATCTTTTTTTGATGTTAACATATCATCTGTTAAAGCGGGACAAGTTATAAGCGGGACAACAAGCCTTAAAGCAGACGTTGGAAGCAGTTTGGTAAGCGGATCTTCAGAGATAAGGTACTTGCTTTTGGATGCGGATACGAAAAAGGGATTCATTGTTGCGAAAGGAAGCGAATTAAATTCATCATACCAATGGATTCCTTCAATGGAAGATGAAGGAGATAAAATTCTTGTAGCAGCTATTTATGATAAAAACGGAAATTTTCTTGCGGGAGATGCAATTAATGTAAATGTAAACATATCTCCTAAAATAAAATTAACAGGTCTTGCTGAGGGAGAATTGGTTACAGCTGATAGTGTACCACTTAATGCAGAACTGAATTTCTCTGCTGCATATGTTCAATATGAAATAATTAATCCGGATACAGGAGCGTACTATATTTCACCTCAATTGGATCCTTTAGGAGGATTTACAATGATTCCCGTTATGGAAGATAACGGAAATATGTCTTTGAGAGTAATTGCTTATGATATGGACAAAACGCCATATTACGGGGATTATGTCAATGTAAAGGTTGATGTTGACAGGTATTTGTATCTTGGAGGAGTTACCTCAGGCCAGTCTGTTGATGGTTCGGTTACTCTTAGGGCCTCAAGAAACTTTAATGTTTCAGAGACAGAGTACATATTGGTGGATTCTGTTACGGGAGAAGAGACGGTTCTTTATAAAGCCGGATACGGAAGCTATACATGGTTTCCTGGACCTGAAATGGCTGGAGCCAAGGAACTTTACGTAAGAGTTAAGGATACTGCAGGCAACGTATATGAAAGCAGCAAGGTTAAGGTAAATGTTGCAGGTACACCTAAACTGTTTTTACAAAGTGTAGGACCGGGTCAGGTTGTTACCGATACTTTCAATCTCAATGTAAAAAGTAATGTAGCTTTAAGTGATGTTAAGTATATTTTAACTAACTTGAAGACAGGTGTGAGCAAGGTGCTTTCGGGACAATCATATACTCCAGGAGTTACGGACTCAGGATCTTGGAGTCTGAGGGCTGAAGCGGTTTATAACGGAGCAGTTTTGAAAACAGAAGATGTAAAATTTACAATCTATACGGAAAAAATATATACGGCACTTCCGATTGTGGCAAAAGATCAATTCCTTGATTTTGCTTCAGACTTAGCTGTAGAAACCAAAAATAATACAGGTATGTCAGCTGCACTGCAAACCGCTCAGGCTATTCTTGAAACAGGATGGGGACAGAGCGTTCCGGTAGACAAATATACCGGACAGTTGTCAAACAATCTTTTTGGTGTAAAAGGAACAGCTTCAGCCGGTTCTGTAACGTCAAACACGTGGGAGGAATACAACGGCGTTTCATTTAGAGTAGATGCTGAATTCAGAGCATACAATAATGTTAAAGAAAGCTGGAATGATCATAATGAACTTCTTTTAACAAAAGAAAGGTATGCGCCTTTCAGAGCGGTTATGTTTGACAGCACCGAGGGCGCCTGGGCGCTGAGAAGGTGTGGTTATGCTACAGATTCATCCTATGCGATTAAGCTTATTGACATAATAAACAGATATAATCTGAAAGAACTTGATAAAGTAGGTATATAAATAATTTGATAATTAATAGACAGATAAAAACTCTCCAGGAGTTTTTATCTGTTATTTTTTTAAATCATATTTATTGATTTTATTGAACAGCTGTCTTGAGCTTATACTTAATTGCCTTGAAGCTTCCGCTACATTGCCGCCTGTCTGATCTAAAACCCACTGCAGATATTCCGACTCAGCTTTATTTTTGAAATCCTGCAAGGTAATTACTTTATCATAGCTTGTAAAATCTTGAATATCATCAGTTAATTTATTAGATTTTTTACGTATATCGAACATAATAGGAATTCCATCCTTGGTTATAACACCGTCGTTGGACAGCACAACCATTCTGTCTATGATACTCTTTAACTCTCTTATATTTCCGGGATAATCATAAGAATGCAAAAATTTTTCTGCTTCGGGCTCAATATAATTTATTACAATTTCATTTTCTTTTTGAGATTTTTTCAACAAGAATTTTATTAATTCATTTAAATCTTCTTTCCGCTCTCTCAGAGAAGGGACTCTTATAACAATTGAACTTATCCTGTAAAAAAAATCTTCTCTGAAATTATTAGCCAAAACCTCGTTTGTTAAGTCTTTATTTGTTGCGGATATAAGTCTGAAGTCTATAAGCTTTTCTTTATTGCTTCCCAGACGTTCAACTTTTTTTGTTTCAAGTACTCTCAAAAGCTTTACCTGAGTGGACAAATTTATTTCGCCCACCTCATCTAAAAATAAGGTACCATTATCAGCCAGTTCAAATTTACCTTGCTTGGATTTTACAGCACCTGTAAAGGAACCCTGCTCATAACCGAACAGTTCTGATTCCAAAAGCGATTCTGTAAAAGAACTGCAGTTTACCGCTGTAAAGTTATTTGCTGATCGGTTGCTGCAGAGGTGTATATACCTGGCTGCAACCTCTTTTCCGGTTCCCGATTCACCTATTAACAGTACATTTGCCTTAGATTTTGCCACTTTTTCACATTGCAGAAGCATTTTATTATAACTGTCGTTATTGCTGGCCATCATATATGTATTTAACAAATTTTCTTTTAATTTTTCTTTGTCTTTCTTGTTTTTATGTAAATCTGCGAGTGTTTTATGGAGAGTTTCAATACCGTTTTTTATATCTATATATTCTTTAGCTCCGCCTTTTAAGGCATAGCTTTCCTCAATGTATGACGGAGTAGAAGAAACTATAATTAAATCTGTTTGAGAAAAAGCATCTGTAAAGCAGCTGATTGTATATTCTTTATTAAATGGCGATAAATCAGTAATAAAAAAATCATATGACAGGTTTGACAGTTCAATGAATGCGTTTTCCGCATTGTCAGCAAAATTAATATTATTAGTTAATTTTGCAACTGATGAAATGATGGCATCAATATAGTGCTTGTTTTTTCCCATTATCAAAATTTTAATATCCTTCATCGGAATCCCTCCTATATACATGCTTATTTTAATAATATAAGAAAATACTTTCGTAGTCAAGAACAAAACTTCACTGTTGTTTTAAAATTGTTAAAATCATAGCAAACAATATTCTGTCATGATATTTATCTATATTGAAATTTCAATACCAAAAAAATATTTATACCTAACAGAAGAGTTGGTACGTATATTGCTTAACAATATTGTAGAAGTAAATATAAGAGGAGAAGGCACATGAATAAAATTATAATAACAAACAATTCTAAGGTGTTCAAAAAATATTATAGTTTTTGTGAAGTAATTTACATGGAAAATGGAAATTACATGGATGTTCTAGAAATGACACGGGATTTAATACATACCGGATGCAAGCTTCTAACCCATCCCATGTCAGGAAGCCTAAAGCCAAACCAAACGCCATACAAATCCATAATTGTGAGCGGTAATAAAAAAACCGATTATGAATCTGTCGTCCTGATTGAAAACAGTATTGAAGCGTCCAAAAAATTTTTAAAATTCAAACAGACGCCTCTTTGGAATGAAAAAATAAAAGATGATTTTAAAACAGTTGATTTGTCTTTAATTGAAAACGTGGTAAAAAACCCTATGTTTAATGTTATATAAATGAACAGAAAGGGCTTATATAAAAAAGGAGGTAGAAAGTTTTGAAATTAGAATTAGGGAAAATTAGAATCAGCGATGTTCAGTTCGGTGAAAAGACTGAGGTTTTGCAAGGAACGCTTTATGTAAACAAAGATGAGATAATAAAGCTTGTACTTGAAGATGACAGAATAGCGTCTGCCGATGTTGAGCTGGCCAGGCCAGGAGAATCAGTGCGCATAGCTCCGGTTAAGGATGTTATTGAACCAAGAGTTAAGGTTTCGGGAAGCGGAGGAATATTCCCAGGCACGATCAATAAAGTAAAACAGGTAGGAAGCGGAAGGACAAATGCACTTGTAGGAGCAACGGTAATAACATGCGGCAGGATAGTAGGATTTCAAGAAGGCTTAATTGATATGTCAGGCCCCGCTGCAAAATATACTCCGTTTTCTGAGACAAACAATGTATGTATAGTTATCGAGCCAGTAGAAGACATTGAAACCCATGATTATGAAGCAGCAGGGAGAATGGCAGGCTTGAAGGTTGCTACTTATATCGGGGAAGCAGGAAGAAATATAGAGCCCGATGAAGTAGTTACTTATGAAACCAAGCCTATATTAGAACAGGCAAAAGAATACCCAGATCTTCCTAAGATAGGTTATGTTCATATGCTTCAATCGCAGGGGTTGCTGCATGATACGTACTATTACGGAGTAGATGCTAAGGTTATGGTGCCAACGTTTATGTACCCGACAGAAATTATGGATGGAGCCATAGTGAGTGGAAATTGTGTTGCGCCTTGTGACAAGGTTACAACTTTCCATCATCTTAATAATCCGGTAATAGAGGATTTGTATAAAAGGCATGGAAAAGATTTAAACTTTATCGGAGTTATACTTACAAATGAAAATGTATTTCTGGCAGATAAAGAAAGGTCATCAGATATGACTGCAAAGTTGTGTGAATTTTTAGGATTTGACGGCGTTTTGATAACTGAGGAAGGGTACGGAAACCCAGATACCGATTTGATGATGAATTGTAAAAAGGTTAGCCAAAAAGGTGTTAAAGTAGTTCTCATTACCGATGAGTTCCCCGGCAGAGACGGAAAATCGCAGTCATTGGCAGACGCAGTTGAAGAAGGAGATGCTCTGGTATCCTGTGGGAACGGAAATGTAATTATTGACTTTCCGCCGATGGAAAAGGTCATCGGTACTCTCGATTTCATAGAAACTATGATAGGCGGCTATGAAGGAAGCTTAAAGCCTGACGGAAGTATAGAGGCCGAATTGCAAATTGTAATAGCCTCCACAATTGCTAACGGATATAACAAGCTAGCCGCTAAAGGATATTAAGGAGGGATATTATGGAAAAGATAAAAGTCGTTCATTATATAAATCAATTTTTTGCAAGTATAGGAGGAGAAGAAAAGGCAGATATTAAGCCGGAAATAAGAGAAGGCGTAGTTGGACCGGGCCTTGCATTGAAGTCAGGGCTGGGAGATGGATACGAGGTTGTGGCAACGGTGATATGTGGCGATACTTATTTTGGAGGACATATCGATGAAGCCACAAATACAATACTAAGTTTGATAAGGCCTTATGAACCGGATTTATTTATAGCAGGTCCGGCATTTAATGCAGGCAGATATGGTGTGGCATGCGGTGCTGTTGCAAAAGCTGTTGAAGAAGAATTTAAAATTCCGGTAGTTACGGGTATGTACAAGGAAAATCCCGGAGTAGATATGTTTAAGAGTGATCTATACATTATAGAAACAGCAAACTCGGCAGCCGACATGAGAAAAGCAATGCCAAAAATCTGCAAGCTGGCAAAGAAAATGATTAATAAAAAAGAAATATTATCACCTGCAGAGGAAGGATATATTGAAAGAGGAATTCGTGTTAACTATTTTAATGAAAGAAGAGGATCAGAAAGAGCAATTGATTTGATACTAAAGAAAGTTGCAGGCGAACCATATGGAACAGAATACCCTATGCCTGTATTTGATAGAGTTGCTCCAAATCCTGCCGTAAAAGATATATCAAAAGTTAAAGTAGCCGTTGTAACATCAGGAGGAATAGTTCCTCAAGGAAATCCTGATAGGATTGAATCATCAAGTGCAACAAAGTATGGAACTTATGATATAACCGGGCTGGAAAGCTTGACAAAAGATAAATTCATGACCGTTCACGGTGGATATGACAGAGCATATGTGCTTGAAAACCCAAATCTAGTAGTTCCGCTGGATGTATTGAGAGAAATGGAAAAGGAAGGCATTATTGGAGAACTTGCAAATTACTTTATTGCCACAACAGGTACTGGTACATCCGTTGGCAATGCAAAAGGGTTTGGAGAAGATTTCAGCAAAAAATTAGTTTCGGACGGAGTGGGAGCAGTTATCCTAACATCTACCTGAGGCACCTGTACACGTTGCGGTGCAACGATGGTAAAAGAAATTGAAAGAGTTGGAATTCCAGTTGTTCATATGTGTACTGTAGTGCCTATATCACTTACCATAGGAGCGAATAGGATAATACCAGCCATAGGAATCCCGTACCCATTGGGAGATCCAAACCTTGGAGAAGAAAAAAGCAAGAATTTGCGAAGAAAGCTTGTAGAAAGAGCTTTAAGAGCTTTACAGACAGAAGTGACTGAACAAACAGTATTTGAAGAATAATACAATAGTCAGGTAATACGGACTTATTGTATTATCTGACTATTTCTTCCGTAATAGTTGTTAATAAAAAAACAAATCAGGAGGATATTATGGTTAGCAATACGGTAAGTATGAAAAAAGTCATTTCTTTTGCAGGTTCATTTATTGCTTTTTTAATAGGGTCAGGCTTTGCAACAGGACAGGAAGTAATGCAGTACTTTTCCTCTTATGGATTTAAAGGTATTGCAGGAGTAGTTGTTATATTCCTTTTGTTTTTATATGTGGGCGTAAGCTTCATAACAACAGGCTATGAACATAAGTTTCCGAAAGGAAGTGATATTTTTGAATATTACTGCGGGAAAAGAATAGGAAAGTTTTATGACTATTTTTCTATTGTGTTCATTTATATGTCATTTTTCGTTATGATTGCAGGTGCGGGAGCTACATTAAACCAGCAATATGGAATCTCTAATTCGGTAGGTGGAATTATTATGGCCGTATTAGCAGCTGTGACTGTCGTGTTTGGACTTGGAAAGATAGTTGATATTATAGGCAAGATAGGCCCTGTGATAGTAGTTATGTCTATTGTTCTGGGATTTGTAGCTATATTTCAAAACATAGATGGATTGCGACGAGCAAGCGAAATAATTCCTAAATTAAATTTGATGAAAGCATCTACTAATTGGCTGTATGCCGCAGGTTCATATGTGGGGTTTTGCATGTTATGGCTTGCTGCATTTATGTCATCCATGGGTGCAAGCGCCAATAGCAAAAAAGAAGCGGCAATGGGAGCCGTGTTTGGTGCGGCTGCATTTTCAGCTGCGGTTTTAATTGTAGCATTAGGACTTATTGCAAACATTGAGAAGGTAGCAGGATCACAAATACCATCTTTGGTTATTGCTTCGGGCATTCATCCATCAGTGGCAATAGTGTACTCATTAACAGTTGTGGCCGGAATCTATACAACTGCGGTTCCCTTACTGTGGACGGTATCAGTTAGAATTGCTCAAGAAAAAACAGTAAAATTCAAAACCGTCACTGCTATCTTGGCAGTAATAGGCGCAGTAATTGGATTAAAGGTGCCATTTGACAGACTTGTTAATATTGTTTACGTAATAAACGGATATGTGGGAATATTTTTGCTGATAATGATGATCTTTACAAGTGTAAAAAACAGATACCAATTTAAATAATAGATAAAAGCAACTGAAACCCCGCGAGGGTTTCAATTGCTTTATTTTTTTAGATCATATTCATTAATTTTATTAAATAGTTGTCTTGAACTTATTTCCAGCAATTTTGCAGCTTCAGTGACATTTCCTTGGGTTTGGTTTAAAACCCATTGAAGATAAGTTGCTTCAGTTTCTCTTTTGTATTCCTTAAAAGGAATAATGCTTTTGTAACTTTCAGAATCAGGCATAGTGATTTCTTTTTTTATATTAAACAAAAGAGGTATTCCATCTTTGGTAACTCTCCCATCTATAGAGAGTACTACCATTCTATCTACAACTGTCTTAAGTTCTCTTAAATTTCCCGGGTAATCATAAGTGTATAAAAATTTCTTGGCTTCAGGATCTATAGACTTAATTACAATTCCATACTCCTCCTGAGATTTTCTGAGAAAATATTGAATAAGATCATCCAAATCTTCGGGACGCTCGCGAAGGGGAGGCACATTAATTACAATTGAACTAATTCTGTAGAAAAAATCATCCCTGTAGCTTCCGTCTTGAATTTCTTTGTAAAGGTCTTTGCTTGTTGATGATACAAGTTTGCAGTCAATCAATCTTTCCTGATTGCTTCCGATACGAGAAACCGTATTAGTGTCAAAAACTTTAAGTAGTTTTGTTTGAGTGGATTCTTTAATAGCACCCACTTCATTTAAAAATAAAGTGCCGTTGCTTGCAAGTTCAAACCTTCCTTCTGCTTCTTTTCCGAAAAGCTCCGATTCAAGGAGTTCCTCGGGATATGAATTGCAGTGCAGTGCTATAAACTTGTTTGACACTCTTGGACTGCAAGCATGTATATATTTAGCAAGCACTTCCTTGCCGGTTCCAGGTTCTCCAATCAGAAGAATACTGAGATTTGTTTTCGCAACTTTTTCACAGTGAGAAAGAACTTTCAAATATTTTTCATTCTTGCTGCTTAGATGATAATTCTTAAACAAGTCCTCTTTTAATCTGTCATTGTTTTTTTTATCAGTATAATGTTCGAGAATCTTTATAGGCAGCTTTAGAAGATCACTTTCAAAATCCATATAATCAAGAGCACCTTGAAAGAGATCAGTGTTTCCGCATGCATATAAAAGACCTTCGGATACAATTATCAAATCAGTTTTGTGATATGTTTCAGTGAAGGTTTTAATAGTAAAAACTTCATTGAAAATATTTAGATCCGATATTACATAATCAACACTTTCGTTTTGCAATATTGCCTCAGCCTCATCAAAATCGCTGCAGTTAATGGTGTTCACAGATATTTTGTTAAGAACGTTATTTATTTTTTCAATATAATGTTTATTTTTATTTATAATGATAGCTGTTATCTCGTATATAATAAACACCTCCTGCATGTCATAATCGGAATGAGCAATAAAATAAATAAAATTTAAAACATTAATTATTATACAGTTCTAAAAAATTTAAGTCAAGTGGATGAGAAGGGCAAAGCATTAATTTTTTAATAAAAAACGAAAAACATTTTTCTGTTTATTGTTAATTTAATAATATTAGGTTATAATATTTCCAATATATATAAATGGGAGTAAAAATGGAAAGAACTAACGGAAGATCTAATGATGAATTAAGACGAATAAAAATAACAAGGGACTATATAATGCATCCTGGCGGCTCAGTATTAATAGAAGCAGGAAATACAAAAGTTATATGTACAGCAATGGCAGAGGACAAGGTTCCTCCATTTTTGAAAGGTACAGGAAAAGGATGGGTGTCTGCGGAGTATTCAATGATACCAGGTTCAACAAAGACAAGAAAGACAAGAGATATCAATAAAGGAAAGATAGATGGAAGAACGCAGGAAATACAAAGACTTATAGGAAGAAGCCTTAGGGCTGTAGTTGATTTAGAAGCAATAGGTGAAAGAACTTTGTGGATAGATTGCGATGTTATACAAGCGGACGGAGGGACAAGAACTGCCTCAATTACAGGAGCATTTGTAGCTATGGCAGATGCTTTTTACAAGCTGTTGCAAAAACACGAAATAAAAAAAATGCCTGTAAAGTCATTTGTATCAGCAGTAAGTGTAGGAATCAAAGACAAAGAGACAATATTGGACTTATGCTATGAGGAAGATTCAGGTGCTGATGTGGATATGAATATTGTAATGACAGACAAAGGTGAATTCATTGAAGTTCAGGGTACCGGAGAGGAAGCTACATTTACTAAAAGTGATTTGATCAACTTAATTTCCCTTGCAGAAAAAGGATGCTTGGAGTTATATAATCTGCAAAGGGAAGCTTTGGGAGTTGAAATTAGCAGGGAGATTGGAAGATGATTAGAAAAATAGTATTGTCTAGCGGTAATAAGCACAAGATAAATGAAATTAAAAATATATTAAAAGATATGCCATTTGAAGTCATCTCAAAAAATGACATAGGTTTTTCCGATTTTGATGTTGAGGAAGACGGTAAAACACTGGAGGAAAATGCATTTAAAAAAGCGGAAGAACTCCATAAACTGGTTAAAGAAATAGTGGTAGCAGATGATACGGGATTATTTGTCGACGCTTTAAACGGAGAGCCAGGAGTATATTCAGCAAGATATGCTGGAGAATCAGTTTCATATGAAGAGAACAATAAATTGCTTTTAAAAAACCTGAAAAACATACCCATGGAAAAAAGGACGGCACATTTTAAAACAGTAATTGCCGTAGTGTTTGAGGATGGAAGTAAAATGCATGCTGAAGGCATACTTAACGGTAAAATTGCATTAGAAGAAAGAGGAAGCAACGGCTTTGGCTATGATCCTTTGTTTATAGTTGAAAATACCGGAAAGACATTTGCTGAAATGCCAGAAGAAGAAAAAAATAAAATAAGCCACAGAGCAAGAGCGCTGATGAATTTAAAGGAAAAACTGGAGGAGCTAAGTGAGAATATTAGTGATAAGCGACAGTCATAATTTTATTCCTGATGCTCAAATAGAAACCATAAAAAAATACGGTGAATTCAATATGTTAATTCATTGCGGAGATAAATACAAAGATGCTGAAAAGTTTGCAGAAAAGCTTAAAATAGATAAGGTTGTTCAAGTATCCGGGAACTGTGACTTTATTTCAGGTAAGCCGCTATTAGTAGATAAGGTTATTGAAGGGAAAAAGTTCATTATAACTCACGGCCATTTATATAATGTAAAGTCAGGTATCAGCAAGTTGAAAGAATATGCAAGAGAAAAAGGTGCGGATGCGGTAATTTACGGGCACACACATTGTGCACAAAATGAAGTGATTGATCAAATTTTATTTTTTAATCCGGGAAGCACAGTATTGCCAAAATGCGGGAAAGAAAGTTTTGGAATATTGGAGGTATCATTAGACAAAATAGACGGAAAAATTGTTATATTGGAAGGTTGATTAGTATAAAAATTGCCTAAATAATAGTATTAATTTAAAACCGGGAAATTGTATTTTAATTCCCGGTTTTTTATATGCCAATTTTCATAAATTATAATTTTATTGGAAAATAATAATGTTGACTTAAATAATCAAAAATTATATAATTAAGCGAACATACGTTTAGATGAAGCTGAGGTGAAATAATGGGCGAATTTAAAATAAAGTCGGATTTTAAACCTACCGGAGATCAGCCGGAGGCAATAAAAAAAATTGTGTCAGGATTAGAAAACAATTTAAAATATCAGACTGTTTTAGGGGTAACAGGCTCAGGAAAGACCTTTACCATGGCAAATATAATTGAAAAAATTCAGAAGCCGACTCTTGTTCTTGCTCATAACAAGACATTGGCTGCTCAGCTGTGCTCTGAATTTAAAGAGTTTTTTCCTGACAATGCGGTAGAATATTTTGTTAGCTACTATGATTATTACCAGCCTGAAGCATATGTGCCAAGCAGTGATACCTTTATAGAAAAAGATGCATCCATAAATGATGAAATTGATAAACTGAGACACTCTGCTACTGCATCACTTTTTGAAAGAAAAGATGTTATTATAGTAGCCAGTGTATCATGCATATATGGATTGGGAAGTCCTATTGACTATGAAAATCTGGTCATATCATTAAGACCCGGCATGCAGAAGGATAGAGACCAAACAATTAGAAAGCTTATTGAAATTCAGTATAAAAGAAATGATATAAGCTTTACAAGAGGAACCTTCAGAGTAAGAGGAGATACGCTTGAAATATTTCCCGCATCCTCGTCAGAGAATGCAATAAGAGTGGAATTTTTCGGCGATGAAATAGACAGAATAACTGAAATAAATACTGTAACTGGAGAAATTTTAGGAAGACGAAATCACATATCTATATTTCCTGCAACCCACTATGCCACTACAGAAGAAAATGTAAACAGAGCTGTTGTCAGTATACGAAAAGAACTACAGGAGCAGCTCAAATATTTTGAAAGCGAGAACAAGCTTTTGGAGATGCAAAGGCTTGAGCAGAGAACTAACTATGACCTGGAAATGCTTCAGGAAATGGGATATTGCAACGGAATAGAAAATTATTCAAGGCATATAAATAATCTGGAGCCGGGAACAAGGCCTTATACACTTCTTGATTATTTTCCAAAAGATTTTTTAATGATTATAGATGAATCGCATGTTTCTGTTCCTCAAGTAAGAGGAATGTACAACGGAGACAGGGCGAGAAAAACAACACTTGTTAATTACGGGTTCAGGCTTCCCTCGGCATTAGATAACAGGCCGCTGAAGTTTGACGAATTTGAAAATATAATAAATCAAGTTGTATTTGTCAGTGCGACACCGGGACCGTATGAGGCCGAGCATTCGCAGAATACAGCCGAACAAATAATACGTCCTACAGGACTGCTTGATCCTCCTATTTCTGTCCGACCTGTTGAAAATCAAATTGATGATTTGATGAATGAAATCAAAAAATCAACAGATAAAAATCAAAGGGTGCTTGTTACGACTCTCACTAAGAAAATGGCTGAGGATTTGACGCTTTACTTTAAAAATGCGGGAATACGTGTAAGATATCTTCACTCTGATATAGATACTATGGAGAGGATGCAGATTATCAGAGACCTGCGCATAGGAGAGTTTGATGTTCTCGTGGGCATAAACCTGCTGAGAGAAGGATTGGACCTTCCGGAGGTATCTCTTGTGGCGATTCTTGATGCTGACAAGGAAGGTTTCCTTCGATCTGAAACATCGCTCATACAGACAGTGGGAAGAGCTGCAAGAAATTCGGACGGCAGAGTTATAATGTACGCCGATAATATGACCGGTTCAATGGAAAGAGCCATAAGTGAAACAAACAGAAGAAGAAAAATCCAGGATAAATATAATAAAGACAATAATATTACTCCTATGTCGGTCAAAAAAGGAGTAAGAAATGTGATTGAAGCGACAAAGGTGGCTGAGGATGAAGCGAAGTACACGCCTAAGAGCAAAAAAATCACAGATATGGCTTCTTATATTATTGAGCTTGAAAAGGAAATGAGAATTGCTGCAGAAAACCTTGAATTTGAAAAAGCTGCCAAGCTGAGAGATGAAATTAAGGAACTAAAGACTATAATATAAATTGTTCCAAAAAGGCATAGTCTCATGCAACTGAGAGGTATGCCCTAAGGATCATCATGAAAGGATGACTAATGGATAAAATCATAATAAGAGGAGCAAAGGAGAATAACCTGAAAAATATTAACGTGGAGCTTCCCAGAGACAAGCTGATAGTGTTTACTGGAGTAAGCGGCTCAGGGAAAACCTCTCTTGCTTTTGATACTATATATGCAGAAGGGCAGAGACGTTATGTGGAAAGCCTTTCATCATATGCCCGAATGTTTTTGGGACAAATGGACAAACCAGATGTCGAATCTATCGACGGTTTATCACCTGCAATATCCATAGACCAGAAAACAACAAACAAGAATCCACGTTCAACAGTCGGTACCGTCACAGAGATATATGATTATTACAGACTGCTGTTTGCAAGAGTGGGAATTCCACACTGCCCAAATTGCGGCAAGCCTATTCAAACACAAACCATAGACCAGATAACAGACAAGGTTCTCGAGTACGAAGAAAGAACAAAAATTCAAATTCTTGCTCCTATGGTCAGAAGGGCAAAAGGGACGCATAAAAGGCTCCTAGAAAATATCAAAAAAGATGGATATGTAAGAGTCAGAGTGGACGGAGAGATTTATGATTTGGAAGAAGAAATAAATCTTGAAAAGAACAAAAAACACAGCATTGAGGTTGTGGTTGACAGAATTATCATAAAGGATGGAATACAAAAAAGGCTTGTTGATTCCGTGGAAACAGCACTTGAACTTTCAGGAGGAATGGTGCTCATTGATGTTATGGGAAGCGAAGAGCTTCTTATGAGCACAAAGTTTGCATGTACAGACTGCGGCATAGGATTTGGAGAGATTTCACCGAGGATGTTTTCTTTTAATAATCCAATAGGTGCCTGCGATGCATGCAATGGCTTGGGCGTAAAAAAGGAAATAGATATAGATTTAATAATACCGGACTATACAAAGACCATAGGTGAAAGAGCAATTGCACCGTATGGTGCCGATGAGGACGGATATTATTACCAGATATTTAAAGCTATTGCGGATTATCATAATTTTGATATATCAAAGCCTCTGGCAGAAGCTCCGAAGGAGTTAATAGAGGAGCTTCTTTACGGGACAAACGGCAGAGAGGTTAAAGTTGAATTTATAAGTAAATTCCAAGGACTTAAGGAATATACAAAAGAATTTGAGGGAGTGGTAAACAATCTTCAAAGAAGGTACATGGAAACAAAATCCCCTGAAATGCGGGAATGGATAGAGGATTACATGTATGAAAGCCCATGCCCGAAATGCCATGGAGCAAGGTTAAATCCTATAAGTCTTGCAGTAAAAGTTGGAAATAAAAATATATATGAAATAACAAAACTTTCCGTTACAAAAAGCTTGGAGTTTTTTAAAACACTAGAGTTAAGCCCTGTAAATAAGATTATAGGAGAGCAGATAATAAATGAAATTAATTCAAGGCTTCAATTTCTATCTGATGTGGGTTTGAATTATCTTACTCTCGAAAGAAATGCAAGCACTTTGTCCGGAGGAGAATCTCAGCGAATAAGGCTTGCAACGCAGATAGGCTCCAGCTTGGTGGGAGTTTTGTATGTATTGGATGAACCAAGCATAGGACTGCACCAAAGAGATAACAGCATGCTGATAAAAACCCTGAGAAATTTAACTGATTTAGGAAATACGCTCATAGTGGTGGAGCATGATGAGGAAACAATGGAAAATGCTGACTATATTCTGGATATAGGACCTGGAGCCGGAACTCACGGAGGAGAAGTAGTTGCGTCAGGAACCTTCGAAGATATTAAAAACAATAAAAATTCTATTACCGGTCAGTACCTGAGCGGAATAAAGAAAATTGATGTTCCCGAAACAAGAAGAAAAGCTGAGAAATATATAGAGATTAAAGGGGCAAAAGAAAACAACCTGAAAAATCTGGATGTGAAAATACCACTTGGAGTGCTGTGCTGTGTGACAGGTGTATCAGGCTCCGGTAAAAGCTCATTGATAAATGAAATACTGTCTAAAGGGCTTCATCAGAAGTTGTTCAAGAACTCAAACAGGCCGGGAAAATATGACGAAATGCTTGGAGTAGAAAATATCGATAAGATAATTACAATAGACCAGTCACCTATAGGCAGGACTCCCCGCTCAAATCCGGCTACGTATACAGGAGTGTTCGACTATATAAGAGATGTGTTTGCAATGACTCTCGAGGCAAAGGAAAGGGGATATAAAAAGGGAAGGTTCAGTTTTAATGTCAAAGGCGGTCGATGTGAAGCATGCCGAGGTGATGGTATACTGAAAATAGAAATGCACTTCTTGCCTGATGTATATGTACCATGCGATATATGCAAAGGAAAAAGGTACAATAGAGAAACTCTTGAAGTTAAATACAAAGGAAAAAACATTTCTGATGTGTTGGATATGACAATAGATGAAGCTATGGAATTCTTTGAAAACATACCTAAAATATATAACAAAATAAAGACAATGCAGGAGGTAGGGCTGGGTTACATTAAGCTGGGACAGCCGTCTCCGGAACTGTCGGGAGGCGAGGCTCAGCGTATCAAGCTGGCTTACGAACTCAGTAAAAGAGGAACAGGAAAGACGTTGTACGTACTTGACGAGCCGACAACGGGACTGCATATAGCAGATATACACATGCTTACAGACGTTCTTAACAAACTTGTTGAAGCAGGAAATTCAGTGATTGTAATAGAGCATAACCTAGATGTGATTAAGACGGCAGATTATATATTGGACTTGGGCCCCGAAGGAGGGGACGGAGGCGGAATGATAGTTGCGAAAGGAACTCCTGAAGAAATTGCAAAAGTAAAAAAATCATATACCGGACAATATTTAAAAAAGGTTTTGAATAAAAAATAATGCATGCAACTTTTGTATTTATTATAAGAAAAAGACTGATTTTTTAGTTCAGTCTTTTTTTATACTCCAAATAGAACAAATATAATATATTTACGCAGTGTGTGAAGAATTCTCTTCTCTGAGTTTTAAGATAGATACCATATTTCTTAAGGATTCCGCATAGCTTGCAAGTTCCTCACTTGAGGCGCTGTTTTCCTCTGCTGTGGCTGAATTTGTCTGAATAACATCAGATATCTGTTCTATGCTTATGGTAATTTGTTTTACGGACTCTGCTTGCTCTTGCGCTTTGGCAGATATACTGTTCATGCTTTCTGTAATTACATTTCTATCCTTAGCTACCTCTGCAAGTACCTTTGATGTATTGTCTGCGGCGGATGTGCCTTCCTTTACAGATCTTAAAGTATCTTCAAGCAGTGTAGTGGTATTTTTTGCGGCATCTGCGCTTTTTACGGCCAGATTTCGCACTTCGTCTGCAACAACGGCAAAACCCTTGCCTGCTTCACCTGCTCTTGCTGCTTCAACTGCTGCATTCAGCGCCAGTATGTTGGTCTGAAAAGCAATATCTTCTATTATTTTGATTATCTTCATTATTTCATCTGATTTTCCGTCTATGAGAGTCATTGTTTCAACGGTGTCTTTCATTTGTGCAATTCCCTTGTCCAGCTCATTGCCCAAGGTTGTGACTTTGTTGCTGGCATCTACTGCATTTTCGGCAGTTATATTAATCTCATTAGATATTTTCTGTATCGTAGCTGTGAATTCCTCAACAGTGCTTGCCTGTTCAGCCGAGCTTTGAGATAAAAGCTGTGATGAGTCTGCAATTTGCTCTGAACCGGAAGCAATCTCGTCTGAGGTTATGTTTATATTTGTAAAGGTTCTGTTTAATGAATCAATTATGTTGCTTAAAGAAGAACTTATAGATTTAAAATCTCCAATATATTCTTTTTCAATAACAATGTTGAAATCTCCGTTTTCAATTCGGTTTAAGACATTATAAATGTCTGAAAAGTGGCTTTTAATTAAGGCTGCTGCTTCGTGATAAGCTTTGTTAAGTTGCCCAATTTCGTCATTTGAATAATTTTTAAAATCAGAATCCGAATCTAATATGCCCTTTTTCATGTTATCTGCAAGAGACAATGCATTATTGACAGGCATAAAAGCCCTTTTAAGCAAGAAATAAATTATAAAATATAGAACCGCAATTTCTGCTATTAATGATATAAATACTGCAGTTATTATATTGTTTGAATTAATAATTATGCCCCTTGAAAATCCAAGCCACATTAGGGCACCAAGTATAACTGTTACTAACAACACAGCTGTAATTATTTTTAAGGTTGTTTTTTTAGCTGAAATATGTTTAGATAAAAATTTTGTCATTTAAGAATAGCCTCCATTTACACATATGTTTACTACATAAATATCGGCAGAATGTTAACAAAATATATTAGTATATTATTCCAATAAATAGAAAAAATCCCCATTTATGATAATAAGGAAGAAAAGTTCTCCCTTATTATCACAATATTATTAATGCTACTAAAATTGCTGAAGCTATACCGCACAAAACTGGAATTAAATTCTTTCTGGCTAAAACTTGAGGGTCAATATTGCATATTGCAGCAACAGGTATTACTGCCCAAGGAATTATTGTTCCTCCGCCTACCCATATGGTGATTATCTGGCCTAGGGAAGCTAAGCCCTCCATATTTATATCTATTATATTTGAAAAAGTATATGCGAGAGAACCTACAATTGGGAGACCCGAAAAACCTGAGCCGTCCAAGCCTGTAATAACTGCTACAGATGTCTGCGCTAAAATTGTAGAGAATTTATTCATATGAATATTTTGAGAGAGAAATATACTTATATCGTTAAGTATTCCCGGAGCGCCTTCGCCAAGCACTGCTGTTGCGCCCCCCTGATTTCCCAGAAAAAAGAATCCACCTATAAAAATAACGGGAGCAAATACAGTTATTCCAAATTTAAATCCTTCCTTTATATGATCCACAACTTTGTCAAAGGCGTTTTTAATGTTATATGTTGTCAATACTGCAATGAGCATTATTAAAATGGCCGTACCTCCAACAAGAGCAGTTGCATCGCCGCCAGCCAGATTAAATTTCAGCATAGCAACAATGTCCGATAAAAATGCTATGGGAGTCACTACAGCCATAAGTTTAGTTGCTCTTCCTGTCTTTACTTTTACTTCCTTTTTAACTTCAATATTTTTAGAATAAGATGAAATATTTTTTTTCATGTCTTTTTTCATCATCAAAAATGCGACAGTCACTGTTACAACAGACATAGTAATCCATATAGGAATTGATGACCTCATAATTTCTGTGACATCTAACCCTGCTCCTGCAGCTGTAATTGTAGGTGCACCTTGAATAAAAAAGTCGCTTGAAAGAGCGATGCCATGCCCAAACAAGTTCATAGCCACAGCAGCATATATCACAGGCAGGCCTGCTGCAAGTGCCGCAGGCAAAAGAACGGCCCCGATTAGAGGAACAGCCGGAGACGGCCAAACCAGCCATGATATGACCATCATTGTCAGACCTACACTCCAGAAAGCCAATGTGGGGCTGATCATAACCTTTCTTATGGGAGACATTATAATAACATCTGACCCAATTTCTTGAAGAGATTTTGACATAGCCACAACAAGGGAAATAATTACTACAATGCTCCAAAATTCGTTACCTGCATAAATAATGGTGTTAAATATGGATTGAGTTGCTCCGATAATACTTCCAGAATAAAGATAACCCATTGCAAAAGTACCTACTATACACGGAATAACAATATCCTTTTTCATGAGCATTATCGTCAAAATGATCACAACCATTACAATGTAAAGGTAGTGAAGCGAAGTTAAAATCATAATATACCTCCTTGGAAATTTTATGTATATTCGCGAAGGATGTTATTAAATAATTCATCAACTCCCTTAAAATTCATGCTGTTAATATAAAATATTTCAAGAATTTCATGGTATTTCTTTCCTTCAGATAGTTTTTTAAGTGCATTTTTTATAAGAAGCTCATGCATATGAAGATTGCTTTCTATTTCAGAAATGTGTTTTTTCAAATTATCAGCATCCATAATTTGATGGATGTCAAAAATTTCTTCAAAATTATCTGATACACAGTTTTCAGAACTTGTAATAAAGATATTCTTTTCAGGAATATACACGTGTTGCAGCTTATCCGGCGTCAATGGATGTAAATAAATTTCAACGTCAAAACCTCTTTTTACGGCTTCATCCGATATCCTTTTCATGAAGTCTGATATATATGCTGTGCTTTCACTGATTATAGCCCATACTTTTTTACCTTCGTACAATGCTTCTGTTCTATTTATATAACCGTTTGACGTATAAGCTTCAGAAAATAAGTTTTTAACTTCAGCTGTTTTTTGCAAATAAATATCATCTTCAAACAATTTTTTAGTTGCACGAAGGCACGTTTCATTAAATTTATCTGCATCTATGAACTGAGTATATAAAGAATTAATTTCTTCCGAAATTATACCGGCTGCCTGGAGATATCTATAGGCGCTTTTGTAAAGACGAGCTTTGGTTTGATTTATTTGAATAATTTTATGTTTGTGCTTTTCCAATTGACTGCTGTTAAGGAAAGAACCAAAATTCAAAATTTCGTCGACCGCTCCTGGAATAGACGGATCAGTTGCATGTGGTGCCGTGCCGTCAACAAATGCCAACTTAAGGTCAGGAATTATTATTCCATCAAGGCTTTCGTCGTCGCTTGAGCAATGAATATATTCCACGAAATACCCTTTTTTAGAAATTTCAGCAGCAAATTTTTTCATGAATGAACTTTTTCCTACACCGGGGCCTCCTTTGAGTATATAGAATTGATTCAGCTTGGAAGGCTGAAAAATGGAATTAAAGCAGTTGAAAAATCCTTTAGAAGTGTTATTTCCTGCAAAGATATGTTTTCCTTTCAAGTAAGTACCTCCTATTTAATTTTATACTTCAAAATGATTTAAGCATTCATTTTGAAAGCACTAATTGTTGTATTATATGTAAATATGAAATTCTTGTTAATACATTAATTAAAATTTAATTCGAACAAAGAGGGGGACAAATATACTTAATCATGCTATAATTATTTGTCAAGCTTAACAAAAGGAAGATATTTATGAAATTGATAGTTACGGAAAAACCTTCGGTTGCAAAAGATATAGCCAGAGTGTTAAAGATAAATAAATCAAGAGATGGCTATATGGAAAACAGCGAATATATTATTACATGGTGTGTCGGACATTTGATTCAGCTTGCATATCCGGAAGAATACGATAAGAAATATAAAAGCTGGAATATAAATGACCTTCCAATTTTCCCGAGACAATTCAAGTATATGGTTAACCCTTCTACTGCAAAACAGTATGAAACTGTTAAATCTCTTTTATTGAATGATTCTGTTGATGAAGTTATATGCGCAACGGACGCCGGGAGAGAAGGACAGCTTATTTTTGGCTATGTTTACATTAATGCAGGTTGCAAAAAGCCTGTCAAAAGGTTATGGATAAGCAGTATGACCGACGAGGCCATAGAAGAAGGTTTTAAAAATTTAAAAGATAATAAAGAGTATTTTAGTCTTTATCAGTCTGCAAGAGCTCGCTCAGAAGCCGATTGGCTGGTTGGAATTAATGCCACTCGGCTGTTTACGGTTAAATATAATCAAATGCTTACAATAGGAAGAGTTCAGACTCCTACTCTTTCTTTGATTGTTGGCAGGCAAAAAGAAATTGATGAGTTTGTTTCACAGCCTTTCTATGAGGTAGCGGCAGACTGTGAAATGTTTACGGCAACATGGTTTAATAAAAACGGTACGCGAATCGATGATAAAGAAAAAGCGGAGCAGATAGCCCAGCGGTGCAGTAACAAAGAGGCAACTGTTACAAAGCTTAAAACTAAAAGAGCTTCTGTTGAGAGACCACTGCTTTATGATTTAACAGAACTTCAAAGGGACGGTAACAAAAGATACGGCTATTCGGCAGAGCAGACCTTGGAAGCTGCTCAGAATCTTTATGAAAAGTACAAGCTTGCTACATATCCGAGAACGGATTCAAGATACTTGACAAAGGATATGAAGCCGAAAATACAGGGGCTGCTGCAGAATATTAAGAGTGGATGGAAAGGCTCTGAATATTGTGTAGATAAGGTAATTAAACAAAAAATTAATGCCGACAAAAGAGTTATAAATGATTCAAAAGTGACAGATCACCATGCAATAATAGTTACACCAAATATAAGGAACCTCCCAGGTATAAGGCTTCCTGAAAGAGAAGCAAATATACTTAAGCTTATAGTAGCAAGATTTATTTGTGTGTTTGACAGGAAACAGGAATATGATCAAACGGATTTGGAAATTCAAATTGAAAAGGATAAATTCAAGGCAAGAGGTAAAAAAGTTGTTGTGCCAGGCTGGAAGGAAGTAGAAGACATAATGCTGGGAAAGGTTAAGGAGAATTCCGAGGACAAAGAAATCACAGCAAGCATTGTGGTTAACGACAAGATTATGCCCAGGGAAATAAAAGTGGTTACTAAGAAAACTTCTCCTCCGAAAGCATATACGGAGGCAACTCTGCTTACAGCTATGGAAACTGCCGGTAAGCACATAGAGAATGAAAAACTTAGAGAAGAAATGAAATCTGTAGGGCTGGGCACACCTGCAACCAGAGCGGGAATTATTGAAAAGCTTATATCTGTAGGATATATAAAAAGAAACAGAAAAAGTCTTGTGCCTACACAAAACGGAGTACAACTCATTGAAATAGTACATGAAAAACTTAAAAAACCTGATTTAACAGGCGAATGGGAGAGTACCTTAGGGAAAATAGCTAAAAAAGAGGAATCCTCAAGGGATTTTATAGTTAATATAAAAAAATACGTTTATGAAATAATTCAAGAAGGAAAGATGAGTTCAACACTTAATGTTAATTTTGAACAGACCGGGAACAAGAAGAAAAGGAAGGCCGTAGGAGTGTGCCCCAGATGCGGCAGAGAAGTCTTTGAAAATAAAAAAAGCTTTTATTGTGCAGGATATAAAAATTTTCCGTCCTGCAGGTTTTCCATGTGGAAACAGGATAAAATATTGCAGGAAAAAGGGATTACTTTGACAAAAGAAATGGCAGCAGAGCTTTTAAAGAGCGGACAAACTATAATAAACGATGAAAAAGACTGCGACAAGCAAAAAATGACGATAAAGTTAAGAGACGAAGGATATAAAACTGTGTACTTAGTCGAGTAATTGTGCTAAAATGAAGGAATGTCAGGTGTTCCTGCATTATTTTTATGATTAAGAGAAAAATAAAGAATATGGAAGTTATAACAGAGTAAAATCAATTAAAACTTATAAAAATAAATAAATTTGGCGAAAATTGAATAATTCTGCTAAACATGAATAATTGCTTAAAGAATGTATTTATATTAGAATACACAAGAACAAAAATAAAGGAGCAGAAAATGGAATTCTTATATGAAGGTATTATCCAGATTACATGGCAGCAAATATTGATGTGGTTAATCGGAGCGACATTGATATATTTGGCAATTTCAAAGGAATTAGAGCCGTCACTTTTGCTTCCCATGGGATTTGGCGCAATTTTAGTTAATATTCCTATGAGTGGAGTATTGAACCAAACTCTGGAAGGAATAGGTGAAGTTAAAGGTATAATAGACTGGCTTTTTGAAGTAGGTATCGAGGCATCCGAAATGATGCCGTTGTTGCTTTTTATAGGCATAGGAGCTATGATAGACTTTGGGCCTCTTTTATCGAACCCGAGGCTTTTACTTTTTGGAGCGGCAGCACAATTCGGAATTTTTGCAACGATTACCGTAGCAACATTGCTGGGGTTCAATATACAGGATGCTGCATCCATAGGGATTATAGGTGCTGCAGACGGGCCTACGTCCATATTGGTATCTCAGGTTTTAAAAAGTAATTATATAGGTCAGATTGCAGTGGCCGCATATTCATATATGGCATTGGTCCCGATAATACAACCTTTTGCCATAAAGATGTGCACAACAGAAAAAGACAGAAAAATAAAGATGAAATACAATCCAAAGAGCGTTTCGAGAATGACAAGACTGCTGTTTCCCATAGTGGTTACAATTATTGCAGGATTGGTAGCACCGGCATCAATATCTTTGGTAGGATTTCTTATGTTCGGAAATTTAATCAGGGAATGCGGTGTTTTGAGATCATTATCAGAAACGGCACAGAAGGATTTAGTAAACCTTATAACGCTTCTTTTAGGAATAACAATATCAGCAAGCATGAGGGCAGAGCAATTTGTAACACTTGATACTCTTTTGATAATGGGGCTTGGGCTCCTTGCATTTGTATTTGATACAGTCGCAGGAGCATTGTTTGCAAAATTTTTAAACTTGTTCCTAAAGGAAAAAATAAATCCGATGGTTGGGTCAGCAGGAATTTCAGCATTTCCAATGTCATCAAGAGTTATTCAAAAGCTGGGACTTGAGGCTGATTCGCAAAATCATTTGCTGATGCATGCTGTTGGAGCAAATGTGTCAGGTCAGATAGCATCTGTTATAGCCGGTGGAGTTATAATAGGACTAGTTCCAGGGTTGATGTAGGAGGCCATATGAATATTAACATTGAAAATGTAATGAATTCACTTGAACTTATGGGGATGGGTATGTCTGCTATATTTTTGGTAATTATAGTGATATATGCATCTGTGAGCATAATGCTGAAGCTTACAGCACAAAACAAATAAACAAGATAAATAAAAGAATCGAGGGAGGAACTATGAAATTATTAAACTATAAATCAACAGCTGTAATACTAACTGTTGTAATTTTCATCTCGATTTTTTTAATTATTTCTGAGAATCACACCTTGAAAGATGATATTTCTTTAAATAGACTTCCTTCGTTTGGAAATTTATTTGAAGAAGAATATACGTGCCAAGAAGGAAACTCTCAGTTGTTAAAGCGGAGTAAGGGAATCTTATTTTACCTTAATATAAAATTTATCTTGTTCAGCATATGGATTCTTGCTGATTTGTATAAAGCACGGCATGCCGAGATGATTAAAACATTGTTGAGGTTTTATAGTTATTGCGTATTTATCGTGTTTTTTATTAATAAAAAGGATGGTAAAAAAGGGACTTTTGTTTGTGCTTCAATACAACAATTAAATTAAAATCAGGAGGAAAAATGAGAACTAATAAACATATTTACATTGTAGTTATGCTTTTAATTGCCGGAATTGCTCTTACATCATTTTTTGGAATTAACGCAGGTCCAATTCAAATTAAGGGCATGAAGGATATAAGATTTGGTATAGATATAAGAGGCGGAGTTGAGGCTGTATTTGAGCCTGCCGATCTTGACAGGGTTCCTACGGAAAATGAGTTGGAATTAGCAAGGGTAATCATGGAAACAAGAATGGATGCCCAAAATATTTTAGACAGAGAGATAACTATAGATAAAAATACAGGTCACATAATAATAAGATTTCCTTGGAAATCGGGAGAAACAGACTTTAATCCTCAAAAAGCAATAGCTGAGCTGGGAGAAACGGCAAGATTGACATTCAGAGATCCCCAGGGAAATGTTTTGGTAGAAGGAAAAGATGTTAAGGAAAGTAAGGTACAGCTGGACAGCAAAACAAATATGCCTATTGTTACTTTGAAATTTAATGAAGAAGGCGCGGAAGCTTTTGCCGATGCTACGGAAAAACTAGTAGGGCAGTCAATATCTATTTATATGGACGAAACATTAATATCAGCACCACATGTTAAACAAAAAATTACCGGAGGAGACTCCTATATAAGCAATATAGAAAGTGCCGAAGAGGCAAAGAGCTTATCAGATAAAATTAATTCAGGAGCACTTCCGTTTTCTTTAATATCAAAAAACCATAGTATCATAACCCCAACAATGGGTTCAGGCGCTCTGGATGTTATGATAAAGGCAGGAATAATTGCATTTGCGGCAGTGTGCATTTTTATGGTTTCATATTACAAGTTGCTTGGAGTTGTAGCATGCTTTGCATTGCTTTTACAGATTTCTGTTCAGATGCTGGCATTATCTATACCTCAGGTGACACTTACATTAACAGGCATTGCAGGTATTATCCTTTCAATAGGAATGGGCGTTGATGCTAACGTAATTATATATGAGCGAATTAGAGAAGAACTGAACCAAGGAAAGACGTTGGGATATTCAATAGATACGGGATATTCTAAGGCTTTTTCAGCTGTGTTTGATGGAAATATTACAACAATAGCTGCATCAGTTATTATGATGATATTTGGAACAGGATCAATGCTTTCATTTGGATATACGCTTATGGTAGGATGTATACTAAACTTTGTTTCAGGTGTTACAACCTCAAGAATAATTACGAAATCTATGAGTATGAACGAAGTGTTTATGAAAAAGTCCTTATACGGAATGAAAGTTAAGGAGGCAAAATAATGATAAGATTTTATAAAAACAGAAAGATATTTTTTGCTGTATCAGCTGCTATCATGATAATAGGGATTATTTCACTGTTTGTAAATGGTGTTGATTTAGCAATTCAGTTTAAAGGCGGCGCAATAATAAAGTATTCTTATGAAGGAGAAATTGATCAACAGTTGGTTGCCGAAACTGCAACAAAGATTCTAAACAGAAGCACAGAGGTACAGCTAACAGATGATTTAGCAACACATAGCAAGAAAATAGTATTCAACCTGTCAGGCAGCAATGGATTGGAAGCTGGGGAGCAGGATAAGCTGGATGCAGAACTAAAAGCTAAATTTCCTGAAGCTAATTTAGAACTGGCCGAGTCAAATGTGGTAGAGCCATTTATAGGTAAAAGATTTTTAACAAACGGAATGATTGCCATAGCTTTAACAGCTTTGTTTATAATTGTATATGTAAGATTCAGATTTAAAAAAATATCAGGAATGTCGGCGGGAGTTATAGGTTTGATTGCGTTACTGCATGATATACTGATAGTCTTTTTTACATTTGTAATATTCAAGATGCCAATAAATGATTCATTTATTGCAGTTACGTTAACTATAATAGGATATTCAATCAACGATACAATAGTAGTGTACGATAGAATCAGAGAAAATCAGCCTTACTATCTTAAAAAGTCATTTGAGGAACTTGTGGATGCAAGCATAAACCAGACATTGTCAAGATCAGTTAAAACAAGTGTGACGACGGGAGCAAGCATTATAATAGTATATATCCTTGCATTTGTTTACAATATTGACTCAATTAAGACTTTT
Organism: Sedimentibacter sp. LTW-03; assembly: GCF_052059825.1. Lineage (GTDB taxonomy): Bacteria > Bacillota > Clostridia > Tissierellales > Sedimentibacteraceae > Sedimentibacter. Next base: position 3,010,229 of record NZ_CP197180.1, read on the forward strand.
TCAATACCTATGTTTATAGGAATCGTAAGTGGTTGCTATTCTACAGTGTGCCTGGCAGGACCAATGATGGTTATGTGGCATAACAGAAATCAGGCTATGACATCATAAGATTTTGGAGGAATTAATGGATAAGTTTATCAATACGAGGCTGGTAAAATCAGAAGACCTCAATCACCACGGTACTTTGTTCGCAGGAAGAACAGCAGAATGGTTTGTTGAATCAGCATTTATTGCCGCATCTTCAACATTTGGAAATCCGGAAAATATAGTATGCCTAAATGTGCATGGGCTGTTGTTCAAGAAGCCTGTTAATAAAGGAGAAATAGTAAAGTTTACAAGCAGAATCGTTAATTTAGGTAAAACCAGCATAGCAGTTCATACAAAAATGGATACTGAAGTATCCAAGACAAGCCCGGTTGAAGGCTTTATAACCTTCATATGTGTGGATGCTGACGGTAAAAAAATGCCACATGGATTAGTGCTTGATGAAGCTATAGATGAAGAAGAGCGTGTATTGAGAGAACGCGCAGAGAGTTTGAGACAATAATATGAAAGAGCAGCATAAGCTGTTCTTTTTTATTGCCAAAGATGCTTTGATAAATTAAAAAGCTCTATTTCAACTTGTAAAAAATTATCAAAAAAGTCCATAAAATGTCATAGTATTGTCATTGACAATTCATTCCAAATTATTTCAATTTTCTTACATATCTCTTATAATTATCTAATTAGTATCAAAGAACCAATTAAAATTGAGTAATTAAATTGAAAAGGAGGTATGTTGGTTTATTGGAAGCTTAATGCAAAAAATTTACAGAAAAAATCAAGAAGGAGAATCTATGACAAAATTAAAAAGTATAAGAACAAAATTATCTCTGGCTTTTGGCTTGTTGATTCTGATGGTATGTGCAGGCCTTGGATTAATAACATACATTCAATCATCATCTGCTATATCATCGCAGGTGGATGAATCATTAGAACAACTTACGAGAGAGGCATCCAAGCTTGTTAAGGGAAGAACTGATCTTCATTTAAACGCACTTGAAGTAGCAGCTGAAAGTGATTTAATCAAATCAGAAACAATAGCTATAGACGAGAAGCTGGATTTTCTGAAAAGAGAAGTTGAAAGAAGTGGACATTTGTCAATGGCTGTTGTCGATATAAATGGAAATGGTCTAAATACCAAAGGAGAAACAGTAAGTGTTTCAGAAAGAGAATATTTTAAAAAAGCCATGTCCGGAGAAAAATCAGTTACAGACCCAATGGTTAATAAAATAGATGGCAGCATAATAGTTATGTATGCAGTGCCAATAAAGAACGGAAGTGCAGTAAAGGGTGTACTGCTTGCCGGAAGAGATGGAAATGAGCTAAGTGATATGGTCGATGATATAAAGTTTGGGGAAAATGGTGAAGCATTCATGATTGGCAAAGATGGAACAACGGTTGCTCATCCTAATCGCGAACTTGTTTTAAACATGGACAATGACTTAGAAAATGTATCGAGCGATGCCGGGCTGCAATCTCTTGTGGAGCTGGAAAAGCAGATGATTGAAGGTAAAACAGATACAGGTGAATATGAATACAACGGCATTACTAAGTATATGGCATTTACTCCTATAGAAGGAACTAATTGGTTCTTGGCGCTTACATCTCCAAAATCGGAGGCCATGGAAAAAGTAAATAAAATAACCAACATAATTATTTCTGTTTCAATTGGGTTTATTGTAGTTGGCATTTTAGTAACAATTGTAATTTCTGCAAGCATTTCAAAACCGATAAAAATGGCATCAGACCATCTGCAAGTGCTGTCTACAGGAGATTTTACCAAGGATATTCCTTCTAAGCTTCTAAAGATGAACGATGAGGTGGGGATTTTGGCAAACGCCATGAATACTATGCAGCAATCACTGAGTGGTCTAATACGTAATGTTGCCGGCGAATCTACAGAAGTTACATATATGCTTGGACAAATCAGCAATGAAATTATTGAACTTAATAAGAGCATAGAAGAGATAACTGCAACTACAGAAGAGCTTTCTGCATCAACAGAAGAAACAGCATCAGCAACAGAAGAAATGAATGTTACTTCTTCAGAAATAGAAGGTGCTGTGCAGTCAGTGGCAAATAAATCCCAGGAAGGGGCGGTTACAGCCAACAGCATGAACGATATGGCTGAAAGCATGAAAGAAGATGCTGTTAATTCAAAGAAAGAAGCAATCGAAATTTACGAGAGAACAAAAACAAGCATGGAAAATGCAATTAAGCAGTCTAAAGCAGTGGAACAGATTAACGTTTTATCTGAAGCTATACTTGAAATAGCATCACAAACTAATTTGCTGGCTTTAAATGCCGCAATAGAGGCGGCAAGAGCAGGCGAAGCAGGCAAAGGGTTTGCTGTTGTAGCAGATGAAATAAGAACTCTGGCTGTAAATTCGCAGAATACGGTTTCAAGGATTAAGGAAGTAACACAGTTGATTTTAGTGGCTGTAAATAATTTATCAGCCAGTGCTCATGAAATAATGGAATTTATAGACGGAAAGTTGCTCAAGGATTATGATACACTTGTTGATTCCAGCGAATTATACAGTCACAACTCATCAAAAATAAACGATATGGTTACCGATTTCAGTGCGGCGTCTGAAGAAATACTGGTTTCGATGCAAAATATGGTACATGCTTTAAATGAAGTAGCTTCGGCTTCAACAGAAGGAGCTCAGGGGGCTACAAATATTGCTCAAAGTACAACTTCAATTGCTCAGATGTCTGGCGAAGTTTCAAAACTTTCAGAATCAGCAAAAGAAAAATCAAATATGCTTATTGAGGCGGTATCAAAAATCAAATTATAGGGGGGTAAAATGGCAGAAATTAAGCAGATAGTAGTTTTTAAATTGGGGGAAACAGACTACGGTTTTCCGATAGAACAAGTAAATGAAATAATTAAATATATTCCTGTTTCGAAGATACCTAATTCTTCGGCATACATGGAAGGAACATGCAATTTAAGAGGCAAACTGCATGTTATATTAAATCTTAGAAGTATAGTTGGATTGGAAATAAGTGCAGCCCATGATAATGCTTATATAGTAATTGCAAATAATTATGATGCAGGCTTTATTGTTGATGAGGTTAAGATGATTGTTTCAATATCCGAAGAAGACATTATTGACACTGATACATTGGCTAAATATATTGATGATAACTACATACTATACATTATTAAGTATAACAATAAATTAGTCAATGTGCTGAATTTGGAGAGCATAACAAGCAGGAGCTTGAATAATGTTAAAAAATAGCCATGAGGAAATCAGCATTTTGATGGAAAACTTAGAGTATAATGAGTTTTTCGTACATTATCAGCCAATAGTAGATGCTGCAACTTATGAGATTCGATGGATAGAAGCGTTAGCTAGATGGAACAGCCCCATAGCAGGTACTGTAAGCCCTGACAAGTTTATTCCCGTTTTGGAAGAGAAGTTGCACATAATTCCTGTTGGTATGCACATTCTTAAAAAAGCATGCATGCAGCTTAAAAGGTGGTATAGCAATGGCTGCACAAATAGTGGTATATCAGTAAACGTTTCGTCTTTGCAGCTTCAGCAACACAATTTTGCTGAAGCTGTGGTTACTACGCTGCATGAATTTGGGCTGAAGCCGCATAATCTTGTTCTGGAAATAACAGAGAGTTTAAAGTTAATGGGAAACGAACACGCGTTACAAACACTAAAAGTTCTAAAGGAAATGGGAATAAGAATATCAATTGATGACTTTGGCACAGGGTATAACTGCTTAAAATGCTTACAGGAATTTGAATTTACAAGTATAAAGATAGACAGATCTTTCGTTGCAAACATGGGAAATAACAGATGTAAAATTATAATTGACAGCATAATTTCACTTGGGCATCGAATAGGAGTAAAGGTTATAGCAGAGGGAGTTGAAACTATTGAGCAATGCAATCAGCTTAAGCATATGGGATGCGATATGCTTCAGGGATACTATTTCTATTTGCCTTCTCCGGCAGAAGAATTAAGTTTATTGTTAAAAAATGACTTTATTAATAAATCAATGGTTCAGTAGGAATATATTAATTTTATATGTCAATGCTTAAATATAGAAAAAGTGAACTTATGGTGATATTATAGTAGTCAATAAGCATTATACTATGGTAACATAAGTTCATTAATTTTTGTAATAAAAAAGAGGAAGACAGGTAAACATGAGCAATATGACATTTGGTGAATGCCTCAAATTCATGCTTTCAGCGTTAGATATAAGCATGAATCGCCTGGCTAAGTATATTAATGTAGATAATTCACTTGTTAACAGATGGGTTCATGGGGAAAGAATTCCTCCTTACGGTTCATCTTATATTGATAACATAGCATTGTACATGTCAAAAAACGTTTACAATGCATATCAGAACAAGAACTTAAATGAAATTATTGCTAAACATGGATATAGCAATAATTCATGTGATACAGAAGAAAAGATAAAAAGAATTCTGTTAGAAGCTCAGGGATATTCATTTGAATGTAGAAAAAGACATTTAGACAAAACGAAAAACTCAGCCAAAGTTCAAGGATTTAAAGCCTTTGGTACAATAGATGTAGAAGTAAAGAATGCTAAAGATATGATACAAACAAAAATGATAGACGGTATATTTGGAATGTCAAGCAATGATAAAGTTATTTTTGGTTCTGAAAATATAATCAAGTATGCTTTTAATATGCTTGATGAAGCAATAAACGAGGATAAAGAAAATAAAATTATTTATTTAACTTACAACAGCAATATTAGCAAAAATAATGGCGAAATGCTGAAATTGCAAAGTTATTTAGGCACAATGATAAAAAATGGGTGGGAAATTATTATTCTAATGAAATTGGACAATAATTTTAGCAGAATATTAAATTTTATCAGGCTTTCCATGCCATTGATGTTTTCAGGAAAGCTTAATATTTATTATTACATTAATTATGCTATGTGCGACGCAGAAAGAGAAATGCTTATAATTCCTAATACTAGCGCAATGTCTGGTTTTGCGCATAATTGTAACATAGGATTGAATGCAGCGTTTTATCTGAAATGCACAAGTGCTGTTAATGCATTTAAGGACCATTTTGAATCAATGATGGAAAAAAATGCTCATCCGTTAATAAAAAACTATGACTCAAAAGCATACATGGAATATTGGCGAAATTTAGTAGAATCGGATGAAACAATAGGAAATCGTATGGTGTTCCGATCCGGTTTGGGTTCAACAATGCTTCCTGAGCATATTTATTTAAAATTTCTTAATAAGTTAAATCTTTCCGATGACATAGTAAAATTTGCTTTCAATAACTACAAAAAACAGCGTGAAGCCTTTCAAAAAAATATAAAAAGTTATGAATACAACGAAATATACCTTATGGACGCAGTAAGTAGCTTAATACAGACAAATAAATTTTGCATGAATTATTATGCGGGAGTTCAACATATAAAATTAGAAATAGAAGAAATTATTGAAATATTGGAAAACATCATACATAATATAAAAAAATATAAACATTATAAGATTTCATTTATAAATAGAAAAATAGAAAATTTGATAACAGCTAAAAACTTTTCTTTTGTACTGAAGGAGAGAAAAGCACTATTTTATGAAAGTTATAATGATAGAACCAATTACCCGTCAATAAGGCTATCTATCGAAGAACCGACTTTCATAAAAGCTTTCGAAGAATATTTTATGCAGGTTTGGGAGCATATAACGCCTGCAAACAAAGAAAAATCAGAGGCCATAATGTTTCTTAAAAGACATATAGAGGCCCTAAAAAGGCAAGCCTAAGCTAAAAGATTTATATATTGTAGAGGATAACATTTGTTATTCTTTTTTTATATATTTTGCGATGAGTTGAGCATAGACTGCCCTAGAAAAGTTGACAGAGCGGTTTATAGGGTGTATACATTTATTTGATAAATTTCGATTTTTATGTTAAAATATAGAAAATATATGAGGAAATATATGAAAAAAATCACTAAAATAGAAATTCAAAAAAATAACAGAGATAGAGTTAATATCTATCTTGATGATGCTTTTGCTTTTGGTATTGATTTGAATATTATGATGAAGTATTCGTTGGCTAAGAATATGGAGATCGAGCAACTATTTATTGATGAAATATTAAAAGCGGAAGAGGAGATACATGTATATAACTACGCACTGACATTATTATCAAGGCGTGCCATGAGTGAAAAACAAATAAGAACCAAAATGAAAACAAAAGGATATGATGAAGACTTTATCGATAGTGCAATTTTGAAGCTGAAGAATCAGAAGTATCTAGATGACGAAAGATACAGCGAGATGCTGATAAACGATAAAGTTAATATTTCAAAATATGGCAAAAGAAAAATAAAACAGCTATTATATGAAAAAGGAATAGAAAGAGAGACAATTGAAGAAAAAATAAAATGTTTGTCAGAGGAGGATGAATTAAAAAGGGCGTATTCAGTGGGATTAAAGAAAATTAGCTCTCTGAAAGAAGAAGACGACAGAAAAAAATATGTAAAATTATCGAGATTTCTTATTAATAAAGGCTTTGAATTAAGTACAGTTAGAAAAGCAGCATCGTATTTGCTCAAAGCAGGCATTGATGATTTTGGAGACTTTGAAGATATTTAAAATGCTTCGAAAGGGGTTAGAATATGAAGGAATTTGCGAATTACATATCCGATGGGATTGTTGAATGTAAAATAGTTAAAGATAAATCAAATAAAATAGATATAATTGCAATTTATGCAAATAAACAGACAGAAATAATAACCGGAAAGACAGTTGATGAAATTCTAAATAAAAAAATGAAAGAAGTTTTTCCAGCTATAGCAGATTCGATATTTGACTGGCCGATAATATTGAGTGAAGCGGCGATGACAAGTGAACATAAAATTATCGAACAATACGTTGTAGGTTTTGACAAATATGTGAGATTCAGTGTTTTTGGATTTAAGGAAGACACTTTTTATATTGCAATGCAGGATATGACAGAAAAAAAGGAGACAAAACGAATTCTGCTTGAAAAAGAAAGAGTTATAAGACACCTCGAAAATGAAATAAAAGCAAGAGCTAATACGGATATGCTTACTAATCTATATAATTTTCAATTTATGAATGAAAGCATAAAAAGCAGTATTTCCAGTTATGTGGAAGAAGATATTAATTTCTGTCTTCTTGTGTTGGATATAGATGATTTTAAAAAAATAAATAAAATGTATGGTATGGATGAAGCAGACAATATAATTCATGATGTTGCAAATATTTTAAGTGCAAATGCAAGAAAAATAGATGTTGTAGGGAGATACGGAAACGATAAATTTATGATAATTTTGAACAATGTCGATATTGACATTGCAAAAATACTGACTGAAAAAATAAAAAAAGAAATAGAAAGTTACAGCTTGAAATTCAACAACAATTTAAGTGCTTGCGGATCGATTGTGGAATACGGAGGAGAAACAATAGAAGAATTTATTGAAAAATCTGAAATATTAACAACTAAAGCCCAGTCAATGGGCAAAGGTATAATATTGTCGTAAGTGTCTAACATTAGTAAACTTAAAGCAAAGGGATGTATGCAGCTATGTAAAAATTGATGTATACATCTTTTTTTTTATGTCATCCATGACTTTTTTTACGGAATATTTTTAATTGGATTGTGTTAGGTTTGTACTACATAAAAAAATACTGCGTTTTAAGTATTTTTGAAACAGAAAGCTTTTTAGGATAAAAGTTATAATGTCGATTTATTTTTTGTTAGAGATAAATAGAGATGATAAGAAGATAACCAAGGGCGGAGCGGATATATTAATTATATTTGACAAAAAAAAACAACTAATATATAATTTAAATTACTAAATAAATGGGAATGAAATGGTGAAAAATGAACGATTCAATATACTCAAAAGACAACTTGACATTTAGCATAAACGATGTTGCCAAGGTGATTGGAGTAGTACCGGCTACAATAAGAAACTGGGAGAAATCTGGATTATTTGTTGCTAAAAGAGGAGAAAATAATTACAGGATTTATACATTGGATGATATAGAATCTTTAAAAAAGATTAAAGAAGTACTTAATATACAAAAAAACAGCAGAAATGGAATTGCGCAAATACTGCCGTCTATTAACAGCAGTAATCCACTCGTGAATATTGTTGAAAAAGAAAAACAACCGGTTTATTCTAAAAAGCTTCTTAACAAGAGGTGGAAGGAATGCAGAGAGAAAATAGGATATACTCTTGAAGAAGTAAGTAAGGCTGTAGGGATTTCAACATCTCACCTTAGCAAACTTGAAAACGGAAATGCTAACGTAACATTGGAAGTATTGGAGAAAATTGCATGCTTCTATGGAGAAAGCCCCATATATTTTTTCGATTTAGATTATTCCGAAAAGAAAAAAATTAGTTTAGGGCAAGGAGAAAAAGTAAGTATTGGTGTGCCTGGTGTTGAGATGGAATCATTAATTGCGGAGAGGGGAACAAGTATTTACCCGATAATGTATACTGTTAAGCCAGGATGTGGGAATTTGGAAGCTCACTCACATAGTGGACAGGAGTTTATTTTTATATTATCAGGGAAAATTGAAATTAAGCTAAACGATAATGAAGTTTATTTGCTCAAGAAAAATGATGCCTTCTTTTTTAGAAGTAAAGAAAAGCATTCGTGGAAAAATCCTGCGTCAAAGAGTGTTGCAACACTTCTCTGGGTGCATTCTCCTTACGATAACAATTAATGCTTATACAAAAAACGTGGTCTAATAATAGATCACGTTTTTTTAATAATGAAAAAAGTCAAAGAGATTAACTTCTTATTTTAATTCTGCAGTCAACTGCTGTGAATTTGTTTTTAGTTTTGTCAAAAATTAATGGATTTATATCTAATTCTTCTATTTCTGGATGGTTTACAAGCATTTGATTCAATCTCATCAATATTTCTTTCAGGTCACTAATATTAACGCCTTTTTCACCTCTGTATCCATACAGCAATTTATTAGATTTTAGAGAGTTAATCATTCTGTTGATGTCTTTAGCGGTAATAGGAACGTGACCAAAGGATACATCTTTTAAGATTTCAACTAAAATTCCGCCCAAACCAACAATTATGGAGTGCCCTACTGATTCGTCATATAGTCCTCCTATAATTAGTTCTAAACCATTGCTCAATTGTTCTTGTACAAACAAACCTTCCAGACCTGTAAACTTAGTTGACCATTCATTGAACAACTCAGATAACTGAGTTTTGTTTTCAATATTCATTTTAACTCCACCAACATCTGATTTATGAACAATATCTTTGTGGTCAATTTTTGCAACAACGGGATAATTAAGGTTTAAGTTTTCAATGTCATATAGGTTTTTAATGTAGCCAGATTTTATCATATTAATTCCGTAATTTTCTAATAAATTTAAACAGTCAGTTACACTAACGTAACCTCCGTTTTTATATTTGTCGACTATGTCGTTTGATATACGGATGCTGTTGTCTTTTATGTTAATTTTGATTTTTTCATCTTCAAAATCTATGGGTTGTTTCATGTAATTCAGTATTCTTGCTAGCTGTTCAGGGTAATCAAATTCTTGTATGCCTTCCTTGGTCATTACTTTTTTTGCTTCTAAGCCAAGTGTTGGCCCTATAAAACATGAAAGTACAGGGATGTCTGAAGATTTTAAAACAGGCAATAAAGTTCTTGCGATGTTTCCTGTATCGACAGACGCAGGAGGTACACAATTTATTATTAGTCCATCATATTGTTGGCTTTTAATCATTGCTTTTGCTGCTTGTAAATAATGTTCTGCAGGAGCAGGAGCAACCACATCTATGGGATTGTTTAAGGAAGCTTCAGGTAAAAGCATAGGCTTCAGCTCTGCTTTTACAGCATCGTTCAACGGAGGAATTTCAAAGCCGTATTTATTCAATGAATCTGCAAGAAGTATTCCGGGACCTCCAGCATTTGTCAAAATACCTATTTTATTACCTTTCAAGAAGTTTGTTTTAGATAACGTTGATGTAAGCAAGAAAGCATCTTCTAAAGTTTCAACTCTAATAACATTTGTTTTTTTCAAGAATGCATCGGTAACATTATCATTGCCTGAAAGACTTCCGGTATGGGAACTTGCAGCTCTTGCTCCGGCATCGGATGTGCCAGATTTTAGGACTATGACAGGCTTTGTAATTTTTTTCATTATATTTATAAATCTTGGCGGATTTTTAATTGATTCCAAATAAAGAAGTATTACTTTTGTGTTATTATCTAGCTGAAGCATTGGCATTAAGTCACAAACATCAACATCTGCTTGGTTCCCTAGCGATGTAATCACGGAAAATCCTATACCTAATTTATTTGCAAAGTCAATTATACTAGCGCCCATAGATCCGCTTTGAGTTATAAATGCAACGTTGCCTTTTGGAGGCGATACTGATAATATTGTCGAATTGAGCATTGTATCATCGGCTGTATTTGCAATTCCCATGCAGTTTGGACCTATCATGCGCATATTATACTTACTTATTATTTCCGTCAAATGTTCTTCTCTTAGTTTTCCATCATTTCCTATTTCGCTAAAGCCTGCAGAGATGCAGATAATTGATTTTATGCCTTTTTTACCACATTCTTCTGCAACTTTCAGCACTGAAGGTGAAGGAATAGAAATAACGGCCATATCGACATCATCTTTAATATCCAAGATAGAAGTACAGCCTTTGCAGTTTAATACATTTTCACCTTTGTTGTTTACCGCATAAAGATTACCGTTAAAATCAACATCAACTAAATTTTTTAAAATTGAAAATCCAATCCCAGGCTTATTTGAAGCTCCTATTACTGCAATTGATTTAGGTTTTAAAAGGGTTTCATTTTTCCTTTTATAAATAGGAACATTTTCATTCCAATTATTTATTCTTAAACCTTGAGGAGCAGGTGTATTCTTATAGTACACTTTGCTGTCTTTATCAGTTTTAAAATTTCCCAAAGCAATTTCTAGAATTGTTCTTGCTCCGATTATTCTTGATTGATTGTTGGCAAGTTTTAAATAATATGCAAATCTATCTTTGTTATCTTCGTGCAAATTGTAGTCAACAGGTATCTTTTCAGAAATTATTAGAATTGGCCCTGCATCGATGTTTTTGTTAACAATATGTGAAGCTGAACATATGTAATCCATGTTTGCATCAAAAGCTGCCTGAATTCCATTATGACCGGCTAGTAGTCTTTTTCCATCTTTCATGACAGATAAGTCGCCTGGATGCACATTAATTACCAAATAATTCTCAATAATTATATCTGTAATTGCCCAAACATATCCTGATAAAATAATTAAGTCTGCATTGAATTCCTTTATTAAATCATATGCATCAGCATCATAATTTGCCCTGACGGTTCTATCTTTAAGAGGTGCACCTGCTTGCTTATAATATTCTCTGATATCTATTGACTTATAGGGTATATTTTCTTTTATTGCTGTTTCAACAGCTTTTGAGTTGGGGTTGTCTGAAAATATTCCCACAACTTCAAAGGGACAACCCTCAAAAGTTTGTTCCATTTCTTTTTGAAGTTCTAATATTTTCCACAATGTGTTTCCAGAACCTGAACAGTATCCTAAAACTCTCATTTTTCCGTTAATTGGATTGTGTATATGTTTTAACACTTAAATAACCTCCATCTATTTATCTAAAAATTCATTTATAACTTCAGCAATTATCTTTATTCCATTTACGATGCTTTCATCGGATGGAGTCGAATAATTTAATCTGAAGCAATGGCATGGCTCGTCGTAATCAGGAAGAAAATCATGCCCGGGGACAAATGCAACTTTTTTCTCCAGTGCTCTTTTTGTAAACTCATTAATATCTATTTCATCAGGCATTGTACACCAAAGGAAAAGCCCTCCATCAGGTCTTGTAAACTGAACTCTTTCATAGAAGTTTTTTTCAATGGTCTTTATCATTAAATTTGATTTTCTTCTATATAAGTTTCTTATTTCTTCAATATGAGCATCATAATCGTATTTTTCAAGGTATTTATCTGTAAGTATCTGAAAATATATGTTTGTATGTACGTCCGAAACTTGCTTGGCAAGAACTATTTTTTGTAAAATTTTACTTGGGCCGTTTACAAATCCAAGTCTCATTCCAGCTGACAATGTTTTGGAAAATGAGCCGCAGTAAATGACTATTCCTTCAGTGTCCATGCTTTTTATAGGGGCTATATCCTCGCCGTTAAATCTTAATTCACCATAAGGATTATCTTCTAATATAAGAATATTGTATTTTGATGCTAACTCATATACCTCTTTCCTTCTTCTTAGACTCATTGTTTTTCCTGTTGGGTTTTGGAAAGTTGGTATGAGATAAATCATTTTTACGTTTTTGTTATTCTTGATTGCCTTTTCTAAATTGTCAACTCTGATTCCTTCATCATCCATTTCGATTCCCACAAGATTTGCGCCGTGTGATCTAAAAGCATTCATTCCACCGACAAATGTAGGATTTTCGCATATTATTGTATCTCCTTCATTGCATAAAACCTTTGCTATAAATTCTATACCTTGTTGTCCACCTGATACTACTAATGTTGAATCGTTTTCATTTCCTACTTTGAATTTTTCTTTTAGCCTTTTTGAAATTTTGTCGAGAAGGGGAGGGTATCCTTCTGTAACATTATACTGTAACGCTTGTACCGGATTTTTTTCATAAATTTCTTTAGACAGTTCAGAAAACTCTTGTATCGGAAAAGATTCTGAGGCCGGGCTTCCTGCTGCAAAAGAAATAACTTCAGGGTTTTGTGTGATTTTTAAAATTTCTCTAATTGAGGAAGATCTTATTGTAGACATTCTTTCTGAAAATTGATAGTTCATATAGCACTCCTTTTACTATTATTAAAGTCAAATTATTTGTTTTGTGTATTATATTATACAATTAAAACTATGTCAATAGAATAATAAAGTTATGAAATATAAAAATATAAAAAAGATAAAAAATAAATGCTGAATGAAAATTATTAACTAAAACAAAACGTTTATTTGAAGCTATATGCAAGTAATTAGCAATTAAATGCGTAAAAATAAAATTCAAGAGCTTATAAAATGATTGACAATGTTAGTAAGGTGATATATACTATGTGCTATAAAAATATTGTTGATATAATTTCAAAACATTATAAACAAAATTACAACAATAACAAAAACAGAAGGAGGATTTGAAATGGGTTATAAAGAAGAAGGTAAATGGTGGGTGAGCCAATCGAACTATGTAGATGAAGTAGTATCTAAATTTAACTTTGCACCTAATATTGAAATTTTAGATACTACATTAAGAGATGGCGAACAGCAACCTAATATCATTTTGAAGAAAAATGATAAAATTGCTATAGCAAAAAAACTGGATGAGGCCGGAGTTCATAGGATTGAGGCAGGGACCCCTGCAGCATCAAAAGAAGATGCGGAGGCAATAAAAGAAATTTGCCAGTTGGGATTAAAGGCTAAAGTGTTTGCGTTTGTAAGAAATGTTAAGTCAGATATTCAATTAGCAAAAGACTGTGGGGTGTATGGTGTGCTGGCAGAGGTGCCTGGAAGCAATCATTTACTTAAGCACGGAATGAAATGGACGGCTGAAAAGGCAATTAAAGCTGCATGTGAGTCAACAAGGTTCGCGCATGAACTGGGTTTGTATGTTACGTTTTTTCCAGCGGATGGTTCTCGTGCAGATTTAGATTTCCTTTTAAGTACATTACAGGCTATAATTGAAGGAGGAGGGCATGTTGATTCAATAGCTCTTGTTGATACATTCGGTGCATTTTCTCCTGAGGGGGCAGCTTATACAGTAAAAACACTTATTGATAAATTTGGTCTTCCGGTTGAAGCTCATTTTCATGAAGATTTTGGGCTGAGTGTTTCTACAACTATAGCAGCTCTTACAGCTGGTGCAAGCGTTGCCCACGTAACTGTAAATGGCATTGGAGAAAGAGCAGGCAGTTGTCCGTTAGAACCGTTAGCATTATCTTTAAATTGCTTGTATGGTGTTGATACCGGTATAAAAACTGAAAAATTAATGGAACTTTCCAAATTAGTTGAAGAAAGAACAAAATTTCCTGTGCCTCCAACTAAGGCAGTTGTCGGAAAAGAAATTTTTGGATGGGAAACGGGAATGCCCTCAAATATGTGGATGAATTCTAAGGATGTAGATCCTTTAATTATGCTTCCTTATAGATGGGAGTTAACAGGAAACACTGAACCTTACATATTTCTTGGTAAAAAAAGCGGAAGTGCAAACATCCTTATGTGGCTTAAAAAATACAATCTTGAATTAGATGAAGACAAACGAGGGAAATTATTGGACATGGTAAAAGAATTTTCAATTGAAAAAGGAAGAGTGCTTACTGGTGATGAGTTTAAGGAATTAGTTAACAACTGCAAATAAAATTAGCAAGAAAAAAAGGTTCTCGTAATAATGTTGGACAAGTAAAATATTATTTGTCCAATATTATAGCTTACATTATAAAAAATATTATATGGAGGAATGTATGTCAACAAAAAATGATGTTGAAGTTAAAATTCAGCCCGAACAAAAACGTGAGCAGTGGGGTAGTCAATTAGGATTTATACTTGCTTCGGCAGGTTCAGCAGTAGGCTTAGGAAATGTGTGGAAATTTCCTTATATGACAGGAACCAATGGAGGAGCTGCATTTGTAGCTGTCTATCTAATAATCATTTTGTTAATTGGAGCATCAATGCTATTAGTTGATTTCGTTGTTGGAAGATATGGTAAGTCTAATGCTGTAGATGCATATAAAAAGATTAGTTCTAAATTTGCTTGGATGGGGTATCTTGGTATTCTTTGTGCGATTTTAGTATTATCATATTATGCGGTTATTGGTGGGTGGATTATACATTATATGCTTAACTCATTTACTACATTAACTACAATTGCACCGGAACAGGTAGGAGATTTCTTTGGAAGCTTTATAGGGAATCCAATACTACCGTTAATTCCTCAGTTCTTTTTCATGTTTTTCACTGTCTACATTGTTATGAAAGGAATAAAAAACGGTATTGAAAAATGGAATAAAATATTAATGCCTGCGCTTCTTGTTATGCTTGTTGTTTTAGCTTTTAGAAGTTTAACTCTTGACGGTGCAATGGCAGGGGTAGAATTTTATTTAAAACCTGATTTTTCAAAAGTTACAATGGCACTAATTGTTGCAGCTTGCGGGCAAGTGTTCTTTTCTTTAAATGTTGGAACAACAGGAATGGTTGTATATGGAAGTTATCTTAGTGAAAAAACAAATATTCCTAAAAGTACGGTGTCTATAATATTGACAGATACAGCAGTTGCATTGTTAGCTGGCTTAATAGTAATACCTGCAGCTTTTGCATTTGGTGTTGAACCTGGTTCAGGCCCTAGCTTAGTTTTTATAACCGTTCCTGGGTTGTTTAGCCAAATACCTTTTGGTGGATTCTTTAGCTTTATATTTTTTACATTATTGTTATTTGCATCAATAACTTCATCAGTTTCCATACTTGAAATAGTGGTTCCGTTTATGATAGAAAAATTTAATTTCGAAAGAAAAAAATCATGTATTGGAACAGGTATTGCATGTTTTGTTTTAGGAATTCCTGTAAGTTTAGGCTTTGGGATATGGAGCAATATTACTATTTTTGGAAAAACGTTTTTCGATCTGTTCGACTATTTTGCAAGTAATATAAGCTACCCTATAATTGGTTTGTTCAGCGCAATAATGGTAGGATGGGTTTGGGGCAAAAAAAATGCCATGGAGCAAGTATCAAGCAATGGATTGTATACATCAAAAATAAATGGGATATGGTTTTTTGCAGTAAAATATATATGCCCAATAGCTTTGATTATTATATGTCTTTCAAGCCTTGGAATAATTAAGTAATTTTAATATGAAAGTGAGAATTTTATGACAAAAAAGTTTTTAAGTGATATAGAAATAGCTCAGCAGGCTGAGCCAATTTTAATTAACAAGATAGCAGATAAAATTGAAATACCTGATCAGTATGTAGAAAATTACGGAAAATATAAGGCTAAGATTGATTACAAGTATTTGCAGAATGAACTAAGCAAAAAAGAAAACGCCAAACTTGTATTAGTTACGGCAATAAACCCTACACCTGCTGGAGAAGGAAAGACAACAACTACCATAGGACTTGGAGATGCTCTTTCAAGACTTGGTAAGAAAACGATTGTTGCGTTGCGAGAACCTTCTCTCGGACCAGTATTTGGAGTAAAAGGAGGAGCTGCCGGAGGAGGATATTCACAAGTAATTCCTATGGAAGATATTAATCTTCATTTTACAGGAGATTTTCACGCAATAGGGGCTGCTAATAATCTTTTGGCTGCCATGATTGACAATCACATTCACCAAGGCAATAATCTTAATATTGATACAAGGCGCATAGTGTGGAGAAGAGCTGTGGATATGAATGACAGGCAGCTGAGAAGTATAGTATGCGGATTGGGAGGAAAGGCAAACGGAGTAGCAAGAGAAGATGGTTTTGACATTACTGTGGCATCTGAAGTTATGGCGGTATTCTGTCTTTCAAACAATGTTACTGAACTGAAAGAAAATCTTTCAAAGATAATAGTAGCATATACAAGAGATGGTCAGCCAGTAACAGCAGGACAGCTCAAGGCGCATGGAGCAATGGCTGCGCTTTTGAAGGATGCGTTGAAACCAAATCTTGTTCAAACATTAGAAGGAACTCCGGCATTTATACACGGCGGGCCTTTTGCAAACATAGCTCACGGATGTAACTCTGTCATTGCTACAAAAATGGCTGGTAAGATTGCAGACTATGTTGTAACAGAAGCAGGTTTTGGTGCAGATCTTGGAGCAGAGAAATTTATAGACATAAAATGCCGTAAGACGGGATTAAAACCAAGTGCTGTTGTAATAGTTGCAACGGTTAAAGCTTTGAAATATAACGGAGGAATTGCAAAGGATAACTTGGGAACTGAAAATCTTGCGGCTCTTGAAAAAGGAATTCCTAATTTACTTAAGCATGTTGAAAATATTACTAAAGTATTTAAGCTACCAGCTGTTGTTGCCATAAACAGATTTCCTACAGATACGGTATCTGAACTAGATCTTATAAAGGAAAAATGCAAAGCCCTTGAAGTTAATGTAGCTCTCTCTGAAGTGTGGGGCAAGGGAAGCGAAGGCGGAGTAGAGCTAGCTCAAGAAGTTCTTAGACTTTCACAAAAAGAAAGTGCAATGGAATTTGCATATGAACTTGATCAGCCGATAAAGGAAAAAATAACAGCAATATCTAAAAAGCTTTATGGGGCGGATACAGTTGAATTTTCTGCGAAGGCAAGCAAGGAAATTGCAAATTTTGAAAAACTTGGATTTGGAAACTTGCCAATATGTATGGCTAAAAATCAGTATTCGCTGACAGATGACCCAAAGATTCTTGGCAGACCTACAGGTTTCAAAATTACTATTCGAGATGTTACTATTTCTTCAGGTGCGGGTTTTTTGGTGGCACTTACTGGAGATATTATGAAAATGCCTGGACTTCCAAAGATACCATCTGCAGAAAATATTGATGTTGATGTTGACGGGAAAATAAAAGGATTATTCTAATTTAAAAAGGCTGGAAACAGCCTTTTGCTTATACAATATAAAAGGAGATGTTAACTTGAGTAATGTTTGTTTAACACCTAAAGAAACCTCTGAAGCACTTATAGAATCAGCACAGAAAAAAGTTGCAATGACAGTAAAAAAACGATATATAATGAGTATAATGGCTGGATTGTACATCTCTCTTGGTGCTCAGGGGTTTATGGTTACATATGACAATTTATTTATAAGAGCAGCTGTTTTCCCGGTTGGGTTGATGCTGATTGTGCTTGTGGGAGGAGAGTTGTTTACAGGAAATTGCCTTATGACATTTGCACTTCTACATAAAAAAATAACCTTTAAGGACTATATGTCAAGCTTGCTGCAGGTATTAATAGGAAATCTTATTGGAGCACTAGTGGCAGTTGGGTTTTTGTATTTTGGGGGGATTTACAACAATCCAGCTATGGCGGAAACTGTTGTAAACATAGCAAATTCAAAACTGTCGCTATCATTTACAGAGGCACTTTTTAAAGGAATACTTTGCAATGTATTGGTGTCTCTTGGAGTTTGGTTTGCAACAACGTCTAAGGATACAACAGGAAAGATACTGGGGTGTTGGTTTCCTATAATGCTTTTTGTGCTTTGTGGCTATGAGCATGTTGTGGCGAACATGTTTTATCTTCCCATGGCAATGATTGTTGACAGTGCAATAACTATATCAGAAGTAGTATTAGATAATTTTATACCGGTGGCTATAGGAAATTTCATAGGAGGAGGAATACTAGTTCCAATTATGTACTACAGAGTTTATTATAAATAATTTTATGCGGAACTATTGATATATTTATTTTTAATTTATATGCTAGGATATTATTTTGTTTCAAATGCGGTTAAATAGAAAAGAAGGGCAATTAAAAAGGTATTTAGAATGCAGCTTCTAAATACCTTTTGTGTCACAATAATTCCATTCTTAGGATGTCTCCAATAATGAGGAAAGTATTAGTATTGAATTTAGTAGAGTTTCTTATAAGCTAATTTTCCTAATAAAAATCCAATTATAACAAGCACTATGCTGATAGTCCATGTTCTCAGGCCTTCATAAAAAAACACAAGATTAATCCCTGAAAGTATAAGCATTACACTACCCATTAGACATATAATATTTTTTGATTTTTTACCCTGTCTAATAATACATAAAAAATATAGAATAGATAATTTAAGTCCCAGTAAAACTATCAATATACCTACTATATCTTGTATTAATAAGAAATAACTGACATTGGCTTTATTTGCATCTGAAAACAAATAATTAAAATTCATACTTCCCTCTAAGTAATTAAATATTTAAATAAGCTTTAAGGCTTAGTGACTTATAGGAGAAGAAAAGTATAGTATTTTTTTCTTCTCCTGACATTTATAATATTATTTACAAAAGCCATTTTTTAAAAAATGATAGAGTAATGTTTGATCAATAATTATACTCCTGCTCTAAGCTCTTGTTGTTTTATTTCAGAAATTTCATCATCCGAATACTTTTTCATTGAATACCCTGTGAATCCATAGATAGTAGAAAAAATGGGGCAGAGGAAATTTAAAAAGCAATATGGAACATATGCAGACCATGGTACTTGCAGCATAGTTGCACAGTATACACCGCTTCCTGTCCAGGGGATTATAGGTGCTCCCATTGTTCCTCCATCTTCCAAAACTCTTGATAAATTTTCAGGTTTTAATTTAAATTGCATAAATAATGGTTCCATTAAAGTCCCTGTCATTACGTGAGCAAATGACTGCGAGCCGCCAACTGCATTACCGACGTATCCTATTATAAGTGTAGTAACAACAAGACTTCCTACAGATTTAATATAATTAGTAAGCTTATTTACAATGGCGGGCAATATGCCTGATACTCGTAATATACCTCCCAATCCTAAACCGGTTATCATAATAGTTGATAACTGCAACATGCTTGCAATACCACCGCGGTTTAACAATTTGTTTAAGAATTCATTACCAAAGTCTCCAGAAAAGCCACTGTATAAAGTTCCGGCAGCAAAGTTTAAAGGGTGACCCTGGTAGAGCACAGCGATAATTATTCCAGCTACAGCTCCAAGTAAAATAGAAGTAACCGGTGACTGTTTCATAATTAAAAGTGTTATAACAAGTATTGCCGGTATAAATGCAATAAAGCCTACATTGTATAATCCAGATATTGAATCCATTATTGCATGTACATTAGACATATCTACATTACTTGAACCGTATTTAAAACCAAA
The DNA here is from genome assembly GCF_052059825.1 of Sedimentibacter sp. LTW-03. Classification (GTDB taxonomy): domain Bacteria; phylum Bacillota; class Clostridia; order Tissierellales; family Sedimentibacteraceae; genus Sedimentibacter. The sequence continues at coordinate 3,030,129 of NZ_CP197180.1, forward strand.
TACAAGAAAAATAATTGCCGTGATTACATAAGATGGAATAGTGGTGTAGAACATATGCTTTATATGAGTCATGACATCTGTGCCTGCAACAGCAGGGCACATATTTGTAGTATCTGACAAAGGTGACATTTTATCTCCAAAATACGCTCCGCAAATTACAGCACCGGCAGTCATTCCTGCAGGTACACCCAAACCTTCACCGATTCCCATACATGCTATACCTGCTGTTGCAATTGTTCCCCAAGAAGTTCCTGTCGCTAGAGAAACCATAGAACAAAGAAACAAACTTGTAATCAAGAAGAAGCTTGGAGACATTACTTTTAAACCTACATATATTAACCCAGGAACTGTTCCAGATGCTATCCAAGAGCCTGTTAACGCACCTACTGCCATTATAATTATAATGGCTTCCATGCCTCTTCGGATCATCTCAAAAGCACCATTTTGTAAATCAGAATAGGTTAAACCTACTTTGTAAGCAAACGGAACTACAATTAACCAGCTAAAGAATAATAAAGTTGGTAATTTAACTTTATACATCAATATTCCTATAACCATAAAGACAATGATGAGTCCCAATGCTGAGCAGGCCATTCCAAACGACATAGTTGTTTTTTCTTTTTTCATTATAAAACTCCTCCTATTTTTAGTTGTAAGCGTTAAGTATATATATGTTAATTAAAATTTTTAAAGGGATATAGAAGCTTTGCAAATTAATACATGCCTTAAGATAAACGATTTCATTGCTGGCTAAAACTGGCGTCGTTCAATTGTCTGCCAGTTACGATTTAATTCAGAAACAATTAAGCAGGTATAATCTGTATTGATATTAACTCTTTCTCTATTTACTCAATCCATCTAATGCTTCTTTAATTTTTTTCATTCCTAATTCAATATCTTCATATGATGTTGCAAATGATATTCTGATATATCCCTCTCCCGTATCGCCAAAAGCACTGCCTGGAACTACAGCTACTCCTGCTTTTTCTAATAAGTACATGGCTGCTTCACTTGATGATAAACCGTATTTTTTGATAGACGGAAATATGTAAAATGCTCCCTTTGGTTTCACATATTCAATGTTCATTTCATCTAAATTTTTCATTATTAAATTTCTACGACGTTCAAATTCCTTAACCATTTCTTTGACACAATTCTGTGAACCGGTTAATGCTGCAATACTTCCAGCTTCTACAAATGTATTTGGACAACTTATCGTATGTTGATGAATTTTTAAAATTCCTGATATTAAGGTTTTAGGTACTACCAGGTATCCAACCCTCCATCCGTCCATGGCATATGTTTTAGAAAAACTGCCGATGATGATTGTTCTTTCCAACATATTTGGCAGATTAGCAATGGGGTCATAGCTAATATTGTCGTATGTTATGCCATTATAGATATCATCAGATATCACTATTAAATTATATTTTATAGCTATATCTGCTATTTTTTTGATATTTTCACTATCTATTATTATACCTGTTGGGTTGTTTGGGGTATTTAATATAATGCATTTGGTTTTTTCTGTTATGTATTCTTCTAATTTATCTGCACTTAGAGAGAAGTTATCACTTATTGTTAAAGGAACATGTACTGACTTAGCGCCAGTTAAATGAATCCAGCCATCATAATACACGTAAGAGGGAGTCGGTACTAGCACTTCATCTCCAGGGTTCAAGATTCCTTGTAGTGCAGCTACTATAGCTTCAGTAGCTCCTATAGTTTCTATTACCTGTTCTGGTTGTGCCTCAATTTTAAAGTCTTCATATAATCTGCTACATACAGCTTCACGAAATTCCATAGATCCAGGTGTTGCCGTATAGTGTACCTTACCCTCATCTAAAGCTTTTTTTGCTGCTTCTTTAATGTGCTCTGGCGTGTCAAAGTTTGGTCTTCCGATTGAAAAATCAATAATGTTTTTTCCTTGTTTTTTTAGCTTTTGAACCCTATTTAAAACCTCCCTTATTATAGATGGTTGCAATTCTTCAGTTCTGTTCGCTGCCTTGATCTCCATTGTTTTACCTCCTATTTTGTTTATTAGTTATTAATTACTTTTCAATTCCATTTAATGTTGAATTAATACCTTGTTTATTACCGTTTATAAAATATCCACAGGTCATTAAGATAAAACTAAATCCCAAACCTATAAATAAAGTATCAAAATTAAAATCAAACAAAATTTCGCTGATCAGTATACTAATCGGACTTATAATTATTGACGCTATTACAAATTTAGTATTGATTTTCTTTGGCAAAAATAGTGCTCCAAACATTGGAAAGAAGCTCACAGCTGCTCTTAAACCCATTGACATGAAACTCCATTTTAAAATAACAGACTGTAATGTACCAGTTGTAAATATCATTGCTATTAACAAAATGGCTATAATGGTAAAACGTGTTAAAAGAAGATTCTTTTTTGGATTTACTTTAGTAAAACAGCGTATAATATCGTTGTTAATTATTGTACTGATTCCCAATGACAATCCTGCGCCTGTACCAACAATAGCTATTAAAAGTGTAGCTAAAACCAATCCTCCAAATAATGAAGGCATATGATTAATTACAAATATTGGAAAAGACTGTGCTGGGTCTATGTTAGGGTAGTTCAGCTTCATGAACATTCCTATAAATACTCCACCTGCACCAATGGGAGGAATTAACAGTGAACTCATTAGTGCACCTCTAATTGCAGTTTTATCATTCCTGCCAGATAATACGGCTTGTATGTAAGTCTGTGTTGATAGAACACCAAACACTAAAGATAAACCTGCACCTAGGTCAATCCCAACTCCTCTTGCGAAAAGATTAAAATATTGTGCTTTTGGAAGTAATTCAACTATAGTACTTAAACCACCGCTTAAGGAAATCGCCAATATACCTCCTGTAATAACAGAAACATATAGTAATATTGTTTTAGCAATACCAACAACGCCTGCACCCAAAACGCCACCAAACAAAACGTAACTAGCCATTAGACCAATACTAATAACAGCACAAATTGTTGGTGCAAGGGGAGTCATTGATTTCAATAATGCCATTGCCGATAAGATTTGAGCAACAATATTTATAAATATACCTAAGGAACCTAGCAATGAAGATAGTAAACTTGGAAGCTTGCCGTATTCTTCTGAAATTATTTGCTGAATAGTTCTACAATCGCTGCCACGTAAAGGTTTTGCAAAAAATACTGCCATTACAAAGCAACCAATACTACCGCCTAAGGTAAACCAGATTGAAGAAAATCCATAAGTATATGCTAGCTGTGCTGTTCCAACGGTAGAAGCACCACCCACTAAAGTTCCGATTATTGCACCCATTATAATTAAAGAGCTTGCTTTTCCACCGCCGGTAGTAAAATCCGATTCATTTTTTATTTGTTTACCGGAATATACTCCTGTAAGAGCTATACAAATTAAAGTGACTGTAAATCCAATGATGTGTGAAAATGATAATAAATTCATTTTAAATAATCCTCTTCATAGTTTTCGAAAAATTTTTTGGATAAACCTTGATAAAAACTCACACTTCTCCTTTCTTTTATGATTATGCTATAGATTAACTTGATCTATAAAATAGATATATAGAAATTCATTTGAATATTTAGATAGCAACTTTCATGCCAATAAAATATATATGTTAAAAACGTTGATTGAGCTACACAATACGAATTATTATATTTTCAGTATTGATTAATTGTTAAATTCTGTGTTTAAAATAAAAACATTGTTAAAATTCTTTACTTATACAACTGATTGACTTTAATTTTTACGAGGTATATAATTGTGAATAACGTTATCATACAGCAAGGAGCATATTTATGGAAGGAAAAGTACTTTTTGTATCAACAAGCATGCGCATTTCTATGGAAGCTAAAAAATTAGCTGAAAGCAAAGGAATTAACTTGCATATATATAATGGCGGTATATTAAAAAATGGGCATATATACGCTAAACAACACGAGCATGAGTATGATGTTATAATCAGTCATGGAAATACTGCAGATACTATCAGGAAATTAGTGACAGTACCTGTTATTTCTATAGAGATAACAACCTTAAACATACTAAATACACTTTTGAAAGCTAAAAAATTTAGTAATAAAGTTGCACTTATAGTTTTTGAACATGACATGTTAAAAGAATTATATTCATTACAAGATATTTTAAATATAGAATTTGAATTGTTTACATATTCTAATCACAGCGAATTAAAAGAGCAGATAAATAAAGCAATCAGTCTAGGAATTACTACATTAATCGGAATTGGTGATTGCATAGCTGACGCAGCTGCAAAATATAGCGTGAATTCAATATCAATCGACTGTGATTTGAAGGAAATTGAAACTGCATTAATATCGGCTGCAAATATTAGTAATTTATCTAAAAAGGAACGAGAACTAACAAGAAGGTATCAAAAAATATTAGACCATACAAGTAGCGGCATTCTAACTTTAGACAATAATAATAAAATTATTACTCTAAATAAATTAGCTGAAAAAATATTCAATGTTGAATCTTCTGACATCTTAAATGATAGTATTTACAATGTAGAACAATTAAAAGTAATTGTCGATGCTATGGCTAGTGAAGAGATGACATTTAATAAAATAATCGAAGTCAATAATATTAAATTAATTATGAATATTTTTCCTGTCATAATAGAAAAAGATGTATATAATAAAATTATTTCTTTGCAAGAAGTTTCAAAGTTGCAGAAACTAGAATTAAAAGTAAGAACTCAATTATATAAAAACGGATTGTATGCAAAATATCATCTGGAAGATATTGTAGGAGACAGCAAATTAATTAAGAACCTAATATATAAGATAAAAAAAGTCGCTAAGACAGATACTACTATTTTAATATCGGCTGAAACTGGTTCGGGAAAGGAACTGTTTGCACAAAGTATACATAATATTAGTTTAAGAAAAGACGGGCCTTTTGTTACTATTAATTGCGCTGCTATGCCTGAGAATCTGCTGGAAAGTGAGTTGTTTGGATATGAGGAGGGAGCTTTTACCGGTGCTAAAAAGGGTGGAAAGCCAGGTCTATTTGAACTTGCTCATAATGGTACTATATTTCTTGATGAAGTAAGTGAATTGCCTTTAAATCTTCAGGGGAGACTGCTTAGAGTGCTGCAAGAAAAAGAAATTCTAAGAATAGGAGGGGATTATATCTTAAATGTTGACATAAGAGTCATAGCAGCAACTAATCAAAACTTATTAACTATGGTAAATGAAGGGAAGTTTAGAAAAGACTTATACTATAGACTAAACATTTTAGATATTAGAATACCACCTTTGCGTGAACGAAAAGAAGATATACGTGGATTAGCAAATATGTTTTTTGATAAAATGAATAAAAAATATGATACAAGTATCTCCAAAATTTCGGAAGAAGTAAACAAATTGCTGATGCAGTATGGTTGGCCGGGCAACGTGAGAGAATTGGAAAATTTCGTTGAAAAAGCAACGATATTATCAAACGGCTCTTATATCGATCCAGAGTTTGTCAGAGAGTCTTTGTTAAGTAAAAATGAGAACGATTTTATACAGAGCAATCTAAGTGCAAGTAATGATAATATTAATGTTCGCCTTTCAAACTTGAAAGATATTGAACTTCAAGTAATTGAACAGGCTAGCAAATTATATGAAGGAGACAAATCAGATTTAGCTGACATTCTTGGAATTAGTAGAACAACTTTATGGAAGAGGCTTAAACAAATTGAAGAAACACAAAGTTCTTAAGTAAACATAGAGTTTATAAAACCTCTGTTAGCTATAGATGAGTTTAATACACGTAATATTAACATATAAAAACAGTATTCGATATTTTCGATTGCGAATACTGTTTTTAATGTTTTATGGTTTTCATGAATAAACTAAATTTATTACTATGGGATCTGCCTTTTAAAAAATATATTTATTTTTATTGCTTAATTTGGATATGCCTTTAATGAGATGAAATTTTACATTGCTCAGCTAATTCTATTCCTTTATTAAACGCCTTAAGGTTAGCCTCACATACTTTTGAGTTTTTAGAGAACTTTTTTTTCAAAACATTAATTACAGCTTCGCTAGAAACAACTCCTGTCATTTTTACAATTATACCCAAAGAAACTATATTAGCTGCTGCTAAATTTCCAACTTCCTTTGATGCTTCTATTATTGGAAATCCATACTGTTTAGCTTTTACATCAGAAGTAGATTTTATGGAATCGCAATCATAAATAAGAATGCAATTTTCACTCAATGATTTTGCATATTTATTATATGCAACCTGCGCAAGGGCTAAAACTAAATTTTCTTCTATGACTTCAGGAAAGAATATTTCGTCTTTGCTGATTATTACATCAGATTTAGTAAACGTTCCCCTGGTTTCGACGCCGTAGGAAGTTGTAAGTGTAGAGTTGAGGTTATCAAACATTGTAGCTGCTTCACCAAGTATTGTGCCGCCAACTACTAGCCCCTGGCCGCCAACACCGCTTAAGATTATTTCATATCTTTTTTTCACTTATTTACCTCCTTCTTTACTTTTCTTCGCATCATTAATAACTCGTAAATATTTTGTACTATAATCTTCATTTTCTTTATTTACAAAGTTTCCTAATACAAACTTGTTTTCTCTTTCATTTTGCGTAAGCTTTTCTGCGGCAGAAATAGAAACCGAGTTTTCTTTAAACCAATTTAACATATCTGCAGGTTTTTTCATTCCATTAAGCCTTCCAAAGTGTGTAGGGCATTGTGAGATTGCTTCTACAAATGAAAATCCTTTCTTTTGTAAAGCTTCAAATATAAATTTCTCTAGCTGAACTATACCATATGTTGTTCCCCTGGAAACATAAGATGCTCCAGCTGCTGCTACTAGACCACTTAGATCAAAACCATGCTCTATATGCCCATATCTTGATGTAGATGTTATTTTTTCATGAGGAGTTGTTCCTGAATATTGGCCGCCTGTCATACCATAGTTTAAGTTATTAACAACAATTGCTGTAACATCAACATTTCTTCTTGCTGCATGAATTAAGTGGTTTCCCCCAATTGTAGCTCCGTCACCATCTCCCATTAAAACTACAACATTTAATTCAGGGTTGGCCAATTTTATACCTGTTCCAAAAGCTAATGCCCTGCCATGAGTTCCGTGGAATGTATTAGTGTCGACATAATCGTCTGCTTTGCCCCAACATCCTATTCCGGTTACAACAACTGTGTTCTCTCTTGTGTAATTCAACTTCTCAAAGCATCTTAGTATTGCATGTAATACGCTGCCGTTTCCGCAGCCGGCACACCAAAATAATGGAAGTTTTTCTTTAACCAAATACTCTTGTGCTTTCATTTTTCACCTCTGCTATTTTATCTAAAATTTCTTTTGGCGTAATAGGTTCACTATTTACTTTATTTATACCTAGTACCGGTGTTCTATAGTCGTTAAGTTTCTGAACTTCTCCTATCATCTGACCTAAATTCATTTCCGGTACAATTACTGCATTAGAATTTATTAGAACTTCTTTTACCTCATCTTCAGCAAATGGCCACAGTGTAACTAATTGCAATACCCCAACTTTCATTCCTTCTTCGCGTGCCATATTCATAGCTTCTAGGGAAGACCTGGTACTTCCTCCGAAAGTTACAAGAGTTATATCTGAATCTTCTAAATTATATTTTCTAACTTTTACTATATCTTTATAGTTTTTTTCTATCTTATCTGTATAATGTCTAATAAATTTATCTGCATTATCAGGTCTTGAGCATGGGAATCCTTTATTATCATGACCGGAGCCAGATAATCTAACTATGTAGTCACTTCCATAAGGAGCTAGAGGAGCAATTCCATCTTCATCCTGCATAAATGTTTGATATTCTTCAGGTTTACATTTAGGCTGCTTCCTTTGTACTATTTTATTTTCATCTATTTCTCTTATAATAACTTTTTCTCGTATATGTCCAACGATTTCATCAGCTAAAAAAACTACCGGAGTTCTATACTTTTCAGAGAAATTAAAAGCATCGATCATTAAATCGTAGCAATCTTGTGCTGTTGATGGAGATAAAACGATTATGCCGTGATCGCCATGTGTTCCCCATCTGCTCTGCATAAAATCACCTTGAGCAGGTTTAGTTGCTAGTCCGGTACTAGGACCTGAACGTTGAACATTTATAATAACACACGGTACTTCAGCCATAACTGCTACGCCTAAATTTTCTTGCATCAAGGAAAATCCTGGACCGCTGGTAGCAGTATAAGATTTTTTACCTGAAGCGGAGGCTCCGATTATTGCAGCCATACTAGCTAATTCATCTTCCATTTGTACATATAAACCGCCTTCTTGAGGAAGTCTGATTGATGACATTTCTGCTACTTCGGAAGAAGGGGTTATAGGATATCCTGCATAAAATCTAGCTCCTGCTGCTATTGCGCCTTCTACCATAGCTACGTTACCTTGAATAAACCGAATATCTTGTTTATGAGTCATTATTCTTTACCTCCAGTTAATGTTAATGCTATATCTGGGCATCGCAAAACACATAAATTGCAGCCTGTACATTTTTCTTGATGCGTATACATTGGTAATTCATTGATCTCATTTGTGAAAACTTTTGCAGGACAAAGTGATGAACAAATACCACATTTCTTGCATAACTTTTCATTTACTTCTACTTTCCACATAGTTGCCTCCTTTTATTGCTAAAAAATTAGCTATATATTTTTAATTTTTCATCTCCATTTAGCACTCTTATAACGCCTTGGACCATTGATTGCATTTCATTTTCTCCTGGGTAAACCTTTATAGGTGCTATAAAACTTACTCTTTCTTTTATCCATCGAACCAATTCTTCATCATAGGCTAATCCGCCTGTTAGTACGATACTATCAATTTTTCCCTTTAAAACTGTTGCTGCTGCTCCGATATCTTTGGCAATCTGATATGCCATAGTTTCGTATATAAGCTTTGAATAATTGTCTCCTTCTGCTATTTTCTTTTTTACTTCCCTAGCATCATTTGTGCCTAAATATGCAACTAATCCACCTTTGCCGGTTATCTTTTTCTTTATTTCTTCAATTGTGTAATTTCCTGAAAAGCATAATTCTACCAAAGAGCCTACTGGAAGTCCGCCAGATCTTTCAGGTGAGAAGGTACCTTCGCCGTCTAAGCAATTATTTACATCTACTATTTTGCCTTTTTTGTGTGCACCAATGGATATGCCTCCACCCATATGTGCAACTATAAAATTAAAAGAAGAATATTCTCCGCCTAATTCACTAGCTGCGAGTCTTGCCACGGCCTTTTGATTTAGAGGGTGAGATTTTGATTTCCTTTTTATTTCAGGAATGCCTGAAATTCTTGCATAATCTTCAAATTCATCTACAACAACAGGGTCAACTACATAAGCTGATATTTTTAAATCTTTAGCAATTGAATCTGCTATAATTCCACCAAGATTTGAAGCATGTTGACCCATAATACCAATTTTTAAATCTCTGACCATTTCTTCATTAACCTGATAAGTACCACCTTCAACAGGCTTCATGTTTCCGCCCCTGCCTACAATTGCATCTAATTCGCTGAGATCTATATGTTGTTCTTTTAAAATAGTTAATATTATATTTTTTCGAAATTCAAATTGATCGCTTATTTTATTGAACTTTTCCAAGTCGGAACTCATATGTGATACAGTTTCCTTATAGATAACATTTTTATTTTCGTATAATGCAATTTTTGTAGAGGTAGATCCGGGATTAATAGCTAGAATTTTATACGATTTTTTCATATATTCTCCTAATATTTATTATTTTGATTTTTTTGAGCTATAAAAGCAGCTAATGATATAGAATTAAGCTTTGCTTTACTTGAACTTGCCCTTGAAGTAAGAATTATTGGTACTCCTGCTCCCATTAGTACTCCTGCTTTTTCTGTGTGACCAAAGTACTCTATTGCTTTGTTTAATACATTACCAACTTCTAGATTATGCGCTATTAGTATGTCTGCCTTACCGGCAACCGGGTTAACAATGCCTTTATGCGATGCGGCTTCTTCAGATATAGCATTATCTAGTGCAAAAGGTCCTCCAATTACACATCCCTTAATTTCTTTTTGCTCATACATTTTTACTAATTCTGCTGCATGAACAGTGGATTCAATTTTTTTATTTACTTTTTCAACCGGACAAATTATTGCAACTTTTGGTTCTTCAATTTCTAAGGCGTTTGCAACTATTACCGCATTATTTATTATGCTGACTTTATCCTGAACGGAAGGTGATATATTAACAGCTGAATCGCTAATTATAAAAAGTCTGTTAAATTTATCAACCTTTAAAACTCCAACATGGCTAATTAAACCACTAATTTCCAAACCGGTTTGCTTATTAATAACTGCTTTTAAAAGAATTGAAGTATCTACAAATCCCTTCATTATTGTAGAAGCATTGCCTTCCTTAATCATGTTGACGGCTATTTTACATGAATTTTCTTTATCAGCTTCATCAATTATTTCATAGTTTTTTAGACAAATAGAATTATTGCTTAGAATAGTTTCGATTTTACTTTTATTTCCTATCAATATGGCACTAATAATTCCAAATGATCGAGCTTTCTCAATTGCCAGCAAAACTTCTAAGTCATCTGCAGCGGCTACAGCGACTTTTATTGGAGGATATTTTTTTGTACTGTCAATTATATCTTGAAAATTTCTTATCAATTTTTACTCCTTTCAAAATACTAATTTTATTTAATAACGTATTTCTAACGCACTTAAATATGTTTATAGCAAAATGCATACCAACTTAATTTGTAAATCACATTTCTATATAATTTAGTTAGTTTTAAGCGATTGTTTTAATACTTAGTTAATTTTTTAATAAAACAATTATTTTAAATTTATATCAAAAAAACTTAAAATTGATTTTAATTTTAACAGCCATGTTTAATTATTAAACACACAATTATTTTATATTTATGGGAAGGTATAAAAAGATAAGATAAAAAGGCGTTGGCGCTGGCACTTTCTTGGATGCATCCAAGAAAGGCAAGGAGGCGCTTGAGTTATATACAACTATTACTACTTATGGTATAATTAGACAAGTTAACCGTTCTTGATTATTAAGAAAAAAAGAAACAATTATGGTGAAATTCAAGAAATGTTCACTATGACTGTTAATGACTTATGCTATTTTTATGAAAGTCTACACATATTTTAAGCTGGGGGTAAATATGTTAAAGAAGATAATCGAAAAATATAGTTTGCACATATTAATTATATTTATATTAATGACTCTTTTAGATGGGGCTATAATATTCCAATTTTACAAACAAGAAAAAGAATATGAAAAAATAATAAATTCTAAAATTATATCAATAGTTATTGAAACTATGGAAAACACATCAAGGATTCAAGATTATCTTGATAGAGCGAAAGAGAGTTCAGAGATTTCAAACAAAGATTTAGAACAAATCGCAAAATGGTATAATGAAATGTTTAACTATGCCAGCGATGTTCAAAATTTCTATAATATTTACAAAAAAACTGATAATGGGAACTTTTCTTTAGCAGATACTCATTATTTTAGTCGGAGGGTCTATGAAATAGAAAGTATTCTTGAAGAAGAATATAGAAATGGTAAAAATATTAATGACCATACTAATATAAATAAGTATAATGAACAATTTGATAAAATATATGAATTTAATTCTTTATTTATAGAAACTATGGTTCACAAAGAGGCAATCTTGTATGTAAATGAGAAATATTGGCCAGATGAAAAAATAAATAATAAAATATTTATAGAAGATTTTTTTTATTGGAATTTATTTAACGATTTTTTTGAAATATTAAATAGTAAAAATTTCATATAAGCATTCACAATACTTTGTAATGAATATATAAGAAGTTATCTGCATGAAGAGGCACCGGACAGAACCTTTGGCGATGATTTTACAAATGGAAATTAGGGGGAAATAACTATGGTTAGTTTCAGTATTGTCAATACAATAATTGCAGTTTCTTTAATTGTGGCATTTTTATACTTGATTAAATTTATCTTTAGAAGTCATAAGTAAAATGGTTAGATTTTTTAGTGGCGGAGATTATTTAATAAAGATCTGTGTAGGTTTTAATGCAAGGTAAAATTCCACAAAAAGTAACAGATGAACTGGTGTCAAATAAAATTATTGACTCAGAGAACAGTGAGCTTTATACATACGGATTGCAGCAGGGAGCATTGATGCTTCTGAATATTTTAACCCTTCGAGCAGCATAAATTTGAATTTTTAAATTATAGAATTGAGGAGGCAATAATGAGCGAAAAAAATAAATTAATTATATCAAAAGTAATTATTGTTTTTTTAGTTTTAATATATCTTATTTCTGTATACCAGTTACATAAAGCTGAGCCTATTAAACATATTCATGGCACTTATCAGAGTGTAGATGCACCTGAAGTGTATACTTTTACATTTAGTTCTTATGATGGAACATATTTAATTAATTATGTTTATGAAACACTTGAAGAGGGAACATTTGAAAAGTATGGTTACAACACATATATTTGCAAAGATAAATCTGGGAAAAAATCGCTTTTAACACTACTTCACGATGGTTTCTTTTACTATGATTGTAAAAATGATAGAATTGTAAAAGCGATAAAGAAATCAGATGTACCAACTGTTATTTTCATAGATGAAAATACAAGGCGATGAGGCGATTAAAACATATTGAGATAATATAGCGTTTATATTTGGTTTATTATTGTTTGAAAAAATTACTAGAGCATAATAATTATATAAGAGGTGTAACATGAATAATAGAAATAAATTTAAATTATTAGTGGCTGTATTAATAATCTTAACACCTATAATTTGCGATAACATAGTGTTTCTAAGAGATAATCATATGGAAATGAAGTATATATATGTTTCCCTTGTAGTATCTAGTATCATTGGACTAGGATATATATATAACTTATTAGATAAGTAGTATTTTAAAACATAAATGCAAATATTAGCAGGAAAGAGCTTCACAATATGGGTTGTTACACTAATTTCTTAGTATAACAACCCTCTTGTATTTTTTATGAAAAAATTCTTTCTACATCCAACACCCCGGCGCCTTGCTCGTATGAAGAGGCTTTGATTCTTGAGCAAGCGTTGAGGAGCTTTCTTTTAATGTCGAAGTGAGTGTAATTTGGATTTTCGTTTAATAAAAGTGCTGCAGCTCCAGATACCATGGGAGCTGACATGGATGTTCCGCTTAAATTTGTAAAGACTTTTATCATTGTTTGAAAAGCATTACTAGAGTATAATTAATTATACAAAAAGTAGGCAGGTGAATTAAGTGTTTCAAATTGGAATATGTGATGATGAGTCTATTATTTGTTCTGAAATTGAAAATATCATATTAAATTACAGCAAATTAATTTCGGAAAAAATTGAAGTTGATGTTTTTTATTCTGGTGAAGAACTATATAATTATTTAAAAAATGATAATTATTTTGATATGATTTTTTTGGATATTGAATTAAAAAAGCTAAACGGAATTGAACTGGGAAAAATAATTCGTAATGAAATGAAAAATGAAATTACACAGATAGTATATATATCTTCAAAAGAAAATTATGCCATGGAACTATTTGAAGTTAGACCGCTTAATTTTTTAATAAAGCCTATTGATGATGCAAAAGTCATTGAAATGATGAACAAAGTCATGGAGCTTTTAAACAAGCTTGATTTTTATTTTAAATATAAGCAAGGACATAATTTTTTCAGAAAAGAAATCAAAGATATAATCTACTTCGAAAGCGACAACCGTCAGGTCAAAATGGTAACAACAACTGATGAAATTAAATTTTACGGCACCTTGTCAGAAATACATTTGCAGTTAGAGCCGCATAAATTTTTCTTTATTCATAAGTCATACCTTGTCAACTATTATCATGTGGCAGAGTCTTATTATGATAGGCTTGTTATGACCAATTCACAAATCTTGCCAATCAGCCAGTCAAAAAGATCAGAGGTGCGGAAATTGCAACTAAAGTATGAAAGGGATGAAATATAGGTGAATATCAGTGATTATGATTTTTTTTATATTACTACCAATATATTTGATGTATACATAATTTATAAATTTATGTCTGCCTTTTTTGACAGAAGGGATGTAAATAGGCAGGTTGAAATTATTTCATATGCACTTTATCTCTTTGTCTTTTCTTTAGTTCATTTATTTTTTAATATTCCTCTTGTAACTTTATTAGCTAATGTTGTTATGCTATTTTTGATTTCCTTTAATTATGAGACAGATTTAAAAAAAAGAATTCTAGCCATATCACTTATTTACATAATTTTAATTTCAATTGAAAGCATCGTTGCCTTAATATTTGGCTTTTTAGATTTTTCAGTATTTAGTAAAAATGATAAATTTTCTTCTGTAGCAGGCATAGTAATTGTAAAAATATTATTATATATTGCAGCACTTTTTATAAATAATTATAAAAACATAAAAAATAAGACAGTTATTCCATACAGCTATTGGTTTGCTATATTTTTCATACCCCTTACGTCATTATTTATAATCTTGATTATAATAGAAATGGCATCAGATAATGCTTTTAAAGTTATTTCTGTTATAGTCAGCTTGTTATTTGTTAATTTTTTCGTTTTTTATTTATACGATAAACTAAACGAACAACAAGAGGAAAAATATGAAAAGTTGCGATTATTACAACAAAATAATTATTATCAGAAGCAATTCGAGCTTATAAAAACATCATTAAAATCAACCAGATCATTTAAACATGATATGAAAAATCATTTGACCGTATTAAAGCTGCTTGTGGGAAAAAATGAACATAACAAAGCGTTGAAACACATTGAACAAATGACAGATGCAATTATTACAGAAAAGGAGTATGCACAATCAGGCAATATAATAATTGACAGTATTCTCAATTTTAAGCTTCAAGAAGCTAAGCAGCATGGAATATCTGTTTCATTAGAATTAAATATACCAGAACAATTAAGTATTACATCCTTTGATATGTCAGTAATACTGGGAAACTTATTAGATAATGCAATTAATGCTTGTTCAAAATTAGAAAAAGAAAAAATACTGGATGTAAAAATTAAGTATAAAAAGAGCAGATTGATAATCAAGATATCAAACACCTATAACGGAGATTTAAATTATAATGGAGATAAATTGATTACCTCTAACGAAGATAAAGAAAATCACGGTATGGGTATTAAAAATACAAAATTTGCTTTGGATAAATATAACGGTGAGATGGAAATTGAACATACAGAAGATGTTTTTACTGTAATATTGCTTATGTATTTGAATGATAAGTCAAAATAAACACAAAAATCTTAAGTTTCTACAAAAACATATATAGATTTCAACATGTTCCCGCACAAATAGTTTTTTTATGCTAGTATTAAAACACCAAAAGCAAAAAAAGCGAAAAGGAGGGGGATACCTTGAGGAAATTGGTTTTAAAATTTGGAAGCGTAATTGCAAGCTTTGCACTGATGATAACAGCGCTAAATGTAAATAGTACATGTTATTTTCTGATTCATCAGCCTAAGCTTCCAAAGGGTGCCGAAAAACTGCGTAGGTTTTGATGCAAGGTAAAATTCTACAAAAAGTAACAGATGAACTGGTGTCAAATAAAATTATTGACTCAGAGGACAGTGAGCTTTATACATACGGATTGCAGCAGGGAGCATTGATGCTTATAAATATTTTAACAATACTACTTGTTGGAAGAATGTTTGGTATGCTGTGGCAGAGCGTGGTTTTTATGGTAACATACATACCTCTCAGGACGTATGCGGGAGGATATCACGCAAGAACACAATGGGGGTGCTACATCAGTTCTGTAGTGTTAATCGTTGCGGTGCTTTTGGGAATAAGGTTTATACCATGGACAAACTTTATTATAATAGCGATTTCCATAATTTCAGGACTGATTATATATATTCTCTCACCCGTGGAGGATAGTAACAAGCCATTGGATACCACAGAGGTAAAGGCGTATGGCAAGAAGGCAAGAATGATTTTGGGGTTTGAATTTGGTGTGTTGATTTTGTTAATGTTTATAGGAGTGAATAATATTGTTGTGTGTATATCAGTTTCTTTAATAATGGCCAGTTTTATGGTAATATTAGGAGAAATAAAGAATTTAAAAAGGTGTTATATTTAAAAATGAAATTAATGGGAGGTTTATTATGAATAAAATTATGAAAAACCTAAGTAGGATATTAACATTGTCTTTAGTATTTGTGTTTACAATTCAATCGTATGCTTTGGGAATGCAAAATTCAGTTCTTATTGATAGTGTTCAAGTTAAGACATTAAAAAGCGAAGTCGGTGATGGATATTTTTATGAAAAAGGAATTGCTATTTTGCCTAACCAATCTGATTATCAAGAAATAGGTTATGAAGAAGAAAAGATTGGTGATATAACAACGTTGAAATTAACATATGGTGATGTCTTAGAAGAAGCTGTTTATAGTGATAATAGTGATATATTTACTGTTTCAATAAATGGAGTTAAAGAGACATTTAATAAAAATGATTATTTAATTAAAATTGACCCTAACAACATATCAAGAAGCTCCAGTGGAGATCCTAGCGACTATGGGATTAATGTTGGAACAAATTATTCAGCTAAGGAATTGATGAGAACGAATTTTACATTTAATTATGAGACTAAAATAGCGAGATTACTAGAAGATTATTCATGGGAGAAAGATTCATTTACTATTTTTGATTTTCCAGCAGGTACATATATTTCAGTTATAGCTACAACTTTAGCGTTAACTGTAGCAACTATTATAGCGGCTATTGCTTCACTAGTTACTGTTGTTAATAATGTTCAAATTGTGAAAGAAGCTATTACAGGTGAAGCCTTTCAAATTAAACAATACTGGAATAAATATGGTAAGATATATACTGAAAGCCCTACGTATTACCACTCAGGTAGAACTTTAAGAATAAAATGTTTAAACATAGAAAATACAGATTCATATTCAACACAAGTTTTACAAGACAGTTCAAGTGGTGATTTTTACAATAACACTGGTATTATGCAAAGCATAATTAATGCATATATAGCTGTTAATTCTTAAGGTTTGGATTCCCAGGGACTATTTATATAGCTCTCTGGGAGTTATATTGATTCTATATAAGGATATTATGGAGATTGATAATGAAAAAAACAAATGCTGATAGTATTATAGAATATTTATTAAGTATTATAGTTTTATTATATATTGAATATATTATAGGTATAGAAATAGTGAGAATATACAATATAAAGAGAATTGTACTCATGTCTTTTTTTATAATGGTTGTATTAATAATTCTTATAACATTCTATATTATAAGAACAGCAAAATTCAGTGAATTTAGTATAAAAAGGTTGAAAAATTTAAATGTGTTTTTTTTTAGAGTATCAATATTGATTTCATTGTGTTTTCCCCTAGCCATATTTTTAATTTATGGCATTGAAAATATGAATAATTCTGTAGTATTTCTTTTTTTAAGCATATTTATAACCGTCAACATAATTGTCTTGCGCATATATTATATATCAACAATAAATAAAAATACCTTTCATTATTGCTCTATTTTTTATTGTTTATTATATCTATTTTTAGCTATTATTTCTTTTTATTTAGTAAATTCCATATAATCATTCTATATGTAGTCTGTTGACAATCCAAATTCAGTGAATTTAGTATAAAAAGGTTGAAATTTAAATGTGTTTTTTTTAGAGTATCAAGAAGACGCAGGGACGTTTCGTTTGTCTTTTTTGATTGTAGTTTCAATATAAAAAATTCAGGGTTGGTTCCAGAATATACTTTGCAAGAGATATTATTGAAAAAACGGAGAATTCTATTATGAAAAAAATTACTAGATATGGTTCGGTGTCATCATACAAAAATTTAGCAAGTTATTTTAAAGAAATGGCTGGCAAGGGTTATATGATTAGTTTTATATACGCTGGCTATTATTCTTTTGACAAAATTAATCCGGTAGAACTTGATTTTGAGATCATTATATTTAATGAATTTGATTTATCGATTTATGGAAATAGAGAAAAATATATTAAAGATATGATGAAAAAAGATTGGAAGTATGTGTTAAAAAACGATAAAATGATTGTGTTTTATAAAAAATCTACTGATGATATATGCAATTGTGACAACGATAGACAACAATATGAAATGGTAAAAAGTGTTTGGAATAGAAATAAACTTAAAAAATTTTTGAAGGAAACGGGTATCATCCCGTCCCCTTGCATTCATTTAAAAAATTCTGCTTATATCCAACACTCCGGCACCTTGTTCGTATGAAGAGGCTTTGATTCTTGAGCAAGCGTTGAGGAGCTTTCTTTTAATGTCAAAGTGAGTGTAGTTTGGATTTTCGTTTAATAAAAGTGCTGCAGCTCCAGATACCATGGGAGCTGACATGGATGTTCCGCTTAAATTTGTATATCCTTTTAAGTTTGTATTGGAGAGGGACATTATATTAACGCCTGGGGCAATTAAATCAGGCTTTTTAATCCTGTCAAATGTTGGGCCTCTGCTTGAAAATTCTGCGATAACATCATCATTTAGTTCCGGGGTCCGCTTATCATCCAGCGCTCCTACAGAAATAACATGCCTGCTGGTAGCGGGTGACAATATTGTATTTCTTAATGGACCGCTGTTTCCTACAGCAGCTACTACAATGAAGTTATTCTCGATTGCTCTGTTTGCCGCTTTAACCAGAGGATCTCTTTTTTCCCTTGATTGAGCTATTGCGCCCAATGAAAAATTAATAATTCTTGTTTTATAAACCTCCTTATTGTCTATAATCCATTGAACGGTGGATAAAATATCCGATGTGTTTCCATTTCCGTTTTCATCAAGAACCTTAATTGACAATATATTTGCTTCTGGTGCTATACCCTTGTATTTTCCTTTTGATGCATATCCGCTTCCTGCCAAAATTCCTGCGCAATGAGTTCCGTGCCCGTTGTCATCGTACATTCTTGATTCGTTGTTTACAAAGTCTTTAAATCCGGCTATCCTGCTATTAGGATATATTAAATCCATATGCGGAGAGATTCCGGTGTCAATAATTGCTACTGTAACATCTTTTCCTGTATAGCCGGTGTCTGAAATAAAATCTGCACCTATCGCATCTCTTGCTACATCCATAACTGCAAATACTTTTGAATCATAACTGATGAATTCCACATCAGGGTCGTTTGTCAGCTTTAGTATAGAATTTATGCTCATTTCACAGGCGCAGCCGTTAATAATAGGAAGTTCACGATTTAGCTTATTAGATAAAGAGGAAAGCTCGCCCTCTTTTATTTTCCTGTCAGTCTTATATGTCACAATGACAGGTATAATATTATTATTGCTTGAATAAATCTGTCCTCTTATAGTGGGACAAAGCTTGCTGTAATCTATATTATATCTCATAATATTCACCTACCTAAATTAATTTATGCTTTTAATTAAAGATGGTGTTCATTTTTGAAAAACATGGTATAATATTTTAAATGGCAGACTTGAGGGAAAAATATGAAATACAGGCTTTTTTCACTGCCATTTTTACCGGAATAAGATTTTTTTGGCTATAAAGTATTAAAAAACTATAAGTTCTAATAATAAGCGTAACAGGAGGTAAGTATGTCTAATATATTAGTAGTAGATGATGAAAGACCGATAGCGGAAATAATAAAGTACAATCTTCAAAAGGAAGGCTTTACGGTACAGACTGCATATGACGGAGAAGAAGCAATAAAGATGGTTCGTAAAATTAACCCTGAATTAATAATTCTGGATATAATGCTGCCGAAGAAAAATGGATTTGAGGTTCTTAGGGAAATAAGGATGGAATATATGATGCCTGTTATAATGCTTACTGCTAAGGAAGAAGAAAATGATAAAATAACAGGACTGGAGCTGGGGGCGGACGATTATATTACAAAACCTTTCAGCAATAAGGAACTGATTGCCAGAGTAAGGGCAAATCTGCGAAGAGTTAAGCTGTCAAGCACCAATGAAGAAATGAAAGCAAAAATAATAAATGTAGGTAATTTAACTATTGATATGAATACCTATGAGGTTAGCAGGGACAATGATATAATTGACCTGACAAATAGGGAATTTGACCTTCTTAAATATTTGTTTTTAAATTCAGACAGGGTTTTTAACAGAGAACATCTTTTAAAAGAAGTTTGGGGATATGAGTTCGGCGATTTAAGGACAGTTGATGTAACGGTAAGAAGATTGAGAGAAAAGATAGAAACTGAAAATGATAAATATATAATTACAAAAAGAGGAACGGGATATTATTTTAAGAGCAGATAGAAATTTTGAGGCTTAGTATGCTTTTTTGAGGCTTTACTATCTCAGAGAAATTTTTACGGTGATGATAATACTGCGATATCCTGCGGGGAGAATTTATGTTTAAAAGTATTAAATGGAAATTCATTTTAATTTATTTTTTGCTTGTATTCCTTTCTATGTCCATAGTAGGAATTTATATTGTCCATCAGCTGGAGGACATTCAGATGGAAATGAGCAGAAAAAATATGGAAAAAAGAATACAATCCATTATATATTCGTCAGAAGTGCTAAAGACAAAAGAATGGAGCGAAAATGTCGATGAAATTCAAGAGAATTTCCGAAGCATTCAAATAGGTTATAATGAAAACCTGTATGTTATTTTAAATGATGAACAAAAAACAATAATAGCCGGAAGTGTCGAAGATATAATAGGACAAAGCGCATTTAATACGACATCTATAAACAATTATATTTTTGTTAAATCATTAACCGGAACTGCTCAATATACTGTACCGCCCAACCAGTACGAAGAGGTTGAAGGAGATACAGAAACCCCAATTTTCTATCACATGTCATATCCCGTTAAAATGGACGGAAATATTAAAGGATACATTTATATTACCAATAATATTGAATATATTTATGATACGGTTAAAAAGTCGATGGAAATTATGACACAGGCAACCATAATAGCCCTGACAATTACTATATTTCTGGGTCTTGTTCTGTCATCAAGCATTACAGGTCCTATCAAGGAGCTTACATTTAAGGCAAAACAAATGTCTCAGGGAGACTTTGATCAGAAGGTAAATGTCAAGTCAAACGATGAAATAGGCCAGCTTGGTTCAATGTTTAATTTCCTTATTGATGAATTGAAAAATTCAATATCAAGTTTGCAGCAGGAAAAAAGTAAAATGGAAACCACATTTAAGTACATGGCAGACGGGGTGCTTACGGTGGATATTAACGGCAATATAATTCATGCCAATCCTGTTGCTAAAAAAATTCTGCTGCTGTCAGAGACTGAAGAAAAATATGACGATGTTGTTAAGAATATAAAAGAAGATATGGTTTTATCGAATTTAAAGGATAAAAATTACCATGGCACCGAAATTTTGGAGAAAGGCAGAGAAACATATAATGTAGATTATGCGCCGTTTATGAATAACCAAAATGAAATCGGTGGTGTCATAATAGTCTTTAAGGATATTACAGAGCAATATAAAATCGACAAGCTTCAGAGAGAATTTGTTGCAAATGTGTCTCATGAGTTGAAAACACCTATCACAACGATTAAAAGCTATGCGGAAACCTTGCTTGACGGAGCGCTGGAAGAAAAGCAAATTGCAGAAGATTTCTTGAATGTAATAAACTCTGAAAGCGACCGTATGTCAAGACTGGTTAGTGATTTGCTTAGACTATCCAGAATGGATTACGAGCAGACAAAATGGAAAAAAGAAAAAATTAACGTTGGAGAAATGCTTGGTCAGGTTGCTAAGAAGTTGCATATTCAAGCAAAGAACAAGAATATTAAAATGCATCTTGGAAACATTCAAGATGATATATTTGTATTGTTTGACAGGGACGGATTTGAACAGATATTGCTTAACATTGCAGGTAATGCAGTTAAATATACACCTGAAAAGGGCAATGTATGGATAGATGCTTTCAGAGACAGCAATAAAATAAATATATCTATAAAGGATGATGGAATCGGAATCCCTAAGGAAGATCAGTTAAGGGTTTTTGAAAGATTTTACCGTGTTGACAAGGCGAGGTCAAGGGAGCTTGGCGGAACAGGACTTGGGCTGTCTATAGCTAAACAGATTGCTGAAGCGCACAACAGTAAATTAACAGTTAACAGTGAAGCTAAAAAGGGAACTGAAATCATAATAACAATTCCTGAGCACAGTTAAGAGGTATTCATGAAACAGGAAAGAATTAAAAATATAATATTAATTTCAATGGTCCTGGTATGTGTTTATCTTAGCAGCAATGTGTGGTTGAAATTGCCTGACTTTATCAAATATAAGGGAGAAACGGGAGAGGATACCAAACAGGAGGAAATTGCGGCTGCTGATATATGGGATGTAGTGAGGCCAATTAAAAATGTAATTAAATACAAGGATAATTATACTATAACGTATTCTGATGAGCAGGACATATGGGGAAAATCAGTATACGTTATAAATGATGCGTTTAATAATTTTAATGCTTCGTCGATCAATGAATCTGCAGCGTTTCCGTCTCAATATCTGAAGTTTGATTTTAGTACAAATATTCCTGTTGAAATATTTTTAGGCCAAATGAAGATTGAAAACAAGGATATTCAATTTAGAATTAAAAACATTAAGAACATAATCATAGATTTAGAAAATACAAATGCAATTTATATCTATAATGGAGAGAATACGGTCAAAATTGAAAGCAGCAACATTAATACAGGTGAAATATCAAATATTGTAAAGCAATTTGATTTTGAAAATAAAACTGACTATGCATTTGAGCAAAAAATAAATGGTGAAACAATTCAGGTTCCCATACCCTTGGAAACTACAGCTCAAACTCCTGTTTTTGTTCAGTCAGAGCTGGATGTGTTTGATACTGATACGATAAATCAAATCGCTAAAAACTATTTTAAGGGAAGATACGATTATGTAAGAAAGTCAGTAGAGGTAAGCGGCAATACTGTATTTATGTACAGAACTGAAAAAGTTTTAAAGATAAATTCTGAAGGACTGTTGGATTTTTACGATACTACAGAGGAACTGGAGAATTCTTCTGATGTATATGACAGTTTTATCAGAGCTGTAGAGTTTACCAATGAATTTCTGGGTTTTCCAAAGGATGGCTATTTAAGTGGTGTTGAAAATATTGAATATGAGGGGAATTATGGGTTCAGGTATATTTTTTCATACAAGATATTGGAACGGCCGATACTTTTCAGCAGAGTCAGGGAGAATTCCGCGTTGCAAATCGATGTTATTGGTGACAGTGTAATTTCATATAAGAGATTCATAAGGGATATTGATGAGTTTCAAATGAATGAAAAAATTGAAACTCCCATTCCAGCAGTGGATGTTATTGTCAGCAATCTTGAAGAAGAATCAGACCCTAGGAACCCTGAGGATATACCAGAGCTTAAGCCGCTAAAGAGAGACATGATAAAAAATATAAGCAATATATATCTGGGATACTTTGATATTTCAAGAGTATCAAAAGATCAGGCGCTGAGAGTAGTATGGGTTATAGAGGTAGGGGACAAAAGCTATATATTTAATGCCATAACAGGCAAGCTAATAGAAGAATGGCAGTAAAGGCGGTTGAAATATGGATTGGAATAAAGCAAATACAGTATTAATTGCAGCATTTATAGTTTTAAATATTTTTTTATTAAGCCCTTCCTTTAGTGATGTTTATTCTGAAGAATACAATGTTAATACAGATTTGGAATTTATTGAAAATGTTGAAAGCATTTTGAGCGAAAGAAATGTTTATGTTAAATGTGAGCTGCCTGATGAAATATATGTATTGCCAACACTGGGAACAGAATATGAGATTTTGTATGTTAGCGATGAACTGTTGACTCGCTTTTTGGGGCCGGGAATGCAGGCTGTTGAAGATGTTACCAGTTACAAAAATGACGCAGGTGAGATACTTGAGATAAATGACGGCAAGAAACTTAACTATGTTGTGAGAGATAAAATTGACGGCGTAATCAGCTATGAAGAGACCATAGATAAAAAAATCAATACATTTATAGAAAATAAAAAAATAAATGCAGAAGGATATTCAGAAAGCTTCAGGTATATCAGCCAGGATTATTCAATAGTTGTTTATACAAAAAAATATAATGAATTCAGTCTAGATAATTCATATATGCGTTTTTATTTTGATAAAGAAGGAATTTATAGATTTGAAATGCAAAATATCGAGACTGCAAAAGAAACAGCTGAAAAAATACGTGTTTTTTCAGCCGCAGAAACATTGCCGAGACTTTTATCCTTTAATGATGTCAGTGATAAGGAAATCATGGAAATAAAAATGACATATTATAGTGCGGAAGATGAGAATTGGCAGTTGATATCAGGAATAAATTCATATCCTGTGTGGAAAGTTATTTTTAACGACGGAACTTACAAGCACTTATCAGGCATCAATACTTATGATATTGATTGACTTAAATATTGAAAATTTATCAATTATATTATATTATTAAATAAATTTACTAGTATCATATACTGATTATACATAAAAAAAGAATTGAGGAATTGTTTATGTCTAAATTTGTTATAGAAGGCGGAACTAAATTAAAGGGTAAAGTTAACATCGGAGGATTTAAGAATGCGGCTGTTGCAATAATTCCGGCAACCCTGCTATGTCCAGGCAAGTGCACTATTCAAAATGTGCCTAAGATAGAGGATGTTAATGTATTTATGGAAATATTTTCAGAATTGGGGGCAGATGCGAAATTTCTTGATGACACGTCAATATCTGTTGATGCATCAGGAGTAGAAGGATGCTATTTAAAAAATGGTTTATCCAAAAAAATGAGAGCTTCGTACTATCTGCTTGGAGCAGGATTGGGTAGATTTAAAAGAGCATCTACGCTGCTTCCGGGAGGGTGCGAAATAGGCAGAAGGCCTATTGATCAGCATATCAAAGGGTTTGAGGCTTTGGGCGCAACTGTGGATATAACTCCGGAAGGCCGAATTAATGTGTGTGCCGAAAAGCTTGTGGGAACAAGAATATATCTTGATGTAGTAAGTGTTGGAGCAACAATTAACATAATGCTTGCTGCAGTGTATGCCGAAGGAAGAACTATAATCGAGAATGCTGCAAAAGAACCCCATATTGTTGATACGGCAAACTTTTTAAATTCAATGGGCGCTGATATAAAAGGAGCAGGAACCGATGTAATAAGAATAAACGGTGTCAGTAAACTTACAGGCTGCACATACAGAGTAATTCCGGATCAGATAGAGGCAGGCACTTATATGATTGCTGCAGCAGCTACAAAGGGAGATATTATTATAGATGATATAATTCCTAAGCATCTTGAGCCTATAACGGCAAAACTGAAAGAAATGGGAATGGGAATCGAGGAATATGGCGATTCAATGAGAGTATTTTATGAAAAAGAACTTACACCGGTAAATATTCAAACTCTTCCTTATCCGGGATTTCCAACAGATTTACAGCAACCGATGACGGTTCTGCTTTCATCTCTAAATGGAGAAAGCACCGTGGTCGAAGGGGTATCCGAGGATAGATTTAAGTATGTGGATGAAATTAAGAAGATGGGAGCAAATATCGAATTTACTAAAACGAAGGCAGATATAACAGGAGCGGTTCACCTAAAGGGAACGGTGGTACAAGCCACCGATTTGAGGGCTGGAGCAGCCATGATAATTGCAGGACTTATGGCTGACGGATTAACAGAAATTAAAGAAATACGTCATATAGACAGAGGATACGAACATATTGAAAATAAATTTATGAACCTAGGCGCAAAAATGAAAAGAGTCAAGGATGATGAGTAATATATTAAGATAGAAAAAAATGCTTCAGACGTAAATGTTTGAGGCTTTTTGAATATTAGGCAGGTGGACAATGAAGAAAGCAGTGCTGATACCGGATTCATTTAAAGGTACCTTAAGTTCAAAAGAAATTTGCAATATTATTGAAAAATCTATTAACCATCACTTCCCGAAGTGCAGTGTAGTATCAATACCTGTTGCTGACGGAGGTGAAGGCAGTGTAGATTGCTTTTTGGAATCATTAGGAGGCAATAAGGTTTATGAGTCGGTTAAAAATCCATATTTTGAAGATATGAAGTCATACTACGGTCTGCTAAGCGGGGAAGAAACAGCAGTCATTGAGATGGCAAGCTGTGCGGGGCTCCCTCTTGTGGAGGACCGGAAGAATGTGGGCAAAACCACCACATATGGAGTTGGACAGCTGATTTTATCCGCAGCAAAAAAAGGCTGCAAAAAAATAATTGTCGGCCTTGGAGGCTCTGCAACTAATGACGGAGGGTGCGGTGCTGCTGCCGCTGTCGGTGTTAAGTTTTTTGATGAATGCGGAAAAGAATTTATACCAGTGGGTGACAGCTTGAAATCAATCAGAAAAATAGACATGTCCCACCGGTCGGAATTATTGAAAAACATTGAAATTATAACTATGTGTGATATTGACAATCCAATGTACGGGGAGACAGGAGCAGCATATATTTTTGGACCGCAAAAGGGAGCAGATGATAAAAAGGTTAAAGAATTGGATGAAGGATTAAGAAACTTGTCCGAAGTAATAAATAAGGATCTGGAGATGGATTTAAAAGATGTTCCCGGAGGCGGGGCAGCCGGTGCTATGGGAGCCGGAATGATAGCATTTTTTGATTCCAGGCTGCAGATGGGAATAGAAACAGTGCTTGATACGGTTCATTTTGACGATGTAATTTCTGATGCAGATATGATTTTTACAGGTGAAGGGAATTTTGACACTCAAAGCTTAAGAGGCAAGGTTGTAATAGGAGTTGCAAGAAGAGCTAAAAAAATCAATGTGCCGGTTACAGTAATTTCAGGAGGAACGGAAGATATCAAAGAAGCTTTTAAAATGGGGGTAACATCAGTATTTACAATAAACAGGCTTCCTCATGACTTTCAGATAAGTAGGTATAAAAGCAAGGAAAATCTTGAAGCAACTATAGACAATGTGTTAAGGCTCATTAAGAGTATTAAATAACGAGTTACCATGACAAATATTATAAATTTAGGGGGCAAAAAATGTTAAAGGATTTGAAATATTTAAAAATAAACTTACCTGAGGACATTCTAAAGCTGAAATGCAACGGTGATTTTGCAGGAGCACAAAAATTAATAGACAGGCGTTTAGAAAAACAAATTCCCACTGCTATGAGAAAAAGGCTTGAGATTGAAAAGGAAATTCTTAGAACTATTAAGGGAGAATACACGTATACATTTGAGCAGGCTCTTCAAAAAATGCAGGACAATATCGAGAACTTCACAAAAGAAGAACTTACGGAGCTTCAGGAAGATGGTCAGGCAGACTGGATATTAGTAGACGGTCAGGTTTATTTTAACGACAGCTTTTTCGGCACTTTAATTAAAACGAGATCTGATCTTGAAGCGAGGTTAATAAATAAGCAGGAAAGCGGAGAAGAAAGAGAAGATTTTCTGAACGAAAATATAAGGAAAACAAGGGAAAACAAAGAATCTTCGTATTTCATACATATGAAGACAACATTGAAACTGCAGGATGAAGCGCTGAGAAAAGACGGAAAAATCATGGTTCACATGCCGCTGCCAATTAATTGCCAGCAATCAAACATAAAAATAATAAAAACTGTTCCTGAGGCAAAGTATATTGCTGACGAAAACTATCCCAGCAGGACTGCATATTTTGAGACATCATTAGAAGAAAGCCGTGAATTTTCTGTTGAATATTCATATGAGAGCCATTTAAAGTATAATGATCTTGATGCTTCAAAGGTATCAAAGGATCAGCCGGGTTTTGATACGCAGGAGCTTGAACCGCATATTATGTTTACTCCTTATATAGCCGAGCTTGCAAGGGAAATAGTAGGTGACGAAACAAATCCGCTGATAAAAGCTAGAAAAATCTACGATTATATTACAGAAAATGTAAAATATTCATTTATGAGAGCATATTCTACAATAACAAATATCCCTGAGTACTGCGCGCTAAATTTAAAGGGAGACTGCGGCGTACAGGCTCTGTTGTTTATAACCCTTTGCCGATACTCAGGTATCCCTGCCAGATGGCAGTCGGGGCTTGCTGTAACACCGTATCATATAGGTCCACATGATTGGGCACAGTTCTATGTTGCACCGTATGGCTGGTTATATGCTGATCCATCATTTGGAGGCGGAGCACTGAGAAAAGGAAATAAAGAAAAGTGGAACTTTTATTTTGGAAATCTGGATCCATTTAGAATGGTTGCAAATTCGGAATTCCAGCATGAATTTGATCCGCCTAAAAAATTTTGGCGCCATGATCCATATGATAATCAGGTCGGTGAGTGTGAATATGAAAATAAGGAAGTAAGAAGAGAAGAATTTAAAGCGGAGTACGAATTAATAGAAATGAAAAAACTATAAGAATCAATTTGACAGCTCAATGAACCATTATCATTGAGCTGTTTGTTTTTCAACAACAAAAAATGCAAAGCTAGTTAGCTTAAAAACGTTGATATTTTTAACTAAATCAATCTGTATCAATATCAACAATTTTAGTATAGCGTCTTAGTGGAAATTCTCCGTCATGGGGTGCTCCGCAATATGTATGGGACATGTTTTCACACGGGCACACTCTGACAACACCGGTTTTGAAAAGTATATGGGACAGAGGATGCAATTCTGATTGGTCGCAAGCCAAACCTACCGTCTGCAGGTAGTTTTTATATGGACGCAGAGCCGACAGCAGTTCTATGTGAGGAAGCGGTCGTACCCACGGGTTACCGAACTGAATGGATGTGTCAATTATTTTATCCGGATATGCAATCAAGCTGCAACTGTCGCCTTTAAATATTCGGCTGTCTTTATAGATGCCTTCCAGTTCTTCTGCATACAGTCTCAGGGCAACCTGAGATTTTATTCCTATTCCGATTTTTTTAGCGTTTTTATTAATCGCATAATCTAAAACAGGCAAAAACCTATCACAGAATTCATATATGTCATTCATGTCATCAGTATCAAGAAAAATTCCCTGTGCAGAACTGCACAGCAATTGTCCAGTCTCGGCAATGTTTTTTGCAAGCCCTTCAAGTTTGTTTTGTGCCATACCTTGTTTCGTAACATAGGCAAAGCTTACTTTGTGTCCCCATTCAATAAGCTTGGTGTTTGGGGGAATAAGTCTTCGAAGAGCAGATACAGCTTCTCTTCCTCCCCATACAACCACAGCGTCTGCAACAGAAATTAGTTTTTCAATATGTTCAATGTCTTTCGAGGAATAATCAAAAACATAAATATAATCTGCCAGTGCAGGTTCTGCTTTTATAAGTTCAAACAGCAAGTGTGCAGATATACCTCCCTCTGCCGCAGGTAATTTCAAAATATTTATATTACCGGTCAAAAGGCCTTCAAGTACACTGAATGCCGGTAATCCGTCGGCATTTCCGGCAGCGACATGCAGTAAAACACCTAGGGGTAAAATTTGTCTGGTAACGGTAAATTCCTTATGCATGGGATTAAATGAATACGGGCTGCCAAGAGTATCACCTAATTCTAACTTCATTCGGTGCAGCAGGCTTTCTTTGCAGAAGAACCTCCGCATTTCATCTATATAGCTTCTACCCAATGACTCGTCAATTCCCAGATTAGACATTGCTTTGATGTAGAACTCTTCATCCAAGTCTGTTACAAGCTTGTCACAGGCATTAACAACTGTTTCGGTACTCAATCTTTCCTTATTTAACGTATCAATAATATGCTGCTCCAGATTATCAAGTACTATATCGCATTCTTTTGAATCAATAAACTTGCCATTTACAAGATTCATACTGCACCGCCCTTCTTTATGTCCAGCAGTTCAGAAGCATTTGCTGCACATGTTTTAATGTCCGCTAGGCCTACGCGCCCGAGAACTTCAAAATACGGGGAACTGATTCCGCAGCCGCATTCTTCGCCGGGATGCATTACTGCCAAATCGTCAGTCATAACACTTACAAACGGCATGCTTGTCATCATAGGAGTGATAAGATTTAGCATACCCGGCACTCCGAATCCGACAGGCTCCATATTTAAATCACGAATGATTACTCTTGAATATATTGGAACATGAAAATGATGATTGGGGCAGTTAAAGTATGCAATCGGGTGCTCCACGGCACCGAAAAATTCCCTGATATTGTCTTCTCCAAGCCCCAAAGCTTTCTCTGACATTGCATACAGAGTATCTTTGTCCACTTCCTCAGTAAAGAAATTTTTCCATCCACCTGCTAAAATTACAAGGGATTTAGGATGAAGCTTAAGCTTGATACCTGATTCTAGCAGTTCTTTCACCAAAAACATAAAATATGCAGGGAATCCCATGAAGCGCACAGGTAGTCCCATTTTTTCATAGCGAATTAAAGCATTTTTAATGCCGTCCATATTGAGCACATAATCTGTTCCGTTATCCTTCAGCGCATATTCTCTGTGTACAGCAGGGGCTGCATATGTAGTCGCATAGGCGGTTTTAACCGCGCCTATTTTATTCCTTTTAGACGGCTGATACCCAAGGACTATATAGTTTGTAGGACGCAACGATACTAATTTATTCGTAAAAAATGTTCCCAGAACCATGCCAAGTCCCCGCCATGCCGATGACAGATCAAGAGCCATTTCGCTTACCTTTCCGCTGGTGCCTGATGTAGTTGATTTAAGCATTAGCTTATTTTTAGGAGAAGAATAAAGTGTGTGGTTTTTTAAAAACAGTGTTGGTATTGGTGGAATTATATATATATCTTCTATGGTTTTAACATCTTTAATTGAAAAACCTTGTTGAGACAATATTTTTGCATAGTCAGTACAATTATTCGTGTGGTGATTTATATTTTCTAAAATTGCATTATGAAACAGACTGTCTGTATCTTTTAAATTATAAATATTTTTTTGAAAGAAAAGTCTGTGACCGAAGCTCATTTTACACCGCCTTTTTTCATGCTTTTATTGAGGCTCTTTATATTGCTTTCATAGTACCATATCAAAGTATTAAAGTCAAAGAGCACACAGGCGCATCAGTGTAAAAGGGTGGAAAATAAACACAGGATTTTTTACAGATGTAAAGCAAAAAACAATTGTGGAACTTATATATAATAACATGAATAATATATTAGCAGTACAATTGTGAGGGAGTGATTTTTTGGCTATTAAAATTTTTGTAGATCAGGGGCATAATCCAACTGGACATCATAACACAGGTGCAAGAGGAAACGGGCTTGTAGAGGAGGATATAACCTACCAAGTCGGACTGTATCTGGCTTATTTGCTGGAAAATGACCCGAGGTTTGAAGTTATGCTGTCAAGACCTACACCCACTACGGTTTTAGGTTATAATAATACGACAAGTTTAGCGGAGCGTGTTCGAATGGCAAACAGTTGGCCTGCTGATTATTTTATTAGTATTCATGCAAATGCAAATGAAAATCCAAACATTAACGGAGCGGAAATGTATATTTATCAGTATGGTACACAGGCGAACTGGCTTGCTCAAAACATTTTGAATGCAATTACTTACTATACAGATTTAAGGAACAACGGAATAAGAGAAAATCGGTCATTGTACGTTTTGCGCAGAACAAGCATGCCGGCTGTTCTTGTGGAAATGGGATATCTGACCAATTATCATGATGCACAGATAATAAGAGATGAGCAGTGGAGAATTGCTTATAGTATCTATGTAGGTATTCTGAACTATTTCGGTTTTGAATCCGTTTAAAATACGTTTCATCATAATCATAAAAATAAGTAGTATATAAGGCACAAGTTAATTGTTTATATCTTTTTATGAAATATCTGCAGGCAGCTTTCTGATTTGAAGGTGCAGGCAAAAAACGGGGGTATAAACTTTTTTATTTTTAAGATATAATTTAAATAACTTAATAATTTATTGTATTTATGTAAAATATATACTTTATATTAAAAATTTGATAAAATATCTTAAAAAGGAGTGTTGAATATGGATTCGATTGATTATGCTATTCTTAATAATCTTAAAGAAAACGGAAGGGCGTCTGCCTCTGAAATTAGCAAAAAAGTAAACCTATCTATACCCGCTGTCGCTGAACGGATTAGAAAGTTGGAGCAATCAGGAATAATACAACAATATACTATTAAGATAAATCGAAATAAAATAGGCAAATATCTTTTAGCGTTTGTATTTGTTAATATAGATAAAACGGAAAATATTGATGGTTTTAGAAATGAAATTGTAAAGCATAATTGTGTTTTAGAATGTCATCATGTTGCAGGTGGATATGACTATTTGTTAAAGGTTGCCGTAGAAGATACACAGGCTTTGGAAAATTTTTTGTCGAAGACTCTAAAGAAAATTAAAGGTATTTCAGGTTCAAACACCATTATTACACTTATTACTTTAAAAGAAGAAATTAATTTTTAGTGAGGCTGCGCTATGATTATGATTATTAAGGGTCTTAAATTTGGAATGTTGCTGCAATTTGCTGTTGGTCCAATGTGCTTGATGGTATTTAATACGTCAGCTTTATATGGAGTTTTTTACAGTTTGTACCTTGTTTTTGCAATAACGCTTATTGATGCTTTATACATCGCATTATCCTGTGTAGGTGTTGCCGCTGTTATCAATAGAGAAAAGGTAAATGCAGTTGTAAAGATGGTAGGATGCTCCGTGCTGGTTTTGTTTGGAGCAAATACAATAGCGAGTGCTTTTGATTTATCTCTACTGCCCAATATTAGATTATTCTCAAGTGCATCAAGCGGAAATTTGTTTATTCAAGGATTACTGCTGACAGCATCAAATCCATTAACCATTGTTTTT
Source organism: Sedimentibacter sp. LTW-03 (assembly GCF_052059825.1). Taxonomy (GTDB): domain Bacteria; phylum Bacillota; class Clostridia; order Tissierellales; family Sedimentibacteraceae; genus Sedimentibacter. The sequence goes on from NZ_CP197180.1 coordinate 3,063,014, forward strand.
TGGAGCAGTATGTTTTCAACACAAATGATGGAAAACAAATGGAACAAAAAACAGCTCTTTTTGTTTGCTGTAGGCTGTATTATGGCTACAATAATTTTCTTAACAGTAATAGCTGTCATGGGAAGTATGTTGAGCAGCTTTTTGCCATCGGCGGTTGTTAGAATTTTGAATGTGACTGTAGGAATATTCTTAATATTTTTTGGAATAAGGCTTTTGCGAAAAAAGCGTAAAGACGAGGTTGCTCTATAAGTCTATATTTAATATAGACTAAGCATTGATGATTTTAAAATACGGGCAGGATAGTTTTATAATGACTTTCCTGTCCGCATTAAGTAGCATACTATTATGTGTTAAAAAATGACTTGATATTTCTATAATTCTAGGTACATATCATACCATACGGCACCGCCGTGACTGGATTCAGACTTACCTTTGTTTATGAATCCAAATTTTTCGTAGTAGCGAATTAGTTTGTCCTTGCATGTAAGAATGACGGCTTTCTTTCCTCTTTTTCTTGATATATCAATCATGTGGTTCATCAATAATGCTGCTATTCCTCTTCGCTGATAATCTGGGTGGACCAAGAGTCCAAATATGGTTTGAATGCTTCCGTCGCTTATATGTTCATTGTCGTCGTGGAACATGGCATCGTAAATTACATCGCTGTTTGTTACACACCCGTTTACTATTCCTATTATTTTGCCGTCAATCCTCGCAACAAAAAAGCTATCAGGAAACCTGGCAATCCTTTTTTTAAAGGAATCTCTCGATGCGGCTTCCGCAGCAGGGAAACATACGGCTTCCAGAGCTGTGATTGAATCGATATCATCTGGAACAGCATTATTTACTTCAATTTTTAAATTATCAATACAGTATTCTTTCATTTATTCTCCTCTTGTATATTTGCTTTTTATGCCTCCGTTTAAATTATTTACAGCTGAATCAAGCTGTTTCATAGCTTTTTCTAATACAGAGCGGGGACATGCTATGTTCATCCTCATATATCCTGACAGGCTTCTGGAGAAATTATTTCCAGAATTAAGCCCTAAGTGTGCCTTGTTTATCATGAAATCATTTAACTCTTCGTTACTCAATCCCAAATCTCTGCAGTCCAGCCAAACTAGGTATGTGCTTTCAGGTTTTGACGGCTTTATTTGTGGAATGTTAGCTTTGCAGAATTCTCTTACATAGTTTATATTATTCTCCAGATATGGTATGAGCTGTTTCAGCCATTCCTCACCTTCGCTATAGGCTGTTTCCATTGCGACAATGCTGAAACAGTTGTTGCGGTGTATCTCTAAATTTTTCCAGAACTTATCAAATTTGTCTTTTAAATTTTTGTCTGGAAATACTGCAAAGGATGCCTGAAGCCCTGCAAGATTAAAAGTTTTTGAGCAGGAGGTGCAGGTAATTGTAATTTTACCGGCTTTTTCTGAAACTGTAGCTGTGGGTATGTGCCTGTTTCCCCAAAGCATTAGGTCGGCATGTATTTCATCTGACGCGATGAGCACATTATATTTGTTGCACAGGTCGGTCATTTTTTGAAGCTCTTTCATTGACCACACCCTTCCTACAGGATTTTGGGGGTTACAAAGTATGAACAGTTTTGTTCCATGCTTCAATTTGTTTTCGAAATCTTCAAAGTCCACTGAGTATACTCCGTCTTTTTCAAGGAGCTTATTTTCAAGCACAATTCTGTCCCATGCTTCAACTACATCATAAAATTCGGGATATACGGGTGTCTGGATCAACACTTTGTCATTTATGTCCGTAAACTCATTGACTATGACAGACAGGGAAGGGACAACTCCCGGGCTGAAGCTTACCAGGTTTCTGTCTATGTCCCAGTTGTTTCTTCTGCTCTGCCAATTGCAGAATGCTTGAAAAAAAGAATCAGGTTTTGAAACATATCCGTAAATACCGTGTGCGGCCCTTTTCTTAATTGCTTCGGTTATAGGCTTAGCTGTTTCAAAATCCATATCCGCAATCCACAGTGGGATTAAGTCGTTAGTTCCAAAATTCCTAATTCTTTCTTCATATTTTACTGAAAATGTGTTGTCTCTGTTTATTATTTTATCAAAATCATACTTCATGGCACTTTCCTTTCAATATTTTTATGCTTAATTGCGTAAATATTGATTGCATAAACCATGCCAGCCGAACAATATATTTTTTGTCCGTTAGTGTTTGAAGGTAACATTATTATAATAATGCTCACCGGTTAATTGGTTAAAGTGAATTAAGCTTTAACCAATTAACCGGTGATTAGACATAGGTTACAAGTTATTATATGCCCTTATACCTTTATCATTGATTTTACTTCCGCCTCTTCCTTGAGATATTTTAACAAGGCCGAGATTGCTTAAATCATACAATATGCTTCGAACCTCCTGTTGGGTCAGGTAGTGCCCGGAGTTCTGGGCTTTTTCTGCTATGGACAGCCTTCCCAGGCTTTTTTTGCTTTTATATCCATCGTAAAGTATGCCCAATACAAGTGTGTAGTCATCCAGTTTATTGCCTGCTATTTTTTTAAGGAGACTTACATCTAAGTCTTTATCATGCCCTCTGCTTTTAAGCGGGGTAATTCTTTTGTGGAAGCTTTTAGGCAGGTCTTCATAGCTGATATAAGGTTTATCAAGATATGTTAAGTATTCAACATAGTTATGAAGCTCCCGTACATTTCCCTTCCAGTCATGTGCCATGAAGGCATTTTTGACCTCTGCCGAAAGCGTAAAACGCCCGTTCAATTCTTTTTTAATGTTTTCAAATAAAAGCATGATATCTCCGCCCCGTTCCCTCAACGGAGGTATTTCTATGGGAAGAGTGTTGAGTCTGTAATATAAATCGCTTCTGAAGATTCCGTCTGCTACGAGATCTTCCAAAGTTTCATTTGACGCAGCAATTATTCTTACGTCGACACTTATAATTCTGTCTCCGCCGACGCGCATGATTTCTCTCTCCTGAAGAACTCTCAGAAGCTTGATTTGAAGCGCCGGGCTCATACCTTCAACCTCGTCCAGGAATATGGAACCCTTGTGTGCAAATTCAAAAAGTCCCAGCTTTCCACCTCGACGGGCGCCTGTAAAGGCTCCCTCCTCATAACCGAAAAGCTCGCTTTCCAGCAGATTATCAGGCATGGCTGCGCAGTTAATTGCTATGAACGGGTTGTTGTTTCTATCAGATTCATTATGTATTGCTTGAGCGAAAAGCTCTTTTCCTGTTCCGCTCTCACCAGTAATAAGCACGGCGGAATTATTTTTTGCCATTTTTTTTGCTATGGCACAGGCTCTTTTTATTGAGTCGCTTTCCCCTGTAATATCATTAAAGGTATATTTTGCCGTATGTCCCTTACTTAACAACTGCATTCGAAAATTATGCTGCTTATATTCTTCTTCTGTAAATTTTTGTATAGTTGCAAATGCGCCTATGTACTTATTTCCCCTAATCACAGGAGCGATGGTGGCATTGATGTCAACATCCTTAAATTTAACCAGCCTGTTTGTGATTTTCCTTTCTGTTGTTTTACATTCTGCGAATGGCAGGAAATGCAGGCAGGATCTTGCGGATTTGTTTATCACTTGTTTTTGGTTTATTCCCGTTATTTCGGCTGCTTTTGAATTATACGATATAACTGTACCGCTTTCATTTACTCCAATTATTCCTGCGTCTATTATTTCCATCAGTATTTCAAATTGGCTTTCCATGTTGAGGGAGCGCCCAAAAATTTGATTGAAGTTATAATTGCTGGTTGCTATGGAATTAAAATATTCTTTGAAATGTTCCTTTTCCAATAGATAGTCCAGCTTAAGCCGTAGCGCGGTTTCTACTATTGTATTAGTATCCGGAATACGATCTCCCAAATCTATTATGTTTTCAGCCTCATCCGGAGCATATCGACCTTCTCCGGCAGTTATTGCAAGGTTGCAGCTTTTGCCCGGTATTGACCCGGGAAAGCATGGAATAAAATTGATGTGGTTTACACCAAGCTGCGAAAGCCTGGCTATGCATTCCCGCACCATTATTTCGCTCAGATTTACAAAATAGGCGCAGGTTCCCTTAGGGATTTTCATTAATGTATCAATGTTTTGAATTGTAAATTCAACATTCAGCTCAATTTTAGGAACATTTTGGGGAATAAATTTTTCACAGTCGTTTATGCTGTCAAAGGCATCGGTTGATACGATAAATATGTCTGCTTTATCTATCTTGTTGACGGAACCGTCCAGTACGCTGTAACAGCTTATACTGATTAAATTGCCAAATAGCTTCTTAAATATGCTTTTGTAAAACAATGAAGCATTTTTGCTTAATGTAATAATGGCTGCTTTCCTTACTATGGCTATCACCCTTTCTTAACTGTGCTTTAATGTTAAAGCTTTTTTAAATATATGTCAAGATTATGGTTAAAAATATAAATTATATCAAAATATTTTGTTTGGCATAATAATTGCAATAAAATTAATTATATATTATATTTAATAAAAAAATATTTTTTTAATAAATTTGAGGAGAAGACATGATAGAAGACATTAAATATAACACGCTTTATTTTGACGGGTGCAATACGGTTGAGTTGGCAAAAAAATACGGTACGCCTTTGTATGTAATGAGTGAAAATGCAATTGAAAATAAGTGCAGAGAAATAAGAGAAACATTTTTGGGCAGATATAAAAGAACAAGAGCCGCCTATGCTGCTAAGGCTTTTTTGACCTTGGCAATGTGCAAAATAATCGAAAAAGAGGGACTTTGCATGGATGTTGTTTCCGGGGGGGAATTGTATACGGCAATCAAGGCTGATTTTCCGCCAGAAAAAATAGAATTTAATGGAAATAATAAATCCGAAGAAGAATTGGAGCTTGCGATTGAATACAATATAGGAAGAATAATAGTCGATGGACTTGATGAGTTGAGCCTTATAGAAGAGATATGCAGCAAAAAAGGCAAAAAAATGAATATATTGTATAGAATAACTCCTGGCGTTAAGAGTGACTCTCATGATTATATAGTTACAGGTAAAAAAGACTCGAAATTCGGCATACCGCTTGATGACGAGGTTATATTTCCCGCAATTGAACAAGCAATAAATTCAAGATATGTTAACTTTATGGGATTTCATTTTCATGTAGGGTCTCAGCTTCATAACAATGAGTCTCATTTAAAAGCTCTTGATGTTGCATTAAAGTTAATAAAAGATACTAAAGAAAAATATAGTTATACTACACCGGAAATAAATATCGGCGGTGGTTTTGGAATAAAATACACAGATGCTGACGATAAAAAGTCCTATGAGTATTTTCTTGACCCTATGATGAAAAAAATTGAAGAATTTTCAAAGAATATGGAGATTGTAAGACCTGAGGTTGTAATTGAACCGGGCAGGAGCATTGTGGGTGAAGCAGGTATAACATTGTACACAATAGGTACCGTTAAGGATATAAAAGGTATAAGAAAATATGTTTCTGTTGACGGAGGTATGACGGATAATATCAGACCTGCTCTCTACCAGGCTAAGTATGAGGGAATAGTAGCGAATAAAGCGGAAGAGGCAAAGACTGACGTGGTTACAATATGCGGCAAATGCTGTGAATCAGGAGATATACTCATAAAGGATGCAAAAATAGCTCCTGCTGAAAGAGGAGATATATTTGCAGTGTTTTCAACAGGGGCATACGGATATACCATGTCAAGCAATTATAACAAGAATCCATTTTTGGCAACGGTGCTCGTTAAAAACGGAAAATCCTGCATAATAGTAAAAAGGCAAAGTTACGACCATATGATAGCTAATGAAGTGATTCCAGAATCACTAAACTAAAAAGAGGAGTGAGATTATGAATTTCACAAAGATGCACGGCGCAGGCAATGACTTTATAATTATAAACAATATGGAGCTGAAGCTTCCTGCTGACAAACTTTCTGTAATTGCAAAAACATTGTGTCAGAGAAAGGTATCAATAGGGGCTGACGGTCTCATGGCTGTTGATTTTCCTGAAGGCGATACGGACTTCAGGATGCGTTTTTACAATCAGGACGGCAGTATAGGCGAGATGTGCGGTAATGGAGCAAGGTGCATTTCCCGCTATGCTTATATAAACAATATAGCCGGAAAGAAAATGTCCTTTGAAACCGGAGCAGGAATTGTAAAATCGGAAGTACTTGAGGGAAGGCTTGTAAAAGTACAATTAAATAGCCCTGAAGTAATTAAGCTGGAAAATGATATTGAAATAGATGGCAAAAAATATGAGTGCTCGTACATAGAGCTGGGAAATCCGGGACTTCCTCACGCGGTAGTCAGGTATGAATTTAAAAATGCCGATGAATTAGAAATGTTTGATATCGGCAGAAAGATCAGATATTATGATGGCTTTCCAAAAGGAGCAAATGTTAACTTTTTTGATGTTATAGATGAAAACACGGCAATTGTAAAAACTTATGAAAGGGGGGTTGAGGATTTTACGCTGGCTTGCGGTACCGGCTCGGCATCAGCGGCAGTTGCGCTTATGCTTAAAGGATATCTGAAGGGCGGCAAAAGGGTTAAAATAATAGTTCCGGGAGGAGAGTTATTTATTGAGGTTGAAAGTAACGGCGAAAAAGTTGAAAAACTGTATCTTATAGGAGATACAAATATAGTTGCAGAAGGTAAAGTTATGGATGAGGATTTGAGGTATTAAGAATTGAAATATTGGAACGACGTGGTATATTTGAAAAAACTGATTAATAAAATATAATTAACATTTCAAATTAAAAAAGGAGTGCTAAAATGAGCCAAACAAAAGGAACTTTTTGGGAAAATTATCGGTTTTCGGTTACATTAATTATTTCTATTGCAATTGGAAGTATAATAGGTCTTTTATTCGGTGAAAAGGCAACAGTGCTTAAACCATTCGGAGATATATTTTTAAACCTGATGTTTACTGCGGTTACTCCGTTAGTATTTATCACAATTGCAAGTGCGGTGGGCAGTATGGTAAATATGAAGCGCCTCGGGAAAATACTAGGAAATATGTTTCTCACGTTTGTTGTTACAGGATTGATTGCGGCAGTTTTAATTATTGTTGTTGTTAATATCTTTCCCCCTGCTGCGGGAGCTAATATAGAGCTCGGTGCGGCAGAAACAGAACTTGAAAAATTGTCTTTTGCAGATCAAGTAGTTCAGGCGGTTACTGTCAATGATTTCAGTAAAATACTGTCTCGTTCCAATATGCTTCCATTGATAGTGTTTTCAATTTTGTTCGGATATTGCGTAAGTGCGGTGGGAGGAGAAGACAATATTGTAGCAAGAGCACTTGAAGCATTGTCAAAAGTTATGATGAAATTAATAGGTGTTATAATGCTGTACGCACCAATAGGATTAGGTGCTTATTTTGCCAGCCTCATAGGAGAATTCGGGCCTCAGCTGCTTGGTGCATACGCGAGGGCCATGGCCGTTTATTATCCTCTGTGTATATTGTATTTTGCCGTTGCATTTACTGCGTATACATATTATGCCGGCGGAATGCGGGGAGTCAAAACATTCTTTAAAAATATAATTGAGCCTGCTGTAACATCAATAGCAACACAAAGTTCCATAGCTACTATGCCTGTAAATCTTAAGGCTGCGTCGCGTATAGGAGTTCCAAAAGATATTCGCGAAATTATACTTCCTATTGGAGCTACTATGCACATGGATGGTACAGTGCTGTCATCCATATTAAAAATATCATTTCTGTTCGGAATTTTCGGGCAGGAATTTACCGGGATAGGTACGTATTTTACCGCAATTCTGCTGTCTATTCTGGGTGGTGTGGTAATGTCCGGAGTACCCGGTGGAGGATTGATAGGAGAGATGCTCATAGTAAATATGTACGGATTCCCTCCCGAGGCATTTCCAATTATTGCAACTATAGGATTCCTGGTAGATCCTCCCGCAACATGCTTGAATGCAACAGGAGATACGGTGGCGTCAATGATAGTTACACGCATGATTGAAGGAAAGGATTGGATGGAGAAAAAACTTACTGCACACGAGGAGCTTTAACTGTGGATGGTTTGAATTTAATATTAGAGACGCTGTGGATAACCACAGCGTTCTTTTATTACAGATCAGTTTTTGCTTCGCTTTTTTTAAAGCGCATGAATATGCTGCCAATATTGAGATTTGTTATTAAAAGTCCCAGCAAAATAATTGATGCACCAATCCACTGCATTGCGGAAAGCTGTTCATTAAGTACTATCATAGCAGAGAAGAGAGTTACAACGGGAACTGCCAGAGGAATTGGTGCAACTTTTCCCATTGGATATTTTCCAATAAGTATGTTCCATATCCCGTAACCCATCAATGTTGCTCCAAAGGCCAGATAGAAAATCGAAAAAATTGAAATTCCACTTAAGTTCGCAACTGCATTAATCAGCGTCTGGGGTGTATCAAGCATTAAGGCTATGCCAAGCAGGGGAATTGGAGGAATCATGCCCGACCACACTACCATGCTTATCATATCAAGTTTTTCTCCTTTAGCAGAAGCTTTGTCAGAGGCAATTCTCGCAACTATATTTGAAGCAGCCCAGAAAAAAGGAGCAAGTATATTCAGAAGTAAAGCTGCAATGGGAACTGAATGTTCTCCACCGCTGCTGTTTTCCATTGCTATGATGGCAAGGCCGACAGCTGCTGTCATAAAGCCTGCAATTTGCTTGGGTTTCAGCTTTTCGTGCAGGAAAATCATAGCCAGTATAGGTGATATAAATGCCTGAATCTGCAGCACTATAGAAGCGATGCCGGCAGGCATACCTATTTCCATGGCATAAAACAGGCATGCAAACTGTCCTACACCTACAAACAGGCCGTACATCACTATATATTTCCATTCGGTTTGAGGTTTTTTAATAAAAAACACAGCAGGAAAAGCAGTGAGCACGTATCTTAGTGCAACAAGCAGCATGGAAGGAACTCCCTCCAGCCCAAGTTTTATAAATATAAAGTTGATGCCCCATATGGTTACAAGAAGCAGCGCAAGTATAATATCTTTCTTTTTCATTTAACTCTCCATCATCAGCGTAATGTATTTTTTAACAGCTTTCAATGAGCCTGCTAAAATTCTTAAAATATTTATAACTCCAAACTTTTTAATCATCTCGGTGTTCTTATTTATAAAAAGGTTTACATACAAATTCGTCTTCAGCAGCTCCCAATAATAATTTCTTAATGATATAACCGAGGGCATTATCATGACTTGACCGAAACTCCATTTTTCAAAATCATCAGCTTCGTATAAAAGCCTGCCTCTATATTTTTCATACATCGAAAGATTTGGAAAAGGAGTCAGCGGACTGATTGAGGTAATTTGAGGCATGAGATTTTTAATGTACTTTCTAAAAGTCTTAAAGTCGTTTTTGCCCCAGTCGGGATGAGCCATAAATGAAGCCCATACATCTATTCCCAAGTTGCTTAGTATTTTGGCGGCCTCAAGGTTATCGGAAGTGCTTGATTTTTTATGGTATTTATGCATTTCATCGTCGCTGAATGTTTCATATCCAACCAGCAGAGCCTTAAGCCCAAGCTGTTTAAGCTCCTTCAAATAATCCCTGTATTCCAGTATACCTTTGACTGAACCGTACATTATAAAATTTTTATTCAGTTTTAAATCATTTACCAATTTTATAAATGCTTCAAGCTTTTCCTCACTTGAAAGAAAATCGTTGTCTATAAACATTATAGTTTGTTCTTCTATGCTTAACAAATCTTTTTTTGTAAGTTCCGGATTAATTAATTTTTCTCTTACTCCTTCTATTCTCCATCTAAGACAGAAATCACATACCTTTTCGCAGCCTGTGCCGAATTCCATAATTGCAGCCGGTCTGTATCCAAAGTAAGAATACTGATTACGATATTTAGCAGTGGATTTTCTGTCAGGGAGCATGTATTCATTTCTTCCTTCTGTGTTAGAAGATTTGTACCCCAGCTCCTTAGATCTGATGCCGTCTACTAGCTCAATTTCACCTGATGATAGTAAGTTGTATAACTTATTGAGATTCTCTGAATTTGTGTATTCAAATATATGATCAACGTCAGCGTGGCAAAAAGCATTCGGGTTTAAATAGGTCTGTGTTCCTCCAACGACGGTTATTATTGAATTGTCTGATTTTTTAATTTGCGAACAAAGCTCAAGAACCTTCTTCACGTCAATGCACAGGCTTGTAAACCCCACAACATCGGCAAGATATTCAGCAGCTTTTTCGGAAAGGTTTTTGCTTTCAATCATCATGTCAAAAATTTCTACTTCATGCTCGGATTTCAAAACATTATAAACCATTTCAAGCCCCAGAGGTTCTGAAAACATAAAATCACTTAGTGTTATGGCCTGCTTGATTCTAGGTGGTCTTACCAAAAGGATTCTCATAAATACCTCTCAAAATATATTTGGTGTAATTCTTTTCTTTATCTGATACCTGTAAAAAAGGTTAACTAAACAGTAAAATAAATATTTTCCTGGATTCTTTAAAAATTCTTTTCTTACAATGTTTCTTTTAACAATTGATTTATAGGTGAACAGAGATTCGTATAAGTCCCAGTATGCTTGAGTCAGTTCTTCGGGAGTCATATTTTTCGGAACGTGAACCGCCTCAGTACCATCAAAGGAATATATATTTTTGTTTATAAGCCTTCCTTCGAATTTAATCTCATCAAAAAATTTAGTGCCCGGTATGGGAGTAAGTATATAAAACCGCGGAACAGAGATTTTGTTATTCTCTATAAAATACTTTGTTGCCTTAATTGATTCAAGAGTATCGCCGTCGCCGCCCACAACCATCTCTGTTGATACATCAATGTTATGGGATTGTATGTTTGCAATGAGTTCGGGATACTTTGCGGGATTTGCCCAGCCTTTGTTCATACCGATTAAGCTTTCCCGGGAAATACTCTCAAGACCGAAACTCAGGGTTGTACACCCGCTTTCAGCCAATTTTGCCAAAAGAGAATTTTCACGCCCTATTCTTATATCACACTGGCTCATCCATTGCATGTTGAGATTTTTAATTTCAATCAGCAGTCTCTCAAGATATTCTCTGTCTGAAAAGATATTATCATCCAGCAGCAAAAATTTTTTGAATCCAAGATCTTTTACCTGCTTTATATCTCTTACGACTTCTTCCAGCGGTTTTTTGATATAGTGTCCCTTGTACAGACATGCTACCGAGCAGAAACTGCATGTATTGGGGCAGCCCCTGCCGGCTTGCACTGGAAGGAAATCTCCTATTTTTTTATTAACAATTAGGTCAAATCTTGGCAGTGGTGTGGACAGTGTTCCTTTTTCAAGATTTTTTTCATATATTTTCTTGAGCTTTCCGTTTTTGTAGTCACTCAGAAGCTCTTTCCACACAAGTTCTGCATCTCCAGCTACAACTGCATCGCAGTATTTTGTGGCTTCCTGTACCATTATGCTCACCATGTATCCGCCTAGAATTACGGTTTTTCCCATTTTTTTAAATTCTGCGGCAATATCCAGTGAACGTATTACGCCGTGCCCCATGGAACTTATACCAATGATGTCGGCATCCGTGTCCCATGGTATGTCTTCCAGTATTTCAAGCACAATTTCGGCTTCCCAGTCATCAGGCATCATGGCAGCCAGCAGGGGCATCGCCAGGTCTACAAAATAAAGACGGCTTTTCTTTATGGGCTTGTGGTCTCTGTCATAAGGGCTGGGTTGTATAAGTAAAATTTTCTTCATCATATACCTCTCAGTATTTTTCGAATGTACTGCCGGCTTACGAGGCTGCTACCACAAAGCATCTTTATATTTGCTTTCAGACCGTAGCGTTTGACTAAATACACAAGATGCTTGGGGCGCATAATTACCTTGTAATATGCCTTCAAAAGCTCGTAATAAAACCTTCGTATGCTCATAAATTCAGGCTTTAAAAGAACATGAGCCATATCCCACAGTTCGAACTTATCTCTTTCATATAACAATTCATTTGTATATAAATTAAAAATATCCGTTCCGGGAAGAGGAGTCAAAGGCTGGAGGTTTACAAATCTTACATCAAGCCTTCTAAGCCATTTTGTTAGTTCCTCAAAGTCACTGACAGTAAAATCCAACGGTATAATTAGCGTTGCATAAAGCTCTATATCCAAAGATTTTAATATTTTAATGCAATTTTCATTTATTTCCGCAGTTGTTTTTTTATTGTAGGATTTAAGATCCTTGGATCTCACAGATTCTATTCCTACAATTACGGCGTTCAAACCCACATTTTTGAGCTTGGCCATAATATCTGCATTCTCTGTAATAAAATCGGCTCTGCCATACACCAGAAATTTTTTCTTAATATTCTTCTTAATAAGCAAGTCAGCAAAATTATTAAGACGTTTTCTGTCAAACAAAAAATCATCATCGACTATATATATTTCTTCCTCCGGAATTGCTTCAAGTTCCTTGATAACATCATCCATATCCCTTGAGAAGTATTTTCCGTCCGTAATTTCTCTGCAAAAGCAGAATGAGCAGCTGTAAGGGCAGCCAAAGGATGTTTTGATCAATGCACAGGGGTTGTGAAACATGTAGTAGTAATACTTTCTGTATTTTGAAACAGATTCCCTGTCTGGATAGTTATAATCAAAGATAGTTTTTTTAGGAGCAGGCTTATCCAGTGCACGGCGAATTTCTTCCGTATTTCTTCCGTCCAGCAGCATTTTTACGGTTAAATTAAATCCGTCAATCCCGTTTCTATCATATACAAAGTCTATATGCTCTGACTTGAAATCTTCCGGTACAACTTCGGCGTGAACGCCTCCGGTTCCCGTCTTGACAGATGGAAGCAGTTCTTTTGAAGCCTTTGACAGCTCCTTTATTACTCCTGCATGAGTTATATATCCGGTAAACAGTATTAAATCTGGGTTTTCTTTTTTTACAAGGATTTCATATTTTTCTGTTTCAATTATCATGTCCAGAATTTTTATGTCAATTTGGTCTTTTATCTCTTCAGGTATATTTGATACAAGGTACTCAAGCTCCAGCGGTTCGCAAATCATAACATGCTGGAGACCTATGGTTTCGCTGTGAGGCCTTGGACGCACCAGTAGAATTTTCATTTTGTTGCCCCTTTCAGCTTGTATAGTGCAATTCTCGGCATAAAAAACTTTTCTTTAATAATTTGTAAATCATCTACGTGAAAGTACGGAGAAACAATTTCTCTGAATTCTCTGTCAGATGGGTAATATGCAGGGCCCGTAGTGAGCTTTACAAAAGACAGCGCAAATTTATCATATACATTGTTACCGCTGGCAAATGCCATCAGCAATATACCGTCATTTTTCAGCAACCTGTTTAATTCATGCATTACTTTTTCAGGACTATTGTAATACGGAAAAGAATGAGAGCATATTATCACATCAAAGTTCCCCTTTAATTTGTCAAGTTCATCTGCATTCAGCTGCATGTGAACCGCACCCGGATTTCTGGATTTTGAAATATCCAACATTTTTTCCGAGAAGTCAACTCCTGTTATTATCGGGCTGCTGAAAAATTCAGACATTTCACTTATTAACTGGCCGGTGCCGCATCCAAGATCCAATACCTTTATATTATTTATGTCCTTACTTTCAGACAGTGCATTCAATATATAATTTCTTGTAGGCTTTAAGGAGTATTTTTGAACCCACAGCCTGTCATACCGTGATGCCCAAAAATTCCATATGCTTGATTTCATAAATTCTCCTATTCTGTTTTTATCTTAAACACAGTATGTTTTTTTCAAAAGCGAGGGGCGTTTGATTTTATACAAAGATTACTTTCCGGTCAAATATTTACGAACCCTGTCTGATTTCACAAGGCGCAGTTGTATTCCGTAAAATATCAGAATATACATCCATTTGGGTAGTGAAGTTTTCAGTACCGGATGAAGGAAATCAAATTTTCTCGGGTCATCGGTCAGAAGCTCATCCTTCATTGATTCATAAAGAGTCGTTCCTTTTAAAGGGGTCAGCATGGATACGGTATATACTTCAATCCCTGTTTTTTTAATAAATTTGTATAGGTTCGTGAAGTCTTTTATTTTGTAGTCCGGTCTGACCATGAAAAGCGCAGTCAAATCAATATTATTTTTTTTAAGTAGAGATATGACTTTAGGATAATCAAGGGCGTTTGTGTTTTTTTCATAGTCATCAAGCTCATGGTTTGTAGTTGCTTCAAAGCCCACAATTGCCTCTACAAGACCCGCTGCTCTTAGAAGCGGAAGCAGGTCGCCGTGTTTTAAGATAAAATCCGCTCTTAAATACCCTATTATTTTAACCTTCAGGCGTTTTTCATTTATAATTTCAATAAATTGCAGCGCATCAGCTCTGCTAGAAAACAAAACATCATCAACAATCCAGAAATAATCAGCACTTATTTTTTCCATCTCATCAGTCATGGCTTCATAATCAGCTGGAATATAGTTTCCGCCGTTCAGCAGTTTGCAACAGCAGTAAGAGCAACCATACGGGCAGCCGGTGCTTCCTTTGATTAATGCAACATTTCTTTTTTCCATATAATGAAGTTTATGAGAAAGACTGCGAAACAAGCTTCTGTCAGGAATCACATTTTCTCTTTCCTTCAGAGCTTTTTGGGGAGATTTATGCCATGCTGAACCAGATGCTACGCCTTTTCTGAAATCAATGCCGTCAATTCGGGTTTCTGTGCCGTGCTTGATGCTTTTAATTAATTCACTGAAGGCGGCCATGCTTGGGGTGTGGCATACATAATCTACAAAATCAGAATGAAAGTCATCTGGATTGACCTGTATATGAACTCCTCCCGCAATAATTTTAGCATGGGGAAATTTCTGCCTGTATGATTTTGCATCGATTAAAATTTGGTTTTCAGCTACATTGTATCCGGTTAGAACAATGGCATCCGGTACGATATTTTGGGGAGGATTCAAGTTGAACAAATCATCGATTATATAGCTTTCAACACCTATATTATTTAAAACGGATTTTAAACAGCAGAGTTCCAGAGGTTCCACAACCACAGGATCAAATGCTGTAAAAATTGTTTTGACTCTTACTTTCTTTAAAAATACAACCATGTTATTTTTCACCTTTGTCTTTAAATACATGATGCTTTACAGGATACGGTCTGTATGAAAACAAAGGCAGCAACATACTGATAAAAGAATTTATCAAGGGGTTGCTGTGGTGGGCAGTCATGTATTTGTATTTTTCCCTGCATCCTATTTTTAATTTGCTCTCCTCCGCCGTCTGTCCAAATTCAATTTCTTCAACACGTTTTTCAATTCCGGTTTCGACTATTTTTAAAAGCATGTTGTAGTATATGTCGTAAGCGGGTATATCTTCTTTTTTGAATCCACCGAATAAAAAATATAGCTTGTTTTTTATTGCCTTCAACTGGATGAAACCTACAACATTATGAGTTTCCCTGTCAGAAAATTCAAAAAGTTCGGCATCATACTCCCGGAAAAACTCAATGGGAAGAGTTTCAAGAGGGTTTTCCGTCCTGCCCATGATACTTAGATACAGGTCGTAATGCACCTTATTAAAATCATACCTGCTCAGTGTTTTGATCACAAGCTTTTCTCTTTCTCTTAAAGCTTTGTTAATCCGCCTTCTATAAGGGCTTCTCAAGGAGCTTAGATATTGGTCGAAATCTTCAAACCTATTCTCGAACACGAATGTAGACAAGGTTTTTCCACCTCCCTTAAAGGGGTGGTCGCTGTTTAGTAAAATCTTAAGTCCCTTACGCTGTTTTATATTTTTTTCGGCTTCAATATAGTTGCCGAAAAAACCGCTCAAGCACACAGAAACAGGAAGTCCTATTATTTGAACATGTACATTTAACGGAAAAATTCTGCGGAAGTTAAATAAATTAAGAGACAAGCGGTAGGAAATAATTACGCTGCCATTTGATACTTCATACTCTTGACCGCAGGGATTTAATTTTTCAAGCAAAGTCAAAAGAGGCAGCAGACTTGCCAGAGTTTCATAACAGGGTAAATTTAATTTATTTATTTCCTTATCTAAGCTGACTGTTGATTTGTGTCTGCTCATGACAACTCCTTGATATATGCTCTGTAGCGTTTTGACTCACAGTCTGCCCACTTTACTCCAAAGTTTTTTGATTTAAAATTATCTGATAATATCCATCCGGATTCCATATAGTCATACCTGTCATTTATACATTCAAAGCAATAATCGAACAACGCAAGTATGGCTCCTCGATTTCTTTCCGAAGGAATCACTCCCATTTCGACTATTTTAAATGTGTTTATACGGTTTCCAAACATAATATTTTTCATTACCGTCCTTAGTCCCGCTGCTTCACCATTGCTCATCAGTTGACTGAAGTCGGGATACCAGAGCATAAAACCCACAGGAACACCATTCTTCTCTACGAAAAGAAGATTTTCCGGTTTCATGAGGTGCTTCATATCCTTAAGCAGTTCATA
This sequence comes from Sedimentibacter sp. LTW-03, assembly GCF_052059825.1. GTDB lineage: Bacteria > Bacillota > Clostridia > Tissierellales > Sedimentibacteraceae > Sedimentibacter. The sequence goes on from NZ_CP197180.1 coordinate 3,079,436, forward strand.
ATCTTCTTCCTGCTCCCTAGGATAGTAAAATAAATGCTCGCTGAATGCCTTATTATTTACATCAGTATATATTCCGCAGTCTCTTTTAAAATTATTAAAATCCGCCATTCTTACAGAGTATCTTTTTTTGAGCCTTGCGATTATATCGCTGCTCATCATGCTGTCAATCGATCTCATATCTTTTTTATAGCTTACCATTTCAATTGTATTAAATCCCGTATTTGTAAAAAAATCGTGATAAAAGGATGGATTATGAGACATTCCGAAGCTCTGCGGTTTATCATAGCCGCTTGCCAAAAATCCTAAGCCGTAATTTACGTGGATATTTAAAGATGCGGTAATTTTAGATGCATTCTTTTCCTTAGCCAGCTGCGTGGCTCTGTTCAAAATCAGTTTAAATGCTTCCATATTCAATTCGGATGCTTCAAAAAAACCAATTTGCACACAGTCAGGCATTCTGTTGGCACATGCAAGCAGGCTTATCATAACTACTTCGTTATTTTCTACTACCATAAGAGGTTCCAGATATACCGACCTGCAAAGCTGAGAATTTCCATACAGAAGCCCTTTAAGTACCCCCGACATTGTGTCGTGTTTTAAGGGACTCGAATATTGTTTTTTATAGAAATTTAAAAAAATTTTTCTGTTTTTTTCGTCAATACTAACAAGTTTCATATAAGTCTCCATAGTATAATATCCCATTATAGTATAAGTGCAAGCCAATTATCGGCTTGCTTCACACCAGTACAAAAGCATCAAATCAGATAAAACTGTTGAGGATTTATTTCATATATTATATTTATTATATCATAGCAGTTCTTCTATAACAACTGTTAAGGAAATCGGTATTAACAAGGGAGAGAATGGCGCAATTTACCGTTACAAGTTCAGATAAAGTGGAGAAATTAATTGAAGGCATTTGTTTTCAGGCTCGGGCTGAATATTAAAAAGTTAAGTGCTTAGAATAAATATATAATTTTCAATCGGAGAGATGAATGAACTTAAAATATCCAAAAAAATCAGGACTTAGATGGTCTAGTAAAATAAGAAACAAGCATTTCGGGCTCGTGTTTCTGGAGTTATTTCTTTATTATCTTACGGTAAATTTAGTGTTTTCAGCAGCATATTTTGCATTTGGATCACTAAAAAATGCGGCGAGTTTTATAGATTATGTGTATTTTTCTTTTGTAACATCTCTGTCCATAGGCTATGGAGACGTGGTTCCTCTAAATACAGCAGGCAAGCTGCTTGTAATAATTCAATCTTCCATAACGGCCGTGTACTTTGCTTTGATGGTATCCGTGCTGTCAGTAAAAATGTTTTATCCGAGAGATCTTGTAAAATTTTCTAAAAAGATAATATATAACCCAAGTACGGATATGCTGATAATCAGGGTTATAAACACAAGCCGGGAAGCCCTTGTAAATCCCGATATAAGAATCAGCATTACGGAACATAATACGGGATGCAACAGTGCCGGCATGTTCGATATCCCTATAGATTACAGGCTTACATATTTGGGAAAATACGATTTTTCATATACATTTAAAAACAGCCACAAGAATTTAAATGTTATGAATGAGGCAGAGCTTGCCAAAAAATATAACAAGTCTTCAAATACTGTAAAAAGCAGATTTAGAATAAATGTATCGTTGACGGGTAGCTACGGATTCAGTCAAACTGCAATTTACAAAAAATATTATGCCGAAGACATACATTTAGGGAAAGCCTTCAAGCCTATTACCTACAACAAAGAGTTTTGCGGTATAAAGGGTAACGTCAGATACAATAAAGCAAAAGATTTTTGGACTGATTTCGAAGACACGGAAGATTAAATAAAAATTGGGAAATATATAATATTTTTTTGTTTATTAAAAATATTTTGGCTATAGGAACTATATAATAATTAAAAAGGGAGTGATGCTATGAAAGCAATGGTAATAAACAAATTTGGCGGACCCAAAGTATTTGAGCTTATGGACATTCCAAAGCCGGAGATAAAACCGGGATATGTCCTGGTCAAAATAGCGGCTAGCAGCCTTAATCCATTTGAGATTAAACTAAGATCCGGATTATTGCCTGAGATTACGCCGCCATTTCCAGCCGTGCTAAATTCTGATTTTTCAGGAGTTGTTGAGAAGGTTGGGGAAAACGTTGAAGTACTGAAACCCGGAGATGAAGTATTTGGGTTTGTGGGCGGAATGATGAACGAATGCGGAGCACTTGCAGAATACGCCCTGGTTGATGAAGAGCTCCTGTGTCTGAAGCCGGCTAATATTGATTTTAAAACGGCTGCGCTGTATCCTTTAGTTGGTATCTCTGCATACAGAGCCATTATGGAAAACTCACATATTAAATCCGGAGACAAAGTGCTGATTCACGGAGCTGCCGGAGGTGTGGGACATATTGCACTGCAATTTGCAAAATTGTTAAAAGCTGATGTTTATGCAACGGTATCAAACGATGAAAAGGCAGAAATAGCAGAGCACCTGGGAGCGAATCATGTAATTAACTACAGGACTACCGATGTAGATGATTATGTAAATATGTACACTGAAGGAAAAGGTTTTGACGTTGTATTTGATACGATCGGTACCACAAACTTGATAAACAGTTTTAAAGCTGTGAAAACAGAAGGACTTGTACTTACAACAAATTCAAGGGTTGAACTTGACATGACACTCATTCACCATAAGTCTATTTCATTCAAAACTATATACATGGTGCTACCGATTCTGACAAATACAAACCGCAATGAAATGGGAAATATACTGTATGAAATTAAAAAGCTTATAGAAGCTGGGAATTTAACTATATACAGGGACAAAAACGAATTTAAGTTTTCTGAAATTACGAAGGCACATGAATATTACGAAGAGGGGAAAACCACCGCTAAAATTTCTCTGATAAATGACCTGAAAACGTAAGAGGTGCTTTGTTTAACGCAAAAAAATCAAAGGCTGTTTCCGTACAGGCGCAGCCTTTGCATATTATCCCCTCAATGTAGCAATGAGAGCAGTTGTATTCAATAACAGGTCTATCCCGTCTTCAATTGATTTAACCAGAATATCAGCTTCGGCAAGCAATTTTGCACACATACCCTCTGATTCTAGGACAGCAATTGCAAGAGAAGATTTTTTAAACATTTTTATATCGTTGTTGCCGTTTCCAAAGCATACAGTTTTATCTTTTCCTAATTCCTCAACTATCTCAGCTTTAAAGTCTCCGCAGTTGTTTTTAGGAAAAGTCTTTAAAGTTAAACCGAGATCCCTGCATTCTTCGGAAGCCGATCCGTATGTGTCGGCAGTAAGCACATATACATTTGCCGAGCTGCACAGTCTGGATATTTTATCTTTTATATTATCAGTAACTTTTCCGTTTGCAGCAATTGTTCCGTTGTAGTCAAACACAATATTTTCTATTGAATAAGCTTTTCCGCCCGGTACTGTTATTTCTATCATATATTCACCTCTCTTAGTTATTCATATATATTATATATTCCTGACTGCGTAAATCAACAGGATTATTAAATATTTTACTGGGAGTTCCTGTTTTAATTACGCTTCCTTCTTCTATAAATACGACCATAACAAAAGAGCATCATTGAGATGCTCATAGACTTGTAAAAAAATAGCTTGTTACTTTGTTCAGGTGGCTAATTCTCATGTGTGTTCAAACATGTATATGTTTAATCTGTTTTAACCTCCATTATTTTTCTTTTAAGTTCTTCGATTTCTTTTTGAGAAGACATAATTTTATTGCAGATTTCTGCTACGGGGCTGTCTGGGTTATCCTTTTCTTTTTCAAATACATATCTGCCTAAATCCAGAAAATATTTGTTTATTTGCTTCTCTTCTGCGGATATAGCCTGATTAAGTTTTGTAGTTTCAGCAAAGTCCTTTGCTTTTTCAGTAGCGGTATCTGCCACCTCGCCGATTTTCTTTCCCAACTTATCTAAAAATGCCATAGTGTCTCCTTTCCATAAATGAATTTTATTAATTTATACCAACTAAAATCTATTTTTAAACAGTGAAATAAATGAACAGCATATAAAAATTTCAACTGCACTCCAGTATATTCTATATTAGAAATTCCGATTTAAAATAATTGCAAATTTTTTAAGATTAGTTAAGGATTACTGTAATAAATTATATTAAGGAAAAAAATCGGAATAATAAATTATATGCAGAAAATATCAAAATAAGAATTAAGATAACCATGCGCAAACCAGGAATTTTGTATCAGTATTACGGTGGATTTGAGCGGTGGTTATTATAATAGCGGAGGAGGATAACCTTGGAGAGATATTATTATGATGAACCTTATAAAAGAGGACTAATAAGCTTGGTGTTAAAAGAGTTTTTTGTGCTGCTGCTGATATGTACCATAGGAATGGTATTCGGTATGATGTTTGTACCGCCGCAATTTGCATTTCTTGCAGGAATAGGATCAATAATAGTGCTGATTGTCGCAGCTGTAACAAGGCGAAGAGAAAACAGATCTCTGTCGAGAGTGAACAGCTATTCTGTGGCGTTTTTACTTGGAATAAGTACATTTCCTACGATATTGTACTACGTGTCTGCCATGGGTTCAATGATGGTTCTTGTGTCATTGGGAATAACAACAACTATATTTGGCGGACTGGCGTTATATTCGTCGCAATCTAAAAGAGACTTTTCATTTCTTGGAGGAACATTATACGCAGGTTTGATTGCGCTGATTTTAATAGGAATAGTAGGGATATTCCTGAAATCAGAAGTGTATAATCTGGCTATAGCCTGGCTTGGAATATTAATATTCAGCGGATATGTGCTTTATGACCTTTCGATAATTAAAAACAATCCCTTTACGGAGGAGGATGTTCCGGGGCTGGCTTTAAATTTATTTCTTGATTTTATAAATATATTTATTTATGTTTTAAGAATAGTTTCAAGGTTCAGCAGCAGGGATTAAAACACTAAAAATGCAGATTAGTTGACTTTTTATTTATTAACATGAAACCCGCTTTTAGCGGGCTTTTTTTAGTTTGACAAAAATTTAATTTACAATAGCTATAATTTAGTATATAATAACATTAGTCGTTATTTTTAACAAAATATAACGAGAGCTGATTATGATATTTAATAGAGATGCATCAACGGGAGGAGCAAATGAAACAAATCAAGACAGTTGACGCAGTAGGGCATGTACTGTGTCATGATATTACGCAAATAATTAAAGATGTTAAAAAAGATGCAGTTTTTAAAAAGGGACATGTTATAAAAGAGGAAGACATACCTGTATTGCTTTCTGTCGGAAAAGAAAATTTGTACGTATGGGAAAAGCAGGAAGGTATTCTCCATGAAAACGAAGCTGCGGAAATACTTTACGGAATCTGCAAAAATGAATATATGAAACCGTCTCCTGTCAAGGAAGGTAAAATAGAGGTAATCGCCGATGCTGATGGATTGTTTAAACTGGATACTGAAAGGCTTTACAAGGTAAACAGTTTAGGAGAAATGATGATTGCAACAAGACACGGCAACACAACGGTGAAAAAAGGAGATAAGCTTGCAGGAACAAGGATAATTCCATTGGTTATTGAGGAAGAAAAAATGAAGGCAGCGCAGGAAATCGGCGCAGGAAAACCTATTATGGAAATAATTCCGTTCAAGCACAAAAAAGTCGGAATAGTTACAACAGGAAGCGAAGTTTTCCACGGAAGGATAAAAGATACCTTTGGTCCTGTAATAAAAGGGAAATTCAGCGAATTTGACACTGAAATTTTGGGACAAACAATTGTTGATGACAATAAAGAGGGAATTACGTCAGCAGTGATGGAATATATAGAAAAAGGTGCCGATATTGTTGTCTGTACAGGGGGTATGAGCGTCGATCCTGACGACTGTACGCCTGGTGCGATTAAAGATACCGGTGCGGAAATCATTACCTACGGTGCACCTGTGCTTCCGGGAGCAATGCTTTTAGTATCTTACTACGATTATAACGGTAAAAAAGTTCCTGTACTGGGACTTCCGGGATGCGTTATGTATGCAAAGCGAACTATATTTGATTTAATACTTCCGAGAATAATGGCTGATGACCCTATAAAAAAATCTGATATAGACAGGCTTGGCCAGGGAGGACTTTGTCTGAATTGTAAGATATGCACATATCCAAATTGCGGATTTGGAAAGGGACTCTAATGACTTTGTCTTAAGTATAATACTGCTGAGAAGTTCGTTCTGTAAAACTTAGAAATGCAGGCGGACTTTTCAGCAGTTTGAAGTATCTTAGTAGATGCTTTACATAGCGTTATATTTATAAAAATCTAACGAAAATAATTATTAAAGGGAGAAAAGAAAAATGAAAAAAATTTTAAGTTTACTTTTGGTTCTATGTATGGTATTTTCATTAGCAGGATGTGCTGAAAAAGCAGCTCCTGAAGATGAAGCAGCAAAATCAGAAGAACCGGCACAGGAAAATACTGAAAATGAAGCAAAAGAGCCTGAGACAACAATGTTACTTGCTGCCGCTGCAAGCTTGAAAAATTGTGTTGATAAGGAATTACTGCCTTTGTTTATGGAACAGAATCCAACTATTAAGGTAAATGCAACTTATGACAGCTCAGGAAAGCTTCAGGCACAGATAGAAGAAGGAGCTGACGCAGATGTATTTATGTCAGCGGCTATGAAACAGATGAACGCTCTGGATGAAAAAGGTCTAATTGCGGACGATTCAACAGTACAGCTTCTCCAAAACAAGATAGTTCTTATTGTGCCGGAAGGAAGCAACAAAGAAATGAGTACGTTTGAGGATATACTTAAGGCTGATACTATAGCAGTTGGAGATCCTGAAAGTGTTCCTGCAGGACAATATGCAAAAGAAGCATTAGATAATCTGGGAATATGGGATCAGGTTTCTGCTAAGGCAAGTTTGGGAACAAATGTAACTGAAGTTCTGAACTGGGTTGCAGAAGGAAGCGCAGATGCCGGTGTGGTATATGCAACTGATGCCGCAAGCAAGGACAACGTGGTTGTTGTTGCGGAAGCACCGGAAGGAAGTGTGTCAAAAATAGTTTATCCTGTTGGTATGGTTAAAGCTTCTAAAAATCAAGATGCTGCAAAATTATTTATAGAATTTCTTCAGAGTGAGGATGCATCAAAAATATTTGAAAAGTATGGTTTCACACCTAACAAATAGGAGATAAACATGGAATTATCACCGATATTGATATCAATGAAAACCGCATCAGTAGCAATAATCATTACTTTTTTTCTGGGGCTTGTTGTTGCAAGATGGGTTGTAAGTATTAAATCCGAAAAAATAAAAATGATTATAGACGGCATACTGACATTGCCGCTGGTATTGCCTCCAACGGTAATGGGTTTTTTCATTCTGCTGGTATTTGGTGTAAAAAGACCGATAGGTAGGTTCTTACTGGAATTTTTAAGTGTAAAAATAGTTTTTTCGTGGGCAGCCACTGTAATAGCGGCTGTCATAGTTTCATTTCCGCTTATGTACCGTTCTGCAAGAGGAGCATTTGAGCAGGTTGATCAGGAGCTTATCTCTGCGGGAAGGACATTGGGAATGACTGAACGCAAAATTTTTTGGACGGTTGTTATGCCGATTGCACTTCCGGGAGTTGCTTCCGGAGGAGTGCTGGCATTTGCCAGAGGGCTGGGAGAATTCGGCGCTACGGCCATGGTGGCAGGAAACATAGCAAACATAACCAGAACGCTTCCGCTGGCAATATATGCGGAGGTTGCTGCAGGGAATATGGACGAGGCTATGAAATATGTATTTGTCGTGCTCATAATATCATTTGTGGTTATAGTATTGATGAACTATTTCACTTTTAGGGGAAGAAAATATTTAAACAAGGATAATGTCAAATGAGCTTAAAAGTAGATATAAAGAAAAAATTTAAAGGATTTCATTTGGAGCTGTCATTTGAAACGGATAAAGAGTATCTTGGATTATTGGGCGCCTCTGGAAGCGGGAAAAGCATGACGCTGAAATGCATAGCGGGAATAGAGACGCCTGACGAAGGTATCATTGAGCTTAACGGCAGGGTTTTATTTGATTCCGAAAAAAAAATAAACTTGAAGCCTCAGGAAAGAAATATAGGATATTTGTTTCAAAACTATGCTCTTTTCCCAAATATGACTGTGGAAGAAAATATAGGAATAGGGCTTAAAATTTCCAAAAAAGAAAAGAAGGCTGCTGTTGAAGATATGCTCAACACCTTTCAGCTTCAAGGGCTGGAGAATAAGTATCCCTCACAGTTGTCAGGAGGGCAGCAGCAAAGAGTAGCTCTGGCAAGGTGCATTGCATATAATCCAGAAGTAATTATGTTGGATGAGCCATTTTCTGCCCTGGATGCGCATTTAAAATCACAGATTCAGACAGATATACTCGAGCTTCTGAAGCTATACAAGGGTGAAGTTTTAATTGTGACTCACAGCATGGAGGAAGCATATAAGTTCTGCAAGAATCTTGTAATAGTCGAGGACGGTAAAGCTGTTCTTTTTGGCGATGCAAAGGAAATATTCAAAAATCCGGAGCTTGCTTCAGTGGCAAGGCTTACAGGCTGTAAGAATATTTCGCGCTGCAGATTATTAACACCTAATAAGGTTTATGCTGAAGAATGGGGCATTGAAGTCAAGTTGAACAAAAGCGTCGATGATGTGAATTTTCTGGGAATACAATCATACAGCTTTGAGATGTCAGATAGTGATTCCTTTAAAAACGAAAGCAATATTATTGAATGCAAGATAATAGATATTATAGAAAAAATTCAAGGATATACAATTATTTTTGAGAATAAAAACAACATCAAGTCTGAAGAACACATATATTTTAATGTCAATAAAGAAAAATGGAACAGCAGAAAAGACAAAGAAAACCTGTTCCTAAGAGTTCAGGAAGATTCAGTGCTTCTGCTGAAATAAATGCTGAAGCCGAAAAGTTTACAGTTTAAAAACTACAGATATTTCTCGAAATATGTATCGAACATTTCTTCCGAAGTGCGTTCCAGCTCTTGGCTGAACTGTTCGTAGATATTTAGAAACTCACTGCATTCAGGTGTTAACGTAGAGCCCCCGCCGTTAGCACCTCCTATTTTTCTGTCCAGAAGTTTAAAACCAAGAGCATTCTCGGTTCCGTTAATCATTTTGTATGCCTTGGAATAAGAAAGATTCATGCTTTTAGCGGCGGCATTCAGAGATTCGTATTTTTCTGTAAGTCTCAATAAGTCTAAGACACCCGGTCCGAAGAATACGCCGTCCTTTGCCAGGCGTATTTTTAAAGAACAATTAAATTTATTCATTTTTATACCTCTGTAATATGCAATTATATAACAATTATATTATATCACAACATGTTCTGTATTAATAAACTTTTTGTAAAATTATCGACACTCCCACGAAACATTCTTTAATTTCTTAAAGATCGCTGTTTTATAAAGGAATTGACAAATGATTCTTCTTTATCTAGTTTTTCTTCCTGCACAAATAAAAAAATTACAAATAATGTTAAAATAAATGTATAATAAAAAAAGGGAAATATGATAGGAGGATATATTTATTATGAGGGGACTGTATAAATTTTTTTTAGTGATATTAATTTTTATGGCAGTTATACTGCAAAGATACTATTTCGAAAACAATAATTTAAAAACAAAAATTATAGAGACAGAAAACAAGTACCAAGATCTAAAGATAAAGAAAATCAACGAGAATTTTTCTAAGGCTACCATAACTGAAATGTCATTGATACGTGAGACATTTAACTGGATGTTTTCCGAAGATGTAAACAGTATAATTTTAGAAAATTATACTGGAAAAACAATAAATTTAAAAGAAAAGTCTCTTTTAAACGAGCAAATATTAGAAGGAATGTATCTAGAAAACAACTTAATTATGCCAAAAAATATAATTGCTATTAAAATACATAACAGTAACAGGTTTTACTATAAGTTGAAATATAACTTTAAGGACACTAGCAACGAAATTTTCATTTTTGATGATGGAACTATAAAATATAATGAGAATTATTACGAATCGCCACTTTTATTAAGCATATCTCAATCACTAATGCCTATTACAGAAAATGTCGAGAAAAATACTAACGGAGCATTGCAAATGATGTTCAATTCATCTTTGGCTACTAATCTATCCTCAGAAACAGGTAAATTAAAAGAAGTGATGTTATTTAATTTATGGGATAACGCAGTAAGATTAAGAGCATCAGCACATTTTATTAATAAAAATATGGTTAAAACAAAAGATATAATATTTGAGACTAGCGATATGAATGTTCTTAAGTCAACAGGATACTGCGAAGGCAAGTCAGTAGATATGTATATTTATACTAAAAACGGCGGAGAGCTAGACCACATAAAGTTAAAATATTATGATACCGAAGAGGTATATAAGCTGAAAGAAGAATTAAAAACGGACCAAAAAATTTTGCATTTTAATAATATATGGACTGCAGATTAAACAAAATAAAAAACCTCAATAGGGGATATCAGCTTGACGACAAAAGGCATTTAGAACGCAAATTCTAAATGCCCTTTTAAATTAATGACGAAATAATGCTTTATATTGAAAATGAAGCTCCAAAAATGAGAATAGATAGGCTTTAAGAGCCCATATTTTTTCTTCTTATTTACTAATTTCTTTAAATTATGATAAACTAATGTAGGCTCGACTTTTATTTCCATCAGGTGTTTACCGTTGTAATTTGTATATCTTAATCCGTAATTTTCCTTGGCATTTGCGAAAAGTCTTTCCATGGTTTCTTTTCTTAAATCATAGATTTTCTTCATACCATTTGTATGGCGTATATCTTCACAAGTCTCAATGTATTCTTCCCAGACGTGTCAAATACCAACTTTACATGTTCCTTGCTGTTTGTGCATTTACTTAGATATGGACAATTTTTACATATGTAGCATTTGCTTTTGTATTCATCTAATATTTTGGTAAATATCTGTTCAAACAAATCCGTACCCTTGAACCTTCTTGAGTAGTTCTTTCCGAATGTGCTAAAATGCGGTACAGGGTCGTACATTGTTAATCTGAGAAACCATCTGTACGCTACGGTTACCTCTATATCCTTAACCGTTTGACGCATGCTTTTTATTCCATACAAATATTGTATGAGTACTATTTTTATCAGTATGATTGGATCCAGGCTGGGCTTGCCTTTTTCTTCAGAGTATTTTTCTTTAACTAAATCATAGATAAATGAAAAATCTATTGCTCTTTCAATGTCTCTTAGAAGATGATTATGTGGAACAATTTCATCCATCGACATCATTTGTACCTGTTCTCGTTTTTTATCAGTTTCTTTGCTCATCATGGTAAACACAGCTCTAATTTTCTTGTTTTTATTTTACCATAAAATTACTTGAAAGCATATATTTTTCAACAATTTTTGAATATCTTTAACGCAACAAAGTCGTAAGATTTTATTCTAATCTTACGACTTTGTTTACAGTCGGGATCCCCTAAATAGGGGATTTTTTATTTATACTAGGCTTGCAAGACTTGACAATAAAATTGTTCTTACATAAATATCTTTTAATGCATAACCGTAATCATATGTGTCATTCCATGTTTGAGATGAACCATCCAAGTCTTGATTTTCATCACCTATGGTGATATAACCTGCATTAACCCCATCTTGTCCTCCAGGTTTTGTTGTTGTTTCTGAGTGATAGTAATTTATTTGAATTACACGTCCATCACTTCCTTTAATAACATTAGAAATGACCATAACATGTCCTGTTAAACCGATAGTACAGCCAGTAACTATGTCCTTGGCTTTTGTTTTAACAGTTCCGTTTTCAGATGATGTCATATTTGATGATGAAACCCCACTAGAATAAGAAGCACCAAATTGGTCCATGACAGCTCCATCAGAAGCTTCGTTAAGAACATAATAAGCGAAGCCGGAACAATCTACACCATAATTGCTCTTATTTGAATTTATAATGGATTGTATCTCGTCTGCTGTTTTTAATCCTCCAGTGGAAGTAAATACGGCAGGAGTACCCAATAATGCATTTTTTATTTGAGCAGGTGTTTTTTTCCCACCATAATAATATGGGACTTTTAACTCTCTAGTAACAGTATTGTAAGTAAGTTTCAAGGGTGTGTACTCTCTTATTTTTGACATTAATGTTGTTTGAAATGACATTTTTAATTCCTCCTAAAATTTATTGTACCAAGATTTAAATTTCCTAGGTTAATTTAAACTTTCATTAATAAGAAACAATTTTAATTTAAAAATGTAAACCTATTTATTAAAAATATTATTTTTAATTTCGCTAATATCAGATTTTATATCTTCTACAATATTTAATTTATCACTTAACATTGTAATTATATTTTGATAATTTTTCTCTCTCTCTTCCTGTCTTGTATCTCTTTTTTCCTGTGCTTTTAAAATATAAAAAATTAAAGAAATAGATAAAACTGCCCATATTCCTTGAGTTGCTGCAACTTCAAACAATTTTTCTTCCATATAATTCATCGCCTGCCTTTAGTATTTCTATTTTCAATAATGCAAATGCTTTCTTTTTTTGTTTATAAATAGCTTGTCTTGAAATGCGTAAAATTTGAGATAATTCAATATCAGAATAACCATAGTAAAATTTTCCTAATATTATTTTTTTTTGTATAGTACTTAAATTTTTTATTAAACTAAAAAGATTTGTTAGTTCAAGACTTGAATAGCAATCATAACAAACAAATTCAGTCTCGTAAGTAGAGATATCAATTTTTTTTCTAATATTGGTTTTTAAAATATTTATATATTTGCTATTAAATGCGGAGTAAATGTAATTAACTATTTCACCATCACCTCTATTTTTAAATTTATTAAGATCAATATTTTTAATAAATTCTAATAAAAAAATGGTTAAATCGCTTTCGGCTTCTTCTTCATAATTTAATTTTCTTCCAAATTTCTTTATCATTGGCAGAAACTTGTGATACAAATAAATTATATATTCTTCATTATTTTTTTGTGATAATTTAAAGTACTCGTATAAACTTCTTTTCATTAGTTATCCCCCCTAATAAATAAGAACAAAATTCGCAAGTAAAATGTTAACCGTTTTTTAAAATTTAAACGAACAAAAATTCGATACAATATATAAATCGACATTCACACGAAAAACTTAAAACAATAAAATCTGTTATCGGGGAAAGCAAAGCCTAACCCGAAAGGGTACGCTCCAAGAGAAAAAAGGACTTGCTAAAATGAAAAAGAAAAGTGTAATTTAAAAAAAACGAATCTTGGCAACTAAAGAAAAAATGAGATACACAAAAAACAACTTACTACAGTTCATAAAGAACAGTATCAGAGCTGGCACAAATAAAATCGAGTTACAAATAACGAGTGAATATATTATGAGTATAAAAGGCACTTAATTTATAAAATTCAAAATGTAATTTAAACAACACGATTTATAGAAAAATGACATCAATTTATAACAACCTGTCTGATTATAGAACCGACTTTATTTTGCTATTAACAAAAATATAACATATAATAAAAATAACCATTAACAATAATTGCCAAAGGGAAATTTAGATGATTATAAATATAACTTTAGAACTAAAAAAGCATATTTTTATAAGTGCAGTAATTATTTTTGTATTAGCAAATTCTATACTTTTAGCAGGGTGCAGTAACGTAGAGTCTAATTCAGATTTAGAATATTATAAAAGTGAAAATGAAGAGTTAAAATTAAAAATTACAGAATTAAAAGAGAGCATAAAAAACTATAATAGCAACAAAAATATGTTAAATAACAATCTAGAAGAAACAAATATAGAGATAAGTAAAATATTACATGTTAAGGAAATCGGTGAAATATACTATATAGTCTTAATGTTTAATAGCAATGATGTTAACGATGTTCAATTATGGTAGTATGCAGAAAATTCTTCTGCCAGGATATTAGCGGAAGGGATAGATATAAATATTGAAGTCAGGGATCAATATCTATATTACAGTGTATTGAAGAATGTAAGAAATGATGAATATGTAAAAGAAGTTTTGAAAATTGATAGCGAACATAATAAAAGCGTGATTTATAAAGGCAAAAATGTTGAAATTAGTTCAAGTCCAGATGGAGAACATTTTATCATTATTGAAAACCCGGGAAATTATATAGAACCAGATGATATGGATTCAAAGAATGTAAGAAACCTGAAAATACTTGACAGACAAGATAATATAGTTTATGACGAGATTATAAAATCTAATTTGCAAACAGAGCTAGAACCTTTAGGATGGAATAATTCTAAGTTTTGGGCTACATTTAATTACGCAGGAGGGCGGCCGGAGTTCTTGGTGTTGGATACTGAAAAATTGCAATATGAAGTAATAGAAAACAATGCTGACTATTTTAAATCTGAATTGAATATAAGAACTGGATGGATTTGCTATAGCGATTTTCCACAATTTCGGGATATTGATGCTTACAATGATTTTTTAGAAAGCACCAAAGAAGTTAATTTATTTTTGTATAATGTTTTTACCAATAAAAAAATAAAAATTGCAACATCTATTGCTAAAACATTTGGCCCAAAATGGATAGATGATTACACATCGAGTATAGCGACCCGAAAAATAATGAAAGAATATCATATAACATAAATTAAATAAAATACATGTAAAATGAAATTCTCTAATTTATTAAATGATCGCTGTTTTATTGAGTACAAATAATGCTGCTTTATTTAGTTATTTTTCCTACACAAAAAAATAATAAATTACTTTAGTTTGGAATAGAATAAAAAATCAAGAATTAGAGAAGATACAGAATTGTAAGAAAGCCATGCTAAGAAAATCAATAAAACTAGTATTAAAGCAGTTCCTATTTTAAAGCCTTTATACCTAAAAGAACAAGAGCAAATTGTTATTCCTATAAAAAGCAAAAGGAGGAGAATAGAGAATGTAATAAGTTCTATTGTTTTTTCTGAATTTATTTTCATCAAGATATGAAGAAGCATTGACATATTTTATACCTCTTTAAAATTAAAAATATAATAGAAAACTCTTAAAACATTATATCATACAAAAATGTAAAATAATAGAAAAATAGAAAGATGCATTTTGCTCCTATTTACTACTTACTACGATTTGTTAAATTTAAACTGTTTCAACCACAAGATGGGCTAGATTGTGGGACCCACAGACCACCATTTTTTTAGTATACTTATATTTCGCCATGATGGCAAGCTGCCTTCCTGATGCTAACGGAGCAATAGCTTCTAGATAATCAATAATTTGAGTTTTGCATTTTGTCTTAAATGAGCTAAGAATCATATTGATTACAGCTCCGCATAGCGAAGTAAAAAATGTAAACCTTATACTTAATACATACCGAGCAAAAGTTCCTTTAATTAACAAAAGTTTGTTAGAGGATTAAAAAAAGAGCTACTGCAATCTAGTATTTTGGCTGCAGTAGCTCCTTTATATTTTTTAATAATCTGTATAATGTCTTGTGAAAGTAGGCATTCCAGTTTGAATCCAACCACCGTCAGAGCCGTGAACAACATATTTAAAATTCTGTGCTACATCATAATATATTACTGGATAAGAACCAAGCATAGCATCTAACGCATCTTCATAAGCATCCTGTAAATCAGCGTTATATTGAGCAATTTTGCCGTTTCCATAATTTAGAACCTCTAATAAAATTGCCGTAGCCACAGCAAGGGGTGATTTTGCAAATGCAACAAATGCGGCACATACAGAAGTGATTCCAATAAATTCATTAGTGGCATCTACTGCATCTTCTGCTGCATTTCTCATTTTCTTAATTCCAGCTTGATACATCATAGTTGTAACTGTTTTTGTATCTCCACTACTAGGCATATTTTTGTCTCCTTTCTTTTATACTTTATAAGGCAAACTTTTAATTCCCGGGTCAATTTTGTCTTACACTATATAAAAACAACTTTCTTGAATTAAATGTAAACCTATTTTTGTAATTTTTTTAGTCTTTTGCCTGCACTAGACATACATACTGGATTATAACTCTTGTCGATCTTTGAATATTGGAAGTATAAAATGTCTTGACAGCCGATGCATTATGTGTAATCATATTGTTATATTTTAGGTAATTATTGGTAGAATGGCATTTTGTGCAAATTATTAAATTTACTAAGGATTTTTTTATTTGTAAAATCACTAAATTTAAAAACTTTCATAATTTATATAAGTGTTTGTAATTCCAGACATTTTAAATTATAAATAGGGGGGTAGAAAATATCGTGTTTAAGAAAAAAAAATTGCTTTTTATTTTAGTAATAATTATTATTTCTCTATGTATTTTATTTCAAAGATACCAGTATAGTATTATAGTTATGACCTCTGGAGGAGCAATAAGGACTGAAGAAAAAATAATGTATGGTGAAGAAGTAATAGAGAAGAAAGAACAGATCAGATATCTAATGGAAATTTTCAATGATAATCAAAAACTTAGAGATATTCGTAGAGAATATTCTAGAATAACAGATACAATGATTCCCGTTGAAGGGAAAGTTGCTTTTGACTATGCAATTGTTAAGCAGCAATATATTGTAGATAAAAAACTTGGCTGGATACCAATTGGATTGCCTGAAATCAAAATATTCGAAAAAAATGATTAGGATTAATAGGCTGATGGAAAAAAGCGAAATGAATTTTATTGAAGTTTTGACATATTTAGTAACTTTATTAAAAATATAATAGAAAACTCTTAAAACATTATATCATACAAAAAATTACTACGATTTCTTAAATGATCGCTGTTTTACAGATGAATGAATTGACAAATGTAGTATAATTAATATCAGCGAGAAAATTTGAATCGGAGAATAAAATGGAAATAATACATGTAAAGGGCGGAACGTACTGCATAGATTTGGAAGAGGCTTATGTACCGTTCTATAAAATAAATGACAGAGATATTGTTTTGATGGATACAGGATATATAGATGACAGAGATAGATTGGAATCGGTGATTGAAAAGCATGATTTTAATTTAAAAGGTATCATTACCAGCCACTGCCATCCGGACCATATTGCAAATAATCAATATTTTAAGGAAAAATACAACTGCATAATAGCCGCACCTGAGTTTGAGGCGCATCTATGCAGCTCATTTATAAATCTTAAGAGCTTGTGCAGCTTAATTACGCTTGCTGAAATTAAAGAGCAATACTGGTACATGTTTTTTGAGACAGATGTATATATATCGGACAAGCAAGAGAGTATAAACTTTTGTGGAGTCGATTTTAAAATAATGCATATTCCGGGACACAGTTCTGCTCAAATATGTATAATTACTCCGGATAATGTAGGTTATGTGGCAGATGCGTTGGTAAGCTATGAATTGATAGAATACACTAAAATTACCTACGGCTACATATTGACTGAGGATTTGAAGAGCAAGCTCAAGCTGCTGGATCTAAAATGCGACAAATACGTAGTTGCTCACAAAGGTATTTATGACGAAATAACGAATCTGACGGCAGATAACATAGAATTCTATAAGCGCAGGGCAGAAAAAATTTATGAGGGTATTAAAGGCAGAATGACAATGGAGGAGATTACTAAGGCCGCTTCGTCCAGTTTTGGCATAAAGCTGAGCAATATATACAAGTATGACTTGGTTTCAAGGATGATTGGGTCATACGTAGATTACCTTGATGAAACAGGAAAAATAAGAGCCGTCATTGACGACGGTTTTCGAAAATATGAAAGAAACGAATAGTGCAACGTTGTAGTGTAAGTTTATTTAAGCCTCAGGCTGCTGCTTCGTCAGCAGACAGTCAATATTCAATTGCGAATGTTGACTGCCTTTTATATTGCAAACTGTTTACAATTCAATAGTGCCTGTCCTGAATGCTTCCATCATTTCTCCGGTGAGGCTTATTTTTAAATCCGCCGGAGGGATGTCTTTTCTGTCAAGCCATTCTCCGACAGCAAGCTCATTTTTATCAAGTGTAATAGTGTCATCACCGTCAAGTTCTGCATAAAATCCTGAAAGGAGAGTATCAGTAAACGGCCATGGCTGGCTTTTATAGAACTTCAGGTTTTTAACCTTTAAACCTACTTCCTCCTGAACTTCCCTGTGAACGGTCTGTTCCAGACTTTCACCTATTTCGGCAAAGCCTGCAATCAATGCATATCTGCTGTAGCTGCGTCCTGCATACTTAGTGAGCAAAAGCTTGCTTCCGTTGTGCACGGCTACTATGACGCATGGAGAAATAGTAGGGTATGTATGAAATCCGCAGGATTCGCAATAAAGCATTCTTTCCATGTCTGATTTTTTAGTAGGATTGCCGCATTTGCTGCAGAATCGGTGGTTGGTATACCAACGGTTAAGTTGGCGTCCCACAGCGCCGGCAAATGAACGCCAGTACTTTGTTTCAGTTCTGAATTTATTTGTGCTTACATAGACCCAACCATCGACCGAATCCAGGCCCTTTTCATCTACCATGAAATAGTTGATATTGTCAATATTAAAAAGAAACTGTGACTTGTCTGCCAGATGTGGAAATTCTTTTTCATAATCAGAAAAAGAAGGATACCACAGCTTGTCTTTGTCCTCTCTGACAAGTACCATATCTTCGTCGTAGGAGAGAAACAAATCTTGTGGCTCAGCCTTTTTATTTTTATAATTATTGTAAAAAACTTTTGGAGCTATATCCTGAATCATAATGTACCTCGTTAATTTATGTATATTGCCATTATAGCACAGTTAGTCAATATGTTTGTTATTTATTAAATTTAATTGTTAAATTTTTATGAATATTGAAGAAATATGATATGTTTGGTAAAATATATATAACAGTTTATAATAGACGTTACTTATGAGATAAAATTCAACAAAATGGTGTTTTAGAGTTATTTTTGTTACAATTCTTCCACGCATATAACTAGAATGAAAGGAGTCTTTTCACTGTATGAACAAAAAGCCGATTATTGCAATAATGTACGATTTTGATAAAACATTATCTCCAAAAGATATGCAGGAGTATGGCTTTATAAGCGGTCTTGGTATGAATTCTGAGGAATTTTGGGAAAAAAGCAGGATGAACATGGTTAATCACAACATGGATCAAATACTTGCATACATGCTTACAATACTGCAGGAAGCTGAGGGCAGAATGCTTCTGACAAGAGAGGTTTTCAATGAGCTGGGCAGAGATGTTAAGCTATTTGACGGTCTCGATACATGGTTTAAACGTGTTAATGAATACGGCAGGAGTCTGGGAGTTGTTGTAGAGCATTATATTATTTCCTCCGGATTGAAGGAGATAATTCAGGGAACAGAAATTGCCCGTGAATTTAAGGAAATATATGCTGCTGAATATTGCTACAATGAAAAAAATATACCCATATGGCCGGCAATGGCCGTAAACTACACCAGCAAGACTCAATTTTTGTTCAGAATAAACAAGGGAGTGCTTGATGTAACAGAGCACAAGGGATTAAACGAATCAACACCTGAGGAGAAAAAAAGAGTTCCTTTCAGAAACATGGTATATGTAGGAGACGGTCTGACGGATGTTCCTTGCATGAAACTGGTAAAAAGCAACGGAGGACATTCCATAGCGGTATATTCCCAAGAGAAAAATGTGGCTGACAGTTTAATGGCGCAGGGCAGGGTGGATTTTGCCGTGCCCGCGGACTATTCAAAAAACAGTCAAATTGAAAAAATTATTTTTGCAATACTGGACCAGGTAAGGGCAGTCCACAGGACTATACAGCTTCAGAAAAAGAAGTGAAAATAGAAAGCGGTTTAAAACAATATTAAAAAATATATTTAAAGGAGATATAAAATGCCAGCATTAAAACTAAATGCTATAGATGCAAAAAGAGCATTAACAATAAGTAAAGGGTTGATAGATGAGCTTCAAGAACTGCTTCAGTGCCCTAGAGACTATTTCAGCATAGAGGTTCCTCAGTCCAAGTATATAATGGACGGAAAATTTGTAGGAGGACCGCATATGGTGGAAGTTTATTGGTTTGACAGAGGCCAGGAGGTGCAGGATAAGGCTGCGGCAATAATTACTAAGCACATGAGTACAATAGGATATAAAAGTTTGGATATAATTTTTCATATGCTTGAAAAAAATAAATATTACGAGAACGGGGAACATTTCTAGAGCTTACTCAGTGTTTTTAATTTAGTAATTAACAGCAGATTCAATTGAAGCAACAGCAATATAAAAAGGAAGGGAAGGATTATTATGAAGTATGATTTTACCAGCATTATTGACAGACAGGGAAAGGACGCTATAGCTGTCGATTTGGCACATGGATTAGGCCCTGGACTGCCAAAGGAAGGATTCGATGTAATACCGATGTGGGTTGCAGATATGAATTTTCCTGCACTCCCTGCAATTCAGGAAGCAATAATTGAGCGTGTAAAACATCCGATGTTTGGATATTTTCTGCCGAGGCAGGAATATTTTGATTCAATTATTAATTGGCAGGAAAAACGAAACGGTGTAACCGGATTAGAGGCAAAGCACATAGGATATGAGAACGGAGTTCTTGGATGTGTTATGTCTGCCATCGATTCATTTTCTGCGCCGGGAGATTATGTGCTGCTTCATTCGCCTACATATATAGGATTTACTAAAACTTTGGAAAACAGCGGCCGAAGAATTATTCATTCAGATCTTGTACAGGATGAAGAAGGCGTATGGCGCATGGATTACGAGGACATGGAAGCTAAAATTAAGGCTTACAAGATTCATGCGGCAATATTCTGCTCACCACACAATCCATGCGGTCGGGTATGGGAACGTAAAGAAATCGAGATGGCAATGGAAATTTACAAAAGAAATGACTGCATAGTTATTTCCGATGAAATATGGAGTGATATTACACTTTACGGCAACAAGCATATTCCTACACAAAGTGTGAGCGAGGATGCAAAAAACCGTACTATTGCCGTGTATGCTCCGAGCAAGACATTTAACCTCGCCGGTCTGATAGGCGCATATCATATAATATACAGCAATTATCTTCGTGACCGGGTAAGATCACAGAGCGGCAAATCACACTACAACAGTATGAATGTTCTTTCGATGCATGCACTTATTGGAGCGTACAAACCTGAAGGGCATGAATGGGTTGAAGAACTGAGGGAAGTAATAGCTGAAAATGTTGATTATGCATACAAACATATAGTTGATAATTATAAGGGAGTTAAGCTGTTTAAGCCTCAGGGAACATATATGCTTTACCTTGAATGCGAGGAATGGTGCAGTGAGCATAACATGACATTGGACGAGCTTTACAAGGCCGGAACAGATGTTGGAGTAAGCTGGCAGGACGGACGTCCTTTTAACCACTCGTGCACATTGCGAATGAACCTGGCTCTGCCAAAATCACGAGTAATTGAAGCGTTTGATCGCCTTGATAAATATGTTTTTAATGTAAATAAATAGACTTCATATAAAGAAAAACCCCTGTTGCTAATCTGGCTTCAGGGGTTTTGTACTCAGAGACTACTGACGCAAATCAGAATTTATCGTAATAAATTTTCTCTGATGGTATATCCTTGAGAAGCAGAGCCTGAACTATTGAGTCAATCATTGCAGGACTTCCGCACAGATATGCAGAATAATTTTCGCCCTTCTCTATATATTTGTCAATGGCTGCAGGAACACGTCCTTTCTCACCATGCCACTCTTCGGATTCTTCTCGAGAAAGTGTAGGAACAAATTTAAAGTCATTAAGCTTTTCCTCAAAACCCTTAATTTTATCCAGCAGGAACAAATCCTTCATAGTCCTTGCTCCAAAGAAAAACAGTACTTTTCTGTTAATGTTATTGTCCGCCATAAACTGAAGAATTGACATAATCGGAGCCATGCCTGTTCCTGCTCCGGCAAGTATAATAGGTCCATCGTCCTCATGGTAATAAAAATCACCGTAAGGTCCGTTCACATGCACGTCATCACCTTCCTTCAGGTGGTGGTGTACATATGTTGTTGCAATTCCTCCGGTATAGCCTATCAGCAGTTCTACGGCATGCTTGTCGGTTACGGACGATGCTATTGAATAAGCTCTGTAAACCTCTTCGTCGTTACCCTCGTATGCAGGAGCTTTTAACTGAATATACTGTCCAGGTTTAAAGCTTATTTCTTCATTGCCAAAATTAAATCTCAGCAGTTTTATGGTAGGTGTAAGCTGTTCAGTTCTTTCAACAACCGCAGAATATTCCCTTACATTGAAAAGTTCTTCAGGTATGCTGATTTTTATATTCTGTTTTACCTTGCATTGGCAGGACAATCTTACGCTATCTTCAAGCTCTTCCTTTGTCAGCAAAGGCTTTTCAGTTGCAAGCACAGGGCCTCCGCCTTCGATAACTTTGACCTTGCAGTATCCGCAGGAGCCTTTTCCACCGCATGCGGACGGAATAAAAATTCTTTCTGAACGCAGAGTGTCTAAAAGACTGCTGCCTCCATTGACAACATACTCCTTATCATCATTTATGGTAAGCACTACTTCGCCGTAATTTCCTATTGTTCTGCTGGATATTGTAAGCAGTGCGGCAAGCACAGCGGTAATACAGCTTACAACAATTATAGTGGTTATTATTGTATTCATAGCCGCCTCCTACTGTATTTGTACCATGCCGCTGAAGCCGATAAATGCAAGCGCCATAATTCCTGTAATAACTAAAGTTATAGGCGTTCCTCTAAGGCCTTCGGGTATGGATTTTTCATTCAGTTTTGATCTTATTCCTGCCATAGCTGTTATTGCAAGAGCCCAGCCTAATCCCGAGCCGATTGAATACCCAACTGTCTGCATGAAATCATAGCTTCTTGTAACCATAAACAGTGATACACCAAGTATGGCGCAGTTAACGGTTATAAGCGGAAGAAATATTCCAAGGGAATAATACAGTGTTGGCAGATAACGTTCCAGAACCATTTCAAGGAGCTGGACAAAAGCAGCAATAACAAGGATAAATATTATATACATCAAATATTCCAAATTAAAAGGAACAAGGATTGTCCAATAAACCATGTAGTTTAAAATTGTAGTTGCGGTCATAACCATTGTTACGGAAATTCCAAGGCCTATGGCGGTAGGTATTTCTTTTGATACAGCTATGAATGAACACATTCCCAAGAAGTTTGAGAAAATCATGTTGCTGGTAAATATCGCTGCAAAAAATATTAATATAGGGTTAACTTCTATCATCTTTTCTCAACTCCTTTTCTTTCAAGCTTAAGCCTTCTGTTGTTTGCTGCCCACATAACACCTGCAAGTATGAAAAATGCCGACGGAGGCATTACCATCAGTGTCCATCTGGTTATAGTATCCGGAAGTATTTGCATTCCAAATACTGTGCCGAATCCCAAGGATTCACGCACAAATGAAATTATCATAAGAACTGCAGTATATCCAAGACCGGAAGCAAGCCCGTCCATAAAAGACAACATCGGAGGGTTTGACTGTGCAAAGCCTTCTGCCCTTCCCATAATTATGCAGTTGGTTATAATAAGGCCTACATATGGGCCCAATGCTTTACTCATTTCAGGCATAAGCGCCTTTAAAGAAATATCGACTATTATAACATAGGACGATATAATCAACACCTGAACCATCATACGTATGTGCTTTGGTGTATATTTTTTTAATATAGAAACCGTCAGGCACGAAAAAGCTGTTACCAATGTCAGTGCAATTCCCATTATCAGCGAGTTCATCATCAGATTTGTAACCGCCAGGGCTGAACAAATGCCTATTACCTGAACAAGTATTGGGTTTTCGGTAAGTATTCCCTTTTTAAATATCTTTCTTATTTCAGATTTTTTAGCCAATTATTTCACCCCCTGCATTTCTAAAAAATTATAGAGATCTTCGTTTACGAGTTTAACAACGGCTGCAGAGGTCAGTGTGGCACCTGTAATTGCATCAACATTACTTCCTTCCTTGGGAGAAGATATAATGTAATTTCCATCGGTTACGCCTTGGATTGAAATATTTCTGAACTGATTCTTATAGTCATACTCAGATATTCGACCTCCAAGTCCCGGAGTTTCAGACTGTGTAACAAACTCTATACCTATAATTTTGCTAAAGTCCTTGTTCAATCCTACATATCCGGATATTGTTCCCCAGAGTCCTGGACCATTAACAGGAACCGCATAGGCTGTTTCTGTATTGTTTTCAATCAGTGCATACACGGTAGTATCACCGATCTGTTTCTGTCTTATTTTCTCATCAAATACTTTCTTAATTTCATGTGCGTCATCATTTTCAGGCAAAACATCAAATATGTAAAGAATTTTCTGCCTCAGTTCACTTTCCTGATTAAAAGCAATGGTATCAGCAAGTATATGGTTAAAAGATGCCAGCACGGCAATAAACACAATTGTTATAACAACCATATAAATAATTGGATAGAAGAAGGAATTTTTCATGACAGTACCTCCAATTTTCTTTTTTTCCTGGCTGAATAGTCCTTAACGAAATAATCCATAATCGGAGCAAAAGTATTACCCATCAATATGGCAAACATCATTCCTCCGTTAAATAGAGAGAGAGACCGTATCAGCAGTGTAACCGAGCCTATAATTATCCCGTAAATCCACTTAGCCGTCTTAGTTTTCGGAGCACTTATGGGATCCGTAGCCATGAATACAGTACCGAACAGGAATCCTCCCATCATTATACCGTACAAAGGATTTATTACAGGGACACCAAAAAAATAAAGCACTGCACTTGCGGCAACATAACCCACAGTAGTTGCAGTCATTATCTCCCATGAAGCAACTTTTTTATAAATCAGGTATATGCCTGCCAGAATTATCAAGATTTTTGATGTTTCACCTATTGCGCCGGGTATGTTTCCGATTAAAAGTGATTGGAAATCCAAAAGCTTTGCCGTATTATTGAAAAGTATCATCGGAGTTGCTTCCGATACAGCATCTATTCCCGTTGTAAGGTATGTCCCAAATCCTCCCGGAAAAGAAGAAGCCGCTTGATTCCAAGAAATCGTAAGTGCTTCCGGAAAGTTAACATAGACAAAAACTCTTCCCACAATTGCCGGATTAAAAACATTTTTTCCAAAACCACCAAAAAAAAGCTTGCCGAATAAAAGGCCGAATACTATTCCCATCACAGCAATCCAGACAGGTATAGAAGCCGGCAAAGTCAATGTATACAGCACACATGAGACAAATACTGCCTCAGATGCTTTTTTTCCATAATGCTTTTCCCATAAATATTCCGTAATGACCCCTGCTGCAGTAACTGCCGCCAGCAGGGTAATAACCCTGAGTCCAAACAGATACACGGAAAAAACAGCAATCGGTATTAGAGAAAACAACACTTTTCGCATCATTTTCTGATTAGTAAAATTGCTTTTTAAAAATTGATTCAATATTGCACCTCCATTTATTACACAACTTACATTACTACTTTATACCACAGTTGTGAAATGTCAAAACATTTATATAGTAAGATTAAAATATTTTACATGGAGGTAAAAAAGAAACTTGAGTTCATTTGAAAAAAGGTGGGATGTAAAAGAAAGGCTTGTTTCAACATAAATATTAATTATTATGCATATATATTTATAAACTTTCGTCCTCTAATTGAAAATATGAAACTATGTAATTTCAATGAAAAATGATATTGTAAATTTTGAAAATTATTAAATTTTGCTTCTCGTGTATGTAAAGTGATAGTTTTTGATATTTTATTTTTCAAATTTTTGTATAATATTACATACGCCTTGCCGCAGCTTTATCCTGCGCAGTTATATTATGTCCGTATAATATTTTTGTTACAGAATTCCTGCTACCGGGGGAGAAAGCATAATTTGCGGATGGAGTTAATGATAGTATGGGGAGGTATATATGAAATAAGAAAAATACTGCAAAACAAACATTAATTATATACTCTAGATATTTTTAGACAATTATAATAAGTAAGCCTTTATAGAATAACGGCTAAATTTAGCCGAAAAAATGGGATTGATAATACCTATGAGGAATTGAAGCTTGCAATCATTGATTATTGAATCAAGTTTAGCTTCGATTTATGATCAAGGACGAAAATTAATAACACTAATAAATGCCCATCTGACACAGCTGTTGTATCAAATGGGCATTTATTTTAATAGACGCTATGTTATTGAGTCTTTTATGATAAAGATAGGTTCATTTTTTGTATGGCAAAGTTCAGAAATTTCAGTTGTATTTCTTAAATCTTTTATTGGACTAAGTTGATGAATTTTAAAAATGATTGCTGTAGAGTTATAAATCCGATATGTTCAATAGCGACTGTATGTTATCTTGTTTCAAAATTTCTTGATGTAAAATAGTAAGTAAGTTTTTTATATACTCATTCTCTTTTTGTGGATTAAAAATGGCGTATATGGTTCTTTCAGGCGGGGGAGAACTTAGTTTCTTAGTTGTTAAGTCATTATTCTTAAGAAGAAAGGTTGCAACGGAAACAGGTGCAATAGTCCATACATTTTTTTGTAACATAAACGTTTTGTACACTTCTATGTTTTCCAAATCTGCTTTGAATTTGGGGAAAGAACCAAACCAGTAATTAAACCAAGTGTCTGATTCGATATTCCATTGAATATGAACACAATTTTCTATGATTAAGTTTTCAGGAGATACAATATCCGGATAATCGGAATCCTTGCCACATATAAAAACCATATTTTCCTTGAAGATTGGAAGGATGGTCAGAAATTTTGAAAATTGACATTCGGCTATGAATGCAATGGCGTTAGGAGAATTTTCAACAAATTTATAGGATTCTGCAGAATGTTGATTGCGTAAGACTAGGGTAATCTGCTTGTTTTCGTCTAGAAAATTGTAGTATACATTAGGCATTATACAGGTGTTTATACTTTCCATAGCAGAAACAACAAATTTAATACGTTTATTTTTATTTGAAATATCATTAATTTTAGAGTATAATTCTAACCATTTTTCTGCAATAGATATGAAAGATTCACCTTTTTTGGTTAACTCGATCTTTTTTCTTCCTTTTTTTCGAATAATTAGTTCAAAGCCGAGTTCTTTTTCCAATGATTGAAGGCGCCTAGTCAGCGCAGGCTGAGTTATAAATAGCATTTCAGCAGCTTTAGTTAGATTATTACATTTAATTATTGCAAAAAATGCTTCAATTTCAAAACGAGTCATAATACTAACCTTGTATAATGAAAATACGTGGTTTTCATTACCCTTTCTTTAATGATTTAAAGTATATATATAAAGTAAACATTCGTATTTTAAAATATTTTACTAGCGTTTCAAAGACGTGTGCTAACCCGCCTGTTTTATCCTTGATAGATTCTGAAAAATAATGATACATGGATTTGAGAAAAATTTCTTGATTTTTATTTAATTTTATTAAAATATAAAGCTATATTTATAATTATATACGTTAATTATGCATTTTACAATAGTAAGATAGTAATCTATACTTTAAAAGTAATCGATTGCAGAAAAGTTTTTCTAGTTTATCTAAATTGAAGGAGTGTTAAGATGAAAAAAAGTGTTAAAGCTAAAAGAAAGCCCAAAATGTGGGAGGCGCTTTTACCACTGATAGCAATGCTTGTTATTGTTATTATAGGAAAGGGTGTCTATAATCTGCGAATAGAAATATTGATGCTTTTAGCAGCAGGAATAACTTCTATTATTGCAGTTCGTGTTGGAGTAACTTGGGATGAAATGTTGGAGGAAATAGCTAGCAAAATTCACAAGAGCATGGGTGCATTGCTACTTTTGATTATTGTAGGTACCATTATAGGTAGTTGGATGGCTAGCGGTACTATACCAATGCTTATTTACTACGGTGTACAGATTATAAGTCCACGTTGGCTACTAGTTACAGCTTTTCTGTTATGTGCCATCGTATCCGTTGCAACCGGTTCATCATGGAGTTCTGTAAGTACGGTAGGAGTTGCTATAATAGGTATAGCAACTGGCTTTGGAAGCAATCTTGCAGCGGTTGCAGGTGCAGTTGTAGCAGGTTCATACTTCGGTGATAAGATGTCTCCTTTATCAGATACAACAAATCTATCTCCATTGGTATCAGGAGGAGACCTATATGAACATATTAAGCATATGTTTTGGACAACAATACCTTCTAGTTTAATAGGACTTGTTATATATGCAGTTTTAGGACTTACAAGCCCTTCAGCAGGTAGTGCTACTTCTGAAACAGTAGTTAATATGATTAATAATTTAGATTCTATGTATAACTGGAATATCATTATTTTATTACCTATGATTATAGTTCTTGCTGGTTCTATAATGAAAATGCCGTCTATACCTGTTATGCTTTTATCTTCACTAGTAGCAAGCATTGAAGCAATTGTTATACAAGGAATATCTATAAGTAACGTATTTATTGCAAACGTTAGTGGTTTTAATACAGGTATGATAACAATGGAAACTTTCAACCCTGATTTGTTGATACCAGAAGTAATAAAGTTATTAAACAGAGGTGGTATGATGAGCATTATGGGTACAATTTTGCTTATTCTATGTGCATTTGGCTTCTCTGGTATTTTAAGTAGTGCAGGATGTCTAGAAGTGATCCTTAATAAACTAACATCTTCAGTAAAAACAGAGGGTGGTTTGATATTGTCCACTGTTATATCTACATTTACTTTGGCTCTTACAACAGGTTCTGTTCATCTTACAATTCTTATTCCTGGTGAACTTTTCAAAGATATTTATGCACAACGAGGCCTAGCACCTGAAAACTTGTCGAGAACACTGGAAGATGCGGGTACAGTTACCGTTCCTCTTATTCCTTGGTCTAGCTCTGGCGCATACATGACTGCTTGTTTGGGTGTAGCTACAATGGCATATTTGCCATGGGCATTTATGTGTTATTTGTGTATAGTATTTGCAATAATTTACGGATATACAGGAATAGGTATTAAACGCAACAAGACAGAAAAAATTTCATAATTAATAATAAGTGGGGTATATACATGAATAAATATAATTTTGAAACAGTAAAATCAAGATATAAAAAAGGTTCGGCAAAATGGGACGAGATGGAGAGAGTAAATCCTAATGTATCTAAAAACGTAATTCCATTCTCAGTTGCAGACATGGAAATAATGACAGCACCTGAAATTGTAAATGCATTAAAAGAGTTCTTGGATAATGAAATACTTGGTTATGCTAGTGCTAGTGATTCATATAAAGAAGCTGTTTGTGGCTGGTTAAGACGAAGACATAATTGGACTATTGAAGATGATTGGATTTGCAACACTCATGGTGTAGTTGATGCATTTTACACAGCCATTAAATCGTATACGAGTGAAGGTGAAGGCGTAATGCTAATGACACCGGTATACTACCCTATGTATCGTGCGATAGATGCAAATAAACGAGTTCTCGTTGAAAATAAGTTGAAACCAGTTGGAAATACATACGAGATAGATTTTGAAGATTTTGAAGCAAAAGCAAAAGATGAAAATACAAAGCTATTGATATTATGTAGCCCTCATAATCCATGCGGCAGAGTATGGACAAAGGATGAATTAATAAAGATAGGTGAAATATGTTTAGCAAACAATGTAATTGTTGTGTCGGATGAAATTCATTTTGACTTTGTGTCCCCTGGATACTGTCATACAGTTTTTGCTACACTCTCAAAAGACTTTGAACAGAATTGTTTAGTGTTAACAGCACCAAGCAAAACTTTTAATATAGCAGGTCTGCAGACATCAAATATCATTATCCCAAATGCAATGCTTAGAGAAAAATTCATTGCAGAGTTAAAGACAACATCTGTAAATCCAAAGTGTAATATTTTAGGATATGAGGCTTGTAAAGCTGCATACAATGAATGTGATGAGTGGCTTGAACAGTTGAAGGCACTAATTGAGAAAAACAGACAGACTATTGTCGATTTCTTTGCAAAAGAATTCCCTCAAATTAAAGTATATGATTTACAAGGTACATATTTGTTGTGGATGGATTTTGGTGCTTTAGGAATAGAATGTCATGAGCTTGAAAAAATTCTTCATATGGAGGCTGAAGTATTTTTCGATGAAGGCTACATATTTGGTGAGTGTGGAGAAGAATTTGAACGATGGAATTTGGCATGTCCTAATAAGTATATTGTAGAGGCTTTAGTGCGTATAAAAAAGGCATTAAATAAACATATATAGCAATAATTTTGAGATAGGATATTCTCTTTTTAAATTTAATATTTAGCTAACTAAGAAGCTTGGAAACATGCTTCTTTTTTAGTGCTAAAACTCATTCTTTAAATCAAATTAGCCAGATTACGGAAACAAATGCAAATGCGGCAGTTATTAGACAAGCATAAATAACAAGCATAAACTGCAGTATGGAGTAAATAAGTTTTTTCCAAAAGGAGAAATGATTATGAAGTTATTAGACGAATACATTGTTAAAAAGAAATTTGACGATGCAAACTTTGGAATAGATGATTTAAAATTTTTAGAATACAGTGGGCGTCAATCATTTTACTCACAGGGATACTACGGTCAGGGAACAATTTGTGCTGTAATTGATACAGGAGTATCAAAGCATGAAGAATTTGAAGAAAGGTTACTTGAGGGTAGAAACTTAAATAAAAGTTATAATGATGCATATAATTGGAAGGATGACGGAGGTCATGGTACGCATGTAGCATCAAGCATTGCAGGAAAAAATGTGGGAATTGCTCCACAGACCAAAATATTGCCGGTTAAGGCACTCGATGAAAATGGTTGTACAAATCGAATATTGGATGTAGTAGATGGTGTTAAATGGGCCAGAGAGTGGCGAAGTACAAAAGGTGAGAAAGTTGATGTTATATCAATGTCGCTAAGCGGGACTAAGAGTATTTTTGGAAGCTATCTAAGTCGCTTTGAAAGTGAAATAAACAAATGCGTTGAAGAGGGAATTCTCGTAGTTTGTTCAATGGGAAATACAGGAGAAGAAGAGAAAAGGTATCCTGCATATTTCGATGAAGTAGTAGCTGTAGGTGCTGTTGATGTAAATCAAAAACAAGCTAAATTTACAACTACCGGAAACCATGTTGATGTATGTCAAATAGGGGTAGACATAATCGGTGCAAATAATGGCGGAGGATATGTATCACTATCAGGAACAAGTATGGCAACTCCGTTAGTGTCCGGAATAGCTTGCTTGCTAGCCAGCAGGCATAAAATCAAGTTTGGAGAAAGAATATCAGAGCAAAAATTATATGAGCAAATTAAAATGAATACAAAAGACTTAGGAATTGAAGGCGCCGATAAAATATACGGCGTAGGATTTGCATCAGTACAGCCGCTGTCTATGGATATTGAGCTTACAATCGGATCGGATAAGATGACTGTTAATGAAAAAGAAATTGTTTTGGACTCACCTCCTATTTTATATAACGACAGGTTTTATGTTCCGCTTAGGTGGTTAATAACATTTTTGGGTGGATATATAAAATTTGATAAAAAGACCAGCAAAGCTGTGTTTAGAATGTAATGAGCGCACTTTATGTACAACGTAAATAGATATGCAATATATATTTATTGGCGTTAATAACAATTATGGCTAGAAGTATCGGGGAGCTTTTGTACTTATTCACTGAATTTCAGCACCTATGTTGTCAAGGTTATAAGTAAGGAGGCTCTCCCTGACAAGAAAGGATATAGCCATTATACTTATCATTTTTGCTTTCTAACTTATGTTTAAATGTTTTTTTGGTACAATCTTTTTACGACAATATTTAACATAATATTAAAAAATGGATATTTTGCAGTACATTAATAGTGAAACATAAAATAACCTATATCATTTATAGGTTATCCTAATCGTTAAAATATAGACTCCAATTCCTTTCTTATTTCTTCTCCTGCAGCATTTATACCATTATCAATATTTATATAGCATACTCCATTTAGGTCAGATTGAATATCGAGAGTACCTTTATACAAATGTAAATAATTTGTCATGGGTAAATTTGCATATGTGCATTTTCGGTGGTTCACTGCGCTCGCCCATATGCTTTCATGCTCGTAATATATGCTTTAAATTTCTCTCCGTAAACTGCCTTGTATGCTAAAAAGCAAACAGGCAATGCCGCAAAAACATCTATGACAGAATGTTGTTTAAGAAATACTGTGGATATGCTGATTAAAAGGGTGGCTGTGAGAAAAAGGGCGCGCCAGGCTGCGGTGCTGAAATGTCTGCTGTTCCACGCTGCAAGCATGACGGCAACGGAACCGATTACGTGGAGGGACGGACACACATTTGTGTTAGTATCCAATTCATAAAAGATCCCTATTAAATATGTGAATATATTAGTCCTTTCAAAAGATACCGGTCTGAGTTCCTGTGCTGTAGGGTATAAGAAATAAATAAGTATTGTTATGGAATATGTGATTATTGTATAGTACATAAAATTTTTAAACGCATCTATATCAAACAGAAGTGAATATATCATAATTCCCAAAATAAATATAAACCAAAACAGATATGGAATCAAAAAATATTCGCAGAATGGAATTATATCATCCAGTGCACAGTGTACGATGTGAAAATCAGATGTAATGCTTCCTCTCTCAACCAAGAAAAATAATATTCCAAAAATCGGCCAAAACAATAAAAGAATTAAATGCCTGTAGCTTTCTGATGTTAAATTGCTCCACCTTAGAGGTCTGTAATAGTTTAATCTTGAGTATATACTATTAATCATTATAATTATCTGTTCTCCTTAATGATGAAATAATGTGAGAGCGTATCAGTAGTGTAAAAATAAAGAAAGCTCACAGTAAAATTAATTGCCATAATAATAATATAAATCATAAATTTAATATGTCAACAAAGATTTAACTTCAAATTGACAAAAATTTATTTTGTATGGAGCGGATGGACGGTATGTGATATAATTATTATGACAACCATGTTGAAACAGCTTTGTGTAAGGGGATTTTGTACCATTCGGAACAATTCAAATATATTTATTAAATTGGAGGATGAAATGGCCGGCGTTGTAGAAATAAAATATGTTACGGGTACTAAGTTGGTTGAGGATGTCGGCAGATTATTTCTTGAATATGCCGGAACACTCGGTATAGATCTTTGTTTCCAGAATTTCAACGAAGAATTGGAGAATTTGCCAGGCAAATACAGCTATCCGGATGGAGCTCTGCTTATTGCACTGGTTGATGGAAAAGATGCCGGATGTGCCGCCCTACGCAAAATATCCAACGAAGTGTGCGAAATGAAGAGACTCTATGTTTCTGATAAATACAGAGGGTTCGGTATAGGCAAAATGTTGCTGTCTGAAATAATTGACAGAGCGGTCAAGCTGAGATATGAATTTATTAGGCTGGATACTCTGCCGGATATGAAATCTGCTCAGAAAATGTATGAAAGATTTGGTTTTTATGATATAGACCCATATGTGTATAATCCTGTAAAAGGAGCAAGATATATGGAGTTAAAGCTTGTAAAATAAACAGAAGGTTATTATTTATTAGAATATTTAGCTGTCTGCCATTATGCGGTTAATGGATGAAATATCATCTTGATGCTGTACAATGGCTTTTTATTAATATTCAACAATTATTTATCGTAAAACAATAAATAATTGTTGACATAGATAAAATATTTGTTATAATTATGATTATAAAAAGACAATCGGAGGAACTTATGTATCAAAAAAGTGTTGTTCATTATATTACTAAGGTTTGTGTGGATATTTTATTTTATATAGGAATTGCCTGCTGTATTTTGATTCCTTTTTCGTCATCGATATTGCTTAAGTATTTTAATGCGTCAGACAGTGCAGCTTTGTTTATTAAGGTTGTATTGGAGGCATCAGGGATTTGTTCTGTATATATTATGTGGCAGCTGAAAGTAATATTTAAAACATTGATGGACGGAAACCCGTTTATTCATGCTAATGTTGGTGCGTTGAGAAAAATAGCAATGTCCTGTCTCGTAATTGCGCTGATATATGTTTTAAAGCTTATTGTCATGCCTACTGTTTCAACTGTAGTAATTATTGCAATTTTTGTTATAGCATGTCTTTTGTGCCTTACACTGAAAGATTTGTTTAAACAGTCAATTTACTACAAGGATGAAAATGATTTAACGGTATAGGAGGTTGTGACCATGTCGATAATTATACAGCTTGATGTTATGATGGCCAAAAGAAAAATAGGGCTTATGGAACTGGCCGAAAAAATAAATATTACTCCTGCAAATCTTTCAATATTAAAGAATAACAAGGCAAAAGCCATAAGACTTTCAACTCTTGAAGAAATATGCAAGGCGTTAGAATGCCAGCCCGGCGATATTATTGAATATGTGGAGGACGAGAAATAAGATTATGGAAGGCAAAATAAAATTAAGATTATCATTGTACGGAATCATGTCCGCTGTTTCATATGTTTATTTAGTTATGACACCAGATCCGGGAATAAGTATTTTCTTATTCTTTGTATTGCAGCTTGCTGCTTTGGCCTTTATTTTAAAGGACAGAAGGGAAACTTTGAATTTCAAAGGCCTTATGCTGATGATACCAATACTTGTCATATCTCTTAACAGATTTATAAGTGCAAATCATATGCTTAAAGATACAAATTATTTGGCAATTATATTTTTATACAGTGCAATGATTTTGCTGTTGTCAGATCGCTTGAAATTAAGAATGCTTAATATTAGCGAGTTTATTAAAGTAATTGCTAATATTTTTAAGCCATTTACAAATTTCAAGGTTCCAATTAAATGGGCAGAGGAAAGAGCAAAAAATAAGGAAAAGAATATACTCGTCAAGAGAATACTGATTGGAATAGGTATATCAATTCCCAGTGTAATGTTTCTGACAATTATGCTTTCTTCTGCGGATATGATATTTTACAGAGGGTTTATCTCTATTAATAATTGGTTTGCAGAGCTTATTGATTTCTTCTTTATCTATAAAATGGCTATAGGGGTATTTGTGGGGCTATATTTGTTTGGACACTTGTTCTCTGTTTTTGACTGCGGAGATGCCAATGGATTCAAGAATATCAATAAGCTTGCTTCTAAAAAGATCAACGGAGATATAATTGTAATAAATATTTTTTTGGTATCTATACTTGCAATATACACGCTGTTTATGGCAATTCAGTTTAAATATCTGTTTTCTTCCGGAGAGATTCCGTATGGGCTTAATTATTCGGAATATGCAAGACGTGGATTCTTTGAACTTGTTTTTTTAAGTGTTTTGAACATAATTATTATATTGCTGATTACAAATCTTCTTAAAGATAAGATATATTTTGAAAAGAGCAAGTCTGCTGTTGTTTCAAAAATGTTTCTCATTTATCTGTGTTTGATAACTGGTGTATTGCTGGTGTCTTCTTTTTACAGGATGTCACTGTATGACAGCGCTTACGGGTTTACGAGATTAAGAATACTGGTGTATATTTTTCTGATATTTGAGGCTATAGGACTGTTGGCAACCATTGTATATATTATCAAGTATAATTTTAACATATTTGTTGTTTACGCATTAGTGATCCTGATGTTTTATATGACTCTAAACATTGTCAGAATCGATGAAATAGTTGCAGAGAGGAATATTGATATGTATTTTGCCGGGCAGACGGATCACCTGGACATTGAATATCTAATGAGCTTGTCGGCTGATGCGGTTCCTCAGATTATGAGGCTGTTAGATAATGATGTTGAAATTATAACCAGAAATAGGGCAAGAATATACATTGAGGATGTGAAAAAAATGTACAGTGATTCTGATTACAGCTGGAGAAGCATAAACTTGCCTGAGGAAAGCATAAAAAGACTGATATCGGAAAATAAGGATAAAATAGAATTTAATTATTAGAATTTCTCAAGAATTAATTAACTGTAAGGGTAATAAATAGATCGGAGGAAATTTATGTTCAATTTAGATAATGTGCTATTTATGGCTTTTATATATTTATCTCCGATATTATTTGCTTTATCAATTATACCATTTGTGATGAGTGTTATTCTTAGAATAAAGAGTGGAAGATATAAAAAAATACTGAAAGCAGGATTTATATTTCTAATAATATCTTTTTTTATTTTTATTATTCCTGCAGTTGTTATTGGAGTCGTCGGTGTTGTGCCTGAATAAAAGGAGATATATATAGGTTTTAAAATAAATTTGTTGTTTACAAAACTAAGTTTTGGTTTTAAACAAAAATAAAGCAAAGCCATAAGGAATGGGAATTTCTTTTGGCTTTTTCTAGTTTAAATATTATATTTCATAACATATAAAATGGATCAAAAAAGAAAACAGTAAGCTTTATTATAGTCTAACATACAAATATTTATAGATAAACAGCTAAAATTGTAATATAATTAGTAAAACTAAATGAGCAGGAGGGTAGATATGAAAATAAAGACATTTAAGGTCGAGCAGTGGATGAATGAATTTGAAAATGATGCAGTTTATAATTTAGGCGAAACATGTATTGATTCTTTGACGTTGGGTGAGCTTATTGAGCTGTCAGGGCGTGATCCGAGTGAATATCTTGCATCTCTTAAAGATACAAGAATGACATACAGCCATATTTACGGCTCGCCTGATTTTTTAAACGGGGTAGCCGGTCTGTACAAAAGTATTAAACCACAGCAGGTTATACCGACTCACGGGGCAATAGGCGCAAACAACATGGTCATTGTTTCCATGCTTGAACCCAGCGACAATATGGTGTCGGTAATGCCCACATACCAGCAGCATTATTCTATTCCGGAATCCATAGGAGCAGAAGTACGAATACTGCAATTGACTCCGGAAAACAAGTTCTTGCCGGACATAGAGCTTTTAAAAAGTCTGGTTGATAGTAATACGAAAATGATAACAATTAATAATCCTGACAATCCTACAGGATCTTGGATTCCTGAAAAGGAAATGAAGCAAATTGCAGAAATCGCCGAAAGTGTTGGTGCGTATATATTATCTGATGAAGTGTACAGAGGGATTTCTGAGGATGGAAGCTATATGACGTCAATTACGGATTTATATGAAAAAGGAATATCGGTGGGAAGTATGTCGAAAATTTTCTCCCTGGCAGGACTGCGCATGGGCTGGATAGCATCCAGAAGTAAGGAAGTAATAGATGCATGTTTGGAGAGAAGAGATTACGATACTATAAGCTGCGGAGTTCTTGATGACTTATTTGCTTCCATGGCTCTTACGAACAAGGAAAAAATATTTGAGAGAAATAGAAATATATTGTTCAAGAACAGAGAAATACTTGATCAATGGGTGCAGGATACACCGGAAGTTTACTATATAAAGCCTGTAGCCGGAACTACAGCTCTTGTATACTATAATAAGGAACTTCCGTCATATGAATTGTGTGTAAAATTGCTCAGGGAAAAAGGAGTTTTGTTTACTCCAGGTTCATGCTTTGAAATGGAAGGGTGTGTAAGGATAGGGTACGCTTTTGATTCGAAGACATTAAAAGATGGATTAGATAAATTTGCTGAATTTTTAAGAGAAATATAGCGGTGAAAAAATGAAGCGCAAATTTATTGCTAAGAGATATTGGAGTGAACAGTCAACTGCAATGGGACAGTCAGATGAATTATCTAAAACATTTGATGATTGCATTAATTTAAGTCTTGGTGACCCGGATCTGATTACTCATGATATAATTATTGACAATGCCTTTAAGGATGCAAAATCTGGACACACAAAGTACACTGACTTTAGAGGTGACGCTGAACTTCGCAGAGAAATATGCAAATTCTACATGGACGAATACAGCATGAAGGTGAAGGATGAGGAAGTGTTTGTATCAACGTCGGCGTGTCATGGCATGTACTTGGTTCTTGAAGCGGTAATTGATGACGGGGATGAGGTAATATTGCAGGCACCGTTTTTTACGCCGTATCCTCAGCAGGTAAAGCTAGCAAGAGGAATACCTGTTGAACTTCCCACATATGAAGAAGAGGATTTTCAGATAAATGAAAAGAGGCTGGAAAATCTGATTACTGCAAAAACTAAGGCGTTGATAATAAATACCCCGTCTAATCCTACAGGAAGCTGTCTGACAGATGCATCTATGAAAGCAATAGCAAGAATAGCTGAAAAGTACGATTTAATTGTTATAGCGGATGATATATATACTGCATTCAGCTATGATAGCCCGTTTATCCCTTTTGCATCACTGAACGGCATGAGGGAAAGAACCATAATCCTGAATTCATTTTCAAAGAATTTTACGATGACGGGATGGAGAGTTGGAAGTATAATTGCTCCGGACTATATAATAAATGTTATAAGCCAGATTAATGAAAACGTGGTTTTTACGGCGCCGTCTGTTTCGCAGAGAGCTGCGATTCATGCTCTCAGGAACAGAAATATAATTCAGCCTGAAATGATAGAGGAATACCGAAGCAGAACGTTGTATGCAGCTGAAAGGATTAACAAGATTAATAATATGCACGTTATTTATCCGCCGAAAGGAACTTTCTACTTATTTGTAAACATTAAGCAAACAGGACTTACATCGGAGGAAGCTGCCAAAGTAATTCTACAGCAGGCTCATGTTCTTGTTCTGCCGGGAAATGCCTTTGGAGAATGCGGCGAAGGGTATCTAAGAATTGCATGTACGGTAAACAAAGACATATTGAAAGAAGCATTTGACAGAATAGAAAATATTGGTGTTTTCAATAAACAGAGTACAGATATTGCATCAAAATAAATAGTGAAATAATTACAATATTGGGTTAAAATTATTGTGGATAAGAAACTCAGGAAAAAGTACAATTAATTGGAGGTGAGATTGTGGAACTGGAAATTTTGTCAGGAGATATTACAATGGTAGAGGCAGATGCTATTGTTAATGCAGCAAATAATTCATTGCTTGGAGGAGGCGGAGTTGACGGAGCCATACATCGCGCAGCGGGATCGGAGCTTCTGCACGAATGCCGGGCTCTTGGAGGCTGTGAAACCGGAATGGCAAAAATAACTAAAGGATACAGGCTGCCGGCAAAATATGTTATACATACTGTTGGACCTATATGGCATGGAGGAAGCGATAATGAGGAAAGTCTTCTGGCGTCCTGTTACAAGAACATCCTGCTTCTCGCCGAAAAATATAATTGCCGTTACGTTGCATTCCCTTCAATCAGTACGGGAGCATATGCATTTCCCTTAGAAATAGCATCAAAGATTGCTGTAAAAGCCATAATAGAATTTCAAAGCATTGAAAATTCAGTAGAAAAGGCATCAATTGTGTGCTTTGATAAAAAAACGAAAGAATATTATGATAAAGCATTAAAAGAATACTTAAAAATTGACTAGAAGGAGAAAATCATGGCAGGAATAAAATATGAAATAACAGAAGAATTAGCTATTCTTTCAGAATCATCAAGAGGATGGACTAAGGAGCTTAATATGGTAAGCTGGAATGACAGAGAACCTAAATTTGACATAAGGGAATGGTCGCCTGAACATGAAAGAATGGGCAAAGGAGTTACGCTGAGCAAGGAAGAAGCTAAGCTTCTCAGAGATATTTTGAATAAGATGGATATATAACTAGCTGGGACCGGTCTTTGACCGGTCCCAGTTTTGCTGTACTATTTTTTTCGTTTGAATGATTTACCTGTATATAGACCAAAGTCTGAAACAGTGATTATAAGAATTATATACGGAATGTAAAATACTTTGAACCCATCTCGGCTCATTGAGAATATAAGAACAAGAACACCTGGCAGGCTGAGCCATGGAAGGAATATAAAAGTTTTAACCGGTTTCCATATTCCTATGATTATTCCAAGCACACCATATATAATCAATACAACCAGTACCGTCACCAATCGTTCATAACCTGAGCCGTCGGAAAAAACAGATTTAAATACTCCGAATATTGCTATAAGTAAACCTGCCAGTGCTGTTACAAGATGAGGGAATGCCTTTTTTTTATATTCAAAATTCATTAAATCACCTCGGTTAGCTTAGTATATTTTAATTTCCGTTCAATACTTTCACTATGAAACTGTCTGCAGGAAGTATAACTGTTTTATCACCCCGCATAGTGGTTTTAAGAGCTTCAAGGCTTCTTATAAACTCATAATATTGTACCCTGTCTTCTGTTGAATATGCAGCGGCAATTATCTTCATATATTCGCTTTCGCCCTGGCCTTTCAATTCTTCGGCTGTCGCCTTTGCTTTTGATAGCAGTATTCCAACTTCTTTGTCGGTTTCATTTACAACCTTACTTGCTTCAAGGTTACCTTCGGCTCTGTAGCTTTCAGCCATTTGAGTTCTTTCCGAAATCATTCGGTTATAAACGGCTGTTTCGTTATCGTTTGGCAGATCCAGGCGTTTTATTTCAACTGCTATTGTGGAAACACCGTAGTTTTTGAGCTGACTGTTTACAGTATCAGTTATTTTTATATTTATGTCATCAATTGAGCTGTTATCGGAATTTATAATTTCAGTTTGGTTCATTGTACCTAAAGTATTTTTAACTGCATTGTAAACAACCGCATCTATTCGGTTTTCCATTTCAGAAATTCTGCTTACAGTTCTCATAAATGTTTGGGGATTATCAATTTGCCATACTGCGAAATTGTCGACTACCAGCGTTTTTTTATCTCCTGTCAGCACTTCTGACGGAGGTATGTCATACTTCATTCTGTACTGAGGAATTTTTTCGACTTTATCAAACACGGGAACTTTAAAGTGCAGTCCTGCAGTGTCTTGAATTTTGACGAATTTGGAGAAACGGGTTATATACGCGTATTCATTTTCTCGTACTATGTATGCCGTGCTGGCAAAAGCTGCAACAAGCAATAGAATTATCAAAACTCTTAAAAATGATCCTAGATTACTTTTTTTCTTAGTTTCCTGCATTATTGTTCACCTCCGGTAGTTTCCTCAGATTCGGAAAAGCTCTTAAGTGGCAGAAGTTTCTGCACTCCGCCTTCTGATGAGTCTATGTATACTGTTATGTCAGGCAAAATTTCCTCGATGGATTCCAAGTACATTCTTGTTCTGGTTATGCCCTTGTTCTTGGCATATTCCTCGTACATTGCATTAAACCTTGCAACCTCGCCGCTTGCTTGGTTAATTTTAGATTCTTTGTAAGATTCCGCGTCTCTTATTAATTTGTCTGCTTTGCTTTCAGCATCGGGCAATGTTTTATTTTTGTAAGCCAGAGCTTCATTAATTCGTGTTTCCTTTTCCTGCTTTGCGGTTTCAACCTCTTTAAACGCTTTGATAACATCGGCAGTAGGAGGTTCACTGTCCTGGATTTTCACATCAAGTATTTGGACTCCCAGGTCATAGCTTTCAAGTTTATTTATTATTTTTTCTTTTATTTCTGCCTGGATAATTGATTTTTCGGTTGTCAATACTCCGTCT
The DNA here is from genome assembly GCF_052059825.1 of Sedimentibacter sp. LTW-03. Taxonomy (GTDB): domain Bacteria; phylum Bacillota; class Clostridia; order Tissierellales; family Sedimentibacteraceae; genus Sedimentibacter. The sequence goes on from NZ_CP197180.1 coordinate 3,120,824, forward strand.
ACATTTTTAGAACCTATTATGCTTCTTGCAGAGGATTGAGATATCATTTTCAAGATGTGGGAAGGTTCATCAGAATTATAAAGAAATTTAACAGGATCTGAAATTTTCCATTCTATGAAAAAGTCAATATTAACAATATTAAAATCACCTGTTATCATTTTAGATTCTTCCGTAACAGTAGAACCATCAATTTTAGATTCGCTTCCGCTTGCATATCCTATTTGCAGTTTTTGTGTTTTGTTTACTGCTACCTTTGTAACATTCTGAACGGGATATGGAAGCTTAAAATGCAATCCGGCTGTCTCAACACTTGTAACTTTACCAAGAGTTGTTACAACAGCTTGTTCAGATTCTTCAACTGTATACTGGCAGGACATAACGGCGTAGACTACTAATATCAGAAGAGGAAGTATAAGCAGTGTCTTAGTGTTTTTTTTCTTTTTAGGAGGTTTTTCATTAAAGCCCTGATCTCCAAACTCAAACTGATTATTCGTTTTTTTTGAATTATCGATTAAGTTTATTAATTTTTCAATAAAATTATTCATTTTCATTTTTGCTCCTTTATAAAATTTGAGGAGTAGGTATACCCCTCAGATTGATGGCAAAGCCATCAAGATTGAAGGTTGTTTCTTTGAAATATAATACCAAATGCACAATCTTCTAATCAGTTTGCTTGGTATATATGCGAATACTAGATTGTGTAAACTAACAAGGTTTTGTTCTGTCCGCCACATTTATTATATCATAATGAATTAATGCAAACAAGACAGTTGTTGAATGCTAATTATTTGCCGAATGTAAATTCTTACTCCTTAAGGTAAAACTTTATGCTTAATTATAATCAAAGTCAAAATTTTAGCATATATTAAGTATTAGAATACAATGTGTTTTATTTTATATGTATTGATGTGACAGGAATGGGAGAAAATATGTTTAAAAATAATTTGAAAAATAATGCAATAAAGTATTTGAATCAAGCAGCACAAGACTTAGATAATTTATACAACATTACGATTCCAAACACTATAACTGTTCATTTGGGTAACCCTAATGAGGAAGCTGAGGATGTAACCGTTCCTTTTCTGTATTACATTAAAAATGTTGCATCCAGCGAGTTATATCCAACATGGCCGGAATCTGCTTTAAAAGCTAACGTGCACGCAATTACATCGTTTGCTCTAAACAGGATTTATACGGAATGGTACAGATCCAGGGGATATGATTTTGATATTACAAGCTCTCCCCAATACGATCAGGAGTTTATCCTAAACAGAGGATTGTTTGACACAATAAATGCTGTAGCTGATGAGGTTTTCACTCACTATATTGCCAGGGATGGCCAAATGCAGCCACTATATGCCAAGTTTTGCGATGGGAAAATATTACAGTGTGAAGGCTTGCAGCAATGGGGAACAGTTGACTTGTCAGCTGCAGGTTATTCGCCTATAGAAATATTAAGATACTATTATGGAGAAGATATAAATCTTGAAACTGGTACACCCATAGGAAATACCGAAAATTCTTTTCCCGGTGAAGTATTCCAGCTTGGAGATTCGAATATCTATGTTTTAAGAATGCAACTTTATTTGGACAGAATAAGGGTTAATTATCCTGGAATTCCTCAAATTAAGCCTATTACAGGGAGTTTTAACCAATCCACAGAGGATGCCGTAAGGGCTTTTCAAAGTATATTTAATCTTCCTGTTACCGGAGATATAGATAAAGCTACGTGGTATATGATAATGCAAAGATATACTTCGATTACAAGGCTTGCTGAGCTTACGACACAGGAAAATTTAATAAGCCAGATGGATGGAATAACAGAGGAGGCATATCTTGAGGGAGACATAAGGGCGGAAATAGAATTAATACAATATGCTTTAAATGTTTTATCGGCCTATTATCCATCCATACGCAGTGTTCCTATAACAGGGTTTTTTGATGAACGAACGAGAAACTCGGTTATGGATTTCCAAAGATCAATGGGCTTTGAACCGACAGGTGTTGTTAGCAGAGAAACTTTTGACACCTTGATGTCCAGCCTGTTTGGTATACTTGACTCATTACCTGAGGAAGCTGTATATCTTCCAAGATTTAGATGGCCCGGTGTTGAATTCAAACCAGGTGATGAAAGTCCTCTGATTTATATTATTCAGGAAATGCTGTATTATATTTCGCTGATCATTCCTGCAATTCCTCCATTTGAGCCAAGCGGAGTATATGATGAAAATACACGTCGTGCTGTGCAGGATTTCCAAGGGACACAAGGTATGGAACCCACAGGAATTTTAGACGCAGATACATGGAACACCATCGTGGAGGTATACAGAAGTCAAAGATACGGAGCATTGTCCGGGGGGCAGCCGATTATATAAGTGCGGAATACTTTTTTTACGGTATATCAGCCACGTTATATTTTTGCTGCCCGGATACCGTAATATAAGTGGTTTAGGTTGCTCTTTATTTGGTATAATATATATAAACGGAGGATAAAATGTCGAGATTATTTTCAAATTACATAATTAAAAATTTAGAATTAAAGAATCGGATTGTCATGGCGCCGATGTGTATGTATTCTTCAGAAAATGACGGTAAGGTAACTGAATGGCACGTTTTACACTACGCAACGAGAGCTGTGGGAGGAGCAGGGCTAATTATTCAGGAAGCAACAGCAGTTGAACCCGAGGGAAGAATTTCCTCATCTGATTTGGGAATTTGGGAGGATTCTCAAGTCGAAGGGCTAAAAAAGATTGTGGATGCATGTAAAAAATATGGCGCTAAAATCGGAATTCAGCTTAATCATGCAGGGAGAAAGTGCGAAGCTGAAAATGAAAGAATAATTGCTCCGAGTTCAATAGCATACAGTGACAGATACAGAATTCCAGCTGAAATGACGACGGAAGAAATACATGAAGTAATTAAATCATTCGGATATGCAGCAGAAAGGTGTGTTAGAGCAGGCTACGATGTAATAGAAATACACGGTGCCCACGGGTATTTAATAAACCAGTTCTTATCACCGTTAACAAATAAAAGAACTGACGAATATGGGGGAAGTAAAGAGAGAAGGGCAAGATTTCTTAAAGAGGTTATAAGAGAAGTAAGAAAAGTGTGGACTGAAGAAAAGGCGCTTTTACTGAGAGTTTCTGCTGAGGAATATGATGAAGAAGGCAATCGCCCGGAAGACCTTGCGGAGATGATAAATATGGTGAAAGACGAAGGAATCAATTTGATAGATGTAAGCTCCGGAGGGGTTGTGAACATCGTGCCCGAGAGATTTCAAGGCTACCAGATCAGGCTTGCGGAAAAAATAAAAGAAAAAACAGAACTTCCTGTAATAACTGGAGGTTTGATAATTGAGCCACAAATGGCCGAAGAAATATTGCGTAACAGAAGAGCTGATCTTGTATTTATAGGCCGCGCATTTTTAAAAAACCCGTATTGGCCTCTATATGCAGACGAAAAGTTAAGCAATATAGCAACATGGCCAAAACAATACGAAGCTGCCAGAACCGGAAAAATATAGAGGCTATGATTAGTAATCAGTAAAGATTACCTGGAAATAAGATCCCAACATATGTTTGGGATTTTATTGATTTATAAGAATATTTATTTGAATAACCGGCAATATTTTAGTAGATTTATAAATGTTTCTGTTATATAATGTTAAAGTATTTTGTTGATTATATAATCAACATCTATATTGGAGGGAATATGAGTATTTTTGAAACATTAATGCTTCTTTGTTTCGGATCAGCATGGCCATTTTCTATTTACAGATCCTACAAATCAAAATCAATAGAAGGAAAGAGTCCGGTATTTTTGGTAATCCTTCTAATGGGATATACTTTTGGAATTTTGCATAAACTTTTCTATTCTTACGATAGTGTTGTTTATTTATACGTCATTAACTTTATTATGATAACAATAGACTTTACGCTGTACTTGAGAAATTCTAGACTTAAGAAGCATGAAGAAGATTCGACTGTACATTGGTAATATGCCGATAAAAAAATATCGAGCACAATTATAAAAAAAATTCAATAGGGCACTCTAATAAGGGTGCTTTTTTTATTCATAATTTTGTTTGGACAGAATAATATAGTGGTATATATAGCATACCTCAGACTGCTGAAAAAGCCCGCTGCTGCATTAATGTTCAGTCAGGTACTATGCATGTTCGTGTGTGTTTTGGCTGCATTTATTCCGCATTGCAGGACGAAATTTTCAGATATCCTGTCATGAGTAAGACATATCTTTAACTTATAATGGCTGAAAGGAAGAAAAGACAAATGAAAAAATCAATTAAAATTCTGGTGAAATTGTCATGCTATCTTATGTTCTTTGCTGCCATATTCGGTGCTTCGGCTTACGGCGGATATTTATATATAACACCATCAAGCTATATAAGCTTAAACAGCAATCCTTCCGTTAAATATACGGTAAATAGGTTTAACAGAGTAATTGAAGCAGAGATCGGCAGCAGTTCTGAACTTAAACTGCGTAATTTAATGCATAGAGATATTACAGATGCAATAGCACTAACCATAGACGAATTTTATGATAACGGAGAAGTGAGTGAAATTCAGGACATTGATTTTGTTGTATCTGTCGTAAATTTAAAGGCTTCAGAAGATAAGGCCAATTCCTTGGCTGAGAAATTAAATAATGAAATTAGACTAAGATATGGGAAGTCTTTAGACGAAAAAACAAAAGGAATGTCTGTGTTAAAAGAATAAAGTTTAAAATTATACCATCATTGATAGAAGGTTCCGGCTGAAATAAAGCCGGGATTTTTTTGTATATAGAAACTTCTTTATATAATATATTTTATGCAATACTATGAAAAAACTAAGTGCAGGTGAAAATATCTTGTGTTGATGTTGACATAAATATACAAATAATTTATAATTATAAATGTAATTCAAATAAAGGGAGGGTGTTGCATGAAATTTAATTTAATTAGCGTACCGATAAACTACGGCTGTGATAGAGAGGGAGCCCAGTTTGGTCCGGAAACATTCAAAAAAAATGGAATTGTAGAATTAATTAAAGAGGAAGGCCATGATGTATGCGATAAGGGAGACATTGAAATACCTTTTGCCTCACCTGAAGAAAAATATTCAGGAAGCAGTAAATTAAAATACCTTAATCCGATTGCAGAATACAATAATAATCTTGCGGAGGCTGTGTACAGCTCAATAAGCGAAGGAGCAATTCCTTTTATAGTAGGCGGAGACCATTCGCTTGGAATGGGAAGCATTGCCGGAACAAGTAAGTACTTTAAAGAAATAGCAGTAATATGGGTTGATGCACATGGTGACATAAATACAGAAGACACATCGCCTTCAGGCAACATTCACGGAATGCCTCTTGCAGCGTCAATGAATTTTGGAAATCCTGCACTGACAAATATTTATTACAATGGACAGAAAGTTAAGCCGGAGAATGTTTATATTTTAGGGGCGAGAGATATAGACCCAGGTGAATATGAACTGGCAAAAAAATCTAAACTAAATTTGTATACAATGGATGATGTGCGCAAAAACGGGTTAGATAATACTCTTAAGGAAATTACAAACAAAATAAAGAATTCCGGTGTGGATGCAGTACATCTCAGCTTTGATATAGATGCGCTGGATAAATCATTGGTGCCCGGAACCGGAACAGCTGTTTCAGAAGGATTCAGCCTGGAGGAAGGCGAAAATATTTTTGCACAATTAATAGGCGGTGTACACATAGCTTCAATGGATTTTGTGGAATTGAACCCTCTAATTGATGATGAAGATAAAAAGACCGTAAAAAATTGTTTCAAGCTGCTTAAAAATATATTTAGGTTATTTAAGAACCAAGAAGAAAAATCTGTTGAATATGCTATTTAGTCTATATGAAATATGTCAGTAATCCCTCTAAAATTAATAAAATATAACCTATTGATTCTGATATATTCATATTTCATATAAAAAAGTTCCGAAATTTTTTTCGGAACTTTTTGCATTCAATGCCAAAATTATTTGTTCATTACATTTTGAGGCTTGCCGTTTAAGTATGCTTTTATATTTTCAAATACTATGACAGCTCTTTTTACAAGAGCTTCTTTTGTTGCAAAGGCAATATGAGGTGTGGCTACGAGATTTTTTGCCTGTAAAAGAGGATGACTCTCAGAAATTGGAGGTTCGGTTTCAAAAACATCTATACCTGCACCTGCAATTTTTTCGGTATTCAAAGCTTCTGCAAGGGCATCACTGTCAACAACAGGCCCTCTGGCAGTATTTATCAATATGGTGCTTTTCTTCATTAATGAGATTTTTTCTCTGTTTATTAAATGTTTTGTAGAATCGTTCAGAGGAACATGGAGTGAAATAATGTCGCAGGTTGACAGCAATGTGTCCAAATCAACATAGTGTACTCCGTCAACATTTTTTACTGTTCTTGAGTAAGCATATACCTGGCAGCCAAATGCCTTTGCTATTGCACATACTCTGCTTCCTATAGCGCCTGTTCCCACAACTCCGAATTTTTTGCCTTCAAGCTCAAAGCCTACCAGACCATCCTTTGTTCCTGATCTTCTTACGGCTTCGTTGCATTGAATTATATTTCTGTATATAGAAATTATCAGCCCGAATACCAAATCACTTACTGCGGCATTTGAATAACCGGCACAGTTGCAAACCGTAATATTTTTTTCTTTGCAGGTATCTATAGCAATATGATCCACACCTGTAAATGCTACTGCAAGCATTTTTAGATTGTTGCATCCGTTTATTACTTCACTGTTTAGAGGAAGGTTGGAAACGGCAATTATATCGGCATCTCTGCCTCTTTTAATCAGTTCATCGGTATCTGTTACTCTTGTGTCATAATAAACAATTTCAACCTTGTTGCCAAGTGTATCTTCTGCCATTTTGATAAGAACGTCTCTTTCTACACCCAATGGTTCAATTATTACTAATTTCAAATTTATCGTCCTTTCTGTTTTTATTATTTGCAAAACTCTACCTTATATAATAGAATTATTTTAATTGCACGTCAATCCCCGGTGTCATATAAAAAACATTTAACTTAATTTTTATTGAATCGGTGAAAACTTTCTGGTCTCACTGCCAATTTTAGAACCGTATATTTTAAAAGTGGGGTGGAAAGATAAAATATTATTAAAATTATCAGAGGTATTATATGCAACTTAAGCAAAGAAAAATTAATTATGATATTTATAATGTGGAAATCAAGGAACTGATGATGTTTGAAATAAACAACCATTTGCTGTTGGACAGCAAGCCGTCAGAATATTTTAACAGTATTTTTGATGCTCCTGCATTTGAAAACTATCCGTTTAACATGCTTTGGGATTTAAAAACTACAGAGCAGTCTCCTGTCCATCACCCGGAGGGTAATGTGTGGAACCACACAATGCTTGTAGTCGATTATGCCGCAAAAGAAAAACATAGAAGCAGTGACAGCAGAGTATTTATGTGGGCAGCTCTTTTGCATGACATTGGAAAGACGCCTACAACAAAAAACAGAAACGGAAAAATAACTTCGTATGATCACGAAAAAATAGGTGCTGCCATGGCAAGAGAATTCTTAAAAGAATTTACCACAGATGATAAATTTATTGACAAGGTGTGCTCGCTTATCAGATGGCATATGCAGATACTTCATGTTGTGAAGGATATGCCATTTGCTGATATAGAAAATATGAAGAAAGATACGGATGTGAATGAAGTTGCACTGTTGGGCTTATGCGACAGAATAGGAAGAAAAAAGCCTGATATTGAAAAAGAAAAACAGAATATATTATTATTTTTAAAGAAGTGCAAAGAGTATAAATAATAAAATGCTCCGGAAATTAAATCGGAGCATTATGCTATTCTGACTGCGAGGCCTGGAGGATTTTTTTCATATTGCCAAATGTTTTAAAAATACTTTCGTGGATTACGGATTTTATGTCGAACTTCAATAATTTAAATGTATATTGAAGTATAAACCCAATTCCGAACACCGCAATAACGGTTCCAAGTCCCACTTTTGCACCTAAAAGAAAACCTATGAGAAGTACTGTGCCTTCAATAGTTCCGCGTATTGCACCGATAGGTGCATTTGGAAGCAGCTTGCCTATTGCAACCATAAGAGTATCACGTGGACCGCAGCCCAAACCGGGGCTTATGTAGAAATATGTAGCGAAGCTTATTACTACTTGGCTCAGCAATAGCATAAGCGTTCCGAGAATAAAGTTGGTCATAAAAGGGATAAGCTTTACAGACTGCATTATATCTACCATTAAACCTATCAGAAGCGTGTTTAAAATTGTGCCTATGCCTATTTTTTCGCCCATAAATCCTGCAACAATTATTAATATAACAACTCCTGTCAATATGCTTACGTTGCCGTATGATATTCCTGTAACGTTTGAAATACCCATAGTGAATGCATCCCAAGGAGCGAGACCTACATTAGCCTGAATGCACATTGTAAGTCCCATCGAATAAAGAAACAATCCAAACAAAAGCCTGGCGACCTTTTTCAAGTAATTTTCCACCATAACACCTTACTTTCAAATATAATGGATTTATTATATTGGTTTTATTTGTCTGTGTCAATTATATAAATAATTTGTAAAAATAAACATATTATGGCATACAATGTAAGTGTGTGGTATAATGTTTAAAATACTATTGGAGGTATAATATGTGGACGAGAGCAGAGCTTAAGTCATCGGCAAGAGAATCGCTTAAAGGAAACTACTGGAAGGCGTTTTGGATAAGCATGGTTCTTGTGCTGGCTACAGGCGGAGACGGCGGAGGCGGAGGAAGTTCGGGGCCGGTGAGTGACCGAGTAGGAGAATATGTTTCAGGTTACCCGGATGCATTAATTATTGTTGGCGCGTTAGCTATATTAGCTATAGCGTACAGGCTCCTTCTGGGATACTCGCTGGAAGTGGGTTCTAGAAAATATTTTGTGCAGCTTGCCCAGGCAAAAAATACGGACGGTTGTTACAGCTATGCCTTTGATGGCTCAAATTACAAGGGAATTATAGCTACCATGCTGCTTAGAGGTATATATTCTTTTTTGTGGACTCTGTTGCTTTTAATTCCGGGAATTATAAAAGCATATTCATACAGAATGGTTCCTTACATTTTGGCGGACAATCCAAACATAGGAGCTGATAAAGCAATAACTCTGAGCAGAAAAATGATGGATGGAAATAAATTTGACAGCTTTGTATTGGACTTGTCATTTTTAGGGTGGTATTTGCTTGGAATACTTGCTTTTTTAATAGGTGTGTTTTTTGTAAACCCATATGCTTATACAACAGAAGCACATCTTTACCTAGTTCTAAGAAAGAATGCTCTTGAGTCTGAATTCTGTGATTATGAGGATTTGAATTTGAAGAGAGATACGAATTATTTCAATGACACCATTGACTATTATAATTACAATGATCATGATAATGATTTCGGAAATGATGACAATTAAATAAGGAATGAAACACCCCCTCTTTGTATATACTATTAAAAATGGGGGTGTTTCCTTTGAATCCAATAGAAGTTCATTACAAGAACAGTTTCGCCGCAATTAAGATAGGTCATTACCTGGGGGAACAGATTAACAATAATTCAGCAATAGTATGTATTGGTACAGATAAATGCATTGTTGACAGTTTAGGGCCGCTGACAGGAACATTGCTGTCAAAAAAAAATATATCAGCGGACATATACGGAACTCTTGACAAACCTGTTCATGCAGTGAATATAAATGATTATGTAAAAACAATAAAGAAGAAAAGATATGATAAAATCATTGCAATAGACGCATGCTTAAGCAATAAAAAAAATCAAGGAGTTATTGAGGTTAGAGAAGGGTCTATCACTCCGGGAAAGGGAATAGGAAAAATACTGCCTGAAATAGGTGATGTTTCAATTATAGGAGTTGTTGATTCCAGCGACAGGGATTTCCATGACCTTGTACAGGATACGAGGCTCTCACTTATTTATGAAATGGCAGAAATAATTTGTGAAGGAATAATAGCAGGTTTTAATATAAGGACGATGACAGAAGAAGGCTTCAGACAACAGGCTTCTATTAGCAGTATATAGTGTGAAAATTAAAAGTGAAAAATAACAGTGCACAGAATGGTGAAATTCAGTCTGTGCACTGTTTTATGTCTAATGACTATTTTATTTTCTGGCACCATTTTCGTCTACTTCATAGCTGCCAACCTTGGTGCTTTTGGCAAGGGAGCCGTCGTCGTAAAAGTAATACCATTTATCGTCTATATGCATCCACTTGCCTGATACCATATTGCCGTATGTATCGAAGTAATATGTCTTTTTCAAATTGTCGCTTTTAATGTTCTGCCAGCCTGTAAGCATTTTATTTCCGGAAAAATAAAGCCAGTTATCGCTGTATTTTACCCATCCGGTTTTTAGAGTGCCATCAGCTCTGAAGAAATACCTTGTTTTATCGATAGTTTTCGTTCCGGTGAGAGCTTTGCCATCCTTGTAGCAGAACCACTGTCCGGCATCGTTCAGTGACCAGCTGTTGGCAGTTGCAGGATTTACGGTCAGCTTTATGTAACGGTGAAGCATTGTAGAAACCTCCGCGCGCGTGGCACCGGATTTGGGATTAAAATTATTCCCGCTGCTGCCTGTCATGATTCCTGCTTGCCGCATAGCCGTCACTGCTGTTCTATACATGCTGTCGATGCTGGCAGTGTCCATATAGGACGCTGCTTCACGAATGACGGGCAGCTGGTAGTCGGTGGCCCTTGCATAGTTTGCAAAGATTGCTGAGATTTCCTCGCGGGTGATGGCGCGGTCAGGGGCGAACTGCTGATTGCCGATGCCCTGCACGATACCTTCGCTATATGCCCATTCGATGTATGGTCGGAATGGGCCGTCAGCCTTTACGTCGGAGAAACTGTTTGTATTGAAGGCTTTTGGATCTACACCTGCTAATCTGCCCAGGGATGTTACCAGCATTCCACGCGTCATGGTGCTCTTAGGATCGAATGTGGTTTCTGAGGTGCCGGATAGCAGTCCTCTGCCGGCTACATAGTCAATGGATTCCTTGCCCCAATGGGTGCTGATGTCGGTAAATTTAGCACTTGGTGCAGTATAGCCTATGCCGTAGATGGATAGGTGCCCTGAGAAAATTAACATCGCTTTTGTATCTGAATCATAAGCGGAATCGTAAATGCGTATGGCGTTACTGTTGTCATCTACATATACGCCATAGAGATAGCCTGCTGCTTCGTTGCTTTCCGGAATATAAGGAATTGCAATAGTTGCAATGCCGCCGTTTAGTGATGAAATTGTAATGGGGCTGCCGTTTTTAATATAACTGATTGTAATGTCATAAGCCGGCCTTGCATTTATCATGGTATGTGCGTGGGAAGAAAGGTTCCGTGCCGGGGTAATGCTGATAGTTATATCTCCGCTGGTTTGTATTTGAATTTCCTGTAATGCTTTTTGATCAAAACCTACCGATACAAGCTGGCTGTTGACGGTAAAGTTTTTTACAGCTGCGCTGACAAGACTATTCAAAGAACTTCGTGTCAGCTTTGCTGTCAGAGAGGTTGCGCTATTTTGCGTTGTGATATCCAATTCTACGGCAATGCCATTGGCAATTTTGCTTTGCATTTTTGCATTGGACTGTGCTTTGGCAATGGCGTGGAGTATAGCTCCATCTGTGATAGATGCAATTGCAGTGCCGTTTTGCCCATATATAGCTGTAATAGGGACCGCTGCCGTTACAGGCTGGCCGGGGCTTTTTTCCGGCATTATTTTAACCGGTGGGGTTTTTATGGTTTTTGACGTTACCAGAGGAATGTCCGTAGTAATTGTGAGCTTTTCGCTGAATGCAGAAGGCTCTATTATTTCTGTCCCTGCAATGCGTTGGTACAGATCGTAGGAGGTTCCCTCTGCCAGCTCGGTGAACAAAGGACTATTCTGGAACGCATCTGAAAGTCCAAGCAAAGCAGTATCGCTTCCTGCCGAAAGAATGGCGTATTCATATCCGGCTATTGATTTCAGCGCAATACTGGTTTCAGTTTTTGATTCAAGCTGAGGAGCACTGGGTATTGCTGAATTTTCTGACCGCAGTACCGTTTGTCCCGCAGATTGTATTTTATCTGTATAATTTTGTGCCGTAACAACTACAGACACAATTTTGCCGATATCTTCTGCTGTCAGTTCATAGTCCACATTGTTTGCTCCGATTATAGGAGCGCTGTCCATCATCCACTGATAGGATAGTTTTCCGGTGTCGGGTGATGTAATAGACGGCATAGCAATGAGCGTCTGTCCGTATCTGAACACACCGCTTACGTTTACTGTTCCCTCCAAATCACCGTTAACCTGTATTACTGCTTTTTTGCCCGGCAAAGAGGGAAACATGGATGGCTTTGCCGTTACCGTAATAGTGCCGGCAAAACCGGCAGGTACGGTAAGCTTTGATGAATATGTGTCCGCTGCCGTATTAAGGATTCCGTCTGAGGCTTCCCATACAAGATTTGGCCATGCCGTATCCTTGAAAGAGCCGGAGGCAGTTAAATCCACCGAATGACTTGAGGACGATTTTAGGAGCAGTGTAGGCTGAGCGTCCAGGGTAATATCACTTGAATCTGCTGCCGGAAAAGTATAGGCTTCCAAATAAAGGGTCGGAGCGTATTCGGGAAAAGCAGATAGATATGGCAGCCGGCCGTTTGAGATGTTCCATGCTGTTTCGTCAAAGCCTAGCGCATCCCGCCAAAATGAAGTTGTAAAAAGTAAAGCGGTACTTGCTCCCTCGCCGTCGTTATTATCTGGTGTTCCGTCAGATATTCTGCTGCCATTTACTTTCATATTTATAAAAGAATAGTTATTAGTTAGGTTGACCATCGAACCAGATATACGTCCTAAATAGCTGCCGGTAGCACTTATGGAGGTGCTTAAAGCAGCACAATTTTGAATGTGGCCGACAGTGTATGTACCTCCTACTATGCCCCCCACATATTTGTATCCGATGACACTGCCGGTTACCATGCAGTTTTGTATCGTGAAGTTATTAATAGTCCCTGTTATACCTCCGACGTTTTCACCGCTGCATGTAACACTTCCGGTGTTGATGCAGTTTTCTATTTTAGAACTTTCAATATCGCTGATAGTATATACATACCCCGCTATGCCTCCGGCATCGCTGTCGCCTTTGACATTTCCGGTGTTGATGCAATTTTGTATTGAACTTAAGCCAGTTCCTATAATACCACCAATACTGTAGCTACCAGTGATGCTGGAGTTGCTAACGCAGTTTTGTACCAGACCCTCACAGGCACCTGCTATTCCGCCGACGCAGTAAACGCCGGATATACTGCCCGCTGTGCGGCAGTTCTGTAACGTTCCATTAATATAGCCTGCTATACCGCCAACATAGTCACCGCCTGTAATATTGACATTTATCATTTCAAGCCCTTTAATTGATCCATTTACAACATTTCCAAAAAGTCCTGAGGCATCATTCCTTTCGTTGTTAATATACAGACCGTTAATTATGTGTCCGTTTCCGTCGAAATGACCGCCAAATACATAGTCGTTATAAGAATCATTCCCAATAGGCATCCATCCCTTTCCGCCGTTATAGTCCTTACCGTATGCCGAAAGATCTATGTCGTTTTCTAGGCGAAAGTACTTACCGCTGAATTTTTCTCCGCTATTTACCATATTTGCCAGCCATTTTAAGTCATCTGCAGAATAGATGAGGTAAGGGCTGCTGTTGCTGCCCAAACCAGCGAGTCCTGTAATATATGCTGGCAGGGAATCTATCTGTCCGGGTAAACTGGTGAGCACCGGCATCTTGCCTTCTGCCAAAGTCCACACTGACGAATCCCAAGTGTTCAACCCGCCGGAAATCCACAGTGTTTGGATGGCTGTGGCATTTGCGTCAGCTCCGTTTGTTCCGGATGCACTTCCTGATACAGTGCCGTCGTTAACAGTCATGCTACTCCATGCGTAATTGTCTAATAGGGTGGATGACCCAGCATAACCTGCCACACGTCCAACAAGGCTGTCTTTGGAGTTGATAGATGGGTTCAATGCGGCGCAGTGTTTTATTGTACTGTTGCGAGCTATCCCCACAATGCTTCCAACATATTGAAAAGCCCCGATACGGCCGGTATTTATGCAGTTTTGAATTGTGCTAGAAAAAGCATTCCCCGTTATGCCTCCTATAGAACCGAATTTACCATTGATGCTGCAGGTGACAGCACAGTTTTGAACCGTATTATAGTAAGAAGATCCTGCTATGCCGCCAGTTCTATTAGAGCCATTGATGCTGCCGCTAACGGTACAGTTTTTTACAGCTTCATACATAATATTTCCAGTAATACCTCCGACATGATTTTCCCCTATAATATTGACGTCTTGCAAGAATAGATTTTGTACTATACCTCTGTAAATCATACCAAACAAGCCGACATAGTCAGTATCATCTCGATTGATATAAAGTCCGACGATTGTCTTGCCGTTACCGTCAAAGGTTCCCATAAAGGCACTACCTTCAAAGGTTCCCATAAAGTCATTGCCGCCTTTTCCAATTGGCGTCCATCCCCTGCCGTCTTCATAACTTTCACCGTAGGCAGAAATGTCTATATCGTTTTCTAAACGAAAGAATTCACCGCTAAATGTTTCACCGCTGTTAACTGCATCTGCCAGCCATTTTAAATCTGCGGCAGAATTGATGAGGTAAGGGTCGCTGCTGCTGCCAAAACCAGCAAGCCCTGTAATATAGACAGGCAGGGCATCACTTTGGTTGGGCAGATCTGACAGTACCGGAAGCTTACCGTGGGCAAGTGTCCACAGGGATGAGTCCCAGGTGTTTAGTGGGCCGTCTGTCCACAGGCTTTGTATGGCAGTTACATCTGCGTCTGCACCGTTTATACTGTCAGCATCGTTGCTGGATACGGTGTGGTCGTTCACCATCATTCCGCTCCATGCGTAGTTGCCTGAAAGTATAGATTCGTGGTAAGCACCCACTATTCGACCATTATTACTGCTTGTAGTGATAATCGAGAGATTCAGTGCAGCGCAATCCTGAACTGTGCTACTATTGATAACAGCTCCCGACACGCAGCCGACAGCTGTGCCACTGCCGCTTACATCGGCGGTAACAATACAATTTTGCATAGTTCCGCCTTCAACAACAGCCCCTGCTATGCCGCCTATAAAGATGCCGCTGCCACTTATACTGCCGTTAAAAACGCAGTTCTGCACAGTCCCTCCTTCAACAGCTCCAATCACGCCGCCGATAGATTTGCCTCCACTGCTGCTGACGCTTCCGCTGACTGAGCAGTTTTGTACAGTGCCGCCATTGACAACATCCCCTGCAATGCCTCCGATAAAATGGCTTCCGCTGGCGTTCACATCCGGCAGAATCAGGTTTTGCACTGTGCCTGCGTTAATACTGCCAAACAAACCTGCATGATCGGTGTTGTCTCGATTGATATACAGTCCGGTAATTACTTTGCCTCCGCCGTCAAAAGTTCCCATAAAGGGTTTGCTGTCAAGGCCGATTGGCATCCATCCATTTGTTCCATCATAGTTTTTACCATATTCGGACAAATCTATATCGTTTACCAGCAGCAGATGATACTGTTCCGGCAATGTGTCGGGAAGCAATCCACTGTTCAAACACCGTGCAAAATCAGCAAGCTGTGCTGCTGTTTCAATGCGCAGGGGATATTCCTCGGTGCCGAGTCCAAGCACTTGCGTTTCTGCGCTGCCGGTGGAAAGTAAAGTAAACATCCCCTCTAAGGCAGGTATAGGAGTGCTGATGGCTGTACCGCTGACCGTATTAGCAGGCTCTAAATCGTTTTCATCTAAATCTGATGCTTCGCCATCCTCTGCTGCGGCAAGCACCGTTGATGTCAAAATTGGCTTCGCTGCTGCTGAAACAGGTATCATGCCTACAGCCATAATGACAGACAGCACAATAGCTGTAGCCTTTTGGATCATTTTGTTTCTGCTCATGCAATTTCCTCCATTTTTCATTTTAAAAAATTTATATATGCTAAAAATTTGGATATTTTATACTGAATACTTGAATTTAAGACTAGTGAATGCTATACTAAATTATAGAAACTCTATTTAGTAAACGCGTTTAGTAACTTGGGTAATTATACTATGCTTTACGAAAAGATTCAATAGAGGAGATGGAATATGAGAGAAAAAAAACCCGATAAAAGAAAGATTCAGGGAGCTGCGACTAAAAAGAAACTATACGAAATTGCTGAAAAATTGTTTGCGGAACATGATTTTGAAGCTGTCAGCGTGGGGGACATTACCGACGAGGCAGGCATTACGAAGGGTGCTTTCTATGTGCACTTTGAGTCTAAGGATGCACTGATTGCTCAACTTATTGCGGATCATGTTGCCCGCGTCGATACGGAGTACAAAGAATTTTTGGAAAAGTTACCGACGGACATGCCTGCTTCTGAGGTGATGCTTGCATTAGTCGAAAAAATAGCCGATGTGCTTATAAGTATCATCAGCTATGAAAATATGAAAAAAATTTACCAGATGCTTCTGGCAAAAACCGTGGATACCGAAGCGGTAAAGGGATACGACAGGGAGCTTTATGCGCTGATTCACAGCGTATTGAGCAGAGGAGTACAGAGAGGAGAATTCAAGTCTGATATGTCTTTGGATATCCTGTCCAGGCATTTTGTCATGGCAATTCGAGGAGCCAGCTATGAGTGGTGTGTCCGTTATCCGGACTTTGATTTGAAAGACCAGGTTGTGGGGCAGTGTCGTCTGTTGATAGAAGGGATTATGTTGCAAAAATAGAGACAAAACGTGGGGAAAGTGGTAATGCTTGATGAGGGGGTTAGGCATTATTATTTTAATAAAAACTGCTCCTGTTTATTATTGGGAGCAGTTAATTTTTTTATTTGTTCAATGCTTCTATGGCGGCCTTTAGCTGAAGGTCATCTGTGTTTTCATGAGTATAGTTAACCAATGCGCTGTACAGAGTATTTTGAGTTGTAATGTCAATACTTCCATATGCATAGAGATAGTTGTCTTGCTGAAACTTTACTATTTGTTCGTATGACTTGCTGTCATATACTCCGTCCGGTTCATCAACGTCATATCCCAATGTATCCAGAATCATTTCAGCTGCCAGTACATCCAGGCTTACGCTGCCTAAAACAGACTTCTTTGTCTTACTGAATTGAGGATAAATAGAAAGATCTGTTTTTTTGTTTTCTACTTCTATGTCGGGGGCGACTCCTACTTTATGTACCGGTGTTCTGTCTACAGAAAAATATTCCGCAGTGGTGAATTTTACTCCGCTGCCGTTTTTTAACGGATACAATGTTTGAACTATCCCTTTTCCGAAAGATTGGGTTCCGACTATTATACCTTCATTCTTGTACTTTACAGCTCCCGCAAAGACTTCTGTTGCGCTTGCACTGCCTCCGTTAATTAATACAGCAATTTCATATTTCTGCTCTTTCAGTTCGCTTTCATAGATGTCTTCCTTACCTGTGGCGTAATCCACGTATACTACCGGCCCTTCGGTTACAAAAAGATTAAGCATATCAACTGCAGAATTTAAAGTGCCGCCTCCGTTGTTCCTCATATCTATAACTAGCTTCTTAATGTCGCTTTCATCAAATTTATTAAGTTCCTTTTTTACAAGCTCCACAGTATTGTCGGAGAAATCCGTTACTTTTAAATAGCCTGTATTTTCATCCAAAATTTTTCCTTCTACAGTGCTTGTTAGAATTGTCTTTCTTATAATGTCAAAGTTTATTTTTTCTGTTCCTCTTATGATTCCCAGTTTAACATGAGTCCCTTCCTTACCCTGTATAAGCGATGCCGCCTGAGATATTGTAAGACCGGTAATATCTGCATCATCTACGTACTTTATAATATCACCTGATTTTATACCGGCCTCCAGTGCTGGAGAGCCGGTCAAAGGAGTAATAACCAATATCTGGCTGTTGTGATCTATTATCTGAACACCTATTCCAGTATATTCTCCGGCTGTTGTATCAAGCATGGCTTGGTATTCATTAGGAGTGTAATATACGCTGTAATCATCTAAAACACTGAAAAACCCGTCATAAAGTCCATCCAGTATATCTTCTTGGTCTACCTCGTACTGATAATAATCAGTTACAAAATATATTACATTTCTCATAAATTCAAGATCTGATTCGAATTTATCCTTATTTATGTCAGCGGCAAAGGCCGTTGAAGCAAATGAAGATAAAATCATTAACATTGTCAATATTAAACATATTTTTCTTTTCATAGTCCACCTCTTTGTCTTAGTTCTTAATATAAGTATATTTCATATAGATTCCTGTGTAAAGGACTATATTAAGAATACATATTCAGGAAATAAAATACAAAATAAAACGGACGATGAAATCGGAAATAATTCTGATTTCATTGCCCGCAAATTGTAGCATTAGTTATCTGAATTTAAAAAATCATAAGCGAATTGTGCAGCTAATGCGGAGGCCATGTGAAGAGTGCTCTCATCAATTTTGAAAAACTCGCTGTGATTATTGTATACTGCACCTATTTTTTCATTATAGCATCCGATGAAGCCGAAGAAGCCCGGAACATTTTCCTCAAGATGCGAAAAATCTTCCGCTCCCATAACTTTTGGAATAGAAGCTAGGGATTCTTCACCGTACAGTTTGATTGCAGCATCTTTAGCAATTTTATTTAGATGCTCATTTTCATTTATGATTGGGTCTGTTAAATAGTTGTATTCAAGTTCTGCTGTAACACCTAATGCTTTAGCTGTGTTTTCTGCTATTTTTCGCAGCTCGCCTTCAATTGCATCCCTTGTATCCTTATTGAATGCTCTTGTAGTACCTTCCATTTCAATATTGTTTGCAATAATGTTAAATCTCTGTCCTCCGTTCATGGTTCCTACGGTTACAACCGCAGCATCCAGAGGATTTTTTCGCCTGCTTACAAAGGACTGAATGTTCATTACTATTGAAGCTGCTGCATAAAGTGCATCATTACCTAAGTTTGGAGCCGATCCGTGAGAAGAAGAACCTTTAACTGTAATTTTAAATGTATCACAAGATGCCATTCTTTCACCAGGTTCTAGATTAAACTTGCCGGCCTCAACTTGGGACCATATATGAGTTCCATAAACTGCATCAACATCGTCAAGATAACCATTATCAACGTAATATTTAGCGCCTATACCTACTTCTTCTCCTGATTGAAATAAGAGTTTTACAGTTCCGTGAAGTTCATCTTTTAGATCTTCCAGGATTCTTGCGGCTCCCAACTGTACAGACATGTGAGTATCATGCCCGCATGCGTGCATATTGCCGTTTGTCGCTGCATAGGGCAGGCCGGTTTTTTCTTTAACAGGCAGCCCATCTATATCTGCTCTGAGCATTACTGTTTTCCCGGGTTTGCCGCCTTTGATAATTCCGATGCATCCGTTGTAGTCTGGGAATGAAATTACTTCTATTCCCATTGACGTTAGTTCTTTGATCAGTTTTTTTGTGGTTTTTATTTCGTTCAAGCTCAATTCAGGCATTGAATGCAATAATCTTCTCTGTTCAATAATATAGTCGTTATATTTTTCTGCTAAGTTTTTTATGTTCATTTTTATCTCCAATCATCATTTTAGTTTTCATCAAGAAAGTCACAGGCAAATTGCGCGTAAAGGGCAGAGCCTCTGTGAAGCACATCTTCGTCTATCGTAAACTTATCGTTGTGATTGGAATAAATCAGTCCCTTTTCTTCGTTCCTTGTTCCTATAAACCCATAAAATCCGGGTGCTTTCTCCATGAGATATGCGAAATCTTCTGAACCCATAAGTGTAGGCATGTGAATCAGGCTTTCGTTTCCATATAATTTAATTGCTGCATTACGTACAATGTTATTAATTTTTTCGTGTTCATTTATTATAGGAGCGGCATAGTATGAGTATTCCAATTTTGCTTCACATCCAAGTAGCTTTGCAGTATTTTCAACTACAGAGCGCAGGTTTGCTTCAACAGAAGACCTTATTTCTCTGGAATGTGTCCTTACAGTTCCTTCCATTTCAACATTATTAGCAATTATGTTGAATCTTTGTCCTCCCTTTACTGTACCGATTGAAATAACCAGAGGATTAAGAGGATCATTCACTCTGCTTACAAGAGTCTGCAGATTCATAATTATCGAAGATGCCGCAATTATTGCGTCTTTTCCCAAGTGAGGGGCGGATCCATGTGATGAAACACCTTTTACTGTAATTTTGAAATTGTCTACAGATGCCATTCTAACGCCGGATTCAAGATTGAAATAAGGAGCGTCAAGAGATCCCCAAATGTGCATTCCGAATAGAGCATCGATGCCGTCTAATACGCCGTTATCAACATAATATTTTGCTCCGTGGCATGATTCTTCTGCTGCCTGGAAAAGCAGCTTAACAGTTCCGTTTAATTGGTCCTTCATGTCTACAAGAATTTTTGCTGCTCCCAGAAGCATAGATATATGAGCATCGTGACCGCATGCATGCATATTTCCATTGCTGGATGCATAAGGCAAATCAGTGTGCTCCTCAACAGGAAGAGCATCTATATCTGCGCGAAGCATAACTGTTTTTCCTGGTTTTGCTCCTTGAATTGTACCTATAAGTCCGTTGTAATCATCAAAAGTTTTAACTTCAATTCCCATTTCCTTCAAATCCTGTGCCAGCTGCTTAGTGGTGTTAACCTCCTCAAAGCTGAGCTCTGGAACGGAGTGGTAGTATCTTCTTCTTTCAACAATGTAATCATTATATTTTTCTGCTAAATTTTTTATGTCCATAAAACACCTCATTATATTTTTTGTAAATAATTATAAATTTATCTATGCCTTCTACAGCATATTAATAAATATACCAGCTACTATTACCGATGTAATTGTTACGGTTATAAAGCCGCCGACTATCATCATCGGTAGAAGTCTGTCCATGAGGAATTTATGTTCTTCTTCTGTGTTTGTAAGTGCTTTAACACATTCTTCTGTCAATATATAGTTCGGCGGGAAGCCGTAAAGTGCTGTAAGTGAAACTGCGTATGCCATATTCCAGCTTATACCGAGAATTTTTCCGGCTATCATGGATGCTATACCCATTCCAGCAACACCGACTATTATTATTACTGCCATTGGGCCGGCTGCTTCAAGCAATATTGCAGGAGTTGCGTCCTTAAGTCCGGAAAATACATAAACCATAAGTACGAACATTAAAAATCCGTACGAATTTGCTTTGTTTAATGAATCTTTATCAAGGAAACCTATCTCAGTTAATACTATACCAAGTATCAATGCCCACACAGCTTGATTCAAACCTGTAATTGTACCCAACTTGTTAGCAATAAATACAGCAATCATTAGCTTCAGAAGTACAAATGCTGTTGTCATGTATTTCTGAGGCATAGGTGGGATAAGTCTCTTTTTTTCGCTTTCTTTAGTTTCCAAATTTCCTGCAGATGCATCAATGTCTGTTACAGATTCTTCTGCTTTAATAGCACCTGATCTAAATCCTTTAAGGAGTTTTTTTCCTTCTTTCTTAAGCAGTATCGCTGTTAAAGGATAACCTGCAAAACCCTGGCATACATACATTGCAATTGCTAAAACAGCTGCAGAAGTAAGTCCTTTTTCCAATGCTGCCTGGTTCATCATTGTTGCTGCAACTATACCTCCTGTCAACGGTGGAAGACCTGAAACCACATATTCCTTTCCTACCGTTGGAACACATATCAGCCAGCAGGCAGCTACCATACCTACCAGACCGGCAAGGGTTATAACTATAACTTTCCATTGCTCAAGCAGCTGCTTAATGCTTATAATTGTACCCATGTGGGTAATGCAGAGCATAATTACCAAAAGACCTCCCAGCGGAGCTCCGAGTCCTGCAAGAGTTACAATGTCTTTTGGGAAGAATGTCCAATATCCTATAAGGAACAAAATAGCTGTTACGAATACGGAAGGGATCCATGCTTTAGTTTTTGTTCCCACAAATTCGCCTATGTAATAGACAGCCGAAATAATTAAAAGTGCCAAAATGTTGCTCATCTGTTTCCTCCTGATGTTTTAAATTATTAAGGCATTTGCTAAATTAAAAATAATACTGTTTAAGCGCGATTGATTTTATAAGCCACCACCTTTGGACTATTTGAGTGCTACTCTTTGCTACAGCTTAATCATGTGATTTTTTATTTATGCAATTACCTGTTGATTTATGTTAACATTTGTTAAGCATAACCGAAAGAATTGTAGCATCTGTATCTTTCATACCCACATTTGAAACGAGAGAAAGATTCTCTATTGTCTGTTCAGGGGTTTTTCCCAGAATGCCGTTATTATTTGGTACAAATATATTTTGTAAAGCCATCTGCGAAGCATCTACAGCTGCATCGACGGATATTGAAAGCTTGTAGGAGCATCCTATTTTAGCTCCGTCGCACAGCATACCCGAAACTCCTGCAACCATATTATTAATGGATGCTTCTATTTGGGATAAAGAGCCTCCCAAGAGATAAGTCAGTCCTGCAGCACACCCAACACCTGCAGCCACACCGCATCCACATACTGGCGATAAGGCGCCGATATGAATTTTTACAAGAATGGTTACAAGGTGGCTTAATGCAACACTGCGTATTATTTTTTCTTCGGGTATATTTTTATTATTACCAATAAAAGATATAGGTATTATGGCTACCAAACCGTGATTTCCAGAGCCGGCGCTGCTCATTACCGGGAGAGGATATCCTGACATACGCGCTTCTGAAGCGGCAGCAGTATAAGCCTTTGCCTTTGAAAATACGTCATCTGCACTGTTGAAAAAATAATTTGCCATGCCTATTCCTTCATTAGATTTAAGACCTTCGTTAGCTATTCTTAAATTCATTTCAATTCCGTTTTTAATAAAGCCAATTTTATCTATCGGAACATGATCTGCAAAGTTCACTAAATCTTTTACATAATAATCCTTGATCTTGTATTTAATTTCATTCGCAGAAATATTATCCTTTTCAGAATACTCCTTTCCGGAGTCTGAGTCAAACATTATATTATTATTTTTGCTTATATAAACAATATTTGTGTGTGAGTTTTTTATAATAACACAAGAATGATCATTTTTTGATTTTGCAGTAACCTTAATAAACAATCCGTCAACTTTTTCGTTAAGTGTTAGTTTGATTATGCCTGAATTAACAATTTCAATAGATTTTTCTATACTTTTGTTATCCACATCTTTGAGCACCTCAAGTCCGTACTCGGATTTGCCTGTGACAAGGGATAGCGCAGCGGCAAAGATTATGCCGTGTTCCTTGGTTCCCGGAATACCTACACTCATTCCATTTTTTAAAATATTTTTATCAACTTCAATGCTGAGCTCATTAACTTTGTCAGGTAATACCTCCTTAGCTTTTGCTACGGCATACGCTACTGCACCTGGTTCAGTGCAACCAAGAGCAGGAGCAACTTGATTCTTTAGTATGTCAATAAGAATTCCATCATTCATATTTAATACTTCCTCTCATAAAATTCTTTTATTAACTGTTATTGCAAATTTTATGCCAAGTTAAAAAACCGCACATAGGTTGAAAAACTTATTTTTAAAGAATTAACCTTATAATTAATTTATCATATATAATAAATGTAAAATATATTAAGCGGTATACAGTGTAAAAACTAAGCTTAGAGCAATTTATCAACTATGAAGTTCATTTATCATTTTTGATAAATAAAATATAAAAGATAAAAATTCTATGTACTTTTACGTTGTTATACTATAGAATTATGAATAATAAGGTATCAAATGCCATCATTCCAAAAACAGGTAAAAAGGAAGTGATATTATATGAGTTTGCTTATGGACATAAGGACAGAGCTGATGCATGTTGTTGAAGCGCTTCACGCGGTGACAAATATTGATATAATAGTGGTTGATAATAATCTTGAGAGAGTAGTATCCACTGTTAAACACAGTGATAGGTTTGTAACCAGTGCTCCGGAAAATTCCGCATTTCACAAATGCTTAATAACAGGAGAGCATTATTTTATTGAAGATCCCAGAAATGATCGTGTTTGCATGGAGTGCACAAATATGATTAATTGTAAGGAACTCATTGAATTTTGCCTTCCTATTAAATATGATGGCAATATTATAGGGGTGTTGGGAATGTGCACCTGCGATGAAACGGCTAAGAGAAGCCTTATGCTTAACAGGGGAAGCTATGTGAATTTTGAAAGCAGGCTCAGTGAATTGATTTCCACTATGCTGAACGAAAAAAGTGTTATGAGGATGTTGGAATATCGATCGTCTGAAATGGGAACATTAATTAATTCTCTTAGCAATGGTATAATTGTAATAAATAATAATAAGCATATTGTAACAACAAATAAATATATTAATGAAAAAATGGATGTAGATATAAAGAACCTTCCTTCATTGAAAGAGCTTATTACAGAAAGGGCATACAGTTTGCTTTCTTCAAAAAATTTTAATTCGGTTGAAGGACCTTTCAAAATGGGAGACATGCAATTTATAATAAGTGCAAATCCTATTATAGTAAATGAAAAAAAAGAAGGTACAATTCTTGTGTTGTCTGATTTTGAAAAAATGAAGGAATCCGTGCTTGAGTCCAACAGAAAAATGGACTTGATAACATTCGATGACATAGTTGGCGAGAGCGAGGTGCTCCTTCAGGCAAGAAGAGAAGCGGTTCAGGTTGCAGATAACGATGCATCTGTTTTAATTTATGGAGAGACAGGCACCGGTAAAGAGGTGTTTTCAAGAGCTATACATAATCTTAGCAAAAGAAAAAACAATGCTTTTATTGCACTTAACTGCGGTGCAATTCCGGAAAATTTAATAGAAAGTGAACTTTTCGGCTACGAAAAAGGATCTTTTACAGGGGCGAGTTCAACAGGAAAGATGGGAAAATTTGAATTGTGTAAGGACGGAACATTATTTTTGGATGAAATAGGAGACTTGCCATTTTTGATGCAGGTAAAACTTAACAGAGCTCTTGAGGAAAAAGAAATCCTGAGAGTCGGCGGCAGTATGCCTATTAAGGTGAATCCCAGAATAATATCCGCAACGCATAAAAATTTGAATTCCATGGTTGAAAAAAAACTTTTCAGAGATGATCTGTTTTACAGACTGAATGTGGTGCCTATATATCTTCCTCCGCTGAGAGAAAGAGGATATGACGTAATAATATTGTCCAGATATTTTTTGAATCATTTTTCGAAATCGTACTGCAAGGATATAACAGGTTTTTCTACGGAAGCAGAGGCGCTTCTTTTGAAGTATAAATTTCCGGGGAATATAAGAGAACTCAGAAATCTTGTAGAGTATGCCGTAATATTTGAACATGGAAGCAAAATAGGTGCGGAAAATATTAAAAAGAAAATAGGAGCTTCTTCTGATGCTGATACTGCCAAGCTTTCTGATTTAACCAGAGCTTTTGAAAAGTCTGTTATTGAAAATAAAATTAAAAAGCTGGGAGATGATCTTGATGCAAAAAAAGAAGCAGCTAAACAGCTTGGTATAAGTATTGCTACATTGTATAGAAAACTTGAAGGCTAAAATATATTTTTTGACTTTATGCTGCTTTTAGGTTAAAATTATGTAATTAGATATTATATTGAGGTAATAATGAATAGAAATAAAAAAACATCAAGTATAACAGAAACAGCGATGATAATTGGAATTCTTGTTATTATATCACTTATTTCGTCATTTGTTCCAATAAGCATGATTTTTTATCCAACCCCAGCAATAATACTTGCAAAAAGAAGGGGCATTAAATATTCAGCACTTGCGCTGCTGGCAGCAGATATTATAATTGCATTATTTTTAGGGGCAGCCACAGGATTCATGTACTTGGTTTTATACACTCCGTTTTCCATAGCTCTGACTTATGGTGTGTATCGTGATAAAAAGGCCGAAAAGACTTTGATGTACGGTGCTGCTGCATACATGTCCTCGTTTGTTTTGCTGGTATTGATGATGGATTCGATAATGGGGATTAATCTTGTTGAACAGCTTAAATTGATTTATGTAGAAGGCTATTCAAAGGTTGAAGAAGTATTTTCCTCCATGCCCAGCGGATTGAGTGTTGATGAGAACTTGGATAAATTGGCGGCAATGAAGGAAACTACGGAATTTATGCTTTCAAATTTATTTCCTGTTATGGTTGTAACGGCATCTGTTGCAGGATCGTATTTTAATTACTTGATTGCTGAAAAGTTTTCGAAAAGATTTTCAATAGGAATTAACAAGCTTGTAAAATTCAGCTATTTTTCATTTCCGAGATCGTTTATGATGGCAATGGCAGCACTGCTTTTGTGCTCATATCTTCTCACTGTTTTGAATTTCAATGTCGGGGTAATACAGCTTAATTTGTTTGCCCTGGTTTTTATATCAATGACAGTGCAAGGATTTTCGGTCATTAAATTTTTTCTGGATAAATATCAGAGATCCAGGGCCTTGAAAAATTTTCTTATAGTTGTGGTTATATATATGACATTTGTATTTTCAGGTTTTATGTTAATGGTTGTGCTTGTGGGACTTTTGGATTTAACAATAAATTTGAGAAAAATAAATAAGACAGTATAAATCGTATGTGGAGGTAATAAATTTGGATAATAAGACAACTCCTAAATTTTTGAAAGATGACAGTTTAATTTATTTTTCGGTTATTATTCTTTTAATAGTTGTTTTCTTCATTGAGCGCATGTTTATATATGCAGGGATTGCAGGACTTATTTTGATGGGAGTGTCTGCTTTTGCTCTCAGAAGACAAGTGCAAAGAGAAAAAGATCTGAAAAATTACATAATAGACTATACAAAAAATATTGAAAATCTATCCGTAAATTCATTTTATTATTCTCCAATGCCTGTAAGCATAATAGGACCATACGGTAAAATTTTCTGGTTCAACAATAAGTTCAAGGAGCTTGTGGGAGATGAGCTGGAGAATATTGAAAACATTGATGAGTTTATTGCAGATTTTCCTACAAAAACATTTGAAGGCAATACGGAAGGAGTCATAAATAACATAGAATTAACCGATTCCGGGAAAACTTTTACTATAATGTACTATGGGCTTGAAGAGGGAAGATTTGGAGAAAGTCTATCATATGTGTGTTATTGGAATGAAAACACGGCGTTTGCAAACCTGAAGACAAAGTATAATGATGAACGTCCTGTGGTAATGCTTGTACAGATAGATAATTACGATGAAATATCAGAAAAACTTGACAAGGGTGAAAAGTCCGCCATGACTGCGGAGGTTGAGAAAATACTTAACAGATATGCTTCTGAGATGAATGGATTTGTTTTGCGATATGATACGGCAAAATTCCTGATGATGATAGAGCACAGCTTCCTAGAAAATTTGGAAGCAAAGAAATTTTCGATGCTGGAGGATGTTAAGTCGCTTAAAGGCGGAGGAGACTTTAATTTTACCCTTAGTATAGGTACGGGCGTATTGGCAAAAAATCTTACACAGCTTATTGAATACGCAAAGGGCGCTTTGGATGTTGCATTGGGCAGAGGCGGCGACCAGGCCGTTGTTAAAAGAATAAATTCTGTTAAATTTTACGGGGGTAAAAGTAAAGCTGTTGAAAAAAGAACAAAGGTAAAGGCAAGAATTATTTCCTATGCCTTGAGGCAGATAATTGACCAAAGTTCAAATGTTATTATTATGGGACACAGGGTTGGTGATATGGACAGTCTGGGCGGTTCCATAGGAGTATATGCAGTTGCGAGAAGCAGGGGTAAAAAAGCATATATAGTTTTAAATAATGTAAATTATGCATTGAAAAATATGCACGAAAGAATGAAAAATAATGAAGAAAGCCATTATATTGAATCCTTGATAAGTACAGAAGCTGCATTAAACATAGCAGATCAGAATACGCTTGTTGTTGTTGTTGATACACACAGACCAAGTTATACAGAAGCACCTGAGCTTTTAAGCAAGGTGGATAAAATTGTGCTGATTGATCATCACAGAAGAAGTGAAGAATATATTGAAAATCCGCTTCTTGACTATATAGAGCCATATGCGTCCTCAACCTGCGAGCTTATATCAGAACTTGTGCAATATATGGAAGACCACATTAAACTCACTAAATTTGAGGCAGATGCACTTTTGGCGGGAATTGTACTGGATACAAATTCTTTTACGTTTAAAACGGGAGTAAGAACTTTTGAAGCTGCGTCGTTCTTGAGAAGAAACGGTGCTGACACATCAGATGTAAAGGAACTTTTCTGCGAAAGTCTGAGCTCCATGAAAAAGAAAACGGAGATAATTGAAAAATCTGAGATAATACTAGGAGATGCAGCGATTTCATATATAGATGAAATTTCAGAAAACAGCAATGTTATAGCTGCACAGAGCGCTGATGAGCTGCTTACCATTAAAAATATTAAAATGAGCTTTGTTCTTGTAAGGAACAAAGATTATATAAATATAAGCGCCCGTTCCACAGGACCTATTAATGTTCAGGTAATTATGGAGTATTTAGGCGGAGGCGGCCACTTAAACATGGCCGGAGCCCAGGTACAGACACAAGATATGAACGAGGCGAAAGAAATGCTGATAGAAGCGATATCTCATTATAAAAAGGAGAGCGAGAAAGAATGAAAGTAATATTATTGGAAGATGTTAAAAATGTTGGAAAAAAAGGAAACATTATCAATGCGAAAGACGGATATGCAAGAAACTTTCTTTTTCCAAAAAATTTGGCTATAGAAGCTACACCATCAAATCTAAAAAATTTAGAAAATGCCAGAAAAAAACAGGAAGCTAAAGAAAATGAAATATTTGAAGAAGCGAAGAAGTTAGAAGAAGAGCTTACTAAATTAACTATAGTAATTAAGACAAAAGCGGGTGAGAGCGGAAAGCTCTTTGGTGCTGTAACAACAAAAGAGATTTCTGAAATTATTGAAAAAGAGCATGGATTTGCCATTGACAAGAAAAAATATGATTTAGATGAACCTATAAAATCTGTAGGGGAGTACTTTGTAAAAATTAAGCTCCATCCTCAGGTGAACGCTAAAGTAAAAGTTATTGTAACGGAAAAATAAGAGGGGTAACATGTCTGATTTGATGAATTTGGGAAAAGTGCCGCCTCATAGTGCCGAAGCAGAACAGACTGTCCTTGCATCTGCTTTGATTGACCATATTGCTGTTGAAAAGCTTATGAATCTTTTGACTTCAGAAGATTTTTACTTTGAGGCAAACAGGGAAATATTTGATTCAATAAAACAGATTCACATCCAAAATATTCCCGTGGATGTACTTACACTTACAGAGGAGCTTAAAAAAAGAGGCAGAATAGATTATATAGGCGGATATGAATATTTGGCCCAATTAACTGAAAATATAATAACCTCTAAGAATGTTGAGGCATACTGCAATATCATAAGAGAAAAATCAACTCTGAGAAGGCTCATAAGTGCATCAAGCGAGATAATTGAAAAAGGATACAAGGAAAGTGATGATGTCCAGAAGATTATAGAGCTTGCGGAATCTAGAATCTTTTCAATTTCACAAAATCGAAGCATAAATTCTTTTACTGAAATTAAGGATGTCTTGATGACCGTATTTAATACCCTTGAAGAGAGAGCTATGAATAAGGGCAGCATTACAGGGCTTACAACAGGTTATGAAGATTTGGACAGAATGACTTCCGGACTTCAGAAATCAGATCTCATACTTCTGGCTGCTAGGCCTTCCATGGGAAAGACGGCGCTTGCGCTTAATATAGCTATGAATGCGGTTAAGACCGGCGCATCGGTGGCTTTGTTCAGTCTCGAGATGTCCAAGGAACAGTATGTTCAAAGAATTATAAGCATGGAATCCATGGTGGACAGCTCTAAGCTCAGGACAGGCAATCTGGACGATGAAGATTGGACAAGGCTTATTTCAACCATGAGCACCATTTCCAATTTTGATGTTTTTATAGATGATACGGCTGCAATTTCAGTGTTTGAGCTGATGTCTAAATGCAGAAGACTAAAAATAGAAAAAGGGCTTGATTTGATAGTTATTGACTACCTTCAGCTTATGTCTGACGGAACAAATTCCTCCAACAGACAGCAGGAAATTTCTAATATTTCCCGAGGATTGAAGGCTTTGGCAAGAGAAATGGACTGCCCTGTAATAGCGCTGTCGCAGCTGTCACGTGCGCCGGAGCTCAGACAGGATCACAGACCGATTATGTCTGACTTGAGAGAATCAGGAGCAATAGAGCAGGATGCCGACATTGTACTAATGCTGTACAGAGACGAATACTACTTCAAGGAAGAATCCGAAAAAAAAGGAATAACAGATGTTATTATTGCCAAGCAGAGAAACGGACCTGTGGGAACGGTTGAGCTTGCATGGATAAGTCAGTACACAAAATTTGGAAATATTCAGAAATAATACTAAATTAAAGGACGTTGATGTCTTTGTAATTAATCTGAGGGCGCACGAGATGCGCCCTATTTTTTAATAATAAACAGAGGAGTATGTATGAAAAAAGGAGATTTAATTTGGGGACTGGCTTTAATTGCCTGGATTATTGTACTTGTTGTACCTCAGTCAAGAGAGGCATTCATGTCTGCTACCGGTACGCATCCGTACATAGGAGGCTTTTTCAAATTCTTCATATTGGCAACCATGGGAGACTTATTGGGAATCAGGCTAATAAAGGGAGACTATTTAATACATGAGGGTGTCGTCTTAAAAGCTGTGGTATGGGGAATTATTGGTATGATGGTTACGCTTATGTTTACGTTATTTATGGGAGGAGCAGCTTCTGCACAAAACGCGGGCTTACTTCCTTTCGCAGGAGTGACCATTGCCCAGGCATTCTTTGGAAGTGCAGCAATGAACTTGACATTTGGCCCAATGATGATGTTTTTTCACAGAATAATGGACTTATGGATTGATTTGTCATATAAAAAAGAAGATAAGGTATCTTTGAGCGGCCTTGTTGATAAAATAGATTGGCATTCGCTTGTGGAATTCAGCTGGGCAAAAACATGTCTGTTTTTCTGGATACCTGCGCATACAGTGGTTTTCATGCTGCCATCGGAATACAGGGTGCTTGTTTCGGCATTTTTGTCTATAGCTCTCGGACTTCTTTTGGCATTTGCGAAGAAATCACAGATGACTAAGGCCTAAGCATTGTAAAGAAGATAATAATAAAAGAGCGGAGTATTTTCCGCTCTTTTATGTAATTATTAACTATCTAAACCATTCTGGCAATTATGAGCTTTGAACCCGGAGTTAATGCGTTTTCGGGAGGAATATCGTTTAGTTCTTTTAAATAGTTTATTGATAAATTATAATTTTTAGCTATATCCCATACTGTTTCGCCAGGTTGAACAACTCTGAAAACCAGGCTGGGCATCTTGCTCCTGTCAATAGGTCCTTCTTCGGTAATGTTTGAGATTATTGTTACCTCATCGTTGTTTTTAAGCTTCATTCCAACGTTTATATCACAGTTAACAATTACGGAATTACTGCCTTTTCTATAAGCTCCGCATTTAGTTATGCTTACATTTGATGAAATATCTGAATTTAGTTCATCTTCTTTAAGATCAACTGCAGCCGTAAAAGGAAGAGAAGCATATGCTTTATCAATTTTATTTATGTCTCCGTTTAAATAGAGCAGATTTACATCAAGATAACCGTCAACAACATATTTGTCATCATAAACTTTTCTTTCGGAAATTTTAGGGCTTACATCTACTGTATAAATATCCTTAACACTGCCAGAAACAACATCGAAGTTATTTTCATACTTTACAGTTTTGTTTACAATGTCATTTATTGATGTGAGATTAACGGTGTCAGATTCTAAACTAAGCAGGCTGTTAGTGGAATAGCAGTCTGTTATTATATTTTTTTCTTCTGTGTCATATAAAACAGCATTAATTGTAAATGGAAGGTTGAATTCAATCAGTTTTTTCTCATTGTCATAGTTCTCGGCAATATTATATGTCATATCGTTAAGAGAAACACCGATTTCTTTAATCATGTTATCGCTTAAATTTTTGACTTCAAGATAGTGAGTGAACGGGAATTCTTCTGACACATGGCCTGTAGCGCTAATATTATTGTCTTCTGTATAAAGGAATCCAACCTTGCAGTTACCTTCAACTAGCATTTTATTGTCCAGGACGTCAACATTTGTTATAAATATTTCAGATTCCGACTTTAAGATTTTAGCTATTTCGCCGGAACTTTTATTCAGCTCAACGGCATCGTTGATGTTTACTTCTTCTGCTAATTCTGCAGTTTTATCGGTGTATTTTATGTTTTTTGTTTTTGCTTGGAATGTTCCGTCTGATTCAAGATTTGAAACAAAATTTACAGGATGTTTGTTTATAACATCAGTATCCAGCAATACAACAGCTTTCACAATGAAGTTTCTTTCTTCAAGCGGTTCTGCTTCTATGTAATCAATATAAGCGCTTGTCAGTGCCTCCATTCCGAATTTTGCTTCTTCAAATGGCATTTCTTCAGTAAAATGAATTTTATCCGACATTGAGCTTACAGAAACATCTTCGTCATTTGAACGGTAGATAATGTTATAGACTAATGTTCCGTCCACAACAACAGAACCGTCGTTAACCTCAGAATTGTTTATTTTGACCTTACCTTCTGTTGATATAATTTTTTCTATATCCGGAGAATTATCAGGAAGTGCAAACTCGCTTTCTAACAAAACTTCAGTAGAACTTGAATCAATAATCTCATTAATATTAAAAGTATCCCCAATTAATTTAAACAAATTAAAATCCTCCTTTAAAAACAGATAGAATCCCATTCTTTTATAAATGTATATGCGACATAAGTTTCGTTAGTACAACTTCTATACAAAAAATTTTAAAAAATCATTGACCTTTTCCTTTTTTTAATATAGAATTGGAAGGTAAATTAATTATCTAAATTTGTTGTTTTTAAATTTTAATTTCTTTACAAACTGTATATATTTAGAGATAATAGAGACTAAAAAAAAAACCCCTTTTTTGTCTCTGTTTTTATGTTTAAGGGGAAAGTACTTATAAATAAAAATTTAATTGGTACAATTAAAAATATAAGGAACGGTATAACGGTATAATAGGATATTACAGGAGGAAAAAATGCCAAAATACATTTTTGTAACAGGAGGAGTTGTATCATCACTGGGGAAAGGAATTACAGCAGCATCATTGGGAAGGTTGCTGAAAGCAAGAGGGTTAAAAGTTACACTTCAGAAGTTTGATCCATATCTCAACGTGGACCCAGGAACAATGAGTCCTTACCAGCATGGTGAAGTGTATGTTACTGATGACGGTGCCGAAACAGATCTGGACTTGGGGCACTACGAAAGAATAGTTGATATAGATTTGACAAAATATTCAAGTATAACATCCGGTAAAATTTACTGGTCTGTTCTGAACAAAGAGAGAAGAGGAGACTACCTTGGAGGAACTGTACAGGTAATTCCTCACATTACAAACGAAATTAAACACATGTTTAAAAGAGTTGCAGCTGTTAATGATGTAGATGTTGTTATAACAGAAATAGGCGGCACAGTGGGAGATATTGAAAGTCAACCATTTTTGGAAGCTATTCGCCAGATCAGATATGAAGTTGGCAGAGAAAATATTATGTATATACATGTTACACTGCTTCCTTATCTGACAAAAGCCGGAGAACTTAAGACAAAACCAACGCAGCACAGTGTTAAGGAGCTGCTGAGTATAGGAATACAGCCTGATATTTTGGTGTGCAGGTCAGAAAAAGAAATAAGTATGGATCTAAAGGCTAAAATTGCACTGTTCTGTAATGTCGAAAAGCAAAATGTAATACAAAACAGTGATGCTGATTCACTGTATGATATACCATTGCTGCTGGAGAAGGAAGGTCTTGCAAAAATAGTTTGCGAAAAATTCGGACTGAATTGTAAGGAACCTGACTTGACAGAATGGAACGATATGGTTCATTGTTCTAAGAATGCTAAGCATAGCGTGAAAATTGCGCTGGTGGGAAAATATGTTGAACTGAAAGATGCGTATCTTTCGGTTGCTGAGGCATTGAGACATGCGGGTATAGACAACTCTTCAGATGTTGAAATTAACTGGGTTCATTCCGAAGAAGTGAATGAAGAAAATTACAAACAGATGCTTGAAGGCAGTGATGGAATATTGGTTCCAGGCGGATTTGGAGACAGAGGAATAGATGGAAAAATACTTGCTGCAAGATATGCTCGTGAAAACAAAATACCATTCTTAGGTATATGCCTTGGAATGCAGATGGCAGTCGTTGAATTTGCAAGAGATGTTTTAAATTACAGCGATGCGGACAGTACAGAATTTAACGCAGAAACAAAGTATCCATTAATAGATATAATGAATGATCAGAAAGATATTGAAAACAAAGGCGGAACCATGAGATTGGGAAGCTATCCGTGCAGACTTACTGAAGGTACAAAGACTAAGGAAGCATACGGCGGTGCGGATATGATAAATGAAAGACATAGACACAGGTACGAGTTCAACAATGAATACAGAAAAGTATGTGAGGAAAACGGCCTGATAATTTCAGGAACATCTCCTGACAATAAGCTTGTTGAAATTGTGGAACTTAAGGATCATCCGTGGTTTGTTGCTGCACAATTCCACCCTGAATTTAAATCAAGACCTACCAGAAGTCATCCTTTGTTCAAAGGGCTTATCAAAGCATCAATTGAAAATAAAAAATAGTTAAAACAAAAAAATTCAGGCTCAGCCTGAATTTTTTATATTTGCAACAGAAAGCTATTTTACAGAGTTTTTTCCACATTCTTCGCTTTCATATTTTTCATATTCTTTATTTTCCATGATTTTTATGATTCTTTCTGTCATTTCGAAAACATCTTCATAAGAGACATATAAAGGTGCAGGTGCCAGTCTTATTACGTTTGGATATCTGAAATCAGGTATTATTTTGTTGGCCTTAAATGCTTCGTTAATTCTTAAAGCATCGGCATGCGTTAAAGCAACATGCCCACCTCTAACTGCATCTTTTCTTGGGCTGCCTACTCCAAAACCATATTTTGCAAGCTTTTCATCAATTAAATACATCATGTAAGCTGTAATTTTTAATGATTTTTCTCTGATAGCTTCAGGCCCTGCTTCGTTTATTATTTTTAGTGAGCCTTCAATAGGTGCCATGGATAAAATAGGTTGAGTGCCAATCTGCCATCCTCCTGCGTATTCTGCATGCTCAAAGTCCTGAGACAGGTTGAATTGAGTTTCCTTTTTGTTTCCTTGCCATCCGGCAAGACCAGGCTTCATGCCGAAATGATTTTTGTTTATATACAATCCCGCTATGGCTCCTGGACCGCCGTTTAAATATTTATAATCGCACCATATAGCAAAATCGGGGTCAATTTTCTTAAAATCATGGGGTACTGCACCGATTGAGTGACAAAGGTCGAATCCTACATAAATCCCTCTTTTGTGGGCTTCTTTTGATATTCTTTCCATGTCTACAAGCTGAGCAGATCTGTAAAGCACTGAAGGAAGCAATACTATGCAAACATCATCAGTCATAGCGTCGATAATATCATCTTCATAGATGTATTCTCCGTCACGGCTTTTCACTACCTTTAGGCATTCATTCGGATCATATCCGCGAGCTCTGATGTCACTCATTACGGCATATTTATCCGTTGGGAAATTAATATCATCCATGATGATTTTGTTTCTCTCAGGTGTCGGTTTGTAAAATGTGTGAATGCACTGATGTATATTAACCGTAGTGCTGTTTCCGCATGTAACTTCTTCAGGATCTGCATTTATAAGTGGAGCCATCATAGCCCCCAGTTTATCCTGGTATAAAAAATACCCGCCTTCAGTCCAAACACCTATCCCCATTTCCTTCCATACTTTTAAAGCTTGAAATAAGGTTTCTTCTGCATCCTTGCTGCACAATCCGCATGAATTGCCATCCATATAAATTTCACCTTCATTGATATAGAAGCGCTCTTTGTATTTTGACAGTTTATCTTCCTTATCCATTTTCTTTGCAAATTCTCTAGTAAGTTCAAAATTATACATTATCTTTTCCTCCTAATTATTATTAATAATATATTTAAATGTTTCTTTCACCTATTGTAGTTAAAAATTCCTCATAACTTCTTTTTTTGATATATTTTGTATATACCATTCCGGCAAATATAATAAGTCCTACATAACCGGAAATAGGATAAATAATTCCAACCATAGTTGAAAATGACAGCTGACCGCCGAAGAAACCCGCTATAGCGGTCACAATTGCAGCAATTCGATATTTAATGCTTTTTTCATTTTCTGATACCTTGTTACATGCCGTAAACATCATTGGAACTGCTGTGGTGTAAATTCCCAATATAAGCATAACAGCAAATATTTTACCAAATACAGGGCTGACTTGAGCGGCTACGTAAAGCGAAGGTATCTCCAAGTTGTAGACACTGTCAATATTAGCAAGAAGTCCAAAATTTAAAATCATAACAGCTATCAAAAATGCGATGCTTCCGAAAAGACCGCCGATAACGGCATTCTTTTTGCTTGTTGCCGTAGTAGCTCCTATACCTGCAAGATAAGGAACCACACCTGTTACGGTGTAAGCTGCATACAATAATCCGGAAACGATCCAGTTGCTGAAATTGCTGTGAACTTCTATTGTGTTAAGAACTTGATCAGCTTCTTTGATGCCTTGGGGGTTTTTTACTATGGCAAGAATGCCTATTATTATAGTTCCTGTCAAAATAAACGGTGAAATATATCCTACAATTTTAACTAAATTTTTCAGCCCAAGGAGAACTGTTGTCAATGAAGCTGCTATCATTATAATTCTTCCTATATTACCGTTAAAACCGTAGTATTCTTCAAACGTTGAACCTGCTGCCGAAATCATTAGTGCATATACAAGAAACAACATAATAGGTGTAAACCATTCGCAAAATTTCCCCAAATATTTTCCTAAGTAAAATTCAAACATTTTATTTGTTTGAGCTAATTTTAAATTTCTTCCATCCTCAATAATTACTACACAGAACCATGCGTACAATATAACTGCTATTATACCTGCTCCAATACTTCCCCATACTCCATGTCCTGAAAAATATTGCATGCATTCCTGCCCTGATGCAAAACTTGAACCGATTACAAACCCCATGAATGCCCCGCCTATTGCTATAACTTGAGGGATGCTTATTTTACTGGTATTCATCTGCTTCCTCCTTTTAGTTTTAAGATTTTTGAGGAAAATTATCATTTAATATAAATTGCATACGTTATCATTAAAACAACAATCAGTGCTTATGGTTATAACCTGTCTGAGCAGCACTTTTAAATGAATTTAGCTTATTGTAATATAAAAAAATAAGTACCCTGGATTTCCTCATGTTTTTATGCTAACATATAAGTGAATTGAATTCTATGGAACTAATATGCATTAAATTGAATTCAATTTTTTCAATAATATAAATTTTATTCATTAATTATATTTTTATGGTATAATAGGGTTAATTTGATATGCATGTATGTATCATTAATTATTTGTATATAAACACAGAAAACATTTTTATTATAAATTTGTATTGGGTGAAATAATTAAATTGAAAGGAAAGTATTGTTATGAATAACCAGTTTGGGAATTTATTAAAAAAGTTGATAACCGAAAAAGGAACAAAAGAAAAAATTATTTCTCAAAAGCTTGGGTACGATCCTACATATTTAAGTAAGTGGATTTCAGGCAAAAACCTTCCTTCACAAAAAAGCATTGATTCTATTTGCGAAAAGCTTTCAGGCATACTTTCAGAGGGAACAGATACGGATGAAATAAAAATTAATTTAAAAAATGCTTATTATTCAGATCTGGGATTTTCCAAGATGGAAAGCAATATGAGTAAAAGCATTTCCGTGATTACTTCGGATTCGGATGTAACGGATTTAATTGTTGAGGTGCTGCAGCAGCTTGAATATTCCGGAATTAGGAATATAACTATCAATACTACGCTTAATCTTTTTCAGAGATTTGAATATCACATTGAAGATATTATTACCAAGCTGCATAAAATGAATCTGGAAAGCTTAAAAATAAACATGTGTGCCTCATTTGACGGGTATCCTTATGACCCTTTAATATTTTGCAATAACTTTATTTCTTTAATTTCGCGAAATTATTTTATTGATTTCAATATATATAAACAAAAAGAAGAAATACCTCAAATTCTAGTCATTAACGACGCCATTGCTATGAATGTGGTTAGTCTGGAAAACGTGGTTTTCTTGTGCTACTACAGCTTTAATGAAAAATATATTCAATCCATTTCCAGTAGTTATAATTTAATTGTTCGCCACATGGAGAAAATATTAAGCTATGCCATGCCGATTTCCCTGAGGAAAACAAATGTACAGATGAATCAGTTTATGCAGGACAACCAGAGCATATTGTTTTCGGAATCCCCGGCAGTTTTTATTCCAAAGAACGTTATATGTGGTTTAATTGAAAATAACGAACTTAATATAAAAGGCGAAGAGTGGAGTGAGCATGTGGAATATCTCGAGCAAGTGAGCAATATTTTTGATAAATATACCAGGCATTATAATATAAAAATACTAGTTTATGAATCTCTTCTTTCACACTATATCAATACCGGGCGCATAGAAATAGGCGGGAAAAAACATGTGTTTACCAAGGATCAGGTTAAAGAACATATTTTGAACATATGCAGCTGTATGAGGGAAAATGAAAATATTGAATTCTATTCCATTTCAGACACTATTGATTTTAACAGGTTATGTTGTGAAACGCCATCTGTGTTCCTTACTCCCACTTCGATTGCGGTAGGTAATACAAATATTTATACCGATGAAACATCATATAATTTCTATTATTCTACAGAAAAATCTATAATCAAAATATTTGAAAGATACATGGATTCAATAATAGAAAAGTCCTCATGTATTAAACTGTCAGCAGACAGACTGTCAGCATATATTGAATGAGGATGTCTTAATTTATAAGAGGTAATTTAATGCTCTTATTAGAGCGTTCAAATGTGTGCAGTGAGCTTATAATTCCTGCATATATGCTCAATATCATCATAATTTGAGGCGTGAGAGGTACGGAATCAACCAGACCGTGAATCATTGTCATTACAAATACAGAAAATGCAGTAATGAAATGAGAATTATGTTTCTTAAATAAATTGTTTTTAAAAAATTTGATAATATTTAATAATAAAATTATAAATAAAGAAAAACCCAATATTCCGGTTTCGGTAAAAACTTGTAAATAAATGCTGTGGCTGTGCTCTATTCCCGTGCTCACAACAGTAGAATAATCAGCAATATGTTTGGACAAGGTTCCGAACCCTATTCCTGATATAAAATTATCCTTTATTATTTCAATGCATGCCTTCCACACTTCTATTCTGTATAAAAAAGAACTGTCTGCTACTGCATTTGAGGGGTTTGCCCGACCTGTTCCCAGAAGTGCATCGAGGCAAAATATTGCCAAAGAAATTATCAGTGCAAATTTTAGGCGCTTTCTGTTAAACAGGGAAGTAATAATTAACGCGGCTACAATAGATATCCACGCGGTTCTTGAAAATGTCAAAAATAAGCAGAATATACCTGCCGAAAATATTATCAGCTCCAGACCTGGCTTTTTAAAGTTAAGTTTTTCTATACTCAGCAATATAATAAAGTTTATATAAAATCCAAAAACATTAGGATTAAAAAAGGTTGAATAAATTCGTTTGTTAACGCTATAGCTACTTGAAACCCACTTAGACGGTATGGTGAATTCCGGATTTATATATTGCAAAACACCTATAAAAAACACAACCATTGATACAAGATAAAATAATTTTACAGCTGCTTCCATGCAATCTGATTCCGCTGCGCTAAACAAATTATAAGAATAACAGCATAAAAAAATTAATAGTACAAAAAATGCGGATACTAATTTATACTCAGATGCTGTTAAACCAATTAACATATATGCATATATTAAAAGTGATGAAAACTGTTTATTAATACTGACTTTTTTGCTCAAAAGCTCTGATATAAGAATAGCTGAAACATATACATAAGCAGCAGGAATGAAAATAGTTGATAAAATTAACAGTAAAAGCTGTTTTAAATGCAATTTTGAAGTTGCTTTTTCTGTAACGCGTAGGTTTGTAATTTCGTAATTCATTTTAGTTCCTTAGTTAATCTGTTGATTTAATTTCTTTATTTTGTGCCGTAAGGTAATAAAATATTCCGTATATAATTATTATGCCTCCTGAAAGGGTATAAATAGAAGGCATTTCATTGAAAATGAACAATGCTAGTATACTTGCAAAAATAGGTTCGCTCAGTGTTGAAACAGAAATCAAAGTTGATGAAACATACTTGATCATGTAATTGTATAGGGTATGCCCAAGTATTGAACAGAAGAATGCCAAAGCCGCAAACAGAAGGAATTCTTTTGGAGCGTATGGATATATGGGTGTTTTAGAAACCATACACATGAAAAACAAAACTAATGAAGAAGATGTATAAACAATGAATACATATACTCCGGCGCTTATGTTTTTTCTGACAATTCCGCCTATGACAAGGTAGAAGGCTACAAAGATTGCTCCCAGGAATGCAAGTATGTTTCCAAGCATGGTACTGCCGGCAGCATCGCCTGATGATCCAAGGGCTATTATGATAGTGCCTGCCAGTGACAATGAGATGCCTATATACATTTTCCTGCTGAGTTTCTCTTTAGTTATAAAGTAATTTGCCAATGCTACAAATATCGGACTGCATGAAACAAGTATTGTAGAGTTCGCAATAGTGGTCATCTTAATAGATGTAATCCACGAAGCAAAATGAAGTGCCAAAAAAATACCGCTGACGGCACATAATCCGTATTCTTTTTTTGATATTTTTTTAAATTCACTTCTGCTGTTTATGATTACGGGAATAAGAAGCATCAGCGATGTAAAAAGCATCCTATATGCGGAAATAACCAGCGCAGGAGCATCTGAATATCTGATTATGATTGATGATAGAGATGTAAAAAATGTTCCTATCAGTACTATGTATTTTGAGGGCGTTTTTTTCACGGTATACCTGCCTTTTATATGAATTTTTAATTATTGCGTCAAAAATCGTATTGTGTACAGCATGGTTTTTTGTTGGTGCTAAATGTCATATTAGCATATAAAAGTTTAAAATTCAATATCTAACAAAAAGTAT
The DNA here is from genome assembly GCF_052059825.1 of Sedimentibacter sp. LTW-03. Lineage (GTDB taxonomy): Bacteria > Bacillota > Clostridia > Tissierellales > Sedimentibacteraceae > Sedimentibacter. Next base: position 3,162,092 of record NZ_CP197180.1, read on the forward strand.
ATTGTGCAGTATAAGAGAAATAATAATCAAATAAAATGAAGGAGGCAGTTATGTTTGATCTTTTCGGGTCGTTTTCAATAATATATCTTATCAATATTGCAATGGCTGTTGTTGTAATTTTTTTAGAGCGAAAAGATCCTACTGCGACACTTGCATGGGTCTTGGTGCTGCTTATTTTTCCCGGTGTCGGTTTTTTGTTTTATCTGCTGCTTTCACAAAACTTCAGCAGAAAAAAATTATTTACTATGAAAATTTATGCTAAGAAGACATTTGGCGATTATATCAGGGTACAGCAGAAGCTGTTTAATAGCGGAGAGCTTGTTTATAACGATAAAAATACGGAAGCTTTCAAGGATTTAATAAAAATGAATCTTTTCTTTCATGATTTTTCGTACACCCAGAATAATGAAGTGAAAATTTATACTGATGGGCAGGACAAATTTTATGATTTAATCAATGATATACAAAATGCAAAGCATCATATTCATATGGAATACTACATTATAAAAAATGATAATTTAGGAAATGACATTTTAAAGCTGCTTGCTAAAAGAGCCTCAGAAGGAATAGAAGTCAGGCTGTTATATGATTCAATGGGAGGAAGGCATCTGCCCGATGAAACTATTGAGAAGGTAAGAAACTCTAAAGTAAAAATCGCAATATTTTTTGCAAGCAATTTTCCACTTTTTAATTTTAAAATAAATTACAGAAATCACAGAAAAATTGTTGTAATAGATGGCGAGACGGCATACATTGGAGGATTTAATGTGGGAGATGAGTATGTAGGGCTGAATAAAAAAATAGGATATTGGAGAGATACACACATTAGAATTTCAGGAGATGCTGTCGTAGATCTGCAGACCAGGTTTTTTCTGGATTGGGGCTACGCGTCAAAAGAGGATTTAATGTTTCTGCCTCATTATTTTCCGGATACAAAACAGAGAGGCAACGTAGGCATACAGATAATAAACAGCGGACCGGACAAACTAGATGAGGCAATTAAAAGCAATTATGTAAAGATGATTAATTCAGCAAAGGAAAGCATACTTATCCAGACGCCGTACTTTATTCCGGATTCATCGGTGTTTGAATCATTGAAAATTGCCGCCATGTCCGGAGTGGATGTTAAAATAATGATACCATGTAAGCCTGATCATCCTTTTGTTTACTGGGCGACGTACTGGCATTGCGGAGGGCTGCTCCGGTACGGTGTTAAGGTATATACATATGAGAACGGATTTATGCATGCTAAAACTCTGGTAATTGACGGAAAAGTTGCATCTGTAGGTACGGCAAACTTTGATATGAGAAGCTTCAAACTTAATTTTGAATGCAATGCAATAATCTATGACACTGAGACATCATCCAAACTTTACAATATTTTTCTTAATGACTTAAACTACTCCCTTGAGCTTACCAGGGAAATATATTTGGAAAGAGGGATTTTAATAAGATTCAAAGAATCAATTTGCAGGCTACTGTCTCCACTGCTATGATATTGATTTTTTATTTAAATGTGATAAGATATACTTTAAACATAACAGGTGATGAAAAAGGTGAATTATGAAAAAATATTTTGTTATATACAATCCCACTTCGGGAAAGGAGCTTGCGGGACAGAAAATATTCAGTTCTTCGCAAATTGTAATGGAAAATGAAGCTGTGGAATTTACTTTTTTTGCGACGAAAAAAAAGGGCGACGGAGAGACTGCAGCCATAAGAGGTTGTGAAGAGGGTTACGATATGATCATTTCTTGCGGCGGAGACGGTACGGTTCATGAAGTCTTAAACGGAATAATGAAAAGTTCGTGCAGAACAAAGCTTGCGGTGATGCCAGCAGGAACTGTTAATGATTTTGCCGCTCAGCTGAAGATTCCCAAGGCATATGCAAATTTTGCATCTCTTTTAATGAAACAAAATTTTAAAACAATTGATGTAGGTAAAATTAATGATAACTATTTTGTTAACGTTGTGGGCGGCGGTGCCTTCATGAACATTCCTCATGATGTGACAGTTGAGGCAAAGACAATTCTAGGTAAGTATGCTTACTATTTTAAAGCGGCATTTGAAGTGCCGGGACAGCTTGTAAACACTAACAATATAAATTACAATATCGATGGAGTGGAATACAATATAAATACGCTGCTTTTTCTTGTAATTAACTCATCAGGAGCCGGAGGCTTTAACAAGTTATGTCCAAAAGCAAAAATAGATGACGGGCTTTTGGATATAGTTATTTTTGAAAAAGCGAACAATGCGGATCTTCTGCAGATATTTACCAGAGTGTTTAACGGACAGCACATAACTCATCCCAAGGTGCATTACATGCAGGGTAAAAATATAAAAATAGACTGCGAGAAGAAAATACCCATTGATACTGACGGAGATATTGGCGGGGTTGTTCCAGCCGAAATATCTTCAGTGCATAACGCAATTGAAATATTGGTGCCGTAGTTTTTAATTCGCGAAATATTTTAGGCTGCTGAAAAATTTGCCTTTATTTACAACGGGGCAAAATCTTTCAACAGCCTTTTATATAATTAAATTATTGTTCGTTTGACAGTCTATACGAAATTTTTTAAAAGAGTGTTTATCATTTTTGTGGATTTCTTTGCTGCTATTTGTACAAATGTGGGGAAATCCATATGAGCCGAACCGTCTGCCTTATCAGATATTGCTCTTACAATGCAAAAGTCCACATTGTTCAAGTAGCAAACTTGTCCTATTGCAGCGCCTTCCATTTCTGCACAGAGAGCGTCAAAATTTTTTACAATATAGTCTTTTTTATCCTGATTGCATATAAACTGATCTCCTGATGCTATGGTGCCTGTAAAAACATTTGTGTTTTCAATACTTTTTGCAGATTTTTCTATTTGCTTAACCAGTTCCTTTGAACATGGGATGTTTATTATATTCATCCCCGATATAAAGCCTACGGGATCTCCAAGACCAGATGTATCCATATCGTGCTGAACAACATTTTCTGATATTACAATATCGGATATGTCGAGTTTTGAACTTAGGCTGCCGGCTACCCCTGTATTAATTATAGCATCAGGCTTGTATTTAAGTATCATTGTCTGTGCGCATACAGCCGCATGAACTTTTCCGACTCCGCATTTTGCGACAACAACATTTTTGCCCTGCAGCTGCCCTTCATAATATACAACTGAACTGATAGTTTCTTTATTTATGTTTTCCATGGATTCGATGAGTTCTTTAACTTCTATTTCCATAGCTCCGATTATTCCTATTTTCATCTCTGCCCTCATTAGTTTTTTTAATTATTTTATTATAGCAAAGAACAAATGTCAACGGTGGAACTGCTGTTAAAATACACAATGCATAAGCAAAGCATATTAGATTAGGAAACAGTATCGCAAATAAAATCTTCAACTTATATTTATTTATGATAAAATAATAACTACAATTAAGAGGAGGGTGACACATAAATATGCATTATATATATATAGTCGAATGCAGCGATAAAACTTTATACACGGGGTATACAACAGATGTTGAAAAAAGAATAAAAACACATAATGATAAGAAGGGTGCTAAGTATACAAGAGGAAGAACGCCTGTTGTTTTAAAGTACTCTGAGCAATTTGACAACAAGGTTGATGCTATGAAAAGAGAAGCCCAAATAAAAAACATGAACAGAGAAAAAAAGCTGAAGTTGCTAAATAGTAGCAAAATTTAATTGTATACTGTGTTAATGTTTGCTATAATTAAAAAAACAGATGCAAGGGGAGATTTGTATGAAAAATAACTTGATTGTTGACAGTTGCACTGACTTTGATAAAGAAACCGAAGAAATACAAAGAGTGCCATTTAGAATACTTATTGATCACGAAGAAATCATCGACGAGGACTTAGACATAAATATACTAATAGAAAAAATGAAAAATACAAGACAACAAATAAAGACTGCATGTGCGCCTCCTGATGATTTTATAAAGAAGCTGAAGGGTGGAGCAAATAATTTTATTGTTACTATTTCAAGCCAGCTAAGCGGGTCTTATAACAGTGCTATGGTGGCGGTAGAACAATTTAAAGAAAAGTTCCCGGAAAGCTTTGTACATGTTTTTGATACAAAAACTGCAAGTGCAGGTGAAACTCTCATATCTATTAAGGTAAAACAATTGATTGAGGGTAATTTTAATACATCGGAGATTATAGAACATACCAACAAATACATTTCTAAGGTCAGAACTCTATTTATACTTGATTCTCTTGATAATCTTGCAAAAAATGGAAGAATAACTAATTTGAAGGCTATTATAGCAAATATAATGCATATTGTACCCATAATGGGAGAAGACGGTGAAGGAAGAATAGTCCTAAAGGAACAGGTGAGAGGCAAAAAAAGAGCATTTGCCCGACTTATTGACATGATAGGCGAATACAATGTAGATTTTGAAAACACAATACTGGGAATAACGCATGTTAATTGTCTGGAAAAAGCTGAAAAGCTGAAGGAAGATATAAAAGCCAGATATCCATTTAAGGATGTCAAAATTTTCAAATCTTCCGGATTAAGCACTGTATACGCTGATGACGGAGGAATAGTTATAGCATTTTAATCAACAATTTAGGGAAATTTATGTTATAACATATGAAAAGTGGGTATAAATAGCATGTAAATAACTTTATGGAGGGAATAGATGGAATACAAAGACTTGATAGCAAAAATTAAATCAGTAAGGAACTATAAAAAAGAAGAAGTAGATCCTGAAACTATTCAAAAATTAACAAAATATTTCGAAGATAGCAAAAGGCTGGTTAAGGATATCGGAATAGAAATGATCCTTATGACCAGAGACGAAGTATTTGACAATATAAAAAATATTGCCGGATATAATGACATTATGTTGGATGCTCCGCAATACTTGATTTTTTTATCGGAAGAGAAAGATCATTTTCTTGAAAATACAAGTTATGCTGCTGAGGATATAAGACTGAAGGCATTTGAGCTTGGTGTCGGATCATGCTGGATAACAATCGGCAACGGAGATGCTGTAAAAGAAAAGCTGAACATTAAATCAGATAAAAAGCTGACAGCACTAATTGCTATTGGATTTGATGATAACAAGAATAAGGTAGTATACGAAAATGTTTCTGCATATAATCCATCAAAGGCAAATGTGAAAATAGTTGAGGATAATACTACTGAAAGACTAAAAATCAGCGAAGTTGTATATATGAATAAGTGGGGTAATAATGCAGACCCGGACGATTTGGCAAACCTTGGCCTTCTGGAAGCATTTTTCTATGCAAGACTTGCACCTTCAACAAAGAACAGACAGCCATGGAGATTCATATATGATAACGGAATGGTAATGCTGGTGTTAAGAAAAGATAAGGATATAAATGAATACGAAGAAAAAATCGATATGGGAACAGTAATGCTTTACTTCCAGCTTATTGTTGATAATACGTTGTTTGATTTGGAATGGAAATTCGGAAAACCTGACAAGGATTATGAAGTGCCTTCTGAGTACAGCATAGTGGCATACTGCGTAAGTTAACATTATAATATTGCTGTTAATGACAGACAGGTTTTTTCAATAGCCGGAGGGTGCGTGATGCGCCCTTTATTTTTTAGAAAGGAAAGCTTATGAAAATAATAATAGACAAAAAATTTCATGAAATAATATCAAAAGAGTTTCCTGAAATACAATTTTATACTGAGCCTGATCAATGCCCCGAAGCTTTGGCACTCATAGGTCAGCCTGAAATTATGAATGTCAAAATACTGGAAAAGCTTCCTAATCTGAAGTGGATTCAGCTTTTCAGAGCAGGTTATGATATGATAGATACGGATTATATCAGAAAAAGAGGAATAACACTTACAAACGGCAAAGATATATTTTCCATACCTATAGCGGAAGATGTAGTATGCAAAATTTTGATGCATAATACTAATGCATTGAGGTATTTAGAAAATAAAAAAGTGCAAATGTGGGATAATACTCTTAGGAGAACTGAGCTTAAGGGACAGACAGTCGGTATTATAGGAACAGGTTCAATAGCTATGGAAATTGCAAAGAGACTTCAGCCTTTTGGAGTTAAAATGCTTGGATATAAGAGAACACCCGTATTGAATGTTCCGTATTTTGAAGAGATATACTCAGGAAAGAGAGGACTTGACCATATAATGTCTGTCAGCGATTACATAATTGTTACGGCAGATTTAAACGAAGAAACATATCATATGATAAATAAAGAAAATTTAAAGTTGATGAAAGAGACAGCTTCAGTAATAAATATTGCAAGGGGAAGTATTATAAATCAGAAGGATTTAAAGGATGCCTTGAAAAACAAATTGATTTCTTATGCGGGACTTGATGTGTTTGAGATTGAGCCCTTGCCAAGTGATGATGAGCTTTGGTCGATGGACAATGTTTACCTTACTCCTCATGCTTCGGCTCTCGTTAAAAACAATAAGGCGAGATGGGTAAAGCTTATAGTACAAAATATAAAAAACTTTGCAGATAATGAAAGGCTGATAAATATAATAATGTAGTTTGTTGCTAAGAGTTTTTTTCATAATGGAGGAATAATGGGTTTAGACAAGGACAGCGGAATAACTATCGGAAGCATAAAAAAAGGAAAAAGAAATTTAATAACAGATGTAAAAGGTGTAAAAGTGGGTCATGTAACTCTGGACAATGGCAGCATTAAGACAGGAGTTACAGCAATTATCCCAAAAGAGGGAAATATTTTTAAGGAAAAGGTGATGGCGTCCTGCCACGTAATTAACGGCTTTGGAAAAAGCGCTGGTATTTTGCAGATTGAAGAGCTTGGAACTATTGAAACTCCTATAATTATGACAAATACACTGAGTGTTGGAACTGCTATGGAAGGGCTGGTTCGATACATGTTGAGGGAAAACGAAGATATAGGCAACTCAACAGGCACGGTCAACTGTGTGGTTACAGAGTGCAATGATGGAAAATTAAATGATATAAGAGGGCTCCATGTAAAAGAAGAACATGTTTTTGAAGCAATAGAAAATGCCGGTTCAGATTTTCAGGAGGGGGCCGTGGGATCCGGTACGGGAATGGTGTGCTTTGGGTTAAAAGGGGGTATAGGATCATCCTCCAGAATTGTGGAGATTGATGGAAATGATTATACAATTGGTTCAATTGTAATGTCTAATTTTGGTTCTAAGAAATACCTTACGATAAACGGGGATAAAGTAGGCGAGAGAATTAAGGAAGCACAGGAAAATGATCAGGATAAAGGTTCGATTATTATGGTTATTGCAACGGATATACCTCTGAGCGAAAGACAGCTTAAGCGTATTTCTAAGCGTTCTACAGTGGCTCTTGCAAGGACAGGATCGTATCTTGGCAACGGAAGCGGGGATATATGTATTTCGTTTACAACTGCAAATAAAGTAAATCACTATTCAGATACGAAAATAGTTGATATAAAAATGATAGACGAAAATGCTATTGAGCAGGTTTTTAAGGCTGTTGCAGAGACAGTGGAGGAATCAATTATTAGTTCTATGTACCATGCAGATACTACGACAGGAATAAACAACCGAACAATAAAAAGCTTGAGAGAATTCTTATAATAGCCAGTCCATATATTAAAATAATAAAAAATGAAGGTATCTCCTTCATTTTTTATTATTTAAGGGGGTTACGTCTATGTATATGAAATGTATTGCTATTCAACAATAAGGCTGTAAACACAACTTACAGGACACTGGGTGTATTCAGAATTATTTACGCAGTTTGAATTAAGTTTATTTCTTAAGCTGTTTTCTGATTTTACATTATCTTTTGCTTTGACCATGTAGCCTATGCGTTTTGATTCAGCCGGCTTCAGACTGCCTACATCCCATTTAAGTATGGTTTTTCCGTTAAAAGTATACACGTTTTTTGGCTGCAAATTGCTTGAATCTCCCACAAATTCCAGACCTTCGTCAAGTATGCTTCTGACATAGACGCTTCTGGCCATGTCGTATTGACCTGCATTGCAATGAATATAAAATTTGGTTGTTTCTCCCTTTTTTATTTTTTCATTGTCACATTTAACAACCATTTCATAGTCACATGCCACGGATGATGAACTGCAAGAGTCGGTATAGTCTTCACAAATAAGGTGCGCATAGTAATTTATCTTGCTTTTATGCAATATTTTATCACCTGAGTTTTCTATGCTTTCGTCAGTTAATTTATCACACAAAGCTATATCAAAGGTCAGGGTATTTACCGAATCCGGCGATAAATTTATGTTGTTGGCAAATACAATAACATTGTTACTTCCTATTTCTGGTGATGGATTTATAGCAGTAACTTTTTCCGCGAGTCCCACATCCGGACCCGAGTGTGATAAATTATTTAAATAGCGTATTCCATTCCCCATGGTTGAACTGAATGAGCACAATTTTGTGCTGTTACTTTTATTTGTAAGAGTAATATTGAGTTTATATATGTAAGCGGGAATAAAAGAAGTATTTGGAATACCTGCTCCTTTTAAAATTCTTCCAGGAGCATTTATGGAAATAGTACATTCCTTCATTACATCATTCCTTTCATGATTTGTCTTAACTGCATAATCTATTTTATTCAACTTGTAATTTTTTGTGAAATGTTTAAATGAAATATTTATGGTACTTTATATAGATTTATGATAAAATATATCAAACGTTAGAATACTTATGATGATTTGAACTCGGGAGGAAATATGAAAAATATCAAAATATATTCAAGTTCAACATGTATGAACTGTACAGCAGCAAAGGAATATATAAAAGAAAAAGGTTATGAATACGAAGAAAAAAATGTATCTTTAGATTCGGAAGCTAAAAAGGAGCTTTTATCGATGGGTTACATGGGAGTTCCGGTGATTTTTGTTGATGATGAAGTGGTTGTAGGGTTCAACAGAAGCAAGTTGGATGAATTGTTGTAATAATACACAGGCAGCTTCCAATCAGCTTTGGAATCTGCCTGTTTTTTGGAGGAAGTATGAAATTAGAAAATTTAAAAAAAATTGAAACAGGCATGTATAAAACACCCATACACAAGCTTGAAAATTTGAGCAAAAAATACGGCATAAACATTTACATAAAAAGAGATGACATGACAGGATATGCCTGCGGAGGAAACAAATTAAGAAAGCTTGATTATTTATTGAAAGATGCATTAGACCATGACTGCACCGTTCTTCTTACTTACGGGGGACCTCAGACAAATCATGGAAGGCTTACTGCTGCAGTGGCTGCAAGATTCGGTCTTAAATGCGGAATAATAATGGATGGTCCTGCTCCTGAAAAGGCAACAGGAAATCTGATACTTGATAAAATGATGGGTGCGGATTTATTTTTCATGGATGATACAAGCTTCCGAAACCAGCCAAGTGAAGTAAGAAAATCAAAATACAAAGAGCTTGTAAAAAAAACAACCGATGAGGTTGTCAGCATGTATGAAAAGCAAAACGAAAAGGTGTACTTAATTCCAATCGGAGGGAGCAGTCCAGTTGGAACTGCGGGCTATGTGACCACGGCAGGAGAAATAAAAGATCAGCTTGAAGAAATGAACATAAAGATGGACTATGTTTTTACGGGATTTGGCTCTGTAGGAACTTACGGAGGTTTGTATCTGGGAGCAAAATACTTTGATGCAGGATTTACTCCCGTAGGCATAAGTGTTTCACATAAAGATGAAGAAGAAATGCGGGAAAAAGTGGAACTGATAGAAGAAACAAACAAATTTCTTGGACTTGACGTTAATGTGTCTGCCGATGATATGTGGATTGAAGACGGGTATGTTGGAATTTCATACAATGTTCCAGATCCGGTTACAAGAGAATACATGTATATGATGGCAAGAGAAGAAGCAATCATACTAGACCCTTGCTACACGGGCAAGGTGTTCAGGGGAATGATTGAAATGATTCAAAAAGGATTGATTTCTAAAGACAAAAATGTCATGCTTCTTCATACAGGAGGAATTCCCGGCATATTCTCAGAAGGACATGAAAATGCCATGCAGGGTGAATTATGGGGGAACAAACAAGTTGAATTTAAACTTTAATTCAATTTAACAATATTAGCTAATTTAACTAAAAATATTATATACTATAAATCTGATTTTTGTAAACAATATTGACATAAGCAAATAAATTAAACAGCTGTTAATTTGTTGCTTTTAAAATAGAAAACCGGCATATATTGCAGTTCAGTATTTTCATTTTATAATGAAAATAATTCGATCAAAAGGGTCCGCTTGAAATTTTTATTTCAAATAAGGATAACAGAAAATAATCGAAATCTGATCTGGAGTATTGCCGGTTTTACTTTTCGCTTAAAAAGGAAAATCCAATGGTTTTATTTATTTAATGCATCCAGCAGTTTGTTCAAATCCATTGCATGAACCGCTGCGGCTTCTTCCAATGTTTCCATCTGAGAAGCAGGGCATCCGACGCATCCCATTCCGAAAGACATTAATATTTCTGCAGCGTCAGGGCTTGCCTGCACTACTTCACGAATAATCATATCTTTAGTTATAGCCATAATGTGCCTCCTTACAAGATTATTAAAGACATTATACATTATATACCCTGCTTATTCAATAAAAAATAATAAAAATTACTAACGTATTCCTGTTTGCAATGGGTAAAAACTGTTTGAATCGATATATTATGTATGATATAATTAAAAAAATATATAGTCTTAATATATTGAAAATACTTGACAGCCTATTAAAGGAGAACTGATATGCAACGTGATTGTAATGATAGAATCAGTTATGTAAAAAAATGCATGGAAAAAAAGAATAAGCTAAAATTGCTTTTGAAACATACTGAACAAGATATGATAAAGGAGAAGCTGCTTTTAAACAAATTGTCCGAGGAACTGGAAAAGGAAAACTCTGATGTTTTAAAGCTTGAATCTTCAAATATGACTTCATTATTTTACGCCATATTAGGAACTAAAGAACAAAAACTTGAGAAAGAAAAACAAGAGCTGCTTAAGGCAAGGCTTAAATATGACCAATGCAAAAATAATGTTGATTTCCTTGCTAAGGAATCCAAGGTAATTATGGATGAGCTTAATCAGGTCGAAATTTGTGAAACAGAATATGAAGATTTACTGAATAAGAAGCTGAAAGAGATTAATCTTGAGGACAGAGAAACAAGCGAAGAACTTAAGCATATTATAAGAAGAAAAGAAAGTATGAATGCTAACATCATTGAAATTGATGAGGCTATAAAAGCAGGAGAAGATGCGCTAGATTACATTGAAAAAACAATAAAAGAATTGGAAAATGCTCAAAATTGGGGGGACGGAGACGGAATGATCGGCAAAATTATCAATCCTTCAGCAAAGTATGAGCATGTCGACAAAGCAGGGCAGTATGCGGAATATACCCAAAGATCACTTGGAAGATTCAAGAGGGAACTTTCTGATATAAAAATGATTACCGGTAAAAGAATAGCTATAGGAATATTCGATGCATTTTCTGATTATTTTTATGACGGCCTTATATTTGACTGGGTTGTGCAGTCAGATATAGGTAAATCTCTGGATGCTGTGAAAAATACTAAAAACCACATAGATAAGGCAATGTCTAAGCTTTATGAAGAAAAAGTAACAGAAGAATGCATGATTAAGCAGCTTGAAGATCAGATTAACCATATAATAGAAAATGCATAATGTTTTGATAATCATAATGTATTGACAATAACAAAATTTTAATATAATATAACATTGTCACATGACTGGCGGAAGTGGGATACCACGAGGGAGTGTGATTAATTTGGAAGTCGACCGCCTGGGCTGAGCTCAGGCGGTTTTTTTATTCTCTTCTGAGCTGAATTTAGGAGGATATATGAAAGCATGGACAAATTTTAAAGAAGGAAGCTGGACAAACGACATTGATGTAAGAGATTTCATTCAAAAGAATTACATTCCTTACGAAGGCAATGAAGATTTTTTGGCAGAACCCACTGAAAGAACAAAAAAATTGCTTGATGAGGCATCAAAGCTTATGTCGGAGGAAATGGAAAAAGGTGTTTATGATGTGGATACCGAACATATTTCAGGTATTGACAGCTTCGAACCCGGGTATCTTGATAAGAAGAATGAAATAATCGTTGGATTTCAGACAGACGCACCTCTGAAAAGAATGATTAATCCATTCGGAGGAATCAGGATGGTTGAACAGTCCCTTGAGGCATACGGATATGCGATGCCACGTGAGCTGAAGGATGTGTTTCACACGTATAGAAAAACACATAATCAGGGTGTTTTTGATGTTTACACTCCGGAAATTAAATCTGCAAGGAGTGTGGGATTGCTGACAGGACTTCCTGATGCTTACGGAAGAGGCAGAATAATAGGTGACTTTAGAAGAATAGCCTTGTACGGCATAGATTTTTTGATAGAAAAAAAGGAAGAAGAGTATAAAGGAATTTCTTTGCCTATGACAGAGGAAAACATCAGAATGAGAGAGGAGATTAAAGAACAAATAAGAGCTCTCAAATCTATGAAATCTATGGCTGCAAAGTACGGTGTAGATATATCACTGCCAGCGGATAATGCACAGCAGGCGGTGCAGGCAGTTTACTTTGGATATCTGTCTGGAGTTAAAGAAAACAACGGTGCTGCAATGTCACTTGGCAGAGTGAGCACTTTTATTGACATATATATTGAGCGAGATTTACAATCAGGTGTACTGACTGAAATACAGGCTCAGGAAATAATCGATCAGTTTGTCATGAAACTTAGAATGGTAAGGCATTTAAGGACGCCGGAATACAATGAACTATTTGCGGGAGACCCTAACTGGGTAACAGAATCATTGGGAGGAATGTCTCAGGATGGCAGAACACTTGTTTCAAGGACTACTTTCAGATTTTTGCATACATTGACTAATTTGAATCCTTCTCCCGAACCGAATATGACCATTTTGTGGTCAAAAGATCTTCCGGAGTGTTTTAAAAAATACTGTGCAGAGATGTCCATAAAAACCTCTGCAGTTCAATATGAAAATGACGACTTGATGAGACCGATGTACGGCGATGATTACGGAATAGCATGCTGTGTTTCAGCAATGAGGCTGGGTAAGGACATGCAGTTTTTCGGAGCAAGATGTAATCTGGCAAAATCTCTGCTCATGGCAATTAATGGCGGCGTTGATGAGAAAAGAAAAATAAAAGTTGTAAGAGATATAGAAAAAATAACCTCTGAGTTTTTAAGTTATGATGAAGTATGGACAAATTACAAGAAAGTTTTGACATATGTTGCGGAGCTTTATGTTAATACAATGAATATAATTCACTATATGCATGATAAGTATGCTTACGAAGCAGGACTTATGGCGCTTCACGACTGCAATGTAAGAAGGCTTATGGCATTCGGAGTTGCGGGGCTTTCAATAGTTGCTGATTCACTTAGTGCTATAAGATATGCAAAGGTGAAGCCGGTTTATGATAATGACGGAATAGCGGTTGATTTTAACATTGAGGGAGACTTCCCCATGTATGGTAATGATGATGACAGGGTTGATTTTATTGCCGAAGAAGTGCTTGAGTTTTTTTCCGGAGAACTTAAAAAGCACAAGACATACAGAGATGCAAAACACACACTTTCTGTATTGACCATAACTTCTAATGTTGTTTACGGTAAAAAGACAGGAGCTACACCGGACGGAAGAAAATCAGGTGAGCCGTTTGCACCGGGAGCTAATCCCATGAACGGAAGAGACAAAAGCGGTATACTGGCCTCTCTAAACTCAGTAGCTAAGTTAAAATATAAAGATGTGTGCGAGGATGGTATTTCAAATACTTTCACAGTAGTTCCGGAGACTCTTGGAAAGCTGGATAGACATAGAAAAGATAATCTTTCAGGCATACTGGATGGATATTTTACACAGAATGCTCATCATATCAATGTAAATGTACTAAGCAGAGATACGTTGCAGGATGCAATGAAAAACCCTGACAAATATCCTAATTTGACGATACGTGTTTCAGGCTATGCCGTAAACTTTAACAGGCTGACCAAAGAACAGCAGCTGGATGTTATTAGCAGAACATTCCATGAAAGGATGTAGCATGAAAGGATATATTCACTCGATAGAAACGCTGGGAACTCTGGATGGACCCGGCATACGCATGGTAGTGTTTATGCAGGGATGCAGGCTGAGATGCGCGTACTGCCACAATCCTGACACTTGGTCTTTTAATCGTGGAACAGAAATAACTCCTGAAGAGATCGTTGAAAAAGCAATAAGATACAAAGATTACTTTAAGAATAACAACGGTGGCATAACATTCTCTGGGGGAGAGCCTTTGATGCAGCCCGAATTTCTACTTGAGTGTCTAAATCTGTGCAAAAAAGAAAATATACACACTACAATAGATACTGCTGGGGTAGGACTTGGAAAATATGACGAAATTTTAAGAAATGCGGATTTGGTGATTCTGGATATAAAGCATCCTGATCCTAAAAAATACAAAAGTCTGACCAGTAGGGATATGGCTGATTACCACATATTTAAAGATTCTGTAATAGAAAATAAGACACAGCTGTGGCTTAAACATGTGGTAACGCCTGGTATAAATGATACATCAGAGGATATGAGGAAATTAGAAGATGAAGTCAATACATTTCCTAAGGAATTGATACAAAAAGTAGAGCTGCTTCCATATCACACCTTGGGGGTGTTCAAATATGAAGAGCTTAATATTGACTGCAAATTAAAAGATGTTCCTGCCATGTCAAAGGAAAGGCTTGAAGAATTAAAAAAGAGCTTAAGCATAGAAAAGTTAGTAAGACAGTAAAATGTATAGCAGAGCCTACGTGTAGAGGCTCTGCTATACTTATAATATTCTTAACGTAATAATTATTCGTCGCTTTCATCGTTGATAATTAACACAGGACATGGAGCATCGGAAATTACCCTTTGTGTAACAGAACCTACAAAAAATCTTTTTACGGCCGAGAAACCTCTTCTGCCCATTACGATTAAATCAAATTTTTCTTTTTTTGCATAATTCAGTATTTTGTCTGAAGGCTCGCCATGCAGTACTATTTTTTCAACATTTTTATCATCAACTTCCAACGAAGATACAAAAATATCCAAGAATTTTGTTTTTACTTGAATTAATTCTTCGGTAATTTTCGGATAATTAAAAGGAACGCTGATAATTCCGCCCACATCGTATGTATATATTCCGCGGGTATCTACAACATATATAAATACAAGCTTGCTGTTATATCTTTCTGCCAATTCTATGGCTTTTTCCGCTGCCTTTTGAGATACAGGCGAACCGTCTATCGGAACAAGTATTTTTTTCATAACTGCCTCCTATAATTTTTTATATATAATATTATACCCGATTAATATGCATGCTAAACTAAATATATGCAGAAGTTAATAATTCAATTCTGATAGCATAAAAAGCTAATAAATAACAAATATGTTTGAAAATTTTAAAAATAAGGTTGACAAATATACTTTATTAGTGTAAAGTATCACATGACAACTAAATAAGAAAAACTTCTTATCAAGAGAGACGGAGGGATCGGCCCTGTGAAGTCTCGGCAACCTACAGTTTACTGAAAGGTGCTAAGTCCGGCAAAGGTATCTTTGGCAGATGAGGAGACGGTTAGAACATTTACCCTCTCTTCGAAGAGGGTTTTTTATATTTAGGAGGATATAAATGTCTTTAGAAAAAGTAAGCGAATATTTAAAGAAATACAATAAGGATAATGATATTCTTATTATGGATGAATCGACGGCTACCGTAGAACTGGCAGCAAAGGCCTTGGGAACCAAGGAAGCAAGAATAGCCAAGTCGCTGTCATTTTACAATGGCGATAATGCAATGATAATTGTAGTAGCTGGAGACGCAAAGGTAGACAATAAGAAATTTAAAGGAAAATTCGGATTTAAAGCGAAAATGCTTGCTCATGAAGATACTGTAAGCTTTACCGGACATGCCATAGGTGGTGTTTGTCCGTTTGCTCTTCCGGAGAACGTAGATGTATATCTTGATATTTCCATGAAACGATTTGATACAATGTTTCCTGCGTGCGGCAGTTCAAATTCTGCAATAGAACTCACCTTAGACGAGCTGGAAAAATTATCTCAATGCAGGGAATGGGTTGATGTGTGCAAAAACTGGGAATAAATATTATTAGCAGCAGGAAATAAACATAAAATATTGTGATTAAATTTAAGCAAAGAAAGGGTATTATGCTAAACGAATTTTCAAGAACACAGCTTTTACTTGGCAAGGAAGCTATGAATAAATTAAAAAATTCAACAGTTGCTATATTTGGAATAGGCGGAGTTGGAGGGTATGTTGCCGAAGCTCTTGCACGAAGCGGGGTGGGCAGATTTGCCTTGTTTGATGATGACGAGGTATGTATTACAAACATAAACAGGCAGATTATAGCCACAAGAAAAACTATAGGAAGAAAGAAAGTTGAAGTGATGGCCGAAAGGATTGGAGATATCAATCCAAAGGCTGAAGTGGAAACATATGCAACATTTTATCTGCCTGAAAATGCAGACCTCTATGATTTTACAAAATATGATTACATCATTGATGCGATAGATACAGTAGCGGCTAAGCTTGAACTGATAGTCAGGGCAGAGGCTGCCGGCGTTCCGGTAATGAGCAGCATGGGTGCGGGCAATAAGCTGAGCCCTGCAATGCTGGAGGTTGCGGATATATATAAGACCTCCGTAGATCCCCTTGCAAAGGTAATGCGACGTGAGCTTAAAAAGAGGGGCATAAAAAAATTAAAGGTTGTTTATTCAAAGGAAGAACCTATTAAACCAATATATGACGAAGAGGCTAGCAATCCTCACGATTCTGAGGAAAAAGTGACAAGCAGAAGAGCCACACCAGGCAGCGTATCATTTGTTCCGTCAGTGGCTGGACTCATAATCGCAAGCGAGGTAGTAAAAGATTTAGCGGCTAAGTAAAGGAGAAATCAGCATGGGTACGACTCCATTGATTCAGTTAAAAGATTTAGAAAAGCATTATATCAGTCAGAATAATAAAGTGACTGCCCTGTCGGGAGTTAACCTTGACATTAATAAAGGTGATATATGCGGAATAATAGGAATGAGCGGTGCAGGTAAAAGCACCTTGGTCAGATGTATAAACTTTTTGGAGAGGCCTACGAAAGGTACTGTTATCATAGGCGGCAGGGATTTGCTGAAACTTAATGAAAAACAGCTTAGGGGTCTTAGGCAAAAAGTAGGAATGATTTTTCAACAGTTTAATCTTCTTATGCAGAGAAACGTTGAAGATAATGTGTGCTTTCCGCTTGAAATAGGCGGTGTAAGCAGAAATGAAGGAAGAAAAAGAGCAGGAGAACTATTGGATCTTGTAGGGCTTGCGGATAAAAAAAAGGCATATCCGTCCCAACTGAGCGGTGGGCAGAAACAGAGGGTGGCCATAGCGAGAGCTTTGGCAACAAATCCAGAGATACTGCTTTGTGATGAAGCTACCAGCGCTCTCGATCCAACCACAACTCGCTCTATACTTGAACTTCTGAAAGACATAAATAAAAAACTTGGAATTACTATTGTTATTATTACACATGAAATGTCAGTGGTTGAAGAAATATGCGATTTCGTAGCAATCATAGACAAAGGTAAATTGGCCGAAAAAGGCAGGGTTGAAGATGTGTTTTCAAACCCGAAAACCGATGCTGCTAAGAAGCTTGTCTACCACAGCGGAACTTCGGCAAAAGAGATGACAGGAAACAGGTGTATACGCATTGTATTCGATGGGAAGTCTTCTTTTGAGCCCGTTATTGCAAACATGGTTTTAGAATGCAGGGCGCAGGTTAATATACTGTTTGCAAATACAAAGGATATAAAAGGACAAGCATTCGGTCAAATGGTACTGCAGCTTCCTGATGATGAGATGCAGGCTGATAAAATTATAAACTATTTAAAAAATAAAAATGTTAATGTAGAGGAGTTGATTGGTTATGTTGGCTAACGATACGGTTATGATGCTGTTGGAAGGAACAAGAGACACTTTATACATGACAGTTGTATCAACACTCTTTGCATATTTATTTGCTTTTCCAATCGGAATAGCATTAGTAATAACTAAAAAAGACGGTTTACATCCTATTGGATTTATTTATAGATTTCTGGATATTGTTGTAAATGTGGGGCGTTCAGTTCCGTTTCTGATACTGTTGATAGCGGTTATACCCTTGACTAAATTTATAGCCGGCAAAAGTTATGGGCCCACTGCTACAATAGTACCGCTTGTAATTGCAGCTACGCCATTTATAGCAAGATTGATTGAATCTTCACTTCAAGAAGTAGATCAAGGAGTTATTGAAGCAGCACAAAGTATGGGAGCATCACTTTTAACCATAGTGTTCAAGGTGCTGATTCCGGAAGCCAAAAATTCGCTGATTGTAGGCGCAACAATTGCGATAGCGACAATACTGGGATATTCTGCAATGGCAGGTATTCTTGGTGGAGGAGGATTGGGAGACATAGCCATAAGGTACGGTTATTACAGGTACCAGACCGAAATTATGCTTATGACGCTGGTTCTTTTGATTATACTCGTGCAGCTGCTTCAGATGATAGGAATGAAAATCGCACAAAAGACAGACAAGAGAACTGTCTAAAAAAACAAGCTGAAATAACGCCAGATATGTCCGAGCTAGCTAAGGGCATACTGAATAGTAAACTCAGTGACATATTAAATACGACATAAAGGAGATAACTATGAAAAAATATATAAAATTATTATTAGTGGTGTCAATATTAGTGCTATCCCTTGCAATATTTGCAGGGTGTCAAAGAAATGAGCAGGCATCAGAAGAAAAACCAGAGGCGGAAGTGCCTTCAGAGAGTATGGCTAAAGGTAAAATTACCGTAGCAGCATCGCCGACACCTCACGCTGAAATTTTAGCGCAAGCTAAGGATATACTGGCAGAACAGGGATATGAACTGGAAATAATTGAATTTTCTGACTATGTACAGCCTAACCTTGTTGTTGATGCCGGAGACGTAGATGCGAATTTCTTCCAGCACAAACCATACCTGGATAACTTCAATGAGGAAAACGGAACGAATCTGGTTTCAGTAGCTCCAATTCATTATGAGCCACTTGCAATATATGCAGGTAAATCAGAAAATCTATCTGACATACCAGACGGTGCCGCAATAGCAGTTCCAAGTGATACTACTAATGAAGCAAGAGCATTGTTGCTTCTTGAGGCTAATGGCCTTATTGAAATAAAAGAAGGCGCCGGACTTGCAGCTACGAAAAATGATATTGAAAAAAATCCTCACAATATTGAAATTATTGAATTGGAGGCAGCTCAAGTTTCAAGAGTAATAGGCGAAGTGGATTTTGTAGTATTAAACGGTAACTATGCACTTTCTGCCGGATTAAATGTGTCAGATGCATTAGCAAAAGAAGAACAGTACTCAGATGCTGCTCAGGTCTATGCCAATATATTAGTTGTCAAAGAGGGAAACGAGGAAAGAGAAGATGTTAAAGCTTTGATTGAAGCTTTGAAGAGCGATGAAGTAAAACAATATATTGATGAAACATACAACGGAGCAGTAGTTGCAATAGATTAATTAAATTATAACAAAAAATATTCAAAGATGATAACTTTGCACTAGAATGGATGGTTATTAAAAAGAAATATATATGAAAATAACAGCTGAGGCTGTCCGATTCAAGGGCAGCCTTATTAAAGTGTTATTATTGTACCAATAAACATCTTTTATAAACTTGATTTTTTAATAGTTTATCCGATATACTATTAAATACACAAAAAAACACTGAAGGCGGATCATGGAACATACAGATAAAATATTTCATAGATTTTTAACAGACCCTATAAATGATTTGTTTAACAAACTAACAAACATTTCAATTATAGATAAAAATTTGAACATTATTCCCGATGAAGAATTAGTTCCTGTAATTAAAGAAATTAATCTGGGCTTTAACAAGCTGGATAAATTAATAGAACTAATAGAGAACATTAATAAGGATGTGTCATTTGAAGGAATTTTAAAGTTTATATACTCTACATTCTCAGAATTTATTCCTTATAATCACATAGGAATTGCTCTGCTAAAAGATGAGGATAGAATACTGGAAGCTTCCTATGGTATTTCCGACCCTATGTTGTGTGAACTTCCTAAGAAACTTATGGGACTTAGGGCGGAAATAAGCAGGACAAGTCTTGAAAATATTGTAAAAAATGGGACTCCAAGAATTATAAATGATTTGAATAGTTATACGAAAAACAAAGATGCAAATTATAACAAAATCCTTATGGAAGAGGGAATAAAGTCTTCAATTTCACTTCCTTTGAGTGTTAATGAAAAGCCAATCGGAATTATATTTTTCTCTAATGTTATGCGAGATGTTTATAATGAGGAACATGTGGATTTTTTAAAAACTTTATCAAGCAGTATTGCCATAAGCTTGAATAAAAATATATTTATTGACGAAATGCTTTACTCTACACTTCTGGCACTGACAAAGATGGCTGAAACCAGAGATGAAGATACTGCCGACCATCTTGACAGAATGACTGCATATGCGGTTAAAATTACAGAATTTTTGCAGGACGACAGAAAATATGAAGAAGAAATAACCATTCAGTTTATTAAGGGAATTGAGAGGTTCAGCGCTATGCACGATATCGGCAAAGTTGGTGTTAAGGACGGAATATTGCTAAAGCCGGGGCGCTTGACAAAAGAAGAATTTGATGAAATGAAAAAGCATGTAACATACGGTGTTGAAGTTTTAAAAACAGCAGAAAGCAACATAGCAAAGCAAAAATACAGCATGTTCAAAATGGGAATTGAAATAGTTGAGTGCCATCACGAGAAGTGGGACGGTTCGGGATATCCTAACAACAAGTCTAAAACAGATATTCCGTTAAGCGCCAGAATTGTAGCAGTTTCAGACGTATTTGATGCGCTGACCAGCAAAAGGCCTTACAAAGATGCCTATGGTTTTGAAGAAAGTTTTGAATATGTAATTGAAGGAAGCGGCCGCCATTTTGATCCTGTAATTATTGAGACGCTAAAAAAACATAGAAATGAATTTTATGAGCTGTACAATAGTTTTCAAAAGAATAAGCCGTCCGATTAGGACGGCCCATTCTTTATTCTCTCATCGTCTTCATAGCTTCAGACCATGATATTAGCTGGTTAAATAGTTCAGATACTTCATCATTGTGCCTTGGGTCAGGATTGAACTCGCTCATATTTACAAAATCAGTAAACAAATTCAGCATTACCTGAGCTCTTATATCGGCCATTTGAAGTCCACCTGTTATTTGTCGCAAGTGGTCAACAGCTCTTGCCCCGCCTACACTTCCATAGCTTACAAATCCGACGGCTTTATTTTTCCATTCAACGTTCAAAAAATCAATTGCATTTTTCAATGCTCCGGGTATGCTGTGGTTGTACTCCGGGGTTACAAATATGTAACCGTCAAATTCATCGATTTTCTGCGACCATTTTTTTGTGTGTTCTTTTGTATATTTCTGCATCATTGCAGGATATGGCTCATCATAAAGAGGTAAATTGTAATCAGCTATATCAACCAATTCGAATTTTGCATCTGCTCTATTTTCTGCCAGCTTATATATCCACTCAGCAACAGCTTTTCCGTTTCTCCCGGGCTTTGTGCTTCCTAAAATCACAGCTATTTTTACCATATTAACTCCTCCTGTGAAAATATCTTTAATAAAAGATTTGTGTTTATAATATATATACCCAAATTTCTAAAAACAAACAACTAAATATGTAATGTTTAGTGAATTGAAACAGACTATTAAAATTTAAACATCATGTATTTTATGTATTGTAATGGATGAAGCAATATGTTAGTATTATCTTAAAACTGCATTATAATGATAGAAGGGAAATAAAACTATGAAAAATTATATTATAGTAACAGATTCTACTGCGGATTTGCCTATAGACATTATTGAGAAATATGGAATTGTGGTTATTCCTTTGGGATTTGGCTTTGAAGGTGAAAATTACCTAAACTATCCTGATCACAGACAACTAAGCATAAATGAATTTTACGAGAGGATAAAAAAAGGAGAGAGATCTAATACTACCCTTATAAATGCAAAAACTTTTGAGGAATATTTTGAACGCATACTTATGGATGGAAATGATATTTTATACTTGGGATTTTCATCGGCACTAAGCGGAACATATAATTCTTCTCTGATAGCAAGGGAAGAGCTGTTGCAAAAATACAGCAATTTAAGAATTGAATGCATTGACACATTTGCAGCTTCATTAGGGGAAGGGCTGCTGGTATACTATGCATCAAAGATGAAGCAGGAAGGCAAAAGCATCGACGAGGTTATGAACTGGGTGGCAGATAATAAATTTCATTTGTGTCACTGGTTTACTGTAGATGATTTAAATCATTTGAAACGCGGCGGCAGAATAAATGCTATGACTGCTACTATTGGAACAGCTTTGGGAGTTAAGCCCATACTTCATGTGGATAACGGAGGATATTTAGTTCCCGTTTCGAATGTGAGAGGAAGAAAAAGATCAATCAATGCCCTTTTGGAGCGCATGGAGACAACATGCATAAATCCTGAAGATAATTCAGTTTTCATAAGTCATTCAGAATGCTTTGAGGAAGCAGAATATCTTGGCAACTTAATAAAAGAAAAGCTGCATGTTAAGGAAGTTGTTATAAACTACATAGGACCTGTAATAGGTTCACATACCGGACAAGGCACAATAGCGCTGTTCTTCTTCGGAACAGAAAGATAAGATTTGGAAGTCGATTCATTATTGCTTTACTGAATCGACTTTTTTATTTGGTAATTTATAAAAAAGGAGCACAATTTATATCCAAGATAAAGTGATGTGCTCCGCTTATTTATGAAATAAAATTGAATAAGAATATTAACTGGTTAATGACAATACTACAGATATTCTCTTAAGCTTTTAGAAATTTTGTTATCTCTGCCAATTGTTGTATCAGCATGGTATAAGGAGCTTATTACTGCTTCTTCTACTGCTTCTATGGCTCCTCTGAACACAATATCAATATTTTCGTCATAAATCATTTTTGTAGCGATAACATCCGAATCGCTGTAATGCTTCAAATTATTAGCCGTAGTGAAGGATAAGCAAATATCACCGCTTCCGTTTCCCATATGAGAACCTGTTCTCGCAATTCCAATAGCAGAACGCTTTGCCACCCTTTTCAGCTGCCTTTCATTCAAGGGTATGTCAGTTGCAATTATAATTATTATTGATCCCTTTTCTTTTTTGTTAAGATCAATTTCTTTCATCTTAGCGCCAACATTTTGTCCGCATATTGTTAAATCACCTTTGTTCCCAAAATTGGACATAACAATGGCGCCTATAACATACTCTTTGTTATCTAATTCCACAACTCTTGAGGAAGATCCGATTCCGCCTTTAACACCTAAACAAGACATTCCTGTTCCTGAACCGACTGCGCCCTCTTCAAAATCTTCAGCCGCATTGCTGATTGCTTCAAATATATGCTCTTCTTTAACATGAAGTCCTCTTATATCATTCAATCTTCCGTCGTTACATTCAGTAACCACGCAATTTACTGTGCCTGTCTCAAGACCTATATCGCTGTTTTGATCTAACATATATTTTATCAACCCGTTTGCAGCAACTCCTATGCTGAGAGTATTAGTCATAATTATGGGTGTTTCAATAGTTCCGAGTTCATCAATTTGCAGCAGCCCCATGCTTTTTCCGAATCCGTTCAGTACATATGATGAGGCCATTACTTTTTCTTTAAATATATTTCCTCCATGTGGCAAAATGGCAGTTACACCTGTTTTTACACTACCGTCGTTTAATGTAACATGACCGACTTTTACTCCCTGAACATCTGTTATAAGGTTTTTTTTGCCTTTTTTTAGTTTTCCTATAGTTATTCCGCTGTTTTTATCCAGTCCCATTTTATTTCCTTTCTTAAATGTCTCAACCTAAGAATACTCCGAAAGAGTATTTAATTATTATATATAAACATTATTTATGATATTTTTATTTGCTATTGAGCTTTAGATTTTAACTCGTCTTCATAAAATAGCTTGAAGTCGGGATCAACTGTACCTATTCCCATATATCTTGCTTTGTAGTCCTTTAGCAGTTCAATAAATTTACCACCTATCATAAACAGTACAGCTACGTTGATAAACGTAGGTATTACAGATGAGAAATCGGCCAAAACCCATATTTGCTCTGGAGTTCCTCCGAAGTATACGGAAGCTACTAATATGAAAAAGCCCCAAAGCGGATTTCCAATAACAAATAGCTTTGTGAATATTTTCTTTGTTTTTGAGCCGTCTTCAAATGCATGATTCAACAGGGTCATATAATATGCAAACCAACCTGTATTTGTTGTTAACCCGAACAAAAATATACTCAATGCTACAATTACTCTTGCAGTATAACCTATAACTGATTCGAATGCCGATAATGTTAAGTTTGCTCCTGACATACCTGAATTCCAGTATCCTGTAATTATAACTACAAGTCCTGTTATTGAGCATACTAAAATCGTATCGGCAAATACTTCAAATGCTCCTAATAAGCCTTGCTTAATCGGATGATCAACATCAGCGGTCGCATGTACCATAGGAGATGTTCCCCAGCCGGCTTCATTACTATAAACTGATCTGGCAAAACCCAGCCTCATAGCCTTTCCTACCGTGGCGCCTAAGAAACCGCCAGCTGCCGCTTGAGTTGTAAATGCTCCCTTAAATATTAACATAAAAGTATTAGGAACCTCTGAAATGTTAACTAATAAAATATAAATTCCACATAAAATATAGAATCCGCACATTATAGGAATTAAATAAGAAGCAATAACACCGATCTTTTTAAGTCCGCCTATTGTTACCAGATAAATGCAGATTACCAGTGCAATAGAAGGAATTATAAACGGTATGTTAAATGTTGTTCCTATAGCTTCTGATATGGTGTAATTCTGAATTGTTATAGGCCATGTCATAAATATACCTATTCCAAAGATAACAGCTAGAGGCTTCCAGAATTTAACTCCTTTTTCTGCACCCAAAGCTTTCTGAATATAGAATGTAGGACCTCCTCTAAAAGTGCCGTCATCGCCTGTCTCTCTGTAATACACCGCCAATGAAACCTCAGCCATTTTAATTATCATGCCTAAGAGAGCAGCAAACCAAATCCAAAATAACGCTCCAGGTCCACCTGTAGCAATCGCTGTTGCAACACCGCTTATGTTACTTACGCCGACTGATCCGCCAACAGCAATTGAAATCGCTTGGAATGGAGTCAATTTCTTTTTGTCGTCCAAGCTTTTTGATTCTTTATTGCTTTTAAAAATATTAGTAATAATAAAACCGAAATACTTAAATTGGAATCCGCGGGTTTTAACAGTAAAATAAAATCCTGTTACTATAATAACCACTAATAATGGCATGCCCCATAAAAAATTTGTAAAATTAGTAAAAAGTTCGAACATAGTAGCCTCCTTTAAATTATTTTTTATTTATATATAAGCAATTTATATGCCAATACACATAATAAAAATATTAATTGATAATACTAACGTTTTTATCTTATCAAAAAAGTCTAACAAGTTAAATGCTAATATTTAATAAGATTAAAATAAAAATTAATCCTATTATTATCCTATTATTTTAGTATTTGTGCTATAATAATATAATTAATCTTTAAGCAGGGGGATGCTTTTATGAAAATAATATCAGTAATTTACAGAAACAGAGAGAATATGCCGGCAATCGAGTATTTGAAAAATAATTTAGAATCTATCTTTGAAAAGTATATAAAAGTAAACAATATTTTTTTAAATGAGCTTTTTGATGATGAAATTATTGAGGGTGATATATTTTTAGTTTTGTTTGAATATATGATATACCCATTAAAAAAGCATATACAAAATTTTGATAATGTTATACTTATGACCAGAGGTATTGATAAAAAATTTATTTCTGATATTCTTGCGATTCCCCAAAATACTGATGTTTTAGTTGTAAATGATTCTTATGAGAGTACCATTCAAACAACAAATACTTTTTACGAACTGGGAATAAGCAGTGTCAATTTTATTTCTTACGAAAAAGACTTAGATACGGATAATTATTACGATGATATTAAAATAGCAATAACTCCCAATGAAGAAGATCTGGTGCCGAAGCATATAAAAAATATTATAAATATCGGCTACAGACAAATCGGATACGACACTCTTATTAAAATAATGCAAAAATTGCAATTAAGCCATAAGCTTATAAACAGAAACATAATCAGACATATGAACAGCATTGTTGAGCCTAATGCTACTTTTAAAAGCAATTACTTAAACAGCTATTTGAAAAGTGAAATGTTAAACATGGTGATTTTCAATTCTCATGAAAGTATACTGCTGACGGATAATGATTATAACCTAGTATATTCGAACAATAAATCAAATATTATTTTTGGCATTGACTATAACAGCTACGACAGGAGTATAAGAAATTTTGTTGACAAATCAGCTTTTGAAAAATTAATCAATTCTAATACAAAAACCAGACTTATTAAAATTAACGAAGAGAATTATACAGTTGAAAAAACTACAGTAATGCTTATGGATCAAATTGTAGGTTATTATATAATACTTAGAAATGAGAAGGATATAAGAGATTTAGAAATAAATTTGAAAAATCATTTGATAGATAAAGGGCTTTTTGCTAAGTATTCTTTTAGTGATATTGTGTATAAATCGGACAGTATGATGCAGTGCATAAACCTTTCAAAAAAGGCATCTCTGACAGATTTTACTATAATGATCAGAGGAGAAAGCGGTACGGGGAAGGAATTGCTTGCGCAGTCAATTCATAAATTTTCTTATAGAAGGAGCATGCCCTTTGTTGCGGTTAATTGTGCAGCCCTCCCTGAATCACTTCTGGAAAGTCAGCTTTTTGGATATGAAAGCGGATCGTTTACCGGAGCAAGCAAGAGTGGGAAAATAGGATTGTTCGAGCAGGCTAACACGGGCACATTATTTTTGGATGAAATAGGAGATATATCTCAAAATCTTCAAGTTCAACTGTTAAGGGTAATTCAAGAAAAGCAAATCATGCGTATAGGCAGCAACAGGCTGATAAATGTTGACGTAAGGATTATCGTGGCAACAAACAAAAATTTGGAAGATGAAGTGCAGAAGGGAAAATTTAGAAGTGATTTGTACTACAGGCTTAATGTAATTCCCGTTGAAATTCCGCCATTAAGGGAAAGACAGGAAGATATTTTGCTGTTGGCGGAAAACTTTTTGGGAGATTTGTATTATAGTTTGACAGAGGAGCAAAAAAAATCCATATTGAATTACTCTTGGCACGGAAATGTCAGAGAATTAGAAAGTGCTGTCAACTATTATAAGACACTTGGTATATTTCCAAATTATATGTCAAATAAATCTAATAATAAATCAACTGCGAATTCAAAAAACGATTATATATCTTTAATTTTAAGTATTATAAAAGAAAATACAGACAGTTTTCACGGTATAGGGAGAACTCAATTAATGTATGAGCTCAAAGAAAAGGGTGTAAAAATAAGCGATTCCAAAATCAGAACATTATTAAAATGGCTGCATGACAATAATTATATTGAAACAAGAAAAGGAAGAGCAGGAAATATGGTAACTCAAGAAGGGATTAATTACTTGAATTCTTTGTAGCCGAATAATTCGATCAAAGATAATACATATTAATTATTGGAGTTTGCGGGTTATTTGTACCTCTGGCAGTAATGCGAAATTCCAAATTTTTCTTTTAAGCTAACAGCAAAAAAACATTGACATAGAACATCTTTTCAGGTTATAATATCATTTGCTGTAAAGCACTTTGGAGAGTTGTCCGAGTGGTTGAAGGAGCACGCCTGGAAAGCGTGTATACGGGGAACCGTATCGCGGGTTCGAATCCCGCATTCTCCGCCAAATGAAAATCATGTATGAGTTCACATTTTATACATGATTTTTTGTTTTACTTATGATAATATTAATTAAAGAAAATTTATAACGGAGGGATTAGCTGTGATTATTGGGTTAATTATTATGCTGTCAGCCGGCTTGTTTTGTACTTGCTTTGGTTTTCTCATTTGGAAAAAAGAAAAAATCTCTCTTATACATTCCTACCATTATACAAACGTGAAAGAAAAAGATAAAAAAGCTTATACCACGCTGTTTGGGAAAGGAATTGTGCTAATTGGCACAGGGTGTATATTAGCAGGTATCCTTGATTATGTAACCTATACCGCTTATTGGTGGACTTGTTCTGTTCCATTCTTTATAATCGGGTTTATATTGATTGGAACGGCACAAAAGAAGTATAATGGAAGTTTATTTTAATTTCGCATTATGAGCAAAACACGAAGTGATGGTCTTTTCAGCATATTACCAGCATTTTGTGTTGTTGTCATTTTGAATTGAATTAGCTGCATAGAGAGCCAATAAAGTTGAAAAATGTTATAAATTGTAAAATGGTATTGATAATAAATGTTTTAATTGGTATAATTTTGGTAATTATATTATTAAAAGGAGGGATTGGGAAATGTCAAACTTAGATGTCAATGTTAATATTAATGGCTTAAGTTCAAGACAAGAATCGTATTTTGATGGGGGGGTATTGCAATTAATTGGATGGAGTATTCTAGGAACTTTGATTACAGCTGTAACATTTGGGATATGCTACCCTTAGGCACTATGCATGATATATGGATGGAAAACAAACCACACTGTGATTGAAGGGAAAAGATTAAAATTTAACGGAACAGCAATTGGACTTTTTGGTAATTGGATAAAATGGTTCCTGTTAACAATTATTACTTTGGGCATTTACGGACTTTGGCTAGGAATAGCGTTAGTAAAATGGAAAGTAAAAAACACAACATTGCATAATAACAATTATAATATTAAATATCTAATAATGGAGGCACAAAGTGAAAGTGAAAATTTTTAAGGGAAATATAAGTGAAACAATAGACGTTAACAATTTAGAAGGAGAGCTTAATGGCTTTATCAGCGACAAAAAAGTGTTGGACATTAAGCAGTCACAAAGTTACAATCATGAAACAGATCTTACTTTTCTAGTCGTAAGCGTGTTTTATGAATAAGAGTACATAAAAGTATAGGTTCAAGATTATAAGCTGCATATTGTTAATTAATATGCAGCTTGTTTTTATATTCAAATCAGTATTTAAATAATCTTTAACTTTAATTTCTGCTGTAAGTAAATAATTATATTTAATCTATATTCCTGTAACATGAGATATCGCAGCAAGTATATCTTTTTTTATCTGCTGGGAATCCAATGAAGGATCCTGGCATTTCTGCATTAGTTTATATTTGCAATAACTTACGGTAATTTCATTAAGCATAGATACGTTTTTATCTGTAACAAGATTTTTTTCTTTAATCAGCGGGTGCAAAAGATTTAAACATCTTTCATTAATATTGCTGCCAAAATACATAGATTCAATATCTTCGGAGAACTGATCGCGTTCTTCAGGGAAAATTTGATAATACAAATTCATAATTTCTTTCAAGTTGTCGCTTCTCTTTCCAAAGAAAAAATTATAAAATATGTGAGGGTTTGTTAAAATTGCATCAATAAATAGATTCCATATAGAAAGGAAATTTTCGACGGTAGATAACTGTTTTTGGCTCTGCAACTCAAGGGAGTGACTGTACTCTCGAAAATACTTCATAGAGGCAAGCATAATTAATTGATCAAGGTCCTTAAAATACAAATATATAGTCGAATTATGAAAGCCTGCTCTTTGAGAAATCTTTCGTATAGAGGCACCTTTGAGCCCTTCTTCATCAATTATTTCTTGAGCTGCATTAACAAAACGAATTGTATTATATTTTTTATTTTCTTCTTTTTCTAGTAATTCAAGCTCTTTCATAGTAAACTGCCCCTCTCTTTACGGCATAATCATAATTGAAAGTGCCGTGTAGTTTTTTATTTAAATTATGAAAAATAGTTATAAGTAAGTAAGAAGTTATAAAAATAGCTTGACAATAAGCGCGCTTATTGATATTATTTATACAATATCACATGCAATAAGCGCGCTTATTTATATTATTTGTATAATATCCAAATTATACAATAGCACAAATTATTGTGTTTATCAATAAGAAAAAGATGTGACATTAGGCAAGTGCAGTATCGCCGATATCTAAGATGCAAATAGCATAAGGAGGATTTACCATGAAATTGGAATTAGGAAATTTCTATGTAAAGGATATCGTTTTCGGAGATAAACTGTCATTTGATAATGGAGTCCTGACAATAAACAAACAGGAAGCTCTGGACTTTATCAAAAATGATGAACGTATCACGGAAGCGGACTTATACATAGCGAAACCAGGAGACAAGATTCGTATGTGTCCGGTTAAGGAAGCCATTGAGCCAAGAATCAGGCTGGATGGAAGAAGTGCTTTTCCGGGATATACAGGACCGTTGCAGCCGGCAGGAAACGGAACGGCACACGCATTGAAAAACTGCAGTGTATTAGTGGTAGGCAGACATTGGGGAGGCTTCCAGGACGGACTTATTGACATGAGCGGCGAAGGACAGAAGTACACTTTGTTTGGAGAATTGAATAACATTGTTCTTGTAGCAGACACTAACGAGAAGTTTGAACATCGTGAGCAGCAGAAAAAGAATGATGCTTTAAGAAGAGCCGGACATAAACTTGCAGAGTATGTTGCGGAATGTGTGAAAGAATTAGAGCCTGAAGAAAAAGAGGTATATGAACTTGGTGAAATTACAAAACGTGGGGATGAATTGAAAAAATTATTCTCTGTCGTATATGTAATGCAGCCGCAGTCTCAGATGGAAGAAATGGGCTATAACGATTTAGTCTACGGATGGGATATGAATCACGTTGTTCCTACAGTAATGCACCCAAATGAAATTCTGGATGGAGCGATGGTTTCGGGAAGTTTTATGCCGGTTTCCTCTAAGTGGTCCACATATGATTTCCAGAACTGTCCTAACATTAAGGCTTTATATAAGGAACACGGAAAAACAATTAATTTCCTTGGTGTTATAATGTCTAACCTTAATGTAGCATTGGAACAGAAAGAGCGTTCTGCATTGTTCGTAGCTCAAATTGCAAAGACTCTTGGTGCTGATGGAGCTGTTGTTGCGGAAGAAGGATACGGAAACCCTGATGCAGATTTTATAGGATGCTATGTTGCTTTAGAAGATGCTGGAATTAAAACGGTAGGCGTTACCAATGAATGTACTGGACGTGATGGACAGTCACAGCCTCTTGTAACATTGGATGAAAAATGTGATGCGATCGTATCTTGTGGAAATGTGTCTGAATTAATTGAACTTCCTCCGATGGAGACTGTATTGGGAGAACTGGAAGCTTTGGCAAGAGACGGATTATCTGGTGGATGGCCGGATGATGAAATCTTAGGGCCTTCAGTAAGACCGGATGGCTCCATTATTATGGAAAATAACTCCATGTTTTGCGGAGACCGAGTGTGTGGGTGGTCCCCCAAAACAATGAAAGAATTTTAGAGGAGAGATAAAATGAAAAAAGCGATTTTGTACGTTAATCAGTTTTTTGGACAAATAGGCGGTGAAGATAAGGCTGATTTTGCTCCGGAAATCAGAGAAGGAAAAGTAGGGCCTGCTCTTGAGTTCGCTAAAAAATTGGATGCAGAGATTACCCATACAGTCATATGCGGAGACAACTATATGGGAAGTAATACTGAGGATGCAGTTAACACTATATTGGGAATGCTGGAAGGAAAAGAAATAGATATCTTTCTTGCGGGACCTGCATTTCAGGCGGGACGATATGGAGTTGCCTGTGGAACCATATGTAAAGCTGTAAAAGAAAAATACAATGTACCGGTTGTGACATCTATGAACATAGAGAATCCAGGCGTTGAGATGTTTAAAAAAGACATGTATATTATGCAAGGCGGTAATATTGCATCTAAGATGCGTAAAGATGTGGCCGCAATGGTTAAGCTTGCTAATAAAATACTTAATGATGAAGAAATTCAAAGCGCTTCGGAAGAAGGATATTTTGCAAGAGGAATCCGTCGTCAGATGTGGCTTAATGAAGGTACACCTGCTTCTGAAAGAATGATAGATATGCTTCTTAAAAAGTTAAGCGGAGAAAAATTTCAGACAGAACTTCCGATTCCGAAAATGGAACGTGTTCCTATTGCTCCTGCTCTGAAAGATCTGAAAAAGGCAAAGATTGCACTTGTTAATACAGGTGGAATTGTACCTGTGGACAATCCTGACCGTATTCAGTCTGCATCAGCTACACGTTGGGGAAGGTACAATATAGAAGGTATAGATGCATTAAAAGCAGGAGAATACAAAACCATACATGCCGGTTTTGACCCTGCGGCTGCAGATGCAAATCCTAATGTAATAACACCAATCGATGCATTAAAAGTTATGGAGAAAGAAGGAGTGTTTGGAAAACTTCATTCATATTTCTATACTACCGTAGGAACGGGAACAACTCAAGCTGAGGCCATGAGAATGGCAAATGAAATTTTGCCGTATCTGCAAGAGGATAGTGTAGATGCTGTAATACTAGTATCAACCTGAGGCACCTGTACACGTTGCGGTGCAACGATGGTTAAAGAATTTGAAAAGGCCGGATTACCGGTTGTGCATATGTGCAACTTGATTCCGGTGTCGTTGACAGTAGGAGCAAACAGAATTGTTCCAACTATCTCCATACCGTATCCGTTAGGAGATCCAGGTACCTCAAAAGAAGAACAGTGGAAGCTTCGTTATCATAGAACTAAAGTAGCATTGGAAAGTCTTGCTACAGATGTGAGCGAACAAACTGTATTTAAGGTATAAGCGGGTACTGTAATTATGGAAAAGAAGGGAGAAGTGGTTTGATCAAAGAAAAAAATTATGTTTTTTATCTTTCTATGTTGCTTACAGGAGGAATTGCCATATGGGCGGTAGCATTGAATGATAGCTTTGTCTATGTTTCCAATGCTGTATATAATTTCCTTACAATAAAATTTGGATGGCTGTATTTATTGGCTATGCTGTTGTTTGTCATATTTATAATAAGCATTGCTTTTAGCAAGTACGGAAAGCTTCGTCTGGGAGATGATGATTCCAGGCCGGAATATAAGACTTCTTCATGGTTTGCCATGCTTTTTGGAGCAGGCATGGGTGTAGGATTAGTATTCTGGGGAATATCAGAACCGCTTTCTCATTATATTAACCCTATGGGCATGGAAGGTGGAACTGCTGAAGCTGCGTATTTTGCAATAAAGTCTTCATTTTTACACTGGGGAATTCATCCATGGGCTAATTATTCAATAATTGGACTGGCGTTGGCATATTTTCAATTTCGTAAGAAGAAACCTGCACTGATTAGCTCTATATTTGAGCCATTGATTGGCGAGAAGGGAGTTAACGGTGCATTGGGAAAGACGATTGATGTATTTGCAGTGTTCGCTACTGTTGCAGGTGTAACTACATCACTGGGCTTGGGAGTTCTGCAGATTAACAGCGGATTGGAATACATGTTTGGAATTCCATCGACGCTTCTGATACAGATAATTATTATTTCTGTGATTACAGTTGTTTATATATGGACAGCTGTGGCAGGAATAGAAAAAGGTATTAAAATTATATCTGATGTAAATCTGTACATTGCATTTATATTGATGGCTTTGGCCATGGTTGTAGGGCCCAAAGTTGAAATTTTGAATAATTTCACCAATGGGTTGGGACAGTATATCTGCAATATTATTCCTGACAGTCTTATGCTGGTAGTTTACGGAGATAACAGTTGGATTCAGGATTGGAGAATATTCTACTGGGCATGGTGGATTGCATGGGCACCATTTGTAGGAGTCTTTATTGCCAGAATCTCAAAAGGAAGAACTATACGCGAATTCATTGCAGGTGTAGTATTGGCGCCTTCAGTAGGCTCAATCGTATGGTTTGCGATTTTTGGAACATTAGGTATACACCTTGGAGAAGAAGGGATTTTATCCATTGAAGCACTGGAAAAAGTAGCGGCTGTTCCGGAAACAGGATTATTTACAGTGCTTGAAAAATATCCTATGGGTATAGTGCTTTCTGCAGCTGCATTAGTTCTGGTATGTACATTTTTCATAACATCAGCCAATTCAGGCACATTTGTACTTTCAATGCTGACTTCAAACGGCAATTTAAATCCGCCGAACAGTAAAAAGGTACTGTGGGGAATCGTACAATCCTTAATGGCAATAGGGCTGTTAATTGCAGGTGGGCTTAAACCACTTCAAATAATATCAATAGCGGCTGCATTTCCGTTTATATTTGTTATGCTCGCTGCCTGTGTTTCATTGTTAAAGGCATTAAAATCAGAACATGTTTAAATGATTTACGAAATGAACAAAGATGCAATTTGAAAGTGTGGCACCTGTTATAACAGACAAAGAATTATATTTCTTAAGTTATGCATAGAAGAGTTTTTTAGTTTAGAACGTGAAGAAAATTATTTCTCGGTGAGAAATAAAATACCTTGTTTTGTAAAAAAATTTATAAAACATTTATAACCATTACAATGATGAAGCATAAATGATGTTAAAATTTCATAGCAAAATAAAATTATTAAAAATCTTCAATATGGTATATATTTTGCTATACAGATGTTGGTAACCAAGAAATGAGGTATGTAATGAGCAAGGCTTATAATATTTTATAAGCATCGGATATCAGGCAGCTCTTACATCTGAACAAATTGAATGCCATGTAGAAAAGTATTTAACATTTTTTACTTCGCAACCTGTACGGGCATTCTTTTAAATCTTTATGGAGATTAAAAAATATAAATAAGGAAGTGAAGTTAATAATGAGCAGATTAGAAATTGCTTCACCGAGTAAAGCTAAAATTGTAATGGAAGGACTTTATAAGGACTTGGAGCGAAGAATTGAATCCAGTCCCCCTGGACTATGTCCGGTGGATATGTCGAGGGCATTTTTGGAGCTGTGTCATGCTCAGACTTGCGGGAAATGTGTGCCTTGCCGGATTGGTCTTGGTCAGTTAAATCATTTTATTAAAGATGTGTTGGACGGAAATGCGACGATGGAAACTCTTGATATTATGGAGCAGACAGCATTGTCTATCATGGATTCCGCAGATTGTGCCATTGGTTATGAAGCTGCCAACATGGTATACAAAGGGTTGATCGGATACAGAGATGATTACATTGAGCATATAAATAATGGACGTTGTACTTGTACGTATAATCAGCCGGTGCCGTGCGTGTCTCTGTGCCCTGCACATGTAGATATTCCGGGATATGTGGCATTAGTTGGAGAAGGCAGATATGCGGATGCAATTCGCTTGATGCGAAAAGATAATCCATTTCCGACAACATGTTCATATATATGTGAACATCCGTGTGAAGCCAGATGCAGAAGAAATATGGTGGATGATTCTATAAATATACGCGGTTTAAAACGTGTGGCAGCAGATTTTGCCGGGATAGTTAATCCTCCAGCATGTGCGAAGAATACCGGCAAGAAAATTGCAGTGCTTGGCGGCGGACCTGGTGGTTTAAGTGCAGCATATTACCTTCAGTTAATGGGACATAATGTAACTGTATATGAGATGCTCCCAAAACTTGGAGGAATGCTTCGATATGGAATTCCAAATTATCGCCTTCCAAAAGAACGGCTGCAGGAGGACATCGACAATATTTTGAGAACCGGTGTAGAAGTAAGGCATGGCTTGAAAATAGGTCGGGATATAACCATTCAGGAACTGAGAGAACAGTATGACGCAGTATTAATTACCATAGGAGCCAGTACGGACAAGAAACTTGGGCTCAAAGGTGAAGATGCAGATGGTGTACTGTCGGCTGTACAATTCTTGCGAAATGTAGGCAAGAACGAGATTATGGATCTGTCAGGGAAAGAAGTTGCAGTTATCGGCGGCGGCAATGTCTCAATGGATGCAGTCCGTACGGCAAAACGCCTTGGAGCTAAAAAAGTGAGCATAGTATACCGCAGAAGAGTTGCAGATATGACAGCGCTTCCAGGCGAAATAGAAGGAGCAGTTGCAGAAGGTGTAGAAGTGCTTACGCTTAAAGCTCCGGCGTCATTGGATGTGAATGAACATAACCATATTAAAGGGCTTTATGCCACACCGCAGATGGTAAGCGCCATCAAAGACGGTCGCGCAAGCATTAAGCCTACCGGCGAAAAAGATGTTTATATTCCATGTGATGTTTTGATAGTGGCAATAGGCCAAAACATTGAAATCCGTCATTTTGAAGAGTTTGGTATACCTGTGGAGCGGGGAAAAATTGTTACAAAAAGCAGCGGAACTTTTGAAAACTTCCCTGATGTATTTGCGGGAGGCGATTGTGCCAGCGGACCGGCATCTGTAATCAAGGCAATAGCTGCAGCTAAAGTTGTAGCAGCGAACATTGATGCATATTTAGGATATAGGCACGAAATTTCCTGTGATGTAGAAATTCCGGCCGTTAATCTGGATGATCATAGTCCTTGCGGAAGAGTGAATCTGACTGAACGGGAAGCGTGCGAGAGAGTCTGCGATTTTGAAGGCGTAGAGAACTGCATGACAGAAAAAGAAGCTAGACAGGAGGCATCTAGGTGCTTGCGCTGTGATCACTTCGGATATGGAATACTTAAAGGAGGCAGGGAAAGATTATGGTAAATATCACGATTAACGGAAAGAAAATTTTAGTTAAAGAAAATACCACGATTATGAAAGCTGCCGCAGAGAATGAAATTCCAATTCCGAGCCTTTGTTATCTGAAGGGGATTAATGAAATTGGTGCCTGCCGCGTTTGTATGGTTGAACTAGAAGGAAAAGATAAACTTATTACTTCTTGTAATAATGTAGTTGAAGAAGGAATGGTAATTTATACAAATAGCCCTAAGGTGCGAAAACATAGACGTACGACTGTAGAATTAATTTTATCTCAGCACGACTGCCAGTGTGTTACATGTACAAGAAGCGGAAACTGTAGCCTTCAAAAGATAGCCAATGATTTAAATATCCTGAGTATTCCGTTTAAAACTGAACTAGAGATACAAAAATGGAATCAAAATTTCCCACTGATACGCGATTCCAGGAAATGTATTAAATGCATGCGCTGTGTTCAAATATGCGAAAAAGTTCAGGGACTTAATATTTGGGATGTTGAAGGAACGGGCTCCAGGACTACAGTAAATGTTTCTAACAATGGTAAGATAGAAGAATCAAATTGTTCATTGTGCGGTCAATGCATTACCCACTGTCCCGTAGGTGCTCTGAGAGAAAGAGATGATACGGAAAAGATATGGGATGCTATTGCTGATAAGGAAAAGATTGTGGTTGCACAGGTCGCTCCGGCTGTTCGAGCAGCGTGGGGAGAAGAATTGGGACTCGCAACAAAAGAAGCTACTGTAGGAAAGATAATGGATTCCTTAAAGCGTATGGGTGTAGACTATGTATTTGACACAACTTTTTCAGCTGATTTGACAATTATGGAAGAAGGTAATGAATTTATAAAAAGATTTACCGGCGGTGAACTTAAGGACAGACCTATGTTTACTTCCTGCTGTCCGGCATGGATTAGGTTTATAAAGTCTCAGTTTCCGCATTTAGTTAAACAGCTTTCGACGGCAAAATCACCGCAGCAGATGTTTGGAGCTGTAATGAAAACTTACTTTGCAGAACGACTTGGTGTGTCACCGGAAAAGATTTATACAATATCTGTAATGCCTTGCGTAGCAAAAAAAGAAGAGCGCGAGATGGAATTATTCTACGGAGAATATGCAGGCCATGACATTGATACAGTTATTACAACAAGGGAGCTTGTGAAAATGATCCGTTCTGCCCATATAAGACCTGATACTTTACAGGATATTGAAAGTGATCGTCCGATGCAGGAAATTACCGGCGCCGGAGTTATATTTGGAGCAACCGGTGGTGTAATGGAGGCCGCACTCCGATCAGCATATTATCTGATCAAAGGAGAAAACCCTCCTGTAGATGCTTTTAAAGCAGTGAGAAGCCAAGGTTTTAATGATAATGAAGGACTTGCAGAAGCTGATTTTATTGTTGATGACATTAAAGTAAGGACGGCGGTAGTCAGCGGGCTGGGAAATACACGGTCACTGCTTGAAAAAATCGAAAGAGGAGAAGTTCAATACGATTTTGTAGAGGTAATGGCTTGTCCAGGAGGCTGTGTAGGTGGCGGAGGCCAGCCGATTCATGACGGAGAGGAGCTGGCATTTGAACGCGGAAAGAATCTTTATTATCTGGATGAAAATGCAAAATTAAGATTTTCTCATGAAAATTCTGATATACTGAAACTGTATGAAGAGTATTTCAAAGAACCAATGTCCCATAAATCTCATATGCTGCTTCATACAAAACATGAGAAAAGGGAATAGCATCAATGCATTGCTGTGATTAGCTGTCACGAATGATGCAAATAAAGCAATAACTATGTTATACAAATTTGCAGTTGCTTTACAGTAAATTATAATATGTTGGAGGTGTGAAATGAGCAAAGTATATGACGTTTTAATAGTCGGAGCAGGACCGGCGGGATTATCAGCAGGGCTGTATGCCGGAAGAGCAAGACTGAGCACTTTGATAATCGAAAAAGAAAAAGACGGAGGGCAAATAGCGCTCACATCAGAAGTAGAAAACTATCCAGGCTGCCTGGAAGGAGAATCAGGACCTACATTGATTGACAGGATGGCAGAACAGGCAAAACATTTTGGAGCCGAAAAAGTATACGATGAAATAGTAGAAGTAAAACTCGAAGGCAAAGAAAAAGTACTAGTAGGAAAAAAAGGCGAATACGTAGGAAAAACAGTAATAATCGCCGG
Source organism: Sedimentibacter sp. LTW-03 (assembly GCF_052059825.1). GTDB lineage: Bacteria > Bacillota > Clostridia > Tissierellales > Sedimentibacteraceae > Sedimentibacter. The sequence goes on from NZ_CP197180.1 coordinate 3,201,024, forward strand.
AGGAGCAACATCCAAACCAATAGGATGCCCTGGAGAGAAAGTATTTACAGGAAAAGGCGTTTCATACTGTGCGACTTGCGACGGAGCATTCTTCGAAGACTTTGAAGTATTCGTTGTAGGAGGCGGAGACACAGCAGTAGAAGAAGCAATGTATCTGACAAAATTCGCAAGAAAAGTATCCATAATACACAGAAGAGACGAATTAAGAGCCGCAAAATCAATACAAGAAAAAGCCAAAGCAAACCCAAAAATTAACTTTATATGGGATTCAGTAGTAAAAGAAATAAAAGGCGACGGCATAGTAGATACAATGGTTTTAGAAAATGTAAAAACCAAAGAAACAACAGAAATAAAAGCCGACGAAGAAGACGGTACATTCGGTATATTCGTATTCATAGGATACGAGCCAAAGACCAAACTGTACGAAGGAATACTTAAATTAGAAAGAGGCTATGTAGAAACCGACGAAAACATGAAAACAAACATAGAAGGCGTATACGCAGCCGGAGATATTAGAGTAAAAAGCCTGAGACAAGTAGTTACGGCAGCCGGAGACGGAGCCATAGCAGCAGTACAGGCAGAAAAATATATAGAATCATTATAGGAGGGAAAGAATGTTAGTACTCGATAAAACCACATTTGAACCAGAAGTATTAAAAGGCGAAGGATACATATTAGTAGACTTTTTCGGAGACGGATGCGCACCATGCGAAGCATTAATGCCCCACGTAGAAGCACTGTCAGAAAAATACGACGGCAAAATAAAATTCACAAAACTAAACACAACAAAAGCAAGAAGAGTAGCAATAGGACAGAAAGTACTTGGCTTACCAGTTATTGCAATCTATAAAGACGGAGAAAAAGTAGAAGAACTCATAAAAGAAGACGCTACACCCGACAATGTAGAAGCAATGATAAAAAAATATATATAACAAAAAAACCAAATAAGGAGGAAAAAAATGAGCTTATTAAAAGGTAAAAAAGTAATAATAATAGGCGACAGAGATGGAATACCAGGACCAGCCATAGAAGAATGCGTAAAAACCGCAGGCGGCGAAACAGTATTTTCATCAACAGAATGCTTCGTCTGAACAAGCGCAGGAGCAATGGATTTGGAAAATCAAAAAAGGGTTAAAGAATTTGCAGAAAAGTACGGTGCAGAGAACCTAGTAGTAGTACTTGGAGCAGCAGAAGGAGAAGCAGCAGGATTAGCTGCAGAAACCGTAACAAACGGAGACCCAACATTTGCAGGTCCATTGACAGGAGTTCAGTTAGGACTCTCAGTATTCCACGTGTGCGAACCAGAAATAAAAGAAGAAGTAGACGAAGCCGTTTACGACGAGCAAATCAGTATGATGGAAATGGTATTGGATGTTGACGATATAATAAGCGAAATGACACCAATAAGAGAAGACTATTGTAAATATCTTTAATATTTAGTACTTTATATAGACAATCGAATTTATTTGCTTCGCAGAAATGCGAAGCAAATTTTGAATAACGGAGGTTATTATGAACAGTGTAATAAAAGGAGCCAGCTATATATTGGCATTTACTCCTGATATGGTTATCCATAACGGAACAACCCAAACAACTGAAAGAACCGTAAATCCAAACTCAGAATACCTAAAACAAATAAAAGACCACCTGAGAACCTTTGAAGAAGTAGTGAACTATCTTCCAAACCAGACATATATAGGAAACATAACACCAGAAGAACTTGCAGGATACGCACAGCCATGGAACGACAAAAAGCTCGAAAAAGCAGAAAGATGGGGAAAATTCGGAGAAATAATGCCGCAGGACGAATTTATAGTTCTGATGCAGATGTGTGACGTATTCGACCTTGTAAAAATAGAAAACAACTTCTTAGCCGAAACAAAAGCAAAGCTTGAAAAACATCCATTATTTGATGAAGCATTGCTAAGCAGAATCAAGCAGGGAGAAGAAGCAGAAACAATAAAAAAATACGTTGATGAAGAACATTCAGAACCATTATACAACGACGGCAAACTAGTAGGCTGCGTAAAAAGAGCACACGACATAGACGTTAACCTAAGCGCCCATGTAATGATGGAAAACTTAGTATCAAAAGCATCAAACGTACTTGCATTATTAAACCTCACATACAAAAACGACATAAACAAAGAAGAAATAGACTATGTAATAGACTGCTGCGAAGAAGCATGCGGAGATATGAACCAAAGAGGCGGAGGAAACTTTGCAAAAGCCTGCGCAGAAGTAGCAGGATTTGTAAATGCAACAGGATCAGACACAAGAGGATTCTGTGCAGGACCGACCCATGCGCTGATAGAAGCAGCAGCATTAGTAAAAGCAGGAGTATTCAACAACGTTGTAGTATCCGCCGGCGGATGCACAGCAAAACTTGGAATGAACGGAAAAGACCACATAAAAAAAGGACTTCCGATTTTAGAAGACGTATTAGGCGGCTTTGCCATACTCATAAGCAAAAATGACGGAGTAAGCCCCGAAATAAACCTAGACCTGGTAGGAAAACACACAGTAGGAACAGGATCATCACCACAGGCAGTTATATCATCATTAGTTTCATCCTTAGAAAAAGCAGGCATGAAAATAACAGATGTAGATAAATACTCAGTAGAAATGCAAAACCCAGACATAACAAAACCAGCAGGAGCAGGAGATGTGCCATTGGCAAACTACAAGATGATAGGAGCCCTGGCAGTAAAAATGGGTCACATGGAGAGAAAAGAATTAGCAGAGTTCACAGCTAAACATGGTATGGTTGGCTGGGCACCTACACAAGGACATATACCTTCAGGAGTTCCTTACATAGGATTCTGCAGACAAGATATCATGGACGGAAAAATAAAAAATACTATGATAGTAGGAAAAGGAAGTCTCTTCCTAGGAAGAATGACAAACCTGTTTGACGGCGTATCCTTTATTATTGAAGCAAATAAAGGAGAACAAGAACCGCAGTCAACAATTTCAGAGGAAAAAGTAAAAGGACTTATTGCAGAAGCTCTGAAGAACTTCGCTTCAAATCTATTGGCAGAATAGGAGGGCATTTATATGTCTGAAAAACAAGTAAAACAAATAATAGGCAAAGTGTTCGATCAGCTGGCAGACACACTGATTAGCGGAGAATACGGACAGAAGCCGAAGGTAGCCGTTACTGCCATGGGAAGCGAACACGGTGAAGATAATATTTATTCAGCAGCAGTAAAAGCAGCAAAAAGCGGAATAGATACTACCGTAATCGGATCAAAAGAAGCAGAAGGTGTAAAAACAGCATTTGTAAATACAGAAGACGAAGCACATACAATCATGGAATCACTACTTAATTCCAAAGAAGTAGATGCAGCGGTAACGATGCATTATCCATTCCCCATAGGAGTTTCAACAGTAGGAAGAGTATTAACTCCCGGAAAAGGAAAAGAGATGTTCATAGCAACAACAACAGGAACATCCTCAACCGATAAAGTGGAAGGTATGGTTAAAAATGCTATTTACGGCATAATAACAGCCAAAGCATGCGGGATAAAAAATCCTACAGTAGGTATATTAAATGTTGACGGAGCAAGACAAACAGAAATAGCACTTAAGAAACTTAAAGACCAAGGTTACGACATAAACTTCGCAGCATCGCAAAGAGCAGACGGCGGTGCGGTTATGAGAGGAAATGACCTTCTCACAGGTTCTGCAGACGTCATGGTAATGGATTCGCTGACAGGAAATTTAATGATAAAAATCTTTTCTTCCTATACAACAGGCGGAAGCTACGAATCATTAGGATATGGCTACGGCCCCGGAATAGGAGAAAACTTTGATAAACTGATTCTTATTATTTCAAGAGCTTCAGGTTCGCCGCTGGTTGAAGGAGCAATCAAATTTGCTGCTGAGCTGGTTAAGGGAGGATGCCTTGAAATAGCTAAAAAGGAATTTGAAAAGGCTCACAAGGCCGGCCTGACAGAAATATTAAGCGGGCTTAAATCTTCTAAAAAGCCTGCCGAAGAAGAAATAAAGGCTCCGGAAAAACAAGTGGTAACTTCTCAGATTTCAGGTGTTGAAATAATGGACTTGGAAGATGCCGTTAAGCTTTTATGGAAAAACGGAATTTACGCTGAAAGCGGAATGGGATGTACCGGACCTATAATTTTAGTAAATGATGCAAATATTGATAAGGCAATTGAAATTCTTGCCGAAAATGAGTATATTGCTAAAGAAAAATCTGATTGTTAGACGTGAAAAGATAAATTAGCTTTTATTAATTTTTAAGCTGAAATTTTAATGTAATTAAATATTGTATTAAAAGACTGTAGCAATTTTTGTTTTGCTACAGTCTTTTTTGTTTTAGTCTATATTTTTAAAATTGAATAAAATATCGACAATATTGGTCTATTATGGTAACATCTAAATAAAGATTTAAACCATAAGAAGATATGGGAAAAAATTAAGGAAATGGCTGAGGGGGATCAAAATGGGCAGTTTATTTGGAAAAAACAATGTAAATTCAAGAATAAAGAATTCTTTAAAATATAGAAATCTGCCGCCTGTGGTAACGATAACAGTTTCCATAATTGTTGTTATTCTTGCTGTAATTCTGGTGGCTAATTCGGTGTCTAAACGGGATGAATTGATAAGATATGTAAACAATTATGAAACATATCCTGAATTCATTGAAATAATAGACGGTGAAGATATTGCCAGAATTAACGAAATAATGGGAAATGTACGCTGGACAAAAGAAATTGCAATTCCTGCAGATGAGGGAGACATCAGCTTTTGGACTGAAAGAGAAGGGTTCAAAGAGAGATTTTTTGATTATGATATATGGTTTAATGTACAAACCATTGTATGGGATCCTTCAACAAATAAATATGGATTAATTGAGAACGCTGAGGACATAGATTATTTAAAATATATATTTTCCCATTATTCAGCAACAGATATAAATTATAGCTTAAAAATGGACATTTATACTTTTTTTGATACTCTTATTTCTCCTGAAACATATAAAATAGATATGTTTAACGATCCGGAAAAAGTATATGCTATTTTTGGCAAGTATTGCAATGAAAGAGGATTGAATGTTTTGCTTAAGAACAGAGTTGCGTTTAAAAATCGAAAAGTATTTGAAGAAAACAATATAACGGACTATTTTAATCTAAGAGTGGAATTAATTGGCGAAGAAGCCGACGCAAACTTATTATTCCAAAAATACAGAGTTTCTTATGAATATCAGGATGATAATTTTGATCTGCATGAATTTAATGATTATTATATTATAAATATAAAAGATAATAAAATAGACTATATAAAGCTTGATTTAAATGCTGGCGAAACGCGTTAATTAAGAATTTTATTTTATTGCTAAATTTTATAGCTTTTAAGGGAGAAACCTGGTATGTATAAATGCAGCTTATGCTCGGATAGATTTAAGTACAAAGACGTATTAAAATCAATATGGGTTAAGGGATATGCTCCGATAATATGTACAGTATGCGGCACAAAGCACTACCCAAAAATATCAACAAGGATTGTTATAAGTCTGGCTATGTTTTTGCCTCTGATAGTTATTAATTCGTTGAATTTATTTTTTGACGGATATGTTAAACTGCCGAATTTGTTTATAATTTATTACATCATTTGGACAGCGCTCCTTATATTAATAACGCCGTTTATTGCCGGGTACTATACCAAATCAGCAGATAAAAGCGACGAAACCAAGTCGCTGCTCATATCAAACCTTACTGTTGCGCAAGCAGATGTAATTATTTCAATGCTTGAATCTTATGATGTGCCATATTTTAAAGAAGTCGAAAAATCAGAATCTTTAGAAGTATTTCCGCTAAACAGCAATATAAACATATATATTCCGCCGAAAATGCTGAAAACAGCTAAAGAGCTGATAGATGTAAATAACATTATCCACTGAATTAAATATATAAAATAGTGCAGCAAGATCAATGATAACAGCGGTATTATTTTGGCTGCTGTTTGTGCTTTGTGGCAAGACATAAATAAGTATAAAATTTATTCGTAAAATAATTGAAACCTTGGAACTTAATTATAAATATGTAAATTTTTATAAAAAATTTAACAATATATTTCATATTGTGCTATAATTATAGTAAGCTTATATTTATTATAAATAAATGAGGTGCTATATGCAAGATCGGGAGTTTGTAATTCTTTGGATTCTTTTATTTTCAGCATCTGTTTTTATATACCAATTAATATTGCTGCAAAAATATAAAAAGCTTTTGATCAGATATGAAAACATAAGAAAATTGCTCTTTGAAACCAGCGAGAAAATATCTAAAACAAACGATGAGAATAAAATATATTACATTGTGCTGGATGCTGTGGTCAAGTTAATACCTTATGCAACAAATGGCAGTATTCTTCTTTATGATAATGAGAAAGATAAGTTTGACTATGAAGTGGTTATAGGTTATAGCAATGAGCTTAAAAATATTTCAATACGAAAAGAAGAGGCATTTCTCTATAAGATAAACGGTTTTAAAAAGGCCGCGGTAATATGCAATCCTGAAGAATTTGACAGACTAAATGCGGATAAAGGAACAACGGAAGGGCTCAAAAGAATTGATGCCCTTAATATCAGCTGCACTTTATCTGCTCCCATATATATTGACAGGCATTTAATCGGATTAATAAATATAGATTCTAGTATTCCACATCACAGGTTTACAGAAGAAGACCTTAATTTAATGGAACAAATTAAATGTGAACTGGAAATTTCCATTAAAAATGCACTAGCTCAGAATAAGCTAAAGCATCTGGCCAATTATGACGAACTTACAGGACTTATTAACAGGAGAAAGCTTATAAAGGAATTTGATGGAGAATTAAATGGTAAAGACAATTGTTTTCCATTTTGTCTTGTTATGATTGATCTTGATGATTTTAAGCTTATCAATGACAATTACGGGCATTACTACGGAGATATGATATTGAAGAATTTTTCTTCCAGACTCAGAAACTTTGCGGATAAATCCAGCATAGTTTCAAGGCTTGCGGGAGATGAATTTGTTATTCTTTTTAAGGGCCATGATTTAGAGATGACCGAAAGAAAAATGAAAGACATAGCTGAAGAGATTATGTCAGAAGAAATTTACGGTATAACAGTGGCATTTAGCTATGGAATTTGTGAAGTAAGCAGTTCTGAAAACATGAATTTTGACGAGGCACTTGCTTTTGCCGATGTTAAAATGTACAGGAATAAAAAAATGAAAGTATTAAATTCACGCATTTAGGCGTGAATTTTTATATGCTGAAAAATGAAAAGCATTTTATGCCGAAGGAACAATGCTTTATACATTTCATAAAACTATTTATGTAAAAATTACCTGATTTTTACTCTGTGAAGCTTTTGATTTTATATTATTTAGCTAATATGTAAGTGAAATATAATAATAATTATAATCGGAGGTTTCAATGAAGAAAATTTTATCTGCTATACTGTGTATAGTAATGGTAGCAGGAATTTTGACAGGCTGTGCAACTGCAAACGCTCAGCAAATATCACAACAGGAAGAACCGGCTGTAAGTCAAAAACTGGCGGCACAATCAAAATCAGCGAAGGCACCTAAGTACATATTTATGTTTATCGGAGACGGTATGAGCTTTGCACAAGTAAATTCGGCTCAGATATATGAGGGAAACAACACAAAAGGAGAAGTAGGTCTTAATTTGGTAAACTTCACTCAGTTTCCCATAGCAGGTATTGCAACTACGCAGGATTCAACATCTTTTGCACCTGACTCGGCTTCTACTGCAACATCACTTGCATGCGGCATCAAAACTCACAGTGGTACAATAGGTCTGGAGACTGACAAGACTACTGTTGCACCTATTATTACTGAACTTTTGAAAAAACAAAAAAATATGAAAATAGGAGTTATATCAAACGTAACTTTAAACCATGCTACTCCTGCAGCTTATTATGCTCATGCAGCATCAAGAAATAATTACTATGATATAGCTATGCAGATGGCTGATTCTGGATTTGACTTCTTTGGAGGCGGTACTATAAATAAGGCTACAGGTGCCGATAAAGATCAGAAAAATGCATTTGCAGTTTTGGAAGAGAAGGGATACGAAGTAGCAGATACAAAAGAAGAAATTCTTGCTCTTAATAACAAATCAGGAAAAGCATATGCATTAAGTCCTGTTCTTCAAGACAGCGGCGCAATGCCTTATGCGATTGATACTAAAGAAGATGATCTGCAGCTTGCAGATTTTGTTAAAAAGGGAATCGATGTTTTAGATAATAGAAACGGATTTTTCTTAATGACTGAGTCTGGAAAAATTGACTGGGCCGCTCATGCAAATGATGCAAAATCAGTAATTACAGATGTTTTAGCGTTCGAGGATGCTATTCAGGTTGCTTTAGATTTTGCTGAAAAGCATCCGTCAGAAACACTTATTATAGTTACAGGGGATCATGAAACAGGAGGTATGTCAATAGGATATGCTGCAACAGGATACAATACGGCATTTGATATACTTGATCAGCAAAAAATGTCTTACGTTGCATTTAATGAACTGATAAGCAGTATGAAAGAAGAAAGTGATGATTTGAAATTTGAAGATGTTATGCCTGTTATTACTGAAAATTTTGGCCTTGTTGCTCCAAACGGAATTGACGAAGAATCTTTGGGACAAGATGTAAATCCTTTAGAAATGACGGAGAGCGAATATAAAAAATTGCAGCAGGGTTTCGAGGAATCTATGAAGGAAGAAAAAAGCGACAGTGATGATGCGTATTTGTTATACGGTGGATATAATCCGCTGTCAGTTACACTTACTCATATTATAAATAATAAAGCAGGTATAGGCTGGACTTCTTATTCTCATACAGGAGTTCCTGTGGCAGTATATGCAGTGGGAGCTGGAGCTGAAAAATTTAGCGGATCGTATGATAATACCGATGTGTTTGAAAAGTTAGCAGAAGTTACAAAAATTAATACAAAATAAATATAATCGCGTTATCATTCAGGCAGCCAATCATTGCGTCTGTTCAGATATGTTGAGGTTGGTTGCTTTGATGACTTAGTTAATGAAACAGACCGGGTGTCCGGTCTGTTTGTATATCTAAATAATTTTGCACTGCATTACAGCTGAAAGGATGATATTTTGATAAATGTAAACAAAAAAGAAATTATATATGTCTTGGTAGTTATTGCTTTTATAATAATTTTAAGCACTATTCAAACTGGATTTGATAAACAAATTTATTTTAATTCAGAAGGTGTAAGAGCTAAAGTAATTTCAGCTGACAATTCAACAATACACAGCATAGGGCTTGTCAATCAGGGAGAGCAGAGATGCTTGATAGAAATTGAAACAGGAAGCCACAAGGGAAGCAGGATTGAAGCTGTAAACTTATTTACTGGAAAATATGAATTTGATAAAGTTTTTGAAAAAGATGATAAGGCGTGGGTTCTTTTGGAGTTTGATGACAAAAATAACATAGCCTATGCTAATATGGTAGATCATTACAGGATTAACAAGGAAATAGTCCTCGCAGGATTATTTGCTGCGGCAATTATAATTTTCTCGGGATTTACAGGAGTGAGGACTTTATTATCATTTGCTTTAGCGATGCTCAGCATATGGAAAATTTTAATTCCATGTATGCTGAACGGATATAACCCGCTTATCGTGGGGCTTATCGTTGGAAATATATTAACAATTACAACTTTGTTGTTGGTGGCAGGATTTACCCGAAAGGCATATGCAGCTATAATAAGCTCAATGCTGTGCTCGTTTTTAACTGCTTTGATGGCTGTTTTCTTTACCGGCTATTTTAAAATTGACGGTACGGTTATGCAATGGTCTGAATCATTATTATATTCAGGCTTTATGTCACTAAATTTAACGGCGATATTTCAAGCGGGAATTTATCTGGCATGTTCGGGAGCAGTTCTTGATTTGGCAATAGATATATCCTCCGCTTTAGAGGAGATTGCTTTAAGCAATCCTGAGGTTTCAAACGCAAGTTTGATAAAATCTGGCCTAAACATTGGAAAGTCAGTTGTGGGAAGTCAGACTACTACATTGCTTCTGGCTTATATGGGAAGTTATATTTCGGTAATGATGGTTTATATGGCGCAGGGAACTCCGATGCTTAACATTTTAAACTCTAAATCTATAAGTGCGGAAATAGTTCATACTTTTGTAGGATGCTTGGGTCTTGTATTAGTATCCCCATTGACATCACTAATTTGTGGATTAATTTATGAAAATGGGAAGGAAGCTGTGGATAAAAACTTACAGGTTTAAAATTCTTTAATTAAGTGTAGCAGCATGGTAGCTGTACAGCAATTTTTTATTGCCATATTTTATATTTAGGTTATAATTAAGTAAAAAGAAATGAAGAAGGCTTAGATGATAATTAAAAATATTCCAAAAGAGGTTAAGACTGCATTAAATATCTTAAATAAAAATGGATTCGAAGCATACATAGTGGGTGGCTGCGTAAGAGACAGCCTGCTTGGTGTTGTTCCTAATGATTGGGATATAACTACTTCAGCGAGACCGGAGGAAATAACCAAATGTTTTGATGGCTTTAGGACTATAAATACAGGGCTTAAGCACGGAACTGTTACTGTTATAATAAACGGCAGACAGCTTGAAGTTACAACCTACAGAATAGATGGAGAGTACACTGACAACAGACGTCCCGACTCAGTAATTTTTACAAAAGATGTATCCTGCGATTTAAAACGAAGAGATTTTACCATTAATTCACTTGCTTATAACAAGGGCGGTATAATAGATCTGTTTGGCGGAGCGCGTGATATTGAAAGCAAAATAGTTAAGTGTGTGGGCGACCCGGATGAAAGATTTAATGAGGATGGGCTTCGAATTTTAAGAGCGCTTAGATTTGCTTCTGTTTTAGATTTTAATATAGACGCAAGAACATCTTCGAGCATACATAGCAATAGAAATCTTCTGAGCAACATTTCAAGAGAGAGAATATCTACGGAACTAAATAAGCTCATTACAGGTGTAAATTATTACGATATACTGAAGGAATATAAGGATGTAATAGAAGTGTTTATTCCTGAAATAGCAAACATTAGTGAAGATAATTGGAGTGTGATTTTAGATTCAATGGGTTATGGGGAAGGTGTGGTTTTAAGGCTTGCTTTGATGCTGCATGAAACAAATGAAGCAGAAAAAATATTGAGAAATTTGAAATATGACGGAGCGACGATTAAAAGTATCAAGTTTATAGCAGCACACAAAGATGAAGAAGTGGTACCTAGTAAAGTGCTTATTAAAACGATGTTGAGTAAAATCGGTTATGATAATTTTGTAAACTTATTAAAGTTTAAAACAGCTGTATTTAAGGCGTTAAAACGTGAGCGTGAGCTGGAAAATATAAAAAGTGCGGAAAAAATATTGAATGAAATATTAATTAACAAAGAATGTTACAATTTAAATATGCTGGAAATAAACGGGGAAGATTTGATTAGGGAAGGATTTACTAAGGGAGTTGTTTTAGGTTCTGTTTTGAATGAAATTCTGAAACTTGTGATTGAGGAGAAGCTAGAAAATCGCAAAGAAGCGTTATTTGATTGCGCAAGAAAATTAAAAAATAATTGTTGACAAACAAAAATTACGGTGATACAATCCTATTCAAATACAAAAACAAACCGTTGAAGCGAAGATTAAACTGATACGTGCACTTACAGAGAGCAGGTGGGGATGAGAGCCCTGCAGAACGCAGTACAGACAAATGGATCGCCGAGGGTGAGGTGAACGAGTTAACACTCTAGTATCTGAAACGTATGCCTACGTTACAGGCAGAAAATGTGATGGCATTTTTGTTAAAGTGGATTGAATTTTCAGTCAATTAAGGTGGTACCGCAGGTTAGACCTGTCCTTTTTCTAAAGGACAGGTTTTTTTTATGCACTGCCGGAAATTGTAAATAATCAGGAAATGATACGGCGAGTTTTGTATAATATTCTAATACAAAAAGGAGAAATAAAATGAAAAAAATAGTATCTATTATCACAATTATTTCAATTATGTTTATGTTGTTGGTAGGGTGCACAACAAGTGCGGAAACTAATGAAGCAGATCAGGATTCTCAGACATCAACTGAAAGCTCTAAAATTAAAATAGGGATAATTCAGCCTGTTGAGCATCCATCATTAAATCAAATCAGAGAATATATAATTAAAGGGCTGGAAGAGCAAGGATTGGCAGATAGAGTTGAAATAACTTACAGGGATGCTCAAGGAGACCCATCAAACATCAATACAATAATATCACAATTCACAGGTGATAAAATGGATATCATAGTTCCAATAGGAACCGGAACTGCTCAGTCTGCCGCTGCAGCTACAAAGGAAACTCCCGTAATTTTTGCGGCTGTAAGCTACCCTGTTGAAGCAGGCTTAGTAGAGGATTTAAGCAGACCTGAGGGAAATGTGACCGGAGTTTCTGATGCAATTGATGTTAAGCAAATATTTGACCTTGCTTTTGAAATTACTCCCGATATAAAGACATTCGGTTTTGTATATAACACAGGAGAAGTGAATTCGGTAGCGGCTGTAAATAAAGCTAAAGAGTATTTAGATGAAAAAGGCATAAACTATGTGGAATCCACTATTACAAATTCAAGCGAATTGATGCAGGCAGCTCAGTCATTGGCAGCAAAGTCAGATGCTATATTTACGCCTACCGACAATACGGTGGCATCTGCAATGCCTGTTCTGGCATCAGAGGCTCAAAAAGCTGGTATTCCCGTATATACGGGTGCTGACTCACTGGTTGCAGACGGAGGGTTTGCAACAGTTGGTATTGATTACACTGTTTTAGGAAGACAGGTTGCGGAAATGATCAAAAAGGTTATTGAAGGCGAGAGTATAGAAAATATACCTGTGGAAACCTTAAAGGAGTATGAAAAAATAATTAACACGAGCACAGCAGAACAAATAGGAATTGAGATTTCAGATGAAGCATTAAAGGAGTTTAAGATCGTAGAATAATGCTTTTAATAAATAAATTTTATGCTACAAGGGCTGTTAAAACAGGAGGTTTAAAGTGAGTTTAACATCATTTATGGGAGCAATTGAATTAGGGCTTGTTTATTCGCTCCTGGCATTTGGAACGTATATATCTTTTAGAATATTGAATGTGGCCGACCTGACGGTTGATGGAAGCTTTGTGCTTGGAGCTTCCGTCTCGGCAGTATTTGCATTGGGAGGCAGGCCTGTACTTGGTCTTATTCTTGCACTCCTGGCAGGAGCGATAGCCGGTATAATAACAGCAGCATTGCAGACGAATATGGGCATACAGCCTATTTTGGCAGGAATATTGACAATGACGGGATTGTATTCAGTTAATCTAATGGTTATGGGCGGCAGAGCAAACATACCTTTGCTAAACAAGGAAAGTCTGTTTACCTATGCCGAAGCAGTATTTGGCAGCAGTGCGTACAGAGTATTGACGCTAATATTGATTGTTTTTTCAATATTTGTAATTTTGAATTGGTTTTTCAGAACACAGCTGGGATTGTCAATAAGGGCGACAGGAGATAATGAAAGCATGTGCAGAGCATCCTCTGTTAATACGGATTTTGCTAAAATGGTCGGATTTGCCATTTCAAATTCAATAGTTGCATTGTCAGGAGCTCTTGTGGCGCAGATGCAACAGTCAGCTGATGTGAACATGGGCGCTGGAATGGTGGTTATAAGCTTTGCATCTATAATTATAGGAAGTGTTGTAATCAAAAATATAAATATTACAGTAGGATTTATATCTGTAATAATAGGTTCGGTTATTTACAGATTTATAATTGCCCTTATACTTACGACTAATTTTCCTCCATCATATTTGAAACTGATATCCGCACTGGTTGTTGTATCTGCTCTTTCGGTTCCAAGTATTAAAAAGAAAATGGAATTTAGAAAACTAAGAAGCGGGAGGTTGAAATGCTGAAGATAACTAATGTGAACAAGGTATTCAATAAAAACACACATGACGAGCACAAAGCATTAGATAATTTGAACCTGGAAGTCTGTGAAGGCGAATTCGTAACAATAATAGGGGGAAACGGTGCAGGAAAATCAACTATGTTCAATATTATATCCGGTTCGCTTCTTTGTGATTCTGGGAATGTTATTCTCGGTGGAGAGAATATAACATATATGCCGGAACATAAGCGGGCTTCATTTATAGGACGTATTTTTCAGGATCCTATGAAGGGCACTGCGCCGAATATGACTGTAGGAGAAAATCTCGTTGTAGCATATATGAGAAGCTCTATGAAAGGTTTATTAAAAATGCCTTCCAGAAAAGAAAAAGAATATATAAAAGAGCACCTTGCTGATTTAAATCTTGGACTTGAGGACAGGATAGATACTAAAATAGGCTTGCTTTCCGGAGGCCAAAGACAGGCTGTTACATTGGTTATGGCTACATTAGTCAAACCTCGTTTGCTGTTGCTTGACGAGCATACGGCAGCTCTTGATCCTTTGAGTGCTGAGACTGTGCTGGAATTAACAAACAGAATAGTATCGGAAAACAACATTACAACATTGATGATAACTCATAATATATCATCTGCACTTAAACTGGGTACAAGGACTATAATGATGGATTCCGGAGCTGTTGCCATTTGTATTAACGGCGAAGAGAGAAAAGGACTTTCTGTACCCGATGTGATTCAAGAATTCAGCAGAATAAAAAATAAAGAGTTTGATGATGATAACATGCTATTGTAAGCACTTTAGACAGCTGATGCAGTACTTTTTTACAGTATTGCATCAGCTGTCTTGTTAATCTGTATAAATAAATACTTCTTCAAATTCACACTGTGGACAGACAACTGTAATTTCATAGCTGTTAGCGGAAAGAATCTTTACATTTTTGCATTCGCTGTAATTTTCATCTTTACCTTTAAATTTTGCTTTATTTTGAGCAGCTTCTCCCTTTGCATAAGTGTAGTAGTATTTTTTGCCGCAGTTTTCGCATCTGCGTCTTCCTTTAATTGCAATCATTCTTTCACTTCCCAGTAAGATTTATTTCAGACATAACTGATTTGCTTAAAAGTATAACATAATTAAAATAAAAATCAATTGTCAGATAAATTATTTACATATTTTATAGTTATGTTTATGAAGCCTATGACAATATTTATTAACTAAAATGTTTTCATAATGCTAATTGAGAAAATCGTTAACAAATGCTATCATAGAATATATTATTCGGAGGGAAAGCTATGGATTGGATTTGTGAAGATAGTAATTTAAGCGAAAATAAGCTTTACAATTTAAAAGTTAAAGGACAATTTACAGAGCTCAGTGACGATACAGAAGAAGGATATCTAGAAACTCCGGTTGTTGAAACAGAAAAATTTACTGAAATAACACCTTCGTGGAATTCTATAACTGACTCCCACAGTTCTGTGGAAGTGCTTATAAGAATGAGAGTTGAAAGCATTTGGACACCATATATCAGCTACGGAGTTTGGTCTGCCGGAGGAAATAATACAGGAATTAAAAATTATTACAGCGATGAGATAATCAGAGGTACAGAAGACAGAATATTTGTCAAAAACGGAAAATTGGGAGACGCTGTACAAATAAAGGTTTTTTTAAGAGGGAGAAATCCAAGGCTTAGACTTGTTGCTTTTTCAACTGACGGAGGTGAGGATGAAGAAGTTCAGGGAAATTATCTTCAGATATTGGAAGGTGTTCCGCTGATTTCGCAGATGGTAAGCGGGCACAAAGATGCTCGTGTTATTTGCAGTCCTACATCACTTACAATGGTTTTGAAATATCACGGGAAGAATGTTGAGTTGGATCAGGTGGCTAAAGGGACATTTGATTTGGGAAATGAAGCTTACGGTAATTGGCCTCAAAATACTGCGTTTGCAGGAGAAATGGGTATGAGGGCTTACACGAGAAGGTGTAAATCTATAAATCCTGTCAAAAACTACATAGCAAAAGGAATGCCTGTAGTTGCTTCAGTTTGTATGAAAGAAAAAAATATGCTGGATGGAGCGTATTCTGCTTTTCCCACAGGCCACTTAATGGTAGTAGTTGGATTTTCGGTCAAAGAAGGGGTCGAATACATTGTAGTGAACGATCCTGCTGCAGGCTCGGATGAAGAAGTGCGTAAATATTACAGGCTGGATCAATGGATTAAGGTGTGGAGACACTATATTTACGCGGTTACAAAATAATTATATTTAAACAAAAAAACCGGCATGGATTCAAATAATAAAATCATGCCGGTTTTTTAATTAACTATATTTCAAGCTCCATTAAGTGTGAAGCAAGAATGATTTCACCGCTGTAATGTTTAGATGCCTGTGTAATTAGGTCCCCATGATTTCCAAAATGGGGAAGGTGGGTCAACAGCAGTTTTCCTACGTTTGATTTCTGTGCAAGCAGCCCTGCTTGTGAGCTGTTTAAATGTCCCGCTTGGGTTCCATCCATGTCAGCATAGAAGCTGCATTCGGATATTAGAAGATCCGATTCACTGAAAAAGTCGGAAAGATCATCAAAATAGGACGTGTCTGAAGTGTAGGAAAATACTGTATTTCCGCATCTTATTTTAACACTGTATGCTTCAACGGGGTGGCGGTTTTTAAAAAAACTGATTTCGAATGGACCAAGATTAAGTACGCTGCTTCCATCAAAGCTTACGCCGTAAGTATAGGTTTCCCATTTTAAAAGACTGAAAAAATCTCCCATGGGGGCATATATTGGAAGACTTTTGTTCATGAGCCCGAGAAGTGTCTTGATTTGCGCGGCATATTGAAGTGCACCTATATCACAGAAATGGTCATAGTGATAGTGGGTAACCAGCACTGCGTCCAATTCCTCCAGATTAATCTTTTTCTGCAGGGAGCTGATAACTCCGCTGCCGCATTCTAAAAGAAGTTTGTAATTGTTATGTTCAATTAAGTATCCTGAAGTTGCCTCCCCAACATGGGGGAAGCCTCCCCATTGACCGATTACAGTAATTTTCATTGAATCTCCTAAGCTATATCTTTAAATTGGGAATTATATAATTCTGAATATATTCCTTTTGTTTTTATTAAATCTTCGTGCCTTCCTCTTTCCAGAATGCCCTTATCTGTAATAACTATTATTTCATCTGCATTTTTTATTGTAGAAAGTCTGTGGGCAACAACAACGGTTGTTCTTCCTTTTGAAAGCTCTTCCAGAGAGTTTTGAATCATCAGCTCAGTGGCGTTGTCAAGAGCTGATGTTGCTTCATCAAGTATTAATATAGGAGGATTTTTCAAGAATACTCTTGCTATGGAAATTCTCTGCTTCTGACCGCCGGATAATTTAACTCCTCTTTCGCCAACGAATGTATCGTAGCCTTCCGGTAGAGACATTATAAAGTCATGTATGTTTGCCATTTTTGCTGCTTTTATAACTTCTTCATTTGTGGCATCAAATCTACCGCATTGAATATTGTCTGCAATGGTGCCTGTAAATAAAAATACGTCCTGCTGAACAATTCCTATGCTTTTTCTCAAGGATTTAAGGGTATAATCCTTAACATTTGTATTGTCAATATATATGTTTCCTCCCTTAGTTTCATAGAAACGCGGTATAAGGTGGCAAAGAGTTGTTTTTCCTCCTCCTGACGGTCCAACAAAAGCTACGGTTTTGCCTGCTTCAATATTAAAAGAAATATCATTTAATACCTGTTTGTTCTTATCATAAGAGAATGTTACATCTTCAAATTTTATATCACCTTTAACGTCATATATATCTTTAGCGCCCGGTTCATCGGTTTCAATTTTCTGATCTATAACTTCAGTAAAACGCTTAAAGCCTGAAATTCCTGATTGGTATTGTTCAACAAAATTTATAAGCTTTCTTATTGGGTTTAAAAAGTTGCCTATGTACAGTATGAATGCTGCAAAGTCTCCAAAATTTATATATCCTTTGAAGAAAAATATGCCGCCTGCACTTAAGACCAATATATTTAAAAAATCTATTATAAATGACGAACCTACATGAAATTCAGCCATTACCTTGTAGGCTTTCTTTCTTGCGTTTTTAAATCTTTCGTTGTTGTTTTCGAATTTTTGTATTTCGTTTTCCTTATTGCTGAATGCTTTTGAAACTCGTATTCCAGAAATGCTGTTTTCAATTGTTGCATTAACTTCACCTATTGTAACTCTTGTCTCCATAAAGGAATCCGCCATTCTGATTCTCAGTTTCATGGCAAAATAAATCAGGAACGGTATAATGGAGAATACTATGAGTGCAAGCGGTAAATTGATTATGCTGAGAGCTATGAAAGAACCTATAAGCATAACCAGCGATATGAACAGATCCTCAGGGCCGTGGTGTGCAAGTTCAGAAATATCCATGAGGTCGTTAACTATTCTGGATGACAGAGTACCTGTTTTGTTTTCATCAAAAAAAACAAATGGCAGATCCTGAAGATGTTCAAATATGTCTCTTCTCATATTTGCTTGCATTATGACTCCCATTATGTGACCGTAATACGTTATGTAATAGTTCAGCCCAACTTTAAGTATGTATATTAGACCTAGAAGCACAAGCCATGTGATCATTAAGTTAAGTTGCTGGTTAGGTACGTAAATGTTAATAATGTTTCTTGTAATCATTGGATAAAATAAGTCGCACAAAGCCATGATGAATGCGCAAGTCATATCCAGTATAAATATTTTTTTTACCGGTTTCGGTTTATAATATGAAATAAATCTTTTAAGCATCTACATATCTCCTGTCTTTAATTTTGAGCAAATATAGGCAATAGCAACATAAACTGCAATTGTAAGAATGTCAAGTATGATTATTAATAAAACACCAAGCTTATTGAAATAACAGAATGCAGCGATGGCCGCAAGAAAAATAATCATAGCAGCATTAGCTGCTGGTGAGTATTTGATTTTAAATAGCTTTTCAGATAATGTTCCCACACTTTTACCATGAAGAATAAGGCTAATGAGTATTACCGGAAGAGTGTATCCTATGCTTGACCTTATTATGGACGAGCCTTGAGAAAATAAAAAAATTGCGGTTGCAAGCAATGCGTAGGGATACCATTTTTTCTGCTTTAGTTCCTGCATCTTTTTTTGACGTATTTCGTACATGCTACACCTCAATATATACAATATATATATAATAATACCATTATATTAACTATTAATCAACGAGCAAAAAAATATCTTCCGAAGCCTGCTCTTTCCTAAAATATGTTGACATTTTAATAAAATTATGATAAGACTAAAAAGGCTTATAATAATGTTGATTTAAAAATTTTATTACAGGTACAGCAATGATTTGATTATAAAAGGTGAAAATCGAAAGAATATTATTATAACTACTTCAGTAAAAGATATTAAAAAAAATTTTATTAACTGAAAGGATACGAAAATGAAAAAATTCAAAATTACTTTACTTATTGCTGTCGCTTTAATGCTTTTTATGGCAGCGGCATGCTCAAATCAAGAAGACATTTCAGATGATGCAGGCAACACCAAGACGGAATTAACAATGGGCTATACAACCGAGCCCGAAGGTCTTGACCCGCATAGAACTGCAGCAGCTTCCACTTTTACTGTTACAAATAACATATATGATACTTTGGTAGGAGTAACACCAGATTGGGAAATTATACCCAGACTAGCAAAGGAATGGGATATTTCAGAAGATGGAATGGAAATTATATTTAAATTGCGAGATGATGTTAAATTCCATAACGGCAGGCAAATGACTGCAAAGGACGTTTTATATTCATTTAACAGGCTTAAGGATGAGGAAAGCCCTAAAGCTAGGGATTATGAAAATATAGTGGGTATAGATGCAGTTGACGACTATACAATTAAATTTACTACAGAGAAACTGGATGTGGAACTTCTGAAAAGTTTTGCTTATCCATGGACGGCAATTGTTCCGGAGGAAGCAGCTGACAATTTAAAGAACAACCCTGTGGGGACAGGTGCTTTTACGCTTAAGGAATGGATTCCACAACAGCACGTTGTTCTTCAGCGAAATAATGATTATTTTGGCGACAAAGCAAAGCTTGAAACGGTAAAATTAGTGCTGATACCTGACGCGACGTCTATGATGGCTAGCTTCCAGGTTGGAGACCTTGATATAGTTCCGCTGACCGGTGATCAGGTTACAATGGTTCAGAACAATTCAGACTACAAGGTTATATCTCAGCCCATGAATGCGGTTCAAGTAATGTCGCTGAATACGGATAATGAAATATTGGCCGATGAAAAGGTTCGAAGAGCAATAGCAATGGCGATTAATAAGCAGGAAGTCATAGATGCGTCAATGTTCGGATACGGAGACCAAATAGGCTCGCACCTTCCGCCAACATCTCCTGATTATTTTGATACGAATGACATAATAGAGTATAATCCTGAGAAAGCCAAGGAGCTTCTAAAGGAAGCGGGATATGAAAATGGGTTTGATATAGATATGTCTCTTCCGAAAAACTACCAGCTTCACGTGGATGCAGGGCAGGTTATTGCTGACCAGCTGAGTAAGATAGGTATAAATGTTAACATAGAGATGGTGGAATGGGGAACGTGGCTCAGTGAGGTGTATGGAGCTAAGAATTTTGAAACAACGGTTATAGGTCATACAGGAAGGCTTGATTCATATGCGTTTCTGTCAAGGTACTATTCCGACAGTAACGATTACATCAGCTTGAAAACAGGCGAAATTGATGAGCTTCTTGATAAAGCAAAACAGGAGCTTGACGATGAAAAGAGAAAAGAAATATACAAGGAAATTCAGATTATTCTTGCAAACAAGCTTCCTGCCATATATCTTCAGACACCTCAGACGATGCTTACGTTGCAGAAAAATGTCAGCGGAATGGAGATATTCCCTATAGATTTTTATGATTTTAAGGAAGTATATTTTACTGAATAAACAGGTGCGAAATGTTAGGATATGTAATAAACCGAGTTAAAAGTTCAATAATCGTTCTGCTGGTTGTTTCAATGATTACATTTTTTGTTCTCATGATTATACCGGGAGATCCGGCGCAGCTTATTTTGGGTACTGATGCTACTCAGGAAATGGTTGAAGAGCTTCATAGTGCAATGGGGCTTGACAGGCCTGTTTACCAGCAGTATTTTGGCTGGCTTGCTGACCTTGCCGTATTTAATCTGGGAACATCGTATGTTTACGGTGAATCGGTTTTGACATTGATAATAAGAGCTTTGCCTGTAACGTTGGCACTTTCGGTGCTGGCAATGACAATTGCGGTGGTGTTTGCTTTTTTATTCGGAATGCTGTCTGCAATTATGAAAGACAGTTTTATAGATTATTTTTCAAGAAGCATTATGCAGCTTGGAACAGCCATTCCTTCCTTTTGGATAGGAATGGTTTTTATTGTTTATTTTGGGCTTAAACTAAAAATATTTCCTGTTCCCGGTGTTCCCGTAACAGGCGTTGGGCTGTCTGGATTTATGAGAAGCATAATACTGCCTTCCATAGTATTGGCTATAGGAGAAACAGGGACGCTTTTACGCATTGTCAGGAGCTCGGTTCTTGATTCGCTTAAGCAAGATTATATGGATATGGCTAAAATAAAGGGATTGAGCAGTGGAAAGGTGTACTTAAAGTATGCCTTGAGAGGTGCTTTGGTAGCACCTGTTACAATAATTGGAATGCAGTTTGCGAAACTTGCCGGAGGAACGGTGGTTATCGAAACTATTTTTGCTCTGCCGGGAATAGGAAGGCTTGTTCTCACGGCTGTGGAGCACAGAGATATTGTTCTTTTACAGGGACTGGTCATGTTTATAACCTCGTCTGTAATAGTTATTACGCTTCTGGTTGATGTTCTGATTATGGTTATCAATCCCAGGATAAAGTCCGTTGAAAGAGGGGAATAATAAATGAAAAGGAAATTAAGCCTAAGCCTTGGAATTATACTTGTTTTAACAATAGTTGCGGTATGGGTGGTTTCATTTGTATACATGCCTTACCCACCTAATGAAATGAATATATCTCAAAGATTTATTAAACCGGGGGAAGACAGCGGACATATATTGGGTACCGATAATTTTGGACGAGATATATTTTCAAGAATTATGTATGGCTCAAGAAATGTATTGCTGGTAGGAATAGGTTCAGTTACACTTGGGACGATAATAGGCATTATTCTTGGTGCGTCGGCAGCGATGTTTAAGAAAATGAGCTCTGTAATAATGAGAATAATGGACGGGCTGATGGCATTCCCGGGAATACTTCTGGCGTTGATGCTTGTAACTGTTGTGGGAAAAGGAACAAAAGGATCAATTGCAGCAATTAGTATTTTTATGATTCCAGTATTTTCAAGGCTGGTTTATTCGATGATTCTAGATACGGAAAATCTTGTTTATATAAAAGCCGCAAGAAGTTATGGCAGTACGTATTTTCAAATATTTACGAGGCATTTTGTCCCGGCTATGCTTCCAAGACTTATAACACAGTACAGCTCAGCCATCGGTTCGGCAGTAATGATTGAAACATCACTCTCTTTTTTGGGGCTTGGAATTCAGCCTCCGCATGCTAGTTGGGGAATGATGCTTAGCGAATCAAGACAGTTTTTTCTGCTGCATCCTTATCTAGCTGTAGCGCCGGGAATTGCAATTATAATTACGGTTCTCGGGTTTAACCTCATAGGTGACGGATTAAATGACATGCTTATTAACAGGAGGTCTGCCAATGAATGAATCCGTGGTTTTGAAAAATCTAAGCATTAAAGCAGGAGAGAAACATCTTGTCAGGGAGCTGTCTCTTAATATTCAGGAAGGCGAAATATTCGGACTTGTGGGAGAATCTGGATCTGGTAAGACGCTTACGGCTAAATCCATAATAAATGTACTGCCGGAGGGATTAAGTTATGCAGCGGATGAAATGCGGACCGCAGGCAGAGATATATTGAAAATGTCGAAGAACGAAAAAAGAATTCACATAGGTAAAAATGCAGGATATATTCCGCAAAACACGGTTTTTTATCTTCATCCCATGATTAAAATAAAGAACCAGATAGCCGACGGTTATATGTACCATATGAAAAAAAACAAAACAGAAGCATTACTAAGGGCTTCTGTACTTCTGGAAAAAGTAGGATTTGATAATCCACGGAATATTTTGAATTTTTACCCGTGGCAGCTGAGCGGAGGCATGCGTCAGAGAGTTAACATAGCAATGGCGTTGATGAACGATCCGAAGGTAATTATAGCCGACGAGCCTACAACCGCCTTGGATTCCACCGTGCAGAGGCAGGTAATGGAGTTGTTTAAGGAAATAAACAAGGAATTGGGCATTTCCATATTATTAATTTCTCATGATTTGGGACTAGTAAGGCATTACAGCCGCGGCTTGGCTGTTATGTATGCTGGTAAGGTAGTAGAATCAGGACGAACAGAAGAAATATTCAATAACCCCAAGCATCCATATACTCAGCTTTTGATGAAAATTATACCGTCTCTTAAAATGAGAAAGAACGAGCCGCTTGCAGAAATTCATGGATACGTACAGGATGAGGAGAGAGATGCCGAAGGATGTTTGTTTATAAAAAGATGTCCTCATGCAACGGATGTATGTGCAAAGTATGCTGAGGAGCATAATAACGACGGACATTATTACAGATGCAATCTGGAGTAAAAATTTCTGCTGTTATGTCAGGGGAGAAGCAATATGGAAACCAATAATAATGAAATAATTTTGGAAGTTAAAAATATAAGAAAAGAATATGCCGTTAAGAAACATTTCTTAACAGGCAGGGTGTTGGAAAAAATTGCGGCTGTAAAAAACACTTCTTTTGAGGTCAGAGAAGGGATGGCTTTGGGAATTGTGGGAGAATCCGGAAGCGGTAAGTCCACAACTGGAGAAATAGCAGGCGGATTACAGAGACAGACATACGGCAGCGTATTTTACTGCGGAAAAAATATTGATGAAATGTCAGACTATGAGTATCAGGAATATAGACGCAATGTCCAGTTTATATTTCAGGACCCCAAAAGTTCAATGGACCCTAATTATACAATAGGAGACAATGTTTCATTTCCGATTTTAACATTAAAACTTGCTAAAAACAAAAAAGAAGCGTACGAACTGGTTTCGGAAATGCTTGAAAGAGTGGGCCTCAATGAAAAAATAAAAGACAAATATCCGTCTGAAATAAGCGGAGGGCAATGCCAAAGGGCAGCCATAGCCAGAGCGCTGATTGTGAATCCAAGAGTCATAATATGCGATGAGCCGGTATCTGCTCTTGACGTTTCAATTCAGGCGCAGATATTGAATCTTTTGAAGCAGCTTCAAACAGAACTTAAAATTTCATATATTTTTATTTCTCATGATATTGGAGTAGTAAACTATATGTCAGACACTATACTTGTTATGAACAGGGGAAGCATAGTTGAATCGGGAGAGGCAAGGGAAGTCCTTATTAATCCACAGAATGAATACACAAAGAAGCTCATAAACAGCGCATTTATAAATTAGTATAAATGCATGATGCGTTAAATATAATCAATTAGGAAAGGATGCTATGGAAGTAGAATTAAGAGAAAATGAAAAAATAGAAGATCTCCAGTGCAACGGACTGAAAATAATTCAAAATAAAAGCTGGTTTTGTTTCGGCATGGATGCTGTTTTGCTTACAAATTACTGCGATATAAAAAACAATTCTAAAATAGTTGATTTGGGAACCGGTACAGGAATTATTCCAATACTTCTGAGCGGAAAGAGAAATTATTCAAAGGCATATGCGGTTGAAATCCAGGAAGAAGTTGCAGAAATGGCAAGGCGCAGCGTGGGGCTTAATAATCTGCAAGATAAAATTGAAGTACTTAATATAGATTTGAAAAATGCGTTGGATCACATGGAACCAAATTCTTTTGATGCCGTAATCTCCAATCCTCCGTACAAGCTTGGCAACAGCGGAATTGTTAATCCCTCTGATAAAAAGGCAATTTCAAGACATGAAATTATGTGTTCGCTGGAGGATGTAATAAGTACCGCGGCATCTCTTTTAAAGCAATATGGAAGGTTTTACATGGTGCATCGCCCTGACAGACTGGCTGATATTATGTGCCTGTTCAGAAAATACCGGTTGGAGCCGAAACAGATTCGATTTGTTCATCCCAGATCTGCTGCCAAACCTAATATGATGTTGATAAGGGCATCAAAGAATGGTAATCCCGAGTTGAAATTTGATCCTCCGCTTTACATCTATGGCGATGACGGAAATTACACCAATGATGTGTATGAAATTTACGGGATGGAAAAATAATTATAAATTTAATAGAAAAGCTCTGTTTGCTATCATACCTAATCGGACGGCAGTTTAAACAATTTTCGCTCATAGTTGACCCCCTAAAGAAAGTATTTGTTAATAGTCTAATTACTTAATGTGTAAAAAAACATACTGATTGTAAAATAATACTTAATAATACCGTGCTTCTAACGTGTAAGTGTTAATAAATGTATATTGTTTTTAAAAAGCAATTTATTCCTTGACTTTGTCTGCGTTTTAATATATCATTATACAGAAATAAAATAAATAAAGGCAGTGATTGGAACAGTAGGCACAGAGCGGTCTATAAGAGATATAATCGAGTGGTGAAAGATTATAATTCCAAATGTGTTGAAGATCATCCATGAGCTTGATTTCTGAAACTAAGTAAGAAATTACGTATAAATGCGTTAAATTTTTGAGTGACATATTTAGTGTATTTATATGTAATTTGGGTGGTACCGCGGATTTCGTCCCATGTCTTAAGACATGGGATTTTTATGTTGGACAGAGAGTTAACCTTTTTTGCCGATTAATCTGCGGCAAACCGCTTTTACAGCAGAATTAAGACAGGATATATGTGACAATCAAGCCGAATTATTATATTAAATAGCAGGAGGAAAAAATGAAGCAATTTAAAGATATCTCAAAAGCCGATTATAAACAGACAGAGCAAGAAATATCAAAATATTGGGATGAGATAAACTTGCTCAAGCAAAGCGTTGAGACAAGAAATGATAAAGAACCGTTCATATTTTATGAGGGGCCGCCGACAGCTAACGGCAAACCAGGAATTCATCATGTTATAGCAAGAACTCTGAAAGATTCTGTATGCAGATTCAAAACAATGGAAGGTTACCAGGTAAACAGGAAGGCAGGATGGGACACACATGGACTGCCGGTTGAAATTGAAGTTGAAAAACAGCTGGGACTAAAAGATAAGACAGATATCGAACAATATGGAATAGACAAGTTTAACGAAAAGTGCCGTCATTCAGTATTTACTTATGAGGCGCTGTGGCGTGAAATGACAAAGAGGATGGCATATCTTATAGATCTTGATCATCCATATATAACACTTGAGAACGACTATATTGAATCCGAGTGGTGGATACTTAACAACATATTCAAACAGGGACTTATGTATGAAGGTCACAAAATCCTTCCATACTGCCCGAGATGCGGAACCGGTCTTGCTTCACATGAAGTTGCTCAAGGCTATGAAGAAATAAAGACTATGACTGCATATGCAAAATTCAAGAAAAAAGGCGCAGATGAATATTTCCTTGCATGGACAACAACTCCATGGACGTTATTGTCGAATGTTTCGCTGGCAGTGCACCCGGATGTAGAATATTTGAAGATAAAGATAAAAGATACCGAAGATGCCAAGGGAGAAGTTTTCTATATTTCCAAACCGTTGGTTGATAAAGTAATTTCAGAAGAATACGAAGTGCTGGAGGAAATGAAGGGCAAAGATTTGGAATTCATGGAATATGAGCAGCTCATGCCTTATGTTGAAATACCTTCAGGCAAAAAAGCATTCTTTGTAACATGTGCAGATTACGTCACTACCGAGGACGGAACAGGTATAGTTCATACAGCTCCTGCGTTCGGTGAAGATGACTACAATACGGGAAGCAGATACAATCTTCCGGTTATAAATCCTGTTGATGATACAGGAAGATTCAGAGGAACACCATGGTCAGAAATGTTTGTAATGGATGCTGATAAGCCTATATTAAAATGGCTGAAGGAAAACGGAAAACTGTATAAAAAAGAACAGGTTCTCCACAACTACCCACACTGCTGGAGATGCCATACGCCGTTACTTTACTATGCAAGACCAAGCTGGTACATTCAAATGACAAAACTGAAAGACAAATTAATAGAAAACAACAACTCTGTGGAATGGTATCCTGAGTTTGTAGGTGAAAAGAGATTTGGCAACTGGCTTGAAAATCTAAATGACTGGGCTATTTCAAGAAGCCGTTACTGGGGAACTCCGCTGCCTTTGTGGAGATGCGAATGCGGTCACGTGGAAAGCATAGGCTCAAGGAAAGAATTAGCCGAAAAGGCAGTTGAAGAAATAGATGAAAAAACAATTGAGTTGCACAGACCATACGTTGATGATGTGCACATTGTCTGCCCAAAATGCGGCAAGCATATGACTAGAGTAAAGGATGTAATAGACTGTTGGTTTGATTCAGGAGCAATGCCTTATGCACAATGGCACTATCCGTTTGAAAACAAGGATGAATTTGATAAGTTATTCCCTGCGGATTTCATATGCGAAGGAATTGACCAGACAAGAGGCTGGTTCTATTCATTAATAGCAATCTCAACATTTGTTATGGGAAAATCACCATATAAGAGAGTGCTGGTTAATGATTTGATACTTGACAAATACGGCAAAAAAATGTCTAAATCAAGAGGAAATACAGTTAATCCGTTTGACTTGTTTGATAAATACGGTGCAGATGCGTTGAGATGGTATTTGCTTTACGTATCTCCGGCATGGGCACCTACAAAATTTGATGAAGACGGATTAAAAGAAGTGTTAAGCAAGTATTTCGGAACTATCAAAAATGTATATACGTTCTTTGCACTGTATGCAAATACAGATTCCATAGACCCGAGCAAGTTCTTTGTTGAGTACAAAGACAGACCGGAGTTGGACAGATGGATAATTTCCAAATTCAACAATTTGGTTAAATATGTGAGAGAAAGCATGAATGCTTACGACCACAACAAGAGCGTAAGAGCAATTCAGGAATTTGTTAACGAGGATTTGTCAAACTGGTACATCAGACGTTCGAGAAGAAGATTCTGGGTGACAGAGCTTACAGAGGATAAAAAAGCCGTTTACAATACAACATATGAAATATTGGTAGGCATTGCACAATTAACTGCTCCGTTTGCTCCTTATTTATCAGAAGAAATATACAGAAACCTGACAGGAGAAGTATCTGTCCACATCAGCTACTATCCTGAAGTTCATGAAGAGTTAATAGATGAAAATGTTGAAAAGAGAATGGATCTTGTAAAAGATCTTGTCAAGTTGGGAAGAGCTTCAAGAGAAAATGCAAAAATAAAGGTAAGACAGCCTATACGAAGAATTCATATAGATGGAAAATATCAGCAGCTTATTGACGATTTAGTTCCTTTGATCAAGGAGGAGCTCAATGTCAAAGAGGTTGTCTTTGAACACGATTTAAATGAATTTATGGATTTCGCATTAAAACCAAATTTCAAGGTTGCAGGCCCGATGCTTGGGAAAAATGTAAAGGCATTTGCCGCAACGCTGGCAAAGGCTGATTCTTTGGATATAATCACAAAAGTTCAGGCAGGGGAAAAATGTGAGTTGACAGTTAATGATCAGACTGTGGAACTTAACGAAGAAATACTTGATATACGTATTTCAGCGAAGGAAGGCTACGATGTTTCAACCGGAAACAACCTGTTTACAATT
The DNA here is from genome assembly GCF_052059825.1 of Sedimentibacter sp. LTW-03. Classification (GTDB taxonomy): domain Bacteria; phylum Bacillota; class Clostridia; order Tissierellales; family Sedimentibacteraceae; genus Sedimentibacter. Next base: position 3,229,778 of record NZ_CP197180.1, read on the forward strand.
ATCGACACTAACCTTACAGAAGAGTTAATAAATGAAGGATATGCCCGTGAGTTCATATCAAAGGTTCAACAGATGAGAAAGAATAACGGATATGAAATGATGGACAGAATTAAAATATTCTATAACGGTTCGGAAGAAATAATTAAGGCTGTTAATAAGTTTGAAGAATTTATCAAGAGTGAAACATTGGCTGATGTAATAGAAAAATCAGAAGACAGCTCTATGGAAGTTCAAAACCTGAACGGTATTGAAACAGGAATGAAACTTGAAAAAATTAAATAAATAATATTACTTTTTAGGTATAAACGGTATAGAATTTTACTATACCGTTTTGCCTGTTTCTGAAAAAAATTTATTTTCTGTGATTTCCCACATCGGAACAGCACAAATTCAACAATGAAAACATTATCCCTTAAAATGTTGAAATTGCAATATTTTTTTCGTTGACAACAGCTTGCTATGGGTAATATAATAATATAAATTGGCGAAAATATATCTATAAGAAAATTATCATTTTAAACATACAAAACAGATAATTGTAAAATCTGAAAGGTAGTGATTAGATGAAAGGGTTAGGCGTTTCACCGGGAATTGGGATTGGAAAGGCTTTTTTAATAGAGAAAAAAACTATGGATATAAGGAAAATTTATATCTCAGATGTCAAAAAAGAAATTATAAGGCTCAGAAATGCTGTTGAAAAGGGAAAAAAGCAATTAGACGAATTATTTTTGAAAACCCTCGACGAAGTCGGTGAAAAGGAAGCGCAAATTTTTAAATCCCATGAAATGATGCTTGAGGACGAATCATTTATTTCAGAAGTAGAGACAAAAATTGAAAGCCAAAAAGTCAACGCTGAATATGCTTTGAACGAAGTGTCGATGTATTATATAAAGATGTTTGAAAACATTGAGGATGAGTATCTCAGAGAAAGAGCAGAAGACATAAAAGATGTAATGTACAGAGTTATAAAAATTCTTTCTGGTATAAAGACTGCAGATTACTCAAAACTTGAAAAAAATTCAATAATCATTGCAAAGGATCTGACCCCTTCAGATACAGCGCAGTTTGAAAAGGGTAAAGTGGCTGCCATGATTACGGAAATGGGAGGCAAGACATCCCATGCTGCCATAATTGCAAGAATACTTGGAATTCCTACAGTAGTAGGGCTTGATAATATAACGGAAAAAATCAAGGATGATGACATCGTCGTATGTGACGGGAAAACAGGAAAAGTATTAATTAATCCAAATGATAAACAGCTGGATTATTTTACTCAAAAAAAATTAAGACTTGAGGAAATTAACAACGAGCTGAAAAAGCAAGTCGGTCTGCCTACAGTGTCCGTGGATGGATTTAAGGTTTCACTGTCTGCAAACATTGGAACTCCTCACGATGTGGATATGGTTTTGGAAAATGACGCAGAAGGAATCGGACTATTCAGGAGCGAATTCATTTTTATGAATCGTGAATGTCAGCCATCTGAAGATGAGCAGTTTGAAGAATACAGAGAAGTTCTCCAAAAAATGGGGAATAAGCCCGTAATAATAAGAACTCTTGATATAGGTGGGGACAAAAATGTTCCGTACATAGATATACCGGCAGAAATGAATCCGTTTTTAGGATATAGAGCTATAAGGCTGTGTCTTGGGAATGTAGATGTTTTTAGAACACAGCTGAGAGCAGTTTTAAGAGCAAGCATTTACGGAAACGTAAAAATAATGTTTCCTATGATATCAACAATGAAAGAGCTCAAAGATGCAAAAAAAATTCTGGAGAAAGCTAAGCAGGAGCTTGACAGCGAAGGAATTCCGTACAGCAAAAACATTGAGATAGGAATTATGATTGAAATACCTTCAGCCGCAATTATATCAGATTTGCTGGCTAGAGAAGTGGATTTTTTCAGTATCGGAACTAATGATCTCATACAGTATACACTGGCGGTTGACAGAATGAATTCAAAACTGTCTCATTTATACAGTCAGTACCATCCTGCAATGCTGAGACTGATAAAGGGAATTATTGATAATGCTCACAAAGCGGGCATATGGGTAGGAATGTGCGGTGAAGCTGCCGGAGACCCGAAGCTGATACCTATATTTTTGGGTATGGGGCTGGATGAGTTCAGCATGAATTCGCCGTCAATCTTGAGCACCAGATATATAATAAGAAATTTAAAGAAAAGTGAAATGGAAAAAATAGCGGAAGGCACACTGAACATGGAAACAGCAGTTGAAGTGGAAGATTACTTAAGCTGTCTGTTTGCAGATGAAGGTGACTATTTAAACAGATGCAGACCAAGGAGAAAGAACTGATGAGTAAAAAGGTATCAATAGTATTTCACAGCGTATGCGGCAACTGCTACCTTATGGCAAGGGAATTTTATGACGAATTTAAAAAGTGCGGTGCGGAAACTCAGATGCTGAGAGTAAAAGATCCCAACTACGCGGAGCTTGCTAAGCAATTTGCGGTGGCAGGTCAGTATAAGAACGAGATAATGGATATAGAAGAGGCAAAAGCCGAAAAACTTCTTGACAGTGATATTATAATAATGGGTTCTCCCACATACTACGGAAATGTGTCGGGAGCTATGAAGTGTTTTATGGATTCATTTTCTCCATATTGGACGGAAGTTGCGTTTTGGGGAAAGAAACTATTTGCATATACGACTGCTGCCACAAGCGAAGGCGGAGCAGACATGTGCCTGAATGCAATAAATATTTTTGGGCAGCACATGGGAATGATTCCTGTTCCTGTCCCATCAAATCTTTTGTCCACTCAAAGTTTCCCAGCATACGGGCTGGCGCATTATGTGGGCGACTATTCAAACTTGAGACCTGACAGGGATACAGTGCTGGCAATAAAGGAAATGACCGATAGATTAATGAACCTATAAACATACGACTGCCTTCGGCGGTCGTTTAACATATAAAAGAATAGAAAGTAGAGGGGCGCTATGAAGTATAAAGTACAGAAAAAACAATTTGTAAGTAAAAACTGTTTCGTGTGCGGTACAGAAAATGATGAATCGCTGAAAACAAAATTTTATGAACTAGAAAACGGTGAGCTCATGTCGATTTCAACCCCTGCACTCACACACCAGAGCTATCCTGACAGAATGCACGGAGGAGTAATATCGGCAATATTGGATGAAGCTATCGGTAGAGCTATAATGATAGAAGAACCAGATGCGTGGGGAGTGACTGCAGAGCTCAATATTAAGTATAAAAAGCCTATATCTCTTGACAGACCTGTAAAATGTGTCGCAAGAATAACAAGAAACACAAGGTTAATATTTGAAGGGACAGGTGAAATAATACTGGAGGATGGAAATATAGCTGCGACAGGATATGCTAAATATGTTAAAATGAGCATCAATAAGATTGTAGACGAAATGGATGCGAATAAATCATTGATAATAGAAGATACAACAAAAGCACCGGATACAGTAGAATATTAATAACCGGTGCAATTTACAGATTAGAGATTTTGCCTGAAAGGCCGTTTCCATGCTGTAAAGCGATGAAGAGTAAAATACTAACCAGGAGTACAAATGAAAAAGAACGATATAATTGAAGTAACAATAGATGAAATTAACTTTCCAAACGTAGGTACAGCAGTATACCAAGGTAAAAAGATTAAAATAAAGAATACGCTGCCAGGGCAGAAAGTAAAAGCCAGGATCAGCAGAACAAGAAAAGAAAGAGCAGAGGCAAAGGTAGTCGAAGTCATAGAACCTGCATGCTTTGAAACTGATTCCGGCTGCAGTCATTTCACTCTCTGCGGAGGATGCTCTTACCAGACCGTACCATACGAAAAACAGCTGGAGATCAAATCATCACAGGTAAAAACCATACTGGACAGAGTGCTGACAGACAACTATGAATTCCTTCCTATAGTTCAAAGTCCGAAAAAAACCGAATACAGAAATAAAATGGAATTCTCATTCGGAGATGAAGTGAAGGAAGGTCCGCTGACACTGGGCATGCACAGGAGAAACAGCTTTCACAGCATCGTGAACACAAGCGGATGCTCCATTGTTGACGAAGATTTTCGACAGATCCTATGTCAAATTCTAGGTTATTTCCAAGGAAATAGTCAGACCTTCTATCACAAAAGCACCAATATAGGATTTCTAAGGTATTTATTGGTGAGAAAAGCAGAAAGAACGGGACAAATTTTAATAAATCTTATTACAACCTCTCAAAGCTCATTGAATGAAAAAGAATTTGTTGATTTAATATTAAACATTAACCTTGAAGGTACAATAAAGTGCATAGCACACTCCATATTTGACGGAGTAGCTGACGTTGCAAGGGCAGATGAAATGAAAATACTGTACGGCGAAGACAAAATAGTTGAGGAGCTTCTGGGACTACATTTTAATATCTCTTCATTTTCATTCTTTCAGACAAATTCCCTGGGAGCAGAAAAGCTTTATTCAATAGTCAGAGACTTCATAGGAACAACCAAAGACAAAACTATTTTTGACCTCTATTCCGGAACCGGAACTATAGGCCAGATCCTTGCGCCAACAGCCAAAAAAGTCATAGGAATAGAAATAGTGGAAGAAGCCGTAGAAAAGGCAAATGAAAATGCAAAACTTAACAACCTGAACAACTGCACATTCATAGCCGGAGATGTCCTCAAAAAAATAGATGAGCTGGACGACAAGCCCGACATAATAGTCCTTGATCCTCCGCGGGAAGGCATCCATCCTAAAGCAATACAAAAAATAATCGACTACAAACCAGAAACATTTATCTACATATCCTGCAAACCAACCTCCCTGGAAAAGGACCTGCCATACTTCCTAGACAGCGGATACAAGGTGGAAAAAGCACAGTGCGTAGATATGTTCCCGATGACGCCGCATGTTGAGACGGTGATTCTGATGACACGTTGTGGTGAAAATGATAAATAAGGCGTCGAAACCACAAGATGTTGTGGTTTTGGAGTGAAAAACGGGCAAAAATCAGGCTAAAAAATGCCCGATTTTTGCCCTGAATTTTAGGGGAAAATATAGATGACATCATAAAGATTGATACTTTTAATAAACTGTAATATATTATATATAATACAATAAACAAAAATGGAGGAATAAAATGTATAATCAAAATTTTGATCCATTAAGTATAAAATACACAGGAACTGAAGAAGTTGTAATCAAGTCTTTGAAGAGAGAGATTAAAAATATTTTGAGTTCTTATGTTGGCTGGTTTGATACTTTTTGCGAATTAATACAGAATGCACTTGATTCTGTTGAGGAAAGACAAAAGTGTGCAGAGAAAAATTATATTCCTAAAATTAATATTTTAATTAATATTATGGATAATTATGTGGCAGTAACTGATAATGGAATGGGTTTTTCAGAGGAACAGTATGTAAAGTTTTTGGCGCCGAATTTTTCATTTAAAAGTGGTCAAACAAGAGGTCATAAAGGTGTTGGTTCAACGTATTTGGCATATGGATTTAATTATATTCAAATATCAACTAAAAATAATGATTTTAATGCACGTGGGGTAATGAGTAATGCGCGTAATTGGTTAGATGATGAAAATCCTGCGGGCAATCCAAGAGTAGTTCCAGATACCAAAGATACCAAAGATGATTTTTATAAAACAATAGATCAAGGCGTATCGGTATGTGTAAAATATGATACTAATACTTATCCAAAAGATTTATCGTGGATAAAGGTAGATGATGCAGATAATTGGTTGAAGCTTTTAAGAGTGAAGACAGGATTAGGTGCTATAATTGAAAATCCTAAAATACATACCAGCGTAAAAGTGATATCGAAACAAGGAAAAGAAACTTTATCAGAAATGGAAGGAATAAGGTATTTATCCATTGATGAGTTCGTAAAAAAATCATTGAAATATACAGATATAAAAGTTAAATTTGATAAACTGTATAAAGAATATGGAGCAGAGTATAGAATACCTTCTAAATATTGCAACTTAGATTCAATATATGATATGTGGAATTATAATAGAATTTTAGAAGAAATATCTCTTGATGATAATCAAAAAATATTAATTAATAAATATAAACCGACAGTATATTTCTGCTACGTATATTCTGTTCAGATTTGGAATAAAATTAATTCTGTTCTTAAGCTTAGATCCGGTGTTAATGCTCTATATGGTGGCATCCAGCTTGCTGCTAATAATATGCCTCAGGGTGAATTAATTCAAATACCACTAACACGTAACATTGGTAGACAAAATCAAGCACATATAGTTGTTCATTTTGAAAATTGTAGTGCAGATTTAGGAAGAAAGGGTTTTCAAAAAGAAATTACTGATTTAGCCAAAGAAGTTGCTAGAAAAATTTTGGATGGGCCGCTCTTAAAGATGAAAAAATGCTTTAGAAAAAATACTGGTACGGCTCCAGATTTAATGAGAGAACAGAAATTAGACGAGTGGAAAACTATAATGCTTGAGCATGAAAAAGAATGCCCTCTAGAATTAATAAATGAAAACTTTTTTATACCACTTAAGCAGATTTCAATTACTTCAATTCCAACAAGAGAACAGGATGTAATTGCATTATTTAATCAGCTAATAGCAGGTGGAGTAATTAGGGGGATTAGGATAATGTCCACTAATGAAAGATTTACTTATGATGGGTTATATAAGATTGTGATAGAAGAACCTACAGAAAATCATATATATAACAAAATAACTAATCCATTAGGAGTATCAGAAGAAAATGTTGTGGATATTCTTGATAAATCTCCACATGGTTTTTCTTCTTATCCGAAGGTATTGGAATATAAATATTCGTTAGATGGGCTGATTGAAGACTTGGAAAGTGGATTGAAAAATTCAAATGATATAGGATTAATTATCGCTTGGAATGCCGGGCAGTTATATAAAAAGAGTTTTTATATAGAGTCTTTACTATCGGAAGACAATATACAATTACGTCAATATCATGGTGTTACACATAGATTGCTAGATATATCTAACAATGAAATTGTGGCAGACATGATTTTATTAGAGGATTTAATATTATATTTAAACAATCCAAATGAGTGTGCATTACAACAAGAAAAATACGATGAATAGTTGATTAAAATTAAATAAATCTGCCATTGAGCAAAAGTTAAGAGGTTATGTTCTTCGTTACTGAAAAACATAGCCTCTTTTTTGCTGTCTGATTTGTAGAAAAAGAAAGGACTGAATGAAGTGATTACAAGATTTATGAGAGATACACCTCTCGCTGCTATAGAAATAGAAATGCAACTTATTCCCGGTTTTACTCCTCGTGCTTGCGGAACATTCCGAAGCCAGCAAAGATATGCGAATCAATCCCCAAATCGGTATGAAGAATTGCTGGGACTATTCCTCAAAGAGATAGAGTTACAGGCATTCGCTCTTCGAGTGCAAAGAATTATAGAGGTTACGAGCAATCTCGGAGAAAGTGAGGTAAACCAAATGCTTTTTAGAAATGCAGAGCATAAAAAGAGATTTCAAAGTATCTGTAAAAGCGGTCTGTTTCCGAAGCTAGAAGAAAGCTACGGATATGCAGCCGCTATTTTTTTACTCTCTGCAGATGCGTTTGTCTGGAGTAAGGCAAAAAATTGTATAGACAGCCAACTCATTCATTTTGAAGCTATCCGTATTCATGGTGTGGATTTAGATGGATATGTCATCTTTCATATGGCAAAGGAGCTTTACTCTGGAAAGAGTGGCAAGGGGACGTTTTGTTTGCCATTAAATAGAAGTCGTTAAATAAAGTGTATAAAATTATTTGTTGAATTATGGATAAAATTGGATTAAAATAATATAAATATTTTGCTTTTTAATTATCAGTTTTAAAGGAGGTGTATATATGCCGCGAAGCGCAAGACTTAAAAGCGAATCAGGAATATATCATGTAATGCTAAGAGGGATAGATAAAAGAAATATTTTTTTAAAGCCTGGTGATTATGAGAAATTTATTGAAAGTATGATTAAAGCAAAAGAAAAGGTGAAATTTTTTGTATATGCATATTGTTTGATGACAAATCATGTTCATATTTTAATTAAACGAGATACTGAAGATATAGGAGATACTGTAAGAAGAATAGCTGTTAGTTATGCACAGTATCATAATAATATGTATGGAAGAACCGGACATCTTTTTCAGAATAGATTTTTAAGCGAAGTAGTAGACAATGGCCAATACTTTTTGACTGTAATTAGATATATACATCAAAATCCCCTTAAAGCAGGTATTATAAAAGATATTAATGATTATAAATGGAGTAGTTATAATGAATACATTAATGATAATGAATTTATAGTAGATTCAGAGTTTGCATTGAGTTATTTTAAAAGTATCGAGGAATTCATTAATTATCATAATGAAACAAATGAAGATGTATGTTTGGATTATGACGAGAAAAAAAGGTGGACCGATGAAGAACTGAAAAAATTCATATTAACTTATCAGAATATTTCTTGCTTGCAAGCACTTGATAAGAAAACTAGAGATACAATAATTAAAAAGATAAAAGAAGATACAGGAGCCAGTAATAGACAATTGGCAAGAGTACTCAATATTGGAAGAGGAATTTTGGATACTATTAAATGATAGTAATAATATCTATAGCATGGCATGGCAAAAGAAACGTCCCGGTGGCACGGTGGCACGTCCCGGTGGCAGTCCGACGTTGATATGTATGATTGAAGAAGTAATACGGCAAAAATAATGTTATGCAATGTGAAAGGAGCAATTATGGATATATCGTGGGATGAGATTACACAGGAAGAGCTAAAATATTTATATTATGATGAGGAGTTAACTGACCGACAGATTGCTGATATATTTGGTGTTACAATAGGTAAAGTGACCTATAAGAGAAAAAAATTTGATATAAATATAAAAAATAAGGTATACCAAGAGTTCATGAATCAAAATAGTGATTTGCTTAAAGAAGCAAACTCAAATTCTAAAGAACGTTTATTAAAGCGGGAAAATATTGATTCCATATCTAAAGCAATTACTCATTTTGTTTTCAGAAATGGGCCTGTAGAAGATATGCATGCTAACAATCAACTTTCGGAAGTTGATATGAAAACACTGAATAAATTTATGGTAAATAGAATAGCTGGTCTGCTTACTGCTATAGCAGATAATAAGTGGTTACAATTAGAGCTATTATTATCTTACTATAAACTATTTGGAACTGAGTGGGATAAGGCTGAGCCAGATATGAAAGAAATCAATTTAGCTATGAAACTTTTACTCATTGATAGACTTTAATAAATACACTTCAGTAAAGTTAGTTACAAAGAAAATAAAATTCGTACAAGGCAAACCTAAGTCAGAGATAATTCAATTATTCAACAGGTATAAGTAATTGAAAAAATCGGTTTAGATACAGTAAAAAATTGGAATAAAAATAATGGAACATCATATGTTATTTTTCACCAAGGGTATAACATATACACTTGACATCATTATTGTATACTCGAGCCATGTAGAGCCTGTACTTTTTATAAACAAATTCAGCGACCCCAAATCCAAAAATAAATTCTATGGCAAATAATATTTCTAAACATATAAATTAACTTACAATTCATGACTTATATATGAAACAACTTAATATGAATACGTAAAAACAAGACTGGTTTGATCGGTCTTATTTTTTATATATGGAAAAAATTTTATTTTCAATTTATTGTACATGGTGAATATAGATTTTTCTGAAAAAAATTAAATTGCAAAAGATTTTATTTGGATACAAAAAAGATACATTTATATGATATTATGTACATGGAGGTGGAATATGGTATTTAAACTGTTCGTGTAAATGATGATGAAGTTGTTCTTGCTCCTATAGAATTCACAATTTTAAAAATCCTTATTGAAAGTAATGGTAAGGTGGTGAACCGTAACAGACTTATTATTAGAATTTGGGGATATGATTTTGATGGTAATGACAGAGTGGTAGATAACCATGTGAAAAAATTGCGTAAAGCTTTAGGCAGTGCTTCTGCTCAAATTAAAACTGTATTTAAAAAAGGTTACAAGCTGGAGGTAGGCAATGAATAAGAATAAAACAAAAAACTTTATCTATTTGCGTATTTTTATTGCATTCTTGGCTACTTACATAGTGTTGATGATTGGTTTTACAGCATATCTTGTATCATTGGAAAAGGAAGCTGCAGGGAAAGAGTTAAAAAATCGAACTCCTCAAATCAGTGATAGAGCAGAGGAAATTTTAAATGATAATATTGATAATGATAAACAAATTATTGATTTAGCCAAGGTAAAAAAGGAATTTGTAAAGATATCACCTGTATATTTGCTAAATGGTGCTGAAGCTGCAATATTTACTAGTGATTATAAGCTCGTTTATAGTACATATAATACGAATGATTACTGGAAATGTATTTATTCAGAATCTAGAGATGGACATCATTCGCCTGAAAGTGTAGGATTACTAAAACTAAATGATTGGTTAAGTGAAGAAGAAATAAAAGAACTTGAAAGTTATTTATATGATAAACCTAAAGCAGAAAAAATTGGTGATGTTTATGGATATTCCATACATATTGATAGCTTTTGGGTGGATGATGAAATTATTATTCCCCATAGTATATCTGTTTCACCTACGTATGCTAGTGGTTTTGATGAAGAAGGAAATGTAGATTCAGGAAGAGGAACAGTTACTAAAGGTAATTTTTACAGAAAAGATTTTGATAATGCCAAGAACTTGCCATATTATGAAATTGGCACCATCGTTCCAGAGTATTATGAAAATTTAAAAGGTAAAAACCAAGATGAACTTCGCAAAATGGTTACAGATGAATCAAATTTAACTAATTATTTACAACAGTATTTACAAAATGTGCAAAATTGGTTACCTGTTTCTCTTAAACCAATTGAAAGAGTAAATATGTTAACCTATCGCTATTACTTGGTAGTGCCTTATGAAAACACAATTAGGGTATTGGATGATAATAGTTTGTACAGTGAATTTTATACAGTTGTAGGTATTGACATTAACATATGGGAGCGCATTTCTTCTACATTAGCATATGTTTGGATTTCGTGCTTATTAATATTTATAATTGCAGCATATATCCTTTCGATGCAATCTTATAAAACATACTTGAAGCGAGAGAAACTTGACAGTCAGCGTAAAGAAATGACTTATGCTCTTGCTCATGATTTAAAGACTCCATTGAGCATTGTTTCAGGTTATGCACAGAATTTACAAGAAAATATTCATACTGAAAAAAGAGAGCATTATGCCAGCCATATTCAGTCTAATATCTATCGAATGGATAAAATTATAAAAAATATGCTGGAAATGTCTAAATTAGATTCAGATTCTTTTAAAATTAAGTTTGAAGATGTGTTTTTACATGAGATTAGTTGCGGAATTATTAATCGATACAAGAATATATGTGATGAAAAATCTATAACAACTTATATCACAGGTGAAGCAGTTATAAAGGCAGACAAAGCATTAATAGAGAGAGTTATAGATAACTTTTTTGTTAATGCTCTTGATAACATGAATGATGGTGGAGCGATTCGTATATTAATAAAAGATGATAAATTTGAAATATACAATAGCAGTAGCCATATACAAGAAGATATTATTGGAGACATTTGGCTTCCTTATAAAAAAGGCAACTTAGACCGCAGCAATACAAAAGGGTCAGGTCTTGGTCTTTCAATTGTACGCACAATTTTAGAATTACACAAGTTTAAATATGGTGTAAGAAATGAAGAAGATGGTGTTACATTTTGGTTTAAATTTAAGTAATATTATTAAACATAATTTTTATTTAGTTAATGATATAGTGAAAAGAGTGAAATGAAATGGGAGGGACAAGACTATAGGTTTTGTCCCTTTATTATTTTATAGTTGTATTAACAAAGCATATAAAGAAGTTACTGCTCCAATATCCGTAACCGCTGAACAAAAGACCGTATTAACTAAGCTGCTGGAATTTGATATAATGTAAGCAGGAGCAATACGGTTATTTGTTTGCCAATAAATCTTTGTTTACCTTTAGCACTTCCGAAGCAGATACCTTCACATAGTCAGGAAGAGATCCTGATCAAGGTAGATATTGTTTCAGCTGCTCTTCGTCGGTTGGATTTTCCAAGTGCGGAAGCTCTGCCAACAGATATTCGATGTACTTAAATATATTTAAATTGTTGATGCCGGCAGATTCAACCAATGAATACATCACCGCATTGCACACAGCTCCAGCAGGGGTATCGGCAAACAGCCACGCTCTCCTGTGGACTGCAAATGGTCTGATTGATCTTTCTACTAAATTTGTAGTCAGAGGGATTCTTCCGTCATTCAAGAACTGACCAAGCTCCACATGTTGATTTTTTATGTACGTTAATGCTTCTTTGAGTTTTTTTTTGGTTATTATCTTTTGAGACGTTTTTTCATGCCATGCTAAAATTTCCTCATAAATCGGTCTTGGAAATTTATTCCTATTCTCAAGCTTTTCATTATCAGGCATATTTGATATTTCTTCTTCTATTTCGGACAAGCGCCCTACATACTTAAGTCCTTCTTCTGCCGCCGTTCCTTTTATTGGTTTTTTATTGCTATCCAGAGCAATGGAGTCCAACAGTTTTCTTCGAAAATGTGCCCAACACTCGGCATGCAACGCTTCCGGCACAGCATTATAGTCACTGTAACCATCTGTTACAAATATTCCCTTGTAATTTTCAAGCATACCCTTCGCTACTTCTGAACTGCGGCTTGGGCTATACTTGAACACTACCCCTCTTTTCTCTTCATTCTCTCCGGAATGCAAACCCACATGAATGAATCCGTGCTTGGTGACCTTCCTTTTTCCTTATTACACTGTATCCGGGTTTCATCTACCATTACCAGTTCATTTTCTGCCAATATTTCTTTATGCATTAAATCTCTTACTAAAGAAATTGATAATCTTAATAATTTTGCAAAGTATTATAAAGGAATGGGAAAAGAAACATGGAGATTTGATAAGCTTGTGAGTTATGTTAGCACCCGCACTAATGGTGAATTGCTTGAGCTTGCAGAATGTATGCACGAATTTGAATTGTTTGACGGCATAAAAAGTGCTGAGAGTTATATATGATGAGCGAGGAATCATCTTAATTCAATTCTTACATAATAGTATGTAAATATATTGACAAAATTACAAAAATATGATATACTTAATTTAACTTAAATAAAGAAAGGAAGTTGAGAGTATGTCATTAGGGAAAAATGTTACACAGGCAAATGTTTATCGTAAGGTGTCCAACTTAAGTAAACCATTCTGGGGTTTGACAAAGAATCGCATTGACCAGTTAGATAAGGAAGGATATGATTATTATGTGAGACTTGATTATCCTGCAGGGTCTATTGTGTTGACATCTGATCAAGTTAAAACTCTAGTATCTAAAAAAGTGGTTGCAAAAGATGGTGATTATAAAATCACACTTTCTGATTTCCGTTAATGGGGGTAATATTATGGATGAAATAAAAACTATCTCTCTAAACTTGAATGTATTACTTACTTTAGCTGTTGATGTAGCTACTAATAAGGTTGAAGTTCAAAATTGTGATGCAAAAGTAGTCAAAGTAGCAAGCGATGATAATAATCAAATACAATATACTGAGCATCAGATTAATGAAACTGAAAATAGGTATGGAATACTGACATTGGGAGCTAAATCATTAGTTGGAATGTTAATGCCAACCGCTACTGAAGTAACTATTGAAATAGATGGTGTGAAATTTATAAGTTCAAAGTCAATTAGGAGTCATCGTAGCACTCGTGGAAGAATAGATGGGTTAACTCAGCTTTTTCGTGAATTTCCAGATAAACTTGCTGTTGGAGCTATTCTATCTGTTTCATATGATTCTCAGACATCAATTTTAGCACTAAAAAGTAATTAAAATAGTTTTTCCATAAAGCATCTACAATGGTAGGTGCTTTTTAAATACAATTTTTAAGGAGGCACAAAAGTGAACATTCCAATTATATCAAAATTAATAAAAGCACGTGATAAGCCTGTAGAAAATACATTGATATCTAATTACACTTATTTATTTGGACCAACCACAAGTGGAAAAAGTGTTAGTGAATATACTGCAATGCAGACCACAGCTGTTTATTCATGTGTCAGAATATTAGCTGAAGCAATAGCATCACTTCCACTTCACATTTATAGATATAAGGAAAACAGTAAGGAGAAAGTATATAATTACCCTTTGTATTATATTTTTCATAATGAACCTAATCCTGAGATGACTTCATTTGTGTTTAGAGAAACACTTATTAGTCATTTTCTTATTTGGGGAAATGCGTATGCACAAATTATCAGAGATGGCAGGTAGAGGCTGTCAGTTAAAAGACGTGGTTATTGACAGCACAGGTTGCATTGTAGGAATATCAATAAATAGATTATATTTTAGATTGAAAAAACTGGTACTTTTAAAGGGGATAGGTATAGTTAAATAAAACTACATATTAATTAGTTCCAGTTTGCTCCTTTGATTAGTATTTCAATTTTACTACGTGCATCGTTAAGTAACTTGATAATTAAATTTTTTTTATCTTCATTGTAGCGAAAAGTTGGTATTGCAACACTTATCGCTGCTATATTAACTCCGTTATTGTTAATAGGAACTGCAATGCATTTTATCATAATAGCATTTTCTTCAGATTCAGTAGCTATACCTGATTTTCTAATTTCAGACAATTGTTTCATTAGCACATCTATATCTGTGATAGTGTGTTCAGTAACTGGGATTAGTCCTTTAGGGTATAGTTTTTCTATTTCTGATTTTGTTTTATAAGCTAACATAGCTTTGCCCATTGCCGTTGAATATGCAGGCAATCTTCTTCCAGGGGCGGAAACCATTCTAATAGCTTCAGGAGAGTCGATCTTTAATAAGCAAAGAGCATCTCCACCCTTAAGTTCAGTAAAGTTACATGATTCAGAACACATCTTTACTACATATTGCATTTCACTAATAATATCATCATAAATTCCAGTATGGTTAGCATATTTCATTCCTACCTCAAATGCTTTAAATCCCAAACTAAAACTTAGAGATTTTTTATTGTATTTTAAGTATCCTCTGTCAGCGAGGGTATGTACCAATGGAAATAAACTGCTTTTTGGTATTCCTAATATTGTTGCGATTTCACCTAATGTATAGCTTTTTAAGTTATCATTAGACACTAATTCTAAAATATCTAGCACTCGTTCAGTAGAACGGTGATTTTCAGCCTGAGTACCCATTAATAGAATTTGCCCCTTCGTAATATATTTTATTATTTATGGAGTTATTATAGCTTAGACTATCTTCTTATGCAACTGTTTTTATCATACAATAGTGACAAAAAATTTAAAGTTATTTAAATTTTAAAAATTCTAATTATAGAGTATTGACAAATTAGGGTAACGAAAGTATACTGTATTTGTAAATAAGAACAACGTTCTTATATAAGAACACAAGGAGATGATTTTGTGAAAGCATTGGTCTATGTTGGACCTAATAAAGTAGAATACAAAGATGTTCCAGATCCTAAATCAATACCGGGATATGCAAAGATAAAAATGAAGTATTGCGGAATATGTGGAGGGGACAAGGGGATTGTAGCTGGGAAGCATCCTCGAGCAAAAGCGCCTTTAATTGTTGGACATGAATTTTTAGGTATAATTGAAGAAATATCAAAAAGCAATAAACAATTAAAAGTTGGTGATAGAGTTGTTGCATATCCTCTTATTTCCTGCGGTAATTGCCTTCCATGCAAAACTGGCAAACCTCACGTTTGTAAAAATTTAAAGCTTTTAGGTATTGATGTTGACGGTGGAATGGCTGAATATGCATATGTAAATGAAAACGTTCTATTTAAAGTTGATGATAACGTTTCAGATATTGTCGCATCTCTAATAGAGCCTTTAGCGGTAATAGTTAGAGCTATTCATCAATCTGGATTTAAATATTTAGATTCTACTGTTGTAATGGGAGCAGGACCTATTGGCATAATAGCTGCAATTGCATTAAGAAATGCTGGTGCATCTAAAGTTGTTATTTCAGACTTAGACCCATTTCGTTTAAATGTATGTAAAGAATTAGGATTTAAAACTGTTAATGTTAAGGAAGAAAATTTAAAAGAAGTTATAGCTAATATGACAAATGGTGATGGGGTAGATGTAGTATTTGAAGCTAGTGGTACAGAAGCAGCTACTTTTGAAAGTACAGAATTAGCTAAAATTAACGGTACTATTTGTATGTTAGGAATTCATAAAGCTCCTCATGTATCAAACCTACCGCAGTTTAGTTTTAAAGAACAAAATATGGTGGCTACTAGGGTATACACAAAACATGAATTTCATCAAGCAGTTGAACTGGTAAAAGAGTTACACAATGAATTAGAAAAAATAGTTAGTCATATTATACACCTTAGTGAAGGACAAACTGCTTTTAATTACATTAATGATCCTAAAATGAACACTATTAAGGTGCTATTAGATTGTGAAAAATAATTGTTATGTATTAAGGAAGGGGAATTATATGGATTACTTTAATATTTCAGGTAAAAAGGCAATTGTTACAGGTGGGTCTAGAGGATTAGGAAGAGGTATGGCAGAAGGGCTTATGAACACTGGTGTTGAAGTAGTACTTTTTGCAACAACTCCAAGAATTAAAGAAATTGCTGAAAATTACACAAAAAAAGGTTTTAAATGTAAAGGAATTTCAGTAGATATTGGAAATCAAGAGGAAAGTAAAAAAGCATTTAACGAAGCACTTAAATTTTTAGGTGGAAAAATTGATATTTTAGTTAATGCCGCTGGTGTTCAGCGAAGGCATAAAAGCGAAGAATTTCCATTAGAAGACTGGAATACAGTTATTGATGTTAATTTAACTGCAGTATTTTCTCTATGTCAATTGGCTGCTAAAGAAATGATTAAGCAAAAAAGCGGAAAAATTATAAACATTGCTTCTATGTTAAGCTATTTTGGAGGATATACAGTACCTGCTTATGCAGCTAGCAAAGGTGGAGTTGCTCAATTAACAAAAGCTTTTGCAAATGAGTGGGCTAGCCATGGAATAAATGTTAATGCAATTGCTCCAGGTTATATGGATACAGAAATGAATACTGCATTGATAAATGATGAGAAGCGTAATGAAGAAATACTTGCTAGGATACCAGCAAAAAGGTGGGGCAAACCTGAAGATATGGCTGGTGTGGTATTGTTTTTGGCATCACCAGCTTCAGATTATTTAAATGGAGCTATAATACCTGTCGATGGAGGTTATTTAGGAAGATAATTATTATGCTAATCACATCGAGCATATTAAAATAGAAGATTTAATATGAGGAGGACATATGGAAGTAATAATAACAGATTGTGATCATAAAAACATTGATATAGAAACAACTATACTAAATAATGCAAAGTTATCGTTTAAATTGTTACAGTGTAAGACTGAAAAAGATTTAATTAACAATTGTAAAGGTGCTAATATCTTAATCAATCAATATGCACCAATTACTGAAACTGTTATGAAATCCCTTTTACCAGAGCTGAAACAAGTTGTTCGATATGGAGTTGGTGTAGATAATATTAATTTGGAAGCAGCAAAGAATTTGGGTATAATTGTATGTAATGTACCTGATTATGGCATGAATGAAGTAGCGGACCATGCTTTAACGCTAATGCTTGCCTTAGAGAGAAAAATTGTTTTAATGAGCAATTATACTAAGAATACTAAATGGGATTATACTAAGTCTATTCCAATTCACCGTCACAATACTTTGACTGTTGGTATTATAGGTTATGGGCGTATTGGTAAAGAATTTGCTAAGCGTGTTAATGCATTAGGCTGTAACATTGTGGTATCTGATCCTAAATCTAGTAATTACAATACTAAAACTGACAGCTTAGTTAAGTTTGTTTCTATGGATGAATTATTAGAAAAATCAGATGTTATATCCATACACTGTCCATTGGACAATAATGTAGGACTTTTTAATGATGAAGCTTTCGATAAAATGAAAAATACTGCTTATATAATTAATACTGCAAGAGGTGGAATAATCAACGAGGACGCTTTAGACAGAGCACTGACAGAAGGAAAGATTGCTGGAGCTGCTTTGGATGTTGTAAAAAAAGAACCACTAAACACTGAGGCGCCACTTTTTAGACATGAAAATTTCATATGCACACCTCATATGGCATGGTATTCTGAGGAGGCTGCATTGGAATTGAAAAGAAAGGTTGCTGAGGAAGCTGTTCGATTTGCTAGGGGCGAAGAATGTTTTTACCCTGTAAATTTTGTATTAGCATAATAAAAGATTACTTAAAATCTACAATGTTATAGTTTATGCTATGGTTGTTTCTATAAAACATGTTCATATGTACATCAATAAATAGTAAATTTTAAATATACACTAGTAGATAGTGTAAATGGGATGAAATTAAAGCTATTCAATAAATTGCTTAAATTTATAAAAGCCATGCGCATGGTGTAATATATAGAAGTGTCAATTTGACACTATCAATTAGTATAGAGGAGACTAAAAATGAATTATTTATCGGATATTACGAGAAATTATCCTGCTTCAGGTATTAGGAAAATGTTTGACCTTGCTGAGCAATATGATGATGTAATTAAACTCACTGTAGGAGAACCAAATTTTGATACTCCTTTGAATATTAAGAATGCAGCAAAAAAAGCAATTGATGAAGGTTATGTACATTATTGTCACAATTCAGGCTTACAAGATTTAAGGGAGGCTATAGCAAATAAGTATAATCAATATTCCAATAATTACTCTTATGAAAATGTTATGATAACAGTTGGAGGTATGGAAGCTATTTTGTTATGTTTGTTATCAACTGTAAATAGGGGTGATGAAATTATAGTTCCAAATCCATGTTATCCTAATTACATTGGTCAGATAATGCTATGTGGAGCCAAAGCTGTAGGGGTACCTGTATATGAAGAAAATGACTTTAATATAAAATCTGAAGACATTGAAAAAGCAATAACTTCAAAAACAAAGGCTATTTTGTTAAATTCACCAAGTAATCCATTGGGATCAGTATTGAAGAAAGAAGAAATAATTAAAATAGCAGAAATTGCGGAGAAATATGATTTGCTAATTTTTTCTGACGAAGTGTATGACAAGATAATTTTTGATAATTTAGAATATTTTAGTTTAGCTCAGATATCTGAAATAAAAGAAAGAGTTTTGATAATTAATAGCTTTTCAAAATCTTATGCTATGACAGGTTGGAGATTAGGATATATTGTGGGTAGCAAAGAGATTATTTCTAATATGCCGAGACTACAAGAAGGGGTTGTTTCATGCGTTCCAACTTTTATACAAAAAGCAGCTATAGAAGCTATTACAGGGTCTCAAGATAGTGTAAACAGTATGTTAGCAGATTATACAAGACGACGTGATATAATTGTAAATGGGTTGAATAACATTCCAGGCATTAGTTGTAAAAAGCCAAAGGGAAGCTTTTATGTCTTTCCAAATATTAAACAATTTGGTAAAAGTTCAGAAGAATTTGCAGAAGAACTTATACGACATGCTAAGGTAGTTGTAGTTCCAGGTTCAGCTTTCGGAAGTATGGGTGAAGGTTACTTACGAGTTGTATTTGCAAATTCTGATGAAAATCTGAAAGAAGCATTGAGAAGAATTAGTGAATATATAAAAAGAAGATACTAAAAAATAATTACTTGTTAAACTTATGCCTTTTAACATAAAGAAGAAAAAAATAATTAGTGTAATAAAAATATTTTAAATATTATTTAAATTAGGAGGAAGTAAAGATGTTACAACAACTACTAGATAGTATTAATGGTATTTTATGGAGTAATATATTTGTTGCTTTAGCGTTGATTACGGGGCTATATTATACAATTCGAACAAGAGGTGCACAATTTAGACTTATTAAGCTAATGGGAAAGTATACAGTTGAAAAGAATGGCACAGGAGTGGGGCGTTCAGCATTTCAATCATTTGCAGTAACTTTATCAGGCAGAGTAGGTACGGGAAATATTGCAGGTGTTGCGACTGCTATTTTTATAGGTGGACCAGGTGCGATTTTTTGGATGTGGCTATCTTCAATTTTAGGTGCAGCAACATCCATAATTGAATCAACTTTGGCACAAGTTTATAAAGTCAAGGATGGAAATGAATACAGAGGTGGAACACAGTATTTTATAGAAAAAGGATTAGGTATGAAGAAATTTGCTATTGCTTTTGCTATTGCTTCTGTATTTGCTCTAGGTTTTTGTACACCAGGCATTCAAGGAAATGCGATTGCTGATTCCTTAAATAATGCTTTTGGATTCAACAAACAAATTGTTGGCATTGTTGTAGCCATATTGATTGCATTTATTATAACTGGAGGTATAAAAAGAATTAGTGAATTTGCCGAGAAAGTAGCTCCAATTATGGCTAGTATATATTTATTAGTTGCTGTTACACTTATTATAATTAATATAAAAGAAGTTCCTGAATTGTTTTCTATAATTATTTCAAGTGCATTTGGAAAAAATCAAATTTTTGGAGGAATTGCGGGAACCGCAATTATTTGGGGAGTAAAAAGAGGAATATATTCAAACGAAGCTGGTAATGGTACTTCAACTCATGCAACAGCTACTGCAGAAGTAAGTCATCCTGTTAAATCGGGATTAATACAAGCATTATCAGTTTATGTTGATACTTTATTCGTATGTACTTCTACAGCATTTATGGCATTGTTAACTGGACAGTACAATGTAGATGGTATAGTTGAAAATCTGGCTGGAGTTCAAGCTGGACCAGGGTATGTACAAGGCGCGATAGATTTATATGTTCCGGGTTGGGGATCAGCATTTGTTGCAATATCAATGTTCTTCTTTGCTCTTACTACAGTTACATATAACTATTATTCGTCTGAAACTGGAATTTTCTATCTAATTAGCAAATTTAAAAAAGCAAATAAAAAAAGTCTGATAATTATATTGAGAATATCAACTGTAGTTGCTATTATATTATTTTCTTCCAAAGAATCAAGTCTTGCATGGGCTCTTGGAGATGTTGGTGTAGGAATTATGGGATGGCTAAGCTTTATTGCATTATTAATGATGGGAAATGTCTTTATGAAAGTTTTTAAAGATTTCGAAGAACAATATAAGTCTACGGGTAATGCAATATTTGAACCGGAAAAGTTAGGAATTAGTAATGCTGAAGCATGGAATGATATAAGTAAATGGAAAATTAGCGTTGAAAGTGAAAGCAAGTAGATTACTTAAGTTACTATTAAAGTAGGTGTATATAATGAATAAATTATTAAAAAGAATATCAGAATATGGAATTGTCCCAGTTATTAAAATCAACGATTTAGAAAAAGCAGTTCCATTAGCAAAAGCGATTATGGAAGGGGGACTTCCATTAGCAGAAGTAACCTTTAGGACAGAACATGCCGAAGAAGCAATCAAAAGTATTTGCAAAGAGTTTCCAGACATGTTAGTTGGTGCTGGAACAGTATTGACTATTGAACAGGTTGATAAAGCTATTTCAGCAGGTTCCAAATTCATTGTTAGTCCTGGATTCAATAAAAAGATTGTAAGCTATTGTATAAGTAAGGGAATTACAATTATTCCAGGAACATCAACTCCAAGCGATATGGAAGCAGCAATGGAATTGGGATTAGATGTTGTTAAGTTTTTTCCTTCAGAACAGAGTGGTGGAGCAGCATATCTAAAAGCGGTTGGTGGTCCATATACAAATCTAAAATTCATACCAACAGGCGGTGTGAATGCAAAAAATCTTAACGAATACCTTTCAATGAAAAATGTTGTTGCGTGTGGTGGAACATGGATGGTTAATGAGGATTTAATTAAAAAAGGTGATTTTGATGTGATTACCTCCCTAACAAAAGAAGCAGTAAAGAACATGCTTGGTTTTGAGCTAGGACATATAGGTATTAACTGCGGAAATGAAGAGGAAGCTAGAAATGTTGCACAACTTTTCTCTAGTTTGTTTGGTTTTGAATATAAATTAGGAAATTCTTCAATTTTTGCAGGAGATGCTGTTGAAGTAATGAAAGCTCCTTACCTTGGTGAAAAAGGACATATTGCAATAAAAACTAAATCAGTAGAAAGGGCGATGGCTTTTCTTAGTAGAAAAGGAATTAAGTTTAATTTAAATACAAAAAATGTTGATGAATCCGGGTTCATTAAAGCAATTTATTTTGAAAACGAAATTGGTGGATTTGCGGTTCATCTAAAAAAATAGGACGGTGGTAATATGAAAATACTAACTTTTGGAGAAATAATGTTAAGATTAAAATCTCCAGGGCATGAACGGTTTTTCCAAAGCCCAACCCTTGAAGCTACCTTTGGGGGTGGAGAGGCAAATGTTGCAGTTTCACTTGCAAACTATGGTATGGATGTTTCATATATGACAATTCTACCTGAAAATATCTTAGGAGATGAGTGTTTAAAGGAACTTAGAGGTTTTGGAGTTGATGTTTCTAGAATTAAACGTGGTCCAGGACGTATGGGTATTTATTTTTTGGAAGCAGGGGCTAATCAATTACCTAGTAAGGTTGTATATGATAGAGACTATTCTGCAATAGCGTTAGCAAAGCCTGGAGACATAAATTGGAATCAGGTTTTTGAAAATATTGATTTGTTTCATATAACAGGTATTACTCCAGCTATTTCAGAAGGAGCGATGGAACTTTCTTTGGAAAGTGTAAAATATGCAAAATCAAAAAATATAACTGTTTCTTGTGACTTGAACTTCCGTAAAAACTTATGGAAATATGGGAAAAAGGCTCCTGAGGTTATGAGAGAGTTAACTAAGTATGTAGATGTTGCTATTGGAAATGAAGAGGATTGTCAAAAATCCTTAGGCATGGAATTAGATGTTGAAGTTGAAGGTGGAAAGATTGATAGAAATAAATATGAAAGACTTACCTCTGCTGTTTTAAATGAATATCCAAATTTAAAAACAATTGCAATTACACTTAGAGAAAGTGTTAGTGCAGATATAAATGGGTGGAGTGCGTGTATAAACGATAGAGAGAATTTCTATATAAGTAAAAAATATGAAATTCGAGATATTATTGACCGAGTTGGTGGCGGTGATTCTTTTGCAGGGGGATTAATTTATGGCTTAAATAAATATGAAGATAAAAAAGAAGCATTAGAGTTTGCTGTTGCCGCTAGCTGTCTTAAACATTCAATTATTGGTGATTTTAATCGTGTAAGTGTTGCAGACGTAGAAAAACTTGCTGGAGGAGATGGCTCTGGGAGAGTTCAACGATAGCATATGCAGATTTAAATAAGACACGGGGACGTTTCATAAGACACGGGGACGTTTCACATATCTTCATGTATCTTATCAAGACAAGGATACTGAGTTATTGGCAAAAAGCAGTGCGGAATCAACATAGTAGAATAATTCAGAAAATGTAATGTTACAATAACCCCGTCCCTATATAATAATTTAAACGAGCGAATATGCAAAGAGTAGCAGGAGAAAAGGATTACGGTGATATATATAGTATAGGCTTAGAGGAATAAACCAAGACAGGCGAAACGTCCCGATGTCTTCTTCCGATGTCTTCTTGAATAAATTAGCTATTCGACAGTTAGAAGCAATTGAAAAAATCGGTATAGATACAGTAAAAAAATTGGAAGAAAAGTAATAGAAAATCATATATTATTCTTTCCACCAAGGATGTAACATATACTTTTGACATCATTTTTGTCGCTTCAACGCATGTGGAGACGTGCGTACTTTTGTCCCACAAAAACCCACAAACATCTCCACCATCTTTATAAACAGGAAAATTGAATAAAATAGACTTCAAAGGCAATTTAGCCTCATCACATGGAAAAATCTCTATTTCTTTGATTAGCGAAGAAATTAGAGATTTTTTCTCTTCATCGCTGATTTTATCATACACTTTATCAAAGTTTGAACTACCCATTATTAAAAGATGTAGATAAATTTTCTTGCACATAGTGGCTATTCTCCAAAGCTTCTACAACAAATAATGGGCGTACGAAATCATCTGCTGAACTACGGCTTTTTTTATTGCCATTCAGCAGGTGATTTCGATTTTTACTGATTAACTATGTGAAAACTTTTTATGTCTCCATCCTTTCCGATAAAAATAAATTGTACCAACGATAGCCGGCAATATCGGAGAAAGTGCCTGTCCTATATAAATTCCTGTAAAACCATAATGAAGTACAAAAGCTAACGACCAGCTTATAGGTAAACGTACAATGACTGCATCTAACAGTGCATTACACATGGCTATGTTTGCAGCCCCAATACCAATAGCAAAGGAGTCAAAAGTATACATCGCCGCGTAAATCAAACTGTTTATTGAGCAGCATATTCTTAAATATAAAACGCCTTCTTGAATCACCCCTAAATTTTCTGGTTCAAAAAGCATTACAATAGGTTTTGCAAATATCTGTACAAGTATCACAACAAGTAAAGTAATGATTATATTCAAACGCAGTCCTATTGTCGTAGTATGTTGAACACGTTCAATGTTTTTCGCTCCTATATTTTGTCCTACCATAGTAGTAACCGCTTGACCAAGCGCCCAACAAGGCATACCGGCAAAAGTAGTTACTTTTAATCCGATTCCCGAAGCTGCTGCTACCGAGACGCCAAAGTGATTGAGCATACCTGTAATCAAGAGATACGAAATATTAACAACTACCATTTGAATTGCAGTGGGTAATCCTACTTTCAAAATGGCAATCAGTTTGTCCATATCAATGTCAAAACTTTGCAACTTGAAATCAAAAATAAAACCGCTGCGTCGCAAGCAAACAATTGAAATTATGAGAGAAATGCCTTGTGAAAAAACTGTTGCATATGCAGTACCTTTTGTCCCCAATCCAAAAGGCCCAACTAGAATCAAATCAAGAAAAATATTAACGACAGTAGCCACTGCAATAAAATAGAGTGAACTTTTTGAGTCGCCAAATCCTTTCATAATTGAGCAGACAGCGTTGTATCCAAACACAAAAAATGTTCCTAAACATATTATCAGCATATAATCGCAAGCGTCTTTCATAGAAGCAGACGGCACGCCGAGAAGTTCAAACACGGGCTTATATACAAGTAGCCCTATCACGGTAACGATAATCGAAGCAATGACAGATATTGTAAACAAGGTTCCTATCGTCTTTTTCTGACCCTGTTCATCATTAGCTCCTTTATACTGAGCAACTAATACTGTGCCGCCCATTGTCACGCCAATACAAATTGAGTTAATGATAAAGCTAATCATTGAGGCATTGCTGATTGCTGCAAGCCCAGTGCTCCCAACTATTCGACCAACAACCAACATATCTACAATGCTGTAAAATGATTGGAGCAAATTAGCAACAAATAAGGGCATTGCAAATTTTATAAGTTTTTTTGGTACACTTCCAATTGTTAAATCCTGTTCTGAGTTTTCCATTTTTAGACTACATCCTTTTCTTTTAAAATATAAACAAAAAAGCAGAGGGAACTATACACCCGTAGGTGTAAGCCCTCTGCTTTTATACTAATTATGCCAATATACATAATTAGTTCTTAAAAATAGCATAGCAAAAGGCCGCAGACAAAACATTGTCTACGGCCAAATATTCAAATTCAATATTTATTTATCTAAAAGAGCATCACAAAACAACCAACATAAGCTTAAGCTTAAATTGATTGTGCTGAAATCATCTATCAAATAAATATTTACTTAATTTGATTGGGCTCCGCACAATGTTTTATCATATCGAGTTGTGTGGAGCCTTTTACAATACCGGATTTTCCAAATAACTTCATTGTGTTCACCCTTTCATAATCTTTGACTATATCATAAGGCACTTTGCGGTAATTGTCAACGAAAAAAGGGCAAAAGTCAAAATTTAATAAAATTCACGATTATAGTGTCATGAGAGTGAAATAAGTCTTTTGTAAAAAAGTAAAATTATTATCGATATTTTTTCGGGGTGAAACCGAAAAGTATTATGTCAGAAGATGACAGGTCATATAGGCTTGTCATCTTTATTTTTTATTACGTTGAAAAATAGATAATGTAAAAGTGTCATTGATACCACAAATGTCATTGATGGCATGGTATAATAAATAAAAACACTTATGGTTTAAATTAATTATGATTCCAGTTATTGTTCATACTGGTAATAATATTATGGAACTTCTTATTTGTTGTAGCGTCTAAATATATATAAAAATTAGAATAAATATTTGGAGGCTTTATGAAAAAAAATAATATTTTAAAAAGAATAGGATCATTAGTTTTATTAGGTATACTTGCAGTAACTGTAGTGGCTTGTTCAAAAAGTGAACCCACTACTGGAGAATCGGGGGGGAATCCTTCGGTAAATGAGAATCCACTGGACTCAGAATCTTTAAGTTCTATACTTGATAAGATTTATGAAAAGGCAGGGCTTGAAACGCCAAAACTTGCTCAAACAGAAATTAATGCTGAAAATATTGAGTATTTTCTCGGTACAAATAACATTGAGTATACAGAAGGCATTGCATCAGAACCTATGATGGGTTCTTTCGCCCATTCAATTGTATTGATGCGAGCAAAAGATGGAAGTGATGTAACAAATATAATGAATGATATTAAAACAAATGTAGATCCAAGAAAGTGGATTTGTGTTGGGGTTGAGCCTGAAAATGTAATTGTGGATAATATTGGCAATACGATTATTCTTATTATGGATGAAATGTCCGAAGAATATCACAATGCATTTTTAGAACTTTCAAAATAAAATAATAATTGTTTAAAAATAGAAACACTCCATCTAGTTTTTTTAGAAGGGGTGTTTTTTAAACAATGTAAGTCATCTTAGAAAGGAATTCATAATCATGGTTTTTTCCAGTATTACATTCTTGTTTTACTTTTTACCTTTAGTAATAATCATATACTTTGCTGTTCCGTACAAAGTAAAAAATATGGTTCTTCTTATGGCAAGTTTGGTGTTTTATTTTTGCGGTGAGCCAAAATATGTATTTATATTTCTTTTTTCAATAGTGTTGAATTATATATTTGGTATATTAATTGAACGATGCAATCAATTGATATTAAGAAAAATGGTTACAGGTATTGCTATTTCTGTGAATATTACACTGATTGGATTATTCAAATATGCGGATTTTACTATTAAGAATATTAATACGTTGTTTTCCACGGATATACCGCTTTTAAAGCTTGCACTTCCAATAGGTATTAGCTTTTATACATTTCAAGCAATCAGCTATATTATAGATGTGTACCGAAGAGAAGTTAAAGCACAAAAGAATATTATAAATTTATCCTTATATATTTCACTTTTTCCACAGCTTATAGCAGGACCAATTGTCCGATATCAAACGGTGAATAATGAGCTTGCTGAACGTACACATAGCTTTGCTGATTTTTCATATGGGGTGCGACGCTTTATATTTGGATTATCCAAAAAGCTGCTTATAGCAGATCAAATTGCAAACTTATGGACACTTGCTACACAAACCAATCAGCCATCTGTATTATATTATTGGTTGGGTGCTATTGCGTTTTCTTTGCAGATATACTTTGATTTTTCTGGATACAGTGATATGGCTATTGGTATGGGTCGTATGTTTGGATTTCATTTTTTGGAAAATTTTGACCATCCATTTTGTTCAAAAAGTATTACTGAATTTTGGCGCAGGTGGCATATTTCCCTGGGAAGTTGGTTTAGAGACTATCTATATATACCTTTAGGCGGAAATCGTCAGGGTAAATTACGATGGATATTTAATTTGTTTGTGGTTTGGGGATTAACTGGTTTTTGGCATGGTGCAGACTGGAATTTTGTTTTATGGGGACTTCTTTTTGGCATAGCATTAATGTTTGAGAAACTTTTCATGTTAAAGGTGCTTGAAAAAATTCCATCTTTTTTCTCACATATATATACCATATTAATTGTTGTTTTAAGCTTTGTACTGTTTAATAACAGCATTGCTGATGCGGCTACATTTATAAAATCCATGATTGGATTGACGAATATTCCATTAATTTCAGCTGAAAGTCTTTATTATTTACACAGCTATTTTGGTGTCTTGGTTATTTCAATAGTTTTTTCTACAGATATTCCAAGCGCCATTTTTCGAAAAATAACTATTAATCAAACTTTTAAAAAGATTGCCGATTATATTGAGCCTGTATTGCTGATTATTCTGCTTTTATTATCTGTAGGATATTTGGTAGATTCCTCATTTCAGCCATTTTTATATTTTAGATTTTAGGAGGTATAGGATGAAACATAAGATTATATCACTTTCGTTTACGGGAATATTAATAGCAATGCTTCTTTTAAATAGCATTTTGCCCGCTAAGGAGGTCTCAAAAAGTGAACGTAGAAAGCTAACACAATTTCCTACCTTGTCATGGCATACAATAAAAGACGGTGAGTTTATAAAAAAATATGAAAAATATGCACTTGATCAAATAGTTTTCAGAGATTACTTTAGAACTTTAAAAACATCAGCAGGTTTTTATTTATTTGGCCTTTCTGATCAGCATGATATTTATTTGCAAAATGATCATGTGTTTAAAATGGAATATCCATATCGTAAAGCAAGTGTGGTAAATATGACAAAAAAGCTTAATTCTATTTATGAAGCATACCTTAAGGACATGAATGTATACTACTCTGTAATTCCTGACAAAAATTATTTTGTAAGAAATGATGATGAGCATCTATTCATTGACTATGAAGATATGCTGAATACACTAAATGACAGGGTGGCAAATATGAAATATATATCATTGTTTGATATTCTTTCGTTAGATGATTATTATAGAACTGACTTGCACTGGAAACAAGAAAGCATTATTAAAGTCGCTGATAAACTTGCTGCTACTATGAATCCAAATTATAATTCTATTGATATGGATTATAAAAAGACAGAGTATTATCCTTTTTATGGTTCATACTATGGTCAGGCGGCCTTGCCTATTGCTCCAGACACACTTAGTTATTTAGTTAGCGAGACGCTTAACAACGCTTCTGTATTTTATTATGACGATTCTGTATCAACTCCGGTAGAAACAGAAATATATGATGAAAAAAATTTATTAGGTGTAGATTCTTATGATGTGTTTTTATCTGGAGCTAAACCAATAGTAGAAATATATAATAATAATACTCAGGCAGATAGTGAATTGATAATTTTTAGAGATTCATTTGCAAGTAGTCTAGCGCCGCTTTTACTTGATGCGTACAGTAAGATTACACTTGTAGATTTAAGATATATTAGCTCTGATATGATTGGAGATTTCATAACTTTTGATGATCAAGATGTACTGTTTTTATATAATACTTCAATTATAAACAACAGTACAATGCTTAAGTAATTTGCATAAAATTTAGAATTTTTACTGTATATCAATATTTAAAATTAAATATTTACTGATGCAAAATAAAATTTAGAGCTCTTATACTACTGCATAAGCTAAAAGTCTGCACCATAAATGGTGTGGACTTTTATTTGACATTGTGTATTAAAAAGGTTGTGAGAGGACTGACGGTGTGCTATATGTGAGTTTATTTTGAACTATGAAGGTGAAGCTTTGACTTTAAAAATTAAAAATAGAATAAAAATAAAAAACAACAGTTGCAAAATACAACTGTTGTATGATATTATGATTGTGAGGTGATGAAATGATAAATCAAGGAAGTGAAGTTTTGCGTGAGTTAATTCGAATACTTGTCAGAGATTTAGGCGCTCTGGAAAAAAACGATGCCTCCTGCTGTGGGGTTAGCTTAGCACAGTGCCATGCCATAGTTGAAATCGGACGAAAAGAAAAGATTTCATTAGTTGACCTGGCAAGCTTGTTGGGCTTAGATAAAAGTACAATGAGCCGAACTATCAATAATCTAGTTAAATCGAACCTGGTTATCCGGGATATAGATATGGAGAACAGACGTTATGTAATTATTCAGTTAACTGAAAAAGGTAGTAGTGTATTCAGAAATATTGAAGAAAGTATGGATGAATATTATAAATGCATCTTCAATTCAATTCCGGAAAACAAAAGGAGCCAAGTGATTGAGAGTTTACAACTTTTTAAAGAAGCTGTCGAAAGTAACAATTGTTGTTAAGTAATTTCAATTCAATAAATTTTTTAACAGGAGGTAAGTTATTATGGAAAAGAGTATTCAGGATGAAATTAAAACGTATTATGGCGGTATTGCAAAAAAGGTAAGCGAAAATGCAAAAATGTCCTGTGGATGCAAAACATCATGCTGTGGCGATACAGCGAAAGAATCCGTTTTGTATTCTGAAGATTTTACAGCAGGGATACCTGTTGAAGCAATTAATGCATCTTTAGGGTGTGCCAATCCACTTGTGCTTGCAAATTTGCAGCCGGGTGAAACTGTACTTGACCTGGGCAGCGGCGGAGGTATCGATGTCCTGATCTCATCGAAATATGTAGGTGAAACTGGGAAAGTCTATGGTCTTGATATGACTGATGAAATGTTGGAATTAGCAAATCAGAATAAGAAAAAAAGCGGCGCAAAAAATGTGGAATTCATCAAAGGATATATAGAGGATATTCCTATGCAGGATGAAACCGTTGATGTTGTTACCTCAAATTGCGTAATTAATTTGAGTGAAAGCAAGGAAGATGCCTTGGGAGAGGCTTACCGTGTTCTGAAAAAAGGCGGCAGGCTTGCCATAGCGGATATCGTTCAATTGAAACCTGTTTCAGATGAAATAAGGCAGAACATTCAGATGTGGGTAGGCTGTATTTCAGGTGCATTAACAGTGGAGGAATACGAAATAATTCTGAAAAAGATTGGCTTTAAAGAGATTGAGATCACCCCTGTAAATATCTACACTAAGGATGTTATCAAAGAGATTGCAGTATCTAAAAAATTAGGCAACATTTACTCTAAAATGGATGAAGAAGCATTAGATGGAGCTTTTGCAGGTGCACATGTTAAAGCATATAAATAGGGGGGGGAATATGGATTATGAAGTTGAAGTGATGAAAGCATCTGACTGGTCACAGGTTGCAAAAATTTATGCAGAAGGAATTATGACCAAAATAGCTACGTTTCAAAGTGAGGCGCCGAGCTGGGAAGAATGGGATAAAGGACATTGCAAATCCTGCCGCCTGGTAGCCAGAACAGGTGACATCATCCTGGGTTGGGCAGCTTTATCACCTGTATCCAGTCGGTGTGTTTATGCTGGAGTTGCAGAAGTAAGCATCTATATCAATAAGCAGTATCGAGGTCAAAAAGTTGGAACAGCGCTTCTGGAAAAATTAATTGAACTCTCAGAAGAAAACGGGTATTGGACCCTGCAATCAGGAATTATTAAAGAGAATACCTCCAGCTTGAATCTACATAGAAAATGTGGCTTTAGGGAAATAGGGTATAGAGAAAGACTTGGTAAAATGGATAATGGAAAATGGCACGATGTAGTATTAGTCGAGCGAAGAAGTAAGCTCGTCGGCTAATAGATAAAGTAAGAAACTACCTTTTTCCGACCTTCTGTTATAAATAATTCTTTACATTTATACGGAAAAGTCTTACAATATGCGTTGATTTCAATGATTATATTGATTAATAATCTGGGGCAAATTTTTAGCATTTACTTGCTATAAATTTGCCCGTTTATTATTTCGCCATCAAATCATTAATAAAGTTTTCTAATTCAGTTGCTGATTTCTTTTCTATGGCATCTAACGAATGTATATATGACTCCATTGTACATTCTAATTTTGATAGTCTTGCTTTACTTATGTAATTTGGTTACTGAAAAATTAATGATTTTATAATAATATTTTATTTATTGTTTCAAAAACATTATATTAACTAGATGAATTTATTGTGAAAAAACTGATATAGCAAGACTATAGCATAAATATGATTGGAGAAAAGTTATGTTTGAGGGAATTGTAGCATCAAATAGTATTAGCTTTATACTTGTATTTTTAGAAGGAATATTGTCCTTTTTTTCACCTTGTGTAATACCACTAATCCCAGTTTATATGAGCTATTTAGCTGGCGGTGGAAAAAGAGTAAATGAAGATGGTATGATTGTATATGACAGGAAAAAAGTATTCCTGAACACAATGTTTTTTGTGTTAGGAATCTCTTTTGCATTCTTTATATTAGGAATGTCCTTTACGATTCTTGGCAGTTTTTTTAGCAACAATAAGCTGCTGTTTACAAGAATAGGCGGAATAATTATTGTTATATTAGGGTTATTTCAGCTTGAAATATTTGATTTTTCGTTTTTACAAAAAGAAAGAAAAATACATATTGAATTGACTGATAAGAAAATGAATCCAATTATAGCCCTTATCATGGGATTCACCTTTAGCTTTGCATGGACACCATGTATTGGACCAGCCCTTTCTTCGGTGCTTATTATGGCATCAGGAGCAACAACTTCATTAGTAGGCAATCTGCTTGTATTTGTTTATGCAATTGGATTTTTAATTCCATTTCTTTTACTTGGAATATTTACGACACAGGCTTTGAATTTTATAAAATCAAAACAAAGACTGTTGAAATATACTATTAAAGCCGGAGGAATAATTCTCATCATCATGGGAATTATGATTTTTACGGGATGGATGAACAATGTATCAGCTTATTTGAATTCTTATAGCTATAATAAGCAAAGCAGTTCACAGGACATATCAGATAAAACAGATGAATCTGAATCTAAAAATAGTTCAGAAACTGAGAGCCTAGATAATAATTCAGATGAAGAAAATGAAACAAGCGATCAATTCCCAGCATTTGATTTCACTTTAATAGATCAAAACGGTAATGAACATACACTTTCTGATTATAAAGGCAAAGTTGTATTTTTAAATTTTTGGGCGACTTGGTGCCCACCCTGTAAAAAGGAAATGCCTGATATAGAGGCACTTTACAATGAGTATAATTTAAATCAGAGCGAAGTGGTATTTTTGGGAATTGCGAATCCTAGAAGTGAAGAGTATCCAAACAATCAGGATGGCGAAAAGGAAGAGATTAAAACTTTTCTACATGATAATGGATATACTTTCCCCACACTATTTGATGAAACAGGAGAAGTGCTACAAAATTATAACATATCGGCATTTCCAACCACCTTTATGATTGATAAGAAAGGAAACATTTTTGGTTATGTTCCTGGTATGATGACCAAAGATATCATGGTTAATATAATTAATCAAACTTTGCAGTCAACAGAATAAAAACAAGAATAAAAATCCTAAATGATAAGGAGATACAAAGTTATTATTCACAAATTTGATGTTAATATATTGTGACAGGTACACTACTTAATAAGTGAGGTTAAGCAACCTGGAAAATACATTGGAAACTGTCCATTTTTCTGACCTTCTGTTATAAATTATTTTTGTATTTATACAGAAGACTCCCGTAATATGCGTTAATTTCAATGGTTGTATTGATTAATAATCTCGGGCAAATTTTTAGCATTTACTTGCTATAAAATTTGCCCGTTTATTATTTTGCCATTAAATTATTAATAAAGTTCTCTAATTCAGTTGCTGATTTCTTTTCTATGGCATCTACTGAATGTATGTATGACTCCATTGTTGTTCTTGCATTAGAATGTCTCATTCTCTTAGCTACTGTTTGGACATCCACATTAGCACCAATTCTTATTTCTGAATTTCTTAAACCATAGAATATATCTAAATAATACTGCCTTATGCATTAAATTAGTTTCTTGCTCAAATATTTCAAATAGTTTTCCTATTTCATGCATAGGCATAGAAGTTCAGAATATACAGTTGTAAAGACTGCTTTTAATCGTTTACAGCAAAAGGAAGATATTATTAAAGAGATCATATTTGCTAATCAATATTACAATACTTCTGAAGATTATGATGGTTTTCATGGAGGAAGAATCATTTCAAATGCGCCTTTTAGTAAATCTGAAATAAAGATTGCAGAAACAAATTATATACGTACTATTTCAGCTCAATCATTGAATAATATGACATGGAAGTTATTGTATAATTAATGAGTCCATAGGGGACGGTTAGTTGTTGAAAATACATATCATGTGGTATATAATGGATATGGCATATTAATAACCTGGAAGAAATCTCCGAAATAAAATGGATAGATATTTCAAAAGCAGACAAATTAATGCCTTATCACAAATTTGGTATAGCCAAATTGATTAATGGCTCAGCTCTGTACACATATCAAAAATAATAAAATTTTTCATATTGCTATACATAATTCAAAAATTACGTCGCAATAGTAGAATATTAGGACGTAAATTAAAGCCTCAACACAGTTGGTAATGGTATAACAGGACGCCTTGTATTGTTGTTATGTCGTAATCTTCAAATAATAATATTTTGTAAATAGGAATTTGATAGGAAAGTTTGTATTGCAGATTTGAACTGCAGATTATTTATGTTTCGTGAAAGGGGTACCTTAATGAATATATTAGTTTACGGAGCGGGCGTTATTGGTAGTATATTTGCAGGAAAACTTGCTCTTGCAGGAAATAATGTTAGTGTTTTAGCACGAGGAAAAAGACTTGAGGAGATAAAAAATGATGGAGTTATCCTCGTCAATCCAAAAACGAAAAAAAATGAAAAGGCAAGTGTTAAAGTTATTGATATGCTACTTCCAGATGATAAGTACGATTATATTATTGTTGCAATGCAACGGACACAAGTTGATCATATTCTTCCTGCCTTATCTCAAAACTGCTCAAAGAATATCGTATTTGTTGTTAATACAGCAGGTGGATATGACAGATGGGTGTACGCTATTGGAGAGAACCGACTTATGATAGGTTTTCCTTCTGCTGGCGGAGAACGCAAAGATGGAAAGGTATATTACTTTGTTGGTAAAGGGATACAAAGGACGTTTCAAACAACAACCTTTGGAGAGTATAGCGGCGAAAAAACAGAACGTGTCAAAATATTAATAAAGCTATTTAATCAGGCAAAAATCCCATCTGTTTTTTGCAATGATATGGATGCTTGGCAGAGAACTCACGTTGCCATAGTAAGTAATATAGCCAACGCATTATATAGCTTTAACTGCGATAACTTCAAATTAGGTCATTCATATAAAGGTGTTAAAGATATGGTGTTGGGAATAAAAGAGGGACAAAAAGTGCTTAAAAACAGTGGCATAAAGGTCACACCACAAAAGCTATGGTGGATAGAACTGCCTACTCCAATTTTAACTTTTTTATTTGCTATATTTATGAGGACAACACTCGCAGAAACAACGATGGCAAAGCATTGTATTGTGGCAAAATCTGAAATGATATATTTGCAAGAAGAGTTTGACGAATTGATACGAAAAAGCGGTGTTGAAACGCCCATAATTGATAAGCTAAAGAAAAATCTGTACATGAAAAATGAGCATAGTTAAAGCAAGTAAATTTCAATTTGTAGTTGTGAAATATACTACACGTGTTGTAAATTGGACTAAAGTACATATTGAAATATTTGGAGAAAAGCTCCGTTTCTAAGAGAGAATTTTGTTCAGAAAATAATTGTAAGATATAGAAATATAATAGCTGGTCAAGGAATAGCATTTATTAATTTAGTTCTAAATAATTCATGCGGATAGTCGCAGAACGAATTTGTCCAGATATTTGGTGAATTGATAAAATTAAATGAATTTAATGAGAGTCAAGAATATCCATAATTGCATATCATGGTGGAGTATATGATAAAAGAAAGATGGACAGCTATCTGAGCTTTCGAGCGGTAAAGAAATTGACTAGATTTATTTAAGGAAAGGGTGATCTATGAGCTTAGATTTATTTACTACCATTAACACGTATATGTTTGTTAATTATATATGTACTTTCATATTAGGCATTTCATGGTATCGAATCAAGGATAAATATGACGGTATTCTGTTCATTTTTATAGATTTCATTTTTCAATCTATAGGGCTCTCATTAGCTAGTCTGCAATCAGTTTTATCTCCAATATTTTCTGTAGTTCTAGCTAACGTATTAATGTATATTGGAGCAATATTTCTTCTTTACGGTATTGGACAGTTTATAAGCATAAACATACGAAAGTTGCAATATTTTTTTTTCAGCATACTTTTTATGGGTTTATATAGTATATTTACTTTTTTTATTCCCAGTATCAGAATGCGACTTGTTGTATTTACTGTTATGATTTTACCTATTTTCATACATACAGTTTATATTATCTTATTCAAAGCTGATAGAAAACATAAGAAGTTTGCAATTCATGTAGCAATTGCACACATATTTTTTATATTGGTTCACGGCTCAAGAGCTTATATTGGCTTGAACAATTTTAGGTTGTCTGATTACAATAAGTTGCATCAAAGTGAGTCAATGTTAATTATGATCAGCATGTTACTTATGATTTATCTCACATTTTCTATAACTCAAATGATTCATATGAAACTTCTGCATCAATTAGATCAATCCATCGGCTATACTAAAGAACTGTTAGAAAAAACACAGCATCTAGCTACTACTGATAATCTAACACAAATCTATAATCGAGGAAAAATTGAAGAAATCCTAAAAATGGAAATCAATACTTATTACAATTATGCTAGTATATTTACCATATTGATGGCTGACATCGACCATTTCAAACGATATAATGACGTGTATGGTCATGATTTTGGTGATCAAGTGATAATTGAAGTTTCAAGGCTTCTACAAGAAAATCTACGTACCACAGATGCAATTGGACGGTGGGGTGGGGAGGAATTCTTAATTGTTTTAAAAAACTCAAATTTGAAGATAGCTCAATCTGTTGGTCAAAAACTTATTGATAAAGTAAGCACCTATGAATTACATTATGGCGAAACTATAGAGAATATTACTATTAGTATTGGATGTTCAGAAATGACAGAATCGCATACGATGAGTACACTTATTAAAAGCGCTGATATAGCCTTGTATAAAGCCAAGAACAACGGACGCAATCGAATAGAGTAAAATTTCTGATTTGGTACAGATGTAGAATTCAATCTTATACTTTTATTTGTTAAATTATATTAGAATCACAAATACTTGAGGTTACAACGTATTATTTATATGAGGTGAAGCTTATGAAAACTGGAAAGTTAAAAAAGTATATTCGAAGCGCGATATTTGTGGTAATAGGCTGTTATATATCGGCTGTTATTATATCTAGTGCGATGATGAGTCAGATGACGCAGATAACTTATAATGCCACTGCGTATGGGACAACTTTAAGAGAGGATATTGTAGATTTTAAAACAAATACCGTTCAACGAAATTATTATGATTATTACGGTAACCCAACAGGTCACAAAGAAAATCTAATTAATCCAACAAAAGAATTTGGAATAAAATGCGTATGCTCATTTTCTTTGCTTCCATTGTGGCGCAAGAATTATTTTAATTTGCTTATTATGGATGGTGACCAATATAACATTGTGAGAAGCTATAAGGAAAGCGAAAATGTAATTTATGGCAGCAATGCGTACCCGTTAACATATTGGTTTGTTCTTCAGGCAATCGATAATACTTTAAAATGAAGAGTATGAGCATGACACTAAGCTGACAAATTTCATACGTACCGCAGAATTTTGCGGCAGTAAGAAACGGGAGGTATATATTCTCCAATTACACAGAATCAGCGACACTTAGAATTAACGAAAAAAATAAAAATTGATAATAAAAGTAATATTTTAACTAAGTTTATGGTAGACATATATTTCCTTGTTTTTTAGGGCGATTTACAGATGGCATAAGGTAAAATTAAATTTACAAGACTATAAACAGAAATTTGGGACAAATATTACGCTAAAACTGAATCATAAGGTCAGAAATAGGCAGTGGATGATGCATAAAATCCACTGCCTATTTTTTGCATAAAAGTAATTAAAAGGAGAATTTGAAATGTCAAGATATTTTTTTACGGCACAAAACTTTCTGAGATTGAGCAACTGTTATTACACTACACACATTACAGACAAGGCTGACGTCTTGTTTGCTTATGAAGATCATTGAATTATGTTAATAATTCTGAAACTATTTCTGAGAGAATTTTTATACCGCGATCTATTTGTTCCAATGAT
Organism: Sedimentibacter sp. LTW-03; assembly: GCF_052059825.1. Classification (GTDB taxonomy): domain Bacteria; phylum Bacillota; class Clostridia; order Tissierellales; family Sedimentibacteraceae; genus Sedimentibacter. The sequence goes on from NZ_CP197180.1 coordinate 3,267,882, forward strand.
ATATAAGAATAAGAAATTCTTATATATCGGCTTGAATGAAAGTCATATAAATCTCCGGGGTAAATCAGGAGATTCCTTTTTAAAGCCTTATAAAAAATCTCATGCATTGATACATTATTATTTAACTTTAGCCAGATAAAAAAACCTCCCGATGGGACAGTCCAAGAGCCGAGGTTGCTAAAGTATTTATTTAATGCCGAAAGTGTAGTATCACGCCGTGTTTTAGCATTTTTTCTCAGCAATTCATTATGCTCATAATACAGACCGCTGGCAAGTAATTCTTCAGTAACATATTGAGAAATGGAACTTGATCCATAATCATTCTGCATTTTAATATCCGCCAGCCGTTCAATAACCTTCTCCGGCCCGACAACCCAACCAATCCTGAGACCAGGGCTTAGATTCTTAGACACACCGCCAATATACAGGACAAGCCCATTTTGATCAAATGCTTTTAGTGGCGGTGGTGGTGTTTCTTCAAACCAAATCTCACGATAAACGTCGTCCTCTATAATCGGCAATCTTTCGGACTCGCAAGCCTCAATCAGTTCTTTACGCCTTCGTAGCGACATAACATTTCCTGTTGGATTGTGAAATGTTGGTATGGTGATAAGCATTGATCCTCTTCTACGTTGATGCTTTCCAAGCAATTCCTTTATATTGATGCCCTCTTGATCGAAAGGTATTCCTGACAGTTGCATTCCAAATGATTGGAACGTTCTTAGAGAGTACAGATAAGACGGTTTTTCCAGGTATACAACAGAACCTCTATATAAAAGGCCCAGCGATATGAGCTGAAGTGCCTGTAAGGCTCCGGAAGTGATCAATATTGATGAAGGCTCCGTTTCTATGCCGATGTTCTTAAGATAAGCACAGATTTCTTTTCGCAGATCAATTGAACCCCTTGGCTCTTCATAGTTTAAAGATTTTATAGAATTGGAGAGCTTTTTCAATGTTTTTTGAATCTTTTCATATGGAATCAAGTCGGGTGCGGGTTCACAGGGGCCCAGATTGATGATGTCCGTTCTACGTTCCGCCTGATAAATCTGCTGCGTAATAGTTTGATTTGGCTGGTGTGCTCCTGAGGAAATATAGCAGTTCCAATTGGGAGAACGTGTTGTTGAAAGTAAGTTCCATGTATTGCTGACGACTGTCGTGCCGCCGCCGGCATTGCCTTTAATAAGACCTTCCGCAGCCAACTCCTCAAGTGCAGCTACGACCGTGCTCCTGTTGACGCCTAAAATTTCAGAAAGCACTCTCTGGCTTGGCAGTTTTGAGCCGATCTCCCATTCACCATCAGCGAGTTTATCCTTTACATATCTTACTATTTGCAAATACAGTTGAGTTGAATCGCTCCTGTCCGGTTTCCAATCAATATCAAACATCATCATTCCTCCTTGAAAGCATTATACAACTTGGTTGGTTAATAATCAACCATGAATGGTTGGAGACTTTTTAAAACACATTTATTATAATTACATTGTTAAATAAAAACTAATTAAGGAGTGTGAAAAATGATACCTGTAAGAATTCTAACTGACGATGATGTTAAAAGTATGCTTGACATAAGAAGTGCAATCGAGTCTGTTGAAAAAGCCTATGCTATGAAGGCATCCAATAAGGCAAGACTATTTCCGCTGATATCGGAAGATCTTCATCCGGGCTCAGCCGATATGGATATCAAATCCGGAGTGCTGAACGAAGAGGATGTGTTTGGACTTAAGCTAGTGGCTTGGTTTGGTAAAAATGTTAAGATTGGCCTTCCGGCTTTAACCGGCTTATCTATGTTGTTTGATTTAAAAACCGGATTTCTAAAATCAATCATAAATGCGAGATATTTAACAGGATTGCGTACCGGAGCCGCCGGTGCGATTGGTATTAAATATTTGGCAAGACAGAATTCGAAAGTGCTGCTGGTTGTAGGAACCGGAACCCAGGCAGTATTTCAGGTTGCCGCCGCTTTGTCAGCAGTAGAGTCAATCAAGAAGGTATATATCTTTAATCCCGCGCAATATGAAAGTGCTGTTAGATTTCAGCGTTCCATCAAGAAGGAGCTTGGGAAGATCGCGAATGATTTTAAAGATCCGGACAATAAGAACTGGCACAAAAGATTAGAAGCCATTGAGTTTATTGTTGTTGCCAGCCCGGTGGAAGCACTGGCGGAAACAGATGCGGTCATTACCATTACCCCTTCCCGAAAACCGTTAATTTTAAAGGAGTGGATAAAACCGGGCATACATTTCAGCTGCATTGGAGCAGATATGGGCGGCAAGCAGGAAATCGACGAGAAAATCCTTGATGATGCGGTTGTCTTTGTTGATGATATTGCGCAAGCATCAACTGTAGGTGAAACACAGAAAGCAATAAGGGAAGGTAATTTATGCATCGATCAACTGACTGAAATCGGTCATTTGATTCTGGGAAATACCAGAGGCCGACAATCCGACAAGGATATAACCGTATTTGACAGCACGGGTATCTCCCTGCAAGACATTGCCGTCTCCAGCTATCTATTAGCAAAGGCCGAGGAAATGAACATTGGAACGATAATACAAATATAATGCAGTATATCTTATATGGATATAGTCAGGAGGAATAAAATGTTAATAAAAGCTTACACACTAAATACCTTCACAAAATCTACCAAAGGCGGAAATGCGGCAGGAGTGGTTCTTGACGCTGATACCTTGACGGAAAAGCAGATGAAAAGAATTGCGGCTATACTAGGATACAGTGAGACCGCATTTGTCATGAAATCTGACCATGCTGATTTTAAGGTCAGATTCTTTACTCCCAATGAGGAGGTTGACCTGTGTGGTCATGCCACAATAGGTACCTATTCCGTGTTATCTAGCCTTGGACAAATTGAACCGGGTAATTATACACAGGAAACTTTAGCTGGAATTTTAAACGTGGAAGTAAAGAAGGATTTGTCAATTATGATGAATCAGCCGGTCCCTGTTTTTTATGAGACAATTGATAAGGATGAGATCGCAGGTTCAATGAATATCCAAATCTCTGAAATTGACAGTTCTCTGCCTATTCAGATCGTTTCGACAGGATTGAGGGATATCATGGTACCAGTTAATAATCTTGATGTGCTTCGTTCCATACAGCCGGATTTTAAGAAGATTGTAGAAATATGCCAGAAGTATAATGCTATTGGTTATCATGTTTTCACTATGGAATCAGAGAACAGTTCTAATGCACAATGCAGAAATTTTGCTCCTTTGGTTGAGATTCCCGAAGAGTCGGCCACTGGTACTTCAAATGGCGCTCTTGCCTGTTATCTTTTCAAATATGGCAAAATCAACAGTGATCAAGCAAGGAAAATCATTTTTGAGCAAGGTTACACGATGAAAAAACCATCCGAAATATTAGTGTCATTATTAACTGAAGATAATGAGATTCTAGAAGTCAGGGTCGGCGGAAGGGCATCAAATCAGTCTGAAACTGGGATAGAAATATAAATGTTATTATGACTGAGTAAAAACAAATTTGTTTGAAAGGGAGGAATGTGAGATGGCGCAGAAGTGATTGAGGCCAAAAATAAACCCAGCTATCCGATGGGGGTACTTACCTTTGATGCTATCGGCAAGAGATTTCTTTACGACAGCAGTCATCGAAAGCGATTTGAAAATATTATCAAAATAAAAAACAGAGTGGTAAAGAATATTGATTTGTAGTGACCCCAATAAGTTAGACTTGATAGCGTAGTAGTAAATCTGCTACGCTATTTTTATGCAACTTGATAATTTAGCCTGTACTGGACAGGAGTAAAGTAGCCAAGTTTTTGCTTTGTGCGTTTATCATTGTAATAATCTATATATTTTTCTATTTCTGCTTTTAACTTGTCAAAACTATAAAATGTGTTTCCGTAATAGACTTCTTGCTTTAAGATACCAAAGAAATTTTCCATTACTGAATTGTCTAAACAATTACCTTTGCGTGACATGCTTTGATATATCCTATTATTTTTTAATGTTTTGGAATATGCTTTCATTTGATATGCCCAGCCTCTATCAGAATGAAAAGTCCTTCTGTATTTGCAATCATTTGTTGCAGCTATCGCTTGATTTAAAGCGTTCATAATACCATCTGCTGATGGTGTTCGGGTAATACTGTAACTTAGAATTTCTCCATTAAACATATCTAAAAATGGATCGAAATACATCTTCTTTGTTATCAATCTTCCTTTGTCGTCAAATTCATAATACTTAAACTCTGTTGTATCAGTTGTAATTTTTTGATGAACAATGCTTGTATTAAATCGTCTGTTAACCATGTTTTTTGCAATTCTGCCTACAACGCCTTTATATGATGAATATTTTCTGCTCTTGCGTGTATATGATTTTACTTGCAAACCAAGCTTTTGAACTAGTCTTTAAACTTTCTTTTTGTTGATTTTTAAGCTAAGTTCTCCATATATTCTTCGATAACCAAAATCCTTGTGTTCCTCGCGAATTTCTATTGATGAGAAAGCCTTTCGAGTAATTGTTCATTCCATACTCCTTGCCAAGTATGGAACAGAGATATTAAGTACCTGCAAATAAAAACAGACTCTGTATTAGCAAGATTTACTTTTCATATTTCATTTTAAACCAATGACATTTTTGTTGACAAAAAAAGTGTAAAGGAGTATGCTTACATTACCAACGGTAATTACCGTTGGTAATGTAAGATGGAGGTGCAAAGTGAAAAGGAATATAACTAAAAAGCAAATTGTAGAAACAGCTCTTGAGCTTATGCGCAATAATAGTGATTTGCGAGGTCTTAATCTTCGAGAAATAGCCCGAACATTAGGATGCGCCCATACAAATTTATATAATTATTTTCCCTCATACAATGATTTGTTATGGGAAACACACGTTGCTATACAGGAGATATTTATGAAAATGCTCACAAAAAAGCTGAATGTAGCAAATACTGCAGAGATGCGCCTTACTTATTTCTTCGAGGCCTGTGTCGAAATGTATCTGGATAACAAAGGATGGTTTCGACTTGCATGGCATGAATATATTGATGGAGATCGTCCGCAGGAAGATATTGAAACAACAGAAGCAACAAACAAAATGCTAAATCAGCATATATCCAACATATGGAAAGAACTTTATGGGCAATACCCAAATAGAGATGTGACCAAACGAATTCTTCATAATACCCATTGCTACATTGTAGGAGAAATTTCAAATTATCTTTTAGGAAGAGGTTTGATTGAGAATGAAACAGAGCTAAAGGCCTATATTACTCGTGAAGCCGTCCGTATGTTTCGGTTATGTCTTGCAAGCAGTGATGAAGCGTAATCTTTTGAAACAAAGCTGTTGCAATAGGGTGAACCCTAACCACCAATGTGGGCATTGAGCAATATAAATGATTGTCATGATGCTAATGTTAGATTTTACCATTCGAAATGAGGTGTTTACTTGGAAAACTATGAACAGGAATTTAAAATTGAACTTGCTCATTACAATGAGATTCTTGATGTCATTCACGAACAATTGGAGGATGCTAAAAAAGTCAACTCCAAAAGCATAGAAGCCTTAAGAGAAACAAACCGAGAAATGTGGGAGAATGCCTCCCATTCCGCAGATGATTTTGATGGAGCGGCTCAGTTAAGCCAATTTTATCAACCACTTGCCAGCAATACTTTGGCAATAGAATCCAGTGCAAAAAAAGTACAGCTGCTGGAGCGATTATTGCAATCGGCCTATTTTGCCCGGATTGATTTTTGCTCTGTAAGTAAAGAACAGTACGAAAAAATCTACATTGGCAGAGGGACATTATTTAATGATCAGGAGAAAAGAATTATCATCTATGATTGGCGTTCTCCTATTGCAAGCCTGTTTTACCGTTTTGAAACCGGAAATGCATATTATGATGCACCGGGTGGCCGCATTACCGGAGATATTGGGCTGAAACGGCAATATGAAATAAAAAAAGGAGTCTTTGAGTACTTTTTTGATGCCGATGTTCAGATTGCAGATGAGTTTTTACGTAAAATGCTCTCTGAAAACACATCCAGCAAAATGAAAACCATTGTAGAAACTATCCAAAAAGATCAGGATATTGCCATCCGAGATGTGTCTCACGACTTGCTTATGGTGCAAGGCATTGCCGGAAGCGGTAAAACCTCCATTGCTTTGCATCGTGTGGCTTACCTCAAATATCAGGGTCTTTCAAGCCGACTGAAAGATATTATTATTCTATCCCCTAACACTCTATTTGAACAATATATTTCCGATGTTTTGCCGGAGCTGGGTGAGGATGAAGTGAAATCTGTTGTGTTTGATGATTTGGTAACGAATAGTCTGCCGGATAAGCCAGCATTTCAGTCCCGCTACAACCAAACCGAAATGCTGATTTCCTTCACATCATCTGCTGCGAAAGCTCTGCAAAAGCAATCAATGGAATTCAAAATGTCCAGAGCCTTTGTCAGAATAATAAACAGATATGTAGATAGCCTGTCAACATCTCATATCGTCTTTCCCGATATTGAGTATGATGGAAAAATAGTTTTTACAGGGCAGCATTTAAAAGAACGTCTGCTGCAAATGAATAGAAATATTAGTCTAGCGGTAAAACTGAGCCATTTGCGCCGGTATATCTTTGATAAAATACATGAGATGCGTAAAGATCGGATGCCTAAACTGTTGCGGCAAGCAAGGGAAGACCCTGAGCATCCTTTTGATTGGGAAGAATATGCAAGAGAGCTGTCTATTGAAGAAAGCACTCTTCTCGCTCAAAAAGTTGATGAGTTTGTCAAATTGGATGCTATTGCGCTTTACAAAAAATTGATAAACACAGATGGTTTATTGCTTTCTCTTTCAGCTGAAATTGGATTGCCAAACAACATTGAGGAAATACTGACTTACTCAAAGAAACAGCTCGCAGAATCTACGCTTCAAAATGAGGATGCTTTGGCTGTAACCTATTTGCAGCTATTGATCAGTACAAATGATAACTACAGAAACATCCGGCAGGTCGTAGTGGATGAAGCACAAGACTACTATGATTTTCATTTTGAGATCTTAAAACGATTGTTTCCAAATGCACGGTATACCATATTGGGTGATATCAATCAAACAATTGAAAAAAAGGAAAATATGAGCTTGTATGAAAGAATCACGGAGATCTTGCAACCGTGCAGTTCCTGCTTAATGGTTATGAATAAAAGCTTTCGATGCACCAAAGAGATACTTTCATTTAGTATGCAGTTTTTGGACGATAGTACTCTATTTGAGAGTTTTAATCGCAGTGGTGATATGCCACAGGTTATTGAAGCTACTGAAATGGATTTGCTTGACGAGAAAATTATCGAAGAAGTTATTTACAGCAAAAACCAAGGTTATGGGTCTATCGGAATTATATGTAAAGATGCACAGCAAGCAGAATTTCTTTACATGCGTTTAAAAGATAAATTGAGCCTTCATCTGGTACGCTCGGGTGAAAACCTAAATACAGCAGGAGCGTTTATTATCCCTATCACCATGTCAAAAGGATTGGAGTTTGATTCTGTCCTAATTTACGGTGTAGATAAAAAGCATTATCATTCAGTCAATGATAAAAAGCTGTTGTATATCGCCAGCACCCGTGCTCTGCATCGACTCAATCTGTTTTATACAGGTGAAAAAAGTTATTTGGTTCAAGGAGGTATCAGAATATGACTCTGGATATTATTATTTCTTTGCTCTGCAAGATTATAAGTGCTTCCGAAAATGATTTAAGTGGAAAAACACCATTGACACCAGAATACAATATTGAACCGATTGATATTGCAAAACTGATGATCGAAATTGAAAAGCGTTTTGAAGTGACAATTCACGATGAAGATGTTCATACATTCCAGACAGTGAATGATGTAGTTAAATATGTGGATGCACTGATTGCAGAATAGGAGGAAATAAATGAAAAAGGTTATTGTTGTTGAGGGTATGGATAATATGCCAATGGGCAGTGCCGTATCTCGAATTTTAGAGGGCATGAGCGGTGTGGATAAGGTAATCTTAAATTTAGAGGAAAAATCCATCATTGTAGAATATGTCCGGGGTGTATTAACGGAAGATGAATTATGTGATGCCATTAACGAGGAGGGGTTTGAGGTTATAGAGATATTTGAAGAGGGCTAATAATAATTGAAAAACAGGTGACTTTCTGAACTGATTACTATAAATACCTTCTTGACGCTTCTGGAACTTTTGCTCCAAAGATAAACCAGATATTTTATCTTCTATCTTAAAAAGCTTATTTATATATTCCCGGCCCTCATTTCCTTTTAAACCGGGCACTTCTATACCTTTTGAATCCAAAGGTATACTATTAAGAAAGTATCTCCTTACGTGCGCCCAGCAGAAGACATTTGTTACCTCGTCTATATTCTGATATGGGGTGCTTTGAGAAATAAGCACTCCACTTTGATAGTGATTTGATATTTATAAAAGTAGTAAATGATGTTGATATGTTCTCGAAAACTTCAAAACCATTGATATTTTTCCACATACCACGAAAACCCTAAAAAATGGTCGACATATTTCCAAGAAACCTGATGTCAATAATGGCAACTCAAAACATGTGGAAATAGTGCTTCTGTTAAGCAAATTCAATAATTACAAAGCCTGAAATAAGTTTTTGGCAAATAATAGTTTATTAACATTTAAAAACAACTGTAAATATAGTAAAATTACTTAAAAGTAATCAAAATACTACTCAATGACCTAATACGCCGCATGTGGAATGTGCTTCTGATAACCAGTAATTCCAATGGGTCCAGAGGCTAGGATATGTGCTCTGGGCAAATCTGGGGCAAAAAATATTTTTTAACATTGGAAACTACCCATTTTCCTGATATTCTGTTATAAATTATCTTTTATATTTATACAGAAAGGTTTCATGATATGCGTTAATTTCAATGGTTACATTGATTAATAATCTCGGGCAAATTTTTAGCATTTACTTGCTATAAATTTGCCCGTTTATTATTTCGCCATCAAATCATTAATAAAGTTTTCTAATTCAGTTGCTGATTTCTTTTCTATGGTATCTAATGAATGTATGTATGACTCCATTGTAGTTCTAGCATTAGAAAGTCTCGTTATTTTAGCTAATGCTTGAATCAACATTATCACAAATTAAAAAGTCTTAGGTATAGAAAGGCAAGTATTTTATAATAAGATAAAAGAACAAAACATTAAAGTGTGTAAAAATAATTAACAGCAAAAACCAAAGATTCTACTAAGGTGCCTAATTATTTGACAGTATTATTAATCATATTTTTAAAAGCAACTATAATATTAGTCAAATTACCCAACACTGCAATGATTTCAGCTATAACTAAAGTTTATATAGGGTTTGGCACAAATTTTGCTTATACTATAATGTCATAAAAAATAGGGGTGTCTAGTTGACACTACCACTTAATTAAAGAGAGGTACGAAATGAAAAAGCCAGTTATTGGAGTAACATGCCCATGGAGCGTTGAAACCTGGGGTGATTCTATTGAAGGCGGCGGCTATTATTATGCAGGTCGTCCTTATTCGCAAGCGATAGTTAAATTTGGCGGAGTTCCATTACTAATAGCTCCAGAATATAATGACGACTCTTTAGATTCTTATTTAGATTCAATATTGAATGTAGTTGATGGATTGCTATTTACAGGAGGAGGGGACGTTAAAAGAAAATCAAAAGAAGGACTCCCAACATTGAGAGATCAGCAGCCAATAAGATATGATTTTGAAGCTGCTCTAATGAAGAAAGCTTATGAAAAAAGAATACCTATACTAGGAATCTGTAGAGGGTTTCAAATGATACTGGAAGTTTTCGGTGGCAGTTTGTCTGATGATGTTATTGATGGTCATAAGCAAAACTTATATGGTGGAGATCCGTGGCATGAAGTTAAGGTTAATAAAGATAGCAAGTTATACGAAATAGTAGGTGCTGAAACATGGAATGTCAACAGTTTTCATGTTCAAAAGGCAGATAAGCTACCTAAAGACTTTATTGTTTCTGCAAAGACTAACGATGATGTTATTGAAGGTATCGAGTCAACAAGTTATCCATTTCTAGTAGGAACTCAATTCCATCCAGAGGAGTTATCATGGAAGGATGAAACTGCTGGAGAAATATTTAAATGGTTTATAGAAGCGGCTAAAACTAAAGAATGATTCAAAAATAAAATAAATTATTAAAGGGAGACATTATATGAAAAATAAAACTGGAAATGAAACAGTAAAGAAAAGAAAACCTTTAAACCCAAATGGTTATACTATAATAATATTATTAATATTTCTTGCAGTTATAGCTACATGGGTAGTACCAGCTGGTCAGTATGAGAGAGTCAAAGATGTAGCAACTGGAAGAGAAGTTGTGGATCCTTTATCTTTTAAGTATATAGAACGTTCACCTGTAGGGCTTTTTGACGCCGTAGTAGCTATACCATTAGGGATAAAAAACATGTCTGGTATAATTGCATTTATATTTATTGTTGCTGGTGCCACAGCTGTAGTAAAAAGTACTGGTGCAATAGATGCTGGACTTCTAGCATTAGTAGAAAAGTTTAAAGGAAAGGATGCACCTTTATTAATTGTAACTATTATCATATGCTCTCTAGCTGGTTCTTTGCTAGGGTTTGCTCAAGAGATAATACCGTTTATTCCTCTAGGAGTGGCAATGGCACTCAGTCTAGGTTACGATAGAGTAGTTGGATTTAACATAGTAAGAACGTCTACTTGGGTAGGATTTGCTGCTTCAACAATAAATCCATATGTTGTAACTGTAGCTCAAGAGATGGCAGGACTTCCTATTATGTCTGGTTTAGGATATCGTACTGGAGTCTATGTGGTATTTATGGCAATAAGCACCGCATACTTCCTGTATTACGCTAAGAAAGTAAAAGAAGATCCTAAAAATAGTGTAATATGTAATTATGAAAGCAAAGAAGATCAATCTCAGTTCAAAATTCAAGATATTGGACCTTTAACAACAAGACATAAATTTATATTATTAATATTTTCTTTAGGTCTAATAATTGCAGTTTATGGGATTGAAGGGTTTGGTTGGGGTACTAATCAAATGGCGGCTGTATTATTAATAGCTGGTGTAGTAGCTGGTTTCGCTGGTGGTTATAAGCCAGACACTATAGCTAAGGAATTTACTACTGGAATGGCTGGGATTACTAGTGGAGCATTAATAGCTGGTTTCACAGGTGCAATTGCTATTATTTTAGCAAATGGTAAAATATTAGATACTATAGTGTACTCATTAGCTCAACCATTGTCTCAAGTAAGTGGAGTTGTTACAGTAATAGGAATGGTTTTACTTTATAGTGTAATAACTTTCTTTATTGGTTCATCTGCAGGTAGAGCAGCAGCTACTCTTCCTATTTTAATTCCATTAAGCGATATATTAGGAATAACTAGACAAACTACAATTTTAGCCTTTATATTAGGTGGCGGAATAACCAACATGATTTGGCCAAATATGATTTACGTACTTTCATTTGCAGATATACCATATGGTAGTTGGTTCAAACATATATGGAAGTTAACAGCTACTTTAATAGTAGTAGCTTGTATAGCAGTTTCAATAGCATACTTTATAGGATACGGACCATTTTAGTTGAATACTTATTAAATTTTTAGAGACTGGTTTAACTAGCCTCTAACTTTAACAAACTATTATAATATCCTTATATTGTGTATCTCTTTTTATTATAAACTTTCTAATATTTCAAATATTTTTATATATTATACATTAGTGTCAATTAATTTGACGAATCTTTTATTAAATATATTAAGATTGTCTAATTTATTTACAGTCTATTGTATTTTAAGTAATGTTATAAATTGATGAATTGTAAATTATTAGGTATAATAAAGTAAAATTAATAGCTATTATAAGAATTAACATGGCACTATTATTGAAATATTAAAAGAAATGGAGAAAATTGATTTGAAAAAGCTGAATTAATTTTTGGAAAGTTTATTTGAAGTATACAAGGGAGGAAGCTGTAATGATTAATAAGAAAAAGAGTAGTTTTATTGAGGGTATAAAGAATCCTAATTCATATATAATTATATTTTCAATTATTATTATAAGTATGGTGTTAACTTGGATTGTACCATCAGGAAGCTTTGACAGGATAGAAGACCCTGCATCTGGAAGGACGGTTATAGATCCGGATTCGTTCAAATACATAGAAGATAGGTCAGTAGGTATATTTGGAGCTCTTAAAACTATTCCAAAGGGTATATCAGATTCAGGCGGAATTATAGCATTTATATTTATCATATCTGGAGCCGTAGAGGTTATTAGAAGCACTGGTGCACTGGATTCAGCTATTTTGCATTTAGTTAATAAAATGAAAGGTAAAGATACACTGTTATTAGTATTTATATCATTTTTGTTCACAATGCTAGGTGCTGTTTTCGGCTTTGCAGAAGAAACAATTCCATTTATACCGCTAGGCATATCAATGTGTCTAGCTTTAGGTTATGATAGAATGGTTGGCTTTCATGTTGTAAGAACTGCAGCATGGATTGGCTTTGCTGGTGCATTCTTAAATCCTTTTTCAATTGGTGTTGCTCAAAGTATAGCAGAGCTGCCTATGTTTTCAGGTTTAGGGTATCGTTTATTTTGTTATGCAGTATTTTTTTTAATTGGCATTTGGTTTATTTTAAGCTATGCCAAAAAAGTAAAGGTTGATCCAACCAAAAGTGTTTTATATGGTTATGAAAGTCAAAGAGATTCCAGTGATTTTGAACTTAGAGACACTGGTGAATTAACAATAAAACATAAGCTGGTTTTACTTGTATTTGGAGGTAGCTTATTATTATTAGTATACGGAGTTATAAAACACGGATGGTATACAATCGAATTATCAGCTTTATTTTTAGGCGTTGGTATATTAGCTGGACTTGTAGGAGGGTTTACACCAAATAAGGTTGCCAGTGAATTTACTAAGGGTATGAAAGGTGTAACATATGGAGCATTAATTGTAGGCTTCGCTAGAGCTATTGTGTTAATATTGGAAGAGGGAATGATACTGGATACATTGGTATTCTCATTTTCACAGCCATTAATGGTGTTGGGTTCATCTGTAGCTGCAGTTGGAATGTTTGCTGTTCAATCAATATTGAATTTCTTCATCGGATCAAGTAGTGGATTAGCAGCAGCAACTATGCCTATTATGATTCCATTATCAGATGTATTAGGAGTTACGAGACAGACAGCTGTATTAGCTTTTCAATTTGGAGATGGCATAACAAACATGTTATGGCCTGCTATGATTTACTATTTAACTTTTGCGGATATTCCTTATAATGTTTGGGTTAAACATATAATAAAATTAAATATAATACTTAGCATTGTAGCTGTTGTTTTAGTAACTGTTGCACAAATGATTAGTTACTGACCTTTCTAAAGGGGCATTTAGTTAAATAAATTTCGCATATGTTAAAGGGGATGAACTAATGGCAAAAAATACGAAGGGTACTGATTTATATTTACTATCAGAAACATTTGATCAAATTTCAAAGGTTAAGGATTTTCAAGCTGCATCTGATATTATATTTAATTTTATAAAAAAATTTATTGTATTTGATATGGCGGTCATATATAGAATAAATGACAATGAAAACACTTTAGAAATAGCTTCTTGTCTAGGAAGTGATGCAGAAAAACTAAAAAGAAGAATGCCCTTTAAAATTGGTGAGGGGGCAGTTGGATTAGTTGCAAAAAATAAAAAATCAATACTTATCAATGATGCTCTTAAAAATAATGAAGTAAAGGTAAGGCAATATTATAATGAGGATCCCATTATAAGATCGTTCTTAGCAGTACCATTAGTTGTTGGAGATAAAAGCGTAGGAATTTTGAGTGTATCTAGCTCAAAAACTAATCAATATGTTGATTATGAGGTTCAATTAATCAATATCATTGCTTCCCAAGCAGCATTATTATTGGAGCTAAATAGTAACATTAAGGAAACTAAAAATTTTTCAAACAAAATACTTGATAACGTTAATAGCGGTATTATGGTTATTGATAATTCAAGTAATATAATTATTTTTAATAAGTCAGCAGAAGTAATAACAGGGTTCAGCGTTGGTGAAATATTAGGTATAAATATTGAAGTTTTACAGCTTGAACTGGAAAATAAAGAAAAAGCATTAAGCCTTAATAATCAAAGAACATTTTTTGAAGAGCCCGGGTATTTGGTAAGAAAAGATGGAAGTACTTTAAGAATAAGGTTTAGTACATCATTTATGTATAATTATGACAACACTATAAAAAGCTGCATTTGCATATTTAGAGATAATACGGAAATAGAAAAACTTCAAAGGCAGATAGTTATGGCAGATAAGTTAGCTGCATTAGGGAGGTTAACAGCGGGTTTAGTTCATGAAATTAGAAATCCACTATTGCCAATAAGGAATGCTAGTGAATACCTATTGTCTAAATATGGTAATGAGGGAACTGAGTTATCAAATCTTTTAAACATTATCAAGGAAGAGAGTAACAGATTAAATAGGGTTACGGATCAACTTGTAAGCATGAGCAAGGATAGCTATTATTCTATAGGAAACTGCTATTTAGATGAAGTTATTGATGAGGTATTAACATTATTAAAATATACTATTAATAAGAATGAAATAAAGCTAAACATAGAATATAATTCGGATGAAATTATATTACCTTATAACAAGGATAATTTAAAACAAGTATTTATAAATTTGTTATTAAATTCAATTGATGCATTAAAATCAATAAAAGAAAATAAAGAAAGAATTATTGAAATTCGTATAAATAAAAAAACCTACGATGCTTATATAGATATTAAGGATAATGGAACAGGTATCTCTAAAAATGATATTAACCTCATTTTTGATCCCTTTTTTACTACAAAGGAATGTGGTACAGGTATAGGCTTATCAATTGTTTTTAACATTATAAAAAAATTAGGCGGGGACATATTTATTGAAAGCGATATATCTAGAGGAACTACGGTATCATTAATGTTACCTATAGTTAAAGAAAGGAAGTAACATTATGAAAAATGCTAATTTATTGATAGTTGATGATGAAAAGTCTATTAGAGAAACACTAAGGGTCATATTGAGCGACTTAAATTACAATGTTTTTACCGCAATGGATGGATTTGAAGCTTTAGATATTTTAAATAATAATATTATAGATATTCTTATTACCGATTTACGAATGCCAAAGATGGATGGCATTGAGTTAATGAAACATGCATTAGAAGTTGACCCGTATATAGAAACAATATTTATATCTGCATATGCAGATGTAAAATCAGCAGTAAAGGTTGTGAAAATGGGAGCTATAGATTATATAGAAAAGTCATTTTCTAATGATGAGCTTATATTTGCAATAAAAAGAGCTATTGAGCATAGAAGTTTAAAAGAGGAAAACAGAAACCTAAAACGAAGAATAGAAAGTAAATATGAATATGATGGTGTTATTGCTAAGAGCGAAAAAATGCAAAGGGTTTTTGATATAGTAAATAAAGTAGCAAATAGCAGAGCAAGCATTTTGGTAACAGGTGAAAGTGGAGTAGGTAAAGAAGTAATAGCTAAATTAATTCATAATATGAGTAGCCGAAGAGACAAAAGCTTTGTTGTTATTAACTGTGGTGCAATACCTGAAAACCTTATTGAGTCTGAGCTATTTGGATTTGAAAAGGGTTCATTTACAGGTGCTGATCGTTTTCAGAAGGGTAAATTTGAGTTAGCTAATGGTGGCACTTTATTTTTAGATGAAATTGGGGAGCTTCCCTTTCAAGCACAGGTAAAGTTTTTAAGAGTACTGCAAGAAAAACAAGTTAATAAAATAGGATCTGAAAAAAGTATAAATGTAGATGTAAGGATTATTGCTGCTACAAATAAAAACCTGTCTGATGAGGCTAAGAACGGTACCTTCAGAGAAGATTTGTATTATAGATTAAATGTAGTTAATATTGAAATTCCACCATTAAGAGAGAGAAAAGAAGATATTCCTTCTCTTGCAGATTTATATATGGCACAATTTTCTGAGGAATATAATAAAAAATTAAAATATTTTGATCCTGTTGCTATAAAATATTTGTTAGAGTATGAGTGGAAGGGTAATGTCCGGGAGCTAAGAAACGCAATAGAGCACGCTGTTCTGATTGCACCTGAGGAAGAGGAATTTTTAATGAGAGAATATCTTCCTAAAGAAATAACTGGCATTACACATAATGAGTTAGAGGAAGAAAAAACAGAAAAAACACTGTCTGATTATGAAAAGATGATAATAATGAGTACATTAAGTAGATTTAATGGAAACAAAACAATGACTGCTAAGACCTTAGGTATAAAAAGGCAAACATTATATAACAAAATAAAAGAATATAATAATGAAGAGGCTAAAATAAACAACTAAAATAATAAGCATATTTAATCAAAAGGTTGGGGTGGGTAAGACTACTACAAATGTTAATCTGTGCGCAGCTCTAGTTTTAAAAGTTAAAAATGTTCTTAGCATTGACGTTACCCTCAAGATAGAAAAATCTGATAAAAAGAAGTAAAATCAATTATCAGATTTTTTGCATAGCGGGTATTCAATGTAGCGGAATTAAAGGGTTTGCGTTGTTTTTACTAAAAATATGAATCTGGCCACAATTATTTACATTATGACTATATCTAGCAGAATAAGTTATTAATATCATTATTCCACGTCCACATTATTTTAAGGGGCATATCTTTACGCAAAAGCAAAATTAATGCGTAAATTCTACTGATCATAAAATAATTTAAAGCACACTCCCGCTAATTCTTCAGAACTAATTAACATATCAGTTTCAATCCATTCAACAAGCATATTAAAGAACATCCCAACTAGACCATAGATACGGTAACGTTCTGTAACCGAAGAGATTTTTATGCTGTTAATGTAAAAGTTATTCAGGTAGTTCAGAATGAATATCTTATAGTTGCAGTCAAATAATAACCTGACGCTTTCTACATGCTCTGCAAAATGATCAAATAGAACCTTCCAATATTCATACCATTGTTTTGTTTGTATATAGGGAAGAGATATTTTAGTTATCTTTGTCATAAAATCATCAAAAATATCCATTAGGATATCCTCTTTAGATTTATAGTTGCGGTAATAAGCCATACGTGATACGCCTGCTTTTTCAACAATATTGTTTATAGTAATATCGTCCAACTTTTTCTCTTTTAGAAGCAGTATTAATGCTGTTTGAATACTTTCTTTCGATATTTTCTTAATTTCTAGGTTTGAAGCTAGTGACATAAGAACTCCTTTTGTAACATCCCTTTAGTTTTTATTGATAAATAAGATATGCGATGTTACAATTATAACATCCACCTTAGTATAGTAAATTATATATAAGAAATCAACTTTATTTTAATAATTATTTATTTTGGATTTTAGATTATTGGAAATTGACTACTATAGTGGTTTTATAAAAGTACGATATAGTGCAGATTTTCAATATTTTATTTATAAGAGAGGTAGAATAACTTGAATAAAATTATTTTAAGTGCAGATAGTACCTGCGACCTTGGTGATGTATTAAAAGAACGATATGAAGTTAATATACATCCGCTTCATATTAATTTAAATGATAAACTATATAATGATGGGATAGATATTACGCCGGATAACATTTATGATACATACCAAAAGCATCTAATTTTACCGAAAACATCAGCTCCTAACCCTATAGAATATATGGATTATTTTAAAAAGTGGACAGATGATGGCTATCAGGTTATTCATTTAAACATTGGCTCGGGAATTTCTTCTGCATACCAAAATTGCTGCATAGCAGCAAAAGAACTAGGGAATGTTTATCCAATAGATTCAGGCAATCTTTCTACAGGAATGGGACTGCTTGTTATAGAAGCTGCTGAACGCATAGCGCAGGGAATGGTGGCAAATCAAATCTGTCAGGAAGTTAATAAATTAAAGACTAAAGTACATGCAAGTTTTATAGTAGATAACCTTACTTATCTTCGTGAGGGCGGAAGATGTTCAGCCGTTGCTGCTCTAGGTGCAAATTTATTTAATATTAAGCCAAGCATAGAGGTTGATAATTCAAGTGGAAAAATGAAGGTAGGAAGAAAGTACCGTGGTACTTTGCCCAGAGTTCTAAAACATTACACATTGGATAAATTAAGTAACAAAACTGATTTAAAAGACGATAGGATTTTTATTAGCCACTCTGGCACATCTTCCGAGAATATTAACCTTATAAGAGAAACTATAGAAGAAATATCTGATTTTAAAGAAATTTTAGTTACACGCGCGGGATGTACAATTTCTTCCCATTGTGGTCCAAATACAGTTGGCATATTATATATGTCAAAATAAGGAGAAGGCTTATATGTTTGTTGAAGAAATAGAACAAAAATTTATACATGTTTTTGATTCTTTAAGCGCTTCAGCCGGTGAGACATTGATTTGCAGAAAAATACATGATCTTGCAGAAAGTGGGCTAGAGGAACTTGAAATTGTAGAAATGTTGGGTTGAGCTCAACTTATGCACATGACGGTGGACTGGTATTATCATTTTAATTTTAAATCGCAATAAAAATCACTTGTTTACTTAGGAAGATTATATGATGTCTGCATCTAAGGCGAATACCTATTATCAGGTTATAAAGGAGAATGATTGAATATGTTTAAATATATTTTAACTTGTTGTTCTACAGCAGACTTGCCCTATGATTATTTTAAAAAAAGGAATATTCCATTTGTAAGTTTTCATTATATTTTAGATAAGAAAGAATATTTTGATGATTTGGGCCAAACCATACCTTTTGAAGAGTTTTATAGAAGAATTTCAGCAGGATCAATGCCTACAACCTCACAAGTAAATGTAGGACAGTATATAGAGTTTTTCGAACCATTTCTGAAGAATGGAAAAGATATTCTCCATATTTCGTTTTCTTCTGGCTTATCAGGAGCCTATAATTCTGCTACTATTGCTCGAGATGAGCTGCTATCAATATATCCGGATAGAAATATCCTCATTGTAGATTCCTTAGGTGCGTCCTCAGGCTATGGGCTGCTTACAAGTATGGCGGCAGATATGCGGGATAATGGAGCATCAATTGATGAAGTATATAATTGGCTTCAGGAAAATAAGCTTAATGTACATCATTGGTTTTTCTCTACGGACCTTACACACTATAAACGCGGTGGTCGTATATCAGCTGCATCTGCAACTGTAGGAACTTTGCTTAATATTTGCCCGTTGCTAAATATGAGCTACGATGGAAAACTTACTCCACGTAAAAAGATTCGTGGCAAAAAGCATGTGATTTCGGAAATTGTTCATATGATGGAGCTGCATGCAAAGGATGGTATAAATTACTCTGGAAAGTGTTTTATCTCCAATTCAGCATGTTATGAAGATGCACGCAGGGTGGCTGATTTAGTAGAAGAAAAATTCCCTTTACTCAATGGGCGTGTAATGATAAACAGCGTTGGCACCGTAATCGGCTCTCATACCGGTCCAGGAACCGTGGCACTTTTCTTTTTAGGTGACAGGCGTGAAGATTAGTTTAATTCAAATTTATAATTGTATCGCAGGTAAAATAAATGAATAGAGAAAATAAATTTGCAAAAATAATCCGGGTGATTACTGTAGTGCCAGTTATGGCATTAATCACACTTAGTATTCTTTATAGATTACAGCCTAATATTTTTCAGGAAACCTCCCAATATATTATATCAATTATATTTTTTATAGTATTACCGTTATCTGCTTATCCCTTACAATTAGTTTTACCGAAATACCGTAACAAAGGCAGAGAGGGGCAGCGCAATCTCGCTATCATTACTGGAGTTTTAGGGTACTTATTTGGTATTGTTTTCGTGTTGTGCTATCATACTACTAAAGAATTACTAATGATTTATTTAGTTTATTTTTTATCAGGTATTGGAATTTTAGTTTTTAATAAAATATTTAAAATTCGTGCAAGTGGGCATGCTGCTGGGATAGCAGCTCCAATTTTAATTTTAATATATTTTATAGGTATTAAAGCTCTTGTCAGTGTATGTGTCCTTGCACTGGTATATTGGGCATCAATAAAAACGAAACGTCATACGGTGCCGCAATTACTTTGGGGTAGTGTGATTCCCATATTTGCGATTATAATAGCGGTATTACTAACTTCTTAGGGCACCTTTACATTAGGGGGTACATCTTTACGCAAAACCAATATTAATGTGTATTTGTATCATCTTATGCCAAAACACATGTGGAAACTGTATTGCTAATAACGGGTAATTAACAACAATTTTAAATAATGAAGAATAACTCAATCTGCCTACCATTTGCAACCTTAATTTTTGTTGGTAGGCAAATTATGATATCATGTATGTCTCCCGTTCCTTATAATTTTCTTATTACGTTACAAGTTTCAACATAACAGATGAACGAAATATTTGATCTGAAAACTCAAACTTTACTTCACCGTAATATTTATCGGATACTGCCTGAACAGAAGTAATACCAATACCTTCTCCGTCCCGTTTTGAAGAAAGAAAGGCATTATTTTCTTTTAAAATGGAACCTTCATAACTGTTATCTACAGTTATAATGATATATTCGCCTGCCACTGCTGCACTAACAGTGATAAATTTTTCTCCTGTTTTTTGTCGGTTACATGCCTCCCAAGCGTTTTCTAGCAAGTTTCCGAAAACTACACACAAGTCACTATCAGCAATTTTAATTTTCTCAGGGAGGTTCAATAGAACATCTGTATGAACCCCTGAATGTTTAGCCTTCTCTATATAATGGCGGACAATAGTGTCAACTGCATAATTTTTACAAAGTATGATTGTGGAATCCTCCGCAACTGTTTGCAGATACTGACCGATGTATTCCTTAAGTTTCTGCTGTTCGCCCGCAGCTAAATACGCCTGAAGCAGTGTAAGGTGGTGGCGCAGATCATGCCGTGCAGCCTTTGTTTCATCTATATGCGCTACAATCGCCTGAAAATATTCATGCTCCAATGCAAGCTGGCGTTCACTCAGGTTGGCTTTTTCCTCCAGATAGATATTTTCTGCAGTTTGTTTCAGTGCTATGGAAAAAATGATACTACTCCCCATAATACTGCCGAAACAAAATATTCGAATCAGATAGTCATAGAGCGTATCCGATCGCTCAAAACCCAGACCTCCTGTTGTAAGGAATGTTCCGCTGTAAAGAAGAATAAAAATAATCCAAACTATATGCCATGACTTTCCTGAGGCGATTTGCAACGCAGGTCTTACATTCTGTTCCATATGCTTAATTACAAAAGGAAAAATGATGGCAATCTGTAAAGCTGAGGCAATATTAGCAAAAAAATAATAAGGGACAGAATCTGTGTATTTTGCAAAAAACAGGCTTTCCAAAAAATTAGCGTTTGTCATTATAAATCCTGCTAGGGAAAATGCAATACCCCAAACAAATACTTGCTTTATTAGTTTTTCGCGGACCAGAAAAAAGGATAAAATCGAATTAAAAATAGAAAAAGCCAGTTGATAGCGCTGGGTCATAGATAAATCCCAAAATGGTTGCCGGGTAGCAAAACAAAAAAGACTTGCCTGAACTAAGATTAGAACAACATAGAGCAGGAAAAGAGTCTTAACGGAAATTCTAAGCTTATCCCGAAACGGATAAAATCGAAGTGTCGCAAAAGGAGCTACAAAAATGACGATATATATAAAAGTTATGGTATCAGCAAACACTGCTCCTCCTCCTTATTGTGCTAAACAAATAGTCAGAGTACTTTTGACGCATTAACTGTCTATCTTTTTTGGGAATTGGGATTCTCACACCATCTTTTAGGACAAAGTCGGAATCGTCCTGAGATGCGATGAAATTCATATTGACAACATAACTTCTATGACAGCGCAGAAAGTTTTCCGCTGGAAGAAGTTTCATAAACTCATCCAATGATATATAGGTCTTCACTTCTTTGGAAGGAGTATGAATTAACAGGGTGTTGCTATATATCTCAGCAAAAATCAGATCATTCAAAAGAATGCGGGTAATTGTCCGTCCGGATTTTACCTCTATGTACTGTCTGGACTGTGTAAATACCTGTTTACAACGTTCCAAACCACTTTTGACATTTTCATAGTTCAGTGGTTTCATTAGATAATGTACTGCACCAACCTCGAACCCGTCTAAAGCGTGATCTGGACTTGTTGTAGTAAAAATGATTAGGCATTCCAGACCTGCATCCCTTATGGTGTGGGCTATTTCTATGCCATTTTTTCCTTCCATGTAAATATCCAGAAACAAGATGTCATACTGTTTATATTTTAAATTCTCTAACAGATCCTCTCCGCTTTCAAACTTAGAGATCGTGCAGTCGATACTTTGTGTATTCATATAATGCAAGATATATTTTTCCAAAAGCGCTAGATCTGAACATAAATCATCGCAGATACCAATATTCAATTGATTTCCTCCATTCTGCAATATAATATTTCATTGCTAGAATAACATATTTTTGTTAATTTTTCTATAGTAAAGGACATGAATTTCTTTTTGTCAAGTTTTTTATAGGGTTCGATGTGCTTTTTACATCGAAAAGATGCTGTTTACATCGACTTTATTGAATAACTTTCTCAAAAATCATAAAATATATGTAGTCTGATTTTCTTATATATCAGAGACTTTTGTTTTCGTTACTGCTTATGAAAAGAACAAGCAAGGAGGTGTGACATTGAATATCTCTGTTTACAATGATAATGTAACGGAACAGGAAATGATAATCTGTTATATCAAAAGCTATTACCACGGAAGAAACATGGCTGTCAAAATTCATGCGCTCGGTTCAGGAGCTTTCCTTGATGAAAGCATAGAAGCAAATGTTCCGGATATTGCGCTGATATGTCTGGATGATGATAAGGGGATTCGAACAGCACGACATATTAGAGAATTGTACAAAGCCTGTGAGCTGGTTTTTATCAGTGATACTCCGAAATACGGAATGGAAGCCTATGATCTGCATGTAGTACATTATCTTGTAAAGCCTGTCGGGTACAGTCAGCTTTGCGAAGCACTGTCACGTTGCGAAAAGCAGAGATAACAGGGGAACAGAAGGAGAAAACCGAGGTTTAGGTGAGACTTGAATCGAAGAATGGGGCAAAGAAGCAATAAAAAGGAATCATGGATTGCAAGCTGTGGTTCCATCATCAATATTGAATTTCTTTGTCAGAATTTATTACATAAGGATGATAAGGAGGAAAATATGCAGAAAAGAATCTTAAGCATACTGCTTACAGTATGTATGATTATGGCTATGTTGCCAGTGATGGCACTGGCGGAAGACTACCAAGATTGGACGGCTGCGATGGCAGAGGACGTAACGCTAACCGCTGATACGGACACCATCACCATTGACGGCGTAAGCTATACATACAAGGGCGACGTTAGCAACGCGGGGCTTGATTTGTCCAGCAGTACCCCCACAGAGACGACCGCCTACATAGCGGAAGACGGCTATATCCTATGGGGGCCGACTGTGGATACCGATAGTAATGTCACAGGAGGTACGCTGACGCTGAACGGCGCATCTATATCCGTCACCAGCGGCACAGCCCTGAAACTTCCAAACGTAGAAATAACCATCGATGTGGAAGGAGAAAACACAATTTCAGGCGGCTCTTATGGAATTTATAAAAACATTGGAACAACCACCATCGAAGGCAGCGGCACGCTGACCGTTTCACATATCGAATATGGCGCAATTTGTCTAAATAATGATTTATTGATCATTACAGGCGATGTGACTGTGGTTGCCAATTCGGCTGGACCAATAGCAGCTTATGGCCAAAATCCCCAGGATGGTCTGACCATCTCCGGCAATGCCAATGTAATGGCCTCGGGCGGCGGTGAGCAGAATATCTACTCAAACGGCACGATTACCATTAATACCACCGGAGAAGTGAATGCACCGAATATTAGAACAACAGCTGATTTTACATATACGAGCGGTACCATGACCGGTTCCTTGGTTCTTGAGGGCAAGGATAACTATTACGAAAATTTTGTTTATTCGGTTTACGGCGATTTTGCATTGACCACAGATCAAACCATTAATTCCTGTTCTGGGGAAGATGGTCTGACCGTCTTAACTGGCGCAACACTGACCATCGACGAAGGGGTAACCCTGACGATAGAAGATGGTGCGGAAATCACAAATAACGGTACCATTATTAATAACGGCACCATCAATTTTATGGATGAAAGCATCACCGCTGAAACGATTAATAATTTGAATTTGAGCGGCTGCGGCAAAATCCAGATAGACAGCAATAATGTTTTGCTGATTGGCGGCGAATTTAATACAGTTTACTCTGATATCAGCAATGATAAACTTGACTTGAATACGGACACTCCCACTGAAAAACGCTTCTACACCGCAGGCGATGGCTACGTTCTGTGGGAACCAACGTTGGACGACAGTAGTGTGGTTACCAGCGGAACCTTGACCCTGCACAATGCGACGATTAACAACACAAGCGGTGGTGCACTGTACCTGCCTAACCTTCCTGTTACCATTGAGGTGGAAGGAGAAAACAATATCACATCATCCTCCACTGGGATTTTTCACGATAGTGGCGATACCGACATCCAGGGGAGTGGGATATTAAATGTTACATCCAATGGTAGTAGTAGCGATGGGATTTGTCAAGGCAATGATACTTTGACAATTACAGGTGATGTGACCGTAGCAAGTGCAACGGGTAATATGTCTTACGGCATTAACGCCCAGAAGGCATTGACAATCTCCGGTAATGCTAACGTAACAGTATCTGGAGTTTCAAGGGGAATTTATTCCAATGGCAGTATTACCGTCAATACCATTGGAACTGTGAACGCGCAGAGAATATCGACAGGTTACTTTTCGTACCAAAGCGGTAACTTGACTGGCTCTTGGGTCTCGGAGGGCAAGGAAAACTATTATAATAACTTGGTTCAGACAGTTTATGGAAGTTATGAACTGACCGACGATAAAACCATTACTGCTTGGACTGATGAGGATGGGCTGACTGTGGCATACGGCGGGACGCTGACCATTGACGATGGAGTGACCATTACGGTTGAAGACGGCACGGAAATTACAAATAACGGTACCATTGTTAATAACGGAACCATTAATTTCCAAGGCGAAACTATTTCCGCCGCAACGATTACGGCATTGAACCTCACGGGGGACGGTAGTGTTCAGGTGAACGGCACCCCTGTTTTAGTAGTTGACGGAAAATTTTATTCCCCTAACATTGAAATCAGCAATAGTACTCTCGATTTAAGTACAGGTGCCCCAACTACTGACACTGTCTACATAGCAGGAAATGGCTATGTTCTGTGGAAACCGACGGTGGAAAGTGAAGCCGTTACCGCCGGCACACTTACACTTCACAATGCGACCATGGAAGCAAACGAGTACAAAGCGTTGATTACCCTTCCAACCGTTGACGTTATTGTTGAACTTGAGGGTGAGAATAGCTTGACCAATAATGTTGATGCAAATGATATAATTGCTATTATTAAGCAGGGCGGTATCGCAGTGATTGACAAGGACAATCCTGTGAAACAAGTTCCGCAGGACTACAAACTAACTTTCTTAGGGGATGGAACCTTAGAAACGGAGACAAATAGTAAAATACCAATTTCCACAGATGGTACACTGATTATCGCAAGCAGTGGAAATATTGATACAGAAAACATCTACGCAGTTAATTTTGTCATGGATAGTGGTTATCTTAAAGGCAATTTATATTCCAGTGGAGATACCGTGATTAACGGAGGAACGATTTATAACGAAAAAGCTGGTATTTGTCAGGGAGATTTTTCTATGACGGGTGGAACAGCCAACTATCATTCTTTAGATTCTTATGGACTGGTATGCATCGGAACAGTTACCTATACCGGCGGCACACTCAATGCCAGTGTCTTAACTGTAGATGCTGCCAATTTCATCATCACTAACACGATTTATGGTGACTGTGCATTGTCTAATGAAACAATGCAAACTGGCATATCGCAGTATTCCGCTAAATATATTCTTAGGATCTCCAGTGGCAGCAGATGGACGATCGACAGTGACTCTAAGATGTATACGGCAGGAAATGCTTCAGGATTAGTTATGTCGGGAGTAACGGCGGATAACATCGGAGAATACATTATCAATAATGGGACTCTGGTTAACAATGGAATCATTCTTTTGCCGAATGGGCTGACAGAGGTTCAGGTCAAAACAATTGCCCAGAATGTTTTAAAAGCTTCAGGCACCGGCAAAATTCAGGTGTATGATGGAGTTGATGGAACAAACAATACTATTTATTCCAATAGCGGCGAACGAATTACCGTGATTCACGGTGATCTTGATTTGGCACGCGGTGACCACAGTAGTGCAACGCTTGCAGACGATGGTTACACCTGGACAGGCAATAGTACAGACGGCTACACGTTGACTTTGGGTGGTGCTTATGTGGACGGCAATCTTACCCTGCCTGACAATTCCCCTGTGAAGATTCACACGACTGCAGACAGCGTCATTAATGGTGTTATCCAGGGTGCTGGCTCCTATCTTATTGATTTTACCTTTACCGGAACTGCAGAGCTGAGTATTAACGGAGATATTGTCGGTTTTACGAATGGCGATACGATTACCGTGCAAGACGGCGCACAGTTAACGATAAACGGACTTATTTCCATCGGTGCTTCCGGAACAGACGGTACGTTGGTAGTAACTGGGGAAGGAACTACCATGTCTATTCCTTCTACTGGTGCTTACGCCATTGGTTGCGATACTGTACGGGTAGAAGGGGGTGCAACGTTAAATGTAAGCGCAGAGTATTACAGTATACATACTTTAGACGGTGGCATTTCTGTCACTGACGGATCGACACTTACAGTGGGATGTGACTACGGCGTGTATATAGAGGACGGAACCTTTACTGTGGATGATTCCAGTATCTTCACCGCAGATGCAGCAGTTGCTGCAATTTGTGTAGTGGATAAAAGTACAACAAAATCCCAGAGTGAGACACTGAATGTGTCATCGACATTGCTTCCAAGCGGCACGGAAATTGCCAGTGCCATAGGCGATAGAAGTGGCTATGGGTATACCTACTGGAGCATCGTAACGAGCGGTAATATCCTGTCCGCAACCGATGAAAATTATACACCAGTAACCCTTTCCAATGCAGTAGGTGAACTGACTCTGAAAAAGAATAGTAGTTCAGGTGGAAGTAGCAGCACAACATCATATACCATCACTGCAACGGCAGGAGAAAATGGTAGCATCAGTGCTAATGGTAAGGTCAATGTGGTTAAAAATTCAGACAAAAGCTTCACCATTACCCCTGACAGTGGGTATGTTGTTTCTGATGTCTTGGTAGACGGAGTGAGTGTAGGAGCAGTAACATCGTATATCTTTGAAAATGTTGCAAAGAATCATACTATTACAGCTAGCTTTGTTAAGTCTGTTGAGCAACCTGAAACAATTACCTATGATGATGTAAAAGATAGCGATTGGTTTAAGGATGCAGTTTACTACGTTACTAATGAAGGTCTTATGAGCGGAATGGGCAATGATGAGTTTGGTCCTTATATCAACACTGACCGTGGGATGATTGTTACTATCCTTTGGAGATTGGAAGGACAACCTGAGGCTTCCAGTGATGCCAGTTTCTCAGACGTTACCGAGGGCAAGTATTATGAGGATGCAGTCAACTGGGGGGTAGAAAATGACATCGTGAAGGGCTATGGAAACGGAAACTTTGGTCCTACAGATACCATTACTCGTGAGCAGATGGCGGCAATTTTGTATCGATATTCGCAGTTTAAGGGATATGATACGACACAAGGCGGTATGGCTGTCCAAAAATTTTCTGATTACGACATGATTTCAGATTGGGCGCTTGAGTCGGTAACGTGGTCCGTAAACGCAAAGTTGATGTCTGGTAAGGACAATAATGTGATTGATGCACGTGGAGAGGCTACTCGTGCAGAGGTTGCGACAATTTTAATGCACTTTTGCCAGAACGTGTCTAGGTAATTCAATCTTTTTGAAGTAAAGGTGACCGGGAAATTCCCGGTCACCTTTTGTAATTGGGGCATTGTATCATTCGGTATGGTATGATAAATAAATTTTATAAGAGTTTAAATCAATTTTATAAGCAAAAAATTCATAAGTCGTAAATAGGCTAAGCCTTAGGTCAACTTAAACGACCTACAGACTTAGCCTATTTTTTATGACCAAAAACAAAAAATCGGCTTTACACCGATTAATCTATGTGGACTTTTATATACTAATTGTAATATAATTCGTAAATATTCCAAATAATTTATATTTTAGGCATGTGTTTGGGTTTATGAGAAATGTAAAAAGTGGTAATATAAGTTTAACATTACGTTGGAGGGGATAACCTTGTATAACATATTAATTGTAGAGGATGATTTAGTTTTAAGCAAAGGTATAACACTTGCTCTAAAACAAGAAAACTATGGATTTACCTGCATAAATACTATTAAAGAAGCTAGATGCCTTGTAAACGAAAATAAATATGACTTAATAATTTTGGATATAAATTTACCAGATGGAAACGGGATTGATTTTCTCATAGACATAAGAAAATCTTCATCTATGCCTGTAATTATGTTAACTGCCAATGATTTGGAAACAGATATTGTGACAGGGTTAGAAATGGGAGCAGATGACTACATAACGAAACCATTTAGCCTTATGATTCTACGTGCCAGAGTTAATGCTCAGCTAAGGAAAGCTATAAACTCAAATTCCCAGATAATATTAATAGATAATTTCAAATTCTGCTTTGAAAAAATGAAGTTTTATAATAATGGACAAGTTATTGAACTTAGCAAAACAGAACAGAAGCTACTTAAAATTCTAGTAGAAAATAAAGGAAATACCGTAGCAAGAGCTACACTTGTTGATAGAATCTGGACCGACAGTACGGAATATGTTGACGAAAATGCTCTGTCTGTGGCGATAAAACGTCTTAGGGATAAACTGGAGGATAAGCAGCCTTCGCCAAAATATATAAAAACAGTCTATGGAATTGGATACACATGGGCGGTGAAATAATATGAGCCTAATTAATTATGTTTGTATATTAGTCGCTACTTTTTCGATTATAATCTCCATTTTTCTAGTGTTTAGAGAACGAAAAAATACTGATAAAACACTTTTAAATTTAAAAAAAATGTTGGATAGTGCAATAGATGGAAGTTTTAATGAAGAAATTTATGATGAAACAAAGGTTTCTGCAATAGAGTCGCAAATGGGCAGATATTTGGCTGGTTGTGTTGTCTCTTCAAAGAATATAAAGAAAGAAAAAGAGAAAATAAGCACACTAATTTCGGATATTTCACACCAAACAAAAACAACAGTATCCAATATTCTGCTGTATTCTCAACTACTTTCTGAGTATCAGCTCAATGATGAATGTAAAGAGTTAGTTAATAATTTAATATATCAATCCGAAAAGCTTAGCTTTTTAATAGGATCTCTTGTAAAAACTTCAAGGCTAGAAACAGGAATTATCTCTGTTTTACCAAAGAAAAATAGTGTAGTTGATTTAATATACTCGACTATAAGTCAAGCCAAACCAAAAGCTCAAAGCAAAGGAATAAAAATTATTTTGGAAAAGTGCGATTATACAGCTAACTTTGATATGAAGTGGACTATGGAAGCCGTTTATAATATTCTAGATAATGCTATAAAATACTCTAGCCCAAATTCTAAAATCAATGTTAAAGCTAAGATGTACGAAATGTTTTGCAGAATAGAT
This sequence comes from Sedimentibacter sp. LTW-03, assembly GCF_052059825.1. Taxonomy (GTDB): domain Bacteria; phylum Bacillota; class Clostridia; order Tissierellales; family Sedimentibacteraceae; genus Sedimentibacter. The sequence goes on from NZ_CP197180.1 coordinate 3,297,717, forward strand.
ATTAAGGATAGTGGAATAGGAATAGAAGAATTCGAACAATCAAAAATATTTGCAAGGTTTTATCGTTCTATATCTGTAGCAGATAAAGATGGAGTCGGAATAGGATTATATCTTGCAAGAGAGATAATTTTTGCCCAACAAGGATATATAAAAGTTAAATCCCAAAAAGGGAAAGGTTCCATTTTTTCTGTTTTTCTGCCAACTGAATGTCCAGACTAGTCGTAAATCTTTCAAAACTGTTAGATTCTCGAAAGATTGTGGAAAGAAAGGTTTGCTAAAGTCTATATATAGAGAGAAATAATTATATATAGATTATTTACTGGAGGTAGTAGAATGACAATTCTAGAAACAAGCGACTTAAAAAAATATTATGGCAAAGGTAGCACCACAGTGAAAGCTTTGGACGGTGTTAATCTAAAAGTTAAAAACGGAGAATTCGTTGCCATTATTGGAACATCGGGTAGTGGTAAATCCACATTATTGCACATGCTTGGAGGATTGGATAGACCAACAAACGGAACTGTTTTGGTGGATGGCAAAAATATATTTACACTAAAAGATGATGAATTAACCATCTTTAGGAGGAGAAAAATAGGCTTTGTATTCCAGAACTATAATCTAGTTCCAGTTCTTAATGTTTATGATAATATTGTGCTTCCAATACAGTTGGATGGAAATAAGCCAGATGAAAAATATTTGAACCAGATTATTAAATCTCTTGGTTTGGAAAGCAAACTATATAATCTACCAAATAATTTATCTGGAGGGCAACAGCAGAGGGTTGCAATTGCACGGGCACTTGCAACAAAACCAGCTATAATCCTAGCAGATGAACCAACAGGTAACTTAGACAGCAAAACAAGCCTTGATGTTATGGGGCTTTTCAAAGTGACTAGTAGCAATTTCAACCAAACTATCGTTATGATTACTCATAATGAAGAAATTGCACAGATGGCAGATAGAATTATCCGAATTGAAGATGGAAAAATCATAGGTGGTGTGGATAATGATTAAAGTTAGCAACCAAAAAACAATTAGTAATCTTGCTAAAGCCACTGTTAAATTTAATAAGCTGAGAAATGTTTTTGCGATTGTAGGAATTATATTGACAACAGTTCTTTTCACAAGTGTTTTTACAATTAGTATGAACATGATTGATTCTATGGAAGAGAGCACTATGCGTCAGGTTGGCGGAAGTTCTCACGGTGGTTTTAAATATTTAACCGAGGAACAATATAATAAGCTAAAAGACAACAAATCCATAAAAGAGATTCACTACACTGTTGTTTTAGGCAATGCGGAAAATAAGGAGCTTATAAAGCGTCCAACAGAGATTCGTTATGCTTCTAGTGATAGAGAAGCTGAACTAATGTTTTCTAAACCTACTGCAGGAAGAATGCCTGAAGACAAAGGCGAAATTGCAGTAGATACTATAGTTTTAAATAAGCTTGGAGTTGAGCCTAAATTAGGTGAAAAGGTAACTCTCGAATATTCTATACACGATAAAAAGCATAAGGATACATTTACTTTGGTTGGCTTTTGGAAAGGCGATAAAGTGATGAAAGCGAGCCAAGCTTGGCTTTCTAAAGACTATATAGAGGAAAAACTGGAAGGTTATGTTCCAAATAATGAATATGATTTTATCGGAAGAATTAATGCAGATATTAACTTTTCCAACAAATATAATATTGAAGATAAACTGACAAAAGTTATAGAGGATAGTGGATATAAAGCAGAAGATATTTCTATCGGTGTAAACTGGGCATATATAGGTTCTGGCGAAGTGGATATGGTTTCTGTTGTAGTAATTGTGGGAAGTTCCTTGCTTATAACACTTTGTGGATATCTAATAATCTCGAACATCTTTTACATTTCTATAGCAAAAGATATTCGCTCCTATGGTCTACTAAAGACTGTGGGAACAACAAGTAGACAGATACGAAAACTTGTAAAGAAACAAGCATTATTTTTGTGTATTATAGGAATACCAACAGGTTTAGTTTTGGGTTATTTAGTTGGTGCAATATTAACTCCTGTTGTTATTAGTATTACAAATGTCAGTGTAATAAAAATGTCTTTAAATCCGTTAATATTTATAGGTTCAGCACTTTTTGCACTATTTACAGTACTTATTAGCGTTAATAAATCCGCAAAAATGGCAGGAAAAGTAAGCCCAATAGAAGCTATTAGAAGCACAGATATAATGGAGAAAAATATTAGAAAAAATACTAGGAAAAGCGGTAAAGCTAGTCCTGCCAAGATAGCCTGTTCCAATGTTCTTCGCAACAAGAAAAAAGTAGTACTAGTAACTCTTTCTTTATCTTTAAGCTTAATAATGCTCAATATAACATTTTCGGCAGTCAATTGCTTTGATATGGATAAATTTTTAAAAGGTTCTATAGTAAGTGATTTTGCTGTTGCCGATGCACGGTATTTTAATGTTTATAACGGATATAGTAATGAGAACACATTAACAGATGAGTTTTTAAATGAACTTTCCTCGCAAAATGGTGTAGAGGAAATAGGAAAAATATATTTTATAGAGCTACCATATAAAATAGACGAAAACATTATGAGAGCTTTGCAAGAAGCGGATGCAAAATCCCCTTTTTCGGAGAAGGATAAAGAAATGTACCAGTATTATATAGATTCGGGTATTGCCAGTGGGCATCTTTATGGATTAGATAAAATGTGTGTAGATGCAATAGAGGTTTATGCTGGGGAGATAGATTGGGAGAAGTTTAAAACAGGAAATTACATTATAGTTTCTTCATTTGATCGTAATGGAGAAGTTAACTATTATAATGTTGGGGATAAAGTTGGCTTGGATTTTGAAGATGGAAATATAAAGGAATACGAGGTAATGGCTGTTGGAAATATAGAGCACAGCGTTTCTGTTCGTCACTCCCACCCAATAGACCCAAATTTTTATCTACCATCCAAGGAATTCCTAAAAGAATATAGCGATAGGGCCCCAATGATAACAATACTTAATACAAATGATGATAGTGAAGATGATATGGAAACTTATCTAAAAAACTATTGCAACAATGTTAACGACGAAATGCAGTACGAATCCAAAGCAGTATTTGAAAAAGAATTTGAAAATCTACAAAAAACGTATCTGTCTGTTGGATTAGTTCTAAGCTTTATAATAGGGTTTATAGGAATAATGAATTTTATAAATACAATAGCAACATCGGTTATTGCAAGGAGAAGAGAACTTGCTATGCTCCAAAGTATAGGCATGACAAACAGCCAGTTACGACAAATGCTTATGACTGAAGGGTTAATGCATGCATTCTTAACTCTAATATTTACATTAACTATAGGAAGTATGCTAGGCTATTTTGGAGTTAATACACTTGTTGGAGATATGTGGTTTTTCACACCTCACTATACAATAATTCCAGTTATATACTGCGTGCCAATATTCATAGCTATCGCCATTTTAGTACCTATATTGTGCTACAAATTATCTGCCAAAGAAAGCATAGTAGAAAGGCTTCGAGAAGTTGAATAAATCAAAACCCTAAAGAACATAATACTGCTATCTCTTAAGAGGTAGCTAAAAATTCGACAATCGAAGATTTTTCTCAGGATACTGTTAAAGCCACTTTTTCATTGCCTATTTATTCTTGTTCTTGTCTAAAATGTTCTCTTTAGAAAAAACTCTTTTATCTGAAAAGAATCCTGATGAAAAAAGAGACTATGAAATAATTGAAAATATAACAATAAACGGACAATAGACAAAAAGCCCCCAATTGTAGGATAATAAAACTACGATTGGGGTTATAATTATGTCTGGGAAAAAAGAAATAAAGCAAAAGAGATAAGAATTGAGATAATAGAAAAACAGAAGGACGGACAGACTGCACGATCTTTAAATAAAGAATACGGAATCAGTAGATGGTCAATTAGGTGTTGGTGTGGGCTAACAAATATGTCAATGACGGTGATAAAATATAAAATAACATTGATGAAAAAATCGCTAATATCAATAACACAGCGCTTCTATTAGAGTTAGCTAATCAGGTAAAAAGAATTGAAATAATATTTCTTAATATTGGAGAGTTTATTTCAAAATTGAAAGATGGACTTTGAATCCTTATTCAGTAACTTTTACTTTCAAGAGAGGTTTGATAGTTGAGGAAGATTGCACAGCAAAGAAATAATTGATGTTAATATTATTCAAATGCCCGTCACCAAAATCGTAAAAATTGTCCATTTATTTATGATTTTTTGCGCTGTACTTATTTCTCAAGTTATTAATTTCCATGATTACTGTTCTCAGACTGTTCAATCTTTCTTCCATAACTCCGGATATGCAAAGTCTTACTGAATCATTACCTTGAAAGCAGTTTGACGGATAGCAATTTGTTGCTGTCTTTATGAGAATGCCCTTGTGCCTAAGATTGTTTTCGAGCTCCTCTCCCCTTACACCGAAGGGCAAGCTGAGCCACAAAAATATTCCGTGGTGTGGAACGTGAAAGCTTACATCCTCACAAGAAGAGGTTTTGAAAATCGCATCACAGATTCTAAGCTTTGCTTCATATGATTTTCTGACTTTTTTAATGTGTTTTTCATACATCCCAGACTTAATAAACAAATCAAGAGCCGCCTGAGGGATCAAGGATGTATTTAAATCGCTCACGTGCTTAAGATTAAGCACATCTTCGTAAATTGATTTTGGAAGAACCGCCACCCCAGTTCTTATTCCAGGCATGAAGGTCTTTGAAAAGCTTTTTATGTACACAGAGCTTTTCGTTGTATCATAGTAGTGAATGGGCATAAACCCTTTTGCAGAGCCAAGGTCTGCAAGATAATCATCCTCTATTACAAGAACCTCGTATTTTTTAGAAAGCTTTACAATTTTAAGTTTGTCATTTTCCGAAAGAGAATAACCTGTTGGATTGTGGTGCCTTGGTATTATGTAAAAGCACACTATTTCACCTGTGCGAAAAATTTTTTCCATAGCATTGTAGTCAAAGCCATCAACTTTTTTTTCGATTCCCACAGCTTCAACACCTAATTGTCTTGCCATGTCAAGAACAAGGCTGTAGGTGGGAGATTCAACAAGAAGCTTTCCATTTCTTGTCCTAAAAGCAGACTGAAGCACAAGCCACAGTGCCTGCTGGGCTCCGTGAGTTATTATCATCTGCTGAGAAGAAGTATACACACCGTCCTTTTCAAATTCAGTTTTAAGAGTATTTCTTAAAGAGCTGAGCCCTCCCTCATGCTCGTATCCAAAGAGCTCACCTTTGTATAAATCCACAGCATTGTTCATCACGTGGGCAAACTCTCTGTAGGGAATAAGTTTTTCATCAGGCTTGACAGTGCAAAAGTCAACCAAATCATCTTCAGTGTCCCTTGAGTTCTGAGCTGAATCCACAAGATAGAATCCTCCTCTTGGAATGCTGTATACTCTGTGCTCATCCTCCAATTCATTGTAGGCTTTGTTTGCGGTAATTTTATTGACTCCAAGCTTTGAAGATATTTCTCTGCAGCTTGGCAGACGCTGGCCTGCTTTAATTTTTCCTGACTTAACTTCATTAAAAATATAGTTTTTAACTAAATCAACCTTACTTATTTCCATAACACACCTCAAAGAAACTGTAGTAGTACAGAATGAAATATTTGCAATTGAACTATTATACATTATATTATATATTAAAAATGAAAAAAATAAATCATTATTGGAGGAAAAAAATGAACAAATCCTACAATGACATGCATATTAGAATGTTTCCTGATCCCAGCGTTTCCATCACTGCCGTTAAAGCTTACGGAACAAAACTTCTTACTGAGGAATACGGAGAAATTATTGATTTGGAATCTGGCTGCTGGGCTGCTGTCTTAGGTCACTGCAACTATGAAATTACTCACGTACTTCAGGAAATGGCAGGCATGCTGTTTCACACCAATCAGATGATAGGTACAGAGCATCCGGGAGCGTTGGTGAAGGAGCTTGGAGAAGCTGCAAACTTCAAATGCAGCTACAAGGGTACATTTATGACATCAGGAAGTGAAGCTGTATCTCTGTCAGTTGTTCTTGCAGAGCTTCTCACAGGAAGAGAAAAAAAACTCTGCTTTTCAATTTCTAATTTAGGTTCGGCACGAGAGCTGCGAATGCCGAGAGATACAAAATTTTGGAATGATGTGAATATAAATGATTGCCTTAACTGCAAAAAAAATATAACATGCGGCGAATGCGGCAAATTTAATTCTATTGATTTTTCAGAATATGCTGCTTTTGTATTTGAGCCGGGTAACTCAGCAGGTCTGGTTCTTTGTCAACCACAAAAGCTCATAGATTTCTTTGTGCAAAAATGCAGAGAAGAAGACTGCCTGATAATAGCAAATGAAGTAACAACAGGCTTTGGAAGAACAGGAAAGTGGTTTGGATTTCAGCATTACAACTGCTTTGACAGCAAAGAAAATTTCCCTGATTTAATATGCCTTGGCAAAGGCCTCGGCAACGGATATCCCGTGAGTTGCCTGCTAATTCGTTCAAATCTTGCAGAAGCTACAGAAAAAACTAACTTTAAATATGTGCAGTCCCACACAGATGATCCACTGGGATGTATTGTGGCAAGAAAAGTTGTAGAAATTATAGAAAAGGAAAAGCTCATAGAAAAATCACAAAAAACCGGTGAATATTTCAGAAAAAGGCTCTTTGAAATTGATGGCATTGGAGAAATAAGAGGCAGAGGCATGATGAACGTGGTCATGCTCAATAAAACTTTTAAATCCAAGGTTGTATTTCACAAGCTTCTTAGTAGCGGTTTCTTTGTTGGTTATTCTGAGCTATATAATTTTATTCATCTCTATGCGCCTTTGACCCTTTCAGAAAGTGAAATCGACAGCTTCTGCAGTGCTCTTGAAAAAATTTTGAAAGCTTACCATTTAAATTTCCAAGAAATATAAATGGTACTACTAACTGCTCAACATCTTGGCAATGTAAATAAAGTGATTCCAATTTGTACAAACAAAAGTCTTTAATTATAACACTAATATTGTGGTGTATCTTCTAGAAAAAATATATTTATAGTAATAGAAATTGTAACAAAATTGTGATAAGCTTTTGGTAGAGATTAATATATCTATTGCCTACAAAGTAGCATTAATAATTACTTAGAGAAATAGAGGTGGGAGCTGAGATGAAAATTAAAAGGTTGTCATTCATGGAATTGGCTTTCCTTTGCGTATGCATGATTCTCATTTTTTTGGTTCGTACAAAGTATGTATTCTCATTCATATTATCTTTAATGGTATTAATTGTTTTCGAGAATCAATTAACAAATTATAAAGTCGAAATAAAGAAGGAAAAAAAATTTTTATATGCATTTATTTTAGTTTTTATTGCATATATGATTATTCAGATTATTGCTAATTTAGTGAATACAGATCACTATACGCTTAATCAATTGAGACTGTTATTTCAAGTGCCATTGACAATGACTATTTTATTAGGATATTTATTTAAAGTTAGGCTGAACGATTTCAACTGGGCTATTACTACTAAAAGTTTTTTTATAGTTATAATGATATTTATTTTGTTGGAGTCAGTAACAATTGTTGACTTGCAAACGGAGAGCAATACGATTAGCTTTTATATCAAAAATTTCATACAGAAATTATTTTATCCAAGTATAATAGAGGAAGTACTTTTTAGGGGTCTTTTCATAAATGGGCTGCTTGCATTTCATATAAGAGAAGATAAAGCAAATATAATTCAATCTATTATTTTTGGTATAGTTCATATTGTTGGTTATAAAGAAATATCTATAGGCATACTTCTATCAACTTGCATTCAAATGTTTATAGGATTTATATTTGGGAAAATATGTATTCAAACAAAGTCATTAACACCATGTATACTATTACATGCACTTATAGATACAATTTAGAGAACAGGAAACAGAGGAACTCAGAATAGTTCAGCTTGGTCGGCAGCCAATCGAGTCCTTCGTAAAACGAATTTTGAAGAGAATTTTCAAGAAATATGAGCTTATGCCAAAAGGATATCTGAATTGCATGAAAAAGCACATAAAGAAGATAGAGAGGTACTATGAAGCGAGTGTTAGAAGAAGATTTGATTTATGAGATTCTTTCCGTTGTAGAGGAAATTCCGGAGGGTAGTGTTGCTACATATGGACAAATAGCAAGGCTAATTGGAAGAGATAAAAATGCAAGACTTGTTGGAAAAGTACTCAGCAGGGCAGAATGTTATGGAGACTATCCTTGTCATAGAGTAGTTAATCATGCTGGTAGACTAGCGCCAGGATGGGTTGAACAAGGTGCATTGCTTCGCAACGAGGGTATTCCTCTAAAAGATGAAACCCATGTTGACTTAAAGAAATGTCAATGGGACTGCTGACAGTAAAACTTAGAGATGATTATTGACTTTTCTTATTGTTAATTACATATAGTGAATCGGTAAATATTCTGATTTCGTAAAGAAGTAAAATGAAAATTATTAAAATATAATCTAAATCGAAGTTCATCTTATTATGGATGAACTTTTTTGATGTTATCAAAAATTGACTTGAAGGTTTATTTATAAGATTAAATACATGAAAAAAGTCTAGGCTAATTTGTTTGAAGAAAAGAATGGAAGTGTAAAAATTGTTAAAAAAATAATCAAAGTCTATTGACAAAAAAAGATCTAATGATTAAAATATAACCAATTGATTATTTTGTGAAAGTTATAACTTAACATTATTAATAATTCATACATTTGAGGAGGCAAAAAATGGCAAAAATTGAGACAAAAAAGGGGAAAATTGAGTGGTTGCGATTTGGTATTCTTACAGTTTTTTTAATCTTGTTTATTCTAGGTTCTCTAATAAATGGTAGTACTACCTACAAAGCGATTATCGTAGGGTTTAACTTTATTTCAACAAATCTAGGTGGCCTTACACAAATTTTGATGTTTCTCTTATGGGTGATTGCACTTTATGTTGCAATATCAAAATTTGGAAATATTCGTATTGGCGGCAAAGATTCAAAGAAAGAAACAAATACCTTTAGTTGGTATGCTGTTATCATTACAACAATGCTTGCAGGTGGAGGAGTGTTTTACGCAACAGCAGAGCCATTTTATCATTTTATAAATTTGCCTCCGCATTTTAATGGAATAGAGTCTGCAACAACAAAAGCAGTAGGATATGCTTTAGCTCAAAGTGCATTTAATTGGGGATATTTGGTATGGGGGGCAACAGCTTTCTGTATTCCACTATTAGCTTATGTTATCTATGAAAAGGGTTTACCAAATAGGCCAAGTTCTATGCTCTGGTTAATCAGTGGCGAAAAAGTAACTAATGGTGTATTAGGTAAGGCTTTTGATATATTTTCTTTAATTGGTGTTGCAGCTGGAACGATTGGACCTACAGGATTTCTAGGGCTACAAATTGCCTTTGCGCTAAATGCGGTGTGGGGAATTCCAAATACAGCATTAACACAAATTGTTGTTATTTTAGTAGCTTCCATTACATTTGTAATTGGTGCAGCGACAGGCTTGAAGAAAGGTATTGATTTATTATCGAGGGCAACAGTGTATCTAGGAGTAGTTTTTGCTGCGGGCATTTTGACTTTAGGATGTGGAATGTTTGTATTTGATTCCTATATCAATAGTCTAGGTGTGTTTATGCATAATTTTTTTGTTATGGCATTTACAAGAGTAGACCCTACTTGGTTAGGTAGTTGGACAATTTTCTATCAGATTTGGTTCCTGGCATACGGGCCATCTATGGCGGTATTAGCATTAAGTATGTCTAAAGGGCGTACATTAAGAGAAGTGATGATTGGAATTGGAGTAATCTGTCCAATGATTGCGGGTGTGTGGTTCTCGATTTTTGGTGGAGTCGCAATAGGATTTGAAATGCAAAACGCTGGAATATTATCAACTGTTATGAACACAGATGGGTTACCAAGTGTTCTTATTACCTTGCTTCAACAGTTACCCCATTCTTACATTATGATTCCTTTAGCCTTAATATTAATTACATTATTTCTTGTCACGACAGGCTCTGGAGCTGCATACAGTATGTCTGTTCAGGTCACTAATATGGATGTGCCATATGCATGGATTCGAGCCCTATTAGCAATTCTACTAGGTGCTTCAGCTGCAGCTTTAGTTCTTATTGGAGGAAATGATGCAATGAGCGCTATGCAGAACTTTATAGTTATATGTGGATTACCGCTTATTGTATTTTATATTATGTTAATTCCAAGTGTTTTTAAAGCAGCTAGGTTGCTATATCAAAACAAGCAACTGAGAGTTGAGGAAGGGATACTAGAAACAGAAGAGTAATTTCTTTATCGGTTCTAATTGAAAATTATTAAAATATAATCTTAATCGAAGTTCGTCTTATTATGGATGAACTTTTTTGATGTTATCAATAAAAGGTTTGAAGGTTTATTTTTAAAATTGAACACATGAAAAAAATGTCCAGACTAGTTTATTTGAAGAAAAGAATGGAAGTGCAAAAATTGTTTAAAAAAATAAATAAAGCCTATTGACAAAAAGCAATCAAGTGATTAGAATGTAATCAATCGATTATTTTGTGAAAGTTATAACTTGAAATTATTACCAATCATACATTTAAGGAGGCAAAAATGGAAAAAAGTGAAATGAAAAAGGGAAACATTGAGTGGTTACGATTTGGAATTTTGGCAGGATTTTTAATTCTATTCGTAATATGTTCATTAGTTAATGGTGAAGCTACATACGGAGTCATTTCCAATGGATTTAATGTTGTTGCTAATTACTTTGGCGGATTTATACAGCTGATGATGGTAAGTTTTTGGTTGATAGCGTTATTTATAGCAATTTCAAAATTCGGAAATATAAGAATTGGTGGGAAAGATGCAAAAGTAGAAACTAATACATTTAGCTGGTATGCAATTATCATTACAACAATGCTTGCCGGTGGTGGTGTTTTTTATGCAGCAGCAGAACCATTTTATCATTTTGTAAATGTACCCCCACATTTTGAAGGTGTTGAAGCAGGAACATTTACAGCAGCTGGCTATGCTTTAGCTCAAGGTGCATTTAATTGGGGGTATTTGGTATGGGGAGCAACAGCTTTCTGTATTCCACTTTTAGCTTATGTAATTTATGAGAAAGGACTCCCAAATAGACCAAGCTCTATGCTTTATCTAATTGGTGGTGAAAAAGCAGCAAATGGTGTTGCAGGTAAAGCTTTTGACATTTTTGCTTTAATTGGTGTTGCTGCAGGGACAATTGGGCCAACAGGCTTCCTTGGACTTCAGATTGCATTTGCTTTAAATGCTGTATGGGGCATTCCGAATACAGTTATGACACAAATAGTGGTTATTCTGATTGCAGCAGTAGCATTTATATTTGGTGCGGCTACAGGGCTTAAAAAGGGTATGGATTATCTTTCTAAAGCGACAATATATTTAGGAGCGATATTTGCTGTATCTATTTTACTTCTTTGTACTGGAATGTTTGTAGTTGACAATTATGTAAATAGTCTTGGAATTTTTATTCAGAATTTCTTCATTATGTCCTTTTCTAGATTAGATATCGCATGGATGGGTGGATGGACAGTCTTCTATCAAATTTGGTTCCTTGCTTATGGGCCATCAATGGCAGTGTTAACCTTAAGCATGTCAAAAGGACGTTCTTTACGCCAGATATTACTTGGTATAGCAGTTGTATGTCCACTTATTACAGGAATTTGGTTTGCTATTTTTGGTGGCTCTGCAATTGGTTTTGAAATGTTAAATCCAGGAGTTCTTTCAGAATCGCTTAATTCGGCAGGGTTACCTAGTGTATTAATAAGTTTGCTACAGCATATTCCGGGTTCATTCTTTATGATACCGCTAGCTCTTAGTTTGATTGTATTATTCCTAGTGACAACAGGAGCAGGAGCTGCGTACAGTATGGCTGTACAAACTACTCGTATGGAAGAACCGTATCCATGGATTCGTGCTCTTTTTGCAGCTCTTCTAGGCGCTGTAGCAGCAGCTTTGGTAATAATTGGTGGAAATGATGCAATGAGTGCTATGCAAAATTTTATTGTAATTTGCGGGTTACCTTTAATCTTCTTCTATGTTGCACTAATTCCGAGTGTACTTAAAGCTGGAAAGCTTTTGTATAATAATGTATTATTAAGAATTGATAATGAATAGGTTGAATGGGATAATGAAACCTAGATAAGAAATATTAACAGTGAAATAAAATAATATTGATAATTTGTTGAAATAGAAAAGTAACATCTGGAGAAGGAAGAACTCCTTCTTCTGTTATTAGATAATAAAAATGTATTAACTGCATAGCCATTAGTGGCTACGACATTAATTATACTAGGAGGCTTATAAATGGAAAAAATGGTATTTATTTATGAGGAACAAGTTAAAGAAACAATGAATATGAGTCTGGCTCTTGAAACTATAAGAGAAGCATACAAGGCTTCTGCAGAAGGAAAAAGATATGCACCAGGTAGGGTTGTTGGACCAATCCGAGGAGAAGAAAATTGTGGTCAATGGCTAGTGGCAAATTGTTTAGATGTTCCATTCTTTGGATCTAAGTTTTCTGCAGTATTTAAAGACAATATTACAAAGGGACTGCCAAGCGTAATTTCTAAAATTAGTCTTTATTCTGCCGAAACTGGAGAACAGGTTGCTTTAATCAATGCAAATTATCTAACTGCAATTAAGACTGGTGGTAGTGCTGGTGTTGCCACAGATGTAATGGCTAGAAAAGATGCTCATTGTTTGGGTGTAATCGGAACTGGTGAACAAGCCTATACGCAGGTTCTTGCTGTACAGGAAGTTAGAGAACTTACAGAGTTAAGAATTTATGATTCACTTCCTGATAGAGTGGATAAATTTGCAGAGAGAATCGCAAAAGTTCAAAATAAACCGTACATAATCATAAAATGTAAATCAGCTAGTGAATTGGTATCTAATTCTGATATTATTTGCACATGCACACCTTCCCTTACCCCAGTATTTAATGGCTCTGAATTAAAACCTGGTACTCATGTCAATGCCATAGGCTCTTTTACACCATTTATGCAAGAAATTGATGAAGAAACAGTTGTAAAAGCAGCGCGCATCATTACAGAACATGTTGAAGGACTTTGGGAAGCTGCAGGAGATATCCTAATTCCTGTAGAAAAGGGAGTAGTTTCTAAAGAAAAAGTCGTTGGATCTGTAGGTGATTGCCTTGTTGGCAATGTTAAAGCTCGTGAAAATGATGAAGAAATCACTCTATATGAAAGTGTTGGATCTTGCGTACTAGATGTATCTATGGCTATAGCAACATATGAAGCTTGTAAGTAATTAGTTCTCGTAAATTTAAATATATCTCACCTTCAAGGTTTAATAATAAGCCTTGAAGGTATTTTTTAAATTATGCAAGTTAAATTATTGTTGATTAAATCTGCAGTTTAGTGATATGATAGTTTTATAAAAAATAATCATTTGATTATAATAAGGAAGATTAGTAATGAAAACGAATATTACATTAAAAAAGAAAAGAGTTATGTTATATTTTATAGAGTCCGCAGCTAATATTATGGCAAATGAAGGTGTGGATCAGTTAACAATACGTAATGTTTCGGAAAGAGCAGGTTATAACAGTGCTACATTATATAACTACTTTGATAACTTTGATGAGTTGAAAGAATGGGCATCTATCTATTGTATAACTGATTACTTAAGTGAATGCTGTGATATTCTTGCGCAGAGAATTGATAGTCTCGATAATCTGATGGAAATTTGGTTGACATATTGCCGATATGCATTTCAGAATCCTCAATTATATTCATATATATTTTTTTCATCTCAATCGAGTAATATACAAAGAAATTTAAAGATAGTTTCAGAAGCGTTTCCAGATTGGCTACATCGTGATCTTCGCAATGAACGCATTGAGAAGTTTGTCAATGGTCCAAATACAGAAGTTCGTTCTCTTTATCTTGTAGAATTATGTATTCAAGATGGTTATTTTAAGGAAGAAGATAAGATTGATATTAATAATATTGCGGGTATTTTAACAGCAGGTTTGCTCCAGGAATTATATGCTAAAGGAGAATTAGTTAATCAAGAAATGATCGAAGCTGCTTTGGAAAAATTTAAGAAGTATTTTGGTCAATATATTGCAGCTAAAAGAATTAGATAAAAATATGAATGCTAAATGCGAATCCGCTGGTGTAATATCGGTGGATTTTTCTTTGGAGTTAATAGTCCATACGGATATAAGTCTGATGCAGAAAAAATTGGGAAAGAATGAAGAAGAGCGAACTATTCGGGGAAACCGAATAGTTCAATTATTTTAGGAATGAATAGAATTAAAGAATCCTCAATTAGGATAATAGATAAAGATTTAGGAACTGAATTAATATATGTCATTGAGCAAAATGCAGAAATTTGAACTCGAAGTGAAAGAACCAGAGAGCGAAGGATTCGTTAGAAATTTACGGAACGTGATAATAAGGATAATTAAATATAAATATAAAATTTAGCATTGACATATTAGTCTATAGAGGATAGACTAATAGCGTGAGGTCGATATTGTATAGACTAGGGAGGCTTGTCATGAAAGAATATAAACTTACTGAGAGTGAAGAAAAGTTTGCGGATATCATTTGGCGTAATGAGCCCATAGGTTCTGGTGATCTTGTCAAGCTATGTGAAAAAGAAATGAAATGGAAAAAGTCCACAACATATACAGTACTTAAAAAATTATGCGAAAAAGGTATTTTTCTAAATGAAAATGCTGTTGTTACATCGATAATCACAAAGGAAGAGTATTACTCAAATCAAAGTAAACGCTTCGTTGAAGATACTTTTGGAGGGTCATTACCTAAATTTTTGACAGCTTTTATTGGAGGTAAAAAATTAAGTAATCATCAAGCAGAAGAATTGAAAAAACTGATTGATGATCATAAGGAGGTATGAAATGAGTGAACTATTTCTTGCTATTTTGAACATGAGTATTACGGCTAGTTATGTAATTATTTTTGTTATACTCATCAGGCTGGCGATTCAAAAAGCTCCAAAGGTTATTTCCTATGCATTATGGGTTGTGGTAGCTTTTCGCCTTGTTATCCCATTTTCATTTGAGAGTGTATTCAGTTTATTACCGCAGACTGCTGCTCCTATTCCTCATGATATAATTTATCAACAAAAGCTACTGATAAGTAGTGGAATACTATCTGTTGATACGATGGTTAACGAAGTACTTCCTTCACAGGTTATAGGTGGTAGTGTAAACCCTATGCATATTTATATAGAAATAGGTGCACATATTTGGATGATAGGTATAATTACATTACTTGCATATAGTCTTATTTCTATTTTTCGCCTAAAAAAGCTATTAAAAAATGCACAATTAATTGAGCAAAATATTTATGAAGCTGATAATTTAAAAACCCCCTTTGTATTGGGTATTATAAGTCCCAAAATTTACCTGCCAGCGGGACTAGATAAAGAAGAATGGAAATACATTCTTTTGCATGAACAGACACACATTTATCGAAAAGACCACATCATTAAGATAACAGCCTTCATAATATTGACAATACACTGGTTTAATCCTCTTGTGTGGGTTGCATTCATGTTAATGAGTATCGATATGGAACTTTCCTGTGACGAACGAGTATTGAAAGAAATTAATATTGATATTAAAAAATCTTACGCTAATTCATTATTGACACTTGCAACCGGAAGACGTATTTTAAATGGAAGTCCTCTTGCTTTTGGCGAGGGTAATGTGAAGTGGAGGATAAAAAATGTGTTAAATTATAAAAAACCAAGATTTTGGGTTGTTGCTATTTCAACTATCGTTGTGATAGCGGTTGGAATTGGTCTAATAGCAAATCCTAAAACTGATTCACTAAATAATGCTATTACAGATTTAAGGCCAATGATTATGGTTAACGGTGAGCTATATCTTGATACGGGAAAACAAATACCTGTTGAGATAGATGAAAGTGCAATAATTGGTGAAGTCAGTTCTTCGGTTGACCAGTCGGAAAAACCTACTGAAGAAGGACAAACCAACTTTGGAAGCATAGGTTCAAAGTATGCTCATTTTGAAGAGAATATTGTTGTTTTAATTAATAATGAATGGGTCCTTTTTGAGAAGGAAACGATGGATTAAAAATAATTACCAAAGCATTTACCTAAAATAAACACAAAATGCTTAGAAAATAACTTAAAGATGCAGAAACATCATAGGACATGTGATTTTAAAGTGCAAATTTGGGGCAATAATCGGCTTAAAGAGAGGGACTTTGCCCCTTTAAAGTTGCGGAAAATTGCAACTCAATCACAATAATATTTTTTAAAATAGCCAGGATTGATATATTTACCACATGGATAATATTCTCCCATAACTTCAGGTGGAACAATATTACCAGGTGGAATATTATTTGCTGAATAAGGAAAGTCTTGAGAGACTATCTTATTTCTATAAAAAAGTTGAAGGGGAATTAAAGGAAGATGGCTCGCATCGATCCAAGTAAATCCGTTTTCTGTTGTCAAACAAGATGGACGTGGTGCACCGAAACTGATTATTAGATTGACATAACCATTCTTATCAATAACTGTCTCAAAATCTGCAAGTGTATAAAGTCCCAATAAGCCTACTGGGGATATAAATGACATACTCCAGTATCTCATGTCTTCATTTCCTAAAATCCCAATGTTGTGATACGTATCTGGGAATGCAGGGGCTTTCCAACGAAGAAACAATAACCTACTTGGGTCTCTTTGAAGTTCATTAGAAAGTATATAGGCATCATTATAATCATATTGTATAAGTGCAGATGAGCGACCTAGGGTACTCCAAGATAGATCGCCATTTTCTTTACAATTCTTTTCATTAGAAGAAATATACCATTTATTATGTTCGAAATTATTTTTTTGTTTTAATGCAGGATTAAAATTGGCTTTACTTATTGGTTGAGTGGTTAGTGAGTATTTATTATTATTTGGTGTGTGATTATACATGATTATAGGAAAACCTACACCTCCCGTAATGTCATTATAACCAATACTTGGAGCATAAATACGGAGACCTATGGTTCCATGCGTATTTTGTAAGCCATTTTTTAACGTTCCTGCATAAGCTATGTTATTACCTGCTGCTGGAACAAAATGATCAAACCCTTCTGGTGGTGGAGTAAAACGGATTTTTAAAGTATAATTACGATTTTTGGCGTTCCAATTAGCACCAGGCAAAAAAGGATTCGTACTTCCTGGATCAGGAATTAAATCTCGGTCAGGTATTGTGGCGATAGTAAGGTCTGATTTACCTACTATACTATAGGATAAATATCTTGCATAGGGGAATTGTCCTTTGATTACAATCTCAACATTAGGATTCACTGTATACGGAAAAGTATTATAGCTAGCATTAAAATCTCCCAATAGAGTTAAGCTGTCGCTAGATTCATGAATCCATTTTTGCATACTTAATGGTAACGATGGGCTTGGAAAAATATTTTTTGGAGTGTTGTCGTAATGAGGACAGGTATATTTATTATACATATTGATAACTCCTTTCATTTAATATACATTAGTATATGTTTTGGTTTAAAGAAAGTGCTCAGTTTTAAAGAACCTTAACGATACTGTGCCAAGTGATGGATCGGCTATAATAAACGGGGTGGATATAATTATCATAGCTGCAAATTTTAACTGCTATTCCATCAGTAATTGCATTATCGATGGTATTAAGATATATAGATTTTTGGAAACTGGTAATGTGTAATTAGTCTATGAGCATTTGCAAAACGCTAATTAATATGGTATGATTTTCCAAGGTGTAATAATAAAAATTAGCTGAAAAATTGATTGAGGAGGTTCTAAGATGAGTAGCATTTTCTTGAGAATTAAAAATGTATTGAATTATAGGAAACCCTATTTTTGGTTGGTTATTATTGCAGTTGTTGTAGTTGTAATTGCAGCTGCATCATTTGGAACTGATTCATCAAATGGCTCTTTTGGCTCTGTTAGTTGGACCGATGAAAACAATAACCAAATCCAATATGTATTTACGCTTGGAGATCAGATTGTATTTGATGATGAAGTGTATAAGTAAAATGTGAAATAAATTATTTGAAAAATAGGAGTTATTTATAATGAAAAGGGAAAGATTTTTTTTACTAATACTAATTGTTACCATTGCAATGGCTTTAGTTGCTTGTTCAAACAAAGCAACTTTACCTAAACTCTTAACTAAAGAAGGAATTGTGCCATACGAATTATCAGAAAATGAGAAATATATATTACAATCTTTTGGGATGGAAGGTAATTCACAACTTATTTCTTTTCATGCACCAAAAGAGGCAATAACTTTAAAAGTAAATGTATGCAAACTTGAAAACGACAAAAACTGGAGCCGCATCGGTGGAGGAGCTATTTCAATAGGCACAGAGAGAGAACCTATTAAACAGTTAACTGGTACTTTCGCAATGCAGCTTAAAGAAAATTATGCGATTGATTTAAATATAAATGCTGGTGGAAGGGCTTCGTACAGAACAGATGAAATCATGCTTAGCGCAGAAACAATGTCATCTACTAAAGGCTTTTTACAGGAATTCAAGAAGATAGAAATCAATAAAGAAATTCCTGTCGCGCTTATGGTTTATGATAGCGGTACAAGTATGAGAAGCTATTCACTTCAAGACTATTTTAGTCCGTCTAAGTTTGGGGGAATGGATTTAGTGCAGGTAGTTACATTAACATTTAGTGATAAAGAATTGTAAAATTTTCATTATTAACATTATGTAGTTATTGCGATATACGCGTTTTATATAGGCAAATAGATAAATAGTTAGGAGATAGTAGCTTCCAATTTTAGACCATAAATAATTATTTAAAACTGAAAATGAAAACTTTAAATGCACTGAGATATAAAAATCTTGGTGTGTTTTTTATATAAACGAAACTTGGCAACAGTTAGCTTCTTTTTTTCTACCCAATTGTTGACATATATGTCTAATGATGTTAGACTATAAATGTCTAAAACTATTAGACAAAAGGAGGCATTTCTGTGGAAAAATATAAGCTTGGTGAAATGGAACAAAGATTTGCAAATATTATTTGGGATAAAGCTCCTATTAAAACTCGAGAATTGATAGAAATATGTACTGAAGAATTTGAATGGAAGAGAACGACAACATATACAATGCTAAAGCGGCTATGCGAGAGGGAGATTTTCAAAAATGATAACGGAACTGTTGTAGTATTGATAAAAAAGGAAGATTTTTTAGCAGAAAAAGGAGAAGATTTTTTAGAAAAATCCTTTGGCGGATCTTTGCCTAGGTTTTTAACAGCGTTTACTAGGAGAAAAAAATTAAGTAAAAAAGAGATTGATGAAATACAGCAATTGATTGATGAATATAGGGAGGGATAGGATGTTGGAAAAATTATTTTTACAAGTTATCAATATGAGTTATATTGGCAGTATCGTTATTATGTTCATATTATTTGCAAGAATACTTCTTAAAAAAGCTCCTAAAAAATATTCGTACATATTATGGACAGTTGCTCTATTTAGACTTATTGTACCAATTTCATTTGATAGTATTTTGAGCCTTATTCCTGTGAACCCAACACCTATATCTAATGACGTCATGTATAATCTAGAACCTTATATTAATACGGGAATGCACAATATTGATCAATCTATCAGTGGTTCGCTTCCAACAGCAGATGCAGTTGCTAGTGTAAATCCAATGCACGTTTGGATCTTTCTTGGATCGTTGATTTGGGTCTTGGGGATTGCTGTACTTTTAATATATGGAGCGGTGTCGCTTACAAAAATAAAAAAAAGATTAAAAAATGCAAGCTGTGAAATGAATAATATTTACTACTCAAACAAAGTAGAAACACCGTTTGTTTTAGGCTTAATTAAACCGAAGATATATCTGTCTGCTTCTTTGTCAGAAATAGAGAAGGAGTATATAGTGCTACATGAACAAACTCATATCAAGAGATTTGACCATGTTATTAGATTTATCAGCTATCTGGCTTTATGCATTCATTGGTTTAATCCTTTAGCTTGGATTGCGTTTTGGTTGAGCGGTAAAGACATGGAGATGTCTTGTGATGAATCCGTTATAAGCCAATTAGGTCACAACGTAAAAAAAGACTATTCGCAGTCATTGCTGAACTTATCTATAAAAAGAAGGAATTTTGGTATGACACCTCTTGCCTTTGGCGAAGGGGAGACCAAAGGACGAGTTAAAAATATAATAAATTTTAAACAACCAAAGTTTTATGTTGTTGTGATAGCAACAATTGTTCTTTTAGTTGCTGTAGTTGGATTACTGTCAAATCCTAAGAATGAAGAGCCTGATTTGTCGTTGTTGAATATTAATAATTTCTTGTCTGCAATGGCAACCTGCGACTATATTGCTGTAGAAACTGAAGATAATGATTCTTTAAGTGTTTCTCCTAATTCAAGCTTTCTCGAGATTTTTGAACAGGAAAAATGGAAAGAAAAAAGGATGAATCCTCCAATAGAAGGTACGGCAACACTTAGAATTATTTTGCATGATGGATATTATATCAACTTTTATTCTGATGAAACTTATGCAATGATTTATAATGAAGACACCCAAGAAAAATATAGATATTATGCAGTTTCTGAAAGTGTATATATTAATTTACAGAACTACGTTTTAGAAAATGGAAAAGTAATTGATGCCAAGGTTCCACCTACAACAGATTCGGAAGAAGTTGGGGAATTCACATATATTGGTTACATTTCTGGGTTCGAAGAATCTGATGGAAACCAAATTATATTTGATCCCATCGAATGGATAACTTTAGAGGATAATGATAGAATTCAGGAACTTAAAATAGAAGAATTTGATATGCCTAATGGATACTATATTTATAATCCAGAAGTTGAACAAATTGTATACGAAGTTGGTGAGAATGCAGAATACAGATTTATTGATTGGGGAAATGATTTCGCAAGCAGTGATGAAGACAGATTTCACTATAGCACAAAAGATAAGGAAGAGTTTATTAGATATCTAAATACTTATTCAAACAAAGCAGTTAATGTGCCGTTTTGGATTAAAATGCAGGACAGTGTTGTGGTGATAATTGAAGAGCAGTATGTGCCTTAAATTTTGAATCTAAGTAACGTGGAGCATGAATTTAAAATTTGCTTCCATTATGTAATAATAGTTGTAAAATTAGTTCCATTAGTTTTTTCAGTATTGTAAACTTCAGTATATGGGAGAAAGTGAAAATGCTACATATCGATCATAAAAGCCAACAACCAATTTATCAGCAGATTTATGAACAAATAAAACATGATATTCTGGCGGGAAAACTACCTATCGGTACGAAAATAACGTCTACGAGAGCATTGGCAAGAGAATTGCAAATTGGACGAAACACAGTAGAAAATGCCTATGCTCAATTGGTATTGGAAGGCTATCTTACAAATGTAGCAAGCTCCGGTTATTTAGTGAATAACCTGCAATTTAACCTTAATCCAAAAGAAGCAAAAAAAACTAACACGAGCACAGAATTAGCTGTTTCTTCCAACCATAGAACAGAATCTATCAGGTATAATTTTCAATACGGAAATCTTGATGCTGCAAGCTTTCCTGATAAACTTTGGAGAAAATATTTGACTGATGTATTGGATGGCGCAGAAATGCAAGAGGTTCACAGCTGCGGCGATGTAAAAGGTGATATTAAATTGAGGACTCAACTGAAAGAATACTTGTATCATAGCCGCGGTGTCAATTGTCAACCGGAACAGATTGTAATGTGTAGTGGTACACAATCTGCCCTTGAAATCATAATAAAAATATTTCCTTATGCGAAAAAACAAATTGCTATGGAGGAACCCTGTTATAATGGTGCCAGCATTATTTTTCGCAGTAATGAATTTGACGTTTTACCTATACCTGTTTATGAGGATGGGATTGGAATAAACGAGCTTTCTTCGTCATCTGCAAGGATGGTTCATATTTCACCATCCCATCAGTTTCCAATGGGCGTTGTTATGCCAATACATAAGCGAATCAAATTATTGAACTGGGCACAAGAACATGACAATATCATCATTGAAGATGATTATGATAGTGAATTTCGCTACAATGGGCGGCCAATTCCCGCACTCCAATCAATTGATGAATATGAACGTGTAGTTTATATTGGAACATTTTCCAAAGCACTTTCTCCCGGGCTTCGCATGGCATATATTATATTGCCTTCATGGATGCTTTCTAAATATCGAGAAAGGTTTATTGGGTATCAATGCACTGTTCCAATGATAGACCAGAAAATTATAGCTCGTTTTATGGAAGATGGACATTGGGAAAAACATATGCGGAGAATCTGTCTATCTCAAAAGAAGAAACATGATATTCTTATTCATGCAATCAAAGACAGTATTGGAAATAAGGTACGAATTCATGGGTATCAAGCGGGATTGCATATTCTTCTGGAATTTTTGGATGGGCAGCAGGAAGAGGAGCTTGTTCAAAAAGCGCTTGACCATAAAATAAAGGTATGCCCTGTATCTCCTTTTTGGCTGAATAAAAAGAATTATAGGAACAATGCTCTTATATTAGGATATGGCATGATTTCAGAGGATGATATTCCAAGGGCAGTGGAGATTTTATCGCAGGCTTGGTTTGGTTAGATTATCTGTATCCTATAAATTTATTTAAACCGGCTCTTATAGCAGAGCCGGTTTTGTAGTATAGTGAAATGAAAACTAAAGGTATAAATAGGAGGATGTACTATTATGCAACATCGAATGAAAACGCACCGCCTTACTGAGCAACAAATGAATCAACTGCTTGAACAAGTACAAATTGGAAGTTTTGCGACACTTAACTCTGATGGCACACCATATATTACTCCAATGCATTTTGTTTATTATAATAATGCAATTTTTTTACATGGATTGCCTAAAGGTAAAAAGCTTGACAATATACACAATGATCCAAGAGTGGGATTCTGTGTTTATGAAATGGACAAACTGCTGTTGGACCCAAATGGAAATCCATGTGACACAAATACAAAATATGAAAGTGTCATTATTTCTGGTACTCCTAAACTTGTTGATAATATTGATGAAAAAAGAAGTATACTGAAAAAAATTGTGGAAAAATACACACCTCATTTAGCAAATAAGGAACTACCAATTAACATGGTTAAAGGTACGGCGGTAATACAAATTGATATAACTGAAATGACCGGAAAATACTATTCGTAACAAACCATATACCACAGTTGATGCGATCCAGGCTACTATCTTTATGCAGGGATTGACTGGACTATTCCTGGAGCATGACAGTAAAAAACACTTGCTGAGTTGAAAGCAAAGATTGACCTTGGAATACCTGTACTCCTGCATTGTACAGGAACAGGTGAAGGTGTGGAGCACTGGGTTGTAGTATATGGCTATAAGGAAGCAGGAACTGCAAAGTCTGATTTTTTAGTAATTGATTCTGCAAACACAACACAAGGTACTACTACACCAAACTACGGAAGATATGACACGCTAACAGGTGCTATGTCTTGGAGTTATGTTACAGGTGATGGGGGCGTGAATGACTTCACTCTTAAAGAGGCATATTATGTAACAGCTAATAATTAAATTTAAAAAAGAGGAGAGATCTTCTCTTTTTTATTTATAACCAGTATGAGCGTAAACTATTGTTGAAAGTCCAAGGTATATTGTATGATATTGCCATATTTTAAGGAAATAGACGGAAATCTTTGTGTAAGAAACATAGAAGATATACATAAAGAATATACAAGAACCTATAAAATGGAAACCTTGGAGGTGTTAAATGTAAGTGACACAGGAGCAAAACTGCAAATAAAGTATTTAGATTGGAGCAATCAGGAAAAGGTATTGCAGTTTAACATGTACCCAGACACTGACGTATACTGGAGATGGTTACCTGATACCATACTTTAAATAAATTAAGGTGACCTCATTATTTCAAAATCGTTGAAATCTAATAACATATAGTATAAATAAAAGTAACGATAAAATATATTTGCAATTTGAAAACATGGAGACTGAATCGAAAATTGAAGAAAATACAGTTTATGATTTATAACTTGGACTGGGCAAGTTTTCAGCTACAGTAAGCTAAATGATTAATTTAAGGGGGGCTTGCATGCACAAAATAACTTAAAAATTCTTCTCTTTTACATAATTGTTTCTGCAATTATCACCCACTTATCTATTGCTTTCTGGGGTTGATTAAGTAAATTTATTTCGCATGTATCTAGAATGCTTTCCTGACCAAAAAGATGTTTCTTTCAAGAATTAAACTTATCTATAAATGAAACAATATTTTTTTGTGTCAATAAAAACTTTTGTTAATGCGTCTCCTACTCACGAAATTGCTTTGGAGTGTAACAGAAAAACAAATGTTAAACTTAAGATTTTATAAATAATATTGTTGCAAATTAAAAAAATAAATGGTCTATATATATGAAAGGTAAATAATAACAAATTTATTCAACATAGCATTTGAGATATAAATAAATTATGTCAGGAGGTGAGCATCTGGTAAACATATTCAATGTGGCAAGAAAATTCACATCTGGAGGTAAAAACTTCATGAATAAAAAAAGTTTTTTAAAAAAGCTTATAGGAATAGTTAGTTATATAATTGGAATTGTATTAGTTATATATCTGCTTATTATTATTCAAGGTGGTAGATTTATATTTTCAATGTTTGGGATTATAATAACCTTTTTATTGTTTTCTGCGCTAATGGCTATTTTCGCCTATACAACAATAGATTCTAATAAAAGCAATAAAAAGAAAACAATAAAATTTATCGTTTGTCATTTGTTTGCATTTTATATTTTTGTTTTATATTCAGTATTGTTTCAGAATAGTCTTAGAATAGATTTTGCAAAAAATGCATCGACAATTGATTTTGTGACATATTGCAGATATAATACAAATTTAATTCCTTTAATGAATATTTTTCATTCTGCTCAAATTAATGCTGGAGTTGTTATAAAAAATATTATAGGAAACGTATTAGCTTTTATCCCTATGAGTATCTTTACTTTACACTTATTTTCTGCACAAAACAAAAAAAAATTATTTATTTTTGTAAATATTTTAATTATATTCTGCGTTGAATTTTTACAATTAATTACTCGCAGAGGCGTATTCGATATAGATGACATAATTTTTAATCTAATAGGAGTACTCTTAGGGTATGTTACCTACAAATATATAAATATTTATGTAAAAGCAAAGCAAAAAATGAATGTAATGACTTAATTGATTATCATTACTGTAATTA
Organism: Sedimentibacter sp. LTW-03; assembly: GCF_052059825.1. Taxonomy (GTDB): domain Bacteria; phylum Bacillota; class Clostridia; order Tissierellales; family Sedimentibacteraceae; genus Sedimentibacter. Next base: position 3,323,027 of record NZ_CP197180.1, read on the forward strand.
CTATGTATGTACTTGCGTCAATAGAGTAGACACAGGTGCAATCAACATCTGCTGTATACGGAAAGGTGTCAGCGACATATACTGCATGGACCTCAGATAATGTGACAATGTCATTTAATTAATATGTACTTGCAAAGTAAGGGGCGGGATAGCTTATCCGGCCCCACTGTTAGTTTATATAATATAACTAGCTATGTAATTTTGGAAATAATTTTATAAATAGTGAACAATATTTGTTGGAATAAATGTACGCTATAATTAATATTATTTGTTTAGCTGACGTGGTTCTAATATAACTTTATATTATGCGGAACTTTTTATACAAATATATCGTCGTATAAACAAATAGTATTGAATACAGGGGGGAAAAGATGAAAAATAGATTTATATATAATTTTATAGCTGTAATAGCAGTAGTATTATTTCTTTCAAGTGAAAATGCATTTGCTGCCGACAAAAATGCAAACGTTAGCCTGCCGTCCTTCAAGGTTACATTAAATGGAAGTGAAATAAACAATTCATATAGCCAATATCCGTTGATTGTTTATAAGGATATCACTTATTTTCCTATGACATTTGGAGGGTGCAGATACCTTGGTTTGGAAACAAAGTGGGATCAGGAAGCAGGACTTGAAATTAATAAAACAAATATCAGCTATCCTTTTGAGGAATATAAGACAAATCAGAAAAATTCAACTGAATACACTGCTTTAATCCCAGAATTTAATATTAAGATTAATGGAAAAACAGTTGATAAAAGCAATGCTGAATATCCACTGTTGTCCTTTAGGGATATAACGTATTTTCCGCTTACGTGGGAATACGGTGTGAATGAGTTCGGATGGGATTACCATTTTGACAATAATAATGGACTTGTGATTAAATCCCAGAATGCATCTCCAGAGATGTTGGAGCTTGTTGACCATTTACACGAAGAGGATAGGTGTGGTGGTTTTATTGTACAGGGCGATTATATATATTACACCGGTAATAATGGCACTATATATCGAGCACCTTTGAATGATTTGAAGAATAACAGGAAAATATATCAGTTGCCAAAAGATACTTATTTTGGTGAGGATGAAGATATATATGTGAAGCCATATTTTAATCATCGTGATGGAAAAGTAATTTTTTCATACAGTGCAAGCGGAACAAAGGGAATGACGTATGAAATTGCAATAAAGGCGGACGGAACGACAATGGAGCCCGTAGCTATAGGACCTTTCATTGCACCTGAAGTATCTGAAGAAGGATTTCTGATGTATAAATCAAAATCTAGTTATGAAACGGACAATTACCTGTATATGATAACATCAAACATAAACGTAGATAATGATCCGCACAAAATTTACAAGCTGAATAAAGAAACAGGTAAAATAACATTGGTTAACAAAAAACCTGCAGAAGCGTTTAAATATCGTAATGAAAGATTGTATTTTGTCAGTGATGACAGTATGCTTTATTCACTGTTCTTAGATGATGAAACAATAAGATTGGAAAGCAGCGGACCTGTATATCGAGAAAATTACGAAGTGCTTGGAAATGATATTTATTATATTAACGACAAGGACCAAAAAGTATACAAGGAGGGAGATACAAATTCTCTTAACTTGGGCGAAACAGGTGAAACAATAAAAATGACAGGTGACTATATTGTCTTAAATTTCAATACAACATTGGACAAAAGTTACAGGAGCATAGTATACGACAAAAACGGAAATGTGGCTTTTATTCTTCCAAGAATAATGAGCGAAGTATCTGCTGATTCAAATATAATGACATATTTTGATGAATTTGATAAGAAAGTTTTTTTAGTCGAAATGAGATAAGGCTGCTTTAATTGTAAAAAGAAGAACACATACAGTAATTTTAAAACAGAGTTTGCTTAAAGCTTCTAAACTATATAGTTTAGAGGCTTTTATAAAGAAAAGGCGTCTTAATATACTTGATTTTAATTGGACGTTGGAATGTTTTTGTACGGGTTTGTTTTATGAAAATTGGATAATAACAAAGAATTATGCAGTATGAAGAATTAAGTGGGGGTGTAAATCCTACCAATGCTATAAAACTACTAAGACTAAAAATTTCAGCGCTGAGATTTTTATTGTTGGCAGTTTATAATTAAATAATATATCGAAAAATGGAAAATTTTATGATATATTATTTGTAACAGTATAATATGGACTAGATTTTTTTATTTACATGTTGGATTCTATAATATGGATATTTTAAGATCACTGAAAAACTAAATACATTTTGGAAAACAAGAAGTAAAAAACATGTATAGAGTAAAATAAAGCACCAGGAAAATATAGAAGATAAATGGGGGGATAATTGTGGTTATTGCAATTATAATGGCTATTAAGGATGAAAATGAAAGAAATTTTATTGAGGAATTGTATATAAAACATAATAAGTATATGTGGAAATATGCAATGTACTTGACAAAGAATAAAGATGAGGCAGATGAACTGCTCCAAATTTCTTTTGAAAAGATAATAAAATGTATTGATGCTGTCAAAAAAATAAATTGTTGCAAAATGGATTCTTATATGGTCTCTATAGTTAGAAACTCTTATAATACAATGATGCTTAAAAAGTATAAAGAAAAAGAAAGTCTAGAATACATAGATAGTGATGAATTATCTGACTTAGATGCATATGATGATTACGAAAGTGTGTTAGAAAGAAGCAGCTCCTCCGATATTTTGGTGGCATTAGAAAATATGCCTGATAAATATAAGATGGTTCTGAAATTAAAGTATGTTTATGAATTTGACGACGACCAGATAGCTAAAACTATAGGAGTGCAAACAAACAGCGTTAGAATGTATAAAACAAGAGCGCTGAGGATGTTGGCGGATAGGCTGAAAGGAAGTGAATATAGTGAAAAGTAACTTTAATGATGAATACGGAGAAATTTTACTCAGAAAAGCTGCAATACTTTTGTCTGAAGAAGATAAAAAGATTTATGATAAATTACGAGATGATGAAACTATGGCTAACCCGGATCAGGAAGAGCTGGATAAAAAAATATTGGGAATGATAAAAGAATGTGAAAAAAAAGAGAAAAGAAAACAAAAGCAGAAATTAATAAAAAAGCTTGCATTAAAAGCAGCAGTTTTAATTGCTGTAGTAGTGGTAGGATTTGCAGTAGCATTTAACACAGTAGAAGCATTTAAAATCAATGTATTAAATTTTATTATGGAGCAGAAGGAAAAGTTTTCTTTAATATCATTATCAGAAAACAATAATACGGATGTACCGGCGGAGTTAAATGAAAAATATTACCCTCATTATTTGCCAGAAGGCTATGAAATTAAAAGTACATTTATTAATGATAGTGGAGTTGAAATATCATATATAAATAAAAACAATGAAATAATTAATTACTGTTATTTTGATAAGGATGCAAAAACAGGAATCGATACGGAAAATAGAACGGAAACAAGTGTGTTTATTAACGGATTAAATGGAAGTATATTCAGTAAAAATGGTCATAGTACCTTGGTTTTTAAATTTGATGAATATATTTTCATAATAGAAGGCTATATAGAGCAAGAAGAAATTATTAAAATTGCGAAAAGTATAACAAACTAGTTTTATAGGAATTTTAAATATTGTTGCAAAATAAAAAAACGGATGGTCTATATATATGACGGATAAAATTGAAAGACATAATTGCTAATAATTCAGTGCGATGTGTTTTGTTTGGAGGTGATTCCTTTGGGGGTTAATTTTAGTTAAATATTCTATAAGTATTTAGTTTTAACAAGTTTTGACATAGGAGAGACACAAAATGAAGATATTAAAGAGTAAGTTGTTTAAATATTTAACCATTTGTACAATATTTATTGCTTTAATTGGAACATCGATTAAAATAGTTTTTCCGCAAGTGCTCGATTTCCATTTATTAAAAGGAACAAATGAAAATGGACAAACATATGGCTTAGAATCAGAAGATTCACCTGATCTTATAGCTGCACAAGGCATAGATGGTACATATGGTTATATTTTAAGTAACGATTTATATGGACCAGAATTTAGTACGCCAGAGGAAGCCGTTAATTGGCAAGAAAAGCATAACGGGAAACGAGTAATACCGTTATATGCAAGTGATGGTAAAACTGTAATTGGTGAATTCAAATTAGAAGCTTCAGGTGGTATTGAATAAACAATCAAAAACACTAAAAGAAGAAGGAGAATTAAATAAAAAATATTATTAAGGTTAGAATATGGTATGGCAAAAGGCGCGCCACAGATGATTTGTCTGAGTCGCACCTTTTGGGTATTGTCAGTGTTCCAGCCCCTTGCGTATGCGGGGAGCCGTATAGGCGAATACCAGAGCTGTAATTGCTAGTACGATACCGCTGGTCAGCAGAAGATTAATCCATGTCATACTACCGTTTAGGATGGCGATGTTGCCCTTGTATATCCAGTAGAAGGGAGACCAATACAGCACCCACTGCCATTTAGTCGCTAGAAATTCGTATCCGGCGACCGACGCCGCTAACGGGAGCATAATCATCTTGGTAGATGCCATTGCCGTCATAACATCATCGCTGGTTAGCCCTTCCAGGAAGCCAATCATAATGCTTATCAGCGAAGAGACTAACACAAAGATTAACAGCTGGATAAAGTTAATATTACCCGTTACTCCCATAATCAGTAACATGGCTATACAGCCTGCCAGCGCTAATAAGATACCGAGCAGGCTTTTACTGAATATCCATACCATACGCGAAACAGGTGTTACGTTGATTGCGCTGACGGTATTGTCCATCTTCTCGTCCACGATATTCAATGAAATTAGCATGCCTGCCAGTACAGTCATTAGAAGAATTCCAATGTTTGCCCACAGCATCTTGACAGGCGGTGTCTTTACACCAAACTCTTTTATCGTCGCAGTGGAATCTTCTGGCTGGCGGTCGTATTCGAAGAAGGTCTTGAGTACCTTGGCATATTCCACCACCTCATTTGGCTCGTTGCCCTGTACCAGAATATAGGAGTCACTTCCTTCACCGACGATGCCAATAAGATTATCCCTTTTCATGATCCGTGTCTTAAGCGCTTCGTAGTCCTCATACTGTTGAACATTGGCATATTCTTTGAGATATGAAACCATTTCCGGGTTTTCCCCTTTGAGGAAGGCAAGATTAACGGTGGTATCTTCGATTCCGGGTGCGAATAGATTTACCGCAATGGCCATAATAATGGGGATAGCAATCATCATAAGGGACATAAAATCCCGTATACTCATATTAATGTCCCTTCCAAATATAGCAAATATCTTTTTTAACATACTGTACCTCCTATACCAATAGTGTCCGCTTAAAGCGGGCATTCGACCATGCGAACAGAAGGACGGCTGCCGCAAGATATCCCAGTGCAATCAGCAGGACAAATCCCATATCGCCATTAATAAAAATTTCTTTGAAACCGGATACGATATAGTAGCTGGGGATGAACTTCAGCCACAAGGGGTCCCAGCTTGGCGAGAAGTATGCAAGGACCGGAATGCCCATTGCGATCATAATCAGGTACATGACCCCAAATGATTTGACCATGCTGTTATAGTATCCTGCTATCATAAGGCCCAGCCCGGAGGCAAACAGCCCCGTAGGTATCAGAAAAGCTAGCAGCATCAAGTAATTGATACGCATACCCATTAACGGTACGATTATTACAAGGGATGTCAGCAGCATAGTTGTTGTCAGAACCATGACCTTGCTCAGCAGGTACTTCCACACCGGGGACGGTGTGACGGCATAGGCTTTTATAACGCCTTCCTTTTTATCCAGAAAAATGTAAGCTGCAATGATAAAAAAGCCCATCAGAGCCCCGTTGAATGTTAGAAAAACGGGCAGCAGATTTTCTCTGTCGGTAAGTTGTGTGCCTGCATTGGATAGACTGCGTATCTCCTGATTTTCCACCGCATTGCTAAGCAGCTCGTCATCCTGTCCGTGGATGATCATCAGCAAACTTTTTAGCCTATCTGTTTCATTACCCTGCAGATAGTAGGTGTAATGCATTTCGTAGTTGCCTTCGTCCATGGTGACGGCGGCGCCAATCTCATGCTTATTTTCGGCCAGTAGTATCATGTCTTCCTCGGACTCCAAGAGATAGATCTTCTTATTCGCCGTTTCATAGAGCAGGGTGTTGATTTCATTTTTTTCAACTTTCAGTGTTACGACCTCCGGCTGTCCGTCCAAATCTTCGAATGCTTCAATGTATGATTTTTTAATAGATGCAGTCGGAAAGTCCAGATACAGATATTCATTTTCTTTGCTGTTAAATTGTTCCGGCACTACAAACAACAGTAACAACAGCATGATAAATGCCATCGCTATCTCGATGTAGAAATAGAATCCCCGTAATGCGATAGTTAGTTCTTTGACGAAACTGGACCACAGCTTCATTTACATCAGCTCCCTTCCGGTCACTTTTATGAAAATTTCTTCAAGTGTTGCCTCTTTGGTATGCATGGTACGTATATTCTCTTTTTCAATCAGCTCTATGAGCTTTTTTTTGTCCTTTTCATCGATGGTGGATAAGGTTTCACTTTGTAAACGGCTGTTTTCTCCATATTCCACTTTGACCAAGTCTTGACCGTACTTGAGCTTCAAATTTTTGGGACTATCGATAAGCTTGATCTCACCTTCGACAATAAAAGCTACGCGATCACACAGCTCATCGGCGATATACATGTTGTGAGTAGTTAGAAAAATAGTGACTCCCTTCTTATTCTCTTCTCTGATAATACCTTTAATAATCGAGGCAATGGCAGGATCCAATCCGGTGGTGGGTTCATCCAAAAACCACAGTTCAGGATTGTTAAGCATGGAACGGGCAAATGTGAGCCGATGCTTCATTCCCTTAGAAAATTCACTGGCTCGGATATCACCCTTGCTGTTCAGGCCTACCAACTCTAACAGTTTTTGGGGGTTTCTTGTAGGAACATCAAACAGTTTGGCATAAAATTTTAGATTCTCTAAAGCAGTCATTTTGCTGTATACATTGGATTGCTCGAAGGAAACGCCAATCTGATTGAACATTTCCTGTTTAATCTTTTCTATATCGTAACCGGCTACTGTAACATGGCCTTTCTGCAATTTCAAAAGCCCTGTGAGAATACCCTGGGTCGTTGATTTTCCAGCCCCAGACGGGCCAAGGAAACCAAAGACTTCGCCCTTGGGAATCTCGAAGCTTACATCTTTAACGGCATATGTTTCGTCATTGGAATAGGAATGATATAGGTGTTCTACTGTGATCATTTATTTTCCCTCCTTGAAATACTTAATTAACTATAAAAAGCATCTTTTAATATGTCTATATAATGTCTTAGGTCTGTTGTTGTGTGGCTGTGATTCAGTCTGTTTTCCTCGCCAAGAGAGCAGTTGTTCTTTCGTATACTTCTTAAGAGATTATGAAAAATATACAGTTAATTGTAGCCTATCCAAATGTATAAACAACTATACCAGAGCTGCTTGGTATAATAAATTAGGCAAACTATTTGTCTGTTGTAAAATTAAGGTATGATGTTGGCAGTATTTAAACTAATCTTTCTGCATTAAAACTGAGATATTTTAGATATAGAATATGGCTGCGTTGAGGGTTTGGAGTTTTCAATAAAACTAATGTCAGTGACATAAATGAAACGAGGGAGAAGAATTCTTGAGGATACATCGCCATATGAACTTACTGACATAGTTGAAAAAACAGAGAAAGACGGTATAATAATATTTAAAGGTGTAGTATGATTACGAAAATTATGAATAAGTCTATAAGGAAATGGTAGGTTATAATATGAAAAAACAAAACATAAAAATAGAAAATATTCCGGCAGTCTTATATGGAGATACATCAATAAATTTATATCTTTATATTCACGGTAAATGTGGCTATAAGGAAGAGGCAGAGGCTTTTGCAGAGATTGTCTGTCCCAAGGGGTATCAAGTTCTTAGCATTGATTTGCCTGGACACGGAGAGCGGAAAGATGAGATGGATTTGTTTGTGCCGTGGAAAATAGTGCCGGAACTGAGATTTGTTATGGAATTTGCAAAAGAGAGTTGGAATCAGATTTCCTTGAGAGCTAATAGCATAGGAGCATGGTTTGGAATGCAAGCGTTTTATAATGAAACCTTGGTGAAGAACCTGTTTGTTTCCCCTGTTCTAGATATGGAACAATTAATAAAGGATATGATGCAATGGGCATCAATAACTGAAAAAGATTTAGAAGAACAAAAAGTGATACCAACCAGTTTTGGAGAAACTTTGGATTGGGAGTATTATCAGTATGCTAAGATGCATCCGATAGCAGATTGGAAGGCACCAACAGCAATTCTTTATGCAAGTAAAGATAATCTTACCAGTCGATATATTGTGGATAATTTTGTTAGCTGTTTTAAAAATGAACTGACGGTGATGGAGGATGGTGAGCATTGGTTCCATACACCAGAGCAGCTTATGGTATTAAGACGATGGGAAAGTGAGAATTATTAAAAGAGACTTGTATATTCGGAACTGATTTATATTGAAGAATTAATGAATTTTAGAAGAAAAAGTATGGTATAAATTAATACAAACGATTACATATTTGTGGAATTAGGCGAACTAAAATGATAATGGAGGTAAGTTTTCTATGGAAAATAAAGGGATAAGGACAATCTGGTACAGTTGGGCTGTAGCATTTTTGTGGTTAAACGTCCTTACAGATATACCCTACTTTTTTTCAGCATTAGCATTTTGTTGCATTATTATTGGTAATATACGCAGTAGGCAACTATGAAAAATCAATAGAAACTTGTATTTGGGCAAGCAGAATTTTGGATCGGCTATAATTAAATAAACCAAGAAATGTAAAGTTAGAACTCCCTTTTACTCAACACATTGAGTACTAGAGGGAGTTTTTTTAGTCAGTTCTTATGGATAATTAGAAATAGGCTAGATTCATCCACCTCTTGCACCCAGTAGGGACATCCTGACTCCTCGCCAATTTTCTGTAAGTCCTCAGGTGAATAGGTTGTTGCCTCAAAGCCTCCTTTGCAGACAATCACACCGTTTTGGGTTTTTGCATAGTCAATTTCACCCAAAAGCCCTTTGGAGGATTGCTCTTCAAACCATTTCAGGCGAAAATCCCAAAATTTAGCACTATAACTGCTGAAATAAGCCGTCCCGCCCGGTGCCAACGTTTCAAGAATTTTATTAATTACGGTGGAATCAGCACGCATGGCAGACAACCCGTTTTGCAGGCATAAAATGACATCAAATGGCCTATGGAAGTTCATTTTGTGGACATTCATCGCAACTATGCTCGCGTTTGGGCAGTCTTTGAGATACTCTCTGCCTAACTCAACGCTTTCCACCGAGATATCTATTCCGACAATAGATCCGCAGAAGGGAGCCAATTCCTTAATAATTCGACCATATCCGGCTCCAAGCTCCAAAACGCTTTGTGTTTTTGATAGATTTTCCTTGACAAAATCTATCTCCGCTTGTAAGTACTGCTTGACACGAGGAATTTGTGTTTCATATACTTGATACAACATTTGAGAATTTAATTTTCCGGCATAGTAATTATCCATACTTCGTATCCTTTCTCTTTATAGTAAATTAGTTCATTTAACATTGATGTAATTTTAATATATTTTTACAAATATTACAATAGTTGTTCAAGGCAGCAGACAAAAAGCGTTTTTGCATGAGGTTTGATTTTTGTAATGTTAACTTGACATATACTGTAACTGTTGATAAAATTAAAGTAAGGTTAACATTACTTTGCAAACGGCAAAAGGAGAAAAATTGGCTTATGAAAAATCGTATTAAAGAATTACGAGAGAAAAAAGGGCTGACACAGGAACAATTGGGCAATTTAATAGGCACATCTAGACAAGCTGTTAATGCCATTGAAACAGAGAAGTTTGAACCATCTATATGGATTGCATATGACATTGCAAAGGCGTTTGGGTGTACAATTGAGGAAGTTTTTTTGTTTGAGGAAAGCACTAAAAAATCACGTGCCGAAAGAAGCAGGGGGGGATTATAATGGCAATTCGTGAGATTCGTTTTGATGGTGATGAAATATTAGAAAAAAGATGCAAGGAGGTTATTATAGTAGATGATCATGTACGCACTCTTTTAGAGGATATGATGGAAACACTTCATACAACTCCTAATGGAGCTGCATTAGCAGCTAATCAAGTGGGTATTTTGCGTCGCCTTGTAGTAATTGATTTTGATGGTAAGTGTTTAAAATTAGTTAACCCTAAAATTATTGGCAGCAGCGGCTCTCAGGAATGTATTGAAGGTTGCCTGAGCTATCCGGGACGTTTTGGAAAAACAATTCGTCCACAGTCGGTTACGATTCAAGCACTTGATGAGAACGGAGAGAAAATAATTTTGACCGAAGAGGGAGAAATGGCAAAATGCTTTTGTCATGAAATCGAACATTTAGATGGTGAGATTTTTCTAGATAAGGTAATTGAGTTCTTAAAGTAATTTTGTATTGAGAGTATTAAGATAAAGGCAACAGAATGGCTATTTTTGCTTTGGTCATTACTCTTGTGTTTGAATTTCTTTCTCAAACACAGATTGTAGCTGAAATTTAAATATGGTATAATGAAATAAATGGAATTTAAGCAATATGATAAAAAGTTAATTTATACTATTTGTGAAGGAAGTTTTTTCTGTGTTTGAAATGATTTTTGATAATAACAAAGTGTTAAGTGCCATATTATTAATAGCTGTTTTAGGAGACTTTATAGTTCCATATACTCTTGCTCCATTTTATAAAGGTTATTCACATTCAACTTTTGTTATGAGCTCTTTAGGAAATCCTAATAGTCCAGTACATAAAATATATAATTTTTGGTTAATTCTTCTAGGGGTATTATTATTGTTATCCAGTAAATTAATATATATTAAATATCAGTTTATTTCTACAGGGCTAACAATTTCTGTTATTATGTTGTTGAGCACTTTTGCAATAGGAGCAGGAATAATTTCAGGGTTATTCAGTGTCAATGAAAGTAAAGAGGTTGTCACAACAGCATCAAAGGTTCATGGAGTTGGTGCATCAATTGGTTTTATATTTTTGTTATTTGTACCTTTAATGCTATCGATACTTTCCTTCAAAGGTAAAATTATATGTGACGGAATAATATTTCTTGTATGTTTTATTTTAGCTTTTATTTTTTTTATATTATTTATTGCAGCAGAAAAACCAAAATTTAAGAATACTATAATTGCAAGAGAGGGCATGTGGCAAAGGCTAACATTATTATTTATGTATATGCCCTTAATTTGCATTGCTATTTCGGAATTGATGTGCATAAAATAAGCAACACATGTCTCTTAACCTTAAATATAGTCCAATTACAACGAGCAATCTTTCAATTTGAGAGGTTGTTTTTTATATCCTAAATTGAGAAGTGTGTTGTTTGTATAAATGCGGCAAAGAGCAATGATACAAGGAAAAATCGTATGGAAAGGAAAGTGAAAGATAAATTTTAAAATAACTATTGACTCTCACATTATGATATACTCTACAATATAGATAAGCTCAAAAATACACATATATGTGAGGAAATAAAAAATGTTAAGAATAGGTGATTTTTCGAAATTATCAAGGATTAGTATACGAATGCTACGGCATTACGATGAAATCGGTTTGCTTATACCAAAGACGACTGATAGCTTCACTGGATACCGACATTATGGTGAAGATCAACTGCCAACAGCGGGTAGGATTACATCTTTAAAGGATATGGGTTTTAGTCTTTCTGCCATTGGAGAAATTCTCAAAAGCTATGATAATCCACAGGCACTGGCTGAATTCTTGACAATAAAATATGCAGAAGTCCTAGAAGAGACTAAAGAAACAAACCGTCGTTTACTGCTTCTTGATACAGCCATTCAAAGAATGAGAAAGGATGAAACTGCTATGAATTACAATGTGTCTTTAAAAACTTTACCTGAGCGATATGTTGCAAGCGTAAGAAAAACAATTCCTTCTTATGAGCATGAGGGAATGTTATGGGGAATCTTAATGCAGGAAACTGCAATGCTTAAAATGCAGGATGGCGATCCTTGCTACACCATGGCTATCTTCCATGATGGAGAGTACAAGGAGTCTGATGTGGATGTAGAGGTTCAGAAATCTGTTAAAGGCAAATATTCTAATACAGAAAATGTGATTTTTAAAACTGAACCTCCGATAGAGATTGCTTCTGCAATCTACAAGGGAAGCTATGAAAAAGTAGATGAAGTAAATGAAACTGTAGCTACTTGGGTAAGAGATAATGGATATGATTTTGATGGACTATCCTTCAATATCTATCATGTCAGCCCACATGAAACACAAAACCCGAATGAATACGTCACTGAGGTTTGCTATCCCGTTAAAAAGAAATAACATGATTATGAAGATGCCGTCTGCTGAAATTGCAGGCGGTATTTTTATGAGGAAACATTTTATACTATTTTGCGTTTCAAGTTCTGTTGACATATATTTATAGCTGTAATATAGTTATTTAAGCAATAAATTTGTAAGACACAATAGATTTGTTACATTTAAATATGTTTTTAAGACGCTAGGATGCGTGGGAGGATAAATTATGCTTAATAACACAGCTATTCAAGGCAATGCTTTTTATTGTATAGATTTCAACAAAATCAAATATGTTAACAATGGTATATTTTGTGTAAACAATGAAGGTTATATAGAGGAAGTTTACGAAGAAGGGCATAAAGATTACGATTTAATTAGATCTAAGTATTTAAAGAGTGGAAAATTAAGAATACTTTCCGATTCGGAAGTTATGCTTCCGGGATTTGTGGATTTACATATTCACGCTTCTCAATGGCCACAGGCAGGTACCGCTTTAGACAGGCCCCTTGAGACATGGCTTGGTGAATATACCTTTCCTTTGGAATCAAAGTTTAAGGATTTAGAATTTGCAAACGAAGTATATCGAGATGTGGTTAATACTACACTAAGGCATGGCACAACTTCAGCAATGTATTTTGCTACTGCAGATAGAGAATCGTCCACATTATTAGCAAGCTTATGTGGAGAATTGGGGCAGCGCGGTTTGGTTGGAAAAGTTGTAATGGATGATCCAAATAGTAATTTAGAGTTCTATAGGGATGCTTCTCCGGAGGAAGCTGTTTATGAAACTGAAAAGTTTATAAATGAAGTATTAGAAATACAAAATTTATACAAGCAGAAGGTTTATCCTGTTGTAACACCAAGATTTATTCCAAGCTGTACTTCCGAAGCTTTAACGGAGTTAGGGAGGTTAGCAAAGAAGTATGATGTTCATATACAGACCCACTGCAGTGAAAGTGACTGGGCACATCAATTTGCCAAAGATAAGTATGGTGTAAGTGATACACAAGCATTAGATAATTTTGGCTTAATAACTGAGAAAACAGTTATTGCACATGCGCCATTTTTAGAACCTGATGATTTAAAGATTATAACTAATAAAAAAACAAGTATAGCACATAGTCCATTGTCAAATGCTTACTTTGCAAATGCTGTACTACCTTTTAAGGATTTTAGCAGCAGGGGTGTTAACATAGGGATGGCAACAGATATATCAGGGGGCTACAGTCCAAGCATGTATCAATCTATAAGGCAAGCTGTAATATCTTCAAGAATGCTGCAAGAAGGTGTTAATCCTTCGCTGTGTCGTGACGAGAGAGGGCGATCATGCTCTTCTATAACTATTAATAATGCTTTTTACTCTGCTACCGCAGCAGGTGGCACAGCGCTGAATTTACCAATAGGAAAACTTGATAAAGGCTATTCATTTGATGTACAAATAATAAACATAGAAAATAATATACCAAGATTCTACAAAGAAAAAAATCCTGAAGATTTGCTTCATAAAATACTGCTACTGTCAGAGTCATCTAATATAAAAGAAGTGTGGGTTCAAGGAAGCAGAGTAAGATGAACAAGAGAACTAACCAACAACATGTATATGCTAACTTATATTTATTACACTATCTAGGGAGAAAGAATATATGAAAAAATTAATATTAACTGTACTATTAATATTGGTACTAAGTGGATGCAGTAAAGATAGTAGCAGTAAATTAACAATAGCAGATGATATTTCATATGAAATTAAGGTGGATAATTTAGATAATACAGAGTTAAATGCAATATTGTATTATCAAATAGGTATTGCGAAGTCTTCAAAAAAGGAGAATTTTTATTGGAAGGACAAGGTTGTATATAACCAAAGCCCTACTGTCGGAGGCTTTGGTGGATTAACTTATCCGGAGGATTCCTTTAAAAAACTTGTTGAGCTTGGTAAAAAACAAGGACTTTTTGATAATCTGCAGCCTATGGAGCTTGATGAATACTATTGCAATGAGCGCTATGAGGTCTTTGTAGGTACTGATAATGAACGTAGCGAATTATATTTCCTTATTGATGGTGAACTAAAATCTCTTTATTTAGAACTGGATACTAAAGAAAGTTTTCACATACTGGATGCTACTGATAGCACCTTAGTATGTGGTGGTGAAATTATATATAATATTGATATTGAATCAATGGCATATAGGACTATTAAATTGCCATCTATGTCACCTAATCTAATTGATAATAATATGTTTTATGGAGCTTATATCAAGGATAATATAATGAATATAAATCAATATAATGCAAATACAGATGAGTCAAAAGCATTATCAATCCAAGTAGATAATATTGTTAGGTTGGAAAAGCTAGCTAAGCTAGGTGACACAATTGTAGCACTTTGTACGGAGGACGAGACTTATAAGCCTATTCTTTTGTATTTTGACACTGATTTTAATGTTAGGGATATAAAGAGGATTACAGCAAGCAGTGAATATAATTATGTATCCTATTACGAAGGCAGAAGCTTTAAGCAATATGGAGATAAGCTTTATGGGACATTTGGGGTTGACGGAAAACGTATCAACGAGTTGGTTATAATAGATATACCAACTGGTGAACTTTTATTTCAAGCGGAGATATTCCATAAAAAGAAAAAAGGAAGGTACCTAGCTAATATTACCTTTATCAAGGAAGCAAATGATAAGCTAATAACCTTACCACAATTTGATATAAGCGGTGAAGACGTTATAAAATAAGGAAATTGTAGGGAATATCTTAATGATGAATTAATTGCTTATGGGAGAATTACGAATAATTGCGATAGTATTTTCGGAAGTACCAATAACTAATAGCATTGATAAATTTTCAGGAGAATAAAGTATAAGACAAGATTGGTGGATAGGTCTTAGAAGAGCAGTGGAAACTGCGAAAAATAAAAATTAGAAATCTAAAATCAAGAAGATTTTTAATTTATCACCTGTTAAAATTAAGTAGTAAATGAAGGTACCTTAGCTAAGCGCAAATTTAGACAGGAGGAAATATAATGATGAAAACGTATTTTAATCCGGGCTGTGCTTTGAGCATATATAAGCCTGAAGTTGAAAATAAAATTATAGAATTCTTGAATAAAAACTATGGGGAAGTTGAATTGCATAAAGTGTGCTGTCGTCATAACCCGCAGCTTAAATCAGGTTCGCTGATTATCAATGTATGTGCTGGATGCGACAGGCGCTTTAGAAGCTTATATGAGGGTATATCAACCATTTCTTTATGGGAAGTGCTTGATAAATTGGATACATTTCAATATCCTGACTACAAAGGTTTAGAGCTATCGGTGCATGACCCTTGTCCAATTCGTGAAAAGCCTCAAGTACATGAGGCAGTGCGTAACCTTCTTAAGAAAATGAACATTAATATTATAGAAGCAGAATTTTCAGGCACAAGATCGATATGCTGCGGAGATGACTTTTACCCTAAAATGCCTGTTAAAAAGGTTCGCGAAAAAATGAAAAAACGAGCAGACTCAATGCCTTGCGACGAAGTTTGTGTATACTGCGTTTCATGTGTGAAGTCAATGCATATTGGAGGGAAAAAACCTAGACATTTAATTGACCTTCTAATGATGGAAATAACTGAACCACAGATATATGATACTGTAAAATGGCACGAACAATTGCAAGATTATATTGATAAACACTAAGGGGTAGTTTCTATGACAAATGAAGAAAAATGGAAAGCGGTAATTAAAAATAATGCTGACAGTGATGGTAAATTTTTTTATGCAGTTAAAACTACAAGGATTTTTTGCAGACCATCTTGCAAATCAAAATCTCCTCTTAAAACTAATGTAGTTTTCTTTGATAATAAACTGCAGGCAATGGACGCCGGATATCGCCCCTGTAAAAGATGCCGGCCTGATCTTCTGGAGTTCTTCCCGACAGAGGAATTGACTCAGAAAGCTAAAGATGTGATAGATACGCATTTTGACGATAATGAAAAGCTTACAAAACATATTAAAAATCTGGGTGTGAACAAAAGCTACCTGAATAAATTATTTCTACAATCCTATGGTAAAACAATGACGGAATATCTGCGTTTTGTGCGGATAAAGAAAGCTAAAGAAATGCTGCTTGAAGGAGCAGCTATTGTTGATAGTGTTTTTGAATGTGGTTTTGGAAGTATGTCTGCCTTTTACTCGAACTTTAAAAAAGAAACAGGATATTCTCCAAAAAATTTTTTAGTAATAACAAAAAATAATTTATAAAATATAGGGTATAATTTTTACTACCAGAGATTAACAAGACAGCTTCTCGCATAAAGCTTTGATATGGTCAGAAGCTTCATAAAAAAGTTAGAGGTAAATAAATATGGAGAAAGTAAAGCTAACAATTAATTAAGCCATCAGCTTTACTACATATGCTGGTGGCTTGATTTATAATCTTGACTGTCTGGCTGCTTATTTAGCTATTTTTAGCCATATTTCCATGCTTGTAGTTTCCGGAGTGTGGCTTTTGTAGCGCTCTGCACCAAAAGGTTCTATTTGTAGATTGTGCTTTGGTAACCATGTGGAAAAGAGATATTGATTTGATTTGTGAAGCGCATCCATTACCAGCAATTCAAAGTTTTCAGCTTCAAATGAACATACAATATAGTCTCCCTTCGGCAGCTCCCAGTTAGCACAGCTGTTTGTGATTGCCGTTGTTTCTGCTTTTGCTCCTGCAAAATAATTAAAAAATTTTGTGTCAGTGCAGGGATAGGATACACCTATTTCCTCTGCATCTGCAGCAAGTCCAAGCTCAGCTGTCTTTTGATTATGAAATTTTCGCCAAAGTGTATCCAATGCGTTCACACCGGATTCGATTCCCAATCCTTCTACAAACTGAGCAGGCATCTTCTTTTTAAGGCCGATAAATTGGATTGGTTCTGTAAGTTGACGCCTGTTAATTTCAAGAACAATGCCATCAGTGATAAGCGGAACCCCCTCGTCAATGAGAGTATATCGTAGCAATAACTCTGGTTTGGTCATTCTGTTGAGTGTTTGCGGATTTTTACGATATTCGTCCGGAGTCATTCCAAAGGTATCTTTAAACGTTCTGGAGAAAAGTTTGTGCGATGAAAAGCCAAGCTCCAAAGCAATATCTAAGATACGCATGTCTTTTTGGCACAGTATTTCTGTTGCTTTTGCCATACGTCGCAGTTTCACATATTCTGCCACGGGTTTTTTCACTAATCGACTGAAAAGTCTTTGATAATAAAATGGGGAAAGTGCTGCTGTCTTTGCAAGGCTTTCAATATTAATTTCCTCGCCTAAATGGTCCTCAATAAATTCTATGGTTTGCTGTATTTGTTCCCATGCGTGCATGATATGCACCTCCTTTGAGAGTAGAATACCACAGAGGGTTAGATATCGCTTGACTGTGTATGCCCTTTTTATAACTGAGGTAAATTTATTTTAATAGAAACTCACTAATGAATTTAAACTCTTTTTAAACTGTACTGTAAATAAAATTGCTGTAAATATTACAGCGATTATATCGGCAACAGGCTCTGCCGCATAAACTGCCAACACCTGATTGTTCTTGAAAATCTGCGGCATTATATATATTAGCGGTATGAGAAGAACGAATTTTCTAACTACGGCAACAATTATTGAAGACTTAGCGTTTCCTATTGATATAAATGTCATTTGACAAGCAATCTGTACTCCAAATATAAACATAACAGTAAAATATGTTCTTATTGCGCTGATTGAAAAACTCATAAGCCCTGAGTTGTCAGTAAAAATACGGATAAAAAGCTGAGGGAACAGCATAATCATCAGCCATATGATTGTAGAAAAACCAAGGCTTATTTTTAATAAAAGTTTAAATGTGTCCTTTACTCTTTGGGAATTCTTTGCACCGAAATTGTAGCTTGAAATAGGCTGAGCTCCCTGAGCGAGGCCTTGTAGGGGAAGCATTGCAAATTGTAGAACGCTGACAATAATTGTCATGGCTCCCACAGCTACATCTCCTCCATGCTTCAGCAGTGAAGAGTTGAAGCAAACGGCAAGAAGGCTTTCGCTTGCGGACATAATAAATGATCCAAGACCTAAGGCAAGACTTGGCAAAATATAAATTGCTTTTAAGCGCATGTTTGACAGTCGTATTTTTAGTATGGTATTATTTCCGGTCAAAAAAAGTATTATCCAAACAGAAGATAAAAATTGCGAAATTATTGTTGCAAGTGCCGCACCGCTGACACCCATATTCAGAGCATATATAAAAATAGGATCTAATACTATATTTGTAATTGCACCAATCAACACAGAAATCATTGCTGTTTTTGCAAAGCCCTGTGCAGTTAAAAATGCATTCATACCTAATGTGGTTTGAACAAAAAATGTACCGATGGCATAAACGCTCATATATGCCGTGGCGTATTGAATAGTGTTTTCACTTGCACCGAACACCATTAAAATATCACGATTCCAAATCAACAGTACAATTGTTAAAATTATAGATATAATAATTTGAAATGTAAAACTGTTGCCGAGAACCTTCTCTGCTTCATCAACATCTCCTTCCCCCATCATAATTGAAGCACGGGGAGCACCGCCGGAGGAAATAAGCATGGCAAATGCAGTTATTATCATAATTATTGGCATACATACACCTACACCTGTTAGGGCAAGAGCGCCGTTATTTGGCATATGCCCAATGTACATACGGTCAATTATGTTATACATCATATTTATAAGCTGTGCAGTTATAGTTGGTATTGCCAGCTTTCGTAGAAGTTTTCCTATTGGTTCTTTGCCTAAAAATTCATTGCTGCTCTCAAGTTGCATTATGTTTACTCCTCATTAAGTCCGTTTATAGCATTATTAACTATTCTTTCATAAAATTTTTGGTGCTGATTTATTTCTTCTTCAGTAAAACCTGTATATAACTGTGAAAAGAAGTTGTTTTTTAATGAAACAAAAATTTCTTTAAGCATGTCTATATCTTTAATCACATTTAGATGAATGCGTCTGCGATCATTCTTGTCGGGTAATCTTTCCAAGTAACCTTTTTTTATTAGTGTATCAATGGTAATTGATACGCTTGCTTTTGGGAAAAAAAATAAATTGACTATGTCACTTGCTGTATCCTTATCAGGATTGTTAATAAGAAACATCAACACTCTCATTTCCGTCATATTCAACTCAAGTAGATCACAAGCCTGCTTTCCGTATTTTTCAAATAATCTCGTAATGGTTTGAAGACTCAAAAGTAATTCTGCACCGTTAATCATAAGTTTCACCTCAAATAATAGTTTAATAATAAACAGTTTATTTATGAACTATTATAATCTGATTGTTTTATTTGTCAATAGGAAATTGAATAGTAAAATTATACAAATGTGTAATTTGCATAAAAGTTTAATAGATGAGTAGTCTTGGATTGTAAGCTGAGTAGTTTATTACAATAGAAATACGAGCCGGATGTCATATAAAAAAACTATGATAGTATTTTATTACTATCATAGATAGAGTCCATGCCTTTTATGAGTGATCTTGCTTACCGTCTATTTAATTGACTGCCCTTTTTCGGCATATCCTCCAACATAACCGTTTTGCCTGGATGTCATGTTTGCGCGATTTTTTTCCTGAGGGTTTGCTATGCTTAGTTCTCTTGAAACTTCCATTTTAAATTGCTGTAATGCTTGTTTCGCTTCAGCAGATATTGAATTTTTTGGATTATTCATATATTTTCTCCTTTCATTTTATGCTGTTATTATTTGCATAGGAGATGAAATTAATCAAAAAATAAACTGTTTTAATATTATTGTAATATAAGTAATTTTACAAATTTTCATGGGAATATTCCTTTATTAATATAAGTTTTTATGCCCTCTGATAAAAATAAAATAAGGACCGACTCTTTATAGGGAAGGTCCTTGTTGCACTCACTAAGCTTCAACATGCCTGCTATTATATAAATACATGCTGACTGCGGAAAAGCATATAATAACATAGCCTAATACGCTGTGAAGATCCGGAATCTGTTGCAAAAAAGCAAAGCCTATTAATGCTGAGAATATAATTTGAGAGTAATCATATATGGATATTTCCTTGGCAGGAGCATAAAAATATGCCTTGGTTATCGCAAATTGTCCGACAGTTGCCATTATTCCAGCGCAAATAAGAAGTAATAGCTGGTTTAAGGACATTGGTGCAAATCTTCCCAGCATGAAGGGAATGCTTGCAATGCATGAAAAGCCGGAAAAAAACATAATGATGATTTTCTTTTCAACGCCTCTTTTTCCCAATAATCGCACCATTGTATAAGCTGCTCCGGCACCCATTCCGCCAAGTGCTGCTATTATTGCCGGAAAGCTGCTTATGTTTCCCGTAGGTTTTACTATAAAAACTGCTCCTAAAAAGGCGGTTAAAACCATTAATCCTTGGAATATAGTAATCCTTTCTTTTAAAATAAAATAAGAAAATATGATAACAAAAAACGGTGACAGCTTATTCAGCATGGAAGCATCTGATAAAACCATGTGATCAAGAGCATAAAAATTGCATATAATTCCTATGGTGCCGAATGTAGATCTCAAAATAAGAAACTTGTAATTCTCTTTTTTGATCTGTATTTTTTCTCCGTTTTTGATAAATATACTAAAAGTTACAGCAAAAGCAATAAGATTTCTGAAAAAGCTTTTTTGTATTGCCGGCAAATCTCCGGACAGACGTATAAATAGACCCATAAAGGCGAAAGCCAACCCCGCCAGTAAAATGTGAAAAATCCCTTTTGTTCTTGAATTCATTTGTTAACCTTTCATATGTTTATATATCCATGTAGTTTATGATTCAAAACTGTAGCCATTATATAATATAATTAAAGTTAGTGCAAATTAAATTGACGAATTCCCAAGTATTTAGGAATTGTTATAAAAGAAGAGTGTAACTTATTGATGCGCCATTGCAGCAAATTTAAAATTTAAATGTTAAACCGGTATTTTATTCACTGCCACGATGTAATGATATTGATGAATTCCTGAAAGTAACAAAAGAGATTTCTCAGTTATAATAACTAACTATATAAAATGCGGCTTGAACAATTTATTATAAGAAGGTGCCTAAGCATTTAGTATGTTAAGGCACCTTTTTCTTATTCCAGTTCAAAGCCTCCCCACTCAATTACTGTAAAGCCTTCCCGTGTAAATGTCTTAAGCTCTTGAGGGACAATATCGATAGGTTGGTTTAGAGGTTTGTAAACCATAAATATCCTCAATAGGCTGTCGGGCTTGGGAGTAATATTAAGCTTTGCGCTTTTTTCATAGGCGACTGTTTGGAATGTTATCAAATTATATTTGTTTTTATTCATTCGAGGTAGCCAGTACACGATAAAATCGTTTATTTCTTCGGAATTTAACCCCATGTATTGAAGCTTATTCTGCAAAAATTGTGAAGTGTCTTCTCTGGCAATAATAAATCCCTTTGACAGATCCCAGCTTGCGGTTCCTTCCCCTTCCCAGAATAAGTATGAATATTTCCTTCCATCGGCTTTATTTATCAAAGTTCCGTCAGGTTCAGCCGTAACATTCCAGCCGCCGTTGTAATCAGGATATGTGCATGTAAGCTCTCCGTTAAAATCAAGCCGTACAGAAACATCAGCTTTTTCTGCAGGGTATAAATATATTATGGGCTTTGCAAAATCTCCCAGAAACTTATATTCATAATATTGCTTGCCAGAATCGTATGTGCCAAGGTAATAGGAATCAACCAAGTCAGCAATATAGTAGCTGAGCATGCGTTCTGTCACAGGGATTATGTAAGGCTTTTCACCCGGTACAGCTACAGACATGGAATAATTATATAGACTAAAGGAAGAATCTTTCATATCCTTGCAATAGTCCTCCTTTATCCATCCTATAAGTGCCCAGTCTCCATAAATTGAACTGAATTCTCCCCATTTAAGCCTTGTAAATTCCTCGCCAAGGGATTCATCAAAAAAAGTTTCTTCTTCAAACACCATCGGTTCTCCATAATAATAGTAAGTGTCATGGGAGTCCTTGCTGAAGACCTCTGTGAATACAAGTTTGTCTCCTTCTAAATTAAACAGATAATCCGTATCGGAAATTTCACCGCTGTTTCTGTCCTTATAAGACATGTTGAACCATGCTTTACTGCCGTCATCGAGTTTTTTAATACCCAATCTGTTGCCAAGCTCATAAACCACTGTATGATAATTCCAGAGTGTATCAATATATACAAGATTATCTCCGTCAATGCGGTAAACATCCACATCTATTGTTTCAACACCATTTTCATCTTTCATCTGGTTCCAGTTATCTGGGTATTTGGAAACCATAACCTCAGGAGTTCCATCAAAATCAAGATCAAGAAGGGAGATACCTACAACAGAATCAGAAATTAAGGTATTATAATTTGAAGTTAAAATATTATATGCAGTCGTCATTTCACTGCTTTTGCCGCTGTTTTCTATAGTAAATTGCTGAGACAGTATTTTTTCGGCATCCTCAGAAATTAAATTGTATCCGCAAAGCTCGGCAGTTGAATTATATCCCGACACTGTTCCGTAGCTGCAACTAAAATTGTTGAACTGCAGGCGGGCATAAACATAATCTGCACCTAAACTTTCTAAATAACTTTCAATAGACTCATCAATTTTAGTAATTGTCAAACTGAGTGTGTCTGCCTCTATATCAATACCGTTAATCTCATATCTGCATAATTCACTTCTTGGGTGATATACAGGAATCCCTTTCATGTAGGCAGGGTCAATTATAACGTTGCAGCCATCTTGATTTTTTTTAATAAATCCGTACAAGGTCAAATTATCAATAGAATAACTGTACTTAATTTCTTTTATTTCCATATTAGACATATCAGAATCAGTGCATTCCAGAGATAATATCATATCACCATTCAAAATATTGTAGTCAGTTTTAAAAGATTCATCAGCCATGCCTTTATTTTTAAAATACAAATAATCCCTGCTTGCTATGGCAGTATCTATAGCACCAGTTCCGTATTCGATGTCAATTCCGTTGCAATATAGAGCCTGGCTGGAATTTCTTAAAATTTTGTAGTTGTAGTCGGAAACTGCAATTTCACAATCTGACAATCTAATAGACGATCCCAGATCGCCTGAAAATAACCATCGATTATCATCTCTCATTTCAAGATGAATGCTTTCAAGCTGTCCCTCTGTCAAATCCATAAGAGAAAACCTATTATCCACAGCATTTTCTTGGTTTTCAGGTTTTTCAGATTTCTCAGGTTCCACTGGATTTTCGGGTTCCTCAGGCATCTCTGGCTCTACGGATACATTTATGCCGGAATCATTATTGGTAATATCATCATTTGTTTTGTACGTATTTTTGCAGGATGTTAAAACAATACAGAAGATAAGTACAATAATTAATTTTTTCATAATTCACCTTCTTAAAAGTAGTTATATATATAATACCCTGACAATATTTATTTGTAAATGTTTCTTAAAAAAACAAAATATGGATAATAATTACTGAGGCTTATTTCAGCAGAAATGTTTGAAATACATTTATGACATTTAATTATCAAGTAGATAACAAAAGATATATGTGCTATAATCATAAGAAAGATAAAAAAATGACAATCACGTAAGACAGGAGGAAGCAATGACGGAGAAAAATTTTAATACACTGGAAATAAATGAAACTATAGCTTATATGATTGATGATCATTTTTTGGTTTGTAGCTTAGATGGAAGAATTATTTTCTCCAACAGGGCTATGCAGTCATATTTGGGCTATACTGACAATGAACTAAAACAAAAAAAATTTTTGGACATTGTTGCTGACTTTCAGATAAATAAAACTAAATCTTTTATTGCAGACACAACGGAAAAACCTTCTGAGCCGGAAGAATTATTATTAAAAGGCAAGCAAGGACATATTAAACTTCATGTAAGGACATTTAAAAAGAATAACTACATATATATTTACGGCAACGAAAAATATGCCGAGTATGAAAAAATACGTAAAAAGCTGGATGTTGAAATTGCAAATGCCATTAAAATTCATAAGCAGTCTCTTCCAGAAAGCCTTCCAAGCTCAGAAAATATCTCTTTTGCCTCCTTGTATATTCCGGCGCAGGAACTGGGCGGGGATTTGTTCGATGTATTTAAAGTAGACAACGGGTTGCTTAATGATTATTTTGAACAATATGTATGCTTTGCGGCTGACGTATCGGGACATGGACTTGACAGTGCAATGCTGGCTATTTTTGTTAAGGATACTATAAGAAGCTACTTTACACTAAAACATATACCAGGGCAGGTGCTATCACCTAAAGAAATTATGGAATTTTTTGTCGAGCAGTATATGAATGAAGGATATCCGGTAGAATATCTTGTCTGCATTTTTTTATCCGTATTTGATTTAAGGACAAATGAGCTGACTTATTGTAATGCGGGATTTCACATGTGTCCCGTACTTATAAGAAACAATGGATATGTAACAGAGTTGAACAAAGCAAGTCTCCCGGTTTCAACTGCAATAGGCACAGACTTGTACAAGTATGCAGACCAGTCTCTGCCCTTGTCTCCGGAAATGACGCTGTTTATTATGTCTGACGGACTGCCGGAGCAAAGATCAAACAATGAATTTTATGAGACCAGGCTTAAAAAGCTGTTTACTGAAATATATAAGCTGAAGCCCGATGACATAGTAAAAAAAGTCCACAAAGATTTTAATGATTTTCTAAAACTTGAAAAAATCAATGATGATATAACATTAGTTGTGGTAAAATTATCATAGATTTTAAACTATGTTAAATTAAGTTGTTCTAATGATGCAGAATTACAAAGTTATGATTTGTTCTTAAGAAGGAGAAAAGGTATTATGGAATCCGTTAGCATAAAACTTTTAACGTTGAGTGATATAGATCAGCTGTTTGAATTTGAAAAAGAAAATAGAGTATATTTTAAAAATATTGGATTGCCTAGAATAGATGAATATTACAACTATAATTTTTTTGTTCAAATTGTTAAAGAATTGGTTTGTGAACAAGATAAAGGTATGCACTATATGTACACGGTAGTAGATTCGGGAAAACAATTTGTCGGAAAGTACAATCAGTATATGCTACAACATGGAAAGTGGATAGATAGTTTGCTATTTGAAAAAATATTGGACTAAATAAAACTACATCATACTAAATGTAGGATTTGAACAATTGAGGAGGACATATGGAAAAAAATCAAGATGTAAAAAACAAAATACGCAGTAACAGAGAATTTATGAAAAGTACATTTGCTAAGGAAAGACACAAATCTGATCAGCAAAAGCAGCTTCCTCAGCCGCCTTTGACAAAAGCACCTATGAGCAATACTGCTATTAAACTAAGCAAAGAATTTTCTTCATTAATAAAAGAGCCTGATTATTTAAAATTGGTTCAGGAAAGAAAAACTCACCGTGTTTATAAAAATGAAAGCATAACTATTGACCAATTATCATTCCTGCTGTGGACTACTCAGGGAATTAAAGAAATAAGAGGAAATAATTATGCAACAGTTAGGCCAGTTCCGTCTGCAGGAGCAAGGCATGCGTTTGAAACATATTTGACGGTTTTAAATGTAGAGGGGCTAGAAAAAGGTATATATCATTACTTACCAATGGAACACTCCTTAGAATTTATTAAATCAGTTGACGAACTTGAAAATAAAATATCTGATAGCTTGAGGGGGCAGACATTTGCCGCAAAAGCAGCAGTTGTTTTTTTCTACAGCGCAGTTCCATACAGATGCGAATGGAGATTTCTTTTGGAATCACATAAGTTAATGCTGCTTGATGCAGGGCATGTAATGCAAAATTTGTATCTAAGCAGCGGAGCAATAGGCTGCGGAGCATGTGCGATGGCTGAATTTGATCAGGAATTAGTTGACAATTTGCTTGGACTTGACGGAGAAAATGAGTTTATAATATACATATCGCCTGTTGGAGTTATATAATGCAACAAGAAATATAGTGTTATATGCTTAACTATTCGCAGTAAATACAATTATTAGGAGAGTGTTATGTCAAAAACAGCATTTTTAATAGTGGATATGCAAAAAAATTGCAAAGAAGAAACATCTTGTAAAGCATCCTTTGAAAGGGCAGTAGAATATATTAATGAAATAAGTCAATATTTCCGCAAAAAAAAGTATCCTGTAGTAATTATACAAGATTTAGAATCAGGAGGACCGGAAACGGACGGCTTTAAATGTGTGGATGAATTAATAATATCAGATGATGATTTTTTTGTACATAAATCTTTTAACAATGCTTTTTGGAAAACAGAGCTGGATGCCATTCTTAAGAATGAAGGTGTGGACTGTGTTGTTATAAGTGGATTTGCTGCAGAGTACTGCGTGTTGTTTACATACAACGGCGCCATTGAAAGAGGGTATAACGCTTTTTTGCTACAAAAAGGCATAGCAGGATTTAATGATGATGAGATTAAACACATTCAGCTGCTGAGATCTGTTGTCAGCTATGATTCACTTGAATACTTTTTAAAATAAGCTCCAAGTACGAAGGAGCATGCATAAAAACGCAGCGTATTGAATCAAAGTATGCTGTAACACTTGGATTTGTGTCATTCGCAAATCCTTCTTTATTTGCAAAAAAATATATATCATAATAATAAGTAGAAAGTAGTAACATTTATATTGACGTTACATAAAATGTAATGTTATAATAAATGTAACGATATTGGGAGGTTGAATATGGAAAGAAAAAACTACATTGTACTTAGAACCGATAAAGAATTGAAGATTTTTATGTCACCTGTCAGACAAAAAATAATAAAAATAATGAGCAGAGAAGGCAGGTCGGTAACTTCTAAACATATCGCCGACAAATTGAACACTTCGCCATCTTCGGCACAGCATCATATTAAGCAGTTGGAGCAGATTGGAATAATCGAATTTGACCACAACGAAATTATAAACGGCATAACAGCCAGGTATCTTAGATTATCTGACAAGACTGTCAGCATAGGACAGGATTTAAATGATGGCTTATCACTGGAACGTGATGCTCTGGCAAGAAGCATTATAAATGAAACATATAACGGTTATAATGAGCTGATAACGTCAAAGAGAGAATTAATAAGTGAAGAGTACAGAAATGGAAATAGATTAGTAGATCAATTGACAGGCGTTGTTCATTTAACTACCCATGAGGCAAATGAATTGTTCAGCATTATAGACGATTTTATAAAAAAACATTCAAGAGCTTCAGACAATACTCACCCCTTTGAGTATGCTTTGATTGCATATAGATCAGATTTAAATGATAATGACAGGAATGGTTAATTATGAGATTAAACATATATTCTCTGATATTTTTCCTCAATTCATATATAAATGGCCTCATGGTTCCTATATTAAGTTTATTGCTTATGGATAAAGGCGCATCCATGAGTAATTTATCATTAATAATAGGCATGTATGCAGTTACCGTAGTTATTTTCGAACTGCCTACGGGAATAATGGCAGATATTGTTGGAAGAAAAAGGACGTTTTGTATATCATTGATTGTATCCTTGATAAGTTCATTATTTTTCTTATTTGGAAAGGGTATAGCTGCAATATGTATGGGAATTTTTATGCAGGGGCTTACCAGAGCAATATCTTCTGGATCGTTTGAAGCTCTGTTTATTGATTCATACATTGATTCATTTGGAAAGGTCGCATTGCATAAAGTAACCACAAGGATAAATGTACTGGATGCATTGGGATTATCGGCGGGAGCATTAACCGGCGGATTATTTCCTGAAATTTCAAAAAATTACTTTACATTATTAGGAACATACGATTTAAATATTATAATCAAAATAATATTAACGCTTACAGTTCTTATGCTTGCATTTATTTTTATTAAGGAAACAGCTGCAATAGAAACAGAAAAAAGAATATCATTAAAACAACATGTTAAAAGTAGTTCTGCATTTATATTAAAAAACAGGACTATTATTTGCATTTTTATTTCTGTTTTTTCAACGGGATTTTTACTCTATGCATTAGAGGTGTATTGGCAGCCTCATTTCATAACGCTGATGGGGGATGAAGGCTTTATGGCGCTTCTCGGCGTTATGGCATTTTTGTATTTAGCTGCGGCTATGGCAGGACATATTGTATCAGGTGTGCTAATTAAAAAGATTAACGCTAAAAAAATGTATTTAATTCTAAGAGTATTTCTGTCATTATCATTGATAATAATGGCTTTGCAATTGAACATTGCTTCTTTTATAGCGCTTTATGCATTGGTGTATTTGATTTTCGGTATGGCAAGCATACCGGAAGGTGTGATATTAAACGAAGAAGTGCCTAATGAAATAAGAGCATCCGTGTTATCTGTTAATTCATTGATTCTTCAGACAGGGGGATTAACTGGTTCGGTTGTGAACAGCATTATAATTAAACACACTTCAATACCTGTAGTGTGGATAATTTCCGCAGGGGTAATTGTAGTATCAATACTGCTGATATTTAAAGGCCTACTGTATAATCAGGCAAATAATAATGACAATCTTGTAGCAGTAAAAGATGAATAATAGTTTATAAAAATAATCACTTATGATTCTTCTTTTCAATTAACATTCAAGTAGATTATAAGAGATATTTATGCTATAATTTTAACAGGCATAAAACCGGAGATGTTTGGTTGAAGAAAACTATTATATTAAACCGGCAAGATACAAAACTTATATAAAGGATGGATGTTGTATGCAGCAGATACTGGAAGGAATTTTAGAAGCAATCGAGGACGAAATACGAGCTCAGAAACATTACCAAATGCTTGCTGAAAAAGCAGATGATCCAAAAGTTAAAAAATTTTTTGAACAATTAAAATCAGATGAAGAAAATCATGAGAAGGCTCTGAGAACCCGCTACGAGGCATTTGAAAAAATGATGAAGGCGGATAGAAGTAAAAGCTAACGTTATAAAGCATTTAAAGCAAACGGATACTGTTCTTTTGGATTATAATTTCTCCAAAGAACAGTTTTTTTAATATTTGATTGATTTAAGTTAAAGGTAGTCTGAAATACCAGAGATTTTTTAGATTTCATTTGCTACAAGCTTTGTGATTTGCTCTACGGCATGAGAAACTTCACGGTCGTTTATTACCTCAATATCACAATACTCCTTGTATAAAGGAAACCTTTCATTATACAGCTGGTATAATTTATTTTTTCCGTCTGCCAGAAGCGGTCTTATGTTTGTGTCAATATCTCGAATTATGTTGTCCAGAGGCCTGTTTAAAAATATCATGATGCAGTTTTCTTTAAGCATTTTGATATTTTCTTTTCTTTTTACAATTCCGCCGCCTGTGGCTATTACGTGGAAATTTAATTTGCTCAATGCCTTAGTGTGTTTTGTTTCAACATCTCTGAAATATTCTTCGCCTATTTGAAACATTTCCTTGATGGTTTTGTTTTCATTTGTCTCTATATATTTGTCCATATCTATATAGTCCATGTTCATTTTTTGGGATAGCATATAACCTACGGTGCTTTTGCCGCTTCCGGGCATTCCTATTATTACTATGTTTTTATTCATAATATAAATCTCCTGTTAAAACATATCTAGTATATTATCTATAACTTTTGCTTCGATTTTTGATTTGTTCCATATTTCTTGTGATTTAACAGCTTGTGCGGCAAGCATGTATAGTCCGTTTATTGCTTTTAAGCCCTTTTCTTTTGCTTCCTTTAGAAATAGAGTGTTTGGCGGATTGTAAATTAAATCTACAGCCGTGTTGAATTTGTTCAAAAGCTCTTTATCAAGCGGACTTTGCTCGGTTTTTGGAAACATGCCTATGGGAGTACAGTTGATTACCATAGAACAGCTGTATAATTTATTTAATTCATTGTACGTAATAATTTTATCATCCGGATATTTTTCTTTTGCCGATTTTGCATTTCTGGATACCAGAATTAATTCTTTTATACCGCTGTCCTTTAGATACTGCGTTACTGCTTTTGATGCACCGCCGGTACCCAGAACAACAGCTGTTTCATTTTCAATTTTCACACCTGCATGATCCAGCATCATTCCAAACCCATAATAGTCCGTATTGTATCCTGTGGATGCACCGTTTTTATCTATGCTCACTACATTTACGGCTCCGATTTTCGAAGCCTCTGGGCTGAGAAAGTCAAGATATTTAATTATGTCCAATTTATATGGTATAGTAACGTTTACGCCTTTATAACCAAGTGCCTTTAATCCGTTAACAACAAATTGTAAATTTTCTTTTTTTACTTCAAACAGTCCGTAATGACCGCTTGTATGAGTTTCTTCCATTATTTTATTATGAATTTGAGGTGAGAAGGTATGTCCAAGCCTTTCGCCTATTAAGCCATATAAATTTTCCATTAACAGATCCCTCTTTACAATATTTTAATTTCATTTTTTTGAATATCCTTGCAGGTATTCATAATTTGTGTAAAAACTTTTTCCATATAGGTTTTGTACTTCTCGTTTTCTAAATGATTCTTGCATTTTTCAATAACAATTTTTTCTCTTGCTTCATCTAATACCGGCAGATTGTGTGCTGCTTTATATTCTCCAACCTTCAACACTAAATTAAATCTCTTTTCTAAAAGTTTTACTAAATCAGCATCTATTGAATTAATTTCATTTCTTACTTTATTTAAATCTATTTTTGGTTCCATATTTCACCTTCCCTTTCCAATATTAAGTCGAGTATCACCAGTGCTGCAGCACCCTCAATAACAGGCAGTGCCCTTGGTACTATGCATGGATCGTGACGTCCTGATATAGTCAGTTCAGTGTTTTTCATAGATGAAACGTTAACGGTCTTCTGGGTAACTGCTATAGACGGTGTAGGCTTTATAGCTGTTCTGAACACTATGGGCATACCGTTTGTAATTCCTCCTGTTATCCCGCCGTTATTATTACTTTCGGTAATAATTTTGTTTTCCTTCATACAGTATGAATCATTTGCTTCTGAGCCTTTCATACTGGTTATATCAAAACCGGCTCCGAATTCTATTCCTTTGACGGCCGGTATGGAAAATATCATATGTGACAGCTTGCTTTCTACTGAATCAAAGAAGGGCTGACCAAGGCCTGCATCAGTATTAATTATAAATGTTTCTGCTACGCCTCCCACAGAGTCACCTTCATCTTTTGCTTTAAGTATCTCTGCCTGCATCAGTGCTGATTTTTCATCAGAAATAACGGGAAAATTCATGTTGCGCAAGTCTTTAAGAGTATTGGTTTCTATTTCAGAAATATCATCATCCTTAATCTTGCATATGCTTTTTATACGGCTGCCGATAAAAATATTTTTATGTTCCTCAAGTATTTGCATTGCAGCTGCACCGGCAAATGCCAAAGGTGCAGTTATTCTACCGGAGAAATGGCCGCCGCCTCGATAATCGCTGCATCCGGCATATCTTACAAACCCGGGATAATCACTGTGACCGGGTCTCATGGTATCCTTTAAAATATCATAATCCTTTGATTTCTTGTCTTCATTGTATATAATTGCGCATAATGGAGAGCCTGTTGTTTTATCTTCAAAATAGCCGCTTACAATATGGTATAAATCTTTTTCGTTTCTTAGAGTGGAAAGGCTGCTTCTTCCGGGTGCTCTGCGCAGCATCTGTTTTTTAATATAGTCGTGATTCAACCTGATTCCAGGCGGAAGTCCGTCTATAACCACGCCTATGGCTTCGCCGTGAGATTCACCGAAAATACTTATTTTTAATTTATTGCCGAACATCGAACTCATCTGACATACCTCCCAAAGCTTTATAATCATCCCAGAATGAAGGGTATGATTTATTTACAGCTGTATGATTTTCCAATATAATTTCTTTTTCACATTTTGTTGCCGCTATTGCAAGGGACATTGCAATTCTGTGATCATTCCAGCTGTTTACTGCGGCACCTCCTGCTAAACTGTTTAATCCTTTTATTAATAGTCCGTCTGGCAATTCCCTTATACTTGCTCCAAGCTTATTCATCTCGGTAGAGATTGCCCTTAAGCGATCTGATTCCTTTATTCTTAGGCGCTCCGCATTAATTATTTTCGTTGTTATTCCGTTTTTCAGCGATGCAAGCACTGCTAAAATCGGAACTAAATCCGGTATTTGAGATGCGTCAATTATGATTTCTTCATTGCTGCTTATTTCTATGTGCTTGTATTTTTCTATTATGTTTAGTATTTCCTTGTCTCCCTGTTTTGTGCTGCTGTCAAATCCGTTACATATCAAATCATTTCCGATTTCATGAGCTACAAGGAAAAAAGCAGCTTGCGACAGGTCTCCTTCAACTGTATAGTTTGCAGGCTCATACACGGAATTCCCATGAATTTTAAACTCCTTATAGCCATTGTTCACAATATTAATTTTGAAATTGCTTAATATATCAAGTGTTAAATCAACGTAGCCCTTTGATTCCAGTGGGCCTTTAATTTTAACCGTTGAATCACCGCTCAGCAATGGAAGAGCAAGCAGAAGTCCCGATATAAACTGTGAACTGATATTGCCTGAAACCTTGTAGCTGCCGCTTATTAGTGAACCATGCACAGACAAGGGGAGTAAACCGCCAGTTGTTTTATATTTGATTTTTTGTTCGTCAAATATTTTATAATAAACATCTAAAGGCCTCTCAACAAGCTTGCCGGAGCCTGTAAAAGTGCATTCTTCTGACAATATTGAGCCAAGGGGAATCATAAATCTTAAAGTTGAGCCTGATTCTCTGCAGTCAATATGAGTCGTTTGTATTTTATCGGTTTCCCTTTTTATACGCAAGCTGTATGTACCGTTGCTGTTCTCAAATAAGTTTATTTTTGCACCGAGACTTCTCATGCCTTCTATGGTAGCCTTTATATCCTCTGATAAAACAACATTGTCTATTAAACTTTCGCCACTGCTGCATAAAGAAGCGCATATTATTGCTCTGTGGCTTAAGCTTTTTGATGGAGGTGCTTTTATTTCTCCTTTAAGTTTAGAAGGTTTTATCGTTATGCTGTTCATTTGTATTCTCCTGCTCAGATTTACTTTAGGAAGTTGTTTATATTTTTAACAGGCATTTGCGCTATATAAGCTTCACCTATTTTTTTCAATAAAATTAAGTTTATATTCTCTGAAATATTTTTTTTATCTAAAAGAATTGTTTCCTCTATATAATTCATGTCAATGTTGGGGAAACTGTAATCTATACTGAAGTTTGTCAACAGATTTTTTACTTTTTCAGATGTTCCCGGTTCGGTATATCCGAGAGCCTCGCTTTTCTGTGTTATAAAATACATACCTGCTGCCACCGCTTCTCCGTGAGTGTATGTCTCGTAATTATAGTATTTTTCAACAGCATGACCTAATGTGTGGCCGAAATTTAATATCATTCGTATCCCGGTATCTCGTTCATCTTGTTCAACTATTTCTCTTTTAATATTGCAGCATGTGAAAATGATAGTATCAATATTATTTAGTAATTCTTCTTTAGATTTTATGCGCATCAATAATTCATAAAGCTCTGAATCTTTAATGCACGCATACTTTATTACTTCTCCCAGGCCGTCCTTGATAAATTTATCAGGAAGAGAATTAAGTACCTCGGGGTCTATAAGAACTTTTTTCGGATGGTAGAAGCTTCCGACTAAATTCTTGCCCTGCTCCAGATTCACAGCTACCTTTCCGCCTATACTAGAATCAATTTGTGCTAAAAGGGAAGTTGGAATTTGCACATAGTCTACACCTCTCAAATAGGTTGATGCAGCAAATCCGCCTAAATCGCCTACAACTCCTCCTCCCAAAGCAATTATCATGTCGCCTCTGGTTATTTTTGATTCCAGCAAGCGGGTATATACACTTTCGAGCACTGTCATGGATTTGCTTTTTTCGCCGGGCTCCAGTATAATAAAGCTCGCATTAAAACCGCAATGTTCTAATGAATTTTTTACTAGCTCGCCATACAATGAATATACATTTTTATCTGTAATAACAGCAATTCTATTCCCGCCATATAGTTTTTCTATTTCAAACCCGATATTATTAATAATTCCTTT
Organism: Sedimentibacter sp. LTW-03; assembly: GCF_052059825.1. Lineage (GTDB taxonomy): Bacteria > Bacillota > Clostridia > Tissierellales > Sedimentibacteraceae > Sedimentibacter. Next base: position 3,357,471 of record NZ_CP197180.1, read on the forward strand.
TTCCATCATTATATCATATTTTTTTGTCTGAAGGGTTACATTTAGTACTGTCATATATTCATCTCTTTTCTTCTTGCTCTGCTTTTGTTCATGAAAAATTCCAGGCTGTTTCTATCGTTGCACTTAATAACATTATAGATGTCAGTTATGTCTGAAATAAAATTACTGATCTCATTTAATATATTATCCTTATTCTCCAGTATCAGTTCACTCCATAGCTGAGAATTAATGTCTGCCACTCTTGTAGCATCCTTAAAGCTTCCGCCCACGCATTGAAAATTATTGTCAAGACTTGCATTGTTCATTAACGTGCATGCTATAATATGAGGAAGCTGACTGGTGAATGCAATTTTTTCATCGTGTGTTTGAGGTGACATTTCAATAATTTTATTAAAGCCTATGCTTTTTATTATTTGCTTTAACATTATTAAAGAGCTGTCCGAGGTGTTTTTGCTTGGGGTCAGAATGTATTGTGCATTTTTAAAAATATCGGCATCAGAATGGTTGTAACCTACTAACTCCCTTCCTGACATGGGATGCCCTCCTATAAATTCAAGGTCATCCCTCATTATGCTTAAGATATCTGAAACAATTTTGTTTTTCATCCCCATAGTATCTGTAATAAGCGCATTTTTCTTAAAAGATCTCATGTTGTTTTTCAAAAAATCCATGGTGGCATTAGGATATGTGCATAATATTACCAGATCGGAATGCTCGAGAGGATACTGCGGTTCTGTATATCCATTGTCTATTACGCCTGATGATTCAGCTTCATTCAATGCATCTACATTTATATCAATTGCCCATAACTTGTTGGTTTTTATGTTTTTTCTTATAGCTTTGGCATAAGAACCTCCGATTAAGCCTATCCCAACTATGGTTATATTTAAATCAGACATGGATTTCAATTTCAACACCTCTCTAACCTTTATATAGCTTTGTTTTCTATTTCAGCAATTAGTTTTAACTTTTTCATAATATCATCAAATCTGTTTGGTTTAACAGACTGACTTCCGTCGCACAATGCATTTTCAGGGTCATTGTGAACCTCAATTATTAGTCCGTCGGCTCCTACAGCAACAGCTGCTTTTGACAGTGCTTCCACCATCCACCATAAGCCAGTTGCATGGCTTGGATCTACAATTACAGGTAAATGGCTAAGCTTTTTAATTGCAAGTATTGCACTTAGATCCAATGTGTTTCTTGTGTATTTTTCGAATGTTCGTATGCCTCTTTCACACAATATTACATTTTCGTTGCCACCGGCTAAAATGTATTCGGCAGACATAAGAAGTTCTTCTATGGTTGAGGATAGTCCTCTTTTCAGCAGAATAGGTTTATTAATTTTTCCAAGTTCTTTCAGTAACTCAAAGTTTTGCATATTTCTGGCACCGACTTGAATGATGTCAACATCCTCTACAAAGTCATCAAGAAATTCTGTTGACATAATTTCTGAAACAATAGGAAGGCCGGTTTCTTTTTTGGCGTATTTCAAAAGTTCAAGCCCATGTTTTTTCAGTCCTTGGAAGCTGTATGGTGAAGTCCTAGGCTTAAAAGCGCCTCCTCTTAAGAATCCTGCTCCAGATGCCTTTACGGATTTTGCTATGGATAAAATTTGTTCTTCACTTTCAACAGAGCATGGCCCGGCTATTATTGCCAATTTATTACCGCCTATGGTTTCATTACCTACTTTTATTTCTGTGTTGTCCGGGTGAAATAATCGGTTAGCTTTTTTGTATGGTTCCTGTATGCGAATTACGTTATCGATAATTCTGTTTTTTTGAAATACGCTTTGGTCAATGTTATGGGTGTCTCCGACAATACCTATAATTCTGTAATTCATTCCTATCGACTCGTGTGGTTGGCAGCCCATGCTGCAGATTTTCTCCTTTATTGAAGAAATTTCCTTTTCAGTTGCAAGTTTGTTAATAATTAATATCATTTTTCTGTCCTCCGATTTGTATTTTGTCCTAAATAAATAAAAAGAGCCCTATAAAGGACTCTCCAATAATTTCTTATAAGATGAGAAAAATTTAAATTACCTGAGATAAAACAGGCAAAGCATTTTTTATCAAAATGCCGGCATTAATCCTTTATAAATATATTTATGCAGTTTTTTTATATAACAATAAAAGTAATAATAATAGTAATAATTACTCTGATAACGGCTATATAAATTAGTTGCATAAAAGTTATTTATAAATTCCATTATAAATTTTCTCCTTCAAATATCGTTTAAGCTATTCTAACACATAATTTGAACTTGTCAATAAAAAATTTATAATTATTAATAATTTTACGCAGTCAATACATGCCGCATGTTTAGTATTTAAAGCTACCCAGAATTTTAAAAAATGGGAGTTTTTGTTCAAGCTGACAAAGAATAGTTTGTATTCTTTTGTCTAAGATATTTCCCTCGAAATCCAAATAAAACAAGTATTTCCAAGGACTTCCCAAATCAGGCCTAGAGTAAATATATGATAAATTTATGTTGTAGTAGGAAAACAGAGCCAGAGCTTTATCAAGTGTTCCTATTTCATGAGGTACCGTAAATACTATGCTGATTCTATTATGGCTTTCGTCAGCAATCAGGTATTTTGATATTGCCCCGAACCTGGTGTAATTATGTTTTGAATTAATATTATTCTCAAGGATTTTTAGACCATAGTTTTCAGCTGCTTCAGGCGAACAAATACATGCAGCACTTTTGCTGTTCATTAAATATATTTTTTGAGCCGCAACTGCCGTGTTTGTTTCATTTATTGCCTTAAACCCGCGTAAGTTTATATAATCCTTGCATTGCATGATTGCCTGAGGATGTGAATACACAACTTCTATGTCATTAATGCAGGAGTCCATGGTTCCTGCAATGCAGTGATCCACCTTTCTGATGTAATTATAATTTACATATAAATCATATCTCAATAGCAGATCATAAACGTCAGTAACGTAACCCGCAGTTGAGTTTTCCACAGGTACGATTCCAGCTTCAGCATTTCCGTTGTGAACATCTTTAAATACATCCTCAAATGTTGATTTATTAATGTAATTTTTATTTTTAAACAGATTTTTTGCCGCTCCTTCTGAATATGAAAAAGGCAGGCCCTGATAGCAGACATTATCAATTTCAATTGGATCAGTAGTATAATTAACAGAGCATTTATTATTATGTCTGCTTCTTTTATATCTGTAATTGCTGTCCAAAGACAATAAGTTGTCAAGAAAATAATTATATTCAATAGAGTATTTATTGTTGGTTTCATTATTTTTGACGGAAGTTATTTTGTCTGAGACGCTGCTTTCTGCTGAAACAATTTGATCTAATAAAGACATTCGCTTTTCAAATATATCTTTCATTAAATCATCATATTTATTCATTTCAGCAACTAAATTACTATATTGTGTCATATCTTACCTCCATTCTTTATAAAATAAAAAACCTTCCGCCTCCATATTGTTAACAATATAGGGACGAAAGGTTAAAATTCAACTGTTCCGTGGTACCACCCAAATTCGGCATATGCCGCTCTTTTTTCGAATACGAGATTATAATCCGATATTCTATCCTTGTAACGCAGGAAGTACGCTCAAGCTTACTTAATTCAGCCGAGTGCTCAAGAAGGAACTTCAAAATGATTATTCTAATATTCGCTTGCAGTCAATGGCGAATACTCCCTGGTAGCTTCTTCAAATTTACTTTCTTCTGTCATAGCAGTTTTATTATTGAGTTTTTAGTATGATATTACTAAAATTATGTTTTGTCAATAGTTTTTTTAAAATACTTTGCATGTAGAATTTATTTTGGCGATATGGCAGAGTACTATTCGAATTCAATAAAACATTTGAAATTTTTTTAACAATATGTGATATATTGGTTGCAAAAAAAAATTAAATCTAATATAATTAAATAAATAGCTGTATCTGACACCGAATACGGGATATGAGGTGAAAGGCCGGGCAAGTACATGATTAATTGTGGAATTCTGCGCCTTTTTGGCGTTTTTTTTATTATAAACGGAGGGTTAACATGGAAACAAGAGTTGCTATTATAGGAGTAATTGTAGAAGATATTGATTCGGTTGAGAAACTAAACGGAATTCTGCATGATTACAGCATGTATATCATAGGTAGAATGGGAATTCCATATAAGGAAAAGGATATTAGTATTATTAGTATTGCAGTGGATGCGCCTAACGATGTAATCAGTGCCCTTTCAGGCAAGCTGGGGAAATTGCCGGGAGTGAGCAGTAAAGCAGTATATTCTAAGTTCCCTGCAAAAACGAGCGATGGATAGGATGAAGTATCTTATTGATAAACTGCACAAGGCTCATAATCTTACCACTGAAGAATTTAAGTCGCTGATTGAAGGAAGAACTCCGGAAATTGCAGAATATCTATTTGAACGAGCAAGACAGGTGAAAATAGCAAATTATGGTTGCGATGTGTATATCAGAGGGCTGATTGAATTTTCTAATTACTGCAGGAATGACTGCTATTACTGTGGGATTAGAAAAAGCAATGCTGGAGCAGAACGCTATAGGCTGACCGAGGAGGATATTCTTAACTGCTGCAATACAGGATATAACCTTGGATTCAGAACATTTGTACTGCAGAGCGGCGAAGATTTATACTTTACGGATGAAAAGATGGTGCATATTATTAAGTCTATAAAAAATTGTTATCCAGACTGCGCTGTGACGCTGTCAATAGGGGAGAGAAGCTATGAAAGCTATAAGGCATTTTATGATGCCGGAGCCGACAGGTACCTCTTGCGCCATGAAACAGCTAATGAAGAACATTACAAGAAGCTTCATCCGGAAAACCTTTCTTTGTTAAACAGAAAAGCCTGCCTTTTTGATTTGAAAAAAATCGGATACCAGGTTGGGTGCGGATTTATGGTGGGGTCTCCTTATCAGACTGTCGAAACCCTTGTAGAAGATTTGATGTTTATAAAAGAACTGCAGCCGCATATGGTGGGAATAGGGCCGTTTATTCCACATAGCGACACACCATTTGCCCATAAAGAGAGCGGAACATTAGAATTGACATTGTTTATGCTGGGGCTCGTAAGGCTGATGATTCCTGAAGTATTAATGCCCACAACAACGGCTTTAGGTACAATTGATCCCCTTGGGCGCGAAAAAGGAATTCAGGCCGGCGGTAATGTAGTAATGCCGAACCTGTCTCCTGTTGCCGTAAGAAATAAATATATGCTATATGATAATAAAATCTGCACAGGTGATGAAGCCGCCGAATGCAGGTTTTGCATGCAGAAACGAATGGAAGGTATAGGCTGCCGTGTAGTAGTTTCCCGTGGCGACCATCGTTCCTGCAATAAATAAAACTGAAGGGAAAGAGATTCTGACCCGATAAAGAGAGGAGAAAATATGTATAATCCAAAATCATCAAAAGCAGAGGAGTTTATCTGTCACGACGAAGTGCTCAAGACGCTTGAGTATGCAGAAAAAAACAAGAAAAATACAGAACTTATTGATAGTATTATCGAAAAAGCCCGTCTTAGAAAGGGTCTTACCCACAGAGAGGCAGCAGTTCTTTTGGACTGTGAGCTGGAAGAGAAGAATCAGGAAATATATGCACTTGCAGAGCAGATAAAAAAAGACTTTTACGGAAACCGCATAGTTATGTTTGCTCCGTTGTATCTGTCAAATTATTGCATCAACGGATGTGTATACTGTCCGTATCACTTCAAAAACAAACACATTACCAGAAAAAAGATGACACAGGAAGAGATTGAACGTGAGGTTATAGCATTGCAGGATATGGGACATAAGAGGCTTGCATTGGAAGCTGGAGAAGATCCTATAAATAATCCTATTGAGTATATTTTGGAATCAATTGATACCATATACAGCGTTAAGCACAAAAATGGTTCAATACGACGTGTAAATGTAAATATTGCAGCAACAACCGTTGAAAACTACAGAAAGCTGAAAGAGGCCGGAATCGGTACATATATTCTGTTCCAAGAAACGTACCACAAGGATAGCTATGAAAAGCTTCACCCCACAGGGCCAAAGCATAATTACGCATATCACACAGAGGCTATGGACAGGGCTATGGAAGCCGGGATAGATGATGTTGGCCTGGGTGTATTGTTTGGACTTGAACTGTATAGATATGAATTTGCTGCTCTGGTAATGCATGCAGAGCATCTTGAGGCAGCGTTCGGCGTTGGGCCTCACACTATCAGCGTACCGAGGATCAGACCTGCGGATGATATTGATCCGTCTGCATTTGATAACGGAATAAATGAAGATACGTTCGCAAAGCTGGTAGCCTGTATCCGAATAAGTGTTCCGTACACAGGAATGATAGTGTCTACACGGGAAAGCAAGGAATGTCGTGAGAGAGTTCTGCATCTTGGTATATCTCAGCTGAGCGGAGGTTCTAAAACAACTGTGGGAGGCTATGCAGAGACCGAGCCTGAAGAAGAGGATTCGGCACAATTTGAGCTTAGCGATAACAGAACACTTGACGAAGTCGTTAAATGGCTTATAGATTTTGGATATATTCCAAGCTTCTGCACGGCCTGCTACAGAGAAGGAAGGACAGGAGACCGTTTCATGCAGCTTTTAAAAAGCGGACAGATACATAATTGCTGCCATCCAAATGCACTCATGACGTTAAAGGAATATTTGGAGGACTATGCTTCTCCTGAAACAAAGGATGCAGGGGACAAGTTGATTTTGCATGAAATTTCTAACATTCCTAAAGAGAAGGTAAGGAAAATAGTTCTTGAAAATCTGGGAAAAATCAGCCGCGGCAGCCGGGATTTCAGATTCTAGGGAGGTATGTATGGGACTAAATGAAACGCCTGCCGCAAACAGGATTCACATAAGCTTTTTCGGAAAAAGAAATGCCGGTAAATCAAGCGTTATGAATGCTGTAACCAACCAGGATATGGCAGTTGTATCTGATATAAAAGGAACTACAACAGATCCGGTTTATAAATCAATGGAGCTTTTGCCTCTGGGTCCTGTTGTGATGATAGATACTCCGGGAATTGATGACGAGGGAGAGCTTGGAGCGCTTCGCATCAAAAAAGCGCAGCAGGTATTAAATAAAACCGATGTTGCTGTTCTTGTAATTGATGCCGTTGAAGGAAAGTCCGAAGAGGAAGAAAAGCTCATTTTACTCTTTAAAAAGAAAAACATCCCGTATATTCTTGCATATAACAAGGCTGATTTGAACAAAAAAAAAGAATCCTTAAATGAAAACAGCATTTATGTCAGCGCAAAAACAAGAGAAAATATTGAAGAGCTCAAAGAAAAAATAGGGAGTTTGGTACGTGCGGATGATTTTAAGCTTAAGATTGTCGGAGATATACTGAACCCGTTAGACTTTGCTGTTTTGGTAGTGCCCATTGATAAAGCTGCACCTAAAGGAAGGCTCATACTTCCTCAGCAGCAAACAATCAGAGATATTTTGGAAGCTAATGCAGTATCTGTTGTGGTAAAAGAATCTGAATTTAAGAAAACTCTTGAAAACCTTGGTAGAAAGCCGAAAATAGTTATTACAGACAGCCAGGTGTTTGAAAGGGTGAACGCCGAAACTCCGGAGGATATTTATCTAACATCTTTTTCTATTTTGATGGCCCGATACAAAGGTGTGCTGAAAACAGCTGTAAACGGAGCCAGAGCTGTTGATTTGCTGCAAGACGGCGATATAGTTCTGATTTCGGAGGGGTGTACACACCATAGGCAGTGCGAGGACATCGGTACAGTAAAATTACCGCGGTGGATTAAAAACCGAACCAAGAAAAACATTGATTTTAAATTTACTTCCGGAACGGAATTTCCGGACGATTTGAGCAGCTTTAAGCTGGTTGTTCACTGCGGAGGCTGTATGATTAACGATAGGGAGATGAAGTACCGCCAAAAATGCTCAGAGGACATGAAGGTTCCGTTTACAAACTATGGAATTTTGATTGCATACATGCAGGGAATATTAGAGCGAAGCATAGCTATGTTTCCTGATATTGATAGTTATATGTGATATTGCTAATTGATAAAAGACTATAGTACCCTTTAAAGTGGAAACATAGTCTTTTTGTCTGTTTATAATATGCATATCCATGCATTAATATTTTAGCAGAATATGTGATGAATAATTAATTCAATATTATAATTTGAAAATTTAAGTACGCTGCAAATATACACCATAGAAGATAAGGTATTTGCAAATATGCTGCTATTGGCTTTACTCTATAAAATTGTACAATCATTATAATAATGCAGGCTATAAGGACTAGAAGCAGAATGAAAGACATTAAGTAATTTTGAAGATTGAAAAAAATTATGGACCACATAAAATTTAAAAACAGTTGTACAAAATACCACTGTAATGCGGATTTTTTGTAATGGCTGTGTGAAGTAAAGACTATGTATGATGATATGCCCATCAGTATATATAAAATTGTCCAAACGATGGGGAAAATAAAAAAAGGCGGCATTAATGCAGGCATATTGATTTGGCTAAAAGAGGATAAGCCGTTTTGTGTAAGCATTGCAGAAATTTGACCGACTGTAAGAGGAATTAAAATGCTCACAAGCAAAGTTGTAATCTTTTTGTTCATATATGTATAACTCCTTTCATTTTGTAGTAATATATTAAATACACTTTAAATTTATGCATAAATAATTATTGATTTTATGGACTTCTTAATATTATAGTTGTACCTTGAATCATTGACGCCTATTCTATTGTTTGTTATAATATTATCAATTAATGTTGCTGGAAGGAGTGTATACATGGGAAGCAAGGTAAGGGTATGGACGAAGCAAAATGCTAATATTTTAGGTGATTTAGATAAAAATGGACGCTATATTGTGAAAAGGGAATACATACAGCAGAAGATGGAGGACCACGCACAGCTATACTTTGATGTTTATAATTGGTATCGCAAGGCAGCTGAAGAAATTGCGCCTGTGCCTGATGATGCGGAATATCCTATTTGGGTATCTTTAAAGGAAAGCGAAAAAATACCGAACAGTGAAGGAAATGTATTGCTGGAAATTGAAGTGAATGAAGAAGATCTTATTACAGTAGATATTGAAAAATGGGGACGAATTGTAAATTATGGCTATATACCAAAAGACAGGGCTGATCAGAGGGAGCACGACAAGATGCTTAGCAGCTACGGAACAAACGATTGTTCAGCATATATGTCACCGTTTTTTCCGATAATTAAGAAAAAAATTATAAAAAGCTGGGACAGGATTTTTGATGAAAGTATTACCTTAAGCCCTGTTCGTGTAGGAACATTATGGGAGTTGAAAAAAGAATGGATAACAAAGATAGAAAAGTAACTCTTTATACTATACAAACCGAAAACGTTTTAGAACAATTGAAAAAAAATGGACACCATACCGCAAAAATGAAATTCATTAAAGAAAAGTACGGCGAAGTTGCCACGACATTTGTTGATGCTTACAAATGGTATGTATCAAATGCTGAGAAAATTGTTTCCAGACCCGTTGAAGCAGAGTCGGCTGTTTGGGGATATGGTGATCCGAAATACATTGAGAAGCATAGCGGGTGTCAAATTTTGCAGCTTCATGTACCCGTGGAAAAGGTAGTATTTTTTAGAATGATTGACTGGAACAAGCGCTTGAATTTACGATATATAGGAAAAAACCAACAAGAAGAAGATTCATATAATCAAAAGCTTGTTCAGCATGGAGTGGACTATGAAGGAAATGTGTTCCTTACACCGTTTTATCCTCAGCTGAAAGGCGAACTGACAAGAAGCTGGAATAACTTGTTTCGCTATGACAATCTTGTCAAGGATCAGGGAGACTTACTATTTCCTGATATGCAGGCAGGATTTTGGTGCCTGGAATGGGAATGGGTTCAAAAAATACTTTGAGAATTGACAATTATAGATGTCTATATGTTAGTACCAGAACATTCTTTAAATGGATGGTTATAAGTACAGCATCAATTTATACGGGCAATACATAGTCTAATATGTGGAGAAAGAGAACATGGTTACAAAATTTTTGCTTACTGGGAAGATTTACAAATACATTAGCTATTTCATATGTTGCATTTTGGTTGCATTTCTTATTATAAGTCTGTCGGCTTGCACCTATTCTTCAAAATCTGAAGTTGAAACTGTTCGCATAACTAAACAAATTGGCGATGAAATTGCTCTAGAAACATTTGATTTAAAAATAAGAGGTGCCGAAGAAGACAAGTTAATCAGCTCATATTACGGTTCAACGGCGTATGCGACAGATGGGTTTAAATTTGTATTAGTTGTATTAGAACTTAAGAATACAACAGATAAAGAGTTTGAATATATACCTGATTTGAAACTGGAAGATAAAAGCGGTCGTGAATTTTATCCGTATCCTAACACTATTGGAAATATAAACAACCATATTGAAAAAAGAAAATTATCACCGGGTATAAGTGAAATAGGCTACCTTATTTACGAAATATATGAAGACTGCGAGAGCTATAGTATTATTGCGTCTAATGAAGAAAAAAATGAACGATATGAAGTCAACATAAAATAAAAATATGTAAACATATTTAAAAGGCTTAAGGGAAATCCTTAAACCTTTTTTGTTATTATTCAATCACATCCTCAGGAAGGCTTGTTTTAAAACTGTGTTCTGTCAATGCTGAAAGATTTTCTATTCTTTCATTAATTATGTTTCTGAAGCAGTTCGGTAGATGATCTCCGTGAGCTCTGTGTATTGCAACGCATTCAATGCATTTGCCGTGATATTTGCAAGGCTCCTTACAACTACAATGATCTTCTTTTCCAAGACTTTCTTTTACTTCTGCAACAAATTCATCTTGAAGTTTTTTGTAAAGAGAACGATCTCCTCTTCTGTGCGCTTCTAAAGCTTCTTTTTCTTTCGGGTTGTTATCGATTATCATTAAACGCCCTCCAATTATTAATAATTTATTATATTATAGCACAATATAATATTTATTTTATTATAAAATTTTTTACTTTTTTGATGGATTCTTTTCATTCTCACAGTATTGGTGATCACCCGTAAGATGCTGGAGGCAGCCCTTGCGCTCAATATCGCAGGAGACTAGCTTGGTTATTTTCTGAGAGACTTTTATAAGTAAATTTTTATTTACATCATAATGAGTGTAGTAACCTCTTTTTTCACCTGATACGATACCTGCATTTCTCAATACTTTAAGGTGCTGAGAAACAGCAGCTTCCGATATATTAAGTTGACGTGCAAGCGCTCCTACGCAAAAATCATACTCAATCAGAAGTTCTATAATTTTTAAACGGTTTTCATCTGAAATTGCCTTCATAATATTCAAAAAATTATCCATTTAGTTTATATCCGCCTTATTTTGTAAAGTTAAACAATGTTTGTTTAATAAATAAAAAACGGCTGTGCTTGTTATGAACAGCTTGTTTACTAAATAGAATACAGCTTAAAATATCATATGTCAAGTTGTACAAATGATATATAAATAATTGCATGATTAATTGATTAAGTTTATCTTTTGGGGTTTCTGTACGCAAAAGTAGTTGACATTACTATCTTCAAAGTATACAATATTTGCACAGACTATAGTCTGTGACTTTGGTCTGTATAAAAAGGAGGAAAAATTTGAATAAGAGAACAAAACAAGCAAATGAAACTAAAAAAAGGATTATTGATTGTGCAAGAAAACTTTTTGCCGAAAAAGGGTACAACAGTGTAACAGTAGACGAGATAATCAAGGAAGCAAATTCATCAAAAGGTGGGTTTTATACTCACTTTAAAACAAAGGAAAGTTTGATTTCCGGCATGATTCCATTTGCTGACGAGGCTTACGAAAAATTTGCTCAGACAGATAGAAAATGTAAAGACACTATGGAAAAAATATTTTCCCTAATTAATTTTGTTTTTTATTTTATGGAAAACGAAGTTGGACTTGAATTTCTTTCAGTTATGTATTCGTCACAGATTAAGGATCTAAATACAGAGCGTTTTATCATTTCGCCGGAAAGGGAATATTATAAACAGCTCAGAGTCTTGATTGAGGAAGCCAAGATAAAAAAAGAGATTACCGATGAATTGGAAACAGAAGAAATTATGTCATTTTTAACAACATGTATACGTGGAGTGTTATATGACTGGTGCTTGAAAAAAGGAATGTTTCAGCTTTCATCATATGGTATGAGGCTGGTTAATATGGTGCTTAACCAAATGAAGCCTTAGCTCTGAAGTTTTGATAATGTTATGCGGATTATTTTATGGAGGGAAATATCAATGAGGTGTAACATGAAACAAGTTAATCGAATTATAAGTTTTATTTTGTCCATGTGTATTTTTATCAGCTCACTCCCAGTATATGCGTACAGTGAAAACGATTACGAAAGTGGAGGCGATCAATCGTATGTTCCGCAATCTGAGTATGAAGCATCATTAAATTCTCTGTTTAATCAGATTAACACAAGAGGAATAGCAGTTTATTCAGATGTAAGTGAAAGTTATTCAATATCTCCATCAGATATAGATTTTGATACCAGGGTTACATATGAAATAAATAATCCCATATATGCGGATTATGAAACAGAAAAGACAGCTGTGATAAAATTTAAGCTGAGCAATTCAAGCTATAAAACTGTTTCATTTGATTATGAAGTATATCCTGGCAGTGCATTGGAGTCTGAGCATTTTAACGGTGCTGTAACAGGCTCTGTTATTTTTGAGGCCGGAGAAACTGAAAAACACTTAAATATAAATATTGAAAAGCTTGTAAATAACCCTGAATCTGAAATTCCACTAAAGTCAAGCGCAGGAGAATTTTGGTGCGGAGACAGGATTTTTTATATATGCTGTTCCAATATAAAAAATGCATTATTCGAAGAAGATTCTGAGTGCATGACAGTACCTGTGAAAATAAAAAATAATTTTGATTTTAGACAAAGCTATAACAGGGCAAAGAATGTCTACATGGCTGATATTTCTAAAATACAAAATGCGCTGGTTTTTCCAGATATTCCAGGCAAGTATAAAAATACTGGGGATGATATATGCATAACAACTGGTACAGCTATAGCTGGTGATGTAAGAACTATGATAGATACAGGAATATTCACTCACCTTAACTTAATGCATGGATACTTTCTTAACGACGAAGAGGCGTTCGGAGATGTCAAATTTATTATGAAAAGGGACTATATATGGGGTTCAGAGACTGCCTTGGAAAAAAATATTTTCGTTGGCGGAAAAGATAGAATTAATTTTGAATTGGAGAATGTTCCTATATTAGAATTAGGGCTTGGACCGGAAGCTGAAGCAAACGGCATTATCAGATCACTTGGCATAGCTTTTGACTATTCATATCTTACAGATGATATATATACCGTTTTTTGTGACCAGGACGATAATTATCTTCAAAATCAAATGAACTTTGAAGATAAGGTAAAACCTTATCCTGTGCGTGTCGGTGCACCGGAAGGAGAATTTGCCTTGGGAGAGAAGGTACCGCTTACGGTTACTTATAACGAACCTATTTTGACAGACAATATTAGTATAAAAGCAAATGGTGTATTATTGTACCCTGAGGAAGATAACGGTACAGTTTCGGAAACTGTAAGTTTTTTATATAATATGGGCGATGATTTTGAAGGAACTATAGTTATAGCAGAAATATACGGCTCCACTGATGTTTCAGGAAAAGAACAAGAGGACAGTGAATCAAACATTTATGAAATCACAACTGTATCTCTTAAGCCATACAGTTTGGGAGAGCTGTTTTCATACTGCTCGGAAACATCCATAGATATAAATCAGACAGGCAATATAAATGCACATGCTGAGATAAAAATATCCGTAAAGAAAAATAAAGAAATGGTTTTTTTTCTCAATGAACACAGGCAGGAGGATGGGCTGATAGATATAATTAAGGCAAGAGTTGTAGGGAGTGACGGAAATGCAATTGACGTTCCTTTTTATAGCATAAAAGAAGATGCCTTCGTGTCAGAATTCAGAGGTGAATTTGAAGCTCCTGCTAACATTTCCAGTACTGATATAGAATATGTCGCTGAGATATACTTTGACGAAAACGCAGCAAATGAGTTTATTATGCTGTATTCACTGTCAAAGAAGTACACTGTACCTCATATTGTTTATATTGATGATGAAACCGATTTTGAGATTATATACACTGGCTGGCCTGATGGAAATAAAATATCTTCCGGCAGTGAAGATGCAATTTCATTAGGCTGCAATATAAAAAATGATGCTACATGGCAGAAGCCGGAGGATTTTAAGTGGTCAAGCAGCGATGATACAATTGCTTCTATTACCACATCCGGAGCAATTTCCCTTACAGGGAAGGCAGGAAGCGTAAAATTCGGCTTGACTGCCATGAATGCGGGGCTGCCAGGCAAACAGTTTACTATATACACTGATATTTTGGAAGTTGTTGATACAAATTCAGCATTTTTAAATATTAGTGGATGGTCAAAAAATATTGAAGCGATAAAAGGGAATGATGTAAGGATTTATTATTCTACCAACATAATGTCAAGGAACGATGAACTTGGTGAAACAGAAACGGCAACTGAATATTTTTATGATCTGTACGAGGCAGTGTATGACGGAGATGAGCTTAGCAAGGGAAATCATGTATTTCACAATATTTCGAGCTTGACTGATGCTGAATCTGTTTTTTGCTATACCGTGGATAAGCAGTATCTTTCAGAAATATCCTCAAGGGATAAGTACAGCTACATACTTGAAATATCAGCAAGGGATTTGAAAACAGGCATATTGTTCTCAGCTGCAGCTAACATTCGCGTGAAAAGTCTCCCTGCAAGAGCAGTTTTAAGCAAGCCGGATAATTTTTATGTTACGGACGATCAAAATTTAAGTATAAAATTTGATATTGAAAATAAAAACCCTTCAACAGAAGCTTATCTTTCTGTAACGAGAAACGATGAAATGACTCCAGTATTTTATACGGATAATGCTGATGATTCCGGGAAAGAGTTAAATATAAGCATAAGAGCTGTTGACAGTGCGAGGCTATATGATACCTATACCGTATCGCTTAAGGCAAGAAATGAGCTCGACGAAAGCAGCTCCTATGATTCATATATTCTGTATGTTTATAATTCAGAAGCTTTTAAAATAGCTATTGATGGAAAAAACAGAGAAAGCTTTTTCATTAGTGCGGAAGAGTTTTCTAATATGACAAGTGAAGAAATACTGGACCTTAACAGGAATATATTATTAAATTATGATATAAATCTGAACTATGTCCAATGCAAGTGGAGTAAAATTCTAGATAAAATAGTATGGTCCGTGGGTGATGAAAGCAAAATATCGCTGAAATACAAAAATGGAGGTGTGATTAACAGTGTAGACTATGGCGTTTCGCTGCCTCCTGATACTAAGCTGCAGCTTGAAGGAATATCAGAAGGAGAATCATATGTTACAGCAACACATGTTCTTACTGGAACGGAATCAAGAGTTGATGTTACTGTTGATGAGCTTCGGGATAAATTATTCCTATTTCAAGTTTACCCTGTGCAAAAAAGTCAGGTGTCCTACAGAAATGGGGAAGGATACCTTAAAACGGCTTATACCGATAGCAGCGGAAGAATTGCTATTTATGAAGAAAGCGGAATTAAGGGTGATGTAGAGTTTAGTCCTGAGCAAAGCGAATTGTACGACAAATACATACTTAGAGGTGATGTTCTTAAGGCAAAGCAGGAAGAATCAAATTATAACGGCCTCTACGTACAGAACAATATTATGTTTAATCGTTCTGAGCGTGTAGTTATGTTTAATGTGTATGTTTCAAATTATAATAAAGATGACGGATACAGCGGAGATATATTAATCAAGGGAGGTGTATACAGGAATGGCATATATTGTCCCAATGCCAAAATTAACGGAAAAGACGGAAGAGAGGAACAGCTTGTAAATGCTCCTGACTCCATTTGTACATTAAATTTAGATCCGTCGGAATTTATTAACGAAATTGAAACAGATCCGATTACTCCAGATGACAAGATAGAATATGTATTCGAAATTAATATTCCCGAAGGTTCTTGCAGTCCTGTATTTATGAAGATAGGCAGCGAAAGAGCATACTCTTATAAATATAACGGTGTTATATTCGGTGACATTGTTTTATTAAGAAACAATTATGATTCAAGAATTGAAAACGGATTTAATATATTAAGCCAAAGAGTTGTGATAGAAGGAAATGAACAGGTAGTTCCCAATAATGTAATAATAGAGGATGAGCTAAAGGAAATCTCCTTAAATACGGAAATTATGTACAAGGGAGATTTTGACAGCAGCTATGAGGTGAAATTTGAAGATAAAACGGATAACGGTAAGAAGTATTTAACGAATACCGAAGTTGAGTCACATGAATTTTCTGATACTGTATTAATAAAAAGCGAGTTTGATTTGCAGCAGTATGCTACTAATTTGGAAAAGGGTGAAGAAGGAATCCTCGGCATGCAAATTACCGTAAAGAGTAAAAGCGGGCTGGATATTATAAACCTTCCCACAAACTACAAGGTAAATCAGTTCAGTGGCATTGTCGGGCTGGATACACTGGAAGCAGGAGAACTTAAGGAAATTAGCAGCGAAGTTATCAATTCTACTAAAGGACCATCATTGCTTGGGTCAGGCGGAAAAAGCTCATATATTGGGGTAAACCTGGATTTTTTAAGTGAATATTCTACGGAATCCAAAACTGCCAGACTTGAAATCATGCCTACGGATAATCCTCTTGTATTAAGAGGAGTCATAAAGATTTCTGTAGGAGATCTGAGCAAATACGTTAAGTCAGGCGTGTACAGTAAAGATGAAGGAGCATCACTTCAGTACAACTATATGCCTGCTTACAGCGATTTTTGGAACAATCATATGTGGGACAGCAAAATTTTTATGGAGATATACAAAGGAGGTTACGGCTCTAACAAAAAAATGTACGGCGGCGGCGCATACCTGGACTGTGAGATAATTTACGATATTGATGACCATGAATGGAAAATCGTCATATTGAAGTCATTCATTCATATAGGCGGAGCATATCATTATAAGCATGTTTATAACACTTGGATAGGATTAGTTCCTGTGACGGCAGAGTTTTTAGCCGGAGGAGAGGGCATGGTAGGTTTAAAGACAATATTGAGTGAAGACAGATCAGACAGAATATATATTACTGAGCTTCAGCCTTCTATTTATATCAGAGGATTCGGCGGTATAGGCAGGGATTATGATGTTGTAAGCCTAAAAGCCGGACCTTATGGCAAGACAGAGCTTGATCAGCGGTATTTATGGCTGAATAGTGAAAAAAAGAACAGCAACGGACAAAGGATAACCGTTAAAGGTGAAGTTGGAATAGAATATGAAATAAAGCTGATTATTGCTACTATCGACGGTTCTTTTGAAATAGGTGAAGTAAACAAGACATGGACATACAATGATTATAACAATATAAACAGGATATACAATTCCTCCTACTCTTCTGCAGGATTAAATAAGCTCTTTAGAAGCAGTGATGTGCCTTCACTTGCGTCAACACCATCCCAAGATGAAAGTGCTACTTTTGAAGGAAGAGGATATTTGAAAAATGACAGACAGTGGAATGTACAAAATACAATGGCAAGGGGGGTTTCTGCAGAGGATATAACAGCTATGCAGACTAATGCTTACCCATATTCAAATCCTGTTGTTACGTCTGACGGAGAGCTGATGGTATATATATCTGATATGAATAGTGAGGATATAAAAGATATGTCAGTGTGTTTTTCTAAAAAATCAGGAGGATTGTTTCCAGAAGGTGATGAGATAGATAGTTCCGGTTATGCGGATACGGATGCGGATGTTGACGGGACAGCGGACGGAGCGGCAGCTGCATGGACTCGTGTTATCAATGACGAGGTGTATAGTGAAGGTAGTGAGGCTTCAGCTTCAGATATTCAAGAAATGATGGCAGGAACTGAAATTATGGGTGCAATATATGACGGCTCTGGTTTTACTACAACTCGCCTCACAAATAATTCTGTACCAGATATGTCTCCTGCAGTGGCTTCAAACGGAGTTAACGCAATAGTTGCTTGGAGAAGCCTGTATGCCGGAGATATTAGCAATCCGCTAGATTTTGACGGCAGAAATAATATTATGTATCGCATATTTGACGGAAGTAATTGGAGTGAAGAAAAATGTCTTTTTGACGGAAGTGTTGACAATGTGGTAGGCATTAGTGCAAAGATGCTGTCCGATGGCATCTCAGCAATTACATATGAAGTTAAAATCAAAGAAACAGAAAATACTGAAATTTATTGTGCTGTAATTGACGAGACCGGAAATATTGTAAATAATATCAGAATCACAAACAATGATCACAGAGATGAAAGTCCTCGTATTACATCCGCAATATTCCCCGATGGTAAGGAACGATTTATTGTGGGATGGAATCCAAGACATGCCGATGAGCCTGAAGAACGAAGTACTATAAGAATGGCTTCTGTTGACGGAAAAGGAAGAGCATACGTGCAATTTGAAAGTGAGATTGAAGCTTCCGATACTGCAGATTACAGTAGCTTTAAATTTACTGATGGTGCCGAAAGGTTAGAGGATTTATCTGTTGTATGGGTGCAGCCTGACTTTGATTCGGAAGAATATAATTATTCGTTGTGGGGAAGGAAATTCATTGAGGATGATGAAGGAAGCATAACAATATCTCCTGAAGTTAAACTTTTGGAGCTTGATAAAAGTAACATAGTTGATTTTTTCGATTCATATGTAGATAGTAGCGGAAAAATAAACTTCACACTTCAAATAACAGATTACGGTACTAAAAATGAAAGCAGCAAGCTGGCATATGCATCTGCTGCATATAGTAACAAATTGACTGTTAATGAAATATATTATTCTAATAAAGAGATTCTGCCCGGTACGAAAATGCCTATTATGTTCAGGCTCTATAACAGGGGAATAGAGCCGGTGGAAGGCATAAGTATAAATCTTGGAGGAGATGTTTACGAATCCAGAGAGTACAATTATATTATGCCAGGCGAATACAAGGATATCAATTTTATTTATTCAGTTCCGGAGACCATTGAAAATCCGGACTATACGATAAAAGCAGAATACTCGTCAACTTCGGACATAATATCGGGCACCATTAAAATGGATGTCCCAGATGTAGAAATATATGGAATAGATATAGAAAAGGAATTTGAAAGAGAGCGTTTATTAAGCGTATTTCTGCATAACGATACATTTTCTGAGCTGACCGAGGGAAGACATGTAATAAAGCTTAATGCATATGATACACCTGATTTTAGCCGTATGCCTATTGCTTCCTTGACAATCTCCGATTCAGAGAGCTTTGATATAATTAACGGCGGATTGCTGAAAAAAAATATTATGCTAGATGAAGATTCGCTTATGGGCATATTGAAAGACGGAGAAATACCGGATGAAGGTGTAAGAATATTTTTTGATGCAGTACTGGAGGAAGACGGAAAAATTATCGAGGATGCAGATGCAACAAACAATTATGATTATGTTACAATAAGAAGCCTGATAGAAAAAAATACGGAAAAAGTTTCTCTGACAAGCATGATGAACTCAGAGAACGGCCATACCCGCATTTATGTTGAAGCATTAAATAATTCCTTTAAAAAAATATCAGGAGGAAATATTATTGTAAAATTAAAAGATGCGGACGAAAAGATAATTGCTTCAAAACAGCTTTACGATTCAGGTGCCGGAGAATTGTCCATAGAAGGTGAAAGCATATATATAGCGTCATTTGATTTTAGCCAACAAGGTGCCTCCTTTGATGCGGTATATACAAATGATAATTCCGGAGAAGGTGAAGACAGCGGTAACGGTTCGCAGGACAAAGCAAAAGATAAAGATCAGGAATATCCTGTGGAATATATAAATCCTTTTAAAGACGTAATGGAAACAGACTGGTATTATGAAGCAATTAAATTTGTCGTGGAAAACGGTCTGATGATAGGTACGGAGACTAACATGTTTGGACCCGGCATGCCAGTTTCAAGAGGGATGCTTGCAACGGTACTTTACAGGATGGAAGGTAAACCTGCTGTCGGCAATTCTTCTTTCATTGATATTGAAAAAGGGGAATATTATACTGATGCAGTGGCGTGGGCTCATGAAAGCAAAATTGTAAACGGTATAAATGAAATAAGGTTCGGCCCGAATGAAGGAATAACACGTGAGCAGTTTGCATCCATGCTTTACAGATATGCTATGTATAAAAAATATAGTATAGGAATAAGCGCAGATTTATCTAAATATTCAGACAGCAGTGCAATTTCTGAATATGCTGTATCTGCAATACAATGGGCAGTCGGTAATGGCATAATAAAAGGAAGAGAGGACGCGCTTCTTGCTCCGATGGAAGGTACAACAAGAGCTGAAATGGCAGAAATGCTGCGTAGATTCATGGCATTGTATAAATAGCTAAAAATAAGAGATAGCTTTGATATGCTCCTCATGTAATGGACGGTTTTAATAACAAAAACTATACATTGCAAGAGGAGCATATTTTAATGTCAGGAGGCAGAAAAAATTAACCAGTTAGAAAATGCTTGGATTCTAATTATCCTCTTTCTAAAGCTGTGGGACCCGTCCTTGTCATTTCAAGAATTCCATATGGCTTCAGCAGTTCAAAGAAGGCATTGTTCTTTTCCTCATCACCGGATATTGATATAATCATTGTTTTTTTGCTCACATCAATTATGCTGGCTCTGAATATATCAACAATCTGTATGATTTCCCCACGCTTTGTCCCTGAATTAACTTTTACCATCATCAGTTCCCTTTGTACGGAATCCTCTTTTGACAAATTGGTTATTTTGATTACATTTATGAGCTTGTGAAGCTGCTTTGTGATTTGCTCTATAATATAGCTGTCACCGGTAACGGCAACTGTAATTCTTGAAATGCCGGAATCCTGAGTTTCAGCTACGTTCAGGCTGTCAATATTGTAGCCTCTTCTGGTGAAAAGACCTGCTACTTTACTGAGAGTTCCGGAATAGTTTTCTACGAGGATTGATAAAATAACTTTTTCATTATTCATAGTTTTCGCCTCCCATGTGCGGAACTGAAGGTATGTCAGGATCAACTATACATTCTAAAATAAATGGTTCATTATCTTTAAATATTTCCTGTATTGCATGATCTGCTTCGCTGTCGTCTGCTATTTTCATTCCTTTGATTCCATAAGCATCCGCTAGTTTCATAAAATTTGGATTAAAGCCAAGGTCAATTCCAAAAAAAGAGTTCTCGTTGTATGCGTTTTTTTGCAGCTCTCTTACCATCCCCAGCTTCTTGTTGTTAAATATAATAAATTTTACGCCCGCACTATATTCTTTTGCAGTTGCAAGATCGCTCATAAGCATTTGAAATCCGCCGTCTCCCATTGAAGCTACAACTTTTTTCCTGGGAGCTGCCAGCTTTGCACCTATTGAAGAGGGAAGACTGTATCCCATTGTTCCCAAACCTCCGGAAGTTAGGAATTTTTTGTTTTTGCCTGCTATAAAGCTGTGCGCGGCCCATATTTGGTTAACCCCTACATCTGCAACCCATATGCTTCCATTTTCCATGAAACTTGATATTTTGTTTATAAGAAGTTTTGGGTTCAGAGATGCTTTTTTAGCAAAAAGTTTTTTAAGATAATTTTTACGCCTTGTCTGTACATCCTTCAGCCAGTCTGCGGTATCTAATTTGTAGCTGTATTCCAGGAGGCTGTTGAGAGTTTCTTTTGCGTCTCCAACTACAGGAATTCGTGTTTCAAAATTTTTGCCTATTTCCGCAGGGTCAATATCAATATGTATTATATTTTGCCTGTGGTTGCTTTTTTCCATCATAAAAGTAGTGCGGTCAGCAAAACGCGCTCCGATAACAATAAGCAGATCAGATTCATTTATCATTTTGTTTGCAAAAGGGTATCCGTGTGAGCCTATGAGCCCGGCAAAATACGGACTGTCATTATCAAAAGAATCGATTCCCATGAGGGAGCAAACAACAGGTATTTTGCATTTTTCAACGAATAATTCCAGTTCCTCCATAGCGTTTCCTGACCTTACGCCTCCACCTATGCATATTACAGGTTTATGAGATTTATTTATCATATCCGCAGCTCTTTTGACCTGCCTAGGATTACCGATAAATGTAGGTTTATATCCACGTATATTTATCTCTTGAGGATATATGAAATCTATTGTTTTTTCCTGAACATCCCTTGGAATATCAATGAGTACCGGACCTTTCCTTCCTGTAGATGCTATATAAAAGGCTTCTTTTATAACTCTGGGGAGCTCATTTGCATCTTTCACCAGGTAGCTGTTTTTTGTAAAAGATTCAGTTGCCCCTATTATATCAGCTTCCTGAAACATGTCTCTGCCTATGCTGTTTGAACTGACCTGCCCTGTAATAACTACAAGAGGTATAGAATCCATGTACGCTGTTGCTATGCCGGTTATTAAATTAGTTGCTCCGGGGCCTGATGTTGCAATACATACGCCGGTTTTGTTCAAAGCTCGTCCATATCCGCTTGCCATGTGAGCCGCAGACTGCTCCTGGCGTACTAGCACATGTTTTATATTTGAATTTCTCAGGGCTTCATAAAGCGGAAGGACTGCGCCACCCGGATATCCAAAAATAACATCTGTGTTTTCTATTTCAAAACATTTTACAATTGCTTCTGCTGCTTTAATTTTCATGCAAACACTTCCTTTCGTCATAAATTCGGTATAAAAAATATAGGTATAAAAAAAGCAGGCGTTTTCATAACAAAGGACGAAAAAACCCGCGATACCACCTTAATTCCATATAGGCACTTGATACTGTAACGGTGAATCCGTTTAACTCTACTGCTATTTCAAGTTAAAAGCTCAAAAGCTACCTTCGATATACATTGCTTGCAGAACTTGCAGCACGGGGTTCTGCTCTCTAAAAAGCTTTATATACCTACTCTCTTTTTCATAGCCGATTATTTAATTATTACTTATAATAATCAGATGATGTACATTTGTCAATAATAATTTTAAAAATATTAAAAATATATTTTTATCCCAATAAATATATATTTTGTAATTATTGTATATATATGATAGATAAAATCGTTGCCATATTAACGTAATAAGTGTATATTAATAAGTAGATGTTAATAAAGAAGTACGTAATAACAGATTGTTAATTATGTGAAAGGAGAAACACAAATGAGTAAATTTATAATAGCAGAAGAATTTTGGGAAGTATTTCCTGATGTAGAAATTGCTGTGGTTTTGGCTAAGGGAATTAACAACAGCGAAGAAGCTGCCGAAGATGTCAGGCCTGATATTATAGAAATGCTGGAAAATAGCAATAAAGAGGCAAAAAAATATCTGACAGAAGGGGTCTTCAGTGAAAACAAAGCCATTTCTGTTTGGAGGAAAGCATATCAAAAATTTAAAACCAAAAAAGGAGTGCGCTGCTCTATCGAAGCATTGCTTAAGCGGGTTGATAAAGGAACGGAAGTGGGTACGCTTAATCCTCTTGTAGACATATACAATTCTGTTTCGCTGAAGTACGGACTGCCCTGCGGTGGAGAAGACATTGACACTTTCAAGGGAGATTTGCTTTTGACAAAGGCGACCGGAGAAGAGCTTTTTTTGGCTCTCGGAGATGAAGAATACAGCAATGCCCTGCCCGGAGAAATTGTTTATAAAGATGATGAAGGAGTTGTTTGCAGGTGCTGGAACTGGCGCGACGGGCAACGTACAATGCTCACTGAAGATACACGCAATGCGTTTCTTATTATCGAATCGGTTGATGCGGATAGAAAAGATGATTTGAGAAATGCGGCAGAGGCGCTTGCAGAGCTTACGACAAGGTATTTGGGCGGAACTGCCCAGATTACATACATGGATATATCGAACAAAGAATTAGAAATTTAGAATGGAAGGAATTGTTATGGAATGGAGTAAATTATTCGATATAAGCAGTATGCCTTCTATGGAAGATATAAAATGCTATATAGGTAAATCGAAACCTATATGGAATGAACTCATTTCATTTATTGAAGATACATATAAGGTAAGCTGCCAAATGTCATACAGCAAATGCTCATTACAACCGGGATGGAATGTAAAATATAAAAAGAGCGGAAAATCTCTATGTACGCTTTATCCTATGAAAGATTATTTTATTGCTCTGGTTGTAGTAGGAGTAAAAGAAGATGATGAGGCGAAAGCAGCTATAGAGGCAGGAATGATTACAGATTATGTTGCTAATTTATATAATAAAGCTGCATTTTCTGCCGGCGGCCGATGGCTTATGATAGAGGTGAGGGGCGCTGAGCAGTTAAGTGATATTGAGACACTTATAAAAATCAGGGTAAAACCAAAAAAATAAGATAAAAAAGGAGTGTGCAATGATTGTTTTATGGTGCATTTCTTTTTTATTTAAATGACATGAAACCGGCGTAGAAATATTAATATGACTGTGCCACATGAGAAAAAAGGTAAATGGTAGTTTATATTAATTTATGGAAAATATGAACGATTTACAGTATAATATTTAGAGTACTTTTAACATTAGGGGACTTAAATGAAGAAAACAATAACAGATGAAATTTATAAAAAATTAAAAGAAGCAAAGCACTTATCTGCAGTTAATCCTGATAAATCATATGAAATAAGCTTTGAAGCTTATACTATGTCCAGAAAACATAACCTTAAAATTGAAGAAGGATATGCTTTAACAAGTATGGCTTTTGCATACAGAGCAAAGTCTAAAATAAATAACATGCTTGAATGTTCACTGAAGGCATTGGAAATATTTGAAGAGGAAGAAGATATTTCAGGTCAGGCAAAAGCATCGAATATAATTGGTATTGCTTATTTTTACAGTTCAATGTATGAGGATGCTTTAAAATATTTTTTACGAACAAAGGAACTTTACTCAAATATTAAGGATGATTTTTTATTCAGCTGTGTTTTAAATAATATTGGTGAAGTATACCGGGAATCAGGAATATATAATAAAGCGCTGGAATATTACTTTGAAGCTTTGGAGGTTACTTCTGAAAAAGAATATATTTTAAACACCGCTTCGATTTACAGCAACATAGGAGAGATATATTATGCAGAGGAAAAGTATTATTATGCGTTGAAGTATTTTACTAAAAGTTACGATATACTTATAAATAAAAATGATATGGTTACCTTGGGAGAAGTCGAAAATAAACTGGGTAAGGTTTATTTTAATATTGGAAATCACATTATGGCTGAGGAGTATTTTATATACTCTTTGAGCAGATTAGATAATTTAGACAATAAATACTACGCAATAGATGTACTGGTAAGTATTGCAGGACTAAATCTGGAAAGGGATATAGATAAATCTTTGTATTACTACGATAAAGCGTTGAATTATGCAGAAAGTCTTGGGGCAAAGAAAAAGTTGTGTGATGTGTATAAATTAATTTCTCAACTTTATGAAAAGAAGAATAATTATAAGACCGCTCTTTTATATTATAAAAAATATGATCGGATAGGAAAAGAAATCAGTGCTCTTAATTTAGGCAATAAACTCGAAATATTAAGAATAGAGCTTGGGCATTATAAGGATAACGACAAATTTGAGAATGTAAAGAAAAGACTTGAAAATGAAATATTAAAACAAAGGGCTGAACTAGAAAAAACAAAAGAATCTAATGAAATATTAGAAAAAAAAGCTTATGAAGATGAGCTTTCGGGAATACCGAACAGAAGGGCGATAAGCAGACATATCAGCAGCATGTGGCAGAGCTGCAAGAAAAATAGCGAAGAAGTGATATTGTTAATGATTGATATAGATAATTTTAAGAGATATAACGATTTCTGGGGGCATTCGAAGGGCGATGAATGCCTGAAGAAAGTGGCCGTGTGCATTAATGAAATAAAGGAAGCTAAAAAAGAGATATTTGGAAGATACGGCGGAGAAGAATTTGTTTATTTTGCAAAAGGCTTAAATTGTGAGCAAGCCTTAGAATTAGGAAATTTAATTAGAGAAGAAGTTGAAAAACTTGGGATGCACTATATCTTTGACGATGAAATAAAAATAACGACTATAAGTGTTGGCGGAGTGCTGGGAAGAGCCTCAGACATTAATTCTTTTGAAAAACTGCTTGAAGAATCTGACAAGCAGCTGTACAGAGCAAAAGAAGCCGGCAGAAATAAGACTTTTATTAAATGCCTCTCAGAATAATTGCCGACTAGCACGTCAAACATTTTTTCCTCTAATTTGTATAATGAAGTGTCTATAGACGATATAAAAAACGGAGCATGACTCCGTTTTTTTAAGCTAAACTTTAAAATGAACATCTCGGATACCATTGAATTTCTGAATATGGAATTGTAAATTGGACAATTCCCGTTGAATATGGAGCTATGTCATATTGTTGATAATATAATGTCAGTCCTTCTGGTGTCAGATAAAAACTGTTTTCATTGAAATTTTTGACTATTAGGCTTTCGTATTCGCCAAAGTAAATGCCGGGGTTTTGTCTTAAATTTTGTCCGGCCTGTGCTATAATTTTGTCAGTAAGAAAATATTTGTAATCTGTGCCGGGTCTGAATAAGTTGCATAGCTCAATTAACATACTGCTGCATAGTTCCCAGGTATGCGAGCTTCTTACAGTGTTTCCGTGAGCGCCTCCCGTAAATTCGTACTTGTCATAATACATGCTTAGAAAGCAGTTCTCATTATACGTAACTGTGTATTCCATATAGGCTTCATAAGTATGAAACGGAAAATCATTTTTTTTAGAATCATGATAAAAATTGACGGCCTGCTTATACAGATATCCGGCATAACGCATATATTCTCTGACGTCCGTTGATATTTGATTATTGATAACTATCTCAGAGTGAGGATTGTACATCATATTTACAACCGGGTACTTGATGGTAAGTTTCAGAACTTCAACATCGTTATATCTGAATGTGCGTTCATATTTTTTCATGCTGATGTCTGCCATAAAGCAGTTATTTTTCATTTACATCCCTCCTGCTATATAATATGTTTTATCTGCACAATGTTTCTTGTTAATACAATTGGGTATTGCAAGTGCTAAAAGTTTTTTAACTTATGCAGTATATTACTGTTGTTGAACAGAGGATAATGATGTATAATTACTTGCGATTGTAATCGCTATCAAAATATGGCTTGGGGGATGTATGAAAAGAAATGTTATTATGAACCTGCTTGGTAATATTATTTATTTAATTGCAGGGTGTTTTGTCACAGCATTTTCCGTTAATTATATACTTAAACCGAACGGGCTTATTACCAGCGGAATAACAGGCCTGTCAATAATTATGGAAAAATATATTAATATAAACTACTCCTATATTTATTATTTTATAACATTTTTTATACTTATTGTGGCATTTTTGCTCATGGGCAAAAAAGAGGTTATGAAAATAGCATCTGTATCAATTCTATATCCCACTATATTATTAGGGATGCAATCTATTGAATTCAAATTTGTGGAAAATGACCTGCTTCTTGCAACAATATATTTTTCGATTTTTTACGGAATAGGAGTTGGGATGATATTAAGGCGAGGATTTTCCTTTGGGGGAACCGATACAATTTCTAGAATTTTGAATAGAAAAATATTTCCTTCTATCAGTGTCAGCTATATTATGCTTGCTCTTGATGGAGTGATAATTATTATATCTGGATTTGTATTCGGAAGAAATATTGCATTATATTCTGTTATAAGCCAAATTATTGTTACTAAAATATGCGATTATGTAATAGTAGGATTAGGAACAAAACTTTACAAACTGGAAATAATAAGCTGCAAGCATGAAGAAATAGGAGATTACATCATGTTTAAAATTGGCAGGGGAATTACAATATATAATACAAAGGGCGGCTACACCAAAAAGGAAAAAATTCAGATAGAATCGGTGTGCTCACCAAGCCAGTCCGTAAAAATACAGAAATTTATAAAAGAAACAGATCCGGAAGCCTTTGTAAAAGTTCTTCCTATGATTTCTGTATGGGGGAGAGGGAGCAGATTTATCAATATTAATGCAAAGGAATGATCGTATTGAATCGTTCGTATACTTTAAACATAATAAACAGACAGCATAAAAAATCTTATGCTGTCTGTTTTTGTTTGAATAAAATTTTATATCCGATAATATTAATGGCTGCAATCATGCCCGTGTTCGTGACATGATTCTCCTGAGTCGTTAAGCTTTCCTTCAAGCCAACTCATAGCTACGCTCTTAACATCTCCGGAGCATCCTCTTAAGACTTCAATACCTGCACTGTGTAAAACATTTACAGCACCGTCTCCCATATTTCCGGCAAGCATTACTTTTACGCCTGCTTCGGATAGAACTTGCGCAATATTTGATTTGCATCCGCATCCTGCAGGCGAGTTTATAATTTCTTCGGATAATATTTGTTTTTTATCTTTATCAACAGTATAAACTGTGTAATACTCACAATGTCCAAAATGAGAATCAATTTTATTTTGTCTAGATGGTAATGCGATTTTCATAATAACCTCCATTTTAATAATATTAATATAATTTTTGACATATGTTAACAATTAATATTAATACTGTATTTATCATTTGTCAATAATTAATTGACCCAATTTCTTGCTAATGATTATATTCTTCGGCTTCTTCAGCTTCGGCTTTAGTTCTTTGCACGGTTCCGTGCGGATGGTTCGGCGGGGCATATATGGAGTAAATTTTTAAAGGCTCAGCTCCTGTATTAATAAGATTGTGCCATTTTCCTGCAGGTACTACGAAGATGTAATCATCATACACTTCCTCTATAAATTCATCAAGTTCTCCGGTGCTTCCCATTCTAATAATTCCCTCACCTTGTTCAACTCTTATGAACTGATCCACGTCCGGATGCATTTCCAAGCCTATATCTTCTCCGGGTTCAATGCTCATTAAAGTAATTTGGAGATGATCTCCTGTCCAAAGGGAAGTGCGGTAGTCATTATTTTGTAAAACAGCGTCTCTTATATTGACAGCAAATGGTTCGGGTCCATAGTCTATGAGACCGATGGTATAATGGTTGGCTTCTTGCAGTCTGTAATCAGTGCCTGAGACATATTTTTCAGAAGGATATAAATTATTTGGATATCTTTTCATATAGTATTCGGTGTACATTGGATAAAAATATTGGTAATGATTCATCCTTCTTAAATCATACATAGGGTTTGAGCCATAGCAGGGTCTATTCAAGTAATTTGCACGGGGATATTTATTATAAGTGTTGTACATTATTTTTCCTTCCTTTCCTATCTTATAACAATATCTTATGCACATAAACATCATTTGCTAATATTTGTTAATCATATCCTTAAATTTATCAGGTTTTTTATATTTTTTCTTTTCGAGTTCTATAAATTTTTTTACCTCTCTGTTCGAGGTTGGTTCTGCTTTCATTTGATCTATAAACTGTTTGGCTTCAGTTTGCAGTAGTAAATCTACTTCATTATCTGGATGTATAGTCATAGTGTTCTCCTTTCAATTATGAAAAATTCCTCTTAAATTATGCTTTGACACCATATAATAAGAATATGTAGATTTATTATAACTATACTATTTATTGCTTTAATCAATTTTTTTCGCTGATAAATTTCTTGATGCAAACTTGAACCACACGAATAGAGTTATCCCTTTTATTATGGAAGACATGCTGACACTGAACCATACGCCGGATAAGCCCATTGCAGTAGAGCTTAAAATTATTGCGGCAGGTATTCTAAGTGCATTTAAAATAACCCCGTTAATTGTTGGAGGCAGTGTTTTTCCAAGGCCGTTAAATGCGCCTGTTGTTCCTATTTCAATGCTCATGAAAAATTGAGATGCTCCGAGTATTCTTAAATAGGTTATGCCTTCTCTTATTGCCTGTGGATCATCGGGAACAAATATGGTGAACAGTAACTCTGCTGCAAAAATTAGAAGCAAGGTTGAAAGTATTCCGATTCCTCCAAGTATTTGTATTCCTTGTTTGTATCCTTCCTTAATGCGCTCTATTTTTCCGGCTCCGTAGTTTTGTCCGGTAAATGCCGAAATTGCAGCTGAAAATCCGTCAGCTGTCATCCATGTTATGGATTCTATATTTGACCCTATGCTTTGAACTGCTACGGCAACCGGGCCAAACCCGGCAACAATTTTTGTTATAAACATATTTATGAATGCATGAATGCCTGTTTGAAGAAAAGGCGGAATTCCAATGTTTACTATTTTGCATATAAAATTAATATCAGGCTTCTCAAAAAGTTTTACATGTGAATACAGATTGTTGTTGAGTTTTCCTGTTATGAGGAAGATGATTGTTACAAAAATCTGTGACATTATGGTTGCAAGTGCCGCTCCGTTTATCCCCAGTTTTGGAAGGGGGCCCAGTCCGAATATAAGGATGGGATCAATTATTATATTTGCAATCAAACCTATGGTGTTTATTTTAAAAGGAGTGAGACTGTTTCCGGAGCTATTTAAAATTGCCGAGAAAATAGGATTTAAAAAGTGGAAAGTGATTCCTGTGCCTATGATTGCCAGATAGTTTACTGCCATTTCAATTACATCTTTGTCATCCAGATTAAAAAACGCTATAAGCTGATGTCTGAAACTAAACAAAATCAAGGAGTATAGTACTGCTATAAAGAAATCAAGCTGAAATCCGTTTGTTATAAATTTCTTGGCATTTTCCACGTCATTTCTTCCGAGACACTGTGCTACATTTACTCCTACACCTACCTGAGAAATTAAAATTAATGCAGCTCCAAACCACATGAAAAAACCTGCCGTTCCAGCGGCTGCAACTGCACCGGTGCTAACTCTGCCCAGCCATATTATATCAGTAAGATTATATGCCATTTGAATAAAGCCTGTTCCCATTATAGGAAGAGCAAGCTTAACTAATGTGTACCTTATGCTTCCTTCTGTTAAATTTATTCTGCTGCTCATAAAAATCCTTTCTCAATTGAATATATTCTTAGTTTAACTTAAAAGTAATCTTTGTACAAGCTGATAAATTTTGGATTTTAATTTGCATATCTAAAATTTATGATATAATAGATAAAATATTAAAAAAAGGATGTATGTATGGAAACAAAATACGATAAAATCAAGATAACTGAGAAAGCTTTGAAGTATCTCGAGAAAAAAGGAAAAGCATCCATTGTAATCGAGTTTCCGGGATACAGAACTAACGGAGACTTTGCAGTTGTTCCCGTTCCAGAGGTGTTTGCAAAAAAGCCAAAATCTGCAGAAGAGTACAATAAGGTGAATATTGATGGAATAGATGTCTATGTTTCAAAAACCGTATACATGCCTGAAGATAATGATGTTGTAATTGATGTTGAATCATTTTTTAAGATTGGTTTCCTTACAATGTCAGGATTCGGAACAGATTCACAGTAGGTGATAATTTGGATAGAGTAGTTTTTTTAGTTGATATGAATGCTTTTTTTATAAGCTGCGAACAAACCAGACATCCTGAAATCACAGGAAAACCTGCAGCTGTGGCAGGTGATCCCGAAAACAGATCGGGAATAATTCTAACAGCAAATTATGAGGCAAGAAAACGCGGAATCAAAACAACTATGATTCTCAAGGATGCTTACAAACTTTGCCCTGAATTAGTTGTAATTCCTCCGGATCATGGTTTCTACCACCAGAAATCAAGAGAAGTAATGGAGATTTTGTCATCATTTACGCCTGTCATAGAACAAAACAGTATCGATGAGGCCTGGCTTGATATGACTGGATGCGGAGGGATTTTTGGCGAGCCACGTGAGGCGGCTGAAAAAATTATGCGCAGAATTAATAACGAATTAAATCTATGGTGCTCTATCGGAATTTCTGAAAATAAATTTTTAGCAAAAATGGCATCGGAAATGAAGAAACCTCATGGCATTACCGAACTTTGGATAAAGGACATAAAGGAAAAAATGTGGCCTTTACCTGTAGGAAGTATGTATGGTGTCGGTAAGAAGACAGCCTTTAAACTTCAGGGTATGGGAATATACACAATTATGAATCTAGCTGTGTTTGACAGAGAATACCTTGTAAAAAAACTTGGTAAAATGGGTTTAGAGATTTCACTTTTGGCTAACGGAATAGACCTATCACCAGTCAAATGCAACTCGGACGGAGACATGAAATCAATTGGAAGATCCACTACTCTTCCTCATGATACAACTGATATGGAATATATAAAGGCTGTATTATTTGAGCTTTCGGACAGTGTGGGTATGACGGCACGCAGTCATGCAAAAAAAGGACGTACCGTACAAATAAGCATAAAGTATTCTGATTTTAAAAGTATTACAAGGCAGATGACGGTTCTGGCTACATGTCTGGTAAGAGATATATATTCTGCCGGGGTAAAGCTTTTTGAAAAAAACTGGAATCGCGAACCCATACGGCTTATAGGAATAAGTCTCAGCGGATTTGAAAATTATGAATCAGAACAAATATCGTTGTTTGATGTGTGTGAAGACAGCAGAGACATGAATTCAAACAAAACAGATATGATAGAAAAAACTATTTACGATATACGTAAAAAGTATGGTGCATCTATTATTAAGCCCGGAGCAATAATTGATAAGTAAGGTGTTTGTAAACTAATTATACGAACAAGCCCTGTGCGATTTTTCGCACAGGACTTGTTATATGCTTTCAAATGCAGAAGTGTAGTTGTGTCATATTTTTTTTATGCTGTTATTTATTCTGGAGTCTTATCCATCCGGATTTTTAATTTGTCCATTTTATAATATAAGGTCTGTCTGGGCACACCTAATTTCTTAGAAGTTTTTGATATATTGCAGCCATATTGCTTTAGCGCGTTAACTATTACATTTCTTTCAAATTTTTCTACTTGCTCGTACAGTGGCCCTGTGTAGGCAGGGCTTGCTAAAGGGATATCAGAATTGCAACATTTTATAATGTCCTTTTGCTGATTGATAATAACGTAATCCGGCATGTCGTTCATGGTTATTATGTTGCCTTCTGTAATGTTAATTGCATGCTCAATTGAATGCCTGAGTTCTCTTACGTTTCCGGGCCATGAATAGTTTTGGAAAAAAAGCAGTACTTCGTCAGAAAACCCTGCTATATTCTTATTTAATTTTTGGCTGAAATGGTGTAAAAAGTAGTTGCTTAGTTCAACAATATCGCTTTTGCATTCTCTCAAAGGAGCTACGTAGAAGTTAATGGCGTTCAATCTGTAAAACAGGTCGCTTCTTAATTTTCCTGATTTAATTGCCTCATAGGGATTTTCGTTTAATGCGGTGATTATTCTTACGTCTACATCATGTGCCGTGTTATCACCTATTCTTCTGATTTGATTTTCCTGAAGGAACCTCAGCAGTTTAGCCTGTAATGTTATATCCATTGAATTTATTTCATCAAGGAACAGCGTTCCGCCATCTGCCGCTTCAATAAGTCCCATAGAATTTTGTGCGCCTGTAAAGCTTCCCAGCTTTGTCCCGAATAGTATACTTTCAAACAATGTACTTGGAATCGCGGCACAGTTTTGCGCGATAAAAGGTTTTCCACGCCTGTTGCTTTCATTGTGAAGGGATTGAACAACAAGTTCCTTTCCGGTTCCGGTTTCTCCGTAAACAAGAACAGGCGAATTGCTGTTGGCAGTTTTCTTGATTTTATTTTTTAAATCGACCTTTAAACTACTGCTTCCGATAATATTGTCTAAAGTGTATACGGCTTTTCCGTTAACTTTATTTCGTTTTTTGCTTTTATTCAAATTATTATATTTTTCAACATCAGAAAAAATTTCAATAACACCTTCTAGCTGACCATTTTCATGTAAGGGTATAGTGCTTGAAAAAATAGTAACCTTTCGATCCTGATAGTTATAATAATTTTGAACATAGTTTTTTAAACTCTCGCCGGTTTTCAGCGTTCTCATTATTGTACTGGTTTCTTCGGTCAGTCGAGGAAATATTTCCAGAAGATGTTTTCCGATAGCGTTTTCCACTTTAAGCCCAGCCAAGTCATGTATTGATTGGTTGTAGAAAATGACTTTCCCGTTCTTATCTACTATAAATATACCGCAATACAGATTTTCGGAAACCAGTTTTAATATATTTTTATAATCCATAAAATCACCTGAAGTTTTTTTATTATGGCTATTATAACACAAATATAATTTAAGTAAATAGTTAAATCTTATTATGGCCTTCTATACATGTGTAATAAAAAGCTTACATTTTTTGTCTGGAATTTATGCATGTTAAAAATAGAGCTATTCTACCTATACTCTAAAAGTAAGTGTTTTCCTGATGCGTAATATTTTGCTAATATTGGCATAATATTTGCTACCTTATTAGAAACTGCAAAATTTATGTTAAGGAGGGTGAAGTTTCTGAACTGCTATAATTCTTGAGCAATGAGAGTCGTAAAATGCAAATAAATATATTGATACACATGTCAAAAAAACCGTCACATGTTATGTGAAATATTTGTACAAAAAATACGATATATAATACATATATTGAAATTTTAACATGTATTTTCTTGGCAAGAAAATTGCAAGCATATATATGAATATATAAATTGGAGTGTGTATGACTAAAGCTAATATTTTTAACATTCAAAAATTTTCTGTTCATGACGGCCCGGGCATAAGGACAACATTTTTTTTTAAGGGATGTCCCCTAAGCTGCCTGTGGTGTCACAATCCAGAAAGCCAAAAATATAATAAACAAGTGCTTTTTGATAAGGACAAATGTGTTTCATGTTTGAATTGTCAAGAAGCATGTCCGGAAAATGCAATAAGCGTAAAAAATAACGTTGTTACAACTGATGAAAAGTTGTGTAAGCACTGTGGTTTATGTGAAATTTACTGCATACCAGGTGCAAGACAGGTTGTGGGCAAAGAGTATACAATCGAAGAAATAATGAAAGAGGCTTTGAAGGATAGAGTGTTTTATAACAAGTCTGGAGGAGGGGTAACCGTTTCCGGCGGAGAGCCTTTGGCGCAGATAGATTTTGTAGAGGAATTCCTGAAGAGATTAAAAGCCGAGAATATTCATACTGCAGTTGATACCAGCGGTGCAGTAAACTATGACAGTTTGCAGCGAATATCAGAATATACAGATTTGTTCTTGTATGATATTAAGCTTATGGATGATGAAAAGCATAAGCGCTATATCGGAACGTCAAACAAATTAATTTTAAGCAATCTGGAAAAGTTGTCAGAGCTTCATGACGGCATAAATATAAGGATGCCCATAATTGAAGGAATAAATGCCAATGAAAATCATATTAAGAAAACAATAGAGTTTATTAAAAAGCTTAATATAAAAAAAGTCAACTTATTGCCGTATCATGATATAGCGATGCACAAATATAAAAAGCTTGGCATTTCTTATGAAGAAGAGATAATGTCTAAGCCATCTGACGAAAAACTTCAGCAATTTAAAAACATGTTTATAGATGAAGGATATGAAGTAAAAATAGGAGGTTAGTATGAGAGGATACACTGAAAGGACTAAAAAATTAAGACAGGAAAGCGTAACGACACAGCCAAGGGTTAGCCTTGAAAGAGCATTGCTGGAAACTGAATTTTATCAAAAATATTTTGGTGCAGTTGAAACGCCGGTACTTCGTGCGATGAATTTTAAAAATTATATGGAAAAAAGAAAGCTTTACATTGGCGAAGGGGAACTGATAGTTGGAGAAAAAAGTGAAGGGCCACAGGTTGTTCCTACATTTCCGGAGCTTTGCGCACACACTGTAGAAGATATGACGGTAATGAACGACCGAAAATATATTAATTTTAAGGTTAACGAAGAAGACAAGGGGGTTCAGGCAGAAAAAATTCTTCCATATTGGCAGAACAAATCTACTAGAGATAAAATTTTAGCTTCTATGACTCAGGAGTGGAAAGATTGCTACGCAGCTGGAATGTTTACGGAGTTTATGGAACAAAGAGCGCCAGGGCATACTGTTGCAGACGATAAATTTTATAAAAAGGGATTTTTGGAGTTTAAAAAAGAAATAGAAGAAACTATAGAACAATTAGATTTTTTAAATGATGCTAATGCATATGACAAAAAAGCACAGCTTGAAGCAATGGCTATTTCTTGTGATGCAATAATAATTTACGGACAGAGATATGCAGCATATGCCAGAGAGTTAGCTGAAAAAGAAACAGATGCTAACAGGAAAAAAGAACTTCTGTGGATTGCTGGCAATTGTGATGTAGTACCGGCACACAAGCCTGAAACATATGCTCAGGCATTGCAGATGTACTGGTTTGTTCATATAGGGGTTACAACAGAAACGAATACATGGGATGCATTTTCACCTGGAAGGCTTGATCAATATTTATATCCGTTTTACAAAAATGATTCAGAAGCCGGCATAATCGATTATGATAAGGCCAGAGAACTGATGGAATGCATTTGGATTAAATTCAACAACCAACCTGCACCTCCAAAAGTTGGAATAACTTTAAAAGAAAGCGGAACATACACTGATTTTGCAAATTTAAATACCGGTGGTATAAATCCATATACAGGTGAAGACGGTGTAAATGACGTATCTTATATCATACTTGATACAATGGATGAAATGAGATTGTTACAGCCAAGTTCCAATGTACAAATAAGTGAAAAGACACCTGATGAATTCTTGAATAGAGCTGTTGAAATATCCAGAAAAGGCTGGGGACAGCCTGCATTTTACAATACTGAAGAATTAATTAGCGAGCTTATGAATGCTGGAAAGACATTGGAAGATGCACGATTTGGTGGCTCAAGCGGATGTGTTGAAACAGGTTGCCACGGAAGAGAAGCATATGTTCTCACAGGGTATCTGAATGTTCCGAAAGTATTTGAACTTATGATGAATAACGGATACGATAAGTATACTGGCAAGCAAATAGGATTAAAAACTGGTAATCCTGAAGAATTTAAAACTTTCGATGAGTTAAGAGAAGCATT
This sequence comes from Sedimentibacter sp. LTW-03, assembly GCF_052059825.1. Taxonomy (GTDB): domain Bacteria; phylum Bacillota; class Clostridia; order Tissierellales; family Sedimentibacteraceae; genus Sedimentibacter. The sequence goes on from NZ_CP197180.1 coordinate 3,394,470, forward strand.
TTATAAACAGCTTGAATATATTATCAACGTTAAAATAAGAGGAAATAACGTAATTGAAAAAATATTTGCTGAGCACATGCCTTCGCCGTTCATGTCAGTTCTTACAACAGGCTGTATGGAAAGCGGAAGAGATTATAATGCAGGCGGATCTAAGTACAACACTAGATATATACAGGTAGTAGGTATAGGGACAATTACAGACTGTTTTGCATCTGTAAAATACAATGTATATGAGCAGAAACGTTTCACAATGAGTGAGCTGGTTGCAGCTACTAAAGCTAATTTTGAAGGATACGAAATGCTTCATAATTTAGTATTGAACCATACTCCTAAATACGGCAATGATGATGATTATGCAGATAATATAATGCTTGATATATTTACTAATATAAGAGACAGAATAAGAGGAAGAAAGACTGTGTGCGGAGGGACTTACCAGATAGATATGCTCCCTACAACATGCCATATTTATTTCGGTTCTGTAATGACAGCTTCAGTAAACGGAAGGCTTAACGAAAAACCTGTTACAGATGGAATTTCTCCTGAAAAAGGTGCTGACAGAAACGGTCCAACTGCAGTAATTAATTCATGTGCAAAGATGGATCATACATCAACTGGAGGAACGTTGCTTAACCAGAAATTCACACCTTCATCAATAGCTGGACAGGAAGGAATTGATAATGTATCTGCTCTTGTAAGAGCGTACTTTGAAATGGAAGGCCATCACATACAGTTTAATGTAGTTGACAGAAGCACGCTTCTAGATGCACAGAAGCATCCTGATGAATACAAGGATCTGATTGTTAGGGTAGCGGGATATTCAGACCACTTTAACAATCTTGAAAAAGCACTTCAGGATGAGATAATAGATAGAACTGAACAAAGTTTTAATTAATTGATTATAAGAGAGACCTGCGAGATATAAGGTCTCTTTTTATTTGTAATTTTTAATAACCAGAAAAAAGACGATCAACTCCTTATTTCTAAATGTCTGAATTAACTATTGATTTTATACATAGAATGGTATTATATTAATATGGTAGTGCATTATTTAGGTTGTACCGGATTTTTATCCGATTTAACACGGAAATGCCGTGTGCTTTACTTGCATAGAATTTGGAGGAAATTAAATGTACATTGAATTATTAAAGGCAGCGTTTTTGGGAATAGTGGAAGGAATTACAGAGTGGCTTCCTATAAGCAGCACAGGACACATGATACTTGTAGAGGAGTTTATTAAATTTAATGCATCTGAAGCATTTATGGAAATGTTCAGGGTGGTTATTCAGCTCGGCGCTATTATGGCAGTGGTTCTGTTATATTTTCACAGGCTGAATCCTTTTTCGCCGAGAAAGACTTCAAAGCAGAAAAAAGATACCATACTGCTATGGTTAAAGGTTATTGTAGGAGTGCTGCCGGCGGCAGTTCTTGGATTACTGTTTGATGATTGGTTTGACGAAAATTTTTATAATTTCCAAACCGTGGCAGTTACCCTTATTATATATGGTATACTTTTCATAGTGATTGAGAATCGCAATAGAGGAAAAAGCTCCAAGATAAAAAGCTTCAGTGAAATGTCTTATATGATGGCATTGGGTATAGGAGTCTTTCAGGTATTATCACTTGTTCCGGGCACATCGCGTTCCGGTGCTACCATTTTGGGAGCAATAATACTGGGGAGCTCAAGATACATAGCTGCGGAATATTCTTTCTTCCTGTCAATTCCTGTTATGTTCGGAGCCAGTGCTCTGAAGCTGTTTAAATTTGGACTGAATTTTACAGGGCTGGAGCTGGCGGTATTATTGACGGGTATGGTTGTAGCTTTTGTTGTATCGCTGGCAGCTATCAGATTTTTAATGAAGTATATAAAGAACAACGATTTTAAAGCATTCGGGTGGTATAGAATTATTTTGGGAGCAATAGTTATAGGTTATTTTGCAATTGCAGGCTAGTTAAAAAAAATCCGGTTTAAGCAAACCGGATTTTTTCGTTAATTTTATTGATAATAAATGGAAATGGAATTATACTAACATAATAAACAATGTGTTTTTTGGAGGAATTATGTATAGAATTATGATTGTGGAGGATGACTTAACTATTGCAAAAACCTTGAAGGCTCATCTTTCAAAGTGGGACTATAATGTGTTTTGTGTGGACAATTTTAAAAATATAATTGAAGATTTCAAGAAATTTGAACCTCATATTGTTCTGCTTGATGTTATGCTTCCTTTTTATAACGGCTTTTTCTGGTGTAGCGAAATTCGTAAAATTTCAAAGATTCCAATAATGTTTATATCCTCTGCTTCAGATAATATGAATATTGTAATGGCAATTAATATGGGCGGAGATGATTTTATTGCAAAGCCTTTTGATTTGAATGTTCTTACGGCAAAGCTGGGAGCTCTTTTGCGAAGGTCATATTCTCTGCACGGACAGATGAACACCATAGAATATAATGGTGTTATTTTAAACATGAGCGATGCATCACTGACATACGAAAAGAATAGGATTGAATTGACAAAAAATGAATACAAAATTTTGCAGATACTTATGGAAAACATGGGAACTGCGGTTTCCAGAGATGAAATTATGCAACACCTTTGGGAAAACGACCAATTTATTGATGATAATACTCTTACGGTAAATATGACACGTCTTCGCAAAAAGTTGTCTGAAATATGTCTTGAAAATTTTATTAAAACAAAAAAGGGAATGGGATATATGGTGGAATAATATGAGTGATGTATTCAAAATGTTCTTATTATATTTAAAGCAAAATATCTTTTTTGCAGTATCTGGAGTTATATCGCTGATTATCTTTGTATCAGTTTTTTTTCTTTATTCGTTGCCATTAGAACCTATACTTTATGCAGTTTTATTAACAGTTGCCTTTATTGCGGCAGTATATATGCTGTGCTTTGTTAAATTTTACAAACGGCACAGGGCCCTTAAAGAAATAATGGACAATATCTGTGTATCTGATTATAAATTTCCGGATACATTAAGCATAATTGAAGAAGACTATCAGGAATTAATTAAAAAAATAGACAGGCACAGGGTTGATATTATTAATGAAAAAAATAAAAGCTATTCAAATATGCTTGATTACTACACAATATGGGCACATCAGATAAAAACTCCGATTTCAGCAATGCGCCTGATACTACAATCCGAAAAATCTGAGATAAATGAGGAGCTTTTGGAGCAGCTTTTTAAAACGGAGCAATATGTGGAAATGGTACTTCAGTATATCAGGCTCGAAAATTTAAATTCTGATTTATTGTTTAAAAAATATTCCCTTGATAATATGGTTAAGCAGGTTGTAAGGAAATATTCCAAATTATTTATTCGTAAAAAAATAAATTTAGTATACGAAAATTTAAATATGTATGTTTTGACTGATGAAAAGTGGCTTGTATTCGTTATTGAGCAATTAATTTCCAATTCGCTTAAATACACCAACTCCGGCGAAATTTCAATATACATGGATGAAACTAGGCCATGTACGCTGGTTATTGAAGATACGGGAATAGGAATTGAAAAGGAAGATTTGCCGAGAGTTTTTGAAAAGGGCTACACTGGATACAACGGCAGAGCAGATAAAAAATCAACGGGAATTGGATTGTATTTGTGCAGGCAGATATTGAACAGGCTGTCGCATTCAATTGAAATTGAGTCGGAAGTAGGAAAGGGAACAAAAGTAAAAGTAAAACTTGAAACTCAAAACGTTGAATTTGAATAACCTTACTAAACTGTAAGGATGATAGGGGAAATGTAAGCTGAAGTTATGGCAGTGCATTTTTCTTTTTTGATATTATGAACAGGAAGTAAATTTAAGGAGGAAGCTATGTCACTATTAGAAGTAAATAATTTAAAGAAAATATATTCAACAAGATTTGCGGGAAATCCTGTTCAGGCATTGGCAAACATATCATTTTCAGTTGAACGTGGAGAATATACAGCGATCATGGGTGAATCGGGTTCGGGTAAAACAACTTTGCTGAATATACTTGCCTCTCTCGATAAGCCGACAAGCGGAGAAGTATTATTAAATGGGAAAAATATAGTATCAATCGACGAAAAGGAAATATCAGCATTTAGGAGAGATAATCTTGGTTTTGTTTTTCAGGATTTCAATTTGCTAGACACATTTTCAGTGCGTGATAATATTTTTCTTCCGTTGGTTCTGGCAGGGGAAAAATATGAAGAAATGAGAGATAAATTAAAACCGATTTCCAAAAGACTTGGTATTGAAGAAATTTTAAATAAATACCCTTATGAAATCTCAGGAGGACAAAAGCAGAGAGCTGCCATAGCGAGGGCGCTTATTACAAAACCTGAGGTAATACTTGCTGACGAACCTACTGGTTCTCTTGATTCACGCTCTTCCGACGAGGTCTTAAAGCTGTTCAGTGAACTGAACAAAGATGGGCAGACTATTCTTATGGTTTCCCACAGTGTGAAGGCTGCAAGTCATGCTAAAAGAGTGCTGTTCATAAAAGACGGAAGCATATATCATCAAATATACAGGGCAAATATGTCTAATGAGGACATGTATCAAAAAATATCGGATACTTTGACTATGATTGCAACCGGGGGGGTGCAAAATGAGTAAATTTTTTTATCAGAAGTTAGCCTTGAACAATATTAAAAAAAACTCAAAGATGTATATTCCTTATATCTTTGCATGCATAGGAACAATTATGATGTTTTATAACATGAGCTTTCTTACTGTTGCTGACAGTATAGGAATTGTCAGTGACAGTGAGTCTCTAAGAGCTATTATGTACTTGGGGGCTATAGTAATTGGGATTTTTTCTACCATATTTTTATTTTACACAAATAGCTTTTTAATCAAACAGCGAAAAAAAGAATTTGGACTGTTTAATGTGCTGGGAATGGAAAAAAAACATGTGGCCAAAATAATGTTTTATGAAACATTGATTACTGCGGCTGTTGCAATATTGGCAGGAATACTTTCGGGGATTCTTCTCAGCAAACTTATAATATTGTTCTTATTTAAATTAATTTCCATTGAAGCTGTATTTGGTTTTGAAATTCCTGCGACATCTGTGCTGGTAACAGTCCTGCTGTTCAGCGGTATATTTGTTATAAACCTTGCTTACAATATTCATCAGGTTCATTTATCAAATCCGATTGAGTTATTGAAAGGTGGAAAAACAGGGGAAAAAGAACCAAAGACAAAGTGGATAATTGCTCTCATTGGAATCATAACTCTAGCAGCCGGTTATTATATTGCGATTACCGTTGAATCTCCTTTGGCCGCTCTCAACTTATTTTTTATTGCTGTATTACTTGTAATGGTTGGGACATACTGCTTATTTACGGCAGGAAGTATTGCGGTGCTGAAAATGCTTAGAAACAACAAAAAATATTACTATAATTCAAAACACTTTATTTCTGTTTCGGGAATGATGTACAGAATGAAACAAAACGCGGCAGGGCTTGCAAATATATGTATTTTATCCACTGCTGTGATTATAATGATTTCATCTACAATTTCATTGTATGTGGGGGTAGAGGATGCTTTAAGAGGTAGATTTCAGCGAAATATTTTGATCAGTGCGGACAATGTGTCGGAAGAAAAAGCTGAGGAATTGGATTGGTATATAAATATGGTTTCATCTGAATACAAGCTGGAGCAAAAGAATATTGTCAGATATCGATCCATGAGTGTATATGCAGTGAGAGATGGAGCTGTGTTTATGCCCGCCACTAATGAATCTTATGCGTCAGATAATTTTTATGTCCTTATTTTTATGACGCAGGACGAGTACAACAAACTTGAAGCTAGGTCGGTTTCACTAGAAGAAGGAGAAGCCCTTGTATTCAGTGCTGATGGTGATGTTAAGGGAAACAACTTGGATTTTAACGGGTATAAAATATCTGTAAATGAATATATGAATTCGTTTGATTCCGTGATTGAAAAGGTTGATACAATGACATACAGCAGCTATGTGGTAGTTGATAACACGAGCACCATTGAGAAGATATATAATTTATTTAATACTGACGAAAATAAAATGGAAGAACTGTCATATTTTTACGGATTTGACACGGATGCAGATGAAAATTATCGAATAGAAGCAGTCAAAGGGCTAAAAAGTATATTTGAAGGGATAGATGTTCCCACATATGTACAAAGTGTTGATGAATATAGAAATTCATTTTACAGTCTCTATGGTGGATTGTTTTTTCTGGGAATATTTTTGGGATTGCTTTTCATCATGGCAACGGTGCTCATTATTTATTATAAACAGCTTGCAGAAGGGTATGATGACAGAGAAAGATTTGAAATAATGCAGAAAGTAGGAATGAGCAGTAAAGAAGTAAGAGATACAATAAAAAATCAGGTTTTGTCGGTATTCTTCCTTCCTCTCTTAATGACAGCGGTTCATATTGCGTTTTCTTTTAAAGTTATAACAAGACTGCTGGCAATATTTAATCTTACAAATGTACCATTATTTGCAGTTTGCACAGTCGTTACTATTATAATATTTTCGATTATGTATGCACTTGTATATAAGATTACCGCAAGGACATATTATAGGATTGTGAGCAGATAGTTTGACCGTGGTTGAACCTAAGTAGCATATAGAAGATCCCTCTCGGTACGATAGAGTCGAGGGGGAGTTTTACATAATAAGCTTAATAAGTACGGGAACTGTTAGTAAAGATATAAGAGTCGTTGCAGAAACAATTATTGCGGCAAATTCTCTTTCTTTGTTGTAATTTTCAGCTAAAATTGATGTCATGGCGGAGGCTGGCATGGCAGTCATTATAACGATCGAATAGACAGCTTTAGAACTGTCTTTCAGCAGAAGAGACAGCAAGTAAATAACAACCGGAATAACTATTGATTTAATTAATATTCCGTAATATATTGTCCAGTCCTTTAAATATTTCTTCAATTTTATGTTTGATAATATAACACCTATAATAAACATAGAAATCGGACCTGTTATGCTTCCTATACTTTTAATGCTTGTCAGTAGAGCACCTTCAATTTTTATTTCCAACGACATCAGGATTATGCCGACTGCAACAGCTATTATGGATGGATTCAGCAAAAGGCTTTTGATTTCTTTTTTTAAATAACCCTTTTCCAAATTTCCGCTGTAAAGCATAATTCCGTAGGTCCATACAAATATCACAAAAAAAACATTGAATATGGAACCATAAATTACGCCTTCAGCACCGAATACAGAATTAAGTATGGGAAATCCCACATAGCCGGTATTCACAAATATGTTTGCAAAGTGCAGAACGGTGCGTTTTTCTCCTTTAACAGGAGTAAGCATGACATATGAAACAGCTGCCATAACAGCATAGGCGCCAAGGCTGTAGTAAAAAGTTTTAATAACGTTGTACTTAATAGAATCATCATATGAAAACATGAAGGAAGATACTATCATAAAAGGAAGAGCTATTTTAATAAGAATGTCAGTAAGACCTTTGTTAAGCTCTGGAGTTATTATTTTTTTTTTGCTTCCGTAAAAACCAACTAATATTATTATAAAAAGAGATAAAACACTGTCGGTAATGGCTGTAAAATTCAAAATGAACCTCCTTATAGCCTGATGTACTTATAATATGAGTGATGAAACTTATTGTTTCTATTTATTTATAATCTTTGGTTTATTATGGTTAACCTCCTAATGCCAAAACAACTTGCCAATAATTTCAGATGGGGTATGAAAAAATTTATGGTATAATTATAAAAATATCTTTAGGGAGACGTTATGAAGAAATACCTTAAAATTAATAATATTGCAGTATTGCTGCTAATTGTAATACTTTTAGGTTACAGGGTTGATAATACGGTATTTGCGGATAAAAATTTAAAAGCTCCGGAATCACCTGTGAATTTAACGGTTAAGGAAGTAACTGAAAGTTCAGTCACCTTGGAATGGGACAAACCACAAAGCAGCAATATTAATAATTACAAGATTTATAAGAACAGTACATATATTGATTCAACAAAAACAAATACATATAAGGTAGAAAACCTTAATCCAGATACAGAATATGAATTTTATATAAGGTCAGAAACAGCAAATAACAACGTGTCGCCTGCAGGAGAACCGATTGTTGTAAAAACTGATACGTCAGTTGAATCGGCTAAAATTATCGGATACTATCCTGCGTGGAAATCATACGATGAATTTACGCCGGATAATATTGATGCTCAAAAGCTAACGCATATTAATTATGCATTTGCCTATATAGGTCAGGACAATAAAATAAAATTAGGATATCCTGACAAGGACCCGGAAAATTTTGAAAAGTTAAACGAGCTTAAGGGAATAAACCCTGATTTAAAAATATTAATTTCTGTTGGAGGATGGAATTGGTCCGCAAAATTTTCGGATGTAGCAAGCTCAGATTCTTCGAGAGAGATATTTGCTCAAAGCTGTGTGGACTTTATAGTCAAGTACGGCATTGACGGGATAGATTTAGACTGGGAATATCCAGTAGGCGGAGGTCTGGAGGGAAATTCTAATAGGCCTGAAGATAAGCAGAATTTTACACTTCTTCTTAAGGAAATACGTGAGAAACTGGATGAACAGGGGGTCAAGGATAATAAACATTACCTTCTTACCATAGCATGCGGAGCGAGCAGCTATTACTTAGAAAACATAGAAGCTTCTAAAATAAATGAATATGTTGACTATGCAAATCTTATGACCTATGATCTTCATGGGCCGTGGGATTCATATTCTGATTTTAATGCGCCGCTCTATAGCAGCAGTGCATGGTCTCCGCAGTACAAAGCAAGTGTTGATTCAAGTGTAGAGCTATGGATAAACGCAGGGTTTACAAAAGACAAGATTGTTGTTGGAGTGCCATTTTATGGTTATTTGTACAATGTAGAGACCCATGATAGCAGTGGACTTTACCAAGTGAGCAATGGAGGCGAGGCGCTGAGTTACAGCACGATCATGCTAAATTACTTGAACGGTAGTTATAATAAAATGTACAGCGAAGAATCAATGGTTCCTTGGATTTATAAGGACAATATTTTTATAAGCTATGATGATGCAGAATCAATTGCATTGAAATCAGAATACGTTAAAGACAAAGGCCTTGCAGGAGTTATGATCTGGGAGCTCAGCCAGGACTACAACAGTGAGCTGTTAAATTCAGTATTTAACGCATTGAATTAGCTATTTCTTAAATTTAATAACATTAGGATTAATGATGGCGTAATTTAATATTATTGCGTACGGTAATATAAATCCTACGAACGCTTGAATCATTGAAACAGCCCTTGACAGCCCGAAGGGAGTCATGTCGCCGTATCCTACTGCAAATAATGTAATGAAGCTGAAGTAAAGGGAACGAGTGATAATGCCTATAGGTGTATGCTGCTGGTTCGAAACAGCTGCATAATGGTCAGCGATGTATCCAAGCCCTGCGTAATCAATCGCTATATATATTGCAGTAAATACTGCGGCAATAATAAAATATAAATTAAATAAAACCAGGACGTTATAAACAATTAAAATGGTTTTTCGTTTCAAGATAGTACTCCTTGAAAAATATGTCTGCTTATAAATTATATGCAGGTATATTTTATTTAATAAAATAAATTTAATTGGTGGCATTTAAACTAAGATTGAGTTATAATATGTTATGATTAAATACAGGGGGAAGCCATGACTAAGCAATTAAAAGCAGACCTTATGCTGCTGATGATAACTATATTTTGGGGGATTTCTTATTATCTTTCTGATATAAGCCTGTCAGATATGGGGTCATTTACGTTGAATGCGCATAGATTTCTAATCGCTTTTTTTATTGCAGCATTATTGACATTTCCAAAATTGAAAAATGTTTCGAAAAACACATTGAAGTACAGTCTTATAATTGGTGCGGCACTTACTGTGGTGTACATAGGTGCAAATTTTGGAGTTATGTATACAACTTTATCAAACACAAGTTTTCTGTGCGGGCTTGCTGTTGTGTTTACTCCTATTGTGTCAAGTATAATTCATAAGAAGGCACCTGATAAAAAACTTACTATGGTGATAATTATGACAACCATTGGAATTGCTCTATTAACATTAAAAGATAATTTTTCGCTTAACCAAGGTAATTTATTTGGAGATGCAGCTTCGGTAATGTGCGCGCTTGCATATGCCATTGATTTGAATATTACTGAAAAAGCTGTTTCTCTTGAAGACGTAGACCCGTTTCAGCTTGGAGTTTTTCAGTTGGGAGTAACTGGAGTTTTGAATTTTACGCTTGCAATTATATTTGAAAAACCTCACTTCCCAACACAGCCGAACATATGGGCATCTGTGTTATTTTTGGCAATATTATGTACGGGAGTGGCATTTGTAGTGCAGGCCATTGCCCAGCAATATACTACAGCATCCCACGTAGGTGTAATTTTTTCTCTTGAAACTGTCTTCGCAGGAATAGTGGCATTTGCGTTTGCAAAAGAGGTTCTTACATTTAAGGCATATTTTGGCGCAGCACTGATGATTGCAAGCATTTTTATTATGGAGATAGATTTCAAAGAATTAATAAAAAAAAGGCGGAGAAGAATAGAACAAGAATAAAAAACTTGTGGTTCATATAAAATAAACAAGGACTATCCATAAAGGAAAAATCCTTGTTTTTTGATAATCTTGCCAATATGCAAGAACGCTTTGTTTGATTTTACTTTCCCAAATTAACCCAATGCTCGTATGCCTCATTAAGCTCCATAAACGCATCGGACATATCTTTCGCCTCTATTGCGCCGTTTAACCTTGCTAGGCTTTTATAAAAGCCGTTTATTTCATCTTTTTCGGCACTGAATTGGACTCTTTTAGTAATTTTGTCCCAAGTGTTTGTCAATTGTAAGGCTTTATTACTTGCCTCTGCCCAATTATCTTTTTTGATTTCGTCTCTTATTGAATCTATTACAGCAGGTATATTATCATCATTAGTCAGTGGATTTTTCAGAACTTTGTCACTTAACATCACTAGAATAAATAATACAGTCGTAACAATTGGTATTGATATAACTAAAAATTTTCGCATATAACCTCCTTAGTAAGGGCCTTTATAATCGCCTATATCAATAACTTTTTTAATGTGATCTTCATATTTATCAACATAAAAGGAACCGGCTGGATTTAATGTAGCTAGAAAAACTTCTGAGACATCTTTTATTCCTTTGCTTTTTAGTTGATCCATAAGCCACTTTTTGTTTTTATTCAACTGCCTTAGATTTTCTTCTATCAAAATCCCGTCATAAATAAGTTCTGTACTTATACCGGAAGGTTTTTTGGTTATTTTCATGTCTTTGGCTGTTAACGGCTCGTATTCAGGCTTTCTAAGTACTGACAATTGGCCGTTGGGTTCGATAATGGCAAAATCAACCTGAGATAAATCAAACACATCTTTATTTCTAAGGAGTTGCATTATGTCAGATACTCTGAACTGCATTTTTCTTAGTGCATCCTCCATTATTTTTCCGTTCATTATAACTATTGTAGGTTCTCCTTCTATATACTTTGCTGAATATCTCCATTTCATAGTTATAAATTCCATTAAATAACCTAATGCTGCCCAGGTTAATAATGCGACCCAATGAGGCCATGCTCTGCTTGACAAATCAGAGGCAAGGCTAGCGGCAATTGATCCGATGGTAATTCCCAATACATAATCAAAAAAAGCCAATTGACTTATTTGCTGTTTCCCCAGTATCTTTGCAAATATAAGAAGAGTAAAAAAACTTATTATTGATCTTACTAAAACAACTAAACCTTCATTCAAATTAAACACCTCTACATTAAACTATATTTAGTATTGAACATAAATTAAATATTATCCATATAAAATTCCGTATATCTTAAGGCTTTGACAATAATAAGCTTCATGTGATATTATGATTAAATCTCGGCATAAGAAAAGAGAACACTATGAAATATAAAAATATAAAGAAGGCTAAATTTATTAACAGACCGAACAGATTTATTGCTAATATTGAAATCGAGGGGAAAAATGAAGTCTGCCATGTTAAGAATACAGGCAGGTGCAAGGAGCTTCTTATTAAGGATTCTAAAATATTTGTCCAGGAATTTGATAGTTCAAAACGAAAGACAAAATATGATTTGATTTCAGTTTATAAAGGAAACAGACTCATTAATATTGACAGTCAGGCACCAAATAAAGTATTTCATGAGTGGGTAAAGAAAGGGTATTTATTTAATAATATAAGTCTGATAAAACCGGAGTATAAATATAATAATTCTAGATTTGATTTCTATATAGAAGCAGACAATAAAAAAATACTAATAGAGGTTAAAGGTGTTACATTAGAGGAAGATAATATAGTTCTGTTTCCGGACGCACCCACGGCCAGGGGGTTAAAACATATTAATGAACTGGCAGAATGCCTGCATGACGGATATGAAGCATATGTTGTATTTATTGTGCAGATGAGCGATGTGCTATATTTTACTCCAAACTACAAAACTCATAGAGAATTCGGAGAAGCTTTAATAAGAGCAAAAAAAAGAGGGGTTACCATATTGGCTCTTGACTGTGAAATTACAGAAAATTCAATAGAAGCTAAAAATAATGTTGACGTTAGATTGTAATTCATTGTATAAAAATTGCTCCTCCATGCCTGTAATTATGGCAAGGAGGAGCAATTTATATATACTTGGATGTATCGATGGAGGAATTAATTGAAAGGTTAATTAATTAACAAATTAATGATAACACATATATGCACAATTTGTCAATTAATAGTTTGTCCTTTATTTATTTTGAACTAAACAAATAATTAAAAAGAAAAAAATGATTTGTTAGTTTTTAGAAGCAGAAGTAAAAGTAAATATTTTAACAATAAAACCCAGCGCTAAAGCACTTAAGCTTTTCTCTTAAAAAGAAAAAATACTTAATATTAATACTAAGTATTTTTATCCTCTGTTAACTATTCTTATCGTTGTCTGAATCTTTAGCTTCAGTAGTAGTGTCTTCTGAGACTTTGTTTGCATGACGCTTAAATTGTCCAAAAGCTTCGCCGATTGATCTTCCGATTTCGGGTAGCTTAGAAGGACCAAAAATTATTAATGCAATAGCTAATATTAATATTAACTCTGGTGCTCCAATTCTGCCCATGTAATCCCACCTTCTGTGCTTTTTTGTCTATTATACTATGAAACGTTACATTTTTCAATCTAAAAATTATTAAATAAACGAGGAAGAATAATCCTCGTTTATTTAATAATTTGCTTTTTATGCATATTGAGCATTAAGCAATTCTACCATTTTTCTGGTTACATCTGCTGCAACACCTGCACAGCGAGCTTTTCTTTCATCGCTTCCCATTTCGACTCCTGTTTTCTCCATAAAGGTTCCCACTGAGTCTGCACATAGAATAGAGTTTGCAACAGTTGTTTCTAATTTAATATCCGGTTGGTATATAGGAAGTTCAGCTTCTTTATACCAGCTTTCCAATTCTCCTAGTAGTTTTTTAGCTACATCTGGTTCGCAAACAGTTCCAAGACATAGTGCTGCTGCTCCTACAGATCCGCATAATGCGGCCTGCTGGAATCCTGCTCCAAAATTTGTAAATGCTGCTACAGGAACTTGATTGAATGGATATCCTACTTCTTGAGATAATACGCCGAAGAAACCTTCAGCCACTCCGGAGCCTCAGCCACCCTTTTCTTTATATCCTTGAAAAGCTGCCGCCTCTACTACTGCAGGGTCAAGCTTTTTATAAGGCCATGGAAACTCTGGAGCCTGAGAAGTATCAACATCTGCTGCTGGTGCAGAAGTTGAGCAACCTGTAAGAAGTCCGCCTAACGAACCGGCTGCAACTACACCTGCTGCCGTGTATCCCATGCTTTTGATGAATTCTTTCCTTGATATCTGTTTGTTTTCTGACATATTCACTCTCCTAATATAAGTAGTATGTTAAAACTATATAATAATTATAATCTAAAATTTAAAATATATCAATAATTAAATTTTGACATATGCCAGTAAATTGTGCTGGTATTTCAATGAAAACAAGCAAAATCAACGCCTTTAAAGCATGAATTTTTTTTAAAAATAGACAACAATTAATGAAAAAATATTATACAAAAAAGTTTGAGTGTAAAAAAACAAACAATCGTTATAATTATAATAAAATTTTGTTTGATATTCTAAAATAAAAAGCGGCATTATTTCTTGATGACAAAGTCACCAAGAATAATGCCGCTCAGATAGTTGAAGAAGATTGTTTTATTTAGCCTGGTACATTCCCTTGCTTTCCATATATTTATATAGAGTTTCCCCATGCTGCTGTTCTTCTTTTTGAATGTGATTTAAAATACTACGAACCTGTGGATCTCTAAATTCAAATATGGCTGTATCATACGTTGATGAAACATATTTTTCAGTCATAAGCAAATCACTGCACAAATCTTTGTCTGAATTGCTATAATTTAGAGATTGGCCTTTAGGCACAAAACTGGGCGATTGATTTGCCTGCTTTTGCTGACTGCCTTGCATTGACTGCAACTGCTGAGATTTCATCTGCATGCCGCTGCTCTGATTCTGCTGTGATCCTCCCTGCTGCATTTGTGGTACCTGCCCTTTTAAGAGCTGATCAATAGTGTTGTAATGCTGCTGTTCTGTTTGAGCAATTTGATTGAAAATATTCTTTAACTCTTGATCTTGTGCTAAACTTGCATAGTTAGTATATTTTTGTATGCAAATTTCCTCGTGGCTTTTTTGATCTTCCAGCAAAGTTCTTTCTTTTTGTGTAAAATTCATAAAAACACCTCCTGTAATATTATTTTCAAAATATCAAAATATATCCTGCTAATGTTAAAATATAAAAGATATAAATTCAAAATAAATTGAATTTTTTGGAAGTTACGATATAATATAATAAATATAAATATAAAACGAGGAGAGCGTGATGAAATATACAATTGATAAATCCGTTTTTGAATTAGAACAAAAAATAAAATTTGGAATTATAGTTGCGCATAATATTAAAAATTCTGAAACTTTGCCTGAGGACGAGCAGCGGCTAAGAAAGGCAGAATCCAGAATGAAAGAAGATATAAATCCTGCCCAGCTTAGGCAGTTGCACAATGTGTCGCTTTACAGAGAAGTAATGCTTAAGTCGGGGATAAATCCTAATAAATATCCGCCTTCTGTGGAAGCAATGTTTAAAAGAGTATTAAAAGGAGGGCATCTTCCTGTTATAAATGCTTTGGTTGACTTGTGCAATGCTGTTTCAATTGAAAACGGTATCTCTCTTGGTGGACATGATTTGAAAGACATTAGCGAAGATTTAGAAGTTCGATACAGTAGAAATAATGATATCTTTCTGCCTTTTGGTGCAAGCGAGTATGAGGGTGTGCCCGAAGGTGAACTTGTGTTTACAAGCGGGAATAAAGTCCAAACTTTAAAATGGGTTTGGAGACAGAGCGAGTTGGGAAAAATTACTTTAAACAGTAAAGATGTATTTTTTCAGCTTGTGGGTTTTGAATATGAGGAGGGGGCATCACTGTATAATGCTATGGCTGAAATTGAGAATTTAGTGGCAGAAAGGTTTCAAGGCACATGCGAAAAATATTTGGTGGATGTTAATAATCAATACATAGAATTTCATTAAATTAAATTACACCCCTAAATTTTATTTGCTGGTACCGAACATTATTGTGTATCTGGAATTTCAGAAGTAACAATTATAATTAGTAGTAAATGGAGGAAATTTATGAAAAGCAAAGTTTTAAGAATTATATCATCCACAGTTGCATTGAGTATGATATTTACAACTGCGGCATTTGCAGTGCCGTCGGCAAAGAAAGACAAATGGAAAACACATCAGAAAACATACCAAAAAACATACCAAAAAGTAGAAACGAAGGATTATGAAAATGCTCTGGATCTATTGATTAGAATGAATATAGTGAAGGGATACGGCAATGGGGACTTTGGCTTGAGCGGAAATATAAAACGTGCTGATGTGATTGTAATGATCACTAGGATGCTAGATCAATATGATGTAATTGACGAAGACGACTACGACGATAAAGCCGAAGAATTTAAAGAAATTTTTGATGATGTTGATTTTAACGAGTATTATTATGAATCGGTTAAAATAGCAAAGGATCTGGGCATTGCTAAAGGAGATGGAAAATATTTCAGACCTGGAAACCCGGTTACAATTCAAGAGGCAATATGGCTTATACAGCGTTCGGGAGAAATCTTAAATGTGGATTTTGAAGATGGTAAGATAGAGGAGTTAGAAGAAATCTACAAAGATGAATTAAACAGCTTTGCAAAGAGAAGAGATGTCTTTTGGATGATGTTTTATATAATGAACGAATATGATTATGATGAAAAGGAATATGACATAAACGATATTAAGGTAAATGTTGAAAATGGAGAACAGTTGGACTTTAAAGACAGCTGGTTTACAGAGGCTTTAGACGATGTTATAGAAGATGACATTGAATATGTGAAGTTCGAACTGCCGGAATCCGGAGGAAAACTATATTATGATTATGACGAAGATCAAAATGAAAATTCCTTGGTATCTGAGGTAACAAAGTATTATTTAGGCAAGTATGAAAAAAACATAATAAGAAATATTGCATTTGTTCCGGAAGAGTATTTTGAAGGAGAAGTTACAGTAAAATATACGGCGTATACAGAAGAAGATTCCTATGACGGGTCAATAATAATAAGAGTTGACTATGAGAACCTTAAGCTTATTACCTATGAAATTTCTGAAAACGAATATGTGCGCATAGATGAAGATGATTTTGAAGATTTTGTTGATACGGTTAAATTTGTAATTCCTTCAGAAAAACAGGGTGTTTTGTACTATGACAGTGATGGGGACGGAAAACCTGAAAGCAAGGAAGTTGTGACCAGAACAAAAACATATGATATAGAAGATGTTGATTACATCATATTTGAGCCAAATCAAGGTTTTGACGGGGAAGTTGTTATAAAATATTATGCAGAAGAAAAATCAAGCGATAAAGTATATGAAGGGGAAATAAAGATAACGGTTGAAGCTGTTCAAGAAATTTCTACGATGAAACTGACGACAGATTATGAGGATGAATTCATAGATGTTGATTTTGTAGAAGAACTGTTTGAACTGGTTGAAGATGACATAGACGAAGAAGAACTCGAGTATGCAATGTTTGTGATTCCTGACGAAGGAACTCTTAAAATTAAGCTTGATGGCAAGAGAAATTTAATCAATGTTCAAAATGATGTAAGCTATGAATTAGAGGATATTGAATATATAAGATATATTTTTGAGGATGAAGGTAATATAGAATTTAATTATACTGTTTTTGAAGATGAAGATGAAGATAACTATAATGTTTATGACGGATTAATTAAAATCTATGTAAGATAATAAGATAAAAAGAAAAAGCTGAGGTTTATATCTCAGCTTTTTTGTTGATTTAGTTTTTAGCTTTTTCTGAAGAGAAAAACTCTTTTGTAAGTTTAAATACTGTTCCGCTCAATGCTACAACGCCTATTAAGTTCGGAATAGCCATTAATCCGTTTAATGTGTCTGCTAAAGCCCAAATAACTTCAAGACCACCGATAGCGCCTATTAAAATAAACGGTATCCAAATTATTCTGTAAACCATAATTGCTTTAGGTCCGAATAAGTACTCAGCACATCTTTCACCGTAGTATTCCCATCCAACTATAGTTGAGAAAGCAAACATTACAATACCTATTGATACGATGTATCCTCCGCCTGGTAACGATACGTCGAAAGCCTGTGTTGTAAGTGCGGCTCCTGTCATGCCTGTTTCCCAAACACCTGATGTAATTATTGCCAAAGCTGTTATACTACATATAACAAGTGTGTCTGCAAATACTTCAAATACTCCCCAAAGGCCTTGACGAACAGGGTGATCTGTAGTAGCAGCAGCGTGAGCTATTGGAGCACTACCTAAACCGGCTTCGTTTGTAAATACACCGCGGGCAACACCGAATCTAACAGCCTGCATAACTGTTGCTCCTGCAAAACCGCCGACAGCAGCTCTTCCAGAGAATGCGCTTTCAAATATAGTAACGAAAGCAGCAGGAACCTTACCTATGTTAATTATAATAATTGCTAATCCACCAAGAATATAAATAGCAGCCATAAAAGGAACAAGTTTTTCTGTGAAGGCACCAATTCTTTTTATTCCGCCAACTATAACCAAAGCAGTGACAACTGCCAATACAATACCTGTAATCCAAGGATTAAGGCTGAAAGAAGATTGCAGAGCGTCAGCAACTGAGTTTGATTGAACCATGTTACCGATTCCGAATGCTGCAAGTGTACCAAACAGAGCAAATAGCACTGCAAGCCAGTTCCATCCTAAGCCATTCCTAATATAGTACATGGGTCCGCCGACAAAACGTCCGTCAGGTGTTTTTTCTCTGAATTTAATGGACAGTACAACTTCTGAGAACTTAGTAGTCATACCTAGTATTGCGGCAATCCACATCCATAATAATGCTCCTGGACCTCCGGCAGCAATAGCGGTTGCAACACCTGCTATGTTACCTGTTCCAACTGTAGCGGCAAGAGCTGTAGCAACAGCCTGGAATGCCGTTACTTCACCTTCTCCAGATTGGTCCTTAGAAAAGATTTTAAGAAGAGTGTTCTTCAAGATGTACCCTAACTTGGTAATTGAGAAGAACTTTGTACTTACTGATAAAAATAGTCCTGTTCCAACAATCAGTATTAACATTGGTGGTCCCCACACAATATTATTTAGCCAACTGTTGATGTTCATAATTGCTTCCATAGAGTAGCCTCCTATAATAATATAATGAATGAAAAAGCGTTATATTAGAGAACGTAAAATATAACGTTTTCACCATTCTATCACATATATGATATATAAACAATGCTGAAAAATGAAAAAATGTTCATATATGAGAAAAAATATGTAAGTTTTTAAAAGTTGTCCTTAACCGAAAAAATATGTATATTAGAAAAAAAAGTCAAGGGTGATAAATTTTACATTTTGTTAATATATAGTTAATTAACTAACGAAAAAATGTCTTACAGCCTTATAAAAAGTACTTCAAATTGAAGATAATACTAATTTTTTAAAAAATAGTTAGCGAATTTGTTAAAATTGTTACAATAATTGAAAAATTATAAACTTTTAAATTGAAAAATATTGCTTAGTAATAAGATTCGTGATTTGAAATATATTTCTTTTTTCACCTAATGATTTTTTTGTTCAATATTATAATAATTTGTGTAAAAAAACGGCCTGTAAGACCGCTTTTAACTATTTGCTTTTTATCTTTCAAAGACGAAATCTCCGTCGACCATAGTCTTAACCACTTTTATATCTTTAATCTTATTATGGTCGATGGTAAATATATCAGAGTCCAGTACAGCCAGGTCTGCAGCGAATCCGGGCTTGAGCCTTCCTTTTTCATGCTCCTTAAATTCGTTGAAAGCACTACCTATGGTATATGCATCAACAGCATCTTCAACACTCATCTTTTCGCTGGGAATAAATCCGCCTTCAGGTGTCATGCTCATTCTTTGTCTTGTTACAGCTGAATAGATGTTTGGAAACGGATTTAAATCTTCCACAGGCGAATCAGTACCGAAACTTATAGGGACACCTAGCTTATTCAATGTATTAAAAGCATATGAAGTTTCAGCCAATGTTTTCCCTACGCGGGATTCCACTATCTGTATGTCGTAGTCAAGGAAAATAGGCTGCAGCATTACAGGAATATTGAGACGTGCAATCCTTTCTATTTGACTGCGGTTTGTAATTTGGCAGTGGACAATGCCGTGTCGAAGAGTATTGCTGCTTCCTTTCATAGCCCGTTCATAAGCATTTATAACACTTTCAACAGCACCGTCTCCTATGGCGTGAGTAACGACTCTTATTCGGTTTTCCGTTGCTAAATTGCAGAGGGCCTGAAGCTGCTGGTCACTTAAAGCAGGAACGCCTTTTATTCCAGGTGCGTCATTATAATCATTAATCATAAGTGCAGTTCTGGCTCCTAAGGAACCATCCTTAAACAGCTTTAATGCTCCTTTTGATAAAAATCTACCGTTGTAACTGCCGTTTATATGTTCGGTTTCCAAGTATTCCTTAAATACATCTATATCCTGAAAATTGAACTGAGGGCTATATCTTAATTTTGTTTTGCCGTTATCGTAAATATTGTGTATTACCTTAAATACACTTTTAAAATCTTTGCTCATTACATCACATGATTGTACGGAAGTAATACCTGTACTTAATGCATAACTTGCGGCTTTAAGAATTTCATTTTCTCTGTCAAGAAGGCTTTTATCAGGCATGACCGGCAGCAGCAGCCTTGTGGCATTTTCCGTAAATATTCCGTTAGGCTTTCCATCGCTTCCTTTTATAACTTCACCGCCGTCAACCTCTGTATTTTCGTCAATTCCCAGCAGTTCAAGAGCTTTTGTGTTGCCGCATATAACGTGACCGCAAACTCTTTCCAATACAACAGGTATTTCTGATGATATTTTATCCAAATCATGGCGGGTTGGCATTCTTTGTTCCCCTGAAGTAAAATAGTCCTGGTTCCAGTTTTTCCCGTGGAGAGCGGTTGGATTTTCGCAGTTTTCCAAGTAATTTTTTCCCATGCTGATTATATCATCAATGGATTTGGCGCTTGTTAAGATGCATGCGTTCATTGACTCTCCAACCATGGCAATATGAAGATGGCTGTCGTTTAAGCCGGGTATAACGGTTTTTCCCTGCAAGTCTATTATCTTGTCCGCATGATTTAGCATAATATTTTTGCTGGGCCCGATTGCTTTAATGACTCCGTCTTCAATTAAAACAGCCTCTTGAAAAACGTTTTTTTCAATATAAATTTTTGCATTGTAAAGTATTGTTTTCATGATTATCACCACCCGGTATTTTTAAATAAGTATAGCAGAAATTACTAAATTAAACAATATGTAAGAAGAGCTGCTGAAATTAAGCTCCTATATTGATATCTAAAACTAATGGTATAAATTTTTAAAGTTTTTGCTTAAAACTTTAATATGAGGGTATAAAAAGAATGTACATTTATAATAAAAATAATTTCAGGAGGAATAAATGAAAATATATGATTTTAAAGTGAAGGATATAGAAAATAAAGAAGTATCATTATCGGAGTATAAAGGAAAGGTGTTGCTTGTAGTAAACGGTGCAACAGGCTGTGGTTTCACTCCTCAGTATGACGGATTACAGAAGCTGTATAATAAATATAAAGACGAAGAATTTGAAATACTGGATTTTCCAAGCAATCAGTTCTTAGAGCAGGCCCCTGGAACAAACGAGGAAATTGCCGGCTTTTGCAGACTAAACTTCGGTGTTGATTTTAAACAATTTTCAAAAATTGAAGTGAACGGTAAAAATGAGGAACCTTTGTACAAATATTTAAAAACTACTGCAGAAGAGTACAGAAGTGAAGATACATTAGGATTTTATGAAAAGGTAAAACAATTCACACCGGATATAAAAGAGAATGATATTAGATGGAATTTTACTAAGTTCTTGATTGACAAGGAAGGAAATGTAAAAGCGAGATTTGCTCCTAACATTACACCTGAAGAGTTAGATCAGCATATAGCTAAACTGGTCAGAGAAGAAGAAATAGAAATTGTTTGCCATCCGGATTTTTCTGATGGATGTATATAAAGATATTTATATCTAAAGTGAAAAATATAAAAGCCACAAAAAATCGTTGAAGATCAACGATTTTTTTTGTGACTTAAAAATGATGCCGTAAAAAAGAAAACGGCCGGAGTATCTTATCCGGAATAGGAAAAAGGGCGCAAAAATTCAATTCCAATAAATAACAAATAAGCAATAAAAAGGGAGTATGAAGATTTGTATATAAATTAGATATTCTTATAATTATTATTCATGGCTGGCTACCTTGACTTAATTTTTTAAAGCTGCTACCCTAAAAATGTTAATATATTAAACAAATTTGGAGGATGAAAATGAACAAAAAGTATTTATCTTTATTTTTAGTGCTAATGTTGATGGCAAGCGTATTTGCAGGATGCAGTGCTCAATCAGATGCACAGCCGCAAGATGCACAGCAAGAGTCTGCAGAGACGCAGTATATGACTGCTGATGAACTGAAAGCTATTATAACAGAAGGAAACAGCGACTACTTAATATTCGATGTTAGAAAAAAAGCAGATTATGACATTGAACACATCAAAGGTTCTATATCTACTGATGTAGATTCTATAATATCTAATGAGGATCCTGCACCAGCTAAAGCGAACATGGAAAAAGCATTAGCTGAAACTGACAGCAAAGATAAAAAATTTGTTTTGCTGTGCTATTCAGGTAAAAGATATGCTGCAGCAGGAACAGAATTTTTGAAGGAATTAGGCATAGATGCTGCTAATATCTATACTTTAGAAGGCGGCTACAAAGGCTGGACTTATTCTGATTTACTGGAAAAATAAAACTTATAAAACAAAAGAGGGAATGGCTTGATTACAGGCTATCCCTTTTTCAATGCATGTATTTTGAATAAAACTATTTTATAGTCAACGAACCTAGAATAAAAACAAGTTAGAGGTGCATAATGAACAAGTTAGTTAAAAATTTAACAAAAATATTAATTCCTGTTTTTATAATAGTCGCATGCCTTTCTCCTGCTTTTAACATAACATTTGCAGATACAGAAAACGGCTGGGCTGCGGAAGATTTTACATATGATGAATCCATAGTTACGGGACTTAGTGAAGCAGGCATAGCTAAGATTGAAACAAACAAAGATCTTGTAATACCGTCTCAAAATGTTACCGGTACTGCAATTACAGGTATTGGGGCAGATGCTTTTAAGGGTGAAGGCTTAACATCCATTACTTTTCCGGATACGATTGAGACTATAGGTAAGTATGCTTTTATAGGAAATAAAATTACTCAGGTTGAAATTCCTAAAGGTGTTACTGTAATTAATGCGGGTGCATTTGCTGCTAACAAATTAACTGAAATTGCCTTTGAAGAAAACCGGCATACACTTCCGGAAGGAATAGATATTCAAAGTACGGCATTTGGTAATAATCAGCTTAAAACAGTACGCCTTCCATATAATGTGAAAGGGATTTACAGTAATGCCTTTATGAGGAATCCCGGCAATGATCCGGAGGTTGATAAATTAGTTTATTTATATTCGGAAAACCCTTCCCATCTGAATAATCCTAATATTTATCATTATGACGGAGAAAGAGATCAGAACTACTCAGCTTTTGCGAAACTGATTGTGGAAGAAAAGCCATGGATAGCAGAGGACTTCACATATGATTCCGATGATGAAACAATCATAACCGGTTTTAGCCCTGAAGGTATTGATAAACTGACTGACAATAAAGTCTTAGAAATTCCTTTAAAAAATAAAGAAGGCAATATAATTACTGCTATTTCTTCCAATGCTTTTACAAATAAGGGTCTGACAAAGGTTATCTTTCCGGAAGGCTTAGACGAGTTTACAATCGACGGCAGTGCTTTTATGAGCAACAATATCAGTGAGGTTACGATTCCTGAAGGTATTCGTATTTTTGAAAGCCAATGCTTTCTTCACAATAAAATTACGGAATTAAGCTTGCCTCAAAGCACTCTAAAGGTAGGAAATTCTGCCTTTGGAGACAATGAAATTGCTTCTTTGACTATTGCAGATACAAAAGAAAAAATTCAAATAGACGGAAATGCTTTTTATGATAACAATATAAAATCATTTGTCCTTCCATATAGAGTAGAAAAGTTAGCAGGTACCGCATTTCTGAACAATCCTGGCATGGAACCTTCATCTACAGACGGCTCCGGCATTGTTTATATGTATACTTCAAATGCCAACCATTTTAACAATGACCGTATTTCACGCATTGGCGGAACAAATCCTGTTCCTTATCAAAAATTGATTTTGAGGGATTCAGAATATTCAGATGAGTGGGAAGTAAATGACTTTACATATGAAGAAGGAAAAATTACAGGTTTGTCTGAATCCGGAACAACAAAAGCGATCTCTAATAAAATTCTCGTATTGCCTGATATAAGCCCGCAAGGTGAGAAAATTACAGGAATTGCTGACAATGCCTTTGAGGTGGAAGCTGATTTTAGTGACGATGAAGTTATTTCTCCCGACGGGTTTACCAGCGTAGTTTTTCCAAAGGATTTGCAGTCAATAGGAAACAATGCTTTTAGGTATAATAATTTTACGGAACTATCATTTCCGCAGTCTTTGGAGCACATAGGAGCTCTGGCTTTCAACAGCAATAAAATTACAGCACTGACATTACCGGAAAATTTAACAACAATGGGTGCTGGTGCTTTTGGGGTTAATAAACTGACGACACTGGAGATAAATCATAAATTAAAAGTGATTCCGACAGGAGCATTTACTTCCAATACGACTTTAACAAATCTTGAGATACCGGAAGGAGTAGAGGAAATCGGCAGCAACGCTTTCGCAGGTGCCCCATTAAAGACTTTAGCTATTTCTTCCACAGTGGAGAAAATCGGCAGATCAGCTTTTAAATTGCACCGCTTGGATACGCTGACTGTTCCGGGAAATGTTAAATATATTGATAGAAATGCATTTGAAGGGGATGGAAATTTTAAAACTTTGAAATCCCTAAATCTTAATGAAGGATTGGCAACCATCGCTAAAGGGGCTTTTAATAAAAATCTGTTGACAAGAGTGGATCTTCCAAGCAGCGTTACCGCACTAGACAGCAAAAGTTTTGTTGATAATTCAGGCTGTGTGCGTGTTTACACCACAAATGAAGCTCATAAAGATTTTTCTTCAGATGAGAAAAGCCATGAGATAATATTTTATAGTACGGAAGAACTGTGGACAGCAGAAGATTTTATTTATGACGGAACAACTTTAATGGGCTTTTCAGAAGAAGGAAAAGCAAAAGCTGTATTATATAGATATGCAGTTTTACCCGATCTGAATCTTGAGGGAGAGAAGATTACAATAATAGGTCAGAATGCATTTGTTCCAGACGATTATGATATAATAAAAGAAGAGATTATTTCTCCTAACGGTTTGAACAAGGTTGTGTTACCGAAATATCTGGAAGTTATTGAGCAAAGAGCTTTTCAATATAATAATTTAACAGTTGTTGAATTCCCCGACACTTTAACTACTTTAAAGCTGCAATGCTTTAATGGTAATAAGCTGCAAAAGCTCGTTATTCCGGAGACTATTACCAACATTGAAGAAGGTGCATTTTCCACCAACAAGCTGACAGATGTTACTCTGCCCGATAATATGAAGGTGATTCCAAAAGGTTTATTTGCCCGCAACATTACATTGCAGCACATTGACATCCCACAGGGCGTAGAGATAATTGACGAATATGCGTTCAATGGTGCTCAGTTGAAAAGTCTGGACATTCCTGATTCTGTTACGGAAATCAGAAGGGGAGCGTTCTACTATCATCAAATCAAGGAATTGGAAATACCGGGCAGTGTTAAAGTCTTAGGACACAGGGCG
Source organism: Sedimentibacter sp. LTW-03 (assembly GCF_052059825.1). Taxonomy (GTDB): domain Bacteria; phylum Bacillota; class Clostridia; order Tissierellales; family Sedimentibacteraceae; genus Sedimentibacter. Next base: position 3,420,003 of record NZ_CP197180.1, read on the forward strand.
TTTTCCGGTACAACAAAGGCCATCCGTTTGGAGAAGCTTGTACTTAATGAGGGATTAGAGGAAATCGGGTCTGAAGCCTTCGCTGTAAGTCTTTTAAAAGAAGTTTATCTTCCTAAAAGCCTGGAAAAGTTAGATGCAACTGCTTTTGATCATAATACAGGCTTTGAATCAAGCGGTAAGATTAACTTGTATACTCGTAATAAAAATCACTTAGATTTCCCGGATTCCGCATCCTATAATATTATTTATCGTAAATCAAGCAGCAGTGGAAGCCACAAGGGTTCGTCAACTGCGAAAACACCGGGTATTGTTTTGCCAAAAGAAACTCTCGGCGGGAAGGTAGCAATATCCGTTGATAATAGAACTGTAAATATAGTACCTGATGAAGGATATGAAATAGCTGATTTAATTATTGACGGAAACTCTGTGGGTGCTTTAAATTCCTATGAATTCTCTGATGATAAAGATCACAGTGTAGAAGTAATATTTAAAGAAAAAATCAATACAGGTAAATTTGCGGATATTAATGACCACTGGGCAAAAAACAGTATTGATTTTGTAATTGCAAATGGTCTATTTTGTGGAGTATCCGACGATGAATTTGCTCCTGATTACACCATGACCAGATCTATGCTTGTAACTGTGCTTTACCGCTATGAAAATAATCCTGAAATAAACAGTTCTCCGTCTTTTAAAGATGTGCAAGATAAATCATGGTACGGCGATGGAGTTGCATGGGCAGCTAACGCTGATATTGTTAAGGGCCTCACCGACGATTTCTTTGCTCCAAACGAGAAGCTGACAAGGGAGCAGCTGATTGTCATACTATACCGTTACGCTCAGTACAAAGGAATAGATACTACAGTTGGAAGTGATTTGAGTTCATACAATGACAGTAATGAAATTGCTGACTGGAGTAACTCTGCAATGGAGTGGGCAGTTTCTGCAGGCTTGTTACAGGGCAGAAACAATAAAATGTTAGCACCGGGTGATGTGGTAACACGTGGAGAATCAGCAATGATTTTAACAAAGTTTATTGAAGAGATTTTATAATTAAGCGTTTAAGTTTTACACAACAGGGAAAGCTGTGTATTAGCTTTCCCTGTTGTTATGTCTTAGTTTTTTTCTATATATATGTCTTTGTGCTCAGGATGTTTTTCAAACCAGTCGACAGCATATGAGCAGGTTGCAGCTGCCTTCCTGCTGTTTTTTTTCAAATCTTTAACTAATGAGGTCATTAACTTATCGGCAACTCCCTGTCCTCTTAGTGATTTGTCAACGTATGTATGGTTAACATTGACCATGTCTTCTGATACTGAAGGAAATGTAATTTCAGCAATACATTCTCCGCTTTCATTTTCCAAATATATTCTTTCCTTTTCGTGTATAAAGTCCATACTACCTCCGATAAAATTTATTTGCGCTTATGAAATAGACAATACATTAATAATTATAATATGTCAATCAGTCATTTTTACTATTATGTAACGTTTGGCTGTAGCTGCTTCAATGTTTTTAAAATAATATTAAAAATTTTCAAAAAGCGTAACAATTGTTACGGAAAAATATAATTATTTGCTTTATCATATAGTCATGAAGAAAAAAGAAATGAAAAAATTTAGGAGGAAATATATTAATGGAAAATAAAATGTTTTGTTATCAATGTCAGGAGACAGCAGGCTGCACAGGGTGTACAAAGGCAGGAGTCTGCGGTAAACAGCCGGAAACAGCAAGATTACAGGATTTGTTAATATATGTTTCCAAAGGATTGTCTGATGTGACAACTAGATTAAGAAAAGAAGGAAAAGAAATTTCATCAGATGTTAATCATTTAATAACTTTAAACTTATTTACTACAATCACAAATGCAAATTTTGACGATGATGTATTTTATGACAGAATAAAAATGACGCTTAATGTTAAAAATGATTTAATAAACCAATTGTTGTGCAGAGAAGGTTTATCAGAGGCGGCAATATGGTATGCTGATACTAATATGGCATTTGATAAAAAGGCATGGAACGTAGGTGTGCTGGCAACCAGAGATGAAGATGTCAGAAGTCTTAGAGAGCTGATTACTTACGGACTAAAAGGTATGTCGGCGTATATGAAGCATGCTAATGTTTTAGGTTACGATGATGAAAATGTAAATGCATTTATGCAGGGTACATTGGCTAAACTTTTAGATGATAATTTGTCGGCAGAAGAGCTTATTGCACTGACAATGGAAACAGGAAAGTTTGGCGTAAGCGGAATGGCTTTACTGGATAAGGCAAATACAAGCACTTACGGTAACCCGGAGATTACAAAGGTAAATATAGGAGTAGGCAAAAATCCAGGCATATTGATTTCGGGACATGATTTGGGCGATTTAGAGCAGCTGCTGAAACAAACAGAAGGCACTGGAATAGATGTTTATACACATTCAGAAATGCTTCCTGCTCATTACTATCCTCATTTGAAGAAGTACAAACACCTAGTGGGCAATTATGGAAATGCATGGTGGAAGCAAAAAGAAGAATTTGAATCTTTTAACGGGCCTATTCTAATGACTACTAACTGCATTGTGCCACCAAAGAGCAGCTACAAAGACAGATTGTTTACAACAGGTTCTGCAGGTTATCCCGGATGCAAGCACATTGACGGGTCTACGGGGACAGAAAAAGATTTCTCAGAAATTATAGAGATTGCCAAGAGAAGTCCTGTACCTACTGAAATTGAAACAGGAGAAATTGTGGGCGGATTTGCCCATGAGCAGGTGTTTGCGCTTGCCGACAAGGTTGTTGATGCGGTTAAGTCAGGAGCAATCAAGAAATTTTTTGTAATGGCAGGGTGTGACGGCAGAGCTAAATCAAGAAACTACTATACCGAATTTGCTAAGGCACTGCCAAAAGATACTGTAATATTAACTGCCGGCTGCGCAAAATACAAGTACAACAAACTTGATTTGGGAGATATAGGCGGTATTCCGAGAGTATTGGATGCGGGGCAGTGTAATGATTCGTATTCACTGGCGCTTATTGCTCTTAAACTAAAGGAAGTGTTTGAGCTTGAGGATATTAATGAACTTCCTTTGGCATTTAACATTGCATGGTATGAGCAGAAGGCTGTTATAGTATTGTTATCACTTTTATATCTTGGAGTTAAAAATATTCACTTAGGGCCTACACTACCTGCATTTTTATCGCCGAATGTTGCGGATGTTTTGGTTAGAGATTTTGGAATAGCAGGAATAGGTACTGTTGAAGACGATTTGAAAATATTTCTTGACTGATTGGTTAGAATACAATAATAATTCAGCGGTAAAAGATTATGTCTTTTACCGCAAAATAAAATGAAGAGGTGAATTATATGGAAAAAGTTACAAAGGATATGTATATAGGCCAAATATTGCAAATGAACCAAGGCTTTGCAGACATTCTGATGAATGCCGGAATGCATTGCTTAGGATGTCCATCTTCTCAGATGGAAACACTGGAAGAGGCAGCAATGGTTCATGGCTTTAATGTTGAAAATCTATTAGAGCAGTTGAATAGTTTTTCGAAAGCGGAGTAGTAATATGAATATGAGCATGGAGAAATTCATGCTCATATTTTTAAATAATAATGGAGGAAGTATGAGTGCATTTTTGGGACCTATACATTTTTGGCTGTATAATAAGATAAAAATACAAAATAAAATTGTAGAAGATATATTAGATTTACAATTGGTCATTAGTTCAGAGATAAGAGAACGAATTAATGTGAAATACGGTGACGGAGAATTAAAACCATTGGATGAAGTAATAGATGAGGACAATATACACAAGTGGCTTCAAAATCAGATATCAAAAGTTGAATATAAGCTTGCTGAGTCTGTAACCGAAGCAATAAAAAATGAAGCGGATAATATTGAGGATATTAAGGAAGTATTCAAATTAAATGGGGAAAGGTATTCTCCATTGGACAAAAATTCCGGAATTGAAGAGGCGTTTAAAGCCATTAATGATACACTGCTTGACGGCATGCCTTGCGATCACATCAATGCTATAGTCAAGCAGGATAAGAATGAAGCCGTATGGAAGAGATATGAATGTGTCCATTGTAAGTATTGGGATGAATTTAACAGTGATGTGCGCGTATTTTATATTTTAAGAGATGAGTTTATAAAAGGTCTTCTGCATTCTACAAATATAAAATACAAGAAATTAAATGATACAACTTATAAAATTTTGAGGATAGATCTATGAAAAGTGTGGAAATAATGGTAATGGAGCATGACTATATTTTGCGTATGCTAAATGTTATGCGCAAGGCATGCATTAATGCTATGAATGGTGAGAATATTAATTATGACGATTTCAGCAAAATAATTGAATTTATAAGAAAGTATGCTGATGCACACCATCATGGCAAGGAAGAAAAATTTCTTTTTAAGGAAATGCAGATAAATTTGGGAAAATTAGGAGAGAATTTAATAACACACGGAATGCTGGTTGAACACGATTACGGAAGGTTGTATGTAAGTAATCTTGAGGATGCTTTGCATAAGTTGAAAAAAGGCGATGATGAAAGTAAGCTTGATGTAATAAGCAATGCCGTTGCCTATACAAATCTCCTTAAAAGACATATAGCTAAGGAAAACGAAGCAGTTTATATGTTTGGTGAAAAGAATCTGCCAAAAGAAGTGATAGATAAGATTAATGAAAAAACGGATAAGTTTGAAAGAGAAGCTGAAAAGATGGGAACTCAAAAATATTTTATTGATATTCTTGAAAGCCTAGAAAAGAAATATATTTAAAAGAGGAGATAATAATGAATTTAAAAAATTTGAATGAATGCATAGTATTTAATGATAACCAGCTGACCAAAAAAATTGCGTTTAATGATGATGAGGTATTGGGATTTGTGCTAAATCTTAAAGCAGGTCACACACTTCCTGTTCATCAGCACAATGATTCTGCCCTTACATTGCTGGTACTTCAGGGAAGTGCAGAATTGCAGGTTGGCAATGACGTGCAGAAAATCCAAAAAGGTACGGCTGTAATGGCTAAGGGAAAAGAAGAGTTTGGTATTCCAAAGGTATATGAAGACATTTCATTATTTGTTATACTTTCTCCTAAACCCTCAGACCCCAAATTTTCAAAGGAAATATAATGAATCAAGCCTGTCGGATTAATATATTTTGACAGGCTTCCAATATATATAACCAAAAATAAGTTAAAATGTTAAGTAGTAAAAGGAGGGATTATGTTTAAAATTTCGGAAACGGTAAAATGGGTAGGAAAAATAGACTGGGAGTTGGAAAAATTTCACGGAGAAGAATATTCCACACACAAAGGATCATCGTATAATTCATACTTGGTTCAGGACGAGAAAAATGTTTTGATTGATACGGTTTGGGAGCCTTTTTCAAAAGAATTTGTTTCAAATTTGAAAGAAGAAATTGACTTGAAAAAAATAGACTACATAGTAATGAATCATTCGGAGGTCGATCATGCGGGAGCATTAGGAGAATTGATGAAGGAAATTCCGGATACTCCGATCTATTGTACAAAAAATGGTGCTAAAATTATAAAGGGCCTTCATCATAAGGATTGGAATTTTGTTGAGGTTAAAACCGGAGATTCGTTGAGTATAGGAAAAAACAAACTTATATTTGTTGAAGCAAAGATGCTTCATTGGCCTGATTCAATGATGACATATATGTCCGGAGAAAATATACTGTTCAGTAATGATGCTTTTGGACAGCATTATGCTTCAGAGCTTATGTACAATGATAAGGTTGATCAATATGAACTTTACAATGAAGCAATAAAGTATTTTGCAAATATTTTGACGCCATTCAGTAAATTTGTGGTGAAAAAAATTGAAGAGGTTGTTTCTATGAATATACCAATTGAAATGATTTGCCCCAGTCACGGTATTATATGGAAAACAGATCCCTTGCAAATTGTTAACAAATACATGGAATGGGCTAAAGAGTATCATGAAAATCAAATTACTATAATTTATGATACAATGTGGGGAGGAACAAGGAAAATGGCTGAAGCCATTGCAGAAGGAATAAAGTTAAAGGATAAAAACGTTACTGTTAAGCTATATAATTGTGCCAAAAAAGATAAAAACGATATAGTAACCGAGGTGTTTAAGTCAAAATTAATACTTGTGGGGTCATCTACAATAAACAACGGAATTCTGTCAGCTTCATCGGGTTTTTTGGAAATGATAAAGGGTTTGAAATTTGCTGAGAAAAAAGCGGCAGCATTTGGATGTTACGGATGGAGCGGAGAATCTGTAAAAATAATTACAGATTTACTTAAAGAAGCAAAATTTGAAGTTATTTCAGAAGGGATTAAGGAACTTTGGAATCCGGATGAAGAGGCAATTAACAGATGCAAAAAGTTCGGTGCGGAATTGGTTTAACACACTAGATTGTCTAAAAACAGACAATTTAGTGTGTTAATAATATAACTTTTCGAACGGCTGAATGATTGCAGTAAGTAAAGACGCATAATATTTTAGACAGAAGCTGGTAGCCTGTATTTCAGAATATCGGCTTTTTTGCATGCCTGAAATCCTTGCTGCAAACAAAATGTATTGAATAATAAATGTAAATGGATTACAATACATTATGTTGGGTAAAGGAGGAAAATATGACCAATTTAATTAAAAGGATATATTCCAATAAATATATGGTAAAAGCCGAAAATATAGTTGGAGACATTCCTTCTGACAAGGAAATATACAAAAATGCTGCAGAGGTCGCATGGCCATCTGCTTTAGAGGCAGTATTGGTTCAGCTTATATCGTCTGCGGATTTGATTATGGTTGGAAGTTTGGGACCTGTTGCAATATCAGCAGTTGGAATTACAACTCAGCCCAGATTTATACTGCTTGCGGTGATTCTTTCACTTAATATTGGCGTAACAGCTGTTGTAGCAAGGAGAAGGGGAGAAGGAAACAGGGAAGAGGCTAATAAGACACTGAGACAGTCTTTATTAATATGTGCAGTGCTGTCAGTAATATTATCAACATTAGGAATAATATACGCGGAGCCGCTGATTATATTTGCTGGAGCACAAAGCGACGTGGTTGAAAGCGCAATAATATATTTTAGAATTATTTGTATAGGAAATTTTTTTACATCACTAAGTCTTACAATAAATGCAGCTCAAAGAGGGGCAGGCAATACAAAAATATCTATGAAAACAAATGTTGCAGCCAATCTGGTAAATTTATTCTTTAATTACCTTCTCATAAACGGGCACCTAGGCTTTCCTGCATTAGGTGTTATAGGAGCTGCTATTGCTACGGCAATAGGAAATCTTATAGGGTTTTTGCTCTCGTTAAAGTCTGTTACTTTTGCATATCATTTCCTGGAACTTAAGAGAAATCAAAGCTGGAAGCTTGAAAAAGAAACAATACAAAGTATTTTGGGCATAAGCGGAAGTGCTTTTGTAGAGCAGGTTTTCATGCGTGTAGGTTTTTTTACCACAAACAAGCTTATAGCCGGTCTTGGAACGGTTGATTTTGCAACACATCAAATATGCATGAACCTGGTAAGCATATCTTTTGCATTTGGTGACGGCCTAGGAATAGCTGCATCAGCATTGGTGGGGCAAAGCCTTGGTGCAAAACGAGGAGATTTAGCTACCATTTATGGAAAAACTCTTCAAAGAATTGCTTTAACTATGGGATTAATGTTTGTAGTTATATTTATTACAGGAAGGTATTTTCTGATCTCATTATATACAAACGATGCAGCAGTAATTTTAGCTGGCTCACAAATTATGATTTTAATAGCATTCACGTCACCGATTCAGACTTCGGGTGTCGTTATTTCAGGAAGTTTGAGGGGGGCTGGAGATACAAAGTTTGTAGCTTTGACTTCGTTTATCAGCATAGGAATAGTCAGACCTGGAGCTACATGGTTATTTTGCTACCCGTTGGGTCTAGGGCTGATAGGGGCATGGATTGCATTCGGTACTGACCAGTCACTTCGGCTTATTATTAATTATACAAGATTTATAAAGGGAAATTGGACAAAAATAACAATATAATTAAATGGAAGAATGGCTGTTTAAACAGTAGTTGTAACAGGTAAGCTAAATGTTTTTAAAGCTGTCCCAATTAACATTATTTTACTCTTTAAAAGCCTTGATATATATTTATATATAGTTTATAATGAAAAAAATTTTAATTAAGAAAGGTAGTGGTGTTAGGGTTGGAAAAAAAGCTGACATTGTATGGCTTTAATAATCTTACCAAATCGCTTAGTTTTAACATCTACGATGTATGCTATGCTAAAAGCGAGAGGGAACAGAAAGAGTATATTGAGTATATTGATGAGCAATATAATTCAGAAAGACTTACACAGATACTATGCAAGGTGACTGAAATTATCGGAGCACATATTCTTAATATATCAAAGCAGGATTATGATCCGCAGGGAGCGTCGGTTAATTTATTGATTGCCGAAGCGGCGTTGAATGTCGAAGAGATTGATGAATCATGCAATCAAGGAAAGCTGGTATGCAATAACGTGTGTTATCAGGAAACAGTCCATGCACATTTGGACAAGAGTCATGTAACTGTGCACACATATCCGGAATATCATCCGAACAAGGCTATTTCAACATTCAGAGTAGATATAGATGTATCCACATGCGGCAAAATTTCTCCTCTTAATGCGTTGGACTATTTAATAGGGAGTTTTGATTCCGACATTATCACAATTGATTATCGTGTAAGAGGATTTACAAGAGATTTAGGCGGCAAGAAATTCTATATCGATCATGATATTAAATCAATACAGGATTATATAGATAAGTCGACGTTGAAAAAATACGATGCTATTGATGTCAATGTTTTTCAATCTAATACATTTCACACAAAGATGCTAATAAAAGATATTGACCTTCAAAACTATCTTTTTAACAAAGATGTTTATGAACTGCTTCCCAAAACGAGACTTGAGATTTCAGACAGCTTAAGAAAAGAAATGATTGAGATTTTTAGCGGCATGAATATATTTCAGGAGGAGAATTAAATGGAATTATGGTTTACTGAAGAGCATACAGACAATGTAAGATTTTCTGTCAGAGTTGACAAGCACATAGAAAGCATGCAAAGTGATTTTCAAAAAATAGATGTTTTTCAAACACCTGAATTTGGAAAGGTTCTTGTAATTGATGGATTTATAATGCTGACAGAAAAAGATGAGTTTATATACCACGAAATGATAACTCATGTTCCCATGGCAGTTAACCCGAGCATAAAAAACATTCTGGTAATCGGTGCGGGAGACGGAGGAACTGTCAGAGAATTGACAAGATATTCAACCGTTGAAAAAATTGATATGGTCGAAATAGACAAAATGGTTGTGGATGTGTGCATGGAGCATATTCCGCAGACAGCTTCAAAATTAAATGATAAAAGAGTCAATCTATTTTTTGAAGATGGATTGAAATTTGTAAAGGCAAAAACAAATGAATATGATTTGATTATTGTAGACTCAACCGATCCCATCGGTCCGGGAGTCGAATTGTTTACGCAGGAATTTTACAAAAATTGCTACAATGCATTGAAGGAAGACGGAATTCTTGTAAATCAGCATGAGAGTCCATATTATAGAAGAGAAGCCGAAACTATGCAAAGGACTCACAAAAAGATAAAATCTGTTTTCCCTGTTGCAAATGTATACCAGGCTCATATCCCTACTTACGGCTCAGGTCACTGGCTGTTTGGATTTGCTTCGAAAAAATATGATCCTGTTAAGAACCATGAAGCAGGCAAGTGGGAATCTTTGGGAATCTCCGCAAATTATTATAATTCGAATCTCCACAAAGGAGCATTTGCACTGCCGAATTATGTAATTGATTTGCTTAATAACGCGAAATAAAACAGCATTTTTCTGTTTTAGCTTTGCATATCGTAAGCTTAATTTGATTCTTTAAGCAATATGTAATGATTTAATTAATTTAATGCATTGCATAAAGAGAATAATTCTATTATAATATATTGCGATGAGTTTGTTTTAAAAAATAAATCGGGTGATAGATATGAATATAAAAACGGTTGCACTTATAGGAATGGGTGCAGTGGGAACTGTGTACGGAAATTTGCTTTTTAAACGATACGGTAAGAATTTTGCTGTAATAGCTGACGATTCAAGACAGGAAAAATTAAGGAAAAACGGATTTACGTTGAACGGAAATACTTTTTACCCTGAAGTAGTATCAGGCGGAAATAACGGCGTAAAATACGATTTGGTAATATTCGCGGTTAAGAACTATCAGCTTGAACATGCAATCGAAGACGTAAGGCCGTTTGTTGGAGAAAGAACAATTCTAATAACATTTCTCAACGGCGTAACGGCGAGAGAAAAGATTAAAGAAGCATATCCGGACAATAATGTTCTCTACGGATTATCAATGAAAATTGATGCAATAAGGACTGAAAGCGGCGTAGTAAATACCGAAGATGGTGAAATACATTTCGGTGAAGCCGATAATACGGTTGTTTCTGAAGAAGTACAAGCAGTTAAAGAATGTTTTGACAATTCAGGAATAAGAAACCTTGTATTTCCAGATATGAAAAGAATGGTATGGAAAAAGTTTATGTTAAACGTTGGAGTTAATCAGGTAACTGCCGTTACAAGATCTCCATATGGAAAGGTTACAAGCCTTGAAACAAACCTAACACTGTTCAGAGAGGCAATGGAAGAAGTGCTTACAATTGCAGAAGCTTCTCAAATAGATTTAAGAGAAGAAGATATTGAGGAATTTGTTGTTCTAATGAGCAATTTTTCACCAAATGGCAAAACATCCATGCTTCAGGATGTTGAAGCAAAGAGAAAGACAGAAGTCGATTACTTTGCGGGAACAGTTGTTGAAATGGGGAAAAGGTTGAATATTCCGACACCCGTTAATCATGTACTTTACTGTATAATAAAATCAACAGAAGAATTATATCAATAGCAGAGCAGGGCTTATTATGAGAAAAAAAAATAAAAAAAATGAGAGAAATTTAACGCTGGTAGGGCATCTATCCGAGCTTAGGAAAAGACTTATTTATTCAAGTGTTGTTCTTATAGCAGCTGTCTTTATATTTTATAATTTTGCGGAAGTAGTAGTTAAGCATATAATAGATATTGCTCCTGAAATCAATTTTGTATTTATAGCTCCCGCAGAACTTTTGCTGTCATATGTGAAGATTGCGGTAATCGGAGGGTTAGTTATAGCAGCTCCGTTTTTGATGCTTCAGCTGTGGCTTTTTGTAAGTCCGGGACTTACAAAAAGTGAGAAAAAAACAATTGCGGTTTCGTTGTTTGTAGGAGGTATGTTTTTTATTCTAGGTGTTGTATTTGCATATCTTGTGGTACTTCCAATAATGCTTCAGTTCTTTATGGGATTTGAGATAGAACAGATTGATGAAATGATCAGCTTCAGCAATTACTTGTCATTTGTAATCAATACACTGCTGTCGTTTGGATTAATATTTGAGCTTCCTATTTTAATGGTTATTCTGACAAAATTCCATATACTGAAAGTAAGCTTTATTAAGAAAAATAGAAAATATACAATTTTGATTATATTTGTAGTAGCAGCATTGCTTACTCCGCCGGATATTATAACACAGTCGTTATTGGCGCTGCCTATGATACTGTTGTTTGAGGTGGGTGTAATTTTCGCATCAGTTGTTGAGAGAAAAAATAAAAAGGATGAAATTGAGTAACCTTTTAAATGTTAACTTTCAAAATATTTGACAATGTTTTGCGCAAGTTATATAATTGCTGTATACAAAAGATACTATAAACAGGACAGAAATGTCCTGTTTTTTAAGATAGGAGAAAGTATGAATAAAAAAGTTATGGTTGCCATGAGCGGAGGAGTTGACAGCTCAGTGGCAGCAGTCCTTCTAAGGGATCAGGGCTATGATATATGCGGTGCAACATTGAAATTGTTCAGCAACGAAGAAGTTCTTGACAGTTGCAAAACAAGAACCTGTTGTTCTCTTGAAGATGTGGAAGATGCAAGAAGCGTATGCTACAAGCTGGGGATTGAGCATTTTGTTTTTAACTTCGGTGACACATTCAAAGAAGAAGTAATAAAAAAGTTTGCTGACAGCTATGAAGCAGGAACTACTCCAAATCCGTGTATTGACTGCAACAGATACGTTAAATTTAGTAAGCTGATCAAACGAGCTCTTTTAATGGGAAAAGATTATATAGCCACCGGTCATTATGCTCAGATAGAATATGATAATGCAAGCGGCAGATATTTACTAAAGAAATCAGTTGATATGTCTAAAGACCAGAGCTATGTGCTGTATGTTCTTTCTCAGCATGACTTGTCAAGAACTTTGCTTCCTCTAGGCTCTATGAATAAAACTGACGTACGAAGAATAGCGGAGGAAAGAAATCTGATAAATGCTAGAAAACCTGACAGTCAGGATATATGCTTTGTTCAGGATGGAGATTATGCGGGATTTCTTGAAAACAAAATGGGAATTATATCTAAAAAGGGAAATTTTGTTGACATTGATGGAAATAAAGTAGGTGAACATAAAGGCATTATTCATTACACCGTAGGCCAGAGAAAGGGCCTTGGAATTGCTTTAGGGAAACCTGCTTATGTAGTGAGCAAGAATAAGGATGAAAACACGGTAATTTTGGGAAATGAGGACGACCTGTACACAGACAGGATGGAGGTTCGTGATATTAACATGATTGCTGTGGAGAAACTTACATCTCCAATGAAAGCAACGGTAAAAACAAGGTACAGTCAGAAAGAGGTAAAAGCAGTGCTACACCCTGAGGGTGATGATAAAATTATTGCAGAGTTCGAAAACAAACAGCGTGCTGTGACACCGGGGCAGGCAGCTGTGTTTTACGACGGGGATGTTGTAATTGGGGGAGGCACAATTATTTAATATTGTTAAAACGGCAGTGTATTGCAAAATAAAATATTTAAAAAAGTATGACAGGGTTATCTTAAATGGAGATTAGTTCCTAATAGGAGATAACCCTTTTAAGATGACTGGCAACTAAAGGAGTATGCTAATAATGAAAAAACTGCTTTTAAAAACTAAAGTATACTATGGATGGATAATCGTACTCGCTGGGTTTTTAATTATGGCTACTGCATGGGCGATTATTTTTAACTGTGCAAGTATATTTGTCAAGCCAATAAGCGATGAATTTGGTTTTAAACGTTCTTATGTCAGTGCAATAGTTACATTGTCTATGTTCTCTCAGACAATTATATCTGTTGTATCAGGCAAAATATTTTCAAAAATTAATATTAAACGATTAATGAGGGTATCATCGGTAGTTATTTCCGTATCATATTTTATGTATTCCTTAGCTGACTCGCTGTTTGAATTTTATGCAATAACAATAGTTGCAAGTGTATCCGCAGCATTTTTAACAACACTTCCTCTCTCTCTTATTATTAACAACTGGTTCAGCGATAAAAAGGGGCTGGCCATAGGCTTTGCATTTATGGGAAGCGGAGTGGGAGGAATGCTGTTTAATGCATTAGCTGGCATTTTGATGGAATCTTATGGGTTTAGATTCGCCTATATGGCTTTGGCTGTTATAATGGGAATAGTAATAATACCATGCGTGTTTTTAATTATAGAGATTCATCCCAGAGACGTATATACAGAATCATCATATTATAAAGAAAATAAATCTCAGATTATGGATTACGATGATGGAATAACACTTCAAGAGGCAAGAAAAACATATAAATTTTGGATTTTAATGATCTGTTTTATCGCCGGAAGCATTGGAATGGCTACAACATTTTTTACAATATCTCCTCACATGAGCGATTCAGGATATTCCTTAACAACCAGTGCAAATATTACAGCATTAACTATGGGAGTATTAGCAGTAAGTAAATTGGCTCTGGGCAGGATGTTTGACAGATTCGGGGTAAGAACATCTTCTATACTATCTATTTTGTTAAATGTGGTAGGACTTGTTGGTCTGCTGTTTGCCAAGTATAGAATATTTTTGATTTTCATTGTTTTAGGAACTGGATTTGGAAGTGCGTTTTCAACAATTGCATTTCCCATCATAACAGACAAATTATACGGACAAAAAGATTTCAGCAACATTTATGGATTGTTTTGTGCAGCAAGCAGCATAGGGGGAGTGGCCGCTCCGATAATAAACGGTGTGGTATTTGACATGACAGGAAGTTACAACTATTCATATATTTTTATGTTAATTGTATCAATTGTTTTAATATTAATTTATAATATAATACTTCCTGGTAGAAATAGCGTGCAAAATTAAAGCTTTTCATGCGAAAGAGTCTTCGTTTAAGGATAAAGGGATTGTGGCAAAAATTAAGATGCTGCAATCCCCTTTTATACTAAATTTTATTCCGGTGAAAATTGATCTTTTCCGACTCCGCAAAGAGGGCAAACCCAATCTTCTGGCAAATCATTAAATGAAGTTCCTGGAGCTATACCGTTATCCGGATCTCCTTCAGCTGGATCATATACATAACCGCAAGCGTCACAAACATATTTTTGCATAATTTTCCTCCTTAAAATTGTACTTACTATTATTTTAACGTAATACTAATAATTGTCAACAAAAAAAGCGCTTGATTTTAAAGAATAAATAAAATTATGGACACGTGTAATTTTTATATATATAATGGTGTAAACTAAACAGTGAGGTAATCATGGCTATAAATAAGGTCGTCAGAGCTGCACTAAAGGCAATAACATACAGAGATATTGATATTAAGAAGAACTATCTTCTTCATAGAAATTTTGTGAATCTTGCCCACAGAAATTATTTAAAACCGCCTTTCAATACATGGGATTGCTCAATTGATTCGGGAAACCACAGCATTCCTATCAGAATATATGCTCCGGGAGATAAAGGTAATTATCCTGTGTTGCTTTTTTTTCACGGTGGCGGATGGGTAGTAGGAAACATAGACAGCTATAGTAAGGTTTGCGTAAATATGGCAAAACTGACAGGTCACAAGGTTGTTTCCGTAGACTACAGGTTGGCACCTGAGAACCCGTTTCCTGCCGGGCTTGAGGATTGTTATAATGTTGCGAAAGCATTTATTTCTAACAAAGTAATTAATGAAAAAGAGGTTACAATAATAGGAGATAGTGCGGGAGGTAACCTGGCTGCCGCGTTGTCGCTGCTGGCAAAAGAAAGAAATGAATTTAAAATTAAAAGGCAGATATTGATTTATCCGGCAACGTATAACGACCATAGTGAAAAAACACCGTTCCAATCAGTTCATGATTACGGAAAGGAGTATTTGCTCACGTCAAAAAAAATCTGTGATTACATGGACCTGTACAAAAGCAGTGAAGAGGACAGAAACAGTAAGTATTTTGCTCCTTTGCTGGCAGAAGATCTTAAGGGCCAGCCTGATACCCTGATAATAACAGCGGAGTTTTGCCCTCTGAGAGATGAAGGGGAGCAATACGGGAAAAAATTAAGAGCTGCAGGAAACAATGTGGAGATATTCAGAATTAAAGACGGTCTGCACGGCTTTTTTGCCCTTCCTCCGAGATTTCCGCAGGTCAGGCTGTGTTATGAGATAATTAACACTTTTCTTTCAAGCTACGAGGTGAAATAATTGAAAAGAAAAAAAATATCAGAATGGAGTAAATTAGATAATGCGGCAAAGATATTTCCGCCAAACAGCAAGAGCAGCGATACGAAGGTTTTTAGATTTGCGTGTGAACTGTATGAGAATGTAGATAAAAATGTTTTGCAAAGGGCGTTGGACATAACAGTAGATGCGTATCCACTATATAAATCTGTAATTAAGAGCGGACTGTTCTGGTATTATTTTGAGCGAAGCCATTTTAAAGCTGTTGTAACGGAAGAACACCTTCCTCCATGCACGACTCTTTATGATAAAAATAATAAAACATTGCTTTTCAGAGTCATGTATTATAAAAAAAGAATAAGCTTTGAAGTTTACCATGCCCTGTCAGACGGAGCCGGTGCTTTGCAGTTTTTAAAAACTTTGGTTTTCCATTATATTACTATCAAGCATGAACATAAATTTCGAGATAAAGTACCTGTGCTGGATATTGAGTCATCAAAGACACAGAAAATGGATGACAGCTTTCAGAGATATTATTCGGGGGAAGTCGGCAATGAGAAGAAAAAAGGGAAGAAGGCTTTTAAACTTCGAGGATCCAAGATACCAGAGTACAGAATCAGCGTTATAGAAGGGGTTATTCCGGTTGATTTATTGCTGGCAAAGGTAAAGGAATATAACACTTCCATGACAATTTTTCTTGCTGCAATCCTCATGTGTGCAATCAATGAGGAAATACCTGTCAGACTTAAGGAGAGACCTGTTGTTTTAAGCATACCGGTTAATTTGAGAAACTACTATTATTCTCATACAGCCAGAAACTTTTTTGGTGTAATAAATGTGGATTATAATTTTTCTGCAGGGAGCGGAGAATTGCCTGATGTAATAGAACACCTTAAGCAAAGTTTCAGAGAAAACCTAACTCCTGAAACTTTAGGCAGGAGAATAAACATGCTTTCATCATTGGAGCATAACTTTATTCTTCGCGCAATTCCTCTTTCTATAAAGGACATTGCGTTGAAAATTGCAAACAGCATAGTAGACAGAAGCTACACTTCAACCTTGTCAAATGTGGGAATTGTAAGTATGCCGGAGGATATCAGACCTTTCATATCTTCCTTCGATATATTTGTAAGCACAAATAAGCTGCAGGCATGTGCATGCTCTTTTGAGAATAAGTTCAGAATCAGTTTTACGTCTGCATTTGTCAGTACTGAGGTGCAGAGAAGATTTTTTAAAACTCTAACGGATATGGACATTCCCGTAACCATAGAATCAAACATAGTACACGAGGAATAGAAGGTGAGCCATTGAAATATTGTAATAATTGCAAGATAAATGTGAAAGGAAACAGGAGAAAATGCCCTCTCTGTCAGGCAACGCTCAATGGAGATAAGCACAGCGATGAGGTGTTTCCGGCTATTTCATTTGTATACAAGGAGCATGGCCTGTTTTTTAAAATAATGCTTCTTGTTTCAATTGTAATCGCATCTGTTTCTGTAGCTATAAATATTTTGTTACCGCGGAGCGGGGCGTGGTCGATATTTATTCTCGGAGGCCTGGGCTCGGTTTGGGCAAGCATGATATCAGCCATAAACAAGCGAAATAATATTCCAAAAAATATTGTTTACCAGGTAATGATTATTTCTGTAATAGTAGTTATATGGGACTTTTTAACAGCCTGGAAGGGATGGTCAATTACGTATGTTATTCCATTCGTATGCTGTTTTGCAATGATTTCAATGGCTATAATATCAAAAGTACGCAAGCTTTACGTTGAGGATTATATATTGTATATAATAATAGACGGTTTATTCGGCTTGGTTCAGATAATATTTATATTTACGGGAGGATTGACTGCATTGTATCCTTCGCTTATATGTATAGTTACAAGCATAATATCATTGTCAACAATACTCATCTTTGAAGAAAAAAGGCTCCATGCGGAGATAAAAAGAAGGCTGCATCTGTGATAGTCACATGCAGCCTCGGTTTGTTTAAATGGTTGTTATAAAAGGTGTATTCCGTTTTTTCTACATACATCCTTCATTTCTTCGGACCAAACGGAAGCCTGAACTTCTCCAATATGCGCCTTTTGTAGGAAAAACATGCATATTCTTGATTGTCCGATACCGCCTCCAATTGTGAAAGGAACTTTTTCATTTATAATATCCTGGTGGAATGGATATTCGGCTTTGTACATCTGATCCTTTTCCTCAAGCTGGCTCATAAGTGCATTCTTATCTACTCTTATGCCCATGGAAGAAAGTTCTAAAGCAATATCCAGAGTAGAGAAATAAAATAGTATATCTCCGTTCAGTGACCAGTCATCATAGTCTGCAGCGCGTCCGTCATGGACAGTTCCGTCAGAAAGTTTTTTGCCGACTTCCATTAGGAATACAGCTTTCTTGTCCTTTGTAATCAGATATTCACGTTCCTTAGGTGTTTTATCAGGATAGAGTTGAAGAAGCTCCTCTGTCGTCATGAAATGAATTTGCTCAGGAAGCTCATTCCTTAAAAATGGATATAGACTTCTCAAGTAGATTTCTGTTGATTTAAATGCGCCGTATATTTGGTTTACAACTGCCATCAAAGTTTCCTTTGTTCGGTCTTCCTTCTTTATTACTTTTTCCCAGTCCCATTGGTCAACGTAGATAGAGTGGATATTATCTAACTCTTCATCGCGTCTGATTGCGTTCATATCTGTATAAAGTCCTGTGTATGTATCAAAGCTGTAGCTTCCAAGAGCCATCCTTTTCCATTTTGCAAGAGATTGAACAATTTCAACATCATACTTTGTCTCGAGCATGTCGAAGCGCACCGCTCTTTCGTGCCCGTTCAGATCATCATTAAGCCCTGACTCTGGACGAACCATTAAAGGCGCGGATACTCTAATGAGAGAAAGATTTTTTGCAAGCCCGGCTTCAAAAAAATCCTTTATTCTTTTAATTGCAATTTGTGTTTCCAGAAGAGAAAACTTGTTTACGTATCTTTCCGGAATCAATAATTTTTCTAATGACATAAAAAACCTCCGATGTTAAATACTTTCATTCTTTGTTTTTCTGCTTATAGCAACGAGCATTCCCAGACAGCAAATTATTGATATCGGTGCCATGTAAAAGGCGCCGTATGATCCCAATAAGTCATTTAATGCTCCTGTTATGTTAAATAAAACTAAAAATAATATATTGCTTAATGTGACGATCAACCCGATTGCAAATGAAGAGTTTTGGCTGAAGGCTGAACTGATTAGTACCATCATTGTAGGGAAAGTGATGGAAATAAATATACCTGATGCTGCTACAAGAATAAGCCCTTCTCGCTTCAGCTGAAGCCCGACAAGCATGAATACTGCCGCTGCAATAAGGAACAGTTTCAATCCTCGTGAAGTACCAGTTTTATTGATTATAAATCCTCCAAGAAGCCTCCCCAGTGCAAATAAAAGGAAAAATATCGAAGCATACTTTGCAGCAGCTGCAGGGCTTAGGCTGTATGAATCTGTCATATAGCTGATAAACCATGTTTGCACAATAGTTTCTGCTATCAGTGCAAAAGTAAGAGCTACTACAAACATATAAATCAGATTATTTTTGTACATACCTTTTCTATTGAATGATATCTCGCTGCTTATTTGTATGCTAGGAGTTTTGATCATTAAAGTTAATATTACGGTAATAACAAAGAATATACCTATGTAAAAATAAATAATTCTCCATGAAATTCCGTTGGATAGTAACCTTCCGTAAACACTTTGTCCAGCAAAGCTTCCTAAACCAAACATAAAATGTGTAATATTCATTAGTATTGACTCGAACCCCACAGACAGAACAGGAATCATTGAATCAATTCCTATACACAGGAATTGACGTCCAACACCGTATATAAAGTAGAAAAGTCCAAGCATAAATACATTATGAGTAAACGGAGCAATTAATATGCCTATTGTTGAGGTGACTGACCCAATTATGTATACTGTTTTGTGGCCGTATTTTTCGCAAAAGTGACCGCCCAAAAAGCTCCCTATTATATTTCCCAATGTGGATAAGCTTAATATTAAGCTCATAATTGTGTTGTTTATATTAAATTCCTTAATAAAAAAAGGTAAGAAATTACCTCGGGAACTGTCAAACAGAGCCATCGTAAAATATATGTAAAAGAGAGTAAATATCAAGAATACCTTATTGCCTTTAGTTATCATTTTTTGCCCTTTCATCCAATTCATTGAATTCTGTATTATACTAACATAAAAAAAATATATAGTAAAGCAAAATAAGTTGACTATTTAAGTTGCAAATTATAAAATTAGAACTGAAATTTACAAGGGAGATAAAAATGTTCAAACAGACTAGATACGACTCAGAAAGATTATATTTAAGGATATTAAAGCCCAGGTACGCGCAGGAGGTTCTTGATTACTACAAAAGAAATCATAATTTTCTAAATGAGTGGGATCCTGCACATCCCAGAGATTTTTATACGCTTTCATATCATAAAAGAAAATTATACAACGAATACAACCTGTTTAAGAATGATTTGCAGGTGAGATTTTGGATAATTAAAAAGGAAGACAACAAATTAATAGGGAATGTTTGCTACTCCAATATAATTATGGGCAATTTCAAATCTTGCTTCTTGGGATACAAACTTGATAAAGATGAAATTAACAAGGGATATATGACGGAAGCCATTGAAAGAACAGTAGAAATTATGTTTGACAATTTCGGACTTCACAGGATAGAAGCAAATGTTGTGCCCAGAAATGGCAGGTCGCTCAGAGTGATGGAAAAGCTGGAGTTCGAGCAAGAGGGTTTCTCAAAACGATACTTGGAAATAAACGGAAAGTGGGAGGATCATATCCACTTTGCGTTTTACAACGATAGAATATAATCACTTCCAGGAACTAAATGTTTTTTTTAGATAGATGCTCATTGTTGGTACAGCTATTAGAACTGATAATATTTCCGAAAGGGTAAATGAATACCAGAATAAATCTAAACCGCTTATTTTTGAAAGCACATATGCAGCAGGCAACAGTATTAAAAGCTGTCTTGTAAATGATATGACAAGGCTGAGCATTCCCTTGCCAAAGGCCTGAAACGAAGTGCTTATTATAATCCCAACGGCAGCGACTGGGAAGGTCAAGCTTATTATTCTTAAAGCTTTGGTTCCTATGGACATCATTTCAGCATTGCTGTCAAACATCCCGAGAAGTTGCTCGGTAAATATTTGAAAAATAAATGTTCCTGCAAGCATGATGCACACAGAAAATAAAAGGGTGATTTTTAATGCATTTAAGACTCTGCCCTTATTTTTTGCACCAAAATTGTATCCGAGGATAGCTCTAAACGCCTGCATCATTCCGAAAATAGGCATGAATATAAATGATTGCAGCTTGAAGTATATGCCCAGCACAGAAACGGCGGCATCACTGAAAGCTATCAGGATCAGGTTTAATCCACTTACCATTACGGAAGCAAGGGACTGCATTATAATTGCAGGAAGTGCCACAATATACATATCCTTTAAAATTGCCTTTTCAAATTTAAAATTCTTAAGCTTAATCTCAAGAGACTTGTCCTTCTTAAACATTATAACGATCAAAATAAATGAAACAAGCTGACCAATAATAGTAGCTAAGGCCGCTCCCGATACGCCCAAGGCAGGCATGCCAAAGTAACCGAAAATCATTATGGGATCAAGAATAATGTTTGTTAAAGCTCCTGCAAGTTGTGAAACCATGGGCATCATTGTATTTCCCGTAGACTGCAGTATGGAAATTCCGGCATTGGAGATAAAATTAAAAAAGGAAAAAATTAATATAATTCTTAAATATTGAGCTGTTAACCCTTGAAGCAATGAATCGTCTGTAAACAATCGAATAAAGAAGTCTGTTAGAAAAATTCCTATTATAGCAATCAATACAGAGTATATAAGGCTTACCATAAAACCGTGGCTTGCAGCCTTACTTGCAGCATCGCGATTTCCTTCACCTAAACGTCTTGATATCAGGGATGAAACTCCAGCACCCGTTCCCACAAATAAGGCTACAAGAATAAGCTGCATTGGAAATGCAAGTGAAACAGCGGTTAATGCGTCCATCCCTATCTTTGAAACGAAGATGCTGTCAACTATGTTGTACATAGCTTGAATAAACATTGAAACGATAGGCGGAAGAGACATGGTAACAATTAGTTTTGTCATTGAGCCGGAGGCCATTTTGTTTTGTCCAGAGTTGTTCATATTATGCTCCCTTAATCTTATAGTTATTAATATGGTAAACAATGATAATAAAAATGTCAAATAATAATATTGTAATCGCTAGGCTACTTGATATATACTATTGTAAAGTGAGGGATAAATTATGAATTTAACAAAATTATCATGTGAGGAATTCGCAAGTGAACTTGCGTCAAAAAAACCCGTTCCGGGCGGAGGTGGAGCTGCTGCATTGGCAGGTGCACTAGGTGTGGCCTTAAATTCAATGGTGGCAAACTTCTCCAAAGGAAAGAAAAAATTTATTGGTTTTGAAAAGCAACACGAGGAAATATTGGAAAAGGGAGAAAAATTAGCTCAAAAGTTGTTGACTGCAATTGAAAAAGATGCAGAGAACTTCGAACCATTATCAAAGGCATACGTTATGCCGTCAGGTACCGAAGAGGAGAAAAGAATTAAAAATGAGGTTATGCAGAAATGTCTCAAGGATGCAAATGAAGCGCCGCTGGAAACACTCCGCCTTGTGTATGAGGGAATACTTCTTCATGACGAGCTTGTGGACATAAGCTCCAAAACTATAATAAGCGATATAGGAGTCGGTGTTCAGCTGCTTAAAGCTGCTTTGAACAGCGCTTATTTAAATGTTTTGATAAACATTAATTCTATATCGGATCAGGAATACGTTAATAAAAACAAAGAAATGGTCAAAGGACTGTTGAAAGACGGAAATGTAAAAGCTGACAAAATATATGAAAAGGTATTAAAAATATTAAGCTAACAGGAGAGAGAGATGGGTGACTTAATAAAGGGAAAGCCGGTTGCGGATGCAATAACAACTGAGGTTAAGAAAGAGGCCGAAGCTTTAAGAGAAAAAGGAATCATGCCAAAACTTAAAATTGTTAGAGTGGGAGAGCGCGAAGATGATCTTGCCTATGAGAGGGCTGCAGTAAAAAGAATGAATGCATGCAGTATAGAATGTGATGTTCTTAGCTTGCCTGCTGACATAAGTCAGGCGGATTTTTCAGAGGAGTTAGAAAAGGTAAATAACGATGAATCGGTACATGGCATACTGCTTTTTAGACCGCTTCCTAAGCAATTAAATGAAAATGAAATTAAATATATTATAAGTGCTGAAAAGGATATTGATTGTATGAATCCGATCAATGTTGCCAAGGTAACCGAAGGTGATGAATCAGGCTTTGCTCCTTGTACTCCTTCTGCGGCCATAGAAATTTTGAAATACTACAAAGTGGAATTAAAGGGAAAAGAAGCTGTGGTTTTGGGAAGGTCAATGGTTGTAGGTAAACCTTTGTCTATGCTTCTGTTAAAAGAAAATGCTACAGTTACCATATGCCATTCAAAAACTGCAAGTCTCAGTGAAATGTCATCAAGGGCAGATATACTTGTAGCTGCAATCGGAAAATCAAAAATGGTTACGCCGGATTATATTAAAGAAGGTGCAACTGTTATAGATGTGGGTATAAATGTAGATGGCGAAGGAAAAATTACAGGTGATGTAAATACATCCGACTGCATCGAAAAAGCCGGGCTCATTACTCCTGTACCTGCAGGAGTAGGTTCGGTAACAACAGCCGTGTTGGCAAAAAATGTTGTGAAAGCGTGCAAATTAAACATTGGGGGTAACATATGAAATACATTGATTTAAGAAGTGATACGGTTACTATGCCAACTGAGGAAATGAGAAAGGCAATGATGTCTGCTGAAGTTGGTGATGATGTTTACGGAGATGATCCAACTATAAACATGCTGGAAAAGATAGCTGCAGAAAAGGTAGGCAAGGAGGCAGCGTTATTTGTTCCCAGCGGTACGTTCGGAAACCAGCTGGCTTTGTTTACCCATGCAAGAAGAGGCCAGGAGGTTATTCTAGGAAAGAATAATCACATAGTGGTCCATGAAGTAGGCGCATCTGCAGTAATCGCCGGTGTACAGCTGAGAACGCTTGAGACATCCAATGGAGCAGTGAGCCCGAAGGACGTTGAAAAAGCAATTCGCCAAGATGATATTCACGAGCCTGAAACAGGGCTTATTTGTGTGGAGCAAGCTCATGGATGCGGTGCTGTTATTCCTATGGATACATTAAAAGAAATAAAGCAGATAGCAGAAAAAAATTCGATTCCTGTTCACATGGACGGAGCAAGAATTTTCAATGCAGCGGCTTCTCTGGGAGTAGATGCTAAGGAAATAGCATCATGTTGTGATTCTGTTATGTTCTGCCTTTCAAAGGGATTATCAGCTCCGGCAGGTTCCATGGTTGCCGGAAGCAGAGAATTTATTGACAGAGCCAGAAAAAAAAGAAAGCTCATGGGCGGCGGTATGAGACAGGTAGGAATACTGGCAGCAGCAGGTATAATAGCTCTCGAAAAAATGACCATGAGACTTCAGGAAGACCATGATAATGCAAAATACATGGCTGAGAGGCTTGAAGAAATACCAGGCGTAGAAGTAATAAAGAGCAGACTTGACATAAATATGGTGTTCTTTAAAATGGGAGAGGACATAATTCCGGAGAAAACTCTTGTGGAAAAACTTTATGAAAATAACATAAAAATTAATGGAATTGAGGACGGAGAATACCGGTTCGTAGCGCATATAGGCGTGACAAGAGAAGATATCGACTATGTAGTCGGTACTATGAAGGGTCTTGTGAAAGATAAATAATTTTTTAATTTAGAATAATGCGCAGGTGGATATAATTTCCTGATTAAAGGAATACTTGTATCCTCCTGTTTTTTGTGTTATTATTCCTATTATAATTATTACTTGTTGCTTATAACTATGATTTTTCATAGGAGGATAAAATGAATTGTGACTTTATAGAAACTTACGGAGAATATTTACGAGACGAATCCCGTCAGACAGGTGCTGCCGAAAGTATAATATTCCCAAAAACAGAAGAAGAAATTATGGCATCGGTTAAAGAATGTGCTTCTAAATGTGTGCCTATAACTATACAAGGAGCGCGCACCGGGCTTGCCGCTTCTGCGGTTCCCATGGGAGGACATGTTATAAATCTGAGCAGGATGAACAGTGTAATTGGAGCAAGGTACGATAAAAAGCAGGACAGGTTCTTTTTAAGTGTACAGCCAGGTGTTCTTCTTGCCGAAATCAGAAAATACCTGCTTAACAAGTCATTTATAACGACGGATTGGGGCAAGGAATCAAAAGATGCCTTGGAACATATGGCGAAAAATGAATGGTTTTATTCAACTGACCCTACCGAGGCGTCTGCATCCATAGGCGGTATGGTATCATGCAATGCTTCAGGTGCAAAAAGTTTCAGATACGGTTCCTCAAGAGATCATGTGACAGCCATAAGAGTGGTTCTTGCGAATGGAGATGTTTTAAGCATGGCAAGAGGGAGAAATATTGTCTCTGAAGGAGGGTTTACCCTTGTAACCGAGAGCGGAAGGAAAATTTCGGGTGAACTTCCGAAATATAAAATGCCTGATGTGAAGAAGAATACTTCAGGATACTACAACAAGCCTGCCATGGATATGATAGATTTATTTATAGGCTCTGACGGAACTCTGGGAGTAATAACGGAGATTGAAATTGAGCTAAACAGAACACATAAATCAAACTGGGGCGTTACTATTTTTATGCCGGATGAGGACAAGGCTTTGGATCTGGTGAGGGCATTGAGAGGGGAAAAACTGTTCGACAATATGGAGCCGCTTAACATCAAACCTTCGGCCATCGAATTTTTCAGCCATAAGGCATTGGAAATGCTTAAAGTGCAGCAGAAGACAAACCCGGCTTTTTCCTCTGTGCAAGAGATAAAGGAAGGCTACCATACGGCAGTGTACACAGAAATTGAAGGAGATTCAGACACAGAAATCTGGGCTGGAATTGAAAAGCTGGGAGATGTTATTGCAAAGCTGGGCGGCGATGAGGATGCAACGTGGGTTGCAAATAATCCTGTCAGTCTTGAGAAGCTGCACGCTTTCAGGCATGCATGTCCCGAGTGCGTAAATATGCAGATAGATGAAGTGAAAAAGATAGATCCAAATATAACAAAGCTGGGAACAGATATGTCGGTTCCGGATGATAAACTTAAGGAAGTTATGGAAATGTACAACGAAGATATAGAAAAGAATAAACTTCATGCTGTTATATTTGGTCATATAGGGAATAATCATCTTCATGTAAACTTAATTCCGAGAAATATGGACGAGTATAAAAAGGGAAAGGATCTATTCCTGTTGTGGGCTGAAAAAATTTCCGCAATGGGCGGCGCTGTGTCGGCCGAACATGGAGTCGGGAAGTTAAAGGTTCCTTTTCTTCAAAAAATGTACAGCCACAGTGAATTGAATGAAATGAGAAACATAAAGAAAATATTTGATCCGAAGCAGCTGTTTAATAGAGGAACAATATTTCCCTATGAGAAAGAGGAGGGAAACATATGAAAATTATCGTATGCATTAAACAGGTCCCCGGAACAAACGAAGTAAAAATGGACCCTGAAACAAATACAATCATAAGAGAGAACGTACCGGCAATAATTAATCCTTTTGACACATATGCCATAGAAGAAGCTGTGAGAATAAAAGAGAAATACGGAGCGGAAGTTTTCGGAATAAGCATGGGAATTCCCGCTGCGGCTGAAATGATGAGAGAAGCAGTATCATTAAAAATCGATAAGGCTATGCTTCTTACGGACAGAAAATTTGCAGGCTCTGATACTCTGGCAACGTCTTATGCTCTCAGCAAAGGTGTGGAAAAAATCGGTGACTATGATTTGATAATCTGCGGAAAGCAGGCAACAGACGGAGATACGGCGCAGGTAGGGCCAAGCCTTGCAAAAACTCTAGGAATCGCATATGCAACAAATATCAGCAAAATAATTGAAATAAAAAAAGATACCATGTGCTGCATGAAAATAACAGATGATGGATATGAAGAAATTGAAATTAAATTACCGGCGCTTATTACAGTTGTCAAAGAGATAAACATGCCGAGACTTCCTTCCATAAAAAGCATCAAGAAGTCTAAGAAGGCGGAGATAGAAATTGTTACTTTTGGCGACATCGACGCTGATGAAGAGAGAGCAGGATTGAAAGGCTCTCCGACACAGGTAAGAAAGACATTTGTGCCTGTTCATGAAGTGAACAGCGTCGAAATAAATGGCAGTCCCGGGGAGAAGGCAGAAAAACTGGCCGAGATACTGCTTTCCATAGAAGTTTAAGGACGGTGAAGATAATGGCAAGTATAAGCATCATAAAGGAAAAGTGTGTTGGCTGCAAAAGATGTATAGGAACATGTCCCTTCGGAGCTATAGAATTAAAGGATAAAAAAGCTGTTATAGGGTCTAAGTGCACCCTCTGTGGTTCCTGTGTGGAAAGCTGCAAATTTGGAGCAATTGAATTTATAAGAGATGAAAGTACAAAAAAGGATTTAAGTGCATACGAGGGTATATGGGTTTTTGCTGAGCAGAGATACGGCAAACTAAAACCAGTTGCACTGGAGCTTCTGGGAAAGGCCGAGGAATTGGCAGCGGAATTAAATACTCATGTTACAGCTGTAATACTGGGTTCAGACATAGGAAGCCTTCCGGGAGAGCTCATTGCATATGGAGCTGATGAAGTTATGATAATGGATGCTCCATGGCTTAAAGATTTCAATGACCACATTTACGGCGAGGTAATGCTTGATCTAGTAAAGAAATACAAGCCTGAAATAGTGCTCATAGGAGCGACATCAAACGGAAGGTCTCTTGCTCCTCATATTTCGTCGGCGCTTCGTACAGGACTTACTGCCGACTGTACATTATTAGAAATAGATAAAGAAGAAAGGCTGCTTCTCCAGACGAGACCGGCTTTTGGTGGAAATTTGATGGCGACTATAGTGTGCCCCAATAACCGACCTCAGATGGCCACCGTTCGCCCCAAGGTTTTTAAACAAAAGGAACCTGACTATGAAAGAAAAGGCAGAATAACATTTTTGGATGTCCCGTCTCCCGTAGAAAGTTTTGTTAAAAAAATAAGAGATATTGACAATGACGAGGGGTTAAATCTTTCAGATGCAGATATAATCGTAAGCGTAGGAAGAGGAATAGGAAGCCAGAAAAACATTCATATGGCTCAGGAACTGGCAGATGCTCTGGGAGGTGCGCTGGGATCTTCCAGACCGGTTGTTGATTCAGGGTGGATGCCTTACAGCCAGCAAGTAGGACAGACGGGCAAGACAGTTGCTCCCAAAATATATATAGCCTGCGGTATATCCGGTGCTATACAGCACCTTGCAGGTCTTGCAGATATAGAAACTATTGTGGCAATA
The DNA here is from genome assembly GCF_052059825.1 of Sedimentibacter sp. LTW-03. GTDB lineage: Bacteria > Bacillota > Clostridia > Tissierellales > Sedimentibacteraceae > Sedimentibacter. The sequence goes on from NZ_CP197180.1 coordinate 3,448,096, forward strand.
AACAATGACCCTGATGCACCAATATTTAAAGTCGCAAATTACAAAATAGTAGGTGATATCAAAGAAATTCTTCCCATACTTACAGAAAAAATAAAGGAAACGAAATAAATTTTGCGAACAGGCAAAAATGCGGCTGCGATAAATTCGCAGCCGCATTTAAAAGTGTATTATGGATATTACATAATTTTGAATAATTTATATTATTCCTCAAAAAAGCCATAAAGCTGTTCCATTTGCTCGTATGAAAGCATTCCTACATATCCTTGTACGGCTTCGCCTTTTTTATTTATGGATATTGTTGTAGGGAAGGAGCGTACGCCGTATGTGCCTGCAACACTCATATCTTCATCCAGAACTACATTAATGTCAAGTCCATTTTCTTCAAGAAAGCCTTGCACAACCTCTTTTGATTCTCCAACGTTGACAGTCAGTACCAAAAGGTCGTCCTTATGTGCTTCCTGCAATTTTTGCAAATCTGGCATTTCAATAACGCAAAAATCGCACCATGTTGCCCAGAAGTTCAGTATTACATTTTTATCTCTCAATTCACTTAATTTAACGGTAGTGCCATCCAGCGATTTAAGTTCGAAATCAGGGGCGATTAGTGCAGCACTTTTTTCTTGTTCAGATTCGGTTTCTTGTCCGCCTATTTCTTCTTCATTGGGGATTTCTTCAATTTGTTTGGTGCAGCCCGTTGCCAGCAAAGCAATCAGTCCAATAATTAGCAGCAATTTTTTCATAATTTACCTCAGTCTTTTTATTTATTATGCTGATACCCTCATATAAATTGCTCTAAACAATTATTTGATAACCTTTATTAATTGTTTTAGTTATAAATGTTTGAGGATATATGCTTGAAATGTTTTTATATGCCTCTTCAAGGCTCAATTTGTCAGCAAACAACCCGTACACTGCTGATCCGCTTCCTGTCATAAGTGAATTTATTGCTCCTTTTTGTATCATCATTTTTTTTATTTTATTTATTTCAGGATGAAATATTTCAACAACCTTCTCAAGAGAATTGCATGCAGATTGGGCAGTGCTACAGAAGTTGTTTGAATTAATATAATCTAATATTTTACTGTTTTTATGCAAGTTGTAATGGCGTGGTTCAGTATTGCTGTATACAAACTTCGTCGACATTGAGAAATCCGGCTTTACTACTAAAATATTATCCCAAGTAAAATCATTTAACTTAGCAAGCTTTTCGCCTGTACCTTCAGCCTTATAAGTTCCTCCCGTTAGGCAGAATGGAACATCAGATCCTACTTTGAGAGCTACTGCCTGCATTTCAAGTTCAGACATATTCAGATTCCAATAAATATTCAATCCTCTTATGACAGCTGCTGAATTGCCGCTTCCGCCTGCCAGCCCGGCTTCGGAAGGTATTGTCTTATTAATTTGTATGACTATTCCTGAATTTATATGATATATTTCTTTTATAGCAGCTGCAGCTTTATAGCATGTATTCCTTTCATCAACCGGAATATTCGGAGTGCTGCATTGTATAATAATTTCATCTTTATCGTAATTACTTATTTGAATTTCATCATGCATGTCTATGGACTGCATGATTGTTTTTATAAGGTGATATCCGTTTTGTAGCTTTCCCTCTATATCTAAAAATAAATTTATTTTTCCATAAGAATAAATTTTCATCACTATAACCTCATCAGAATACAAAGTTAGTGTTTATTATATATTAACCAGCAAATTATAACAACTTAAAAATTTTTTTAATTATTTGAAAAACTGTGATTAATTAAAATTTAATTGGGTATATAATAAATACAGCAAATGTTTTATTTAAATTTATCGTTTAGATTATTTCAAATAAACTTTAAAAGACAGATTTTAGTTTATTGGTAAATGTATTGAGAAGTATGATAAAGATAATTATCTGATTTGTTTATGTAAGATTTAAAGTAAGAATGAGATGAGTTAATACTTTTAAACTAAATTTTGACTGAGTTTGAATTGAATGTATTCTCTACAGAATCTAAACGGTAGTAAATAAAACAGGCGTTAATGTATAGATTAACAGAAGAGGTGATTCCCCCAAAAACAGAAATAGATAATCAGAATGAATAGCACCCGATTTTCCAGTGTGTAATTGAAGAAAATCGGGTGCTATTCATTTGTTAAAATAAATTCTTTTTCAGCAGAACAACCCCAACGATTGCGGCTGTAACTACTGATACTCCTAATACGATCCAAAAGCCGAAAGGAGATGTAGCAAATGGTATGTTTGCAACGTTCATTCCAAAAAAACTTGAGAACATTGTTGGAATAGCCATCAATATTGTTATTGATGTTAACAGCTTCATTACAATGTTAAGATTGTTTGAAATAATTGATGCAAATGCATCCATTGTTCCGCTAAGTATTCCACTATATATGTTAGCCATTTCGATGGCCTGCTTGTTCTCGATTATTACATCTTCAAGAAGATCTTCATCCTCAGAGTACTTTTTAATTATGTTGATTCTAAGAATTTTTTCAAGCACCACTTGATTTGCCTTTAGCGCTGTGGTTATATAAACAAGTGATTTCTCAAGATCTAAAAGCTGAATAAGTTCTTTATTTTTCATCGACTGATGCAGCTGTTTTTCAACGTAATTGCTCATTCTGTCGATTTGTCTCAGATAGAGAAGATATCTCTGTGCATTTTTGTAAAGTATTTGATACAAGAATCGATACTTTTTATAAGTGTAAAATGTTCGTATGCTGTTCTTTTCAAATTGGTCAAGGACAATAGAATTTTTCAGGCATACGGTAATAATGTTTTTTCCAGTTATAATAATTCCAAGAGGCAGCGTTTCATATATTATGTGATCATCAGTTTTTTCCACATAAGGTGTATCCACAAGTATTAAAACCTGATCATTTTCTGTTTCTAAACGTGCAGATTCTTCCTCATCAAGTGCTGCTCTTAAAAAATCTCTGTCTACTGAAAGTTCGTCTTCAATAAAATCCAGTTCTTCGGGTGTCGGATCAACCAGATTGATCCATGCTCCGTCTTCTATTTCTTCCAGTGTGAAAAGAGTGTCGTTAATAGATTTGAATATATCAAGCATTGTTCACCTCAATTTAATAATAGATTTCCTCTATTACCAAATTGATGATAAGTTCAGTAATAGAGAAGTATTAAGTTTATTTTGTGCAATCTGTTTGACCGTAGGGACCTCGTCCATTACATTCACTTCCTTTTTTATATGTTTAATTGCCTTAATTATAATAGTCTATTTTCTTATTATTTGCAAGTTAAAAATAAGTAAATTAAAGAAAAAGCACATATTTTTCATTGTTATGGTAAAGATATTAATAAATGAATAAATTTTACCTGATTTTCATTTAATATAGTGTAGAAGGTGATTTTTTGACGGCAAATTCTGTAGCTAGGGTAAAAGGATTGGTAGAAGGATGTGTAGGCCAAAAAGTTAAATTTAAAGTAAGAAAAGGGAAAGCCAGGTCGCATATTAGTGAAGGGGTAATCGCTGACACGTATCCTTCAGTATTTACGGTTCACGTTGATAACAAAGGATTAAGAAGAGTGGTGTCATTTAATTATATTGATATTTTAACTAATTACGTTGAATTTTTCATATGTGATGAAGAGGAAACAAAAATCGTATAATAGTGTAAAAGATGAAACTCGAAAAATAAAGTAAACTTATATTCAATACATAAATTACTTTTTGTATGAATTAAGTTTCGCTTTATTTTTTTTGCCGAATTTGATATACTTCAACTTGAAATCTCTTATGGAGTGTTACAGTGAAAAAATTTTTAAGATTTATAAGTACTCTTTTGTTGATTGCTTTTGTTGTGTATATATACGCCCGATATGTTGAGACTAACCTATTAATGGTCCACTATATAAATGTAAAGGACAGTCGTATCAGTTCAAGCGATAAAGATTTAAAAATACTTCAGTTCTCCGATATGCATATATCGGAATATTTTGATGAAAAAGACATTAAGAAGGTCGCAGAAAAAATAAATGGCGAAAATCCTGACATAGTAGTTTTTACCGGAGATTTATTAGATGAGTACAGCAGCTACGAAGGTAAGGACAATATTGATGGAATAAGCAAAATACTTGGGTCGATCAAGGCTCCTATGGGTAAGTATGCTATTTACGGCAATCACGATTATGGAGGAGGAGCAGAATACGCATATAAAAAAATAATGGAGAACAGCGGATTTGTTATATTGAAAAATGAGAAAATTGTTTTGGATGAGTATAATGTTAATATTATAGGAATGGACGACTCAATATTCGGAAAATTTGACAAAGAAATGCTCATAAGCCTGCTGGATGAGGAATGCTATAATGTGGTGCTGAGCCACGAGCCGGATGTGATTGATTATTTGCTGGAATATGAAATAGATTTGTATTTAGCAGGGCACAGCCACGGGTGTCAGGTTAATCTTCCCTTTATCAAATGGCTTCCGCTTCTGGCGAAAAAATACACGGGCGGAATATATACTTTTAATAATTTCAGACAGACCATGGTATATGTGAACACAGGGCTTGGGACATCACAATTACCTCTCAGGCTGATGGCTCCTCCGGAGCTGTCTGTATTTTTGCTGAATAATCAATAAACAAAAGGATTTGTGCACACTTGCACAAATCCTTTATTACATTTAGTCAGGTAATTATTTTACGGGAATCTTAATTGCCTGGTCAGGGAAAATCAGGTGAGGATTAGCTAAGTTGTTGTATTCAGTCAATATTTCCCATGTAGTGTCGTATTTTTCGGCTATTTTCCATAAAACGTCTCCTGAAACAACTATGTATGTTACTTCAGCTGCAGGTTCCGGAACTGTTTCAACGGGAGCAGGCTCCGGTTCGGGAACGGACTCCGGTTCTTCGGGCTCAACGGGTTCAACAGGAGCAGGTTCTTCAGCAACAGTTTCTTTAACAGTTATTCTTCCTGAAACTTCGCTTCCGGCAGTTCCGTTAGTGTTCAGATAATTTGCAAAAATTTCTTCATATGTACCAAATTCAGCTTCCACGTCATATTTTGACAGCATTTCATAACCGTCTCCACCCACTGATATAAAATCATTTATAGCAACAGTATATTCTGCTGTTAAATCAAGAGGGCTGTCACCGATTTTTACATCTATAACTCTCAGACCTGCAGGCTGTTCGGGATCAAACTCAAACGTCAATCCGCTGACATGAAGGAATGCTCCCTGCGGAGACGGATAACCACTTACTGAATGTTCCAGCATTGCCAATAAATCTTCACCGGTTATTTTCTTAATTTGTACTATATTTCCAAACGGGAATAGTTCTGCTATTCTTCCCAGGGTAATGTCGCCTGGTTGAATGTCTACTCTTATTCCTCCGCCGTTAACGAATGCCACATCTGCACCGGACTCTGCTCTTACGGCATCAGCGGATAAATTACCAAGGTTTGTCTCTTGAGCTCTTACATGCTCTCTTATACCGTCAAGATATACATCTGTTTTTGCAACAACCTGATCAAATGTTTCCTTATTTTTGGAATTTATTTCTTCAATAATAGCTGCTAACTCAGGATCAGCTTCAGTGTTTGCAGCAGCTTCAGCCGAAACAAGGCGAGCTGTTTTTTCTATAACTTCGCCGTCCTGAACACTTATATCAACATAGCCAAGATTCTTATCATAATTTCCGGACTGTGCAATCAGTGTATTGTTTACAATCATGCCTTCCTCTAAAAGAGTGTGGCTGTGTCCGTCTATTATTACATCAATTCCATCTACTTCTTGGGCTATTGCCTTGGAAGTAATAACAGAACTTTCATCAAGACCTATGTGTGCAAGAGCTATTATTACATCAGTCTGATCCTTTAATTCTTCAACCATTTCTTTTGAAATTTCAACTGGATCAGCAAATGTCAAACCCTCAACGTTTAACGGGCTGGTTTTATACATGGTTTCCGGAGTGGCTAATCCAAATATTCCTATTTTTACTCCGTCCATTTCTTCAATGGTGTATGGAGTGAAAACTGGTTTTCCTTCTTCATCTAAAACATTGGCACACAGCATGCCGATTCCGGACATATCTCTAAGTTCAAACAATCTTTCTTTTCCATAGTTAAAATCGTGATTGCCGATAGTCATATAATCATACCCTGCGGCTTCTAAAACATTTAAGGCATTTTCACCCTTGCTTATATTAACTATGGGCATTCCGTGGAGAACATCACCGGCATCTAGCACAAGAGTGTTAGGATTTGCTTCTTTGGCCTCTTTAATCAATGCAGCTATTTTAGCAAGGCCCATTACATTATTATAACTGTCTTCTTCAATCCTTCCGTGAATGTCATTAGTGTGGATAATAGTAATAGCAGTAATTCCTGTTTCGTCTGCAAATGCAAAGCTGAAGCTGCTTAGTATTAATAATGCTACTAAGACTAAACTTGTTACTCTTTTTTTCATACTTACTTTCCTCCTAATTATATTATTGTTATGCTTTTACTTATTATAATAATAGTTGGAAACATTTTCAAGCACCTAAAAAATATTATACCCATATAAATATAAGAAAAATATCAAAAATGATTGACAAAACTAAACTTTTTCTATAATATGAGTTATAAATAAATATTTACGATGAAGAGAAGCAGTAGAACTTACATGGCAATAGAGAGAAAACTGATTGGTGAAAGGTTTTTGGCCCTCTGTATATCGAACCCGTCTCGGAGTATTTGGGAGTAACAACCCAAAGGGAAATCCCCTTATTTGAATGAGATGCTGCAAATAATTGCAGCAATTAGAGTGGTACCGCGGAAATCCGCCTCTTGATTTAGAGGCGGTTAATTTTTTTTATACCCTAAATCCATTTTTATTATGGATAACTGAGTAGGGTTACTTCAATAAGTTTCTGATTTACGGGAACTATAGTAATTATATTTTAATGCGAGACTGCAATGTGAAAGGAGAAATTATGGCTAAAAAAGAAAAAGATTTTGTAAAAGAAATAACACCAATGGAAGAAGACTTCAGCAGATGGTACACAGATGTTATACTAAAAAATGAATTAGTGGATTATTCACCAGTTAAAGGGTTCATGGTAATAAGGCCTTACGGATATGCTTTGTGGGAAAGAATACAGGAATTTGCCGACGAAAAATTTAAGGCAACAGGTCATAAAAATATGTATTTTCCTCTGTTGATTCCTGAAAGCTTATTGACAAAGGAAAAAGAGCATGTTGAGGGCTTTGCTCCTGAGGTGGCATGGGTTACTCACGGAGGAAGCCAGAAGCTGGGAGAGAGATTGGTTATCAGACCAACATCAGAGACAATCATATGTCATATGTACGCAAAATGGTTGAATTCATACAGGGATTTACCTTACCTTTATAATCAGTGGTGCAGTGTTGTAAGATGGGAAAAAGCCACAAGACCATTCTTAAGAACTTCGGAATTTTTATGGCAGGAAGGACATACACTTCATGAGACAAATGAAGAGGCTCAGGCTGAAACTCTTCAGATGCTTGATATTTACAGACAGGTGGCGGAAGATCTAATGGCTATACCTGTAATTACAGGACAAAAAAGCGAGAAAGAAAAATTTGCAGGTGCACATGCTACCTATACCATGGAAGCATTGATGCATGACGGTCAGGCTCTGCAGGCAGGAACTTCTCACAACCTGGGGCAGCATTTTACAAAAGCATTTGATATTAAATTCCAGGGAAGAAACGGACAGGAAGAGCATCCGTATCATACATCATGGGGAATATCAACAAGGCTTATAGGAGGACTTATAATGGTTCACTCTGACAACAGAGGGCTTGTGCTTCCTCCGAAGATGGCTCCGACTCAAGTTGTAATCATTCCTATTGCAATGAACAAAGAAGGAGTTATGGAAAAAGCAAACAATCTGTATGATTCTTTAAAGGCTGCCGGAATAAGAGTCGAGCTTGATGACAACAAGGAAAACTCAACAGGATGGAAATTTAATCAGTATGAAATGAAGGGATATCCAATTCGTATAGAAATAGGTCCGAGAGATATAGAAAACAATCAGGCAGTTGCTGTGAGAAGAGATAAGCTTGAAAAAGAAACATTGTCGCTTGACAATATTGAGGAAACTATTTCATCAATGCTTGATTCAATGCAGGTAGATATGTTTGAAAAAGCTAAGACTCACAGAGAGACACATACTTATGTAGTTGATGACTACGAACAGTATAAAAAAGATCTTCCAAACCGCCCGGGATTTGCAAAAATGATGTGGTGCGGAGACAGAGAGTGCGAAGACAAATTAAAAGATGAAACAGGCGCTTCGATCAGATGCATCCCGTTTGAGCAGGAGAATTTAGGGTGCAAATGCCACATTTGCGGCAAAGAGGCAAAGCATATGATTTACGTTGCCAGAGCATATTAAAATAGAAATCCGGCAATACAGGCCAACTAGCCACTAATAGGGATGTAGCAAAAGAACATATAAAAACAGATCATAACGACTTAAAGAACGGTCGCAAAGATCTGTTTTTTTATTTGATTTTAATATTTAAAAAGTAAATATTATGATATAATGAAAAAAATGTGATTTAACTAATACTGAGACAAAGTTATATTTTTCTGTATTTTAACTTGGGAGGTAGATAACTATAATGAAAAGCTTAAAGGATATATACAGAGAATTTCTATCACTGTTTAATTTTCCTTATATATCCGAGGAGATTTTAAAAGAATTAAAAGGGCCTATACTGCTTCATATAAGTGATACTCCTGTAGATATCTACGATTATATTTTTAGAATAATTAATATCATAAAGCCTCAATACGTTATACATACAGGAGATATGGCGGATAATATTAAGTTGGGAATTTATAAAAATAAAATTGATTGCTACTCTAGAGGTGTTACAAAGCTCATAGAAGGTTTAGAGAAGAATGAATTTTCAAAAATCTACTATGTGTTGGGTAACCACGATGATTATGAAACTGTAAGCCAACTGACTAAGAGAGGAACAATTCTTGAGGATGGTTTGCTGACAATAGAGGATTGTAAAATTACAGTGGGACACTACTACAAGGAATATTTTTATGAGGCAGATTTTAATCTTTATGGACATACTATTGAACCCGGACATTACAAGAAAAATAAAACGGTCTGTTTAAATGGGGTGTTGAATATAAATATAATTGATTTATCAAATAAAAATGTATTCCATTTAGAGTATCCTGTGGGGACAAATGAGTCAAGAGGCGTTGTATTAAAAAGAATCGGCTTATAAGTGAAAGGGGGCATGTACTATGCTGTTATTTAGGATGGGACCACGATATTTATTTATTAGAACTGAAGATATTGAAGGAACCACAAAGTTTTTAGAGAAAAGCCTTAATGGAGAAGTTATAGGCTTCCAGCAGGGCATGGGCAGGGCATCAGAGAATAGCACTCTTTGTTTTATAACAGGCATTAATTATGAAAAGACCTACATAGAGGATGCAAGAAAAATTGTGCTCATTAATGATGTTGCTTCAGTGATACTATCTACAATTATTAATAGTCGCGGATATAATCTTTTGCAAAAAATTGACATGGGTCCAACATCAATGATTATGCGTATAGCAGGTGATGAAAGCAAGCTAATAGATAGGGTTAAGGATCTATTTGACGGCAAAGAAGTTGATTGGATAGAGGGCATTGGAATGGGAGAAAAGGATGATACTATTCTGGCCTTTACCAAAAAGTCAATTAACGGTCCATTGGTTTCATCAGATATTTTGGATACAAAGATATTAGTCCCACGCCCATCCATAGAGGTTCGTGGAAAATTGCGATTAGAGGGATTGAGACTTATGACCCAAAGCTTAAAAGACAGCCAGTGGTATGAGCTTAGAATTAACATATATGATTCTATGGGCGAGTATCAGAAGCACTATGACAGGCTTATGTTCATACTGTCAAAGCTGGAAATGGGAATGGTTTTAGGAGAAAGCTGGACTAAGGATTATGCAGTGCTTCTATATTCAGTGATGACCTACCAGGTTAGATTATTTACATTTTTTACGCCCCAGGAGGTTAAACGAATTTTGGCGGCATTGGAATATACAATTGATGGCAAAAGGCTGGTAGATTTTGACTTATATCACAAAAATAAAAAAATTTCTTGGCTTGATGTTAGTCCGGCTAATAGAAAAGTAAAAAAAGCTGATGAAGTTAAAGCCTACAGACAAAGCATGTACGAAAAACTTACACCGGAAGATATTAACACTTTAGAGTCAATGGAAGAAGCAATTGTTTCAAGCCATACAAAGGCACCAACACATTCCGGCAGCAGAAGAAGAAAAGTTACCGATTAACGCTAAAGATACATTGTTCAATGCAATAAATAAATTAAGAGATTGTGGGTTAGTCAATTTAATGGCTTAGTCTAAAATCTCTTATTTTTTACATGATTATGACCTTATTTAATCAAAACATAATTATAATTTAAGAGAAATATAATTAATTGACTTTATAATAAAGCAGTGCTATAATTTTTATAGAACTGACCGGTCGGTCGGAAATTGAGGGAGGAAAACTTGAAGAAATTATTGACATTATTATTAATTACTGCATTCGTTTTAGCAGGATGCAGCGGCACAGGCAGCGAGTCTGCAACGGAAGAAGTATCTTATACGGCAGTAGAAGTTGAAACATTAAAGCCGATGGAACTATACATAGAAAATATCATGACAGCTAAAGCATATGCGGACAAAGATGTCTACGTAGTTCCTCTTACAGCGGGAAAAGTTGAAAAAATAAATGTCAGCGTAGGAGACAAAGTTCAAAAGAATCAGGTTCTATTCGTTATGGATAAAGATGATATTAACAAGCAGGTAAATCAGGCATATACCGCATATGAAGCCGCAAAGGCGGGGTATGATGTAAGCGCCGCTCAAATTCAGACGGCAAAGGATTCCTTTGAGAAGATGAAGAAGCTGTACGAAGAAGGCGCAGTAACCGAGACACAGTATGAACAGGCAAAGCTGGCGGCATCGGACGAATCGCTGGAAGCGGCGAGGATGGGAGCGGAGCAGGCAAGAGTAGCATATGAAAATGCAGCATCCATGCTTGAAAATGCGGAAGTAAAAGCTCCGATTTCAGGAGTTATTTCTAATATTAGCATTGTAGAAGGCGAATATGCAACATCAGCCAATCCACCTATAACAATTGTTGATTCCGACAGCATAACAATTGAGTTTGGTGTTCCGGGCAATATGATAAACAAGATAAAAAAAGGTGATGCAGCAACTGTGGAAATAAAAGCTGCCGAGTTTAAACAGGAATCCGTCATAAACAGTGTAAGTTCATCTGCTGATTTAATGACAAACTTGTATAATGTTGATATAATTCTTGACAATAACGGTATGATTAAGCCAGGGATGTTTGCCAAGGTCTACTTAGACACAGACAGAATAGAAAACGCACTTGCAGTTAAGACGGAAGCTGTAAAGGAAAATGGAGACAAAAAATACGTGTTTGTAGCTGAAGATGAAGCTGCGGTTGAGAGAGAAGTTACAACCGGACTTGACACTGGAGTTTATACAGAGATTATATCCGGTTTAAATGAAGGAGATCAAGTAATCGTAAAGGGCCAGGATTATGTAAGCGACGGCAGCAATATAAAGGTTGTAAGGGGTGAATAGTAATGCTTTCAAGATTTTCGGTTAAAAAACCCGTTACAATTACAATGATGATATTAATTGTCATTGTTTTGGGAGTGGTGTCATTAAGTAAATTGCAGATAGATTTGCTTCCGCAGATGGAACTGCCGTATGTTATGGTTCAAACAGGATATTCCGGCGCAGGACCGGAGGAAATTGAGAATTTAATTACGAAGCCGGTGGAACAGAGTGTGGCTACTGTTGAAAATATTGAAGGTATGATATCATATTCAAATGAAGGAAGCTCGTTGGTATTGATCCAATTTGCATTTGGAACGGATATGGATAATGCAATGCTTCAGCTTAGAGAAAACATTGATTTGATTGAAGGATTCCTGCCGGACGGTATAACATCACCCATAGTAGCGAAACTGGACCCAAGTGCAATGCCAATTATTCAGATGGCTGTTTCAAGCGGCGGAGATCTGTATAATGCTCAAAAAATGGCTGAGGATATTATAGCTCCGCGCCTTGAAAGAATTGAAGGAACGGCTTCAGCTTCTGTTTCCGGCGGTCTTGAAAAAGAGATTGAGGTAATGCTTAAAGAAGAGGCGCTAAAGGGCTTCAATCTTAGTCAGGCCTACGTGACACAAGTGATTCAGGCAGCAAATATCAATTTGCCGGGAGGCAGTGTCAAAAAAGGAAGTAATGAACTTACAGTCAGAACAATAGGGGAGTTTAAATCAATAGAAGACATAAGAAATCTGACAATTCCTCTTACTACAGGGGGAACAGTAAGGCTTCAGGATATTGCCGATGTTAAAATGGCTGATAAGGATCAATCTACTATAACGAAGATGGACGGCAAAGAAGTAGTTCAGATTTCCATTATGAAGCAGTCAGACGGAAATACAGTTAATGTTTCAAAAAAAGTAAACAAAGAATTGGAAAAAATAAAAAAAGAATATCCGGATTTAAATATGATATCCTTTTTTGATCAGGCAGATTATATAAATTTTGCAATTAAAAATATGATAAGAACAGCGATTTTAGGTGGAGTTTTTGCGGTAATCGTACTTATGATATTTTTAAGAAGCTTTAAAACGACACTTGTAATTGCGCTTTCTATACCTATTTCCGTAATTACTACATTTGTTATTTTATTCTTTACAAAGATAACACTCAATATGATGACCATAGGTGGGATTGCTCTCGGAATAGGTATGCTGGTAGATAACTCTATTGTTGTTCTTGAGAATATATATAGAAACAGAAGCCTGGGTATGGACAGAACAACGGCGTCTATAAACGGTGCAAATGAGGTTTCAATGGCAGTAACAGCTTCTTCACTCACCACTGTAGCAGTTTTCCTGCCGATTGTATTTACGGGAGGGTTGGCTGCAACCATATTCAAGGACTTTGCTCTTGCCATAGTAATAGCTCTTATGAGTTCATTGGTCATTGCACTTACACTGGTTCCTATGTTGTCATCCAAACTCGTTACAGTTAGAAACCTTGAATCTGAAGAAACTCAGGAAAAAAAGCATGGACCGCTGGTTGTGCTGTACAAAACTGTTTTAAGCTGGAGTTTAAGGCATCGCTTTATTACAATAGCGGCGAGTATAGGGCTGTTTGTTGCCAGCATTGCTATGCTTTCATCGGTGGGAGCGGAATTTTTTCCTGCCACAGACGAGGGGATAATAAATGTTAGTGTTAGCCTTCCAGCAGGATCTGAGACAGAACAGATTGATGAGACTCTAAAGGAAATCCAGTCATCAATACAGGAAATACCGGAAGTTGTTTCGATATTTACTCAGGCGGGCAGCTCCGGCATAATGAGTATGGGAGGTAGTTCAGGTACCGGTTCTATGACTGTTATTCTGAGCGAGCTGAATGAGAGAGACAGAAGTGCAAAAGATATAAGCGATGAGATTCGAAAAATGGTTAAGGATGTCCCCGGAGCCGAGATAAGTGTTTCGGAAGCATCAATGATGATGATGGGGATGAGTGTTGGTTCCATAAGTATCAGCATCAAGGGAGACGAAATAGATACTCTTAAGGATATTGGAGATGATTTCAAGGAAATAATCGAAAAAGTTGAAGGAACAAGAGAAGTAACTACAAGTTATGATGACGGAATACCGCAGGTTCAGATAAAAGCTGACAGGGGCATAGCTTCTCAGTATGGACTGACTACAGCACAGATAGGTTCGGAAGTAAATAATGTTTTATCAGGGTCAACCGTTACGAAGTTTAAAGTTGACGGTGACGAGCTGGACGTTATATTAAAGGGAGATAATATATACGGACAAAGTATTTCTTTGCTTGAGATGCTTCCAATACAAACACCGCAGGGAGGAAGTGTACCGCTTTCGGAAATAGCAGAAATCAGCATTGAAAAAGGTCCTATCAGCATTATGAGAGAAAATCAGACAAGAGTTCTGACAGTAAGCGGAAGTGTTTTGGGAAGAGATACTCAGTCTGTTTCAACAGAAATAGAAAGCTTGCTCAGCAAGTATGAAATGCCAAACGGATACAGCTATACTTTCGGAGGAGAGACGGAGCAGATGGAAGAGACATTTACAGATTTGGCAATGGTTATGCTTGTTGCAATCATTCTTGTGTACATGATTATCGCAGCGCAGTTTGAATCGCTCCTTCAGCCATTGTCCATAATGTTTTCGGTTCCACTTGCATTGTCTGGAGGATTTATAGGGCTGTTTTTAGCAGGTCTTCCTCTGAATGTAATAGGAATAATCGGGTTGATTATTCTTGTAGGTATAGTAGTTAACAATGCCATAGTTCTTGTAGACTATATAAATAACCGAAGAAACAGGGGTGAAGACAGAACAACCGCTATAATGAAAGCAGGACCCATAAGAATAAGGCCTATTATGATGACTGCCCTTACGACGATACTGGGGCTTGTACCTATGGCAATAGGTATAGGAGAAGGAGCGGAACTTACCAGATCCATGGGTATTGTAGTAATCGGAGGACTTTCATTATCAACTGCGCTGACATTGGTTGTTGTACCGATAATGTATACAATATTTGATGATATAGCGGCATTTTTCAAAAGAAAATTTAAGAAAAACAAAAATAAAACAATAGAGCGGGCATAACATAAAAAATATGAGCAGGAGGAAACATGGCGGGAAAAAATCAAAAGAGAAGCAGGATATTGTCAGCTGCCAGAGTTTTGTTCAGAGAGAAAGGCTACCATGATACAAAGATGGATGACATAGCACAAAGCGCAGGAGTGGGAAAAGGTACGCTGTATGAGTATTTTAAAAGCAAGCAGGATATTTTTGATGAAACATGCGTGGATTTTGTCAAAACACTCAGGGACAATATTGAGGAAATATCCTTAATGGACAGGAGTTTCAAGGAAAAAGCAATGTTGCTGTTTAAAAGGGGATGTGATTCGGGCAACGAGGATTTTGAAAAAAGTCCTCATGATTATATAATGTCTTATAAGAATTTAATCTCTGAGAAGGTACTCAAAACAATGTTTGATTATGTCTCGGAAATTAACAGGATAATAATAGAAATGATAGACCAGGGAAAAAATGAAGGGGTAGTCAATAAGGAAGTACCTTCATACCTGATTTCATGCCTTGTTCTGGGAACTATGAAAGAATATTTCAATTTGAAAATCACCAAGGAGGATAATATATTTAAAGAAGGAGATATAATCTTTGACTTGTTATTTAACGGTATTGGTGTAAAATAGTAATAGGCGGAAATTTTTAAAAACATAAAAAACGATAATCGGAGGTAAAACATGAAAAGAAAAATATCATTTCTGCTTGCAATGGCACTTATGCTTGGCACACTAACAAATGTTGCACTGGCTGAGGATGCTGTTCCGGCAGACACAGATGAGATAAACGAAGCAGTTGAGGAAGAAAGCGGTGTATTGGAGTTGTCTATGGATGAAGCCGTTAAGCTGGCAACTGAAAGTGACAGAGGAATGTGGAAAATAGATGATGGAATTAAACAGGCTCAAGATGCCAGAAGATCAGGCAAAAGCGCCAAAGATCAGGCAGAAATGCTTATGGGTATGTCTTTAGATACAATATCTGCTATGGGTGTTGACATAACAAGTAATTATATTGAAACTCTGCTTGCAAAAAACGGATACTACGTTACATATGCCGATACTCAGATGAAGCAACTTGAAAAAAATCGGGGATTGCTTTTGAAAGGAATTGAAATATCAACAAAATCACTGTATTACAACGTGCTGCTGGCTGAAAAATCAATTGAAATTAACGAGGCCAAGTTAGACAAAGCAAATGAGCAGCTCAGAGTTGTAAACCTGAAATTCGATAATGGCTCTGCTACAAAAGCGGAGGTGCTTAATGGGGAGATGGCAGTACAGCAGGCCAAGACTGATTTGGATTCAGCCATGGATGACTTAAATATGGCAAAGCTTGATTTGTTAAACAAGCTTGACCTGCCATTTGATCAGGAGATAGTGCTTACGGATACGGAACTGACCTATGTTCCCACAGCGGAAATAGATTTAGATGCTGTTATAGAAAAAGCTAAAGAGGAGAGACCTGAAATCCTTAAAGCTGAGAATGATCTGGAGCTTCAGGAAATAGAAACACATGCGTACAAAGCATATTACACTTCAAATCTCAGACAACACAAGGCAGCAGTAGAAAAGTTGAAAGATGCCGAATTAAACGTTCCTCAGGCTTATAAAGATGTTGAGCTGGATGTGAGAAAAGCTTATTTGAACCTGATAAAAGCTGAAAGAAGTCTTGTAAACATGGATAAAACAGTGGAGCTTGCAACAGAAGCTGCGCGCATAAACAAACTGCTGTATGACAACGGAATGGCAACATCACTTGAGGTAATAGATGCAGATACAAACCTTGCCCAGGCAGAAATCGGGCGATACCAGCTGCTGGCTGCGTACAATATCAGCAAGCTGATGTTTGACAATTCAAATTTGATGGGAAGTTCTGGTTTAGCTCAGTAGATAATAAAAAGGAATTCCCTTTTGGGAATTTCTTTTTATTATTGCAAAAAATTTCAAAAATGAACTATATTGCATGCAAAAGTATGCATAAATGATTTTGCGATTATTAAATTATTGATAAATGCAGTATTTATTACAGGTAGAAATTGGAATGAATTTTGCTATATATTAAAGGAGATGGCTGAAATTTATTGCTTGAAGGTATGATATTTGTTATTAATACGATATTATTTAGGAGGAAATTATGAAAAAGAAGGACATTAAATGGTCAGATTTGGGTTTTAGTTATATTAAAACAGACAAGAGATATATTTCTCACTGGAAAGACGGAAGCTGGGATGATGGACAGCTTGTTGAAGATAACAAAATATCCATAAGTGAAGGCTCTACATGCCTGCATTATGGCCAGGAGTGCTTTGAAGGCCTGAAGGCATACAGCACAAAGGACGGAGGAATTCAGCTCTTTAGACCTGATGAAAACGCTAAACGTATGCAGACGAGCTGTGAAAGAGTTATGATGCCTAAGGTTCCGGTGGAAAAGTTCGTAGATGCATGTATGCAAGTTGTTAAGGCAAACTCAGAATGGGTACCTCCTTACGGCTCAGGCGCAACATTCTATTTGAGACCGTATGTAATAGGCGTTGGAGATAACATAGGAGTAAAACCTGCACCAGAATATATTTTCGGCGTTTTCGGAATGCCTGTAGGACCTTACTTCAAAGGCGGTATGAAGCCTGTAAACTTTGCAACAACTCTTGAAGACAGGGCAGCACCTAACGGAACAGGAAAAATTAAAGTAGGCGGAAACTATGCAGCAAGCCTTCATTCACATCACGAAGCAGTAAAAAATGGCTTTGCGGATTGTATTTATTTGGATCCCGCAACACATACAAAAATTGATGAGGTCGGCGCAGCAAACTTCTTTGGAATTACAAAGGATGATAAATTTATAACTCCTAAATCTTCATCAATACTTCCAAGTATCACTAGAAGATCTTTGATGCAAGTTTCAAAAGAGTACCTGGGAATGGAAGCAATAGAAGATGATGTATTTATAGATAATCTGGACAGATTCAAAGAAGCTGGAGCGTGTGGTACAGCTGCTGTTATAACTCCAATAGGCGGTATTGACTATAAAGGAAAACTGCATGTATTCTACAGCGAAACAGAAGTAGGTCCTGTAACCAAAAAACTTTATGATACTCTGTACAAAATTCAGATGGGAGATGTAGAAGCTCCAAAAGGTTGGATATACAAGGTTTTATAATAATATAATGAAATCTGAACAATATAAAATCAAAAATCACGGCGATTGAAAACCGCCGTGATTTTTGATTATAAATGTATTTATTTTTTATCCTTATTTCTGCTTAAGTTAATTAGCTCGGTTAAAATCTTTAGCGATGCCAGTGCAAATCCCACATACATATTTATTCCGAATACAAAACCTCCCAAACCATAAAACATGAGTTTTTTGAAATAACCTCCGGCAAATGAATCAAACATTTCATGTATTTTTTCAGGTTCCATTTTTTCTATTTCTTCAAGGGCAATTTTGTCAAACTCTACAGATTTCAATATTTTATCCATGTTGCGTTTTAAACTGTTGATGCATGAAACAGTGAAAGTATTCAGGATGTAATCTTTAAAGTTCCCATCTATAAAATTAAAATTTTCCGAGACTGCTTCGTCAATTACTGAGCTGATATGACTGTTAACAGCATTTTCAAATTCAGGATTTTCCAGTAGCTTGTGAATGTATAATGCAGAAGAATTTACAAACTCATCTTTATTAAGAATGCTTCCTGCGTCTATATTTAGCTCTGAGATTAATTCAGATGATGCTGACTGAAGTATTTCATCAAATCCGTTTTTATCCAACTCTGCGAAGAGTTTTTTAAATGTATAAGTTATATTTGTTTCGGAAATTCCTTTGAATATTTCTCTAAACTCCGATTTCATGAACTCATCAACTGCCGAATCTGTAAGCTCGGTTATGCGTTCAATAATGCACTCTTTACTTTGGCTCATGCTTGAATGCAATGTATTAGAAAACGAGTTTATTTCATCGTGATAAACATTTTGAAGCTCTTCAAGATTCCCGGCTCTGAAAAATTTCAAAATTTCAGATAATTTTATATTTCCAATTTTGTCGGCTAAGTGATTCACTGAGATGGTTACTTGGCTTTCGGCTTTATCACTGTCAAAGTAATTGTCTGCCAGTTCATTCAACTTTACTGCGCTTAGATTTGAGTACACCTCTGCTGTCTTAACTGTGTAGAATTTTTCATTAAGAATACTGTAAAATACAGTTTGAAGCTCATCTCTTTTTTCTTCAAAAAACTGAGGAATTTTATCATCTATAAATTTCACAAGAAGTTCATCAACTATTACATCGCCGCCCATAACGGTATACATGCCTTTTTCAATAAACCCGAGGTTGTTTTTAATTTCAGACTGCACTGCAAAAGATATCTTTTCCTTGCTTTCTTTAATGCTTTTCACAATTAAGCCGGATACTTTGTTCAGGATCTTTGGCATATGGGAATCCATGTACTGTTTAAGCCTGCCGTCAAAGATTTCACCGAGGGTATTGCTGTCAGCATTGGTGTTAACTACTTCCATCACTCTATAGATTGCTTTGTGCCTTGAATCTTTGTTCAGAATAATACCGGCAGTTTTTTCGGAAACTTTCGTTTCAAGATTTCTTGTAGCCTCCGTGCCTATAATTTCCTTAACGCGCTTGTTTATAAGCAGTTTATACTTATCTTCGTGCTTCAAGATTTCCTTTGTAAGCAATGTATTGTCTGCTAATGTATTATTCAGTTTGTCATAGCAGTTGTTATTGAAGGTTACTAAATTATTCTTTACAAAATCGCCTGAAAATTTACTTTTTAGTGTGCTCTCTGAATTCACAAATGAGCTAGTGCTGCCGATTACTTTTTTAAATTCAAAGCTTATTTTTATTATTGTACTTTTATTTATCAAATCTGATAGCCGAACAGGTGCAATTTTGTTATATAAAAATTCTCCTAACTTGACTGCACTTTTTTCAAACATTCCTTTAAGATAAGAATAAATGTTGTTAGCAATATTGTTTTTATTATTAGTTAGAAGGCTACCTATTGTTTTGTAATTGTTGTCGGCAATTGATTTAGTGAACGCATTTGTGATGTCGTGCTCGTATTTGTCGAACAATTCGCTTATGCTTTTCTTGTTAAGCAGGTTTTTATCTATAAATTGTGCCGTCTTTTGAGCAAAGGTACTCTGGTTTTTTATTATGTATCCCAAAGAGAAATTGCGGAAAAATGGCAGTTTCGAAAGCAGCTTGTTTTTCCTGTAGGGTTTGAAAATCATATTTATTGCAATTACATTTGTCATATATCCTACCAGTGCATATGCTGCCATATTAGCTGTTCTGATTACCGTTGGCCCGGGAGAAACCGTATGGAAAGTGGCAAGAATTAAGCCGGCTACTATACCCAACATACCCCCAAAATACATTATCGGTTTTAACTCTCTGCCGATAAAATCATTTGCAAGGTTCACAAGAGCTTTGTCATCCAGTTTGTTTAAATTGTCCGAAACAATTGCTTTTATTGATCCGTTTAAAATTATTCCAGAATTATCAACTGCATATGTGCGCAGAGAATCTGAACTGTTTTCAACCAGGTCATCTATTGAATTTAATTTATCCAATACAAAAGAAACAGGTGCAGGTCTTACTTTTTCAGCGCCATTTATGTAGGCTTTGTATAAGCTGTCATTTAATGTATCAACAGTCTCCTGATTCAGGTTTTTTGATGTCAAATTTACCGCTAAATTTTCTGCATTTATACCAATCCATTTTTTTATGGAATCTTCCATGGAAGATATTGCTTTACCTATGAGAAGGCTAAGCTTTTCTGCCGAACATTCAGCCTGTTTTTCATTAACTAGGTGTCTTAATTCTTTATCTAATAAGCAGGATGCGCCATTAGCAGCAATCTGTGTCAGATAATTTTTTACAGTTTCAGATGGCAAAAATTCAGAAAATTGCTTCATAAGGCCGGGTAATACATCATCTCTTATTAATTCGGCAGAAAATATATCACCGGCTTTCTTTTCTGCAATATATTCGGTGAAAGAATTAATAAAGGATCGCGAATTTTGCCTGATGTAATTTCTTATGAATAAGCTGATTTTTTCGGGTGTTATATTATTTCTTTCTGCTTCCTCAAATATTTCTCGAATTGTAAGGCTCTCTAATAAATCAATAAGCTTATCACTAAGTATGTTTCCCAGTTTTTCAGAATTTGAAACTTTTCTAATGTAAGATATTATTTTGTCTGCCAGGCTGTATTTTTTGCTCAAATTATTTAAATACACAGTTTTAATTGTAGACAGCATCTTTGCTTTTAATCCGTCTGACTCTTTTACAACTTCATCCATTGACTGTTCAATCAGAGTATCTATCAAATTGCTGTTTTCTTTAATCCAGCCAATAATGTTTTCGGTTACGTAAGGAATGTTGTCTGTGAGGTAAATTTTAAGACTGCTTTCAAAAGATGTATCCAGGAGGTCAAACAGTGATTTATCACAATTTTTTCCAAATGAAAATATAGAACTTATAAGATTTCCGATACGTTCTGTTCCTTCCTTTGAATCCACATACGAAGATATTCTGTTATGCAAATTTTCCGGAATTTCATCAAGCATAACAATTTCTCCGATTTTTTTGTCATAAAACACCTTTTCCGCAGATTTGAAGGATTCATTAATTCCCAAGGAATCTAAAATTTCATCAATTATGGTCTTAAATTTTTCGGGATATTTATTTAAAAGTATTTCAATAATATTTCCTATGATATTTTCATATATATTACGGTCTATTATATTTCCGAGAACCAAGTTACTGTTATGCCTATATACGGACATAAGAGTATCTTTCAGTATATCGGAAGTATCTATTGTTTCATAAACTGCAGAATATATTGAGTTGCTTATACTGCTCAGCTGTTTTGGAGTTAAAAATACACCCGGGTCAAGTTTATCAAGCATAATTTCATATAAATCAGGCATGTATTTGTTAATAATATCTGATATGAAAGTGTCAGTTGATTCTAACGTTTCGTCAAAGCCTTCAATTTGCTGCAGGCGATTACTTCCAACTGCATCATATAGGCAGCTCTTATAAAAATCCGATGTCATTGCATCAAATTCTTTTTTTAAACATTCATCGTTGAGTATCTGCTGAAACTTTTCAGTGTTTATTATGTCGTTTTCAACCATACTGCTGAGATTATCAATAAATTCCGATCTTGTTTTTTTAATGACGCCTCCGATTTTAAGGGGGGTATATTCTTTAAAAAGCATGTTTATGGCATAGTCGTTAGTTATGTAACCTGACGCACCTCCCAAAACTGCCTGCGCTATGTAATTGAGTATTATTTCGTTCATAATGCTGTCCTTAATTGTACTTTTGAAAATTATATCACTGGCATTTGAAATTTGCAAAGTATTATTATGTACATAAATTCAATAATGGTTTAATTATGCATTGACTTATTTTTAACAATAAATTTTTAATATTGTTTGCATAATTTAACAAATAAGTCACATAATTAAAATTATATTGATTAATCATACTTTATAATGTAAAATATAATAAATAAGCAGAATCTATTAGGAGGAATAAAGCGAATGAAAACGTATAACACTGACCAAATTAGAAACGTTGCCTTGATTGGCCACAGTAGCTGTGGCAAAACATCATTAACCGAAGCATTTTTATTTGATACTAAAGTTATAAATCGTATAGGCAAAGTTGAAGACGGAAATACTGTTTCCGATTTCGATAAAGAAGAGAAAGATCGACAAGTTTCTATCAGCACATCAATCATACCTGTAGAGTATGATAATACTAAAATTAATTTCCTTGATACTCCTGGATATTTTGATTTCGTAGGTGAGGTATATGGAGCGTTAAGAGTTGCCAGCAGTGCAGTAATTGTAATAGATGCAAGTTCAGGAATTGAAGTTGGAACAGAAAAAGCGTGGAAATATGCTGAGCAGAGGAAGCTTCCAAGAATAATATTCGTTAATAAAATGGATAAAGAAAACGTTAAATTTGACGTATTGCTGGATAATTTAAGAGAAAAATTCGGAAAAAGAGTTGTGCCATTTGCAATTCCTCTCGGTAAAGGCGATAAATATGACGGATATATGGATATTTTGGAAAGACAATGCTACATCGGCACCGAACCTGTGGAAACATTACCAGATACTGCTGAAAAGGCTGAAAATTTCAGATCAATATTAATGGAGTCCGTTGCAGAGACAGACGAAGAAATGCTGGAAAAATTCTTTGAGGGCGAAGAATTCACCGATGAAGAAATTCATGATGGATTGAAAAAAGCTGTATTGGCGGGAGAACTTGTTCCCGTAGTTCTTGGCGCTGCATCGAAGGGTTTAGGAGCAAGCCTTCTTATGAGCGTTATAAAAGAATACATGCCGACGGAACAGGATGCAGAAGATGTGAAGGCGGATTCATCAGCACCGCTGTCAGCTTTTGTATTTAAAACAATCGTAGACCCGTTTGTTGGTAAAATTACATTATTTAAAGTTATGTCCGGAACAATTAAGAAGGATGCAGATATATACAACGCTAAAATTCAGGAATCTGAAAGGCTGGGAAATGTGTTCTACATGAGAGGTAAAGAACAGCTTGAAGCTTCGGAAATTAAGGCGGGAGATATTGGAGCCACATCAAAGCTGCAATATTTCGCTACGGGAGATACTATTTCTTTGAAAACAAACCTTGTTGAATATGACGAAATAGATTTTCCAAAACCTTGCTACTTTATGGCAGTAAGAGCTAAAACAAAAGATAATGATGAAAAAGTCGGACTGGGACTTCACAAACTCAACGAGGAAGACCCTACCTTTAGTATAGAAAGAAATTCTGAAACAAAAGAACAAGTATTGGGAGGACAGGGAAATATTCAGCTGGAAGTTATAGCAAGTAAACTTAAAAACAACTTCAAGGTTGAAGTGGAACTATCACCGCCTAAGGTTGCATACAGAGAAACAATCAGAGGTAAATCAGATGTACAGGGCAAGCATAAGAAACAGTCCGGAGGAGCAGGACAGTACGGCGATGTTCACATCAGATTTGAACCAAGCGATGAAGAATTCGTATTTTCAGAAGAAATATTTGGAGGATCTGTTCCGAGGAACTTCATACCAGCAGTTGAAAAAGGTCTGAGAGAATGTTTGGACAAAGGAACTCTGGCAGGTTGTAAGGTTGTGGGCATTAAAGCAACATTGTACGACGGTTCATACCACGATGTTGACTCTAACGAAATGGCATTTAAAATAGCCGCTTCATTAGCATTTAGGAAAGGTATGGCAGAAGCTAAACCAATACTACTTGAGCCGGTTGCAAAAGTTGAAATTAACATACCCGATGAATACCTGGGAGATATAATGGGTGACATGAACAAGCGAAGAGGAAGAATCCTCGGCATGGAGCAGCAGACAGACGGAAGCCAGCTTGTAATGGCTGAAGCACCTATGGCTGAAATGTACACCTACGCAATTGAACTTAAATCAATGACTCAAGCAAGAGGAAGCTTTACCATGGAATTCTTAAGATACGACGAAATGCCAACTAATATGGCTGAAAAGGTAGTAGCTGACTATAAAGCTAAGAATGAGAATTGATGATTTTGTGGTTTAAAACAAAAGTCTAAAAATTTAAAACAAAGTTAAAAATTTGCACCTCTCGGCTATAATACCGAGAGGTGTTTTTTGTAGTAAAAATAAATTCTAATTATGGTAAAAAATGCGTTTTATAAATTGTTGGGAATCTTAAATTCTAATATTGAATAAACCTTTTTAAGTTTTTAATGCCGTAAGAATTTCTTTTAAGAATAACAGAGTTCAATAGTGAAGGGTCATAAAATTTGTCGTTGGCATAGAATTGGGTATTAATTTATTATATACCATGCTGAACAAATGCCTAAATAAGTACAGATTATTCATAACAAAAAAAGTCGGTGGAGCAATTTAGAATAAGAGGGTTCAATCAAATAATTAAATCTTTTAGGGAAGATGAAAATCCAATACAATTATAGAAAGTTCAAAAAATATCTGGTGTTGATTCAGCTGATTTTATTATAAAACTAAGGTGCTTGTTTTTTATTAAATATACTAGTAAATATACTGAAATACATTTGAGCAAAATTAGAAATAATGTTATAATATAGTATAATTTGTAAATTTTCAAAGATATACTGGAATAGTTTCAAACTATATTCCAAATTGCCATTACAAAAGCAAAGCATTTAGTTAAAACTATTGGAGATTGTGATCTGTAAAAAAAGTTCTATTTTATGTAAAGAACTTTATGTGAATGTACATAGTATAAATATATTTTATAATTAAAGTACAATCAAAAATACATGATGTGATACTAAGATTGTAGGCTGAATTAGAGCACAAAGTAGGTGATTATAATGTCTAAGCCATTAGATGGAGCAAGAGAATCTAATGCAGGTGATATTTTTCATTTAGTATGGGCGGCGAAAAAAGCATTAGCTTTACTTGAACCAAATACAAATTTTAAGGCCATTTGCGTAGAAGGACCGATATTGTAAAATGTATTATTGTTTGTAAAAATACATAATGAACTTATGAAAAAAGTAATGAAGTTATTGTTTGTTTTGTAGAGAGTAATTTTAATGAATTATATAAGAGTTAATTTATTGTTTTTTTAAGGAGACGAGCACTATAAAAAATGTATTGATAATTACTAGTTCAATTGACTTTACAGTAGATTATATTATTGGAAAGTATAGTGGTATTGTGAATTTCTATAGAGTAAATGTAGATTGTTTAGATAAATACTTAATTTCAGTTGGAAGCGATTTTACATGGAGTATTCAAAATGATGAATGGAATACTATTTTATATAAGCAAGATGTATTTAGTATTTATTATAGAAAACCAAGGTTCCCTGATTTGAGCAAGTTTGAACCAGAATATAGAAATATGATAAATAATGATATTCTAGCTTTGATTAATGGGTTAGTTGATTCGTTTAATGGCAAAGTACTAACAAAACCATCAATTCTACGCAAATGTGAAAACAAGATATATCAACTTATGTATGCATTAAGCAATGACATAAATATTCCTAATTCATTTATTGGAAATAATTCAGAAAGCATGAAATTATTTGAAAAATATAAAACAATAATAAAGCCAATTACAACTGGAAAAATCTATAGGAAAACTGAGTGCGAAATCTATCAAACTAGTTATTTTAATGGATTTCAAGAAGAAATATTGTTAACTCCAATATATTTACAGGAGTACATTGTAAAACTATATGAAGTTAGAATAACAATAGTAAATGAAACAGTATTTCCAATCAAAATAGAGTCTGAAAATATTTTAGATTGGCGAAAAGGATATGATAGTAACTATTATTCAGTTATTGACGTTCCGGATTATGTGCTTAAAAAAAGCATAAAGATGATGGAAGATTTTAATTTAAAGTTTGGAGCGTTTGATTATATTGTTAATGATAAAAATGAATGGGTATTTCTTGAAGTTAACCCAAATGGTCAGTGGCAATGGTTGGAAAAAGAATTAAATTTAAATATTTCCAATGAAATAGTACAATATTTGATTGAATAAGGGGTTGCTTATGAAGGTTGTAAAATTTGCATTGCAAAAAATTGTAGCTTGTATTTTATATATATGGTCATATTTAGGTGTTTTGTTTTCTTTTACTGATGATTCAAATTATGGAACAGTAGAATATAGAAATAAATTTAAAGATGATATTAAAGAACCTAGGATAAGTTTGATCAATTTGATGCTAGGTAATATTTCTATATTTATTTTAACGTATAGTTTTAAATTGAAAAAGTTTAAATTGGTAACTAAAAAATCATTAGATAAAATGGAATTATTTAATCCCTCATCTGATTATATTAATGATATTGTAAATAGATATGAGCAACATTTGATTACAGAAGTATCAGAATTAGACATAGAATATGAAAAAGAATCTTTATGTTATCGAATAAATAATGAAGAGAGTAGGATTGAAAAGAGTAATGAAAAAGTAAATCTATACGCTACAATAATATTAACAGTAGTACCGATATTATTGGCATTCGTAGATTTGAAATATTTTTTTGCATTGAATATATGTGGCAAAATAATAGTTTGTTTAATTATATATAGCATTACAAATGCAATATTATATATTTTACAAGTCGTTAAAATACAGTCTATTGATAAAAGTAGTTTTTCGGAACTAAGAAAAAGTGCTAATCATAAAATTGAATTAAATAAACAATACCATTATGACTGGCAATATTTAAAACGCAAAGCTGATTTGTTTGTTAGCTATGTTAAGAATTTGCAAAATTGGATAGTTGCAAGCTTATTACTATCGTGCCTATTGGTGTTGAATGTATCAAATGTAGATTATATGAGTTTAAATAATAATGAAGTTATATCTCAACAGGTAATCAATGTCTTTACTGATGATATAAATAACCCCTATAGTATTTCTGCTATCAAAATAAGTGAATTAAAGCTTAAGATACAAAAAAATGAAGTAAGAAGACTTGTTGTTATTTCAAGTAATGACAAATGTGAAACTGATATTGCAAAAGAATTTGAAGAAAGATACAAAAATTTGACTATAAAATATTTTTATGATGAAACACTAAAATCAAATGAAGTTAAAATAATTGAGGAGGAATAATATGCTTAGAAAACACATATTAAGCAAATACGCTGAAGTTTGTGATTTGAAATTAAATTCAACAATTACGTCAAGAAATGAGGGCGCTACTCATAAAACTAATGCAATTGAAAATAGTGATCCTGATGAATTTTGCTTTGATTTAACAAGGGAAACTAGAACAATAGAAATATCTGATCCAGATGAATTTGTTTTTAGTGAAAAAACAAAATTAACGTTTGTAGTTGAAAATAGTGATCCTGATGAATTCTATATAAATTCTACAAGAATGACAAAAACTATAGAAATATCTGACCCAGATGAATTTTGCCTTAATTAGTTATGTTATAAGTGTCAAGGTAAAATTCAATTTATAACATGAGACAACCCAATTATATCTAATGTAACTAAAATTAAATTAAGTTTTACTGTAATTTGTAGCACTTTAAGCTAGATGCTCTAGCTTGTAAGATAATTATTCCATGTGAGATAAAAGCAGATATAAGAAATTATTTATAAAATTATGGGTAACATTAAATATATTATTAAAGAAGAATGTTAGAATAGAAGGGCAACATGATATACAACAAATATTTGAAGTAGTAAATGCTAGAGTGAATGAATTCGAATCTGAAAAGGAAAAAAAACAAAAGTTTAAAAATATGGCAGAAAATTTTAATATATATCTTGATGAATTATTTGATAATATTTCAAGTGATGATGGAAATAGAAAAAAGGACAATATGGATTTTTCAAGATATCCATTTGATCAAAAATATGTTTCTCATTTTTATATTAATGGACTTGATAATCTTGTAGTAGATTTCGCAAAATTTTTTGAATAGATTTCAGGAGATAGGAGACAATTCAAGATCTATATCAACGTACTATTTATATGACTGTTTGCAGTATGACGGTCAATAATAATAACATGTCATTCAAGAAAAAAATATTATTTGTCAAGCGATAAACAATATAAAAACAAATAAAATTGAATTCTAACTAAATTAATATTTGAAAAAACTAATTGAATGGAAATTATAACGAACTACATAAATTTTAGGAGGAAATTTTGTGAGTTATGCTTAAAAATAAAATGCTAGAATACAAAAAAAGTGAGTATAAAAGTATTAATAAAAAGGTTTGCTCAAATTGCGTGGGAGAAAGGTACCTTAAGCAATTTGTTATTGACAATGGAAAGTGTGACAAATGTGACTATTGTGGTAGTGATGAAATCTGCATATCAGTAGAAGACCTTATTAGTGAAATAATATCCGGAATTGAATATGAGTATGATAGAGCTGTAGATACAATGAGTTGGGATCATGGTGAATATGTTGGAGCAAAGACATGGGATACATACAACTTAATCTATGATAAATTAGGATGTGAATTGCCGTTAGAAGATGATTTGATAAAAGATATTTATGAAACTATTGATGATGATACGTGGTGTGAAAGAGATCCTTATCAGTTAAGGGAAAGCATAGATAAAGCATTACTATGGGATGATTTTTGCGAAATGGTAAAAACTAAAACAAGATATGTGTTTTTCAGAATGCCTAAAAAAGATGAATATAGAGAAGAAGCAAATTTCAATGTTCTTGATTACATTGGCAAAAAAGTTACTGAGTTGAATTTGATTACTAGTATTCCAGAAAATACAACATTTTTTAGAGGACGCATGCATAGCAGTTCAATGGTGTTAGACGAAGCTAAAAACCTCTGTTCTCCTCCTAGTCATTGTGCAAAATCAAACAGAATGAGTGCAGAAGGAATTTCAATCTTTTATGGTGCGAATGATGTGAAAACAGCAATTGCTGAGATATATAATTCTCAATACAAGTATGCAACAGTTGCACCGTTTGTAAATTTAAGAAATTTAATACTAGTTGATCTCACTAAAGTAGAAGATATAGAATTCCCAAGTCTATTTGATAAAGAAAAACGAAAATACAGACAAGCCTTAGATTTTTTTATAAAGTTAAACGAAAATCTTACTCAACCAATTGAGAATATGGTAAGCATAGAGTACATACCCGCTCAAATCATTGCAGAGTATTTTCGGTATATATATTGCTATAATGGTATTTCCATTGATGGAATAGCATATAGAAGTTCAAAAAATAGTGGAGGAATATGTTATTCATTGTTTTTTAATTATGAACAGTGCCTTGAAGTTGATAGAGATAAACGATGTAAAGAAGAACAAGAACTTAAAATAGATAAATCTGGGATAAACACTTATGCTGTCTCAGTTGATGTCTCATTTAGCCAAAGCTATAATCGATTATTTATATGAATTAATACAGAATGAAATAAAACTATATAGTCAAACTTTGTTTGAAAACGTAAAAAGTATTTAACGAAATTTCAACGTTTTTTGATTTTATATAGTCAAACTTTCTTTTAAAGCTACAATTGCAAGCACCTAATTATTAATAGAATAATTCGTGTAGATATACTTAATGGAATTGATTTAAGAAAGCATTATGTGCAATTCATCAAATAATAGGTTATTGAATAACAGATGGAATTTTAAATAGAATAAAAAGTGAAGGAGATTAGAATTTATGGCATTTAGATTTGATATGCAGGGTAAAACTTCCCAGCAGCAAATTATTGTGGCTAAAAGAGATTCGGAGAATAAGCGATTGCAGCAAGAGGCAGCAAAGAGAGAAGCAGAAAAGAAGATTCCTGATGATGTTAACATTAATATTCGGATATTAGCTATTGATAAAGACACTTGTCCAACTCAAGATAATATTATTATGAAAGAACAGTGCGTAGCTGTAAATATTATAAGGAGCTTCCTGTATAATTCAAATATAAGGAATTCCAAGAAAGAAGGTTGAGAAAAAAATACCTCAGTGTACAATAAGATTACTGACTTTGCCGGTTAGTAAAAAATCTTATTAAACAGAGAGGTATCTAGAAATGAATTATAACACACAGAACGCAAAATTAGGAACTATTACAGAAAAAACTTTAGTGGTTGGTATTGATGTCGGAAGTGAACTACACTATGCCAGAGCTTTTGACTGGAGAGGTTATGAGTACTCAAAGAAGGCCTTCTCATTCAGTAATACAGAAGCTGGATTTAACAGTTTTTTGGCATGGATGCATGAACTGGGAGAAAAGCATGAGAAACAGGCTGTACTTCCAGGGATGGAGCCAACAGGACACTACTGGTTTGCACTAGGAAAGTTCCTACAGGACAACGGCATGAGACCGGTGCTTGTCAATCCTCATCACGTAAAGAAATCCAAAGAACTAGATGATAACAATCCAACAAAGACTGATCGCAAGGATCCGAAAGTAATCGCAGGACTAATCAATGAGGGGCGATTCTCTTACCCTTACCTTCCGGAAGGTGTCTATGCAGAGCTTAGGACGGCTTCAAACCTGAGATTTCAGGCGCAGGAGGAACTTACAAGAGTTCTTAATAGGATTGCAAGATGGTTCAGCATTTACTTTCCAGAGTATAAAGACGTTTATGGGAAGAAAGATGCAAAAAGCGGATTGATGATTTTAGCACAGGCACCATTGCCAGCAGACATTGCAGCGTTAGGTGTGGAAGGAGTGAACAAAATCTGGCGGGACGCAAAGCTGAGAGGCGCTGGACGAAAGAGGGCAAAGACCTTGGTAGCAGCTGCAGAGCATAGCATTGGCAGTCAGGAAGGTTTGACAGCAGCACGTATGGAAATAAAAAATCTGCTCAGTGATTATGAGGTTTATAGTAAAAGAGTCAATGAACTAATGGCTCTAATAGAAGACTTGATGAGTGGAATTTCATACACAGATAAGTTGCTGGAAATTAAAGGTATTGGAAGTAAGACCGTATCTGGATTTATAGCTGAAGTGGGTGACATAAGACGTTTTGATAACCCAAAACAGATACAGAAGCTAGCAGGATATGCACTGGTGGAGAACAGTTCTGGAAAACATAAGGGCGAGACAACGATAAGCAGACGTGGTCGCAAGAGACTGAGATATCTGCTGTTTGAGGTTGCAATGTCATTAGTTGGAAAAAATAAAGAGTTCAGGGAACTGCACCATTATTATACGACCAGACAGAATAATCCATTGAAGAAGATGCAGTCGCTGATTGCAGTTGCCTGTAAGTTGCTTAGGGTGATTTACAAGATTCTAACAACAGGAGTCAGCTATGATCCTGTAAAAATGCTTGGAGACATCAAGAGACCACCGATATCAGCACAGGCAGCATAAAAAGTAAAGCAATAAGCTTAAACCTCTGTTGAAAGATATCGCGGTTGAATTTAATTATCAAGGGTACGTTAGTACCGCTAAAGCGGCAAGCCCTTGACAATTAAATCCAGCCACGATAAATAGTAAACAAGAGGTTAAGCTGGAAACTGCCACAAATGTGGCTATACAATAAACAGAAAGCAACAGGAAAACGTCCGTTGGAAACAACGCTGTTGTAGGAGCAAAATCAGTAATCAAAACAAAGAATGAGCCAGTAGTCGGCAGGAATATTTTCCATAGGGCATAGACCCTGTTAAGGAGCTAAGCTGACACCCTGGTTATGGATAGGCAGGACGAAGGTAGTTAGGACGCATGCGGAAACGGATGGAGATCCTGGTGGATACAGGAGGTTAGCTGCCATAGAGGGATGGGTATACACAAGGCCATGTAAAGCGAAAAACAAAGACGTTTTACTTCGTGTACCCTAATACCACTATTTTAGTACTCGATACAAGAAATATCCATGACTATGGCCATTTATCTGAGATAAAGAAACAAAAAACCTTGATTTTTCAAGGAAAAAAGCTTGACTATATGAGGAGTTTACTATGTATAATGGACAACCATGTATCAAATGTTCATATAAGTTAGGCAATGAAACCATGAATTAGCAGGAAAACAAATATTAATTCGTACAAATATTAACTTCCAATTATGTAATATTCATATTAATTGATTATAGAAATAATGGGAAGGTCAAGTATGTCCTGAGTTAACTAGGCAATCAGCAATTCAAACGATCAAATGAGTTACGTGGTGTTTATATAATACGTAGAGGAGAAAATATGGGGTATAGATTTTCGCTGGAAACTGCTGTAGCGAATCATGGAGACAAGCTGAATTATAAAGTCATATACGATTTATTAGTTTTAATGTATTTGAGGAGGATAAGAAAATGTCACAGATATGTATAAAGAAAAGTAAAATTATTAAATTGCAGTTGCCAACAGGATATAATCCAAAAAAAATTCAGATTGGAATACCTGTAACAGGTGACGAGGCAAAAAAAATAGGTCTTGTTAATGTTGGTGATAACATATTGCCTTCTATTAAATACGGTGTTAGCTGTAAGCGAAATGCAAATGGTTATTATTACGCGGATAAATCACAACCAAAGAAAAAACGTTATATTTCTACCAATTGGATACAACCTTTTGGCAATGAAAATGCTTCATCAATTGCGGTCGACATATATAAACCGTGTTATCCGCGAATCGAAGTCTCTCCTACAGGAATTGAAGTTGAATTATTTGAAGATTCAAGCGAAAACAAATACATAATTGCAAATTTGACTCCTGTAATACGTGAGAATTATTTAAAAGAGACTGTAAATATATTTCTCGAAATTTTTGGACTATGCTATATTTTCAGTAATGAAATTAAAATTAATGAAAATAGAAATAGACGCCGTTGCAATTGGGAAATACTCCCGCCAGGAGAAAAGCCAAGCATACACTTAACTCATATGCTAAAGAAGCAAAATCAAAGTGCTGATACTTTTGATGTAGCAAGATTAGAATTCATTGATAAATATAAGGCAGAACAAGTAGTAGAAGGATTAAATGGTTTTAGCGGATACTATGCATATGTTTTTAAAAATTATTGTGTTTTGGAGTCTGCAGTTTATGGAAATGCAACTTATATTATTCCTAAAGAAAACTGGGAAGTTTTGAGCCAAAAAACGAAACAAGATCTGATACATGATAACGTTGTTGTTGAGAAAATAAGACACACAGAGAAATGGAAAAAAACTATACGTGGAAGCTTTGATAGGCTAAAGATTAGTAAATAAAGATTTCTGATTTCCCATTATGTTTAGAATATGGCAAGCTTTGCGCTTGTCATAAGGCTAATTAAACATTAAAGCAAGTGGATTGGAATTCACAGCAGATTGCAATAATGAATCATCAACATATATTTCTGTTGTGGCAATACTTTCATGACCAAGAATTTGTTGTAGAGAACGGATATCGACATGTCTATATTTGTACATTAAAGTTGCAGATGTATGTCGTAATTTATGGGTAGAAATATTTTCAGAATTTAATCCAACTTTGATAACATGTTTTTTTATGGTATTTTGAATGTATCGTGTAGTTAGGCGTTTTTTAT
Source organism: Sedimentibacter sp. LTW-03 (assembly GCF_052059825.1). Lineage (GTDB taxonomy): Bacteria > Bacillota > Clostridia > Tissierellales > Sedimentibacteraceae > Sedimentibacter. The sequence goes on from NZ_CP197180.1 coordinate 3,481,824, forward strand.
TTCTGGATATGAAAAGCGCATTAGTTGGCACATCCATGTTGTTTCGAATTTAAAGCCAAGTAGCTAAAGACTTTTGTTCTGCAGGTGTCAAAAATATTTTACGTTTTTTATTGCCTTTACCAATTACTGAAAGAATATTTGCATTAACTTGGTTAATATTTAGATTAGCAAGTTCGGATAAACGAAGAGCACAATTTAGAAAAATAGTAATAATACAATTGTCACGAGGAATAGATTTACATTCTATAAGTAAACGAACAGATTCTTCTAGTGTTAGATATTTTGGAATTCGTTTAGGAAGTTTAGGGGTTTCAAGTTCTTCTGCTATATTGCCATCTAGTAAATGAGCTTTTGAATTTAGGTATTTCCAAAATTGTCTTATGGATACTATTTTTCTAGCCCTGGTTCCTGCGGAAGAATTTAAATCGGTCTGGCAATAAGAGATAAAAGTACAAGTTTTATTAGATTGCATATTGATGGAACTCCTTTTATTAAAATTGTTACGAATGATTAAATATTTATGCAAAACTTAAATTTTGTATAATAGCAATAATGAGAAGTTGATTATAAAGATTAAATAAAGATAGTATAAAAGTGAGGCATAATAATGTATGTAAGCGAGATAAAGGAAATTTTAAATTACAGAAATCTATCGGGAAAAATAATCAAGTTTAATGAAACAATGAATTTTCTTATAGGAGAAAATAATATTGGAAAAACGAATGTGTTGGAGCTTATGAGTATATTTTTAGGAATTGGAAAGTTTGGAGAATCAGATTTCACGGATGTTTTGCAACCAATCCAGATAAAAATGACAGTAAATTATTCAGCTGATGAAGTTGGTTTCTTCGAAGATAACTTTGACGTTGATAACAGTAACTCAATTACTCTAATTGCATTACAAGATTCTGTAGATGAAAGAATTAATTATTTTCACGACACACCAAATAAGACGAAGATTAGTGCTGCCGTAATTAAAAAAATGAATATTCTTTATTATTACGCACAGCGTATGCCGTCTAAGGAAGTTGATTTTAGAAAAACCAGTGGATCAGGAAAGGTATTGAATTATCTTATTCAGCACAGCTTGGAATTATTTGGAATAAAAGAAAAGGATATCCTTAAGACAACAAAATTAAAAAGTATTGTAAAAGAAATTAATAAGCAGATTAATAGTTTAAATTCAATCACAGGAGATACAGTAAGCGCTTATCTTTATACAGAAACTGATAAAATAGTATGTAGAATGCTTGGATTGGGAGATGAAAATGGGCGAGAACTGGGATCGCTCGGCGAAGGAATCCAATATGCTTTTAATATTCTGTTACAGATTATTGAAATTATATACAATACAAGGACGACAAGAAAACTAGAAGATTTCGAAGAACGTTTAATCAATAAAAACGGAAAGAAACTGTTTCCATTATTTTTAGTGTTAGATGAGCCAGAAGTACATCAGCATCCATACAGACAGAGAAGCTTGATTAAGAAAATCGAAGCTCTTATGAAGAATGAGAATTTAGTTTTTATTGAATTATTAAAGTCCCTATTTGATATTGATGGTCTTATTGGACAGATATTTATTGCAACGCATTCACCAAATATTTTGTTGAATGATTATAAGCAATTTATTAGAATTTACAGACCTTCAAATGCAGCAACAAGTAATATAGAAATAGTATCTGGAAGTGGAATGACACTGGATGATACGTTGTATAAGCACTTACTCCGTAGCTTTTTGTATTTAAAAGAAGCTATGTTTAGTAAATGCATTCTTTTTGTAGAAGGGGATACTGAAAATGGTGCTATGCCAGTTTTTGCAAGAAGGATGAATCTTGATTTTGATGAATTAGGCATAGGTGTTGTAAAGCTGGATGGAGCGGATAGTGTTGAAAACTGTATGAAACTTTATCAAGAATTTCATATAAAATCCATTGCAATGATCGATCGGGATAAAAAGGCGAAATATGATCATATACCTGACGTTTCATTTACAAAAGGAAAAGATTTTGAAGAAGATATCTATGATAATTTTACCCTTCTTGATTATATGAAATACAATAATTGTGTCGGAAAAATAGGTGCTTTTGTGGGTATTTTAAGACCATATGGATTGTCACTGAATGTTTCAGCATACCGAGCAGATCCTAACAGCATAGTTATAGACAAGACATTACAAAAACAAATAATGTCGGATAAAAAAGCTAATGAATTAAATGTATTGAGAGATACTAAAAATGCATCTAAATCTGCATTACTTGCGGAATATGTTACAGTTATTCCACCAGCCTTTGAAAGAATCATTAAGAAACTTGCAAGAGAGGTAAAAAAATGACATTAGAAGAGATAATAAGAGAAAAACATTCTGGTGATGAAGACCAACTAGAATTTATCTTTTCAGATGATAAAAAGATAATTGTAACAGCTCCAGCTGGATGTGGTAAAACAACAGCTATGGTAAGTAAAATTGCAAGAGAATTAAGTACTGGACATATACCCGCTAATAAGAAAGTACTCGCTATGACCTTTAGCGTTAATGCAGCAATGAAAATAAAAGATTCACTTAAGACATTATTGCCTGATTTTGTTGAGAATACAGAAAAATACATATCTAAAGTAGATATTGCTAATTATCATAACTTTGCTATGAGATTACTTTTTAAGCATGGATATTCTCTTAATCCAGAGTTCTCGAATTTGTTTGAATTTAAAGTCGTAGATGATAGTAGCCACGTGCTCGATGCTTTTATTATTGGTTCTGACAGTGATAAATTAAAGGCTTTAGATGATGCTGTTAAAAAGTCTAATAAAGATAATCTAATGAATGCTTTAGATGATTATTGGGATATACTAAACAAAAAATTAATCACAAACCATGTTATAACATATAATGGAATTTTGGTATCGGCTATAAAACTACTTTGTAAGCGGCAAGTTTCGTCCTTCTATAAAGAATATTATCAGATGATTATTGTCGATGAGTTCCAAGACACAAACCTTCTTGGATATTTACTTATTAAGAAATTGATTGGTGATAATATTGTTGTTTTTTTAGGAGATGATGTTCAAAAAATATATGGTTTTTTAGGAGCTATTAATGGAATTTTCAGTATGTTTATAAAGTCCTATCCTGCCGTAGAGATAGAATTTCATAGTAATTACAGATTTAGAAATAATGAAAGAATGAAAAATCTGGACAGTCTTATTAGAGATTATTCTGAAAATTATGGTCCATCTAAATTAAAAGCGTCGGTTCTTTTGAAAAATTTAGATAGTGACGAAGAGGAAGATGAATTCATTGTTGAAGGAATTAACAGGATGATTTCTAATTTAGATGATAAAGTGGCAGTATTGGTTCGCGCTGGTTGGCAAGGAAATTCAATTGTTACAAAACTAGATCAAAAAGGAATTAAGTATTTTAATGCATTGTTTAGAGAGACAGATCCTGAATATTTAAAATTTTATAGTATAGCAATTGAAGAATTCCATAATACAACATCAGGAAGAGCCGTTCAAAGAGATTTGCAAAAATGTCTTGATGCTGTAAAAAGTAGAGAGCATGAGATATACCAGCAAAACGATAAGAAATTTATTTTTGACGCAATGTACAAATTATTAGAGGTGCTTTTCAATGAATCTAGAAACTGGGAAGGAACTTCAAAAGATAAATACGACAATATCGATTTCACACTTGGCAATAACGGATTAAAGCATATGATGGAGTTTATAGATGAATCTGTAGTATTGACATCAATACATTCAGCAAAAGGGCTTGAATGGGAATATGTTATTATTCCAAAATTAAATGGTTTTGCATTTCCTAGTTCTTATGTATGTAGACCATGCCGAAATGTTTATAGTTGCAACAGTGGATTTGATTATTGTGAATTTTTGTACGAAGAAACAATGGAAAAAGCATTTAAAGAAGAAATAAGTGTTTTGTATGTCGCAGTTACGAGAGCGAAGAAAGACGTTTTTATGACAGTAAATACGGGAATAAATCATTGGAATCATACAAAACAAACTAGCTGTCTACTTAATTTAAAAGGACTATCAACAGAAGATTATGATTGGGAGGATGTATTTGAATAGTTTCTCATTATGTTTATAATAAGTAGATCAAATAAGGAGAAATAATTATGCCAAAGCAATTACGTGATGAACCAATTTATCTTGCCCCTGATATCTAGGACATTTTCAGCGGGTGGTAGTAATAAGCCAATTTCAAGGTGGGCGATGAATTTGATGAAATCACACGTTTGTTAAAATAAATTTGGGGAGGTGTACTATGTTTACATCTGAGCAAAAAATACAAATATTTATAAGCTCTGCATGTGGTAATGAGCCTGAAAAACAAAAATATAATTTCGTGCGTGAAGCACTTAAAGTATTAATTGAATCAACTGGTTTTGCAAAAGCTTATGTTTTTGAATCCGAAGGAGCTTCCACGACTTCGGCGGGACAGCACTATACATGTGCATTAGAAGATTGCGATGTATGTATATTTCTGATCGATAATAACGATGGTGTTCCAACAGGAGTTCAAAAGGAAATTGATACAGCTAAAAAGCATGGTATCAAATCACTTTTCTATTTTTGTGACCAATTTTCAAAAGCAGAAACGCCACTGCAAAAAAGCTTGAAGGGCGCAAAATACGCAAAAAGTGAAACCATACATGATTTTAAAGACCTTATCAAAAGCGGTGCAATGGATTTAATTAACGATTTAATAATAATATATAAGCAATACTGTAAAGGACGCTTAATATGGCGTGAAAAGTCATTGACAGAACAATCTGCTGACATTTCAGATATTGAAACGTCTCTTTATTCAGACAGTATTGCACGAAAAAATGTGTTTGCAAATATGGACTGTTGTATTAAATATTTTACAGAAATGATTTTGGAGTATTCATATGATGAGGTGGAAAACACAGGGAATATGGATAAATTATGTGTTGCTTTTCTCCCCGTTTTATTTGAAGGTGCTACCGTCAATGAATATAACTTGAGTTCATTATTATTAGAAATTGAGAAACATCAAACTTCGAAGCATTTTACTGTAACAAAAAAGCGGTACGAGGCCATCAAGGAATATTATTCCGGAAATCAAGAAGCTTGTATAAACAAACTAGATGAAGCATTGCAAATAGCAAAGCAAAATTGCTTATCTGAATGGCTTATAAAAGATATACTCATTGATTTGCGGAATCAAGATATGTTCTTACAGGAAAGCCGAAATACTTACTCGCCAAAACCGAAATATCAAAACGAACTGGATAACAGTCAATCTATGCTTTATTACCCATTATTGGACAGGCTAGGCAGTAATTATTATGAAGGTATCATTCAACAGGATATTAAATATAAAACTGAAACTCCTGGCACTGTTACTTACGGTCACGGGCTAGGCACACATATTAAATCACTTACAGGCATTTATGTATTAGCGATGTATAATGGCTCACTTACTCATTTAGGGTTACTATACGAACGTATAAAACTTATTTCCTTTTATTGTGCAACCAGGTATTCAAATTGGAGCATAAAAAAACTTCTGCTAAAATCTACAATTATATTTGGCAATCAAAAAGAAACTGATGGAATAATTAGGTGTTTTGATGATTTGTTAAGTAAGATGAATGAAAATGATGCATATGAAATTTATTCTTTTTCGAACAATAGACCGATTGCATATCAACGGTTTATTAGCAGGCTAGATGCGTTTAGAACTACTTGCTATTATATGGATGACGAAAGATTTAGTTTTATTTGGTCTGAGTTATATAAACTTATTTCCAAATGGATTGAAGATGAAAATTCTGTAACTGTATTAGGTTACAAGATATTCCCTGCTCTTGAAGGGAGTTATTTGCGTATATCGCAGAACCAATTAATTGAAATCATATGTAAATGTATTCATAATAATAAACGTCGATTTTATGATGAAATATTTAACCTGATTCGGAAATGCGTAAATCTTGACCAAGTGTCTCCAGAAAATGCAACCCAGCTATTGGAAGCCATTATAAATATAGTGCGAAATCCGGTTGAAAGAAAACACATTCATAGTCTAGAAACATCGCTATTTACACTCAGGAAAAGGCATAGGGAGCTAACAGAAGAACTTGATAAAATAATTGCAGATGAAATGCCTGATTTTTATAACGGTACTTACCGATTGGAGACAACTGCCGAAGAGAACACGGATATGCCAGACTTTCTGAAGTCATATATAACTCAAGTGCAGAAAGACAATGAAGAACAAGGGAAAAATGGGACATTTTTTGGTCGAGGGAATCAGACACATATTATTATAAAGAATATCCTACAGCAAAGTACAGCAGAGTTCTCTAAGGAATTAATTGATTCTGCGTTTAAAGTCTCAATTGAAACTCTATTAAAGGAAAATCAGATAATTGAAACAAAAATGGATGCTATAGAACTATTAGTTTATTTGCTAAAATCTCGATCTAGCATAAAAGAGCGTAACAAAGATAAGATAATTGAATTATTGACGAACAAGCAGAAAGTGGAAATGGCACAGGCTATTATGACGAATTTAAGTGAAACAAATCTCAGATTTTCTTCACTTCTTTTGTATAATTGCTTAGGCGAAGACATAACAGTAGGTTTACTTGATACATTAGCAGATATTGGCGATGATATTTTATCAAATAGAAAAGCTAGTACAGCATTTTTGAATTATCTAGAAGCTGACAACGCCAATGTATCTGACATTTTGTTAGAACATATAATATTACAGCAGGCAATAAATTGGTCTGTGGAATCCGACTTGAATATTCGTTTGAATGCGGTTCAAATTCTGTTTTTATTATTGAAGAACATAGAGAATAAGAATGTTGTATGCAATCAATTAGTTAAGCTAATGGACACAGATAATGTATACATAAAGAATAAAATACTAAGAAATGTTCATCGGTTAAAAGATGTTGATCTTGAAACTTTAAAATACATTATTCAAAAAGCATCGGTAGATACAAACTATGTAGTACGTAAAGTTGTTGATGAAGTACAGGTGGAGCTTGGATAAATAATTATATTTACGTGTACTTGATGCTGAGCTGTCCATTAAGTTTATGATGGAGTGAACTTCACTTAATTATTATTAGTGAAAGACTTTTAATTTTTCAATAAAACAATTTTCTTATTTTTCATGTTAATCAAATATTATAAATGAGAATTTATGTAGCTAAAACACATTGTCGCTTCGTTTAAGCTTGAAGTAGATAAAATATAAGAATAAAAAAATATTGAGGTAAATATATGAGTAGAAATTCAAATTACCGTTCATCTTCGCTTTATCATATATTTAAGCTAATTAGTTATACTATAAGGGCATTTGTTTTGCCAAATCCATTTATTCCATTTATAAAAGTTTTAAGTGCTAAATTTAATTATACAGGAGATATAATTGGGCTTGCCATAGCATTTAATTTCTTATTAGGGAATTTTATATTGCATTATACAACATATGGAGTTGTAGGAACGGCTTATCGTAAAAGTGAAAATCCAATACTTGGTTCAGTTCTGTATTTTATAATATTTTGGTTGAACTCAATGGCTCTTATTGGTCTAGGAATGCTAAGTAGCTTGTTTAATTTATGGATAATGTTTATTGGATTTATTATAACATTATTAATAGAATCCTATATTCTATTAAAGCTTCGTGAAAGAATTATGATTTAGTAATAGGAAAAACTTTTTATTGTGACGTGTAAATCTGCGTTATACATTGAAAAAACAGTATTTATAAAATTTTTTAGTTGAACTTTATTTCGAGTTCATTTTATCTGTTCTTTAGTTTTGATATATGTTTTCTCAAGAAAACTGTTCTATATAAAACAATTAAGAAGAGCGTATTAATGTATTCATAAAAATTCAATTAATTAGTTTTGTTTATTGAGCAATATTATTGTATTTAGTCAAACTTTGTTTTAAAGCTACAGATTTTGTGGTAGCTTTTGAAAAAAGTTTGAAAATTTAAAATAAAGTTAAAAATTTACACCTCTCGGCTATAATACCGAGAGGTGTTTTTTGTAGTAAAAATAAATTCTAATTATGATAAAAAAGTACCATGATGAACAAATGCCTAAATAAGTACAGATTATTCATAACAAAAAAGAGTCGGTGGAGCAATTTAGAATAAGAGGGTTAATCAAATAATTAAATCTTTTAGGGAAGATAGAAAGCCAATGCAATTATAGAAAGTTCAAAGAATATCTGGTGTTGATTCAGCTGATTTTATTATAAAACTAAGGTGCTTATTTTTTATTAAATATACTAGTAAATATACTGAAATACATTTGAGCAAAATTAGAAATAATGTTATAATATAGTATAATTTGTAAAATTTTCGAAGAGCATAAATGAACTATAAGTAATTTTGATTAGGCGAATAATCAGATGTTAGTAAATGTACGTTATAGCAATAATACGAAATTGATAGGTATCATCTTATTGGACAAAGAATTTAACTATAAAATCTGACTGCTCTAACGAATGATAATCTTTATGGGGATGCACATATATGGAGGGGCTATGAGATGAGTAATAATTTGTTTAAAATTATTGAATACATAAACGATAATTATCGGTTTGGGAGTAATTTAAAAAATGACAAGGTGGAGGAATTGTTTAGTAGATATCCAGTATCAGAGAGTGAAAAGGAAACAGTATATAAGGAACTGGATTCGTTAGAAATAAAGATAATAGATGCAAATGGATTGTTTAAAGATAAAATCAATGAAACGGTTATATATATAGAAAAAAATGGAGAAGGCAGAGAATTAAGTTTTAAAGAATGGTATAAAAAAGAGAAAATAGATTCAGAAAAGAAAAGTGATGGGAATGATTTTGATTTTCTAGATGAATTACATTTTGATGATTTAGATTCTGTTTTAGAAGATGATACATTTAATAAAGAATTATCAAAATTTAGGGATATAGTAGATAAAAGTCATAATTTTGAGTATTTGATTGCTCTTCAGTCTAATAAAGAAAATTTTGAAAAGCGTCAAAAAGCTTTAGATAATTTAATTAATGCAAATCAAAAATTAGTATGGGATATTGTATCCAATTATCGACAAGTTTCAACTGTTTCGTTTGATGTGTATGATATGTTTCAAGTGGGTATGCAGGGATTAATGAAGGCAGCTGAAAAATTTGATGTAAATATGGGAAATCAATTTTCGACATATTCAACCTGGTGGATTAGACAAAGTATTACTAGGAATATAGCTGATTGCAGTACAACAATTAGAATTCCTGTTCATATGCGAGAAAAAATCATCAAATATATTAAAGTACAAAATGAGTTTTGGAATGAGGACGAACGTGCTGCAAACGGTGATGAAATTGCAAAGTTGCTTAATATTACTTTGGATGAGGTTAAAAAGCTACAATATTTTGAGCATATAGCAAATTTGACGAGTTTGGATATGCCTGTTGGGGAAGATGGTCAAAGTTGTGTGGGTGAATTTATACCTGATACAAAGCATCAATCGCCAGAAGAATATGTTGAAGAAGTTGCATTAAAGAAAGAAATAAAGGAACTATTTAAAAAAAAACTAACACCAAAAGAAGCAAAAATTTTAGATTCACGTTTTGGATTGACTGACAATCGAACACATACCCTGGAAGAAATAGGACAAGCTGGAAATCTAACGCGAGAACGAATAAGGCAAATTGAAGCAAAAGCAATTAAAAAGCTACAAAAGTCTATAAATACAGAAAGGCTAAAGGATTTTTATTATGATTGAAAATAAGATATTGGAAATAATCAAACAAACAGGTAATGCAATTATTATACTAAAAGGTTTTGATGTGTCTAATCTATCACGTGAAAATAAATACTTTTCATTTGATATGTACTATATAGACAAAGTTGACCTTAGTGAAATCCGAGAACAGGTGACAGATGAAATAATAGAAAATCGTAAATTTGACATTAACTATAAATGGATGACAATTGAGGAGTATCAGTTATTTAAAGAGCAGTCAAATATTAATAAGATGCCAATTGTTATACTAGAGAACAATCTATATGATAAGCAGTTTCCATATAGAGGTACATTATCGAACGTAGATAGTATTTATAATTATTTATACTATCAAGAAGATAATGAGCTAGAACTGGATCAAAAAAGTATTCTTGAGAATGTGTCCTTATTCTACGGTCAATTAGACTACTCAAAACAAAGCGGAAATTATTATGTCACATATCCTGAGCTTGAAGAAAAAATTAATATATTTAAATTTTATGAAGATGTACCATTAGAAGTTAATATTTCGGAAGATTATCCAACAGAAAACGTACAACAAATAGAACTATCTGATAATGAAACTCCTTTCTTGGATTTAGAATTTAATATACTTAATGAAAAAAACGAATCTAATATTGTAATGATACTGTCAGGGGATATCAAAAATTTACCAAACAGATACCTTGAACGTCTGAATATTTTAGAACAGTTAACAGATATAAATTTGTTTTTTACAACACTGTCCATAAGACGAAAAACTATTGAAAATGAAGAAGACTATGCGAAAATTCTAAAAAATGTTTACGGGTATACAGGTTTCAGACAAATTCCATTTTATAGAAATATAGAAAGCCATTCGAAAGAAATTATAGATATTTCACAGGCACAAATCATCGATGATATTGTAACACAAGCAGAAAAAGCAATGCATGGAGAACCGTTTAGAGATGTCTATATTACTGCATCTACAGGGGCAGGCAAGTCAGTGATGTTCCAAATTCCAGCATTATATTTATCTAAAAAGTATACAAATGATAAGCCACTTACTTTAGTGATTTCGCCCTTAATTGGATTGATGAATGACCAAGTTGATAATATGCGTCGTAAAGGGGTGATCTCATCTGCAACAATTAATGGGAATACTCCGCCTTTTGAAAAAGAGAATATTTTAGAGAGAGTCCAAAATCAAGAAGTTAATGTTTTGTATTTATCACCAGAAACATTACAAGCTAGAAGTGATATTAAAATGTTGATTGGGGATAGGAATATTGGCGTAGTAATTATCGATGAAGCACATATTGTTACAACTTGGGGAAAATCATTTAGAGCAGATTACTGGTATTTAGGTATATATCTTGCAAAGCTGAGAAAAGAACATAAATTCCCGATTGTTACATTTACAGCAACAGCTATTTATGGTGGTAGAGAGGATATGTATTTGGATACACGAAATAGTTTAAATATGATTAGTCCAATTTCTTATTTTGGGGATGTAAGACGTGATGATATTCTGATGAATGTTCGAAGTAGTGAAAAAGATTTTGATGCTGAGGGTAGGGATTATAGAAAAACAAAAAATGTATTAGCATTGAAGCATTTACAAAAGGCAACAAAGAATAAGCAGAAGTCATTGCTTTACTTTCCAACTGTAAAATTATTAATAAATTTTTATAATTTCCTAGCACAGAATGAGCCGGAAATTGCAAAAAAAACTGGTAAGTATTATGGTACATTACAGAAGGAAGAAAAAGATGAAGTTTTATCAGAGTATAAATCGGGGGAACTTCAATTTGTTCTTGCAACCAAAGCTTTTGGGATGGGAATTGATATTCCAGACATTACAAATGTGTATCACTACGCCCCAACAGGGAATGTAGTTGATTATATTCAGGAAATAGGGCGTGCTGCACGTGATAGATCAAAAGTCAAGAATGGTTTTGGATTTGGAATTATTGATTTTTTAAACCGTGATATGAATGAAGTTAAGCAACTTTATGGTATGTCAGCGATAAGAAAAACACAAATTCTTGAGGTAATGCGTAAAGTTTTGTCTATATATAAAGAAAAAGGGAATAATCGTAACTTAATTATCAGTCCAGAAGATTTTAAATATATTTTTGTTCAAAATAATCGAGATGAAGATTCTCTCGAAAACAAAGTTAAAACGGTATTATTGATGATTGAAAAAGATTTCGCCTCACCAAATAAATTGGGATATTCTCCATTTGTTGCCCGACCAAGGAGCTTATTTGGTAACGATTTGATTTTTGTAACTCCAGAGCTGCGGTCCCAAATTACTAAATCACGTTTAGGGAATTATTTTTCTAAACGAGTTGACCTCGAAAGTAAGACTTACGTTGCTGTTTATGAAGTGAATCTGTGTGGGATTTGGGAAAAGTATTATAAAAATATGTCGTTTCCAAGCTTCAAATTTGCTCTATTTAATCAAGGTGAACGTGAAAAGCTTCAACATAAAAATTTATTTGAGAAATTTGTATATACTTCTGGTGTAGAGGTTGCACTTAGTAATGATATTTCCGTTGAAAATCTTTTATCTCAGTACAGAATTATTTTAGAATCGTTTGAAAGCTTTGTAAATGAGCAAAAAATAGCAGGTAGTCAGTTTACTGTTGAAGACTTAGGAAATTACTTTATGCGAACATTGAAGATTTTTGATAAATTTGAAGCTAGAGCTTTTGCACAGACTGTTATTAATTCAGCCTTTGAGTTTGGGAAGATAAAAGAAATTAAGTTCATTTCTGAACGCACAAACAGTAATGCCGATAATCTGCGATATATTGTACATAAAGATGGTGATGTTTTTTCTGGATTTATAATGAGTTCAATCACTAATTCATTAAATCCAAGTGATAATTATGTGATGGGTTTAGATAAGATTACAACATTCCACTTTAGAGCGCATGGTGATGACATTGATGCAAAAATCGCCGCTTTAGGTATTGGGGAGGCACGAAAACTGTTAAGTTATCAAGTTATAGGTGGTAATAATCCGCAAATTTATTTACGCATGAACTCGGTTTATCCACTTGAAAAATCCGTGAAACAAGGGGATACTTATCAAAATAATATATTACTAGATATTCAGAAAAAACATTACATTAGTGTCGAAATGTTAAAGTTTTTGTTTGCCAAAGAGCAACCGGAAGCATCGGCAAAAGAAAAAATCCTCAATTACACAAAATGGTTTTGGGATAACATCGAGAATTACTTTATGGGAATCCTTCCAAATGAAGTAAAAGATAGACTATCAAAAAAGTAGAAAGATCATTATCAAGTAATGGAATTACTTTAAACTGAATTAATCAATTGTCAAATGCCGAAATATATGTTGCAGCACAATTAGCAGATGAAGTTGATTAAGAAGGAATGCTTTATCCATGAATTGCTAATATTCATAAGAGCGTATATGGATAATACAGTATAATGAAATATCTTGTCCAAATAAAACTAAACAAATAAGTCGGTAAAATTTCCTTCTAGGCTAAAATGTGGTAGCTATTCAGCAAATCCAAATTGCGCAATATGTTTATAATTTGTATAATCACATTATAGCAATAATACTAAACTTAAAAATAAGTATTAGTGAATTAAGTGGCTTGCATGTTATAGCTAAGGGATTGAAAGATTGTAATTTTAATTGAAGAAGAGATAAAATTCATTGTAGTATTTGTCAGGAGGCATTATGAAGATTTTTTTTAGCGAAAGCGAAATTAACTACAACAATAATCACAAGTATGCATTTTTAAATTGGCGTTTTGATAACGGGCAAGGTTCAAATGACAAACGCAACCCTAAGCAGTCTGTGTTTGACAATTTTGAAATGGGGAAAGCATATTTAGCAAATGCCATTCTGACTCTTTATTCGATCGTTTATACACGCAATGGCTTTGATCAGGCGGATTCGCTAATTTTTCCGGCACTATTTAATGCTTGGCATAGTATTGAATTGTTGCTCAAAAGTGGTATAAATGCTCTTGCAATATTAAGCGATGGAAATCCTGCGGCATTAAATCATGATATTTTTACATTAAAAAATGCCTTTGTCGATGCCCTTAATGGTATTGGAATGAATACCACCGTTACAAACGGACTCGTCAATGTCAATTATTTGCTGAGCGAATTCAGTAAAGTGGGTGCACGCTTCGATTTTGCCAGATACACTTTTGATCCAAAAGGCAATTACCAATTTTATAATTCACCATATTCAGACTCTGAACAGTGGCAGATTAAACCGCCATCAGCTAACAATAATACAATCGTACCTAATACTTGCGTGGACATTGAAGCACTCCTTGAATTGCTATGCAATATAAACTCTTCTTTTAGAGAGTTGATTTTTTATTTAACTTGCTGCATAAGTGAATATGAAAAGCCGTGCAATGCGGGTTTTGACCAATTTAAAAAAACTAAAGATTGCGTTAGTGACAGCGATGGCTTTGTTGAAGAAAAAGATCCAATGATGAAAATAATGAACTATATTTACATGCAAATCTTGTAGCTGAAAATATTGAAAGAATGATGATTATAATTGCAATACAGGGAGATATCACAAATCTGATTATATAGTATAACAGATAAAATTGTTTTTACATAGTACTTTTCAAGAATAAGCATAACCGGAAATTTGGATAAATCAAAACAGCTGCACATTATGTTTATAATATGAAAACTGAGGAGTTTCAATTATATTTCGTTATTAAGCGAATTTGTCCAATATGGACGGTTCTTTCCGGACAATTTTTTAAATACATATGCTATTATTAACGGTGTCTAAAAGGTGTTATTCCTATAAAATTTACCCTAAAATTGAACTTTTTATGATTTAAACCGTCTATTTAAACATAGGCTTCAATGTTTGATGTTTTAACGAGTACTTATTTAGTCAAACCTTGTTTTAAAGCTACAATTTGTAGTTTAAAACCTAAATTTAAATAATATAATTGACTTAATAGACACCTTTTGACTATAAAAACTGAGAGGTGTTTTTTATGGCAAAAGCAACTAAAGAGGTTATAGGGTATGCAAGGCGATACAACCTATAAGTTGGTTTTAATTGACAATAGATATTAAATGGAGGAACTTAATTGAAAGTAAGAAAATGTGCTCGAGCAGTAATTTTTAATGAAAAAAATGAAGTTTTACTAGAAAAATTTGAGTTTCCTAAAGTGAAAGGTAATAAGGTCTTATGGGTTACACCTGGTGGTGGATTGAAAGATGATGAAACATATGAAATGGCTTTAGAAAGAGAGTTATATGAGGAGCTTGGGCTGAAAGTGACAATAAATAGTGACCCTATATTAGTAAAAGATGTATTGATTAAAGGTAAAATTGAAATGTTTAATAGCCATGAAGTATACTATTTATTAAATTTAAATTCTAATCAAGTATTTAGCATAAAAAATATGACTAAAAATGAAATAGATACTTTACAGGGTATAAAATGGTGGGCTTTACAAGAGCTAAAAGAAATAACAAATTTTGCACCACCTGAGATTAAAGAAATACTGGAAAAAAACATTTAAAACCAGAATTGCAATAATATAATTATTTGAGATAAAGTTATTGCCCAATAGAGAGTTGAAATTATAATGAAATTCAGGAGCATTTATGAAAACAAATAATGCAAAATTAAAAACCATATTGATTATAGCAGCATTTTTAGGCGTATCAATTTATATGAAATTAAATCCAGATATATTGGTTTCTTCGGAATTTAAAGAAAGAATGTATTATGATTTCAAGTCTTATGAAGAAGAAATTGAAGGCCTAGATGAAAAATTATCAAGCATTATAATTGCAAATGAATATAATCCAAATAAATTGCTGTTAAATGTGAAAACGTTAAATAATTTTGTCAAATCAAAAAATAATGCTGCAAGGATTGGAAAATATAGTTTAAGTTATGAGTACTATGATATTTACGGCAGATACAACGATAATATAGAGTACATTTTCCAGGACGGTATTATTAATACATCAGAGCAGGAATACATAAATAATCTGTATGACTATAATAAAGAAATAATTCAGGAATTTAACATTATCATGGAGCCTCTGAACAGGGAGGACTATACTTCCAGACAATTCTATAAAAATATTATAAATATTTATGAAGAATTTTCACTTAATGCTGACGAAATTTTGAATGGTGAGAATTACAGCATGCTGAGGAATTATAGTGGTGACTTTTCTGATTTTGACACAGGAAGAGCTGAAAAATTTGTCAAAGACATTTTTTCCAAAGTCGTGCCCGGACGCAGGCTAACTTATAATAATATGGATGATTTAAATGATTACAGACTACTATTTGCAACATATGATGCTGAAGAAGAAATTAACGCTTCAGCAATAAATAATGATCCTCAATATGTAATAGAGTATGATAAGAGAAGCAGCGAGGTTTATTTAAGGTTAGTCGGTAGGGTTACTCCGACTTATGTACTTAAGGAAGATGAAGTTGATTCCATTGCTCAAGATATAATCAAAAGATTAAATTATCAAGGTGATTTATATGAGAAAACTGTTAGCAATTTTAATATTCCGCAGCTGGCAAGCATCAAGTATTCATACATTAATAAAAAAGATGACGTATGGGATAAGCGTCAAGATATGGAATTGGAATTGGATTCCTATGGACTAGTTATTCAATTACATATTTTTGACAATGATGGTAACGTAAAATTAGACTTCATCGAGATAAGTGACATTACTACCCTTATTCAAAAACAAGCAGACATAAATGATATTTATAAAACAAGAAATATTGACGGTGAGCTGGAATATATTATAAATGTTAATTATAAGGACACTGATTATAATTTGATAATTGACGGCACAACCGGAGAATTTAAAAGTTCTCAAATAGATAAGGCTGTGCAGTAATGTACTACAATTACAATAATAAAGAAGATGGATTTTTGAAAGTGATGGCAATGCCAGGGTCATTGACGCTGAAAGCTGTTTAGATGAATTAAGTATGGGTGTAATTAAAGATTATGTTTTCTACGTTGCTACAGGTGGGAAGCAATATTTAAACTTAAATGTTATTAATAAAGATGAACTATGATAGAATAGAAATGAATAATGATAATATTAGGAGGACAATATGGATTTTATAATCAGGCCAGTTGAAATTGCAGATGCTAAAGGAATAAATGCACTTCGCCGTATGCCGGGTGTATTTGAGAATATACTTGGTATACCATCTGAACGGGTAAAAAGCAGTGAAGACTTTCTTATGAATATGGACAGGAATCATCATCAATTAGTTGCAGTAGCTACGTCGCCGGAAGGCGTGGAAGTAATAATAGGTACTATCGGGCTTGAGACTAATGCAAATCCAAGAATGCGCCACAGCGGCGGAATTGGAATCATGATTCACAAGGATTATCAGAATGCCGGTGTTGGAACAGCATTAATGAAAGCTATAATAGACATTGCTGATAATTGGCTTATGCTTATTAGACTTGAGTTATCTGTGTTTGAAGATAACGAGAGAGCAATTCACTTATATGAAAAGTTCGGGTTTAAAAAAGAAGGACTTAAACGCCTTGCAGTTATACGAAATGGGAAATATGAAAATGAATACATCATGTCCAGAATTTTAGAGAATTTAGACAAAGCTTCACGATAACTCTGTAATAATTTTTATAAAGTGTTAAAGACCAAAAATGATTTAGAGGCAATGAAATGAATAGACTGAAATTAGTTTTACCGAATGTTACACATAAAGGAATTATATTGGATTACAAAGAAGAATTTATTATAAATAAAGATAGTATGGATGGGACAGCAGGGTTATCAACTTATAAAACTTTTGAAGAGTGGTATGAGGCTTTCAACGATAATTTACATGATGAAACAGTTAGGGAAGGGTTAGTTTCGGCAACAACATATCTTGCTTTAGATGAAAATGAAAAGTTAATTGGAATGATTGATATTAGACATAGGTTGAATGACAATTTGTTAAATTTTGGAGGCCACGTTGGGTATAGTGTTAGAAAATCAGAAAGAAGAAAAGGCTTTGCAACTGAAATGTTGAAATTGGCATTAGAAAAGTGTGTCGAATTAAATATAAAAGAAGTTCTTATTACTTGCGATAAAAACAATATTGCTTCTGCTAAGACTATTATTGCGAATGGCGGAATATTAGAGAATGAGGTATTTGACCAAAATGATAACACCATGACACAAAGGTATTGGGTAACATTATCATAATTAGACAAATTCTATTTAAGGATAAGTCGTTAGCATATTTACATAATAAATAAATTTACTTTTTCAATACTGGTGAAAATCCAGCCATGCTTACAAATTCAGAGGAGTTTTATCATATAAGTATGGACTTTTTTAAACAGTAAATTCCAATTTGTAATTGAATTGTTTTCTCATTCGTTACAAGTAAAAAGTAAGCTCCATAAAGGAACTTCAATAATATAATTTTAGGGTGTTAAAGTTATCAAGAATAAGAAATGGATTCTTGCAATAGGTATGATTCTTGTTTTGATAATATATGTTGTGATTATAATCGCCTTGTAGCATACGGATATTTATATTTTTACCCATATTTTGTACGAAAAACAATTCTTAGAAATGTAGTTGACGTAGATATCGGTTATCGTAGCGCAATGGCAGTCGATAAAAATGGAATTCTGTGGGGCTGGGGGAGTTTCCCTTATACAGTCAGATATAACCTTGCAGTCCAAACAAAGACATTAACGGAGGTTCGAAATTGAAGAAAAAATTTAACACCTTGACAAATTACTTTCTCATAGGAATTGCTTGTTTACATGTTATTTTATTTTTTATACCCATTGATATTAAACCGGGAGAATATAAAATGATGGCTGAATCAAATGGCAAAGCAGAAACATATTTCGTGATTTCACCAAATGGTACCTTGGTAGGATGGGGCGGAAATGATTATCGCCTTGTAGCAAAAGGGTATTTATATTTTTATCCATATTTTGCGCGAAAAACAATTCTTAGAGATGTTGTAGATATCGATATTGGATGGCGTAGTGCAATGGCAGTTGATAAAAATGGATCTCTTTGGGGATGGGGAGCTTATCCTAGCCCTCTACAGGAAAAGGACACTCTTTTAAGTCAATTAAATAGACATCCAGAGAAGATAATGGAAGATATTCTTGCGGTTGAACTTAATATTTTCACCGCTATTGTAATAAAAACAGATGGAAGCCTATGGACATGGAGTAGCAAAAGAGGAGAAGAGGCACATAATGGACCTACAATGATTATGCAAAATGTGAAATCCATTTACTCAAGTTCCGAAAACTCTTTTGCTATTCAAAATAACAATGACCTTTATGCCTTTACTTTCTCATTTGGTGATATGGTTCGTAATCCAACTCTCATTGCATCGGGGATAAAGGATATCTCTATTGTATTTCCGAATATATATCAGTTTTTGACAACTGAGGGGGAAGTCTTTCTTTATCATATTGAGCCTTTTTACTATGATGAGCCTACCGGATATAGTAATAATCATTTTGAAGTAGTTAAGATATCTCAGGATGCAGCAGTTGACAATGTTCGAAATTTGTGTGGTAGAGGATTAATTAAAAATGATGATTCATATTGGCGTTGGGAGAAGGATGAGATGGGAGAACCAGTATTAATAAAACAGCGAGAAAATGTAGCCTACATTGGGGGTACATACGGTGAAACTGTTATAACGATAACAAGAAACGGAAAGATGTACGCAGAGCCAATGTTTGATAATTTGCCAATGATTCCTCAGTCCATGCGCACAGTATCACCAACTCTAAGAAATTTATTTTTAATGATTGCTTTTATAAAGATAATCGTGAACAAATATTATTTTAAAAACAAGCTAATTGATTAAATAATGCACATAAAGGGCTGCACATGCAGCCCTTTATGTTTAGTTTTTGTTCTTTAGAGAAATAATTTGAGGCACTTCACGAGATAAAACAGAGACATACAGGTTAATGTCTTCTCCACGTAACTGAGTAGATCTACCACCATCAACCATCATGCCATGCCAGTAACCACTGGAACCTCCATCAGTAATACCGGCATATTCCATCATTGCTCTGCGCAAATCAAACACTGCAGTCGTAAGAATTCTACTTGCTATAAGATATACATCCTTGGTGTTGGTATTTATAAGGATACCTGCTCTAGCAGACCCTCCATCTAAATCCTTAACTTGGTCAGAATTGAGTTGTGCTTCGTACTTAGCCTTCCATGAAGTATCGCAGAGAAACAGCGCAACACCGCCTTGAGCCCATGAGCCGCTTGTTTTAGGAACATTGCTAGAAGAATCATAGATAACGTTAGTATAGTGTGCCAAAGAAGTTCCATTCCATGAAATAATGGATTTTCCTACTAGATTTGTAGTGCCCCCAGTAATTGAACCGACAGGATTACCATCTTGATAAGCAATGTTCTGAACATCTTTGTTGGTGGAAGTAGTATCGTAGAAGCTTGCATTCATTCCATAGTAGGTTGTATCACGAATCTTCTCTGGTGGATTAAAGCCTACTAGTTTGATATTGCTGGCTTTTGTTTTGATAATTTTGAAATCTCGACCAGCACTGTCTGTAAAATCTATGCAAGTATGATTAGTTGCCATAATAAATCACTCCTATTATTTTTAGTCCATAGCTTACTTGGACATATATTAAAGAGTGCTTTATAGCGAAGAAGTAAACCTGCAGTATATATTTTGTTATCTTAGTTGTGAAACTTAGAAATAATGAATTAATTATTGATATTAAAAGTACGATATTTAATACTAAAATATTCCTAAATATTGTTTTGGTGTTCTTCTACAAATTTTAATGCGATTCTTTTTTTTATTTTACCTACAGCTTGTTTACTTATTCCTATTAATTTTGATATTTCTGTGTTTGAGTAACCATTTAAGGAATATAAAAAAACTTTTTTTTGATTTCCAACTAAATTTTCAGCCATATAATTAATAAATTCTGAGCCTTCAGATGGTAGTTCCTCTTTATATTTATCGATATAATCAATGATATCTGTATTTATTAATACTTCATGGGAGTTAATATACGAATTTTTTTTTGATAAGCGAATATATTCGTGTTTTATACTGATTTGGATATACTTAACTGCAGTACGTTCTTCAAAATTTTTAAATTTTTCTAAATTCAATTTATTTATTAGTGTGAGCATAAATATAATTAGGTCCGTTTTTGCACAATAGTAATTTAATTTTCTTGCATAATAATCGATTGAATTTCTAAATTTTTCAAGTATTAATAGCTTGCTTTTTTCCTCATTGTTTTTTACAGCGTTTAATATTAACTCATATAAAGGTTGTTTCAATTCTATCAATCCTTTTTTATTCCAATACTAATTTTTATATGCAATATTTGTAAAAGGGGTTTGATATTTGAATAATTAAGGTAACTGTAATAAAGTACAGGAGTATGTATTTGGAGGAATATTATTAAGAGTATACTCCTAGGCAATTCTATAAAAATATTATAAATATTTATGAAGAGTTTTCACTTAATGCTGAAGAAATTTTGAATGGTGATAATTACAACATGCTGAGGGATTATAGTGGTGACTTTTCTGATTTTGACACAGAAAGAGCTGAAAAATTTGTCAAAGACATTTTTTCCAAAGTCGTGCCCGGACGCAGGCTAACTTATAATAATATGGATAATTTGAATGATTACAGACTACTATTTGCAACATATGATGCTGAAGAAGTTAATGCTTCAGCAATAAATAATGATCCTCAATATGAAATAGAGTATGACAAGAGAAGCAACGAGGTTTATTTAAGGTTAGTCGGTAGGGTTGCTCCGACTTTATGTACTTAAGGAAGAGGAAGTTGATTCCATTGCTCAAGATATAATCAAAAGATTAAATTATCAAGGCGATTTATCTGAGAAAACTGTCAGCAATTTTAATATCCCTTAGCTGGCAAGCATTAAATATTCATACGTTAATTTATCTTCTTGCTATGGAAATCCATGACGGAAGCTAAATAAGTCCAGCCATTTTTAATGATATAGTGTAGGGGATATCAGTCTACTGAGCTTCCTGAATTGTATAAATCTATAATCTGTTTTTTAAATTCTTCCGTATAACGGGTACCATTTTTGGACATTGTTTAACACGCACCTTTCATTGTATTTATATTTTATCGTGTCAAACTTTTCGTCTCCAAACTTATATACTAACACCAATACCAGATAGTATTTTAACTAAAAATTTATTCGCGTAACAGTTCATATGTAATAATCATAAAATATATTAAAAAATATATTTTAGGAGGAAATATAAAATGTCTTTAAATATAGACTTTGTCCGAAAATCATTAGAACTGCATCTTTTTTTTGCTCGAATAATGAAAGAACATTCATTTTTTCTTCAACTGGGATTTACGCCAAGGGATAGTATGTATACACAGGAAGCAAATATGTTTAGAAGAGAGTTTGATGATTTGTTAAGTGAAGTAATATTGCTTTCTGATGGTGTTGTAAGCAGTGGGGTTCTTCATTCTGGAGAAGTAGTAACTCCATATACTATGGATGCGGAAAAAGCTTCTTCGTTTTACACAGGAGTAAATATTCCCGTTGAACTAACGATGCAGGAATATGAATTAACGAGTAACTATAATAGAGTTACAAACCCATATTTAGAGGACAGAGTACACAATGTTAACAGAAAAGCAATAGTTTTAATTTCAAAATTAATTCAGTTTAAAAGTGAAATTTTATCAAATGTTTTATCATGCAAAATGTTTACAGTAAATTATCCTCTGTTAATAGACCATATAATGAGGGAAGCTAAGCTATATTTGCATATGGTTCAAAGACTCAACAACAGAGAAATTATTAATTTAGAGAATGAAGCTTTAGAACAGGAAGCATTTTGGAACAGAATTATGGCTGAACATTCTAAGTTTATTAGAGGGCTATTGGATCCTACCGAAGAAGAGTTATTTAAAACAGCCAATAATTTTGGTAATGAATTTGATAATTTAACAACCGAATCATTGGCTGCCATGAATAGAACTATTCCATTAGATAAAGTTACTAAGGACAGTTTGCAGGCAACTCAAGCAATCCGTGATTTCAAAGCACAGGGAACGGAAGGCTTACTTGATTGTAAAATCAAATCTATTATAATACCTCTGTTAGGTGACCACACATTGCGTGAAGCGAATCATTTCTTAAGATTATTAGCATCATATGAAAAAAATGTATAAAAATGTTTCGTTTTACAATACAAAGCTGCTGAATTATAAGGTAGTTTTGTATTGTATTGTTAAGGTTAGAAAAAAGAATCTTAAGGCACAAAATGTTTGTGTATGCTAACACAACTATTTTTTAAAAATTTACTTGACAATACTACTGATTAGTAGTAAAGATAATTTATTATAGGAGATAATATGACAGTTAATAAAGTATTAGGAATTGTAGCTCTGATTAATTATCTTCAGCTATCATCTAAGACTAATGGCCATTTAAATAACAGTGCTTTAAATATTCTAAATGAAAGATATGCCGAGGAGAAATAACAGAAGAAGAATACAATCAGAAAAAATCACAATTAAAAAAATAATATAATTAGTTTATAAAAAGGAAATACCCATATAGGCATTTCTTTTTTGTTGAATCAATTGGAAGTGCTTTATTATGAAAAAATTTCTATTTAAATTTTTAAATACATATACTGTTATATTTAAGTAATGGTGTCAAAAAGGAGCTATTACTATAAAATTTACCTGAAATTGAACTTTTTATAATTTAAACCGTCTATTTAAATATAGGTTTCAATGTTTGATGTACGAAAAAGGATACAATTTTGAAGTCAAATTAAACATTGTATCATACAAGATGAAACAGAAAAGGAAGATGTTGCTGAAGAAATAATTCAATTTACGGAAAAAACAAAGAATGGAAAGTTTCCGAATATAGAGATATCAAATTGCCTTAAGCCCTAACGGGAAATGACAATGGGACGGAGAGATTGTCATTTCAGAATTATTTGATATTTGAGAATGTGCTATAAAATGGATTGAGCATGGCGGCAATGCCCTGGCCATTAATGATAAAATATATTTAGATGAAGTGAGTATGGGTGTAATTAAAGATTATTTTTTCTACGTTGCTACAGGTGGGAAGCAATATTTAAACTTAAATGTTATTAATAAAGATGAACTATGATAGAATAGAAATTAATAATGATAATATTAGGAGGACAATATGGATTTTATAATCAGACCTGTCGAAATTGCAGATGCTAAAGGAATAAATGCACTTCGCCGTATGCCGGGTGTATTTGAGAATATACTTGGTATACCATCTGAACGGGTAAAAAGCAGTGAAGACTTTCTTATGAATATGGACAGGAATCATCATCAATTAGTTGCAGTAGCTACGTCCCCGGAAGGCGTGGAAGTAATAATAGGTACTATCGGGCTTGAGACTAATGCAAATCCAAGAATGCGCCACAGCGGCGGAATTGGAATCATGATTCACAAGGATTATCAGAATGCCGGTGTTGGAACAGCATTAATGAAAGCTATAATAGACATTGCTGATAATTGGCTTATGCTTATTAGACTTGAGTTATCTGTGTTTGAAGATAACGAGAGAGCAATTCACTTATATGAAAAGTTCGGGTTTAAAAAAGAAGGACTTAAACGCCTTGCAGTTATACGAAATGGGAAATATGAAAATGAATACATCATGTCCAGAATTTTAGAATAAGTAAAATTCAAATATTTATCTAGCACTGAACATGTAAAGGAGTGAATAATTATAATGAATTTTAGTACAATTAAATATACTATTACTCTTATTATACTTGGAATAGTATCTATCTCTACAGGAGAAATAGTAACTTTTGTAATGCTATGTTTTATAATAGTAATTTTAACTAATATACATAATGTATTAAAAAGAATTTTAGAGAATTTAGACAAAGCTTCACGATAACTCTGTGTTGTGAAGTGTTCTATGTTGAATATAAAAACCGCAACAAAAAGACCATTTATGATTCTATCTGATTTTATGGCGGTATATCAGTTCGTGATTGATATGGAATATGTGTTTTTTTCCGGGGGCTCAGATAAGACAATGAGTCACGGAAATATGATTTGGGAGGGAAAGTATGAGAGACAATATTTTAATTGTTAATGAAGAAGATATCGCGCAAAAATTCAAAAATGAACATGAACCTTATGCCTATTCAAAACGTGAAGTTGCATGTCGAAAAGATTTTGAACAATGTTGTGTTGCTGTTTATGAAATACCACCTAAAAAATCCAACTATCCGTTACACTACCATACAGCAAATACAGAAGTATTTTATATTATTCAAGGAAAAGGGGTATTAGTTACTACAGATGGTAAAAAAGCAATAAAACAAGGGGATTTTATTGTGTGTCCACCTACTGAAAAATCAGCACATAAAATAATTAACACATCAGAAAATGAAATATTGAAGTATATTGACTTTGATACAATTAATTCGCCTGATACAATATATTATCCGGATTCTGGGAAGGTTGGAATTGTTATTCACAATAAATCAAGTAATTTCTATAGAATTGCAGAAGAAGTAGACTATTACGATGGAGAATAAGTATTAACAGTATAGGAATCATGGAGGAAAGTTATCTTAAAATGGTATTAGTTGAAGGAAAAGTTTAATGCGCAAAGTAAAAGCTTTGCTTATAAATACGATAATGTATGCAATTTGGAAGGATTTAATTATATGGGATATTTTAATTTTAATAACAAGCAAGTATATTATAAGGAATTTGGTACAGGTATACCCTTACTATTTCTTCATGGGAATACAGCTTCCTCAAACATGTTTGCGGGAATTGCGGAGAAGTACAAAAATTGTTTTAAAGTGATTTTGATTGATTTTTTAGGACATGGAAAATCAGACAGATTGAATGAATTTCCCATTGATCTGTGGTTTAACGAAGCCGAGCAGGTTATTGAATTTTTGCGTAAAAGGCAATATTCAAAAGTAAACATTATCGGCAGTAGTGGCGGTGCGTTGGTTGCTATCAATGTTGCATTGGAAGCACCTGAACTTATTAATAAAGTAATTGCCGACAGTTTTGAGGGAGAAAAACCGATTAATGCATTCACAGAGAATGTTAAGGCGGATAGGGATTTTTCTAAGCATGATGAAAATACAAAAATGTTTTATGCCTGTATGCACGGTTCTGACTGGGAACAAGTTGTTGATAATGATACCAATGCCATTATCAGACATGAAAAAGAAATAGGTGTATTTTTTCATAAACCTCTACAATTCTTGAAAGCAGATATTCTATTGACTGGTAGTGAAGAAGATGAATTTGTATCTGCTCTATCTCCTGATTATTATAAAAAAGTTTATGGAGAGCTGATTGAAAAAATCGGACATGGTAAAATTCATTTGTTCAATACTGGTGGACATCCAGCCATGCTTACAAATTCAGAGGAGTTTTATCATATTAGTATGGACTTTTTTAAACAGTAAATTGCAATTTGGAATTGAATTGTTTTCTCATTCGTTACAAGTGAAAATTAAGCGTCGTAAAAGGAATTTAAATAATATAATTTTAGGGGTTAAAGTTATGAAGAATAAGAAATGGATTTTTGCAATAAGTATGATTCTTGTTTTGACAATATATGTTGTGATGTCTCGTCCTCAAGATGCTGTAACTTCAATGGAAAAACTAATCTCAAAAAATATTAATACCAATCAATCGATAACTATATATAATTCGATTGTTATTGATAACCATAGACTCGTGAGCTATATACTAAGTAGCAAAGATGAGTATCAAGGTGTTGGCTATGCACATTTCAAAGTAAATAATAAAGGCAAATATGAACTTCTTAATGTTATTGAACCAGACAAAATTACTGAAAAAGCAAGCAATATTACTATATATGAGTTTAATAAGGTAAGAGAAGAAATTTCGGAGCTCATAACTAATGAAGTTTCAATTAATAAAAGCTTATTTATTATCAGTAATAATCCCAATCTTAGCAGAATAGAGCGAATAATGGATAATGGAGAAATTAAAAGCAAAGAAATTAATGTTAACCCATCTATTAGCTTTTTTGACGATTTAGATGGTAATAATAAAGCTGAATACAATTTTTATAATGAGAGCGGAGATATTATTGAATGACAAGGTGATGGAAAAGTCTTTCTTTATTCGGATGATGGATACGAAAATAAAGCGTTTACAGTTGCAAATACTCCTTATATGACAGTAGTTGATAACGTTCGTACTCTATGCGATGGCGGTTTAATTAAAAATGATGATTCTTATTGGCGTTGGCAGGAATCTGAAAGCGGTGAAATGGTATTAATAAAACAGCAAGAAAATGTAGCCTATGCTATAGGATCTGTTATAATTATAACAACTGATGGTAAAATGTATGGAGCTGGACTATACCTTATATTGCAGGTGTATATGCACTATCTTGTCAGGTAAATCCGGATATTACATATGATGAATTTTGGAATATTGCAATAGAAACAGGTAATTCGGTTGATATGCAATTAAACGGACATGAATACACTATGAAAAAAATCATTAATCCGTCAGGAATAATTGATAGAATTTTAAAGGAGATTGATAATGACCAAATATGAAAAAAGTTTATATATTTTGGAAGAGTTATTTGCAAGAGATTATCAATTTGCTTTAGCAACATCAAATGATAATATTCCGTCGGTCAGGTTTGTTGATACTTTTTATGATGATTGTGCCTTTTATATTGTTACCTACGCAAAATCAAAGAAAGTAAAAGACATTGAAAAAAATCCTGAGATATCAATGTGCAATAAACTATATAGATTCAGTGGTATTGCTCGCAATATAGGGCATCCATTATTAGAAGAGAATCATGCAATCAGACAGAAATTGATAGAAGTGTTTGAACCATGGTATTTTGCGCACAATGACGAAAATGATGAAAATATGTGTTATGTAAAAATAGAATTAAAACAAGGTTTCTTTTATAAAGAAGATATCGGATATAAAGTTGATTTTGAAGAACGAAAAGCTGAAGAATTTCCATTTAAAGTTGATATAATCGATTAAATATTAGAAGGTTCATCAAATTTCATAAATAAGATTTTAGTAAAAAATTGTAAGAGATAATATTTTGATTGTTAATAAAGAAAATATCATGCAAGAACACAAAAATGAAAATGACTCTTATGCTTATTATAAACGTGAAATTTCATGTTGAAATCTGGTTTTATGTAGAAGAGAAAGGGGCATTAAATTTGATATCTGAAATTAGTCATATAACATTTATTGTTGAAGATTTAGATAAGGCAACAACCTTTTTTGAAAAAATATTTGAAGCTAAAGAAGTATATAATAGCGGAGAAAATAAATTTTCTATATCAAAAGAGAAGTTCTTTTTAATAAAAAATCTTTGGATAGCTGTTATGGAAGGCAACCAATGCGAAAGAAGTTATAACCATATAGCATTTAAAATAGATGAATCAGATTATGAAATGTATCTTAAGAGAATAGAAAAGCTCGGATTAGAGATAAAAAGAGGAAGGGACAGAGTTACAGAAGAGAGTCGTTCAATATATTTTTATGATTATGATAACCATCTTTTTGAACTGCATACAGGTACTCTAGAAAACAGACTTCTTCATTATAAGAAGTTTAACTAAAAATTGTTACTGCTGCATTATTACTGCTTGTCAGAGGTTATATTATAACTTTACAAAAATTAAGTGCAAATAGGGGAGTTATATTTGTTTAGTGTTATTTAGGAGGGCTTGTGTGAGAAGAACAGTGATTTCAATAATAATATTAGTATTACTTTCTATAAGCATATTTATATTTAGTTATGAAAAAATGTCCGAAGTAAATAATGAGGTATTTAAGTTCCATAAAGAAACAATAGCCGAAAAAGAAGGACATGATATAAATGATTTTTATATTAGTGAATTGACTATAGATGTGTATAGAGGGTTTTGGCTTGAAGATCAAATAGTAACTACTGATAATCCGGAAATTATAAATAATATTTTGAGTATTATAGAAAACATAGGGGTAAGGAAATCAGTGTTTTCAAATAATATGCAGACAACTTATCATCCTAAGGCTAAAGAGACCTATATATTGCATTTTAAAAGTAACTATGATACTTACTATGATATTTATATTTATGATAGAAAACAATTAGGTATCAGGGGAAGAAATTATGAAGTTTATAAAATTATATCAGGATATGCTTATGAAGAATTATTTAATATAATCACTGGAGAAATTCAAGAAATAAATATTATGACAGAACCAATGAGATAGCACATACTGTTGGCGAAAGTCACCAATGGCAAGGCTTTTGAAAATAAATTATATAAATATGAAGCAGGTAAGCTTATAGAGAAATAGAATTTTAGAGAACTTTTGGGACAGACCTTAGAGCGATATTTTTTTCATCACTCTAAGGTCTGTATTCAAAGTTACTCTCGGTCTTTTTATTTAATAGGAAAAACTTAAAATTAATAAATTGTTAATAATTAGTTTATAGTTATTCAAGACTGACAATGTATTATGTATATACAATTACATAAACGTTTATGATTATAGGGTGATTAATTATATATTGGAGGCAGGAAAATGAATTTTAATAAAAGATCAGCTATATTTGCTGTTTTTATTCTGGGTGTATTGGTTTTTGCAACATCAGCCTTTGCAGATATCATGCTTGGTTCGGGATATCACAGCTTGAAAGATTCTGCAAAGACAACAATGGAAAGATTGACAAACGAGGTTGATAACTTTAATGTTGATGTCATTATATCTTTAAAAGTTGATGGAGAAACTTTTATAGAATCAACTGATAATACAAAATTTGACATTGCAAATCAAGCTCAGGAAACAAGCGGAACAAATCTTGAAAAAGGTGAAATAAGGGATAGATATATGTACATTGATGAAAATCAGTATATATATAAAAATTTCGAGGATGGTTCATATAATGTTATAAAGAAACAAAAATCTGATAATAGTGACAGAAAAATATTTGAAAATCCCTTTGAAGAAGAACAAGTAATGGATGCAGAAAAAATTATGGATGCGTTTGTAGGAAGCCTAGAGGATATTATTCAAATCGAGGAATCAGGCGGAAAGAAAATGTATATGGGTAATATATCAAACACAGAAATCCCTCCTCTTGTGAATGCTGTTTCATCCTTTGCATTAAAATATTCAATAATTAGTGAATATACGGCGAAAAGGCTGGAGGTTCCATACCCTAAATCAAATATCTATGTTATAGAAGCATCAGGCAAGGCAATTGAAAATGAAGAGGGAATTATAGAAAGTGGTATTTTTACTGCAAGTATGTCAGCAGAGGACAATAGCGGTACTGAACACATTTATACTGTTGAATTTTCAATTGACATAAAAGATATTAATAATACAGTTGTCACAGCTCCAAACTTAGCCGGACAAAAAGTTACTTATACTAAAGAAGGCTTTGAATTTGATACGAAATATATCGGAAAATATAAAAACGACATTGTGAAAGAGGTGGATAATTCTTTTGTAAAACAAGGTGAAAGAATAATAGAGATAACCTCTGTTGATGACGACAGCATAAAAGGCAGATATTATGAGACTTATAATGAAGGATATGAACCTGATACGGTAAGAAACTTTGAGTTTACTTCAAAATATGGGGAGTCAAGACATTACACGGTACTGAATTATACGGACAGTAACGGCGAAAAGAAAAATGGAATTATCCATCGTGAAGGATTACAAAATATCAACGTATCATTTGACGTTGAATTTAGTGAAGATGATAATGGAAATGTGGATGGGTATTCATATTCAACTTATGATGATGATTTTGACAGTCGTTTCATCAAAATATTAGAATAACAGTATAATTAAAGGGCGTGAAGACTTTGATCTTTGCGTCCCTAAACCATTTGCGGGAGGTAATTTTGGATAAAGCAATTATAATCGAAAATCTTTCGAAAATTTATAAAAATAATCGCGGAATACAGGACATTAATCTGGAAATTGACCGTGGGGAAATATTCGGATTTTTAGGACCAAATGGAGCGGGGAAGACTACTGCAATGAAAGTTATGGTAGGCCTTATGAAAGCTGACAAGGGTGATGTTTTTTTAAACGGTTATAGAATTTCAAAGGACTATGAAAAGGCAATGAAAAAGGTCGGCTGCATTATAGAGAGCGTAACGCCCTTTCCTTATCTGACTGCATATGAAAATATGAAGCTGTGTGGACGGTTCCATGATGATGTGGATGGAGTGAGAATTGATGAATGTCTGGAGATTACAGGGCTTATTAAATATAAAAATGAGAAGATAAAGCACTATTCTTTGGGAATGAAGCAAAGAATCGGTATTGCTATGGCAATTATATCAAATCCTGAGATTTTAATTTTGGACGAGCCTTTAAATGGGTTAGATGTTGAAGGTATGGTAGAGATGAGGAAATTAATACTTAATTTGTCAGAACAGCACAAAACAACATTTTTCATATCCAGTCATTTAATACATGACATAGAGCTCACATGCAGTAAAGTTGGCATTCTGTATAATGGCAGGCTTTTAGGTGTAGACAGCACACATAGTATTCTAAAAAATTATTCTTCTTTGGAGAATTATTATTTAAGTGAGGTAATATGAATGCAGACTCTTAAAGCAATATACATAAACGAAATATTTAAAATATCTAAAAAGAAAAAGGTCATAGTAGCATTGATATTTTCTTTTTTATCAGTTATTGTTACAGCCATTGCAGTATATGCCTTGAATAATTTTGTAGGAATAGGTATAACGGGAAGCTCAGAATTTTCAATTATGGCTTTGACAGTTTTAAGCTACACATTTTTCCCTCTTTTTACTGTTTTTATCTGTGTTGATATGTTTGCCGGAGAATTTGCAGAGCATACGATTAAACTTACTATTACAGGACCTGCTTCAAGATTTAAGGTATTTTTGGGGAAAATTCTTGGAATTGCCGGATTTATTATGGCTAACCTCATTTTTGTAATGATTTTGTCCCTTATGATTTCTTTCTTTATAAACAGAAGTATGCCAAATTTTTTTAAAATATTAATTGCATATATCATGGAATTCTTTCCGATTTTTATCTTTGCATTGGCGGTTGTCTTGATTTCAAATATTACCAAGGGACCAACAAGTGCTTTTATGCTTTCTATTCTTGTGTTTTTGGTGTTTAATGGATTAGGCTTGGTTTTTCCGTACTTAAAAAGTTTATTATTTACATCCGCTTTTGATTGGTATAGATTGATATTAGGGAGCTATATAAATTTCAGCAAAATACTCAGGATATTTCTAATTTTGCTAGGTTACGGTATAATGTTATTTACAGCAGGATATTATCTGTTTGAAAATAAGGATATTTAGGACAATTTTATGGATTTAAAACAAAGATTTTTAACACAAAGTATGATGACGCTCATAGGCACAATTATTATTACCGGATGTGTCGGTTATGCCTATGTCTGCTTTTATAATTTATTAAACAAGTCTCCTATTTCCGGCGGCTTGGGGGAAACGGCCGTAATCGTTATGGAAGACGATAATATTATATATAATAATGAGGAATTCAGCAGACTGCAAATTAAAGAAATGCTGATGAATATAAGTGTTAAAAATAATTATTATGACAATGGGGATAGAAATTACAGCATAAATGCAGAAAGCTTTACAACATCAAATGGTGGCAAATATACGATAATAACTCTTAATCCTGTTATAAATGCAGATGATAATTATAGGTTCCTTATTGTGTTGGTTTTTATAACTTTTCTGATAGTCTTTGTTTCAGCAAGCACAGTTATACAAAAGCAAAATATGAAAAATATAATAAAGCCCATTACAAATTTAACAAGAGAAACTGAGAAGTTAAGAACCGGCGAGCTTGAAACAGCAATTACAGATTATGGCTATGGTGAGATTAGAGAGCTTGGAAGCGCTGTAGAACAGCTGCGTCTTCAGCTTAAAAATTCCATATACTATCAGCAAAAATATGACGAAAACAGGAAATTCCTAATATCAAGCATATCACATGATCTTAAAACCCCTGTTACATCCATAAGAGGATATATAGACGGAGTTCTGGACGGTGTTGCTGACACTGACGAAAAGAAGAAGTATTATTTATCAAAAGCCGTAGATAAAACAAAGCTGATAAACACCATGATAGAGGATTTGCTGCTATATTCCAAGCTGGATTTAAATCAAATGCCATTTGAAAAAGAAAAAGTTAATATTGTGAAATATATGGAAGGTTGTGTTGAGGATAGCTCAGCAGAATTTGAACGTGAAAATAAGAGTATAATTTTAGAGAATGAACTTTCAAATATATATTTCGTAACAATAGATAGTGAAAAATTTAAACGCGTGATACAAAATATATTAGATAATGCCAAGAGAAACATTGAAAAAGAATCCGGTCAACTGAAAATTATTTTAAGAGAAACAAATTCATCAGTTATAATAGAGTTTAAGGATAACGGCAAAGGAATCAGCAAGGATGACTTGCCCTATGTCTTTGACAGGTTTTACAGGGCAGATACTGCAAGGGCAGTTGAGGGTTCAAGCGGTTTGGGACTTGCAATTGCAAAGCAGATAGTGGAAGTCTCAGGTGGACGAATTTGGGCAATTTCTGAAATTGGCGAAGGTGCTTCCATTATTATTTCTTTAAAAAAGCTAATTGAGAGGAAATAGCATGAAAAGGATATTAATTATTGAAGATGATAAAAGCATATCAGAGCTGCAAAAGGATTATTTGGAAATGAGTGGCTATGAGGTTATTTGTGTTTTCGATGGTGACACCGGTCTTGAGTATATGAAAAATGATAGATTTGATTTGGTTATTTTGGACTTGATGCTTCCTCAAAAAGGTGGATTTGATATATTAAAAGAGATATACGATTCAAAACAAATACCGGTACTTATTGTGTCTGCAAAGTCCGATGAAATATATAAAATTAAAGGATTGAACTTAGGTGCTGATGATTACATAACTAAGCCTTTTAGCATGGGTGAATTGGTTGCAAGAGTAAACAGCCATCTGAAAACATATGAAAGGTTTAACAACAATTCAAAGAAAAAACTCATAAGAATAGGAGCGTTATATATTGATAAAGAGGACCGAAGAGTTTTTATGGAAGACACTGAAGTTTTTTTACCCCAGAAGGAATTTGATCTGCTTTTATTTTTAGCTGAAAATCCAAATAGAGTTTTTAGCAAAGAAGAGCTGTTTGAAAAGGTTTGGGGATATGATGCTTTGTCAGATACAACAACAGTAACCGTACATATAGCAAGAATAAGAGAAAAAATTAACACGAACCCTGAAGGATGCCAGTGTATTGAAACCGTATGGGGATCAGGATACAGATTTAAAATTTAGCATAATATTTTTCGATATAGGTGGAACTTATGAAACAAAAATATATTGATATTTATTACGTTTAAGTCTTGGTGTTTTATTCGCTGTTTACACGGCAAAATATTCATCACTGATCAAGCGTCTTAAAGAAGAAAGTAAAATTTTTGAATAAATAGGTAGGCCGAAAATGAGCTAGAGAAGAGGAAATACTGTGGATACTTATAGAAAAAACAAAGCTGGGAATAGAATAAAATATGCTGTGGCATTTATATTGCTTGTGTTAACAGAAATTTATATTGCGTTATATGTTCATGATGAATTTATTAGACCCTACGTAGGGGATATATTGGTTGTTGGTGTAATTTATTGTGCAATACGGATGGTTTTCTCAAAGAAATTTAAATTGCTGCCCCTTTGGATATTTTTATTTGCAGTGTTTGTTGAATTTCTGCAATATATTGGAATAGTTAATATTTTGGGACTGAATGGAAATGCGTTTTGTAGAGTGGCAATGGGTTCAGTATTTGACTGGAAAGACATTATATGCTACGGAGTAGGTTGCATATTATTGGCATTATATGAGAGAGCAGCAGACATTATCGATTTCAAAAATATTTAGGAACATATTTATTATAATAAGTATTTTTACACTATAAGTTAAATATTATAATGTAGGAGGATGTAATGCTAAAAGAAAAAACGTTTTTGATTGCAGTTATTTGTTTGTCCATATCTATTATTATAAGTTCTTTTATAATATATAAGGGTATGGAGCTCAATGGAATTTATGTTAGTAACGGTATGCATGATATTTCACAAAAGCTTGAGAGCGTAAATGATGCAGCTTACTATAATAAGAGTAACAATGATATTATGGACATCAATACTGCGGCCGAATATTTAGGATTAGATACCAATGATTTATTAAAAGTTATTAACGCAAAAGGTATAGACTTTCCATATGTAAAAGTTGGAAGTAATTTTATTATTAATAAAATTGCATTAGATAAATGGATGGAAAACGCAAGAATAGAAATACAATAGATTAATGTTAATGAGCAATATTATAATATAAACGGGGCAGACGGAGATATAAAAAAACATAGATGAACTCTGTTGAATTTACTAAATTAATAATTGAAATTTTTTTTAAGATAATATATAATGTCATAAGAAAATGATTTCATATAAAGTCGTGGTGATTTAATGAAAGAAACCGTCTATATAATTGGAGAATCCAGAACAAATATGGATAATGCCATTACAACAATTTACAATTCGTTTTATATAGCATTTGAAGTTGATGTAGATACAGATAAAATAGTTGATGTGGGATGTACTCATACAATTAATATAACAGAAGATTTCATCAAGAAAATATTTATAGGTAGAAATATCGGCGACTATTGTCATTTAGAACAGGAAATAAGAAGACGTTATCACGGTACTTCTCAAAAAGCCGTAATTGTATCTTACAAGGATGCCATAAAGAAATATCAAGGAGTTAAAAGCAAATTTTATATGTAGCTGCTTTATTTATATGATGTGGTAACAACTATATCGGAATAAATGAAACCCAGCCTGAGACCGGAAATTTGACGGTCTTTTGCTGGGTTTTGTTTTTTTATAGATGTTCTGCTGAGATCCCGGCTTTGTGGAACAAAAAATAAACGGGAATATAAATTTCTAGGAGGTTTTTATGATTACAAATGGTTTTACTTATTTTGCGGTTCTGTGTGCGCTTTGCGGAAGCCTGCTGGCAGCACAGAAGTACATCAAAAACAAGTATGTGCAAAAATTCTTTGGTCTTTTACCGCCTATAGTTCTTGTTTACCTAATCGGCATGATTCTTTGTACTATTAACTTCTGGGATTTGGCTGAAACTAAGCCGGCTTACAGCGCACTTAAGAATAACATTCTGTATGCGATGATTTTTCTGATGCTGCTGCGCTGCGATATCCGGAAAATGATCAAATTGGGCCCTAAAATGATTATAGGATTTTTTACCGGAAGCTTAACTATCATGATCGGATTCATCGTTACTTTTATTGTCATGAAAGGTGCTTTGGGTTCTGATGCATGGAAAGCAATGGGTGCTCTATGCGGCAGTTGGATAGGAGGGTCAGGCAATATGGCAACCCTGCAGGAAATTTTTAATGTAGGTGAAGTGGACTATGCATATGCACTGGTTGTTGATTCTATTGACTATTCTATCTGGGTTATGTTTCTGTTGTGGGCAACTCGCTTTGCACCCATGTTCAATAAGTGGACCAAAGCTGATACATCTCGCCTAGATGAAGTTAGCACACATCTGGGAGCAGAAATGAAAGAACAGAAGAGGGAAATAACCTTTGTCAGTTTAATGGTTCTGATTGGTTCTTCTCTTTTGGTATCTGCAATTGGGCAGAATATAGGAGCATTGCTCAACGAAAGCATGAGCTTTCTAGATAAAGCTACGTGGTGTGTTCTATTTATCACTGCATTGGGATTGATATGTGCGTTGACTCCTTTCGGTAAAATTGCCGGTACAGCGGAACTTTCAAATGTATTTCTTTATTCGGTAGTTGCTTTGCTGGCATCCCGTGCAAACTTTATGGAGTTAAATGATGCTCCTATGTGGATTTTGGCTGGATTTATGATACTTGCAATTCACTGCGTGCTGTTCGTGATTCTTGCCAAGCTTTTGAAAATGGATCTGTTTACATGCGGCGTTTCTTCTTTGGCCAACATTGGCGGTGTAGCTTCAGCACCGATTTTGGCAGGTACTTACAGTGGATCTTTGGTTCCTGTAGGGGTTTTAATGGCTCTGTTCGGAACTGTGTTCGGCACCTACCTGGGTATGATAACCGGCTATATTATGAAATTTCTTACTTAGTTGCTTATTAGGTCATCCTACTTGATATCTTGCGCTATAAATTGTACAATGATTTTGAATATGTGTATAATAAAAAACTTTTGTGCGTTGAGATATATAGGCGTCACAAAGAGTCTGGTAACAGAGAAACTTCTCTTTTACAGACTCTTAAATTTTCAAGGTAAATAAAGAAAATTTGGTGAAAAGTTACATAGAGGTATGTTTACAACAAAAGGTTATGTAATATTATATAATTTTTTATACATTACTATTAATTGTAAAAATTAAGACTAGGAGTGATGATAAATTGTTAAATGAAAAAATATTGAGTATGAAGGACGAAATTATTAAGAGCGTTCAGGGATGTGTCAAAATTAAAAGTGTTGAAGAGGAATCTAAGAAAGGCATGCCATTTGGTGAAGGTGCACACAAAGCGCTGGAATATTGTTTGCAACTTTCAGAAAATTTAGGATTTAAAACAGTTAATGTAGATAACATGATAGGTTATGCCGAGTATGGTTCAGGTGATGAAATGATTGCTGTTCTTGGTCATTTAGATGTTGTGCCTGAAGGAGACGGATGGACATATCCTCCTTATGCAGCTGAAATACACGACGGAAAAATTTACGGAAGAGGAACTATTGACGATAAAGGGCCTACAATAGGAGCATTATATGCATTAAAGGCTATCAAAGATTTAAACATTTCTTTAAAAAGAAGGGTCAGAATTTTCTTTGGGCTAAATGAGGAAACAGGGAGTAAATGTGTAAAGTACTATGTTGACAATGGTGGAGAAATTCCTGTTGCAGGATTTACCCCTGATGCCGATTATCCCATAATTAACGGAGAGAAAGGTATTGTTACCGGCAAATATACACGAAAATTAAATCAAGACGGTGATTTTATTTTAAAATCTATTAAAGGCGGTATTGCTGCAAATGTAGTTCCCGATTATGCAGAAGCTGTAATTATGGTCCCTGTAAATAAAAAAGAGCAAATAAAAGAAATTTCAGAAAAATTTGAAGAAATAAAAATTGAAGAAAAAGAAGATTTAATAATTGTAAAAAGCTATGGTATATCTGCTCATGGTAGCACTCCTGAAAATGGGAAAAACGCGATAACACATCTGATGATGTTCTTGGGAGAACTTGATTTCACAGGAGATTTAAAAGAATTTATTGATTATTTCAACAAATACATAGGAACAGATTTAAACGGAGAAAAATTAGGGGTTTATTTAGAGGATGATATATCGGGAAAACTCATATTTAACTTGGGAACAATGATTGGAAATAAAGATGAAATAAGCCTTGAAATAAATATCAGATATCCTGTTAAAAAGACATTTGAAGAATTCATAGATACTTTTAAAGAAAAAATCAGTCTGGGAAGATTGGAAGAAGTTTATTTAAGACATAAAAAAAGCCTATATGTGTCACCAGAAACTGAATTCATCAAAAAACTCCAAAAGGTTTATGAGGAACAATTCGGTGAAAAAGCAGAATTGATTTCCATAGGAGGAGGCACCTATGCAAAGGCTATGGAAAATATAGTTGCGTTTGGCCCTGTTTTAAAAGGGGAGCCAATGGTTGAACACAAGCCCGATGAATATATAGAAATTGACTCGCTGATGAAAAACATTAATGTAATGGCGGAAGCTATTAAAGAGCTTGCGAACTAGCAGTGCAATTCAGAATGCTGTTAAATATAGGAAATTTCAATTGCGCAAAATATTAATTCAAAATGGAGGGCGAAAATGAAAATTACAGATATAAGAATTGGCGAAATTTCAGTGCCTCTTAAGACCCCGTTTAAGACGGCTTTAAGGACAGTAAAAAGTGTGGAGGACATAATTGTTGAAATCCATACTGATACAGGAAATATAGGCTACGGTGAAGCACCTCCTACAGGTGTTATAACAGGAGATACAAAAGGAGCGATAGTAGGAGCATTAAAAGAACATATAATTAAAAATATCATAGGCATGGATATTGAAAATTTTGAAGATATTATGCTCAAACTTGACAAATGCGTAATAAAAAATTCCAGTGCAAAAGCTGCTGTAGATATAGCATTGTATGATTTGTACGGACAACTGTACAACGCTCCTCTTTACAAGCTGTTAGGAGGATACAGGAAAGAAATAATTACAGATATAACAATCAGCGTTAATGATCCTGAAGAAATGGCTAAAGACAGCATAGACGCCATAAACAGGGGCTTTAAAACCTTAAAAATAAAGGTTGGTAAGGATGCAGCCAGAGATATAGAGAGAATGAAAGCCATCAGAAAAGCAGTCGGCTATGATGTGAAGCTCAGGATAGATGCAAACCAGGGATGGAAGCCGAAGGAAGCCGTTAAAGCTCTGAGAAAAATGGAGGATGAAGGTCTGGATATAGAATTTGTTGAGCAGCCTGTTATTGCTCACGACATTGATGGACTGAAGTATGTAACAGACAATGTATCAATTCCGCTGCTTGCCGATGAATCAGTATTTTCACCGGAAGATGCTCTGACAATTCTTCAAAAGAGAGCTGCGGACTTCATTAATATAAAATTGATGAAAACAGGAGGCTTGCATAACGCCTTAAAAATTTGTTCGATTGCCGAAATATATGGAGTTGAATGCATGATTGGATGCATGCTGGAAGCAAAGGTAAGTGTAAATGCGGCAGTTCATTTGGCGGCTGCAAAAAGCATCATAACTAAAATAGATTTGGATGGACCTGTTCTTTGCAGCGAAGATCCTGTAGAAGGCGGAGCAGTATTCAATGAATCTAAAATTACATTGAATACCGAACCTGGTCTGGGAATTAAAAAAATAAATGGAATCAGATACCTGGATTAATCAAATCTAAATATAAAAAGTCCCTACTAATTTAATAAAAAAAGAAATAGCCGTTGTGCTGAGCACATTTAGTTAATGATTGCCGGCAGCGGCTATTTTATATTGTAAAATTTTAGAAATTTGTTATAATTAGTATATTAACTAAAGAGGGCAACAAATGAATAATCGTATAATATATGTTGATTTATTGAGAATAACTGCTACATTTTCCGTAGTGCTGCTCCATGTTGCAGCTGGTAACTGGGGTAATGCCGCATTAGGTACATATGAATGGAATGTATTTAATTTTTATGACAGTCTGGTAAGATTTGGAGTTCCTATATTTGTAATGATAAGCGGGATGTTTTTATTGAATCCTGCTAAAAATATTAGCTATAAAGATATTTATTCAAAATATATATTAAGAATTGTAATTGCTTTTATCTCATGGTCTCTGCTGTATGCTGCGTATGCAAATATATCAAACTATGATACTTTTAACAGGCAGGCATTTATAAAAAGTTTCATGTTCGGGCATTACCATTTATGGTATCTATATATGATTGTAGGGTTGTATGTTATTACGCCATTTTTGAGGAAGATTGCGGTGGATAAAAAAGCAGCCGAGTATTTTCTTTTACTTTCGGTGATTTTTACATCTGTCCTGCCCATAACAATAAAGATATTCAATTTAACCGGCTTAGATATATTTATAAATAAATTCGATTTGTTTTTCACATATGGCTATGTTGGATATTATGTAGGCGGATATTACTTGAGTAAGTATACATTTAATAAAAGCATAAGGAATATTATTTATATATTAGGAATTTTAGGACTTGTTTGTACATATGTATTCACCAATATCATTTCATTGCGGACGGGCAAGGCGGACAGTACATTTTACAGCTATTTTGCCCCTAACGTAATGGTTGTAAGCATTGCGGTATTTACTTTTTTTAAATATGAAGTCTCAAAAATAAAATTTAATCAAAACACTTCAAAATTTATATACATATTATCTGACTGTTCTTTTAGAATCTACCTTGTTCATGATTTTTTCAACATGTTTATATTAAAAGCAGGGATTAATACACTTAACTACAACCCTGCTTTATCAGTAATTTTTGTGGCAATAACAGTGTTTATGGGAAGTTTGGCAACAAGCTTCTTAATAGGCAGGACACCTTTGCTAAAAAGGATTTTATAGCATGAAACATCAATATGGTTAGGCTGACTTTAGCCGCCTATCCAAACATAATGTCGCTGTTGTTTATTCTACTTATATTTAGAGCAAAGAAACAAGAGCGTCAACATCTTCTTTTTTTGTTGCCCAGCTTGTGGCAAAACGCACAACTGTATGGTTTTCGTCTGCCTTTTCCCAAAAACTAAAGGAAATTTGTTCTTGCAGCTCTTTCATTTTGGAATTTTCCAAAACAATGAAGATTTGATTTGTAGGTGAGTTTAGATAAAAGGTATACCCTTTTTCTTCAAAAGCATTTTTTAGTATCTCAGCCATTTCAATTGCGTGGCGGCTGATTTTAAAATACAGGTCATCAGTAAACAGTGTATAAAACTGTATTCCAAGCAAACGTCCTTTTGCCAGCAGAGCACCATGCTGTTTTACAATTGTCATAAAATGTTTTGGTGTATTGTTATGAGTGAACATCACAGCTTCACCACACAAGGCTCCAACCTTTGTACCGCCAATATAAAAAGCATCACAGAGTTTAGCGATGTCAGGTAATGTAACATCTGTGTTTTTGCTCATTAGTCCATACCCTAAGCGTGCTCCGTCCAAATATAATGGTAAATCATATTTACTGCATATTTGAGAAATAGATTGAAGCTCTTTCAAACTGTAAAGAGTTCCGTATTCCGTAGGGTGTGAAATGTAAACCATGCCTGGGAAAACCATGTGTTCATGATTTTCGTCTGCGTAAAAAGTTTTGATGTAATTAAGAAGAGTGTCTGCTTGTAACTTGCCGTGCACGTGAGGAATTTCAAGGACCTTATGACCGGTAAATTCAATTGCGCCGGCTTCATGAACGCTTATGTGACCGGATGTAGCTGCAATTACTCCCTCATACTGTTGAAGGACGGCATCAATTACTGTCTGATTGGTTTGTGTACCTCCAACTAGGAAATAAATATCCGCACTAGGACATTGGCAAAGTGTTTTGATCTTTTCTTTTGCTTCAGTGCAGTATTTATCATTACCGTAACCGGATAGCTTTTCCATATTTGTTTCAAAGAGTCTTTGCAATACTTTTTCATGAGCGCCTTCGGTATAATCGCTTTCAAATGTCAACATATAATGTAATCCTCCTTGCAAGGTTTATAATTGGTTTGTATAAAATTTATTTTATCATATACAGGATAAATTATCAACCAAATGACTTGTGGCGCACTTTGCAAACTGAACTTTATGTGTTGTATAATGAATGACGGAAAATATTTCTTTTATAAAACAAAATAAAATATTATAATGATTTTAACAATATAACACAATAGATTAATTTTACACGAGGTACAAAATATGAATGATATAACAATTAAGTACTTAATGAAAAAACCATTGCTTCACATGGGCATGATTGAGGCTATACGAAGAAATACAGCTGACATAATACATTCAGATAATCATGGCATGCTTATAAAAGAGAAAAAGAGCAACGCCTATATGATAACTGCGGATAATTTTGATAAAGGAAAAGAATTGGTTGGGAAAATACCTAATTGCAGCCTTATAGTGTTACATCAGGGGTTTATGGTAGATTATATTATGAATAAGTTCGGCCTAACACACAAAATAGAAGTTGTTCAGGCTGTGTACATGAAAAAAGAAAAGATTCATGAAAATAATGTATTGGAAATAAGAAAGTTTACTCCAAGACAAATATCAGTGGTATTGGAAAACTACCACATGCTGTCTTATGATGAGATTAAAGAAATATTAGACAACGGCAATTTGTTTGGTGGATACAAAAATGGGACACTTGTAGGTTTTGTTGGGATCCACTTGGAAGGAAGCATTGGGCTGTTAGAAATATTTCCCCAATACCGACAGCTTGGCTATGGAACAATACTTGAAAGCTATCTGGTAAACAGAATGCTTGAAAAAGATTTGGTTCCTTTTGGACAAATTGAAAAAGACAATGTAAAATCAATAAACTTGCAAAGAAAACTTGGATTTGAAATATCCCAGGATGTGTTGTATTGGATGGAATAGACTAAAATAATTATTATTCATAAATACGCATATACTTTAGTCCGCATATCGAAAATATAAAACGTTGGAATTGGAATGAAAAGCCGTTTTGATTATTGCTTAAATCATCTAATTTTGCTCCTCGTGTATGTAAAGTATATGTTTTTGAGATTTGCTTTTTTTATTTTTTGAATATTTTTACAGTTTGTTTTCTTTATTTATTTTCAAGTACATACTATGCCATTATAATGGTTTTGTTACGATTGCCCTAAAACCCGGGGTAAAGTTCATTTTGCGGACGTACTTTATTAATAATAGAAGGGTTTAAATTATGGTTCAAATTAACTTTTATGATGGAAATAATTTACTTAATAATAAATAAATCGTTTATTTACTTGATAATATATGGTATTATTAATGTGTATCGGCCGTTGAATATGAATTAAATACAGCGGCTTATTTTACTGAATACAGAAAACTTGGATGGTGGTGCTTATATGGAAAAATCAAAGGTATATTTTACAAATATGCATACGACTTCGCATGAGAACCTGCAGCAGAAGTTGAAGCGTCTTATTGAGGCG
Organism: Sedimentibacter sp. LTW-03; assembly: GCF_052059825.1. Classification (GTDB taxonomy): domain Bacteria; phylum Bacillota; class Clostridia; order Tissierellales; family Sedimentibacteraceae; genus Sedimentibacter. The sequence goes on from NZ_CP197180.1 coordinate 3,525,533, forward strand.
GCTGGGATGAATAAAATTGATTTTGATAGAAAGTATGCGGCAATAAAGATACATTTCGGAGAACCTGGCAATCTTGCGTATTTGCGTCCTAATTACGCAAAGACTGTTGCGGATATGGTAAAAGAGCTTGGAGGCAAGCCGTTTTTAACAGATTGCAACACTCTGTATGTAGGAGGAAGGAAAAATGCGCTGGATCATTTAGAATCTGCATATATTAATGGATTTTCGCCGTTTTCAACAGGATGCCATGTAATTATAGCGGACGGCTTGAAAGGTACTGACGAGTCGCTTGTACCAGTAGAGGGAGCAGAATATGTAAAAGAGGCGAAAATAGGGCGTGCTGTAATGGATGCCGATGTGTTTATTTCGCTGAACCATTTTAAAGGGCATGAGCTTACAGGCTTTGGGGGAGCTATAAAAAACATAGGAATGGGTTGTGGTTCACGCGCTGGTAAGATGGAAATGCACAGCAGCGGAAAGCCTAGAATTTCTCAGAGAAAGTGTATAGGATGCGGTTCGTGTGCAAAGAACTGTGCTCACGGTGCTATTACGTTGACCGAGCGCAAGGCTTCCATCAATCATGATAAGTGCGTGGGTTGTGGCAGATGCATAGGCGTCTGTCCCGTTGATGCGGTTAAGTCTGCTTCGGATGAATCCAACTATATTCTTAACAAAAAAATTGCTGAATACACTGCAGCGGTTTTGAGGGGAAGACCTCATTTTCACATAAGCTTGGTTATTGACGTTTCACCTTATTGTGATTGTCACAGTGAGAATGATATACCCATAGTTCCTGATGTGGGAATGTTCGCATCTTTTGATCCGGTTGCTCTGGACGTGGCGTGTGCGGATGCAGTTAACCGTCAGACAGCTGTTGAAGGAAGCATGCTTGCTAAAAAAATACATGAACATCATGATCATTTCAAAAATATACATCCCGAAACAGACTGGATGTCTGCAATAGAACATTCTGTGAAGCTGAATCTGGGAAGCAGTGAATATGAACTGATTACTATATGATGTAAGCATAGAGTAAAAAAGGTTGACAATATTTTTTACATGTGCTAATATCATTCTGCGGGGAGCTTAAAGAATTAGGCTGAGATAGAACTACTCAAATGTTCAAAACCCTAAAACAGAACAACTGTTTGGAACCTGACCCAGGTAATGCTGGCGTAGGGATTGTATATATCATTAGGATATTAACCTTAAAGGTTGTTTACAAACCTCTCCGTTACCGGGGAGGTTTTTATTGTATATTATAAGGAGGATTTAAAATGAACGCAAATATTGCTATTCAAGTTTTACCGCATGTTGAATCAGACCAGGAAGTTATACGTATTGTTGACGAGGTAATTGCTTATATTAAAAGTACGGGATTAAATTACTACGTTGGGCCCAGCGAAACTTCAATAGAGGGAGACTATGACCAGCTAATGGAAATCGTAAAAAATTGCCAGTTGGTTGCAGCAAAGGCAGGAGCGCCTAAAGTATCAGCTTACGTTAAAATTGGTTTTGTTCCGGATGGCGGGGTGCTGACTATTGACCAAAAAGTTACAAAACATCATAAATAAAGTATCGCCTGTAATGGCTATAGCCGTTATTTTAGTACTATGGCAGTTTTTATCATCAGCGGGCATTGTACCTAAGTACATGTTGCCGTCTCCTTTTGATGTTGTACTGGCATTTGTAAATGACTTTGACTTGCTGATGGAACATGCCGAAACTACTTTAACTGAAGCATTTTTGGGACTTACGGCAGGGACTGCACTTGGATTTGTAATTGCTGTATTGATGGATAGATTTAATTTATTTTATAAATCTGTATATCCTGTTATTGTGCTGACGCAGACGGTGCCTACCGTTGCCATAGCGCCTCTTTTGGTTCTGTGGATGGGATATGGTATACTGCCTAAAATAACGCTGATTGTTATAATAACCTTTTTCCCAATAACTGTAAGCTTGTTGGAAGGTTTTCGCTCGGCAGATAACGATGCTCTGAATTTATTGAGGGCTATGGGAGCTAATAGGTTTCAATGCTTTATGCACATTAAACTTCCAAATGCTTTGAACCAGTTCTTTTCAGGGCTTAAAATATCGGTGTCCTATTCTGTGGTGGGTGCCGTAGTTTCCGAGTGGCTGGGAGGATTTACAGGCCTTGGGGTGTACATGACGAGGGTAAGAAAGTCATACTCATTTGACAAAATGTTTGCTGTGATATTTTTTATTTCTCTCATAAGCCTAATATTGATGCTTTTGGTATCGTATATGAGAAAACTTGCAATGCCATGGGAAAGAGCAAAAAAAGAAAATAATTAACTAGAAAGGAAAAACAAATGAAAAGCAAAAAAAGAATTGTATTTTGCATAATATCCATATTAATTTTATCAGCGTTGATGCTGACATCATGCAGCTCTAACGAACCTAAAAATGAGGTGGATAACGCTGGTAATGATGAAAAAACAAAATTGAAAATAGTGTTGGACTGGACACCTAATACAAATCACACCGGATTATATGTTGCTCAGTCAAAAGGCTACTTTGCAGAGCAGGGGCTTGAAGCAGAAATACTTCAGCCACCAGAAGGAGGAGCTGATACTTTGGTTGGAGGCGGCGGAGCCGAATTCGGAATTAGTTTTCAGGATACATTAGCTCCTAACAATGCTTCTGAAAATCCAATACCTGTTACAGCAGTTGCTTCTTTAATACAGCATAACACATCAGGTATTATTTCTCTGAAAGAGAACGGAATAGATTCCCCTGCAAAAATGTCAGGTCATACATATGCTACATGGGATATGCCGATAGAGCAAGCCATAATTAAAAAGATTGTAGAAGATGACGACGGAAATTTTGAAGATATAGAAATGGTTCCAAGCACAGTTACAGATGTTATCACTGCTTTGCAGACAGATATAGACACAGTGTGGATATTCTATGCATGGGATGGAATTGCAACAAAGGTTAAGGGACTGGATACAAATTACCTTAATTTTGCCGACTATGGAAAAGAGCTGGACTATTACTGCCCTGTTTTGATAGTTAACGACGAATTTGCAAAAAACAATCCTGAAACTGTTAAAAAAGCATTGACAGCCATTAAAAAAGGATATGAATTTGCTATAGAAAATCCAGAGGAAGCCGCTCAAATTTTATTAGATGCAGCTCCGGAGCTGGATTCAGAGATAGTTAACGAAAGCCAGAAATGGTTAGCTGATCAATATGTTGCAGACGCTGAAAAATGGGGATACATTGACCAGGAAAGATGGGATGCATTCTACGGATGGCTGGTTGAAAACAAATTGGTGGAAAATGAAATCCCTGAGGGAGCAGGATTTACAAACGAATATCTCCCAGAATAGAAAAATATGATTAAGAGGACTTAATGATGAAAAAACTGACTACTAATAACATAACTGTAAGTTATGGAGGCTCTAAAATAATTGAAGACATTTCAATAGAACTGAACGAAGGAGAGATAGTCAGTATATTAGGAGTAAGCGGTGTCGGAAAAACAACACTGTTCAATGTAGTGTCAGGACTGATAAATCCTGATTCGGGAACAGTTGAGATTGATGGGAAAAATATTACGGGAACCACAGGAAATGTAAGTTACATGCTTCAGAAGGATTTGCTGCTGCCGTATAAAACAATAATCGATAATGTTTCTCTCCCGTTGGTAATTAGAGGAGAAAAGAAATCCAAAGCCAGAGATGCCGCTTCTGTATATTTTGATGAGTTTGGGCTGGAAGGAACACAAAATAAGTATCCGAACCAGCTGTCCGGCGGAATGAGACAGAGGGCGGCATTGCTTCGAACATATTTGTTTTCTGATCAGGTTGCACTTTTGGATGAGCCTTTCAGTGCTCTTGACAGCATAACCAAGAGCAGCATGCACCAGTGGTATCTTGGTGTAATGGAGCAGATAAAGCTGTCAACATTTCTTATAACACACGACATTGATGAGGCTGTTTTATTATCCGACAGAATATACGTTATGGCAGGAAAACCAGGCAAGATAGCGGAAGAAATACTTATAGAGGACCCTAAACCCAGAAACAAGGATTTCGTGGTGAGCGAGAGTTTTATGAGATATAAGAAGCACATTCTTGAGAAATTAGAAAGTTAAAGTTATAAGGAGGGGATAAAATGGCTATTTTTGATAACAGTGCATCTGACTATGATGCATGGTATACAGATAAAAAAGGAAGCTTTGTTGACAAAGTGGAAACTGGGCTTGCGTTTGAAATGATGGAAATCAAAAAGGGAATGAAGATACTGGATGTAGGCTGTGGAACGGGAAACTTCAGCGTTAAGCTGGCGAAAAAAGGCTGCAGCGTAACAGGGATCGACGTTTCCGACGAAATGCTTTCCATAGCGAGAAAAAAAGCGTCGGATTTAAACCTTGACATTGAATTAATGAATATGGATGTAAATAATTTATCCTTTGATGACAATACATTTGACGGCGTAATTTCTATGACGGCTTTTGAATTTATTGAAGATGCTCCAAAAGCGTTAAAAGAACTGCTGAGAGTGGTCAAAAAAGGCGGTCAGGTTTTAATAGGCACCATTGCAGGTGAAAGCAGCTGGAGTGAGTTATATCTTTCCGAGCCTTTCAGGGAAAACACAGTATTTAAATATGCTAAATTCAGAACCGTTGAAGAAATTAAGGACTGGAACAGAGAAAAGCTTGTAGACACAGGCGAATGTCTGTTTGTTTCTCCTCTTGCAGAGGACTGTGATTACAACGATGAAACAGAAAAAAATCTATCAAAAACTACAAATGGAGGCTTCGTATGTGCGCTATGGAAAAAATAGCTTCCTGCCAGATTGCATTTACCCCCATAGTAAGTGATGACTACATGGAGGATGTAGACAAGGTTCTTAAAATCATAGATAATTCAGGATTGGAGTATGAGGTGGGCTCGCTGTCAACCTTTGTTAGAGGTGAAAAAAGCAGGGTTTTGAACCTGATTTCCCAAATATATGATACAATGGACGATATAACGAATTTTTCCATGGATATTAAAATCTCCAATATATGTGGATGTGGGAAATAAAACGACACGAAGTATTTTAATAATTTGCCATATCGATGGTTTTGCCATAAATTTGGGCTGCAGAATATCCTGCAGCCTTTAAGTTTATTTTGATTTTAATGAATTTGTAATGCTGATGAAACTGCTGGTGAGAATTGCAATATCGGAGCTTACTGCAACAGAATCAAATCCCATATCAAAATTTTTTGAAGCACTTTTCATATCATTTGCATATATCATTACCGGTTTATTAGCTTTTTTACACGCTGCAACTATTCTGATGAGCGCTTTTTTAAATTTGTCCGCATCAAATTGGCCTGGTATGCCCATACTTATGGATAAATCATAAGGACCTACAAAAATTGCATCTACTCCGTCAATAGACGCAATTTCTTCAATATTTTCAAGACATCCTAATGTTTCGCACTGAGGAATAATCATGGTTTCATTGTTGCACTTATTAAAATAATCCTCAAGAGGCGATGTGAAATCTTCAAAGCCGTAGCCTGTAGCTCTTCCGAAGAAAAAACCTCTTTCTCCTAAAGGGGCGTACTTGCCGTATTTAACCAGATGCTTAACTTGCTCAACAGTTTCGACGCAGGGTACAATCAAACCTTCTGCTCCTATATCCAGCATTTTGAGTACGGCAGCTCTTGAAATTTCCTTGATTCTTACAAACGGTGTCAATTTGCTCAGTTTAGCTGCCCGGATAAATTCCATTGTACTTTCTTCCGCAAAAGGTCCGTGCTCTGTATCGATTATAATATAATCCAGTCCGCTGTATCCCAACCCTTCAACAGCATTGGCCGTTCCCAGTTCAGAAAAAGTACCTATTGTTTTTTCTTTTTTAACCATTTTTTGTTTTGTGTAGTTAATCATTTATGTTCCTCTTTAATTTTATTTGTATTTCAATGAAGAATGTTATAACTATATACATTTTATCAGACAATAAGGTAAAATCAAATAAAAAATCACACTATATTTCCTTGAAAGACATAATGATGTGATGTACAATGAAATGGATGAATAAGCAGTATTTTTGTAATCATGAGGCGCATATGGCAGAAAAGGTTTACGATTCCAAAACCATAAGAAAACAGATTTTTTTTCTTATTATTCCTGTAATGCTGGAGAATATGTTTCAGATGTCTGCAGGGCTTATATCAGCTGCTATGATCGGAAGGCTTTCTCCCATGCTTATATCAGCACAGGGAATATGTTCAAGGATAACTGGCATACTTTGGTGCTTATTTAAAGGCATAGGGATTGGTGCAACCGTTGTTACCGCAAAAAACCGCAATGAAAATGACATGGCGAAGGCAAGGCAAACATTTGAGCAGACATGTGTGACAGGGTGCATTATTGCATTAGCATTAATCATAATTACCATGCTAAATTCAGGGAGGATAATATCATTTTTTACTTCCAGTCCTGATACATTTTATGCTGCGAGCCAATATTTAAAGATAGTAATTTTAACAGCCCCATTTCTTTTAATAATGTCGGCGGTTACTGCGGCCTTTCAAGCATGCGGCAATACAAAGACTCCTATGTACGTAGCAATAGTCGTTAACATAATAAATGTTGTAGTCGGGTATCTGCTTATATACGGAAAATTTGGATTCCCGAGGTTGTCTCTTCAGGGGGCTGCCATAGCATTGCTTCTTTCACAGGCGTGTGGATCATTTCTGGGAATTTATCTGCTGTACAATAAAAGATATGGGCTGTTCTGCACAGTTCCTGAAAAAAGCAATTTGATGAAAATAGACTTTCTACTTGTCAAAGAGATTTATTCTTTAGGAATTCCTGCTGCGTTTGAAAGTATATTTTGGCAACTTTCGGCCGTAGTAATGAGCAAGGCGATACTATCTTACGGAGAGGTGACATTTGCTGCTTACCAGCTGGGGCTTCAGGCTGAGCTTATGTCTGAGATGCCTGCGGTTGGAGTTGGAATTGCTGCTACATCCATGGCTGCTAACGCAATAGGAAAAAAAGACGGGGTGCTGCTTAAAATTTATTCAAAGCAGCTAATCAGAACATCTATTGCTATAAGTACCTTTACTTCGTTGCTTATAATTATATTTCCCGGTGTGTTTATGGATTTTTTTACAAACAACGCAGAGATAAAGGCAATAGGAATAAAATACCTCATAGTGATGGGATTTATACAGACTCCGCAGAATCTATCAAAGGTGTTAAATGGAATCATACGTTCTGCAGGGTACAAAAATATACCTATGGTGATTTCGTTCTTAGGGATATGGGTTGTAAGAGTTCCTTTGGCTCTTCTTTTTGCATATGTGCTAAAGCTTGATATATTCTTTATATGGCTTTGCATGGCAGCAGATCAGCTGTTTAAATGCCTTGCCAGCGGAATAGTATTTAAAACTAAGAATGTTGATGTTATAAAAGAAGAAAATATATTTTGAAATATAATAAACTGTCCGGAGTGAAATATGGAAAAAAAAGATTTTGAATACAATTATAAAAAAATAAAAGCACTGTCTGATGTTAATAGAATGATGATTTTAAACAGCCTTTCATCAGGCGAATTGTGCGCGTGCAAAATTTTAGAAAGGTTTGATATTACACAGCCTACGCTGTCTTATCATATGAAGGTGTTGTCGGAATGTGGTCTGGTGCATTCGAGAAAAGAAGGGAAATGGACGCATTATTCATTAAATATGGAAAGCGTAGAAAACTTCAAGAAATTTATTTCTGATTTGACTTCTTCTGAGGAGTAATAAGTGGATTGTTTTTATCATGTTAAAAATACGACCTACCATCTTGCTGGCAGGTCGTATTTGCATTTACTTTTGATTTTTTAGAATTTCTGCAATCTGACTTGGCTTTAGTACCTTGCCATATGAAACGACTTTTTCGTCAATGACGATGGCCGGCGTTTGCATCACTCCGTATGAGACAATATCTTTAATGTTTTCAACTTTTACAATCTCTGCCTCAATTCCTGTTTCGCTTATTGCAGCTTCAGTATTTTTTTTAAGTGCTTCACAATTTTTGCATCCTGATCCTAAAATTTTTACTATCATAATTAGCTCCTTTTATTAAAATAAATATCCAATGAAATTGAAACCATATCCTATTATAACTATTCCTACTACTACTATTGCAACAAATATAACCAATAATTTCTTTTTGACAACCTGATTTAGCATAATTATAGAGGGAAGTGATAAAGCAGTTACTCCCATCATAAATGTAAGAACTGTTCCTATACCGACACCTTTTGTAACTAATGCTTCTGCAATAGGCAAAGTTCCAAAAATATCTGCATACATTGGAACTCCCACAGCTGCCGCAATAATCACGGAGTACCATTTATCACTGCCAAGCACAGCAGATATAATTGATTCGGGAATCCAATTGTGAATTAAAGCGCCTATACCTACACCAATTAAAATATATTTCCATACTCTTTTTATTATTTCCAACACTTGATTTTTAGAAAAGTCAATTCTTTCATTTACTGTTAATGTGTATTGATCAGATTCCAGAGCTTTATTTCCGTACACGAAGGGTTCAACGTATTTTTCAAGCTTCATTTTGCTTATAAGAGTTCCTCCTGCAACCGCAAGAATTAATCCCACTACTACATACGCCGCTGCCAATTTCCAGTTAAATATGCTTGCCAGCAACAAAAATGAGGCTAAATCAACGAGAGGTGAAGATATTAAAAATGAAAAAGTTACTCCTAACGGCAATCCTGCGCTTGTAAATCCTATAAACAGCGGAATTGATGAGCACGAGCAAAAAGGAGTAACTGTTCCAAGCAGAGCTCCAAAGATATTGCCGGAAATTCCGTTGAATTTTCCTAATATTTTTTTTGTTCTCTCCGGAGGGAAGTAGCTTTGAATATATGATATAATAAAAATCAAGAAAGATAAAAGTATGAATATTTTTATGGTATCATATATAAAGAAGTGTACGCTTCCACCCAATTTTTCTTCGACATTAAGTCCAAGTACATTTTCCACCAGCATGTTTACAAGGTTTGACAGCCAGTTCATTTTCAAAAGTTGATCGTTAAAAAAGTCAAATATAACCATCTTATCTCCTTTATGGTGCTAAAATTAAAACTAATGCACTACAAAACTAATTATAATCGATATATAGATAGCCGTCAATATGAAAAATATGAAAATTATGAAAAATATGAAAATTTATAAAAAAACTGATATATAAGCGTTCAAATTAATGATAATTCATCAATCTGCAGGCTGTTAAAAAATATGCAGCCTGAACGCCCATATATCAGCATTCCTAGTCATCAACCATAAATATGTGCTCTGTTTTCAATCTTTTTATAGCTTCTTTAGATATCTGAAGAAGTTCCTTCTGTTCTTCAAAAGGCAGCGGGGATTTTGTCAAAATAACTTTGCAACTTGTTGGCCTAATAGAATCAGCGGACAGTCCACTTATAAGACCTGAAAGAGTATCTACCTTTTTCATGGGTACAAAAAAATTAATCAATACTGATTCTGATTCGTAAAGGCAGTTCTTAAGATTAAAGTTTATTATGTTGTCATGATGACTCATATATCCCTGGTATACACATTCACAATTTTTCAGGTCATCATTGTCGTCAACCTTGTAATACAGTGTTGCGGTTGTTTTTTTCTTTGTGTCATCATATTTAAGATGAATTACAGAGCTTGAAATATTTTTTCCAATTTGAAGATACATATGCAGTATGTTGGACTGCCATATGTGAACCTGTTCAATTTCTGCGTTCCCGCCGTAGTCATAATCAATCAGGTTAATAATATTTATATTTAAAGCTTTTGCTATGTCAAACAGTGTTACTATGTCCACGGTTATTTCACCAGATTCATATTTTGATACAGTGGACTTGCTTTTACTTATAACTTTTGCAAGATCATCAATGGTCATTTTTTTTATTTTTCGAAACATCTTTATTTGACTACCCACGTGTTGCAATATCTCGTTAGTCATATGCAGTCTCCTTTGCTAATGTTGCGTTAACTATATTAATATTCTTTAGATTCTAAGTATATAATATATAATTTTTGTTGTCAATAAACCGAAGGTAAAAATGACTATTATTTAACAAATAGAAAAATTGCGGTGACTCATTTATGTTTAATGGCTTTTATTGTATGTACTGGTGTGTTGAAAGATAAAATTCATTAGAGGAAACTTGTATTATTATGCAAAAATAGCAAAAAATAATGAAAAGATGATGCAAACATAATAAATAAACTAAATTTTACGGATTTTTGAGAATAATAAGGGAAATTTTTTGAAAAATAAGTATTGAAATTATTTTAAACAATGATATAATAAAACCAAGGTCAAAGAAAGTCAAAGTTAAAGTCAGACAAAGGAAGTGAGAAAATGTCTAATAATTTAAGTGATATAATAGAAGGTTTTATAAAGGAGCTTCTTGAGGCTAATAATTACAAAGCCGTAGAAATTCAGAGAAATATACTAGCTCAGCAGTTTGACTGTTCTCCTTCTCAGATAAATTATGTTCTGTCAACACGATTTAATAATGACAGAGGATATTTAGTTGAGAGCAGAAGAGGCGGCGGAGGATATATAAGAATTTTCAAAGTTCAGTCATCTATGGAAAATGAACTGGAGAGATTATTGAACGATAGTATCGGAAACAATATTACATTAAACAAGGCATTTGACCTTTTGCATGTTCTGTCAGACAGGGGAGTTATTTCTCAAAGAGAACTCAGAATAATGCAAAGTGTTTTAAGTGACCGCGCTCTAAGTAATGTATCCTATGATGACAGAAATAAATTAAGGGCGGATTTGTTGAAAGAAATGATTTTAACGTCAGTTGATGATGATTAATAGAAATAGAGGAGGGTGTAAAAATGTTGTGCAGTGAATGTGGAAAAAATGAAGCTAAGGTTCATGTAACGCAAATAATAAACGGAAAAAAGACTGAGAGTCATTTGTGCGAGGAGTGTGCAAAGAAAAATCAAACTTTATTAAACTCTAGTTTTTCAATGGAAAACTTATTTTCAGCAATGCTTAACAATGCATTTAATACAACAACATACCTGCCTGCCAAGGGATGTTCAAAGTGTGGAATGACATTTGATGAATTTAGGACTACAGGAAAATTCGGTTGCAGTGATTGCATTGAAACTTTTAAACCAAGGTTGATACCTGTTATTAAAAACATACAGGGATATGATAGACATACTGGAAAAATTCCAAAGAGGGCAGGAGGAAATTATAGAATTCAAAAAGATATTGAAAAGCTGAAGAATCAGTTAAAACAAGCCATAGAAAGCGAAGAATATGAAAAGGCTGCTGAACTTCGAGATAAAATACGACAAATGGAAGGAAGTATGTAGGGGGTGTGCGGTATGGAAAGTAAGGACATAGTAATAACAAGCAGAATAAGGCTTGCTAGAAATTTGAAGGATTACAGGTTTCCAATAAAAATGAGCCAGGAAGAATCAAGTAAGGTGATTCAGGAGGTAAATAAAGCTGTCAGTGGGACAGATTTAAATTACAACCTTATATACTTGAAAGATCTATCTGATATGCAGAGAAATGCGTTGGTTGAAAATCATCTTATCAGCCCTGCGCTTGCGAACAACAAGGACAGAGGAGCACTATTGCTAAGCTCTGATAAGAATGTTTCCGTAATGCTTAATGAAGAGGATCATGTTAGAATTCAGACTTTGGAAAAAGGCATGTCTTTGAAGAAATGCTGGGATTTAAGCAATAAAATTGATGATGTAATAGAAGATTCGGTTGAATATGCATTTGATAAAGAACTTGGATATGTAACTTCATGTCCTACAAATATAGGAACAGGTATGAGGGCATCTGTTATGATTCATTTGCCTGCACTTTCAATTACCAATCAAATTGAAAAATTATTGTACGGTGTTTCTCAGTTGGGTGTAGCTGTAAGAGGCGTGTACGGCGAAGGAACAAAATCACTTGGGCATCTTTACCAGGTTTCAAATCAAGGTACATTAGGAGCATCCGAGGAAACATTAATTGATAAAATTAACCAGATAGTCAAACAAATTGTAGAAAAAGAAGAAAAGATGAGAGAGCACCTGAAAAAAAATAACTTTGAAGATATTGAGGATGAATTTTACAGGGCATACGGGCTTCTTTCAAATGCCAGAAAAATGGCTACGGAAGAAGCGATGAGGCTTTTGTCGCTTATAAAACTTGGCAGAGAGATGGAAATGATAGATGTTGCAGATGGGAAAAATTTATACGATCTTATGGTCAGAATACAGCCCAACAACTTGCTTACGGCAGAGGATAATGAGCTTCTGCCTAATGAAAGAGACAGTAAAAGGGCAGAAATAATTAGAAAAGAATTATTAAGCTGATTAAGTCTATAATATAAAAGGAGATGAAATTATGATAAGTGGATTCAATAACTCTGCAAAAAAAGCAGTGGAATTAGCTAAGGAAGAAGTAAAAAGATTCAGACAGAATATTCTTGGAACAGAGCATATACTTATAGGACTTATGCTTGAGCAAGAAGGCATTGCAGGAAATATACTAAGAAGTAGATTAGATGTTGAAAAAATAAGAGAAATTATTAAAAATTCGACCGGAGTTGGAGAAACCGTACCTGAATATATAGCTATTAGTCCGAGAAGTAAGTATATTATGGAGCTTGCACGACAGTATTCATCGCAGATGGGCGTTCCATATGTAGGAACAGAGCACATTCTCCTAGGGCTGATAGATGAGGGAGAAGGAATAGGAGCTCAAATAATTAAATCAGTTGTGAGCCTGAAAGAAATTAAAAATGAAGTTATTGAAGCAATCAATCAGGGGAGCGGAAATGCAGACGGGAGTATCCCGAATTTTGGAGAAAATGCGTCTCAAACGCAGAACGACGGCAGTACAAAGACAATAGATAAGTACGGTACTGACTTGAACCAGAGAGCGCGTGAAGGAAAGCTTGATCCCGTAATAGGAAGAGAAGACGTTATAGAAAGAGTAATTCAGATATTGTCAAGAAGAACTAAGAACAATCCGTGCCTTATAGGAGAGCCAGGAGTAGGAAAGACAGCTATAGCCGAGGGTCTGGCTCAAGAAATTGTGAATGGAAATGTTCCTGAAACATTAAAAGATAAAAGGGTTATAACTTTGGATATGGCCGGAATGGTAGCAGGAGCAAAATATAGAGGAGAATTTGAAGAAAGATTAAAAAACGCCGTGGAGGAAATTAAACAGGCAGGTAATATAATATTGTTTATAGATGAACTTCACACAATTATAGGTGCAGGTGCAGCGGAAGGTGCTATCGACGCTTCCAACATATTAAAACCTACTTTAGCGAGAGGGGAATTGCAGATAGTCGGAGCCACAACACTTGACGAGTACAAGAAGCATATTGAAAAAGATGCCGCTCTTGAAAGAAGATTTCAGCCGGTAACAGTTGATGAACCGACTGTCGAAGATACAGTGAAAATATTAAAGGGATTAAGAGACAAGTACGAGGCCCATCACAAGGTTGCAATAACCGATGATGCCATAGATGCTGCCGCAAAGCTGTCGCACAGATATATATCTGACAGATTTTTGCCGGACAAGGCAATAGATTTGATTGACGAGGCTGCATCTAGAACGAGGCTTAAAGCTTCAACCACCCCAAAAGGATTAAAAGAAATAGAAGAAAAAATAAATGAGATAAAAACAGAAAAGAAAGCGGCAATAAACAATCAGGATTTTGAAAAAGCAGCATCCTTTAGAGACGAAGAGAAAAAGCTTGCTGAAGAGCTTGATAAGCAAAGAAAGATTTGGGCTGCAAAGAATTCAAAAGATGCTAAAATCGGTTATGAAGATATAGCGGATGTTGTGTCACAATGGACAGGAATACCTGTAAAGAAACTTCAGGGTGATGAATCAGAAAGGCTTCTTCACATGGAAGATATTCTGCATAAAAGAGTCGTGGGTCAGGAACAGGCCGTTGAAGCATTGTCAAAAGCTATAAGAAGATCCAGAGTAGGGCTCAAAGATCCTAAAAAGCCCATAGGTTCATTTATATTCTTAGGACCTACAGGTGTTGGAAAAACAGAATTGTCAAAGGCTTTAGCGGAATCAATGTTTGGTGACGAAAATTCCATGATAAGAGTTGACATGTCTGAATACATGGAAAAACATTCGGTTTCCAAGCTGGTAGGGTCGCCTCCAGGATATGTTGGATTTGATGACGGAGGACAATTAACTGAAAAGATAAGAAGAAAACCATATTCTGTAATATTGTTTGATGAGATTGAAAAGGCTCATCCGGATGTATTTAATATACTTCTTCAGATACTTGATGATGGAAGACTTACTGATGCCAAGGGCAGAACGGTTGACTTCAAGAATACAGTAATAATAATGACATCAAATGTTGGAGCAAGCACAATCAAGAAACAAAGAACGCTTGGATTCACATCAAATGCAACTGATGAAGAAAAAGATGAATATGAGAAAATGAAGGAAAATGTAATGTCTGAATTGAAGAGGACATTTAGACCTGAATTTTTAAATCGAATTGATGAAATAATTGTATTCCATTCATTAAACAAGGAACATATTAAGAACATTGTTTCATTGATGATAAAAGATCTTTCAAAACGTCTTGAGCAGATGAACATTAAAATAGATTTGGATGATAAAGCAAAGGAACTGCTTGCGGATGAAGGATTTGACCCAGTGTACGGCGCAAGACCTTTGCAAAGGGCAATAAGAAGAAAAATCGAAGACAAATTGTCAGAAGAGATTTTAAAAGGAAGTATAGAAAAATCAGATACAATAAAAATAAGTGCCAAAGATAAGGAACTTGTATTTTCTAATGATAAATAGCGATGGTTAACTGTAAAAGTGCCGGATATTCCGGCATTTTTATTTTAAAAAAATATTATTTATAGTATAATTAATAAAAAGCGTTGAAGAGGTGCATATGAATAGCGAAAAAATACTTTTGCGAAATGGCTGCATTATTGATGAAAACGGCAGTGTTTCTGAACAAAAAAACATATATGTTAATGAAGGCAGGATAGAAAAGATTACGGATGCTGAAAGTGTTGAAGGAGAATACAATGAAGTTGACTGCGAAGGACTATACATTACTCCCGGCTTTGTAAATCTCCATACACATTCACCGATGAATATATTGAAAGGAATAGCTGAAGATGTTTCAATTGGCGATTGGTTCAATGAGAAAATATTTCCCTATGAGAGCAAGCTTGAGGCGGAAGATGTTTATTGGGGAGCAGCAATGGCAGCCGCAGAAATGATCGACAATGGAGTAACGGCATTTGCAGACCATTACTTTGCTCAGGAATCCGTCTACAGAGCGGCTGAATATATGGGAATAAGAGCGGACATCGCTCCTACAATATTTGGATTGTCAGAGGATTACGAAAAACAGCTGTCAGATGCGGAGAGCTTTATACATAAATACAACGGGAAAAATTCAAGAATTAATTTAAGGTTTGGGCCTCACGCTCCATATACCTGTCCCGGCAAGCAACTTAAAGAAATAATAGACAGTGCAAAAAAACTTGGTGTAGGCATACACATCCATGCTTCTGAAACAAAGGAGCAGGTGGAGGACAGCGTAAAGCTTACAGGCAAGACACCGATTCAAATTCTTGACGAAAGTGGAGGCTTGGATATCAGTGCAATAATCGCTCACGGATTATGGACTACAGATGATGATGTCAGTCTGTTAAATGATAATGTTTTTTTTGCATTCTGCCCTAAAACTTATATGAAGCTCAGCATGGGCGAAGGAAACATATATAAGCTTAAAAATAAGCTAAACTATTCGTTCGGTACGGACGGAGCAGCCAGCTCAAATACTCTAAGCCCTTTGGAGCAAGCAAGGCTGTTTGCTTTGAACGGCAAGCTCATGCTTGGCGATGCTGCTGAATTTAAAATCCCTGAAATATGGAAAAGACTCATGAACGGACACGGGCCACTAGGATTCAATACAGGTAAAATCAAGGAAGGTTATGACGCGGATTTGCTTATATGGGACTTGAATCTTCCAAATACATTTCCTGTATATGATCCTCTTGCATCGATAATATACAGTTCTGATGCCCGAAACATAAAATGTACAATGGTACAAGGCGAGTTTTTGAAGTATGACGGGAAATTAAAGGCAGATATAAATCTTATAGCTGAGGAAACAGACAAAATATGCAAAAAAATCATAAGAAGAGGAAAAGGAATTAGCAAAGTGCAGTATAATTAGAACTTGAATTGTACACTTTATATAAGCTTAAATAGATTGAAGTGCAAAATAGGCTCGTATCTATGATAACGGGTTTATTTTGTATGCTCAATATTCAATAACCTTATTGTACATACTTTGCAACTTCTGTTGGGCGTATATTCCTTTTGAAAATTTTTTTTATTTATGAAATGAAAATGTCATGTTTCTTACTCTAATAAGTATAAAGGAAGGTAATTAGTGCAATGTTTAATCATAAAATTGACAAAGAAACTTATATCTCATTTATAACAGAAAATAAGGAAATGCTTTATAGGGTTGCATTTAGTTATCTCCATGATGAAACTAAATCGTTGGATGCAGTTGATGAGGCAGTGTATCAAGGGTATGCACACAGGCATGATTTGAAAGAACCCAAATATCTAAAAACGTGGGTTACCAGAATATTGATTAATGAATGCTTAAAAATTATTAGGAAAGGCAAGAGAGAATTAAGTGTGGATGTTCTGCCGGAAGATTCGCAAAATTCGGGAGAAGATTCAATTTATTTAAAAATTGCAGTTAACAATCTGCCGGAAGACCTAAGAAAAGTGATCATACTAAGATATTTTGTAGGCTTTACAATATCTGAAACAGCAGAAATATTGAGGATACCAGATGGTACAGTGTCTACACGCTCAAGAAAAGCATTGGAAATTTTGAAAATTGAGATATCTGATTAGAAAGGAGTTATTATGCTGGATAATAATGAAAAATGGGATGAATTAAGAAATAAATTATTTATATATCCAGATAATCTTTCTGGAGTAGAGGCAAGATTTGAAAATCGTGTTAAGAGAGAAAAAAGGAAAAAGAGAACTATATTAAGTTCTATTACTGCTTTTGCTGCTTCAATACTTTTTGTTTTCTTGATAAATATAAACCCGGCATTTGCTAATGCAGTATCGGATGTTCCTGTTATCGGCAGGCTTGCTGAATATGTTAAGTTTGATAAAAGTTTAAGTAAGGCAATTGAAAATGAATATGTACAAAGACTAGATCTTGTTTCCTGGGATGGTAATAACAGATTGCTTTTGCCATATGCTATAGCTGATGAAAAGAAATTAATTTTATTTTTTCAAATGCCTGAAGAATTTGAACAACAACCAAATCAATGGATTAATATTTTCTTGAAAAGTATGAAAAACAGCGACACAGGAGAGGAAGTTGAAGGATACGGCTATTCAGCCTCTGGTCTATCATCAGAAGGCAGAGATCAAAATTTTGGCTTTATTATGCAAGATTATCATTTCACGGAAGGGAAAATGCCAAGATCAATAGACTTAGAAGTAGAAGTTAAAATTGAAAATACATTGGATTCAGAGGAAGATGTAATATCGGAAAAACCCTATGATGCTAAATCAAATTCTTCATTTGAAACTATGGGAACCTTTAATTTTCACATAGAATTAGAAGATTTTGTTGAGCCAAAAACTTATGAAATAAATAAGAGCTATACAATACTTGATCAAAATATTATAGCTGAGGATATGAAAGTATACCCTACAGGAACAGAAGTGAACTTTTCATTCCCCAAAGAAAATTATGCTTTTATTAAAGGGCTTGAATTAGAAGTGGTTCAGGATAATTATAAAATTTTAAAAGGTAATATCAACGGCTTTAGTTCTACCAATGATGTTGAGAATACATGGATGCGCATTTTTATTGAATCTAGCTACTTTGATGCACCTAAAAAACAAGAGCTGCTGATTAAGGGAGTTCGTTTATTAAATAAAGATGAAGAATTTATAACCGTTGATATAGATAATAAAACAATAACTCCAAATATTGAAGGGTTAGAGTTAAAACAAGTTATTAAGAAGTCCGATGATGCAACATTAGTTTTTTCAACCCAAACAGTAAATGATGATAATTTTCAAATGTTTAATCGTGATTATAAAGATACAGATGGGAATGTTTATAGACTTGATAGCGAAGGGACTTCTTCATACAATTCTCAAATGGAAACATTAATTACAGTAAAATATCCTCAAAGCGGTAAAGTTGTTTTGCAAAGGTCTCTTGCTCCAATAATATTCTTGGATGAACCAATAAGAATTAAACTACCTATAAATGATTAAGTAAAATTAAAAAGCCGCATGTTATTTTTTAAAAATAATATGCGGCTTTTTATGAAAATATTGTTACAAAATGATGGCTGTAAAATAAACTAGCATCTCTTAACAAGCATCTGTTATATTTTAAATGGTTATTTTTTTCTATAGTTTCCCTGTGATTCATTTATTATATCATTTACGATTTCCATGATATCTTCTGTGTACGAGCGGTAAGGTTCAGATAGAATCGGTGAAGCTTCTTTTGTGGCATCTGATAAAGGCTTAGAAGATATTGTTCCGAATAATAAATAATCTGCAGAGATCCTAAAGTTATTGCATATTTTATAAAGTGTTGCCACGGACATTCCTTTTTTTCCGTTTTCTATCTCAGCTAAAAACTGAGGAGAAATTCCGGCTTTTTCTGCGAATACTTCTCTGGTCATATTCAATTTTTCTCGTCGCTTACGCAGGCGTTTGCCAATTTGAAGCGTGATATTTTCTTCCATTAAATCACCTCTTTTATATATTAGCTATTGCTATCAGCGTATTAAATAAGCTATAATTATATAATTACGCTGGTAGCGTATTTAAAAGTTATCTGAGAAATGAGGTGCATTACTTGAAAAATTTTAGTAAACTAGATACTTGCTGTATCATCGGAGGATGCAGTTCCAAAAAAATAGTTGGGCAAGAAGAGGCTTCTTACTATGAACTTATTAAGCCAAAAATTAAAAATAACATTATCGATTTAGTTGAAAATTCACATGTGTCACATTTTTTAAGCGGAATGAATATAGGTTTCGAGCAGTGTGCTGCTGAAGCTGTAATAGAGCTGAAAGAAAAATATCCGAAGCTGACGCTGGAAGGCATATTGCCATACGAAAACCATTCTATAAACTGGACAGGAGGGCAAAGAAATAAATATTATTCAATTATGAATAAGAGCGACAGAGAAGTTCTTCTGCAATACCACTACACCGATGACTGTATGAAAAAACGAAATCAATACATGATAAATAAATCTAAATATATCATATTTTTCGGGGAAGGTACAAGCTTTCTCGATAATTTAATCGAATATGCAAGAACAAAGGGAAGAATAGTAATAAATATGGATTATGACGAATCAGTATTTCCAAGAAAAAAATATATATTTAATGTCAATTTCAACGAACACTGACTATTGGAGTAGTTCAAACAAGCTGATAGCAATATATGTAATATTTATAATCAAGAGTGAAAATATTTTTTGATAGCAAAAATTACATAAAAAATTTACAATAACTCTTGACAAATGAAAAAAAATAAATATAATTAAATAAAAACAAATATCAGGCGATGACAGGAAGAGTAATTTAGAACTTAGGTTACAGAGAGATAGCGTCGGTGAGAGTCTATCACAATGGTTTTAAATGAAGAACATCCTTGAGCTTTTGACCCAAATTGCATATGCAAGAGTAGGCTCAAACGCATCCGAGCGTTAAAGCGGCAAAGACATGTTAGTGTCTTTCGAGTGAGCTTGTACGCAAGTATATGCTAATTAGGGTGGTACCGCGAATGATATACTCCTTCGTCCCTTTGGGATGAAGGAGTTTTTGTATGCCCGTAATATGTCAAGCGAAGAGATTTTGCGGGTCTGCCTGGACTCAAAAGATACGAAAAAATTAAGCATATTGAAAGGATTGAAAGTTATGACAAGAATTAATGAGTACCGTACACATACTTGCGGGGAAATAAGAGAAAGCCATATTGGCAAGGAAGTAAGAGTTGCAGGATGGTTTGAAAATGTAAGAGATCACGGAGGAGTAAAATTTATTGATTTAAGGGACCACTATGGAGTGGTACAGATTGTTGTAGAAGATGAATCTCTTATAGAAGGTATAAGCAAGGAAAGCACAATTTCTGTCTCAGGCAAAGTAGTAAGAAGAGACGATGATACAATAAACGAGAAGATAGAAACAGGAACTGTGGAGATTGAGGCTGACGTAATACGAGTTTTGGGAAAAATAAGATCACAGCTTCCGTTTGAAATTACTTTGGCAAAGGAAACGAAGGAGGAACTTCGCCTTAAATATAGATTTCTTGATTTAAGAAACAGAGAAGTACACAATAACATTGTTTTTCGTTCTAAAGTTATTTCGTACCTGCGAAATAAAATGAATGAACTTGGTTTTCTGGATATACAGACACCAATATTGACTGCCTCATCCCCGGAGGGAGCAAGAGATTATATTATACCAAGCAGAAAGCATCAGGGAAAGTTTTATGCTTTGCCTCAGGCACCTCAAATGTTTAAACAGCTTTTAATGGTATCGGGATTTGATAAATATTTTCAAATAGCTCCATGCTTTAGAGATGAGGATGCAAGAGCAGACCGTTCACCTGGAGAATTTTATCAGCTTGATTTTGAAATGGCATTTGCAACACAAGAGGACGTTCTTAACGTTGCAGAGGAAGTTTTGTATGATACATTCAAAGAATTTTCTGACAAAGAAGTTTCAAAACCTCCGTTTGCAAGAATACCGTACTCAGAAGCAATGCTTAAGTATGGAACTGACAAGCCGGATTTAAGAAATCCTCTTGAAATTATAGATATAAGCGATTTGTTCACGGAAACGGGCTTTGCTCCTTTCAGGAAAAAAACGGTGAGAGCGATAAATGTTCCGGGCTGTGCATCCCAGTCAAAGAGTTTTTTTGAAAAAATGCTGGATTTTGCTATGAAAATAGGAATGAAAGGCTTGGGGTATATTAAAGTTGACAATGAAATGAAGTATCAAGGGCCAATAGATAAATTTTTAACTGACGATGACAGAATGATTATTAGAGAAAGAGCTGGCTTGAAGCCTGGCGATGTAATGTTTTTCATTGCAGATGACAAAGAATATGCTCCGAAGCTGGCAGGTCAAATTAGAACAGAGCTGGCAAGCAGGTTGGGATTAATTGACGAAAATAAATTTGAGATGTGTTTCATAGTCGATTTCCCCATGTATGAAATTGATGAAGAAACAGGAAACATGAGCTTTACGCACAATCCTTTTTCAATGCCGCAGGGAGGACTTGAAGCGCTTACGGAGAAAGACCCTCTTGACATTTTGGCATATCAGTATGATATTGTATGTAATGGAGTTGAACTTTCCTCGGGTGCGGTGAGAAATCACGATACTGATATAATGATTAAGGCTTTTGAAATAGCAGGCTATACTGAAAATGATCTACAGACTAAATTCACCGCATTGTTTAATGCATTCAAGTATGGTGCGCCGCCTCATGCAGGCATGGCACCGGGGATAGACAGAATAATAATGCTTCTTACTGGAGAAGAAAACATAAGAGAGGTTATTGCATTTCCTATGAACAGCAATGCACAAGATTTGATGACAAATGCACCATGTGAGGTAACAGAGCAGCAGCTCAGAGAGGTTCACATAAAAATAAGGTAGGAGGTTACAATGGTTACTCGAGAAGATATTTTAAAAATCGCAAAACTTTCAAAGCTGTCGGTAGACGAAAATGAAATCGAGCAGATTACGAAGGATATGTCGGAAATAATAGGCTTTGCAGATACAATTAATTCTGCTGTGGAAGATGAAGATGTTGAATTCGATGACATTAATGATATAGTCAACGCATTTCATGAGGATGTGGTAGTTGATTCCTATGATAGGGAGGAAATACTTAAAAACAGAAGCGGCGGAGAAAACGGATATTTCATGATCAAAAGAAGGAAAGTCAAATAAATACGATATCTCAATTCTGAGATAATGTTCATATTACAGAAGAATACAGAAATGATGGGAGGTATCATGGAAAGAACATTCAGTAAAATTAAACATATAAAAAAGCTTTTTGAAACAAAGCAGGTATCATGCACTGAGTTAACGTCGGAATACTTAGACAGAATAGAAGAGGAAAATAAAGTTCTGAATGCCTATATAAGGATTACAGGCGAAGAAGCATTACAAACCGCAAAGAAAGTTGATGAAAAAATAGCAAGGGGAGAGAGCCTGATGCCTTTGGAAGGAATACCTATGTCGTTGAAGGATAATATATCGACAAATGGTATTGAGACAACATGCGGCTCCAACATTTTGAAAGGATATGTTCCCATTTATGATGCAACGGTATGGAATATATTAAAAAACCAAAATGCTGTATTGCTGGGGAAAACAAACATGGATGAGTTTGCCATGGGCTCGTCATGTGAGACGTCATGCTTCGGGGGTGCTCTGAACCCTCATGATACGAGGCACGTGGCCGGCGGAAGTTCAGGAGGAGCGGCCTCATCTGTGGCAGGAAATATTGCAGTGTACGGGCTTGGTTCTGATACTGGCGGCTCTGTTAGGCAGCCTGCAAGCTTCTGCGGGCTAGTGGGACTAAAGCCTACCTACGGAACTGTTTCAAGATATGGTCTCATAGCTTACGCATCAAGTCTGGATCAGATAGGCCCCATAGCTTCATGTGTTGAGGATGCGGCTTGTATTTATGATTCAATATCTGTTTATGACAGCAATGATGCAACATCCAGGGGGTCAAGGTCAAAGACTTCCGACAAATTGGATAGAAGCATAAAGGGCATGAAAATAGGAGTAGCAAAGGAATTTTTTGATGGAATAAGAGAAGATATAAAAAAATCTATTGAAAAAGCAATAAAGGTATATGAAGATTTAGGAGCTGAAATTGTATATTTCAATATGCCGCAAATCAAGAACGTGCTTCCGGTTTACTATATAATAGCATGTGCAGAAGCATCATCAAACTTGGGAAGATATGACGGAATACGCTATGGCTATAAGTCTGAGTTGTACAGTGATGTTAACGACATGATATGCAAAACGAGAAGTGAAGGCTTTGGCAAAGAAGTACAGAGACGTATTATGCTGGGAACTTATGTGCTCAGCGCAGGGTATTATGATGCTTACTACAAGAAAGCGCAGAAATTAAGGGGCTCAATAATCAGAGCGTTCAAAAGTGCATTTGAATCATGTGATGTGTTGCTTGCCCCCACAGTTCCTACGACTGCATTTGAATTGAATTTTACGTCAAAGGATCCCATTGAAACATATTTGACAGATATTTGCACTGTTTCGGCTAACATAGCCGGCCTGCCGGCATTGTCCATACCATGCGGCTTTGATGATAAGGGGCTTCCAATAGGAATGCAGCTAATAGCTGACAGCTTTGAGGATGCGAAAATATTAAATGCGGCATATCAGTATGAGCAGCAGATGAACGGAGAAATATATAAACATTGCAACGGAGGTGAGATAATATGAGTTGGGAAATGGTTGCAGGACTTGAAACTCATGTAGAGCTTTCAACTAAGACAAAAATATTTTGCCAGTGTACAACAGAGTTTGGCGGAGAGCCGAATACCCATTGCTGCCCTGTGTGCATAGGGCTACCGGGGACACTTCCGAAGCTGAACAAGGCAGTAGTTGAATATGCAGTTAAGGCCGGACTAGCCACAAACTGCAAAATAAGAAAAATTTCAAAGATGGACCGCAAGAATTATGTATATCCGGACCTTCCTAAGGCATATCAGATATCCCAGTATGACAAGCCGCTTTGCGAGCAAGGATTCATAACATTGTCATCAGGAAAAAACATCAATATTACCCGTATCCATATAGAGGAGGATGCAGGTAAGCTTGTGCATGAACGTGGAGATGTATACGTCGACTACAACAGAGGAGGAGTTCCGCTGATAGAAATAGTATCGGAGCCTGACATAAGGAGCATTGAAGAAGCGATTGAATATATAGAAAAGCTCAGACTCACAATGAAGTATATAGGTGTGTCGGATGTAAAAATGCAGGAAGGTTCTCTAAGGTGCGATGTAAATATTTCAGTGAGGAAAAAAGGTGATGAAAAATTCGGAACCAGGACTGAAATTAAAAATATGAATTCACTGAACTTTATTTCAAAGGCAATGGAATATGAGTTTAACAGGCAGATTGACATATTGGAAAGCGGAGGAGAAATAGAACAGGAAACAAGGAGATACAACTCCGATTTAAATATTACGGAAAGCATGCGCGGCAAGGAAGATGCTGATGATTACAGATATTTTAGGGACCCGGATTTGGTTACCATATCCATTTTGGATGAAGAAATACAAAAATATAAAGAAAGCCTTCCGGAGCTTCCGGGAGAAAAGCTGGCACGGTTCATTGATGAAATGGGCTTGTCACAGGATGATGCCGAACTGTTAACTAAATATAAAAAAGTAGCTGAATATTTTGAGAAAGCTTCAGATAATGTGGAAAACAAAAAGATAACGGCTAATTATATGTTGGGAAGCATATTCAGGCGTCTTTCAACGGATACCGAGAAGGAAGAATGCAATATTCCTATTCCTCCTGAATTTTTAAACGAGCTTGTTATTTTAACAGAAAAGAAAAAGATAAACTCAAGTATGGCCAGAAATGTATTGGAGCAAATGCTTGATACAGGAAAGCCTGCGAAATCATTTATTACTGAAAAGGATATGGAAGGTATAGATGAGGATGCTCTCAGGAGTATATGCGAAAAAGCTATTGAATCGAACGAAAAAGCGGCGATTCAGTATTTGGATGGCAAAGAAAAAGCCATAGGTGCAATAATGGGATACATTATGAGAGAAACTAAGGGCAGGGCAGATGCTGTTCTGGCCAAAGAACTGGTTAAACAGATAATAAACGACAAATACAAGTAATACCGGGTTTTTTAGCAGTGTAAAAAATATTTAAAGGAGTGTCGGATTTTCTGTAACTTACTGTCAGGACAAGAATAGTATATTGTAAGCATAAAAAAAGGATTGATGAATATGCTATGTAGAATAATACCCTGGCTATTGCTCGGATACGGTTTCGGAAGGTGCAGCTGTCCTCCTCCACCACCTCCGCCACCACCGCCGAAATGCGGCTGCCGAAACAGGAGATGCTAGATTTTTTTAGTGTAAAATAAAGTAAGATGCTGCAGTAATTTTATTTGCTGCAGCATCTGATTTTTATTTGAGGATTATAAAAATGGCCGCGGTTAATATATTGAAGGATAATATTTATGATGTTATAATTCTTTATAATATACAGTAAGTAGAAAACGTTATAAAGGAAAATCGCCATGCGTAATAAGAATAATTATAAAGATATTATTATCATAGATAAAGACGGTATAATTTTATATGCAGATATAGGAAACCTTCTTCGCCAACAATACTGTGGGTAATAGTATTTTCTATACTACTTACTGGGGTTAATTTTTTTAACGTAAAGCAGTATGGTAATGTATCATCATTTTGGCTGGCAAGTCCTGGTACTGGCAGCTCGTTTTATGCTGAAATAGTTCATGATTCATATGTTTTTAATATATTTTGGGCTATTACCTGTCTGGATGTTCTCATGTCCATGGCCTGCTTTTCTATATACCGGTGTGCCTGGCTTTCTGTCATGTTTAAATATTGAATGAGCACACACTTGGCTCTTGTCACAATACGTATTTCTTCTATTTTCTGCTGTAAGGAAATATTTTCGCTTTTCAGCCCCATTATTCGTCTATTAGATGCCAGTGCAAATTTCTGAGTCTGCGTAAAAACCTGTCTTATAATAGGTTTTGCAATGATAAGAACTCCATAATTTTCAACCTTTGCCGATATATCATCAACCATTTCGTTGTTAACAATCAATATAACCCCAGATGAACTGATTTCAGTAATAGTGACTGCAAGATTATCACCGAATTCATCGGGAAGAGGAGCATTAATAACAATAATGTCATAGTCTGAATCATTTATTAAACGCCTTGCCTCGGAGCTGCTTTTAGCAGAAGATGTCTGTGTTTTTGCATTGTCATTCATCAGCTTTGATATGACTTGGATTCCTTTATCAGAGCCGCATACAATAAGTGCACTATCCATGAAATCACCACCTCTCGTATTATTTAAGCAAAGTCAGGTGCATCTTTATTTCCGGCGTCATATTTTATAAAAATAAGTAACATGCTCGAAATCATCTTTGTTTTCTGCCATTTCATGCTGCTTGCACTCTTCTAATTTTGCAGCAATATATTTCCCGAGAGTTCTTTTAGGTATACATCTTGCGATAAACTGGCTGTTCATTGCACATTCTATTGCTTTCTCCAAAGATTCCGGAATTGTTTCATAGTTTTTCAGCGTTTCGTCACCCGCCTCAAACAAATTAATGTTTGACGGAGGTTTTAGTTTCATATTTTCATTGATTCCTTCCAGTCCCGCATATATCAGCAGGGAAAATGCATAGTAAGGGTTGCAGCTGGGATCTGATGAACGAAGTTCCATTCTCGAATATATGCCGTCTGCTGCCGGTATTCTTATAAGCTGTGACCTGTTCTGATATGACCATGTTACAAATCTCGGTGCAGAATAGCTTCCCAAACGGCTGTAGGAATTAGTGAGAGGGTTCAAAAATGCGGTGATTTCTCTTATCCTATTCAAAATACCGGCTATAAAGCTTTCTGCCTCATCGGACATAATGTTTTGTCCATCATCAAATAAATTGTCAAACAAATTATTGTTATTTTTAAGCAATGAAATATTAATATGAAGGCCGCTTCCACTGTAATTTTTAAGCGGCTTGGGCATGAAGGATGCGTACAGCCCGTTTAGATGCGCTATTGTCTTAACCACCGATTTGAATGTTACGAGATTGTCTGCCGCAGACATGGCATCGCTGTATTTAAAATCAATTTCATTTTGTCCAGGGCCCTGCTCGTGATGAGAACATTCAGGGTGTATTCCCATCTGCTCTAAAGTCAGACTTATGTCTCTTCGAACATTTTCACCTTTGTCAAGAGGAGCAAGATCAAAATATGCCGCATTATCATGAGGTATTTTTGTGGGGTATCCCTTTTCATCTTCTTCAAATAAATAAAATTCACATTCCGGTCCTATTTCTACACGATATCCTTGTTTCTTCGCAACATCAACAGCTCTTTGAAGTATTTCTCTTCCGTCGCCTTCAAAAGGTGTTCCGTCCTGATATTTTATGTTGCAGTAAAACCTGACTACTCTTCCCTGTTGCGGCCTCCAAGGCAATATAGACAATGTTGAAGGATCTGGATACAGAAAAAGATCAGATTCCTCCACATTCAGAAAGCCTCTTATGGAAGAAGCATCAAATGAAATTCCGCTTTCAAATGCTCTCGGCAGTTCTTCAGATAATATAGATATATTCTTTACAGTTCCAAATATATCGCAAAAAGACAATCGAACAAATTTAACATCATTGTCATCAATAAATTGTAAGACCTCATCCATTGTATATTTCATTGGTTCACCTCCGAATAACTTTTTATTATTATACAATATTTAATTGTCGATATAAAGCTGTTTATATTGATTTTGAGCATTTGGAGTAAGCACATAAAAGTTATGAGAAAAAATTTTATCTTTATTAAAATTAAACTCAACGCAGAATTCATCGATATAGCTTTCTATTTCTCTAAGGTCATTCTTATCTGCAATGTGTGCGTTGATTTGAGATGGAATATCCTTGGGAGGGTTATTGCATCTCAAGTATATTTTTCCTCCGTACATTCCGGCAGCGCAAAAATATCCAACCGGAGGGTCATAATCGGAATTAATGCCGAGAACAATAATAATTCCACCTGCTTGATATTCACCGAGAAAGCTGCCTGCTGATCCTCCTATTACAATGACAGGCAGCTTATCACGGTATGATTTCATATGAATGCCGGTTCTGTAGCCTGCATTGCCTTTTATAAATATTTTACCTCCTCTCATGGCATACCCTGCGGCATCTCCGCTTGAACCGTGAACATATATTTTACCTTCGTTCATTGTGTCGCCGACAGCATCCTGAACATTTGCAAGTACGGTTATATTAGAACCGTTCAAGTATGAACCAAGTGCATTTCCCGGAGTTCCTTTTATAAAAATATTTTTTTCGGATAAGCCGCTTGCAATGTATCTTTGACCTATACAGTCCGTTATATTAATAGTCTTGTCATCTGAATGCTTTATGATATTGTTTAAATCCTTAAAATTGAGTTTTTCAGCATTAATAATCATAGTTGGTCTCCTTTATTCTCCGGCGTGTTTTATTCCTAATATTTCTAATTCTTTTTCGTTTAAACCTATTCCTCTTAGCATAAGGCGGTTGCCCTTGAGGGCTTCAATTGAATTTATTCCCATTCCGCCCATCATTTCTTTTATTTCACTTTTCCATGCAGAAATTAAATTATAAAGTCTTTGACTGCCTTCATCTATATCAAGTCTTTTAACAAGCTCCGGGTTCTGTGTGGCTATACCCCAGTTACAGTTTCCTAAATGACAGCTTCTGCATACGTGGCACCCCATTGCTATCATAGGAGCTGTGGCTGCATATACAGCATCTGCTCCAAGGGCAATT
The DNA here is from genome assembly GCF_052059825.1 of Sedimentibacter sp. LTW-03. Classification (GTDB taxonomy): domain Bacteria; phylum Bacillota; class Clostridia; order Tissierellales; family Sedimentibacteraceae; genus Sedimentibacter. Next base: position 3,554,277 of record NZ_CP197180.1, read on the forward strand.
GCCTTTACAATATCAGAGCTGTTTCGAATGCTTCCGCTTGCCAAAATTGAAATATTTCCGCGTATTCCTTCCTCTCTGAGTCTCTGATCCACGCATGCCAGTGCAAGTTCAATTGGTATCCCCACATTATCCCTTATTCTTGTGGGGGCAGCTCCCGTTCCTCCCCTGAAGCCGTCTATTGCAATAATATCTGCACCTGAGCGGGCGATACCGCTTGCAATAGCAGATATGTTGTGAACTGCAGCTACCTTTACTATAATTGGTTTTTTATAATCAGTTGCTTCCTTTAAAGAATAGATTAATTGTCTTAAATCTTCTATAGAATAAATGTCATGGTGCGGCGCTGGCGATATGGCGGCATTTCCTTCCGGTATCATTCTTGTATTTGAAATATCACCCACTATTTTGGAACCGGGCAGATGTCCGCCTATACCGGGTTTTGCTCCCTGACCCATTTTAATTTCTATGGCGGCTCCGATTTCAAGGTATTCTTTATGAACTCCAAAACGCCCGGAGGCAACCTGCACAATTGTATTGCCGCCGTATTTGTATAGATTTTTATGAAGACCTCCTTCGCCTGTGTTATAAAGTATTCCTAATTTTTCAGATGCCCTTGCAAGACATTCATGGGCATTGTAGCTTATGGAACCGTAGGACATTGCACTAAATAGTATGGGAACAGAAAGTTCAAGCTGAGGTTCCATATCTGTTTTTATGTTTCCGTTTTTATCTCTCAATATTTTATCCGGTTTTTTACCAAGAAAAACTTTTGTTTCCATCGGTTCTCTAAGTGAATCTATTGAAGGATTTGTTACTTGTGAAGCATTTATTAAGATCTTATCCCAATAAACAGGGTATTTGCTCGGAGTTCCCATAGAAGATAACAGTACACCACCGCTTTCAGCTTGCTTATATATTTCTTCAATTGCAGTTTCGTTCCAGTTGTTGTTAATTTTGAACGCATGATCAGTTTTCACTATTTTTAATGCTGTGACAGGACACGTGGCGACACATCTGTGACAGTTTACGCATTTTCTGTTGTCAGCGGTTATTTTATTTAGTTTTTCGTTATATACGTGCACATCATTTGAACACTGGTTTATGCAGATTTTACAGCTTATGCATTTGTTATCATCTCTTATGATTTCATAATCAGGGTAGAATAAATTTGTTTTCATTTTGATGCACCTTCCTTTAACGTTGCAATAACAGGCTCTCCGCCTGCAGGCGACCAAATTTTATCTGGATTTTGCTCAATGATTCTTATAGCACATTCTTCGCTGGCTGCATAAAACATATCATTTTTTTCTGCTACTACCATTGAGCGAAGTTTGAGTCTGTCATTAAGCGCCATAATGCCGTTTTCAAATCCGAGAAGTATTGAAAATGGTCCGGTAATCAAAAGGCTGCTGAATGCATTTCTCAAATATTTCAGCTTAGCTTTTTCATTCGAGTTTTTCATTTCTATTGTTGACCAGAATGGCGCAGCTATAACATTTGCCGTTTCAGTTAGCGTAAGGCCCTGGTTTCTGACAAGATAGTCGATTATATATGTGATTACTTCTGTGTCGGTTAACAGAGTGCATTTATAACCAAACATCTCCATAAACCTTCGGTTTGTGTCGTATGATGAAATTTCTCCGTTGTGAACAACAGAAAAATCAAGCAGTGCAAAAGGATGTGCTCCTCCCCACCAACCGGGAGTGTTTGTTGGATATCTGCCGTGTGAAGTCCAGCAGTAGCCATCATATTCTTCAAGCCTGTAGAAATATCCTACATCTTCAGGAAAGCCAACAGCCTTGAAAACACCCATGTTTTTTCCGCTGGAAAACACATAAGCTCCGTTAATGTCGGAATTAATCCTTATTACACAGCGTGCGGTAAATTCTTTTTCATCCAACTGAGAGTCCGCTAATTTAGAGTGCCTTGGATATAAGAAATACCGCCATATAAGCGGTTCATCGGTTATGGAAGAAGTTTTTCTTATAGGTATTTTAGAGAGGTTTTCTATATCAAAGTGATTTTCGAGAAAGTCCTCACATTCTTTTTTTGATGCTATATTTTCATAAAAGACATGAAAAGCATAAAGTTCCTTGTACTGAGGATAAATTCCGTATCCGGCGAATCCGCCTCCAAGTCCGTTGGAACGATCATGCATAGTAGAAATTGATTTAATAATTGTTTCGCCATTAATTTTTCTGTTGTCTTTAGAGAATATTCCGGATATAGCACAACCGGAAGGGATTCTGATCTGGCCTTCTTTTTTCATAATGTCCCTCCTGAGTATAAAAAAAGGCGCATTATAACTAATGGTTATAATGAACGCCTTTGTTCATCTTCATATCAAATACAAGGTTCGCCTGCGGCGGATATTTGTATTGTTGGAATTATAATCTAATTGATATTAAATGTCAAGTTTTTTTTATATATTTAGATGCAATTATTAGAGTAGTGTAGGAATTTTTATTACAGATATTAACTTTTTTATAAATATATTAATATTTTTTTGAAAAGTTATTGACAAATATTTTAGGGATGTATATAATGCATACATAATAAAACAGCAAAGGCGCTGTAGGACTATTCCTACGGCGTCTTTTTGCTTTTCGGGAGGAAATTATGAGCTATATATCAGAGATTTTTGGAAGTATGGTATTTAATGATGAAGTAATGAAGGAAAGATTACCGAAGGAAATATATAAAGCACTCAAAGAAACAATTCAGAATGGCAGCAGCCTGGACTTAAATGTTGCAAATGTTGTGGCAAACGCAATGAAAGACTGGGCCGTAGAGAAAGGAGCTACCCATTTTACACACTGGTTCCAGCCAATGACAGGAATTACTGCAGAAAAACACGACAGTTTTATTTCCGCAACGTCTGACGGAAAGGTAATAATGGAGTTTTCAGGAAAAGAGCTGATAAAAGGCGAGCCGGATGCATCCAGTTTTCCGTCTGGAGGACTTCGTTCAACATTTGAAGCAAGGGGATATACTGCTTGGGACCCAACTTCATTTGCGTTTATTAAAGATTCGGTGTTATGCATTCCAACAGCATTTTGTTCATATGGAGGGGAAGTTCTTGATAAAAAAACGCCGCTGCTAAGGTCAATGGAAGCATTAAATGTTCAGGCGCTCAGAATACTGAGATTATTCGGAGACAAGGATACAAAGAGAATCATTACAACAGTCGGGCCTGAGCAGGAATATTTTTTAATTGATACGGAATTATTCAACAAAAGAAGAGATTTAGTTTATACAGGAAGGACATTGTTTGGGGCAAAACCGCCAAAAGGGCAGGAATTGGAAGACCACTATTTTGGAACAATAAGACCTAGAGTAGCGGAGTATATGAAGGATTTGAATGAAGAATTGTGGAAGTTGGGGATATTGGCCAAAACAGAGCACAATGAGGTTGCACCTGCGCAGCATGAGCTTGCTCCAATATTTACGAATACAAATATTGCGTGCGACCATAATCAGATGACTATGGAATTAATGAAGAAGATTGCTTCGAAACACGGACTTACATGTCTTTTGCATGAAAAACCCTTTGCCGGCATAAACGGAAGCGGTAAGCACAATAACTGGTCTGTTTCCACAAATGAAGGCATAAATTTGCTTGAGCCGGGAAACTCACCGAGAGAGAATGCAAGGTTTTTACTATTCCTGTGCTCTGTTATCAAAGCAGTAGATGATTATCAGGACTTGCTTAAAGTATCTGTTTCCACTGCCGGAAATGATCACAGGCTTGGCGGAAATGAAGCTCCTCCGGCAATTATATCTATATTTTTAGGAGATGAACTGACTTCAGTGCTCGAATCAATAGAAGGCGGTGTGGTATATGATAAGGAATACAAAAGGGAAATGGCTGTAGGTGTGGATGCGATACCGGTATTTCCTATGGATACCACAGATCGAAACAGAACATCTCCTTTTGCCTTCACAGGGAACAAATTTGAATTTAGAATGGTAGGATCGAAACTTTCTATAGCAGGACCAAATATGGTTTTGAATACTATAGTTGCAGAGGTATTGTCTCAGTTTGCTGATGTTCTTGAAAAGGCGGATGATTTTAATGAAGCGTTAAATATTCTTTTGAAGAATACCATAAAGGCACATAAGAGGATTATATTTAACGGAAACAACTATACGGATGAATGGGTTGAGGAAGCGAAAAAAAGAGGGCTGCTCAATCTGAAATCAACACCTGAAAGCCTGCCGTATTTTACATCAGATAAAAATGTTAAATTGTTTGAGAAATTTAAAATACTATCAAAGAAGGAGATATATTCAAGAACTGAGATAGTGCTTGACGAATATTGTAAGGAAATATGTATTGAGGCTCTTACATTAATAGATATAGTAAAGAAATATATAATACCGGCAGTTAATTTATATATTAAGGAATTGAGCGATACTGCAAACTCTAAAAAAGTATTTTTAATAGATGTAGATTGCGAAACAGAAAAAGCTCTGGTGCTAAAATTATCTTTGCTGATGCGTTCGCTGTACAATAAGATAGAATTGCTTGAAAATAAGCTTATAGATATTAAAAATCTGGATAATTCGAATGAATGCGCAGACTTCACCAGGAGGCACATATTTGCAGCTATGCAGGAAGTGAGAGTGATTGTGGATGAACTTGAGACAAATACTGCAAAAAAATACTGGCCATTCCCAACCTACGGAGAGCTTTTATTCAGCGTTTAATAAGCCTATCCTCCTAAATAGGATCTATATAAGGCATGTGTGATGAGAAATCATTGCACATGTCATTTTTTTACCAATAAATTCTTTTCTCTAAATAAAACTAGGATTACAAAGTAAAGTATTCTTACTATCAATATGAAAGATATTAAGATTATTTTGTGTTTGCCAATGATGCTGAAATTTTAACAATTGTTTTTTTTGTGCATATACTAATGAAAGAAAAGAAAGGGGAGAAATTATGATAATTCATGTAGTAAAGCCAGGTGATACCATATATAGTATTGCAGAACAATACAACACTACGCCTCAACAAATAATTGCTTACAATGAACTTGCCAATCCTAATGAGCTGGTGGTAGGGCAGACAATAGTAATACTCGTTCCTGACCAGGTTCATACGGTGCAGCCGGGAGATACCTTAGAAAATATTGCTCAAAGATATGGCATATCGGTTATAAATTTATTGCAGTACAATCCTCAGATTATGTATGCCGATGATATATTTCCGGGGGAACAGATAATAATAAGTCTTGATCAGGAAAAGAGAGGGCCTATTCATGTCATAGGATATGCATATCCCAACATTGACAGAACAGTTCTTATGAAAACTCTTCCGTATTTAACGTATTTAACGCTTTTCACTTACGGCATAACGCCTGAAGGAAATCTAATAGATATAGATGATGAAGAGCTTATAAGGATAGCGAGAGATTTTGGAGTTGCGCCGCTGATGTTGATTTCAACACTGACAGAAGAAGGAAAATTCAGTAATGAGCTTGCACATAGATTACTAAATGACGAAAATATACAGAACAACCTTATAGAAAATGTAGTAAATACAATGAAGGAAAAAGGATATTACGGGCTTGATATAGATTTTGAATATGTATTGCCGGAAGACAGAGATAAATTCGTTGCATTTGTTCAAAAAATGACTGACAGATTAAATGAGGAAGGATTTACTGTATTGACGGCGCTTGCACCTAAAACTTCAGCTGACCAGCCAGGGTTGTTGTATGAAGCTCATGACTATCATGCCCTTGGTGATGCATCCAACAGAGCTCTGCTTATGACATATGAATGGGGGTACACTTACGGGCCTGCAATGGCGGTTTCACCTGTTAACAAGGTAAAAGAAGTTTTAGATTATGCTGTAACTGAAATACCAAGAGATAAAATTTACATGGGAATTCCTAATTATGGTTATGATTTTGAACTGCCTTATGTTCAGGGAGTTTCAAAAGCGAATTCTATTTCAAACGTACAGGCGGTAGAGCTGGCTGATGAAGTTGGGGCGCCCATAGAATACAATGAAGTATCTCAAGCTCCATACTTTATTTACTACGATGATCAGGGGAACCAGCATCAGGTGTGGTTTGAAGATGCCAGAAGCATAGAATCCAAGCTGGATATTTTTTCGGATTATGGCTTTGAAGGAGTAGGGTACTGGAATATCATGAGATATTTCCCTCAAAATTGGCTTGTGCTAAGCTCATTATATGACATTTCAAAACTAATATAATCAAAGCTTGCCATAAAAAAGTAATGTTACAGAAATTTTAGCATATATTTTTGTAACAGGTATTTTGTAGGAGGGAATTCATGAATAATAAAAACTATAGAGTAATGAAGTTTTTTGAACAGATAAATAAGAAGGACAGATCAAGGGGTTATGTTCGCCTTGACATAAGGGGCATAAGGGGAAATATAATTGTATCTGTGGAAAATTTAGGTGATGCAAAAACAAGCAGCGAAGTATATTTGTATAAGGATAGGGATAACAAAATAAAACTTGGCGAAATTAATAACAAAAAAGGTATGCTCAAAAAGCTGTTGACATTTGGAAATAACAATGCAATTGAAGATTACAATGTTTGTGCTGTAGTAAAGGACAAAAAAATATCTATGTACACAAACTTGTTTAATGCAACATCTGTCGAGCATATAAAAAAACTAGAACTGGATGAAGATGATATTGTTATTGAGGGAGATACCGTAGAAGAAAGCAAATCGATTTCTGAAAAAGCGGATGAAGATAAACTTTCCAATAAAACTGCAAATGAGAAAGTAGAAGTTCCTGACGTTGCAAACAAAACAGACGACAGAAAAAAACAAAACGAATTGACGGAAAAACAGAAAACAGAAGAAACCAAAGAAATAATAGAAAAACCAGATAAATTTGATGAAGAGCAATCAAAAATAGAAGAGGCTTCGCACAAAACAGAAGAAACCAAAGAAATAATAGAAAAATCAGATAAAGTTGATGGAGAGCAATCAAAAATAGAAGAAGCTTCACGTAAAAAAGACAATATGAAAAAGACAACCGTAAATTCTGCTATCAATATAGATGAAAATAGTAAGAAAGAAAAAGACATTCCGGCAGAAGCACAGTCGAGGAAGTACAGAAATAAATTTGACGAGAGCCTATATAATATTTTAAAAGAGTATAAACAGGTCGAGCCGTTATCTGTAAAAATAAAGAGCTTTTATTGGTGGTACATACCATATGATGAATCGGGAATTAAAAATGGATTCCTGCCGTATTATAATCAAATAGTCAGCTCGTACTATCCATATCCAATGTCAAATCGTGTAACCACGTGCAGCAGTCTCATGAAAAAATACGGGCATTATATTTTTGGTGTATATAAAGAAAAAGGTGATGTTATCAAGTTTGTATATGGAATTCCTGGCGAATTTTCCAAGGAAGAACAGCCTTACAAAGGGGTGACGGGTTTCAAAAATTGGTCATACAGCAATAAGGATAATTATGACAAACATGGTTACTGGCTTGCATTTGTTAATCCAAAAACCGGAGAAACCACAGAACCTCCTGAGATCGCATTATCATAAATATTACTGTACAAACTTTTATTATTTTGGTATAATATACGAGAATATTTTAAAAGGAGTTAAAAATACAAATGCCGCCAATAAGTACCAACATGCACTTTGGTAAATTGTTTATAGAAAATTTTAAAGCAGGTATTCATGTTCCCAGCTTTATCATAGGTATGATGTCGCCGGACACAATCACCGAAGATGATTTTGAGGAGATGCATACATTTGATGAGGATGGCAATATAGACGTTCGAGAATTTTATGAAAAGTTTAATCTAAATAAACTTAATAATGTTCAGAAGTCATTCATATTGGGATACTACTGTCACTTGTGGTTTGATGAATACTATAAATTTAATGCAAGCAAGCTCACTCTTCACAACAGTGTGGATTTGAGTGATGATGAACTGGGTGCGGCAGTAGGAACAATTTTGAGATATTATGATAATAAAGCTATAAATAACTTCTTTGAAAAGTATATTAAAGAAATAGTTGAATTTAACAGTAATATAAATTTAAAGGAGCTCGGCAGTATTAGTATCAAAAATTCTAAAGAAAAGATAATAGAATTTTTAAACGAGCATGTACCTGAGGTTACTTACCCAAATCTGATTGAAGAACAGGAATATATGAGCTTTATAAAAAACGGATGCAGTAAAATTATGAAATCATTGTAACATAAAAACTCCTTAACAAGGAGTTTTTTAAAATTGCAAAAAAATTTATAAATTAAAAATTGACTGGATAGATAAAATATAATATAGTTGAACAAGTACTTGTATTATGCTATTATTTATGGATAAATTAGATTAAGGATGGATTATGGTGAAATATAAATATGTATTATTTGATTTCGATGGAACGTTGGCAGATACTGAAGAAGTTAATTTTGTTATATATCAGAAGCTGGCGGAAAAATATAATTTGCGAAATATTACCATAGATGAATTAGGGCATATCAAGAAAATGAGCGCAAGAGAATTGATGGCTTATGTGGAGCTTAAGAAAAGATACCTGCCTTTTATTCTTAAAAGAGGGAAAAAACTTTTAAAACACGACATAAGGAACATTAAACCATGCAAGCACGATATATTCAATACAGTTTCAGTACTAAAGTCTATGGGAATAAGTACGGCAATTATTACCACTAATTCAAAGACAAACGTTCAGATGTTTTTAGAAGAACAAAATGCGGATATTTTTGATTTCATTGCAAGTTCATCCATGTTCGGAAAAGAATCTAAGTTGAAAAAAGTAATAAAAAAAGAAAAATTGGATTTGAAAGACGTTCTTTATGTGGGAGATGAAATAAGGGATATACATGCTGCAAAAAATACGGGGATAGATATAGCGTCAGTAGCGTGGGGTTACAATACTGTGGAAAGTTTGAAAAAACATAAGCCGGAATACTTGATATATGAGCCCTGCGAGTTGATAAACATATGTAGGTAAAAAGCAATAACACGAACTTTACTATATAAAAAAGATAAATATTTCGTATATATAACATACAATTTTGTTGCATTATGAAATTTCGTGTGCTAAAATACCTTATAAAAAACAAGGAGGAAATATATTTTTATGATTTATATAATTAAGCCCGAAAATCATGAAATACCGGAACTCACAAAAGTACTTGAAGAGCATCCGGAAATACAGTTTGTGTCGTTTATGGGCGTTGATATAGGCGGCAACGGAACAGATGAGAAAATACCTGTTAAGCTTTTCATAAAAGATATGAAGGAAATGCTGAAATTTGGAATTCAGACAGACGGATCAAGCGTTGAGCTTCAGGGTATCGCAGATTTAAATGATGCAAGAGTTGACATACTGCCTGACTTGGACTGTAACTGGTTTGTTGATTACAATTATGAACATTACAATGATGAAAACGGGCTTCCGGTAGGGACTTTAAAGATTCCTTCTTTTATAATACACGGCGGAAAACAGGTTTGCTCCAGATCAATTTTGAAAAGAGCAACAAATTATTTTAAAACTCAAATATTGGAAGTATTAAAGAAAAATTCAAGAATTCCCGAAAGTTTTGGATTTGAATATGAAGATATCGAAGATGTGCTTTTGACGTCAGCCACTGAGCTTGAAATGTGGGTTAAGACGCCTGAGCAAAGCGCTGATTTTGAAGAGCTTCATACATCACAGGTGCTGAAAGAACAATACTGGAAAAGAACCATGGGCACTGTGAGGACAGTGATTGAAAAAATAATGGAAATGCTTGAGCGCTACGATTTAAAACCTGAAATGGCTCATAAAGAAGTGGGTGGAATTCCAAACAGGATTGATGCAAAGGGAAGAATTACCCATGTTATGGAGCAGCTGGAAATAGATTGGAGATTTTCGGAATCTCTGCAGACTGCTGACAATGAAATATTTATAAGAGAGTTGATTGAAGATCAATTCAGACACCATGGTTTAGAAGTTTTGTTTAAGGCAAAACCCATAGAAGGCGTTGCCGGAAACGGGGAGCATACGCACCTTGGTGTTGCGGTTAAGCTAAAGAGCGGGAAAAGAATAAACCTGTTTGCACCGAAGGATATCAGAAAAGATTATCTGAGCGAAATAGGCTACGGTTCATTAATGGGTGTATTGAAAAATTATGAAGTAATCAATCCTATAGTAACTGCTACAAATGATGCTTTTAACAGGTTGAAACCTGGATTTGAAGCGCCTGTGTGCATAGTAACCTCATTAGGCGGAACTAAAGAGCAACCGTCAAGAAACAGATCCGTACTCGTTGGTGTCATAAGAGATATAAACAATCCTGGAGCTATAAGATTTGAACTGCGTTCGCCGAATCCATATACCAATACGTATCTTGTAATTGCTGCAGCTTATCAAGCTATGCTGGACGGAATAATTAAAGTTACAGATGCAGGATTAAGCTGCGAAGAACTGGAAAAAGAAATTTCCAAAAAATACGGAGAAGATGCGGTATACCTCGAAAAATTCAGAGAGTATAGGAGCGAAAAAGACGTATTTGAAAAGTACACAGAAGAAGAACGCAACAAGCTTTATGGAACTGCTCCTGCTACAGTATGGGAGAATTTAAGCGGTTTTAAATCAAACAGTCTCAAAGAGCAGGTATTGAAATCAGGAGATGTATTTACAGATGAGTTAATTAATTCATTTAAAGAGTCTACTCTCCAGAAGTGGAAAAATGAGCTTAGAGGTAGAATAATTCACGATAATATAATGCTCTTAAAAACATTTGTAAAGCTTCATAACGAACACGACCATGCAACTGACCTTGATGTTGTAAACTGGGAAAGAATAGTTTATTTAAAAACAAAGCTTATGAAGGATAGTATGTCGAAAAAGTGTATTTTTACTAAGATAAAGAATGCATTGAACGAGGGCGATTATGATTCCTCTTCAGATCTTCAGAAACAAATGAATGAAAAAATGACTGAAATACGAGCCTTATATATAGAGTATAAAAATAACATTTTTTAATAAATATTAATTTTTGGAAACCAGAGCCTCCAGCCCTGGTTTTTTCTTGTAATAATTTGTATTATACATTGAAAAATTATAAAATTAGCTAATAAGTAACAATTAGTTAACAAATTTCTGTTTACAAATGCCTGTTCATGTGCTACTATTATAATGCAGGAAATCGAATTCACGCATAAAAATTGTATGTTGTGAAAGCGTTTTATGCAAAAAGGTGTGTATTGTAGAGAGTATAAGGTTAGTAATGGGTTTTTTTAGGGTTTGTCTTAGATTTGTGGGGTTATCATTTATCATCCTTATATTAATACATGCTGCACACAAACAAATAATATTGGAGGATAACTATGAGTAAAGTTCCAAAACAAAAGAAGGAAGCGACTTTAGGAATTTCTATCATACCGGTAGTCATAACAGTGGCACTAATTGGGGTGGGCATCTTTAAGTATGGCGCAGACGTTCATATTCCGCTTGTAATGGGCTCTGCTATAGCAACGCTGATAGCAGTATATGGACTTGGTTTTACTTGGAAAGAGATTGAAGAAGGCATTGTTAATTCAATAAGTGGAACAATGCAGGCAATTTTAATACTTGCAATAATAGGTGTTCTTATCGGTACGTGGATAGGAGGAGGTATTGTACCTACAATGATTTATTACGGGCTGCAGATATTGTCTCCGACGTTTTTCCTGGCGGCATCAGTATTGCTCTGCAGTGTTGTTTCTCTGGCTACAGGAAGCTCGTGGACAACAGCCGGAACGGTTGGTGTTGCTCTTATAGGTGTTGCGCAAGGACTTGGTATTTCAGTCCCTTTAGCAGCGGGTGCGATAATATCCGGAGCATATTTTGGCGATAAAATTTCGCCGTTATCCGATACTACGAATCTTGCCCCTGGAATGGCAGGTGCTGAGCTATTTGACCACATTAAGCATATGCTTTACACAACATCGGTATCATACGCAATAACTTTAGTAATTTTTATATTTATAGGACTTCAGTACAGAGGTGCAGTTCTTGATACAACTGAAATCAACGGTATACTGAATGCAATATCTGAAGTATACATCATTAATCCGCTGTTGCTGCTTGTTCCTGTTATAGTTATTGTTCTTGTTGCTATGAGGGTTCCGGCACTTCCTGGACTTATAATCGGATGTGTTTTGGGTGCAATCTGTACTGCGTTCCAAGGCGGAGACTTAGGTTACATTTTAGATATAGCAGGCTATGGAACAGTTTCTGAAACAGGCCATGCTGTTGTTGACGAACTTTTGACAAACGGCGGTATGCAGAACATGATGTGGACTATTTCGTTAATTATGTGTGCGCTGACATTCGGTGGAATACTAGAAAAATCAGGCATGATGGCTGCAATAGCAAACAAGCTGCTGCTTCTTGCAAAAAGTACCGGTTCACTGGTTCTTGTTACTGCAATTACGTGTTTGTTTGTAAACTTCCTTTGCGGGGACCAGTACTTAGCTATAGCTCTTCCTGGTAAAATGTATAGAAATACTTATAGGGAAAGAGGGTTGTCTCCGAGAAACCTATCTCGTATACTTGAAGATTCAGGTACGGTTACATCGGCTCTTATTCCGTGGAATACATGCGGCGCAACAATGTCAACATTCCTTGGCGTGCCTACGATAAGTTATATTCCATACGCATTCTTTAATATTTTAAGTCCGATTATATCAGTTACATTTGCATTCTTGGGAATTACAATAATGACATTGGAAGAAGATCCTACTTCTGAGCAATATGTAAAACCTATGAAGTATAAAAAATCACCTAGAGAGCTTGAAGAGTATGTACAAAGCTATCAAAATACTCATGGAATGAATGCATAATAAAAAGCAATTAATAGCCCTGCAGTAAATCTTCAGGGCTGTTTTTTTCTTATAAATTTTTGATTAGTAATATCGTTTCGTTTGACATTATGATAAAATCATTATATCATATATATACATATAAATACATATTGCTCATTGATGTGCTAGGAGTGGAAGTATGAACTTTCGGCGAAAGTATGAAGATGAACTGAATAAACTCAAAGAAAATGAGAATAATATTGACTTTTTTCGCAACCTTTTATCTGCAAGACATAATAATTATTTCATGAAGGAAATAATTGAAGGGTTGCTTAAATTTTCGAAAGAACATAATCTTAATAGTGTAAATGCATGGGCTTATTATTTTTTAGGCTGGTATAATTTTGACAAATCCAATTATAATAAGTCTACAGAATGTTTTTTGACTTCATATGATGTATTTGAAAGGATAAAAAATAAAGACGGTTTGATATATGCTTGCAATGGGCTGACAAACGTTTACTGTCAAATTGGTCAATTTAAACTTGCAAATGAATGGGGACTTAAAGGTATTTCACTTTGTGAAGAAATGGATAACAAGGACGCACTGGTGATACTTCTTATAAACACAGGCATAAATTACATTGAGATGAAATATTTCGAAAAAGGCAGGGAAATTTTTCACAGTCTTGAGATAATGGATTATGAATTGAGCAGCACTCACCAAATTTCGTGTAATCTAGCCATGGCCGAGATAGAAATCAATATCGGAGAATCAAGCAAGGCCCTTTCATATATAGAAAAATCTCTGAAAATAGAGAGCGATATTAAATTAATTACTGATATGTGCGAAATATATAAGTTAACGGCAATGGCATACGTGAAACTTAATTTATATGATATGGCAGAAAAGTCATTCAAGAAATCATATGATTTCGCTGTAGATAATAATTTTGTTTATGAAAAATACAGCTCAATGGTTGAATGGTCAAAGCTGAATGTACTGGTGGGAAGGAAGCAGAAGGCGATATATCTTTTGAACGAGGTAATAGAAATATGCCGTTCTAAGGAACTTAATGTACTTCTGAGAGAATCCTACAATATTCTTTACGGAATATACAAGGAATCCGGAATGTTGGATAAAGCATTGGAATGCTTGGAGAATTATATATTGGTTGATGATAAGATGTACGATTATGAACAGAATCAGTTAATGGCAAAAATGAATTTTAAACATACCAAGAGAGAAGCAGATCAGTATAAATCACTTTATGGAAAGACAGAACTTTTGTCTACAATAGGCCAAAAGATAATTTCTAATTTAAATATTAAATCAATAGTTGACATAATTAATGAAGAAATAAATAAGTTGCTTGAGGCTGACTACTTTGGCATAGTTGTATATGATAATGAAAAGGATAAAGCTACATATTATTTTGCTGGCGAAGGATTTGAAATTAAGGAAGTTGTGAGCTACAAGGAATCTGCATATAATTTTTTTGGATATTATTGTGTAAAAAATAAGAAAGATATTATAATAGGAAATTTAGATAAAGAGTACAATCAGTATATTAATAATGAACCTATAGATGTTGGAAAAACATATGAAAACGGGAAGTCGTATATGAATTCTCTCATATATACACCAATGATTATTAACGATAAAGTTGTAGGCGTGATGACTGCTCAAAGCAAGGAACATAACGCGTATGACAGAAATGATTTGCACACGCTTAAAATACTCGCAAATTATTCCGCAATAGCTATAGAGAATGCTATTTCATATAAAAAAATAGAAGACTTAGCTACCTATGACAATCTGACCAGTTTTTTATCTAAATTTGAGATTATAAGGCTTGGTGAAATTATTTTTGATAAATATAAAGATAGCAATTTAGGTTTCAGTGTAACAATGATTGACATAGATAATTTCAAATCAGTAAATGATACGTATGGACATGTTGTGGGTGATAGTGTTCTTGCTATGGTTGCGAGAGTTATTTCCAGCTGTATTAGAAATACAGATTATATAGGGAGGTACGGCGGAGATGAGTTTCTTCTCATATGTCCCGGGCTGGGAGAGCCTGAAGCAGTTGATGTAGCAGAACGAATAAGGTATGCGGTTGAAAACAAGGTATTTGAATTGGGAAAAGGCATAGTTGTTTCGGTAACCATCAGTTTGGGAGTTCATGAATATAAAGAGAAAGATTTATCTTTTATAGATGTTTTGAATTTAGCAGATAAAAATTTATACTGCGCTAAAGGAAACAATAGAAATTTAGTTGTTTGCTGTTAAATTAAATATAAAAAGTACAAAAAATATGTAAAGTTTATATAAAATTTTACATATTTTTTACATTGCAGAGCATGTTTTTTTACTTTTGAAGATTATATTATGGACAGTATAAATGAATTAAAGGAGAAAGAAATAAATGCATAAAAATGAACCATCAGTGACAATGGCATCATATAGAATTAAAGAAAACTTAATGCAGGCAGTATTCTTTTTGTCTGCACTGGTTTCGGTTATTGCGGTAATAGCCATCTGTCTTTTCCTTTTACTAAGAGGAATACCTGCGATAGCTGAGATAGGATTTGTGGACTTTATATTAAATGAAAAGTGGGGTCCTACAAATACTCCGGCTTCTTACGGTATACTATCAATGATTGTCGGCAGTTTATATGTTACGGCAGGAGCAATAGTTATAGGCGTACCGATAGGCCTGATGTGCGCGGTTTTCATGGCTGAATTTTGTCCGCCGAAGGTTTATAAAATAGTAAAGCCTGCAGTTAACCTGCTGGCAGGGATACCATCAATAATATATGGATTTTTCGGAATGCAGATTGTTGTACCATACGTCAGAGAATACTTTGGAGGAAACGGATTCAGCATAATGTCCTCTTCAATTATTTTGGGCATAATGATACTCCCTACAATAATATCAATAAGTGAATCTTCCATAAAGGCTGTTCCTTATAGTTATAAGGAGGGGGCATTGGGACTTGGTGCTACAAAGGAAGAAACTGTCTTTAAGGTTGTGGTTCCGGCAGCAAAATCAGGGATACTAACATCCATAATTCTGGGAATAGGAAGGGCTGTCGGAGAAACTATGGCGGTTGTAATGGTTGCAGGAAATGCAGTTATGCCATTAGATAAAATCGAATTATTAAAACCAATAAGAACTCTTACAACAAACATAGTTACTGAAATGAGTTATGCTTCAGGTCTCCACGAATCTTCACTGATAGCTACAGGTGTTGTGCTGTTCGTATTTATAATAATTCTAAACACGGCACTGGCCCTTATAAAATCAAAATCTGTTAGAAATTAGGTGGGACTATGAAAGAAAAAATTAAAGCTGAGAAATATCTAAAGAAAAGAAAAATAGCATCAATGATTATGAAAGCAATGGTTTGGTTTTGTGGAATTCTGACTGTAGGAATATTAATTTATATACTTTTATTTATTCTTCTGAGAGGGATTCCAAATATTACTATGGAATTTTTATTCGGAGAATATAATTCCGAATCGCTTTCTGCATTTTCGTCAATAGTAACAACAATGGAAATGATTATCATATCGCTGGTGATTGCTGTTCCCATGGGAGTTTTCTGCGCAATATATCTTACGGAATATTCAAAAAGAGGAAACAAGGTGGTCAAGGTTATCAGGGTTGCAGTAGATACACTTGCCGGTATTCCATCAATAGTCTATGGTTTGTTTGGCATGATTTTATTTGTAAATCTGCTTGGATTCAGAGCATCTGTTCTGTCTGGAATATGCACTGTATCTATAATGATACTCCCTGTCATAATAAGTTCATCGGAGGAAGCTATTAAATCTGTTCCGGATACGTACAGAGAAGGAAGTCTCGGATTAGGAGCATCAAGGCTTAGAACAGTATTCAAAATTGTATTGCCTGCTGCGATGCCCGGAATATTATCCGGTGTAATATTGGCAATAGGGCGTATTGTCGGAGAAACTGCGGCGCTGATTTTTACGAGCGGTACGAATATATTCAAAAATCCTACATTTGATTTATTTGCATCCCAGCGAACTCTTTCAATTCACATGTATATGCTTGCAAGTGATGGGCTTCCGCATTCTAAAGATATGGCTTTTGCAACTGGAGCAATTCTAATATTGATAGTGTTTATGGTTAATTACGCAACGACAAAACTTGCGGGAAAAATAGGGAGGATGAGTAATGGCAAGTAAAAGCAAGATTAAAATAGAAAATGTAGATTTATACTACGGAGATTTTCATGCTCTTAAAAATATAAATATGCAAGTTCTTGAAAATGAAATAACTGCGTTTATAGGTCCTTCGGGATGCGGTAAATCAACTCTTTTAAAATCATTAAACAGAATGAATGATTTAATTGAAGGAGTTAAAATTACAGGAAAAATGAGCTTGGATGGTGTAGATATTTATAAGAGCATGGATCCGACTATACTAAGGAAGAGAGTCGGTATGGTTTTTCAAAAGCCTAATCCTTTTCCAATGAGCATTTATGAAAATGTAGCATATGGACCTAAAACACATGGGGTAAAGTCAAAGTCGAAGCTTGATGATATAGTTGAAGAAAGCCTTCGTTCGGCTGCAATGTGGGATGAGGTTAAGGACAGATTAAAGAAAAATGCATTGGGCCTTTCCGGAGGGCAGCAGCAAAGGCTGTGCATTGCCAGGGCTTTTTCGGTAAATCCTGAGGTTATTTTGCTTGATGAACCTACTTCGGCCTTGGATCCGATTTCGACAATGAAAATAGAAGATTTATTAGTTGATATTAAGAAAAATTATACTATAATTATAGTAACACATAATATGCAACAGGCAACCAGAATATCGGATAAGACGGGATTTTTTCTGCATGGTGAGGTTGTCGAGTTTGATAAAACGGAAAAACTGTTTTCTATGCCTAAAAACAAAAAAACAGAAGATTATATAACAGGAAGATTTGGCTAAAGGAGGTTAATATGAGAAACAGATTTGATGCAGAACTTGAAAAACTAAATCTTGAGCTTATAAAAATGGGAAGTCTTATTGAAACTTCTATTGAAGCAAGCGCAAAAGCGCTTATGCACCAAGATTTAGAGCAGATAAAAAAAGTAAAAGAACTAGAAGTAGAAATAGATGAAATGGAAAAGACTATTGAGAGCCATTGTTTAAAATTGCTGCTTCAACAGCAGCCGGTGGCATCTGATTTAAGAATCATAGGTACAGCTTTAAAAATGATAACAGATATGGAAAGAATCGGAGACAATGCGGAAGACATAGCTGAAATATCCGGATTCATGGTAAATCAGAAGTTTATAAAAGACCTCGTTCACATTCCGCAGATGGCTGATGCAACCATAGGAATGGTAAAAAAAAGTGTCGATGCATTTGTAGGCAAGGATAAAGAGCTGGCACTTGAAGTTTGCAGGGAAGATGATAAAGTAGATGAATTGTTCCGAATTATTAAGAAGGAACTAATTGAAAAGATTCAGGAAAAAGAAGAAAATGGAGAACAGGCTCTTGATCTTCTGATGATAGCGAAATATTTCGAAAGAATTGGGGACCATGCAGAAAATATTGCCGAATGGGTTATATTTTCAATAACAGGCGAACACAAGACAAGATAGGAGAGTAATATGAGGCTTGTATATTGCGTCGAAGATGACGCGGGAATAAGAGAATTAATTACACTGGCTTTAAAAACGGCAGATTTTGAGATAATAGGCTTTGAAGAAGCGGGAAGCTTTTATGCCCAAATGAAAAAAAAGACTCCTGATTTAATATTGCTCGACCTTATGCTGCCTAAAACAGATGGTATGACTATATTGAATGACTTGAAAAAAGACGCAAATTACAGTCATATTCCTGTTATAATAATTACGGCTAAATCTATGGAGCTTGATAAGGTAAAAGGGTTGGAGTCAGGAGCTGACGACTTTATAACAAAGCCTTTTGGAATTCTTGAGCTTTTAGCGCGCGTCAAAGCCGTCTTAAGACGCTCGGGAAAAAAAGATAATGAAGACTTAGTATCGGAATACAATGGGCTTGTCTTAGATTATAACAAGCGGACACTAAGCTACAACGATAATCCCATAACTCTGACATACAAAGAGTTTGAACTTCTTCATTATCTAATGCTCAACAGAGGAATTGTTTTGTCAAGAGATAGGATTCTTCAGGAAGTCTGGGGATATGATTATGAAGGCGAGACAAGAACTGTGGATATGCATGTTAAAACAATAAGGCAGAAGCTTGATGTTGCAGGATGCAGTAATTTTATAATTACGGTGAGAGGCGTAGGATATAAATTTGAGGAGACGGTTACCGAATGAAAAAACGACTGTTTCTAATTATAATGCTTCTATCTATCTCAGCTTCAGCAATGGCTTTTGTTTTTACAACTTTGATTCACCATGAATTTTATGTAAAAGATGCTGAAAACCAACTTAAAACAATAGTTAAACTATCCTCTGACAGTGCAAAGTGGAAAGATGAAGGCTCAATAAGAAAATCGGCAGCGGAAATATTAAGCGCTTCAGAATATAACATAAGGTTTACACTAATTAACAAACAGGGCACGGTGATATATGACAGCTGGGCAGAAGAGGATACGTTGGAGAACCACGTAGACAGACCTGAAATTAAGAAGGCATTTGCAGATGGATACGGAGAATATACAAGGTACTCGGATACCATATCTTCAGATATGTATTATTATGCCGTAAAAATAAATGATGAAACAGTATTGAGAGTATCAAGGGAAATTGACAGTATTAATGCAGCATTTGTTGGTGTAATGCCGATGCTTGTGATTTTATTCGTTGTGTTTGCTGTTATAAATTACGCTGCTGCAAGTGTATTTACAAGGAAAATTTTAAGTCCTGTTGATGAGATGGCATGGTCTCTTGATGATATGCTGGACGGAAGTGAAGGCAGCAGCTTGGAAATATATGATGAGTTTGAACCTCTGGCCCGCAAGATTCATGAGCAGAAAATGAAAATAAATCAATATATAGATGAGTTGAAGTATGAAAGAGATACAATAAACATCATTACCGAAAACATGAAGGAAGGCTTTCTGCTTTTAAATAAGGATAAGCAGATTCTTTCAATCAATACAAGCGGTAAACACATGATTAACAATGAAAAGTTTGATTTGAGCAAAAACAGAAATGTTATAGAACTTACAAGAAATGCAGAAATTCTAGATAAAATTGAAATTTCAATAAATGAAAATAAACATATAGTATATGATGTTGATACGGAAAGAAAACATTTCAGATATTATTTCAGCCCTGTAAAGGAGCAGAACAGTCTATCGGTTGACGGACTGCTGATATTAATTGAAGATGTAACAACTCAGAAAGATGCAGAAAAAATGAGAAGCGAATTTTCTGCTAATGTTTCTCATGAATTAAAGACACCTCTTACGACTATGATTGGGTTTGCGGAAATGATTAAAGAGGGGCTTATTACTGATTCTGAAAGTATAAAAAAATACTGCGGTATGATAAATAAAGAAGGTATGAGACTTATATCCGTTATCGAAGACATTATGAGACTTTCAAAAATTGAAGAAAAAATTAATGCGGATGTAAATAATGACATAAATTTAAAGGAAACTGCCCAAGACGTTATATCTCTCCTTAAATCAAAAGCAGATAGCTTAAATATTGGTATTAAGCTCCAGGCTCAGAACCTATCAATGAAGGCCAATGAAAATTATGTAAGTGAGCTTATGTATAACTTAATTGACAACAGTATAAAATATAATAAAAAGGGCGGTAATGTTTCTGTCTATATTGAGAGAGATGGCAAACATATAGTAATAAGAGTTGCTGACACGGGAGTAGGCATAGACGAAGAGCATCAGGGCAGAATATTTGAAAGGTTTTACAGGGTTGATAAAAGCCGATCAAAGGAAACCGGCGGTACAGGATTGGGACTATCTATTGTAAAACATATCGCTGAAATATATGATGGAGAAATTGAACTGAAAAGCAAAGAGAATGAGGGAACAGAGATAATAATCAAATTTCCTACAGTATAGACTCTTGAAGAATATAGTAAAAAATGATAGTATCAATTACTATCATTTTTTAATTTGAGAGGTGTAAGCATGTATGTTATCGATGGAAATGAACTAACAGCCCTAAGGAGAGAATTTCACAAATACCCGGAGCTTGGTGGATGTGAATATAAAACAATGGACAAAATATGTTCATATTTAGATTTATGGGGTGTAGAATATAAAAAAGGCGTTGCGGAAACAGGTGTAGTTGCAATAATAAGAGGTAAAAACAAATTAAAAGATGACTATAAATGCATAGGTATAAGAGCGGATATTGATGCCCTTCCAATAAAAGAAGAAACAGATGTGTGTTTTAAATCTGTTAATGAGGGAGTAATGCATGCTTGCGGTCATGACGCTCACACAGCTGTCGCACTTGGTGCGGTCAAAATTATTAAATCAATGGAGTCAAAACTAAAAGGCGATGTAAAGTTTTTCTTTCAGCCGGCTGAAGAAACTACAGGGGGTGCCGAAAGAATGATTGATGCAGGTTGCCTAAAAAATCCAGAGGTTGAATATGTGTTTGGACTTCATGTTGATCCAGGGCTCGAGACTGGAAAAGCAGGAATAAAATACGGAAAAATGATGGCATCATCTGATGAGATTTTTATTAACGTATTCGGAAAGTCTACACATGGAGCTCATCCCGAAAAAGGAATCGATCCGGTTGTTATTACATCAAATATTGTAGTTGCTCTTCAGTCACTCGTGAGCAGAAGTACGTCTCCGCTGAACTCGGTAGTTCTTACAATCGGGAGCATTCACGGTGGGACGGCGCAAAATATAATATCAGATTCAGTGGAAATGAAAGGAATATTGAGAACTTTGGATGAAGAGACACGCGGGGATATGAAAAAAAGAATTGCCGCAGTCGTTGAAAATATTTCTAAAGCAATGGGTGGAGAAGGAACTTTGGCTATCAGAGAGAGCTATGGAGCACTTATTAACAATGATGATGCTGTAGACAAACTTAAGGAAGCTGCCGAAAAGGTGCTTGGATCGGAAAATGTGGAGATTTTGGAATATCCCAATATGGGAACAGAAGACTTTTCATATTTCAGCCGCCACTCAAAAGCCTGTTTTTTTAATCTGGGATGCAGGAATGAAAACATAGGGGCCGTATATCCCATTCATTCAAGTAAATTTATGTTGGATGAAGGTTGCCTGGAAACGGGTGTGAAAATTCAGGTGGAAAACATATTGGGAATTTTAAATATGTCTCTGGATTAAGATGCAATTTTTATGAAAAGTGCTTGAACATAAAATATTGTAATAATTATAATTTCTTTTAGAATTTAGATAAAAAGGCAAAAATTCTTATTGATATTTTTGCTTTTCTTTTGATTTGAAGGATATAAATATATTGATAAATTGAAGATATATTGATACAATTATATTAATTGTAATTAATCAGAAATGAGTGCAATATGTTTGGATATGTGACTATAAATAAAATGGAACTGAAATTTAAAGAGTATTACAGCTACAAAGGGTTTTATTGCGGTCTTTGCAAGTGCCTTAAAGAAAAGTACAGCAACAAGGCAAGAATGACCTTGAATTATGATATGACGTTTCTTATATTGCTGTTAAGTTCTCTGTATGAACCCGAAAATAAAACATTCCGTGAAAGATGCGTGGTTCATCCAATAAAAGAACAGCTTCTTATACAAAACGAAATAACGGAATATGCAGCATCGATGAATATTATTCTTTCATATTACAATATGCTTGATAATTGGACGGATGATAGGGATTACAAGTCTTTTGCGGCGATGCAGGCCATTAGGGGAGAATTTAGGAAAGCAAGCGCAGAACTGCCTAAAAAAGCAGCAGTAATAAAAGAACGCTTGGATAACATATCTGAACTGGAAAAAAGCAATACAGATGATATTGATGCTGTTTCTAATGAGTTTGGACATCTAATGGAAGAAATAATACTGTACAAAAATGATCAATGGGAAAAAAACTTGAGAAAGATAGGATTTTACTTGGGCAAGTTTATATACTACCTTGATGCGTATGAAGATATGGAAAAAGATGAAGAAAACAGTTCGTACAACCCCTTCAACAATTTAAAATCTGAAGACAAGGAAAAATATGCGAAAGATTTAATAATGCTCAATCTCTCATTTTTAAGCCAGGAAATAGAAAAGCTCCCTCTTGTGCAGGATAAAGGAACAATAGACAATATTATATATTCCGGAGTATTGAATAAATTAGACAAAAGGAGAAATGCAAATGAAAGACCCATATGAAGTGCTCGGCCTTCAAAGAGGCGCAACAAAGGATGAAGTAAAGAGTGCATACAGAAAGCTTGCTAAAAAATACCACCCTGATATGAATGAAAACAACCCTCTTAAGGATTTGGCTGAGGAAAAATTCAAGGAAATTCAATGGGCATACGATGAGATTATGGACGGCGGCTCCGCAGGTTCATACCAGAGCAGTAATGGGAGCGGGAGTTCTTACGAAAATGGTTCAACCAGTTTATTTAATATTAGACAGCAAATACAAACGGGAAGATTCCAAGACGCAATAAGGATGCTGAATGGCATGTCTGTCAGAAATGCTGAATGGAATTATCTCATGGGTGTATGCTATGTAAACATGGGATCGTTAGGCCAGGGGATGAAGTTTGTGCAAACTGCTGTAAAGATGGATCCCGGCAATTTTGAATACAGAAATTTCTTGAATCAGATTTTAAGCACACAGAACATGTATCAACAAAGGACATATAATTACGGTAGAGGAAATTCAAGCGTTGATTGCTGCACTCAGCTTATTTGTGCAGATTGTTTATGTGAATGTCTGGGAGGAGACTTGATTTCATGCTGTTAAAAAGCAAAGATATTGCATATTTGGGAGTGCTTTTGGGATTAAACCAGCTTTTTATAATTCTTTCATCTGTGATCGAAACAAATACAATCATACTTTTTGCTGCGGCTGCTCTTTTAGTAGGCGTTGTGATTGTTGAATTTGGGTTTAAGAGCGGAATTTTGTTTTATGTAGCATCTTGTATACTCGGGTTTTTTTTGACATTCAACAAAGTTGAAATTATTACATATATTATATTTTTTGGGTTATACAGCATAGTAAAGTATGTAGAGGAAATAAAAATAAACAATGCAGTGCTGCTTTACGCAGCAAAGTTTTTGTATTTTAATACAGCCTTGATTGCTATGTATTTTACGGTGAAACTATTTATACCTCTTGAGCTGGCGTGGTGGATGATAATTGCGGCCCAAGTACTTTTTATTATTTATGACTATGCGTTTACCATGTTCATAACGACCTATGTGAACAGTATAAAACCAAAATTAAAACGGTAGGACAATCTGGTGTGTCCTGCCGTTTTAATATTTTTGTTATTTGTTTAGTCGTTCATGATTAGGTAATCTTCTCTGTTAGCTCCTACAGATACATATTTTATTGTGCATCCAACCTTTTTCTCAAGATATTTGACATAGTCATATGCTTTTTTTGGAAGGTCAGATTCTTTTCTGCATTTGCTTATATCACAATTCCAACCGTCAACATATTCTACTATAGGTTTTGCTTTGTCCAGCAAAACTCCCATTGGGAACTCTTCAGTAATTTTTCCGTCAACATCGTATCCGGTAACAACAGGAATCTTATCCAAGTATGATAATACATCAAGTTTTGTCAATGCAAGCACATCAGCTCCTTGCACTGTAACGCCGTACTTAGATGCCACAACATCAAACGGGCCGACTCTTCTCGGACGTCCTGTTGCTGCACCGTATTCTCCACCGGCCTCTCTTAGAGCATCAGCTTTTTCACCAAACATTTCGCAAGTAAACGGTCCTTCACCTACACATGAAGAATAAGCTTTCATAATTCCTATGGTGCTGCTCAGCTTCATGCCAGGCACACCGGCACCTATAGGTGCATAGGCGGCTATTGTCGATGATGAAGAAGTATAAGGATAAATTCCAAAATCTATATCTCTCAATGCACCAAGCTGTGCTTCAAACATAACCTTTTTTCCTTCTTTTACAGCTTCCTTAAGATACAAGCCCACATCGCATATGTATTCTTCAAATTCGGTACCGAATTTAATGAGCCAGTTGTACATGTCCTCACCACTGAATTCAACGGATTTATATCCGCCGGCAATTGTCAGGTTTTTCCATTCAACTACCTGTTCAATGCGTTCTTTAAGTGCTGTTTTGTTAAGCAAATCTCCCATTCGTATGCCTTTTTTAAGATACTTATCTCCATATACAGGAGCGATTCCTCTTCTTGTAGAACCGAATTTCATATCCTTAAGACGTTCTTCTTCCAATATGTCCTGTTTAACATGATAAGGAAGGCAGATAATTGCTCTGTCACTGATTTTTAAATTGTCAGGTGTTATTTTAACACCAGAGCTTCTAAGGTTGTTTAATTCTTTGTGGAGGTGTTCTAAGTCTATAACCATACCATTTCCCATTACATTTACTACATCAGGTCTCAGAATACCTGAAGGCGTAAGGTTAAGTATAAACTTACCTAAATGATTTACAACTGTGTGGCCAGCGTTGTTTCCTCCTTGGTAACGGCATACAACATCATAATTTTCGGCCAATAAATCAACCATTCTGCCTTTACCTTCATCTCCCCAATTTATTCCTACTATTGCAGTTAGCATAAAAACCTCCTTAAGTTTCGCTAAAAAAATTATATATTTTACGAATATTAATGTCAAGAAATACTTTTTTGTATGTATTTTTATATTGCATATTTTGCTAAAAATTACACTTGTCGAAAAAGCAAAAAACCTGTAATGTTTGTTGAACAAAGAATATATTTATGGTAGAATTGTTTTAAATTAGTCATATTTTTATGCCTTATTTTAATAACATATTATGGGTATGGTTTACATATCACAATTACATCAAGGAGGATTTATGATAAATAAATCAAAAAAAATAATATCTTTATTAATAATTGCAGCAGCGCTGGCTGGATGTGCAAATCAAGCCAACGCAAACACACCCATACCCGAGGATGAACCGAAACAGCAGGAAACGGAAGCTATTGCTACTCAAACAGATGAGGAAAGGGCTCAGATAGAGTTGGAAAGCAAACTGGCTGATAGAGAAAAGCTGGAAGAGCAGAGAAAAGAGGAATTGGGCGAATTTTATGTACCCCTTGTTTCAATAGGAAATGAGCAAGAAAAGAAAAGCGTTGAAGTTAAAGCACTGTATGCTACCGGTCATACTGCCGGTAATACTTTAAATAAGGAAAACATTGATACCTATGGAGCATATGTAAAGGCACTGTCCGAAGGAGATACATCAAAGATAAATGAATTTTCGCCTTCAGCCGAAAAAGCAAACAAATTTGAAAGAATTATTGGTATTGCCATAGGCACAGAGATAAACGGGCTTGTAATAAATGTGAAAGATGATAATGGATTTATAACTTATGACAGTGATATTGAAATTGTCCAAAAAATGAACGAAGAAACCCCGATACAAATTGATGATGTAAGTGGTATGCTTCAGATTTTGAAAGAATATGATATTTATACTATAGGAAGAATTGTTGCTTTTAAGGATAAAAATTTTGCAGTTAAAAGCCCGGAACATTCTATTCAATTGAAATCAGGTGGAACGTGGCTTGATCCCAACAGTGGAAACATACCGTGGGTCAATCCTTTTGACAAGTATGTTTGGGATTATAATGTTTCTATTGCAAAGGAAGCTGCACTTTTGGGATTTGATGAAATACAGTTTGACTACGTAAGATTTCCCGACGGCGCAAAAAGATATAATCCGATTACAGAATTCCCGGGAAGAGAAGGAAGGGATAAAGATGAAGCTATTGCCGATTTCTTGGAGTATGCTGAAAAAGAGCTAGAGCCTTACAATGTAAATTTAGGAGCTGATGTATTTGGAATCATCACAAGAACGTGGGATGATTATCCGGAAGATATAGGGCAAACATGGGTTCTTATGGGAGAATATGTGGACAATATGGCTCCTATGGTTTACCCAAGCCATTATTCAACCGGATGGTACAATCTTGATAATCCAAACGCTCATCCTTACCTTGTAGTTAAGGGAGCCATGGAAGAGGCAGTGGAAAAAAATTCTTCTATGGAAAAGCCACCTGTAATCAGGCCTTGGATTCAGGATTTTGATTGGGCAGGAATTGAATACGGCCCTGAAAAGGTGAGAGATCAGATTATAGCAGCAAAAGAGCTGGGTATAGCGGAATACATGATTTGGAACCCAAGCAACTCATATGATCCATATTCTTTCATGTTGACGTCTAAAGAAAAATCAGAAACATATCCTGCGGATAAAGGAGAAATGGACTACAGGGAAAAAACCCCGTCAGATGCTGCTGATAAATACCTGACAGGCATGCTTCAAGGGAGATACAGCTACATGTATTTAATGGAGCCGGTAAGCAAAAGAATACAGGATTTTGACGATTATGCAGAACTTCAGGCTACATCAAACATCAAGCTGTTAAACTATAAGGTTTACGGGTATGAAATGGATAAGGATAACAGTGATTTGGCTAAAGCTGAGGTATATTATAAAATAGAAGTGACAGAAAATGAAACTAAACATATAATAGAAAAAGATAATGTGAAGTGGGACGCTGTAAGAGAACACAACATATGGAAGATAAATGCCGAATTTGAAACTTCGGCCGATGAACTGTAGGAAATTGCAGAGCTGTCTTATAAAGAGACAGCTTTTGCTTTATTAGTTGCACGTATAAGTTATAAGATTTGTTCGCAATATAAAAACTTGTGTAACAAAAATATATACAAAATAGCTTGACAATGAATAATATCTTGTTATAATAAGTTTTATATATTTAAAAGCGTAATTAATTATAAAACGGAAGAAGGTATCATTATGAAATTATACAACTTAGCAATATTAGGAGCAACAGGAGCAGTAGGGCAGGAAATGCTGAAAATACTAGGCGAAAGAAATTTTCCATTCGGTGAATTAAAATTGCTGGCAAGCAAGAGAAGTGCAGGCGAAGAAATTGAGTTCAAGGGGAACAAATATATTGTAGAGGAAGCAACAGAAAATTCATTTAAAAATATTGATATTGTATTGTGTGCGGCAGAAAACAACATAAGCGAGGCCCTTTCGCCGGCAGCGGTAAAGGCGGGAGCAGTTGTAATAGACAATTCTTCTGCATTCAGATTGAATGACGATGTGCCTTTGGTTGTACCTGAGGTTAATGCGGAGGATGTTAAAAACAACAAGGGAATTATAGCAAACCCTAACTGTTCAACTATAATAGCATTAACAGCATTAAATGAGTTGAATAAATATTCTAAAATAAACCGCATGATTGTTTCAACATACCAAGCAGTTTCTGGTGCAGGCATCAACGGTATAAGAGAACTGAATCAGCAGGTAAAAGACATAAATGAAGGCAAGCCCGTGGAAATAAAAACATTCCAGCATCAGATCGCATATAATTTGATACCGCAGATTGGGGATTTCGATGAGATGGGATATTCTCAAGAAGAAATGAAGCTTCAAAATGAAGGAAGAAAGATACTGCATAATCCTGATTTGAAGGTTAACTGCACTTGTGTCAGAGTTCCCGTATACAGAAGTCATTCAGAATCAATTACCATAGAAACAGAAAAAGAAATAACTCCACAGAAAGCAAAAGATCTTTTAGCGAAAGCTGAAGGAGTAAAGCTGGTAGATGATTTGGCTGATAAAAAATACCCTATGCCTCTGGATACATCAGATCAGAACCTTATTTACGTTGGAAGAATCAGAAAAGACATCAGCAAAGACAATTCCTTGGCTCTCTGGTGCTGCGGAGACCAGATAAGAAAGGGAGCTGCAACAAATGCTGTTCAAATTGCTGAAGTTTTGATAAAAGATTGGGAAAACAAATAATATACAACTTTAAATCCCATTAAACTATGACACCATTCTAGTTTTATCTCAGAATGGTGTTTTTTATTTGTTAACTTTCGGCTGGACAAATGTTCGATTATGGTTTATTATTAACTAAGCGACAGGAGGGAATCATGGATTTATTTATAATTGTTATTCTTACAATATCAGTGATAATCAATATAGTTGTACTAATTAAGCTAGGGAGCAGGAATTCAGAAAAAAACATAATTTCTGAAATGAAGTTGAATATGAGCAACAACAACTTCCAACTAATTGATCAGATTTTAAAAAAAATATCTGAATCTGAGCAGAAACAGCTTAGAGAGATACTGACGAATAAGATTGAAACGGTTGAAAGGCTTGAAAAAAATACTGGAAAAATGAATCAGTCCTTTATGAACTTCAGTTCAGAGATATCAAAATCATTAAATGATAACTTTTCATCATTAAATGAAAAGGTCGGTACAAATCTTGAGAAGATTAATATGCGCGTTGAAGAAAGGCTTAATGAAGGATTTGAAAAAACTAACAAAACTTTTATCAGTATATTGGAGCGGCTCTCAAAAATAGATGAGGCACAGAAAAAAATCGACAGTCTTTCCACAAACATAGTATCACTTCAGGATGTTTTAACAGACAAAAAAAGCAGGGGAACCTTTGGAGAGGTTCAGCTGAATCATATATTGTCTTCTGTATTTGGCGAAAACAACAAAAAAGTTTATGAGCTTCAAAAAAAATTGAGCAACGGAACTATAGCTGACGCGGTGCTTTATATTCCGGAACCCGTAGGAATGTTGTGTGTGGATTCAAAGTTTCCTTTGGAAAATTACCAGCGAATGATTGATAAAAAAATTTCTGATGCTGATAGAAAAATATATGAACGGGATTTCAAAACAAATGTAAAAAAACATATTAATGATATTTCATCAAAATACATAATAGAAGGACTAACTTCGGAACAGGCGATAATGTTTCTGCCTGCAGAGGCAATATTTGCGGAAATTAATGCATATCATCAGGATTTAATTGATTATGCCGGAACTAAAAAAATCTGGATTGCTTCGCCTACGACACTTATGTCTGTTTTATCAACATTACAGGTTGTTCTAAGAAACATGGAAAGAGAAAAATATGCCGGCATTATTCATGAAGAACTCAGCAAACTTGGGAATGAATTTAGACTTTACAAACAAAGGTGGGATTCGCTGGCGAAGGACATAAGAAAAGTGTCCGATGATGTTGATAAGATACACATAACATCAAATAAAATCGAGAAAAGATTCGATAAGATATCAAAGGTTGAAATAAGTGATTTTGACTTCGACGAAAATGATGAATCAGAAGCTGTGCTGACGGAAAATTAAAAAATGCAAAAATTTCCACTAAAAATAGTGAAAAACCTCTTGATTTTTATTTTTAGATGTGTTAGTATTTTAAAGCAGTCAAGCCGTAGTGATGGAATGGCAGACGTGACGGACTCAAAATCCGTTGGTGGCAACACCGTGGGGGTTCAAGTCCCTTCTACGGCATTAATAAAAAATCATGTATGAGATTGGAACTCACACATGATTTTTTATTTTATTTATGATAAAATTAGAAAATACATTTTGACGATAATAAATCGATAAAATGTAGCTTTATATAATTTTGCTGCAGAATTTATTTAAAATGCTGCTAATATTTATTATGTTGATTTATAAAAATTATACAAGCGAAGAACCGCCATCAACAATTATATACTGACCTGTTATTGTACAATATATTATTTTATTATATAATTTTAAGAAATATGCTATAATTTAACATTAAAGGGTGTGTAAAATTGGATAAAGCAGTTGAAATATTAAAGAAGTACTTTGGATATGATTCGTTTAGAAATGGCCAAAGAGAAATTATAGAGAGCATATTGGCACGAAGAGATGTATTGGCAATAATGCCTACAGGAGGCGGGAAGTCTTTATGTTACCAGATACCTGCTATTATGATGGAGGGGACGGCGCTTGTAATTTCGCCTCTTATTTCATTGATGAAGGATCAGGTTGATTCACTTCGTCAAATAGGGATACCATCTGCATTTATAAATAGCTCATTATCAATGTCTCAATTCAGAGAAATAATCAATGACGCTCAAAACAATAAATTTAAACTTTTATACGTAGCTCCTGAGAGGCTTGAATCAGAAAGTTTTTTAGAACTGTTGAAAAAAATTAATATTTCTATGGTAGCTGTGGATGAAGCTCACTGTGTCTCGCAGTGGGGTCATGATTTCAGGCCAAGTTATTTAAAAATAAGAGACTTGAGAGGGCTGGCCGATAACGGCGTGAATATTTCTGCTTTTACAGCAACGGCAACACCTGAAGTAAAGCAGGATATAGTTAAGCTTATAGGATTAAATGAGCATTTTGAGATAACAACGGGGTTTGATAGAGAAAATTTAAAATTTGAAGTTGTGAGAAAAAATAAGAAGTTACCTTATTTATTGGAATTTGTGAAGGATCACAGAGATAATTCAGGAATAATATATTGCCTTACAAGAAGGTTGGTCGATGATGTTTGCAACAAACTTGTTGAATCAGGCTTCAATGCTGTAAAATATCATGCGGGTCTGAGTGATGCTCATAGAGAAAAAAATCAGGAGGATTTTCTGTATGATAAAGCTGATATAATGGTTGCAACCAATGCTTTTGGAATGGGAATTGATAAATTGGATATAAGGTATGTGGTTCATTACAATATGCCTAAGAATATTGAATCATACTATCAGGAAGCAGGAAGAGCAGGCAGGGACGGTGAACCCTCCCAATGTATTTTGTTGTTTTCTGCTCAGGATGTTGTTATGAATAATTATCTAATAGATAACAGTGCAGGTGACTCTGGTTCAAAATCAAATGATTATATTAAGCTTAGAGATATGGTTAATTACTGCAATACAGACAAGTGCCTCAGAAAACACCTCATAAGCTACTTTGATCCTTCATATACAAGGGAACAATGCGGAAATTGCGGCAATTGTCTAAGTGAAATTGAAAGACGGGATATAACTGTTGAGGCTCAAAAAATATTGTCTTGCATTTACAGAATGGGCGGAAGATTCGGAAGCGGGATGGTGACAGATGTGCTGAGGGGGAGCGGAAATAAAAGAATAAAATCATTTAATTTTAATAAATTAAGCACATATGGCATAATGAAGGAATATGACCGGAATACATTGACGGAAATAATTTCATTTCTTATTTCCGAAGGATATATTAATGTAGCAGGTGATAAATTTCCCGTGTTAGCTATATCTAATCTAGGTTATTCCGTTCTGAAGGGAAAACAGACTGTTACTATTAGAAAATTAATTTCAAAGGACAAAGAAGCTACAATTGAAAAAACGTATAATATAAACCTGCTTGATAAGCTGAAATCACTTAGAAAAGAAATAGCATCCAGCCTTAATGTTCCTGCCTTTATGGTGTTCTCGGACGCTTCTTTGAGAGATATGTGCATCAAGCTTCCCATAAACAGGAACGAATTTCTTAAGGTATCAGGTGTAGGAGAGATTAAAGCTGAAAAGTTCAGCAGCAAGTTCTGTGATGTAATAAAACACTACATTGAGGAAAACAATATAGAAAAGCCGATAGAAAACAACGAAAGTATAAAGACCAGTGCAGAAGATGAACAGCATCTGGGAACTCATGAAAATAATGCAGACGAATCAAAAAAGGAAGACACCAGGATTATGAGTTTAAGGCTTTACAAAGAAGGGAAAGGTATAGAGGAAATAGCAGCTGTCAGAAAACTGCTTCCTACCACTGTTGAGGGACACCTTGCAGATTGCATAAAACTTGGATATGAAATTAATATAAGAGATTTTATTTCTGAGGATGTTGAAAGACTTATAATTAATACATACAAAGAAATAGGCGGCGCAAAGCTTAAACCTATAAAGGAAGCACTTCCGCCGGAAATAACATATGGTGAAATAAAAATTGCTCTGGCAAACTTATCAGGAGAAAGAAATGAGTAAATTATATATAGTGCCTACACCTATAGGCAATTTAGGAGATATGACCGAAAGAGCTGTTGAGGCTTTGAAAGAAAGTGATTTGGTTTTAGCAGAGGATACCAGACATACACAGAAGCTTTTGAATTTTTTTGAAATCAAAACTCGTATGCTTTCATATCATAAATTTAATGAGAAAAGCAGAAGCGGCGAAATTATAAGCGATATTGCAGATAATGACAGAACTGTGTCGCTGGTAACCGATGCAGGAACACCGTGCATATCGGACCCAGGATATGAGCTTGTTAAAAGCGCAAGAGAGGCAGGTGTTGAGGTAATTGGACTTGCGGGAGCATCTGCTGTAACAATTGCACTGTCTGTATCGGGAATTGATACCTTTGAATTTGCCTTTTACGGATTTTTGCCGAGAAAGAAAAGCGAGCTTGAAGATGCGTTGAAAAAAGTAAAGAATAATCAGGTGAAGACATTTGTTTTTTATGAATCGCCGAAAAGGGTAGTTAATTTGGTTAAAAATATCAAGGAACAAATGCCTGATGCGACTCTGTGTGTATGCAAGGAGCTTACAAAGCTTCATGAAAATACATTTTACGGAAGCGTATCGTCCGTGGAGGAACAGCTTAAAAACCATGAAGATGTTGAAAGAGGCGAGTATGTGGTTGTAGGGTACAATAACAACTATGAGGAAAAAGAGCAAAGCTCTGCCGCTGTAAGCATTCACGGAATATTGTTTGACAAACTGTTTCATAAAGAGTATTCTTTAAAGGAAGCTGTCAGTGAAGTTGTAAGTGAAGGGTTGGCTTCAAAAAATGAAGCATATAAAGCTTCATTAGAAATAAAAAAATTTATAGAAAAATATTGACGGGGGAAATATGTTAGGCACACTAGTGAATTCATTAGCAGTAGCAGTCGGCGGACTGATAGGAGTCTTTTTCAGGAACGTGATACCCGAAAGAATATCAAATGCCATGATAAAGGCTGCCGGACTTGCTGTTATTACAGCTGGTATTAAGCTGAGCCTTACCGGCCAGAATCTTTCACTTTTGATAATGTCGGTAATAATAGGTACGGTAATAGGGGAAGTAATTGATATTGAGGGAAAGCTTGACAACCTCGGGGCAGCTGTGGAG
This sequence comes from Sedimentibacter sp. LTW-03, assembly GCF_052059825.1. Lineage (GTDB taxonomy): Bacteria > Bacillota > Clostridia > Tissierellales > Sedimentibacteraceae > Sedimentibacter. The sequence continues at coordinate 3,588,208 of NZ_CP197180.1, forward strand.
CGTAAGATAAAAAGCAGGGAAAATAATATTGCTTTGGGTTTTGTTACATGCACTCTTATTTATTGTGTTGGCTCAATGGCAATAGTAGGGTCTATACAGAGTGGGTTGACCGGGAATCATGAAATACTATTTTCAAAAGCTCTTTTGGATGGCATAATGTCGGTTACAATGGCTGCATCATTAGGTGTAGGCGTAGTTTTCTCAAGTTTAAGCGTATTAATATATCAGGGGAGCATTACATTGCTTGCTCAGTTTATTCAGTCACTTTTGAGCGATGTTGTTATAACTGAAATGACGGCCGTAGGGGGAACACTAATTATGGCTATGGGGCTGAACTTCTTGGAAATCAAACGTGTTAAGGTTGGGAATATGCTTCCGGCTATATTTTTACCCATAATATATTTTGTTTTTTTTAGTTGAGGTGTAACGTGAATAATAAGAAATTAGCGCTTAATCCGGTAGTGATACTTATGATAAGCCTTGGATTTATAATTTGTTCAATCATATTATCAATTCCTTTATACGCTGCATTTATGGCTGGTCTGGTGTTTACTTCTATTATATTGGTCAAAAGCGGATATAAATTAAATGAATTAGTGAAAACAGTGATAGATTCTGTTCGTGAGATAAAAAATTTAATTGTTGTTATATTGTTTATTGGTGCTACTACATCAATTTGGCTTTCATCAGGAGTTGTTCCCACAATTATGTACTATGGATTCACATACATGGAGGGAGTGAATTTTTTATTTGCGGCATTTTTGATAATGTCTGCAGTGTCATTATTTATGGGTACAGCTATTGGCACAATAAGCACAGTTGGCATATGCCTGAGCGGTATAGGAATGGGATTGGGAATTCCGAAGAATTTAATTGTTGGAATGCTTGTTTCGGGAGCATTCGTTGCTGATAAGATTTCACCGCTGTCAGGTCTTGTCAATCTGCTGGTTACAACAACACACAAAAATTACAGGGAAATTTTCAAGAGTATGATAATAACGTTGCTACCCACAATAATTGTCACGGCGGCTATTTATTTTATTCTGGGACAGAAATATACCGGAGGAGATTACAGCAAGCTGTTGCTTTACAAGGAAGCAATAGCTTCGGGTTTTAACATAACACCGTTTATGCTGATGCTTCCAGTAATAATACTTGGGCTGTCAATAGCAGGATTAAATTCAATTGTGGTATTTTCTATAGGCATAGGCGTAGGTGCTGTGCTCAGCGCTGTATTCCAAGGGTCCTCCATTATGGAGATTGTAAGCTCCATGCTGTTTGGATACAAAGGAAATACGCCATCAGCTGAATTGAACCAGCTTCTTGTAAGCGGCGGAATGGTGTCAATATTAGAGGCTATATTTATAGTTGTGACTGCATACGTGCTTGTTCGAGTGTTTGAAAAAGGAAACATACTCGTGCCTGTTATGGAAAAGATGGTTAACGGAATAAATTCTAAAATGAGTCTTATACGCCGTACTGGACTTATGAGTATATTGCTGACTGTTGCAACTTGCGACCAGACTGCCGGAATTATACTTCCCGGCAAGATGCTTCAGGAAAAATACAAGGAGCTTGATTTGGATTATTCAATACTTGCAAGAACAATATCTGATACGGGGATAGTGGTTGCGCCATTGATGCCCTGGAATATAAATTCATTTTTAATTAAGCCCATTATGGGGATTACCGCTACCCAGTATGCTCCATATTCTGTGCTCTGCTATGTGTGTCCGGTAATCAGTATTCTGATTTCATACTTGGCTATAAACAAACAAAAGGCAAAATGTAAAAATTTAAAATAAAAATAAAACACAGTTAAGCAGGCTGTGCTTGAAAATATAACGTAATTCAAATGTCATTTGGACATATAGTCAAATCTAGACTATATGTCCATTGTTTTTATGGCAAATACAATTTTTGCTGGACTCGATTGATCTTATGATTCAGCGCTGGCATTATGGTTTTTCGAGGAATTTCGATTGAAGAAAACACATAGCAATAAAGCGGATGCTGATGATAGAGCTGCCCCAAAAATGAATGGTGCGTAGGAGCCGATATTATTCCATAGTATACCTGCAATTATGCTGGCAGGTAACAAGGCAATGCCTACAATTGTGGAATGAAGGCCAAGCATTGTTCCTTTTAATTCATGGGGTGATATCTCAGATATGAAGGCTCTTTCTACGCCTGTTACCATTGCAGTGTAGAAGCCGTAAATAATGAAAGAGATAACAAGCATCCACTTTTGAGATGCGAACGCAAAGCCTAGATATACGACTGCAAATAAAATATAACCTTTTATAAGAATTTTTTTCCTTCCAACTTTATCCGAGCGTTTACCAAAATGTATGGCAAGGGATGCAGCAGTTATGTTATAGATAAAGTATAAAAGAATAGTGTTTGTACTTGTAAACCCTATGTCAGTTGCCTTTAGCAATAGAAACGAATTGGAGGAGTTACCCAGTGTGAAAATAAAGGTAACAAGTAGGTAAAGTTTTAAATTGCTATCTAGTTTTCCTACGTTGTTCCAAAAATGTTCCTTCTGTTTTATTTCTCTGTTACCGCGCTTTTCTTCAATAAAGAAAAACATGGCAAGGGCAATCAGTACGGGGATAATTGAGAGCGCAAATACAGTTCTATAAGCATTATCTCCAACTTTTTTTAATAAAAAGAATGATAAAAGTATTCCAATTGCAGAGCCTGCCATATCCAATGCTTTGTGTATTCCAAAGGCCTTGCCCATATGCGATTCTTCTGCGCTTTCAGATACCATAACATCTCTTGGTGCTGTACGAATTCCTTTCCCAAGTCGGTCTATTACTCTTGCTCCCAGAATTCCCACCCATGAACCGGCGAAAATCAATGCCAACTTATAAAAAAGTCCTGACGCATATCCGCAAAATGCAATTGCTTTTTTATGATTGTATTTGTCGCTGAAATATCCGCTGAACACCTTTAAAAGACTTGCTACACTTTCGGCAATGCCTTCAATGATTCCAACCAAAACAGGTGTGGCACCAAATGATGTAGTCAGATACAAGGGTATGAGGGGATATACCATTTGACTGGAAATATCAGCAAAAAAGCTGACAAGGCCGAGAAAAACAATATTTCGCAGATGCTTTTTTGATGTGTTATTATTTTTCATTATTTTCTTTCTCCAATAAATTATTATCTTGCTCAATACGCTTTGTCATATTTGGAAAATCAGCTTTACTCTCTGTTTTTGAACGATGATAAAGAATATCCAGCAATCGCGCAAATTCATTTTGGTCGTCTTCGGTCAATACTTCTAAAAGCCATTCGTAAAACATAGTTTCTATTTCAGTTTTTGAATTTTTTAAGGCTTCAGCTTTTTCAGTTGCAAATAAAATTTGGCTGCGGCCATCATTTGGATTTTTCTTACGTGTCAAAAAACCTTTTGTTTCAAGGTTTGCAGTTTGTCTTGCTACAGCAGCTTTATCAATACCAAGAACCCTGCAAATTTCAGCTTGTGTAACTCCGGGCCGATGTCTAACAACATGAATTAAATCAAATTCAGATGAGCCTACTCCATAAGCTCTTAAAGTTCGTGTTGTAAATTTATTTATTTCACGTGCAATTTTTGTGAGTTTTCTTTTGGTTACATCCATTTAAACAGCCTCCTGCATTTAGTTGTATTATCAACTATTTAGATGATACTACAACTAGTTATACTTGTCAACTGGATGTCAGGCTCTATTTATATAACGTAAATAAGCTTAATTATAATTCTGGTATTAATTTTTGAATGATACATACTTAATGGCGCAAATTCTGCATAATACAGTGCAAATAATATACAAATTTATTTATTGTGTTATTATTAAAATATGATTGCTCATTATGTTAATTAACATTTTCTTTGCATATCCTTAAAAAAATAAGTATAACTTGCAAAAAGCTTAATTTGAAAGAATCTATTTTTAAATGTTGCAAATATAATTAAGAGAATATATAATTGTGTAGGTAGATAAATATTATAACACATATTCAAAAAACGAAGATATAATATAACATAATTAATAATTTTAGGAGTGCTAAAATGCAAAAACTAACTTCGAATGTAAATGTTCTAAAATGGGTAGACGATGTCGTATCATTGACAAAACCAGCTAAAGTTATGTGGATTGACGGAAGCGAGGAACAATTAGACATACTGCGCAGGGAAGGCTGCCAAACAGGAGAAATGATTGCTTTAAATAAGGAAAAATATCCCGGATGCTATTATCATCGTTCACAGAAGGATGATGTTGCCCGCATGGAGGACAAAACGTACATATGTACAAAAAGCAAAGAGAATGCGGGTCCTACTAATAATTGGAAAAGTCCAGAAGATGCATACAAGCTTGGCAGGGAGATCTTTGCAAATTCAATGAATGGTAGAACTATGTATATTATTCCATATTCAATGGGACCTATAGGTTCACCATTTTCAAAGATAGGATTTGAAATTACTGATTCAATCTATGTGGTTTTAAGTATGAATATAATGACGAGAGTAGGAAAGAAAGTATTGGATACATTGGGAGATTCCAATGACTTTGTAAGAGGACTCCACGGCAAGTGCACTCTTGATATAGACAAAAGATATATATTCCATTTTCCTGAGGATAATACAATCTGGTCATGCAATTCAGCATACGGAGGTAACGTATTGCTGGGGAAAAAATGTTTTGCTCTCAGAATTGCATCATTCCAGGGATGGAAAGAAGGATGGATGGCAGAACATATGCTGATCTTGGGAATTGAAAATCCTAAGAAAGAAGTAAAATATATAGCTGCTGCATTCCCTTCGGCATGCGGAAAAACGAACCTTGCTATGCTTATACCTCCAGAGTTGTACAGGAAAAAGGGATACAAGGTATGGACAGTTGGTGACGATATAGCTTGGCTTAAGATAAAAGAAGACGGTAGACTTTGGGCAATAAATCCTGAAGCCGGATTTTTCGGAGTTGCTCCGGGTACAAGCGAAAAATCAAATTATAATGCTTTAATGTCATCGAAGAAAAATTCAATATTTACAAATGTTGCCTATAATTTAGATGATGATACTGTATGGTGGGAAAGAATGGACAACAACCCGCCGGAAAATGCGTTGGATTGGCAGGGTAACCCATGGAACGGCAAGAAATCAGGGGAAAGAGGAGCTCATCCGAATTCAAGATTCACAGCTCCTGCTAAAAACTGCCCATGTATTTCAAAAGAATGGGAATCACCTGAAGGAGTGCCTATTTCTGCAGTAATATTCGGTGGAAGACGCGCTAAGACTGCTCCTCTGGTATATCAATCAAGAAGCTGGCAGCACGGCGTGTTTGTAGGATCAACACTTGCATCAGAAACAACTGCTGCAGCTGCAGGAAAAACAGGAGTTGTAAGAAGAGACCCTATGGCTATGCTTCCATTCTGTGGATACCATATGGGAGATTATTTCGAGCATTGGCTTGAAATAGGTAAAAAATTGAGCAACCCTCCTAAAATATTCCATGTTAATTGGTTTAGAACTAATGATAGAGGCGAATTTATGTGGCCAGGCTTTGGAGAAAACTTCAGAGTGCTTGAGTGGATAATTAGGAGATGCGAAAACAAGGTTGATGCAGAGGCTTCTTCCATAGGATACGTTCCGAAAGTAGAAGATATTAATAGAGAAGAACTGGGTATTTCAAATGAAGTGCTAGATGAATTGCTTACAATTGATATAGATTCATGGATGGATGATGTTAAGAGCATTGAAGAATTTTACAACAAAATAGGAAGCAGGCTTCCAGAGGAATTAAAAGCAGAGCTTAACACATTAAAGAAGAATTTGTCCAATTCAAGAGAACCATCTATCGCATAGTATTTAGAAATCCGGCAGGTACCTGCCGGATTTAGTTTATTGACTAAGTGAATATAAAAAAAGTGGAATGTACTGCATGTACTTTCCACTTTTTTATATTTTATACTTTATATTGCGATTTCGCTGTTCTGTATTATACTTAAATATCTGAGTGCTTCAATTGCGTCCCAGAAAAAACATTCTTCGCCTATGAGTTCTTTCATTCCAGAGCGTTGGAACATATCCATCACATTTTCTTGAACTCCGCAAAACATAATGCAGGCTCCATTTTCAGCTGCCTTTTTCACAACTTCCTTAAATTCTCCAACAGCAGACTCATCGATGCTGGTTACAGCTCTCATTGAAATTATAATGTTGTCTGCATTAAGAGAATTAAATGTAACTTGCTCAAGCTTATCCTTTGTCATAAAGAAAAGCGGCCCTGTAATGTACATAATTTTTGTGGTTTTGTGATCTGACATTATCTTGTGGCCTTTTATTCTGTCAAGATCCACGTCGCTTACATCAACTTTTAGCTGGCTGTTTTTTACTACAAATATCATTATCCCCATGAACACTCCTATTAAAATAGCAACGGTCAGGTCAAACATAACTGTTGCAACCATAGTTATGACAAATTCTAGAATAGCATTTGCAAATTTTTTGCTGAAGATATAATTTATTTCATTCCATTCGTTCATGCGCCAAGCAGTAACCATAAGAACTCCTGCAAGAGCAGACAGAGGAATTACAGACATTACTGAGCCCAGCAAAAACATTGACGCAAGAAGCCCGACAGAATGAATAATGCTTACCAGCCTTGTCTGTCCGCCTGATTTAATAGCGACGCTTGTACGGGCAATCGCTGCAGTTGCAGGAACACCTCCCAGAAAAGGGATAATGGCATTTCCTATACCCTGAGCAATAAGTTCTCTGTCAGCATTGAGCTTCTCGTTTTTCATCTTGCCGGCAGAGGCTCCGCAAAGAAGGCTTTCAATCATTCCAAGCATTGCGATGCTAATTGCAGGGCTTATCATGTTGGAAACATTTGATAAGGTTATGACGTCAAATGTAAGCCTGTTTTCAGACAACAAAGTTTTCGGTATATCACCAACAACAGCAACCGGCAATTTTAAAGCCCAGTTAACAGCCAGTGCAATTATAATACCTGCAAGAGAAGACGGAAATTTTGCATTCCATTTCTTAGGCCATGCAACCATTACTAAAATTACCAGCAACCCAAACATCACTGCGTAAAGATTTGGCGAAAATCCCAACTCTCCGTAAGATAAAAGCTTTTGCAATGCATTTTCTCCCTTGGAAACTGTGCCGAAGAAGTTATCCACCTGTCCCAGCGCTATTATTACGGCAATGCCTGAGGTAAATCCGGTTATAACCGGAGATGGTATGAATGACACAAGCTTTCCAAAACGAAAGGCGGCTGCAATGAGCAATATTACTCCGGATAAAAATCCGGCCAAGAAGACGCCATCCATTCCGTTTTTAACGGCAAGAGACATAAGTATTGCTGACATGGCTCCCGTAGGCCCGGAAATTTGATATGAAGCTCCGGAAAGTCCACCTATAAGAAGTCCGGCTATTATTGCCGTAATAAGCCCCGAAGCTGCATCCGCTCCGGAGCTTACACCAAAAGCCAGTGCCAAAGGAAGTGCCACAGCTGTTACTGTCAATCCTGCCATAATGTCTTGAGACAGTTTTTTGCCGTTGTATCCTTTGAACTCAAGCTTTAAATCTTGAAAATACTGTTTTAACATTTTTTTCTCCATTAGTTGTAATTAATATGATACTAGAATGAATGTTATCACTTAATCAACCTAAAGGCAACCAAAAAAGCTGATAGTTTCATGTTATTTTGCTAAAACGTTTTTTTATAGAGGCTTCCTAATCACTCCGAATCTTAAAGATATCTGCCTAATTTTTTATACATGTTAATAGTTCGAATGGTTTTCTTTGCTGTAGTAATTGATAAACAGTGATCCATCAAATTAGCTATTTGTATTTTTCGTAAAATAATATATAATAGGTGTTACTAAATGACGGAGAAAAATATGAGAAATGTAAAGATGATTATTCAGTATGATGGTTCACGTTACAAAGGATGGCAGAAGCAGAATAAAAATGTTAATACAATACAGGGGAGACTGGAAGATATACTATCTGATATGACAGGAGAAGATGTTCAGCTTATAGGCTGCGGAAGGACTGATGCGGGAGTACATGCTTTAAATTATACTGCAAATTTCCATACGCTTTCAAAACTGAGTGTAGATGAAATGCTGGTGTACATTAATGAGAAATTGCCTGATGATATAGCTCTACTATCTATTAAAAATGCAAGTGAAAGATTTCATTCAAGGTACAATATATTGTCAAAGACTTATATGTACAAAATTAATAACGGTGCATCTAAAAATGTATTTGAAAGAAGGTATGTGCATAATATTGACCAGAAGCTTGATTTGGGGAAAATGAGGGAGTGTTCTGAAGTATTAGTGGGAACCCATGATTTTCAAAGTTTTACAACTTTAAAATCAAAAACAAAATCAACAGTAAGGACTATTAATTATATTAATATAGAAGAACAAGACGGCAGTGTTGAAATAGATGTAAACGGGAACGGTTTTTTGTGGAATATGGTTAGAATTATCCTAGGTACGCTTATTGAAGCGGGAAAGGGTAAGTTAAACAGAGAAGATGTTGCATCCATTTTAGATGCCAAAAAAAGAGAGAAGGCAGGGCCGATGGCCCCTCCAAAAGCACTTTTTTTAAAATATGTAGAATATTAATTCCGGAAGATTAAATTACTAAAGGATGAACAATAAATGAAAATGAAATTAGGAACACAAATAACAATTTTCTTTGTGATAATATTGATTTTTTCATTAGGCAGTATGACATTTCTTTCTTATCACCAAATGAGAATAATTTTAACGGATGAGCTTGAAGAAAAGCTTATGAATATTGCTGTATATGCATCAGAGGACTATATGGTCATAGACTGTTTAGACGGATATGAAAATTTTACAAATGAGGAACTAAATGAGCATATTGAAGAAATTCGATCTGAAACCAATGTAGATTTTATTACTGTATTCGGAATGGACAGATTAAGGCTTACACATCCGGTTAAGGAGAAAATAGGAAAAGAATTTGAAGGGGGAGATGAAGGCAGAGTGCTGACAGAACCTTCTAGGTATATCTCCAGTGCTGTTGGGTCATTAGGCAAATCTTTGAGGGCTTTTTCACCTGTTTATAAAGATGGGATTCAGGTGGGGGCGGTTTGCGTAGGAAGTACTCTTGTTGAGATAAACAAGGAGACATTTGCCAAGACCGAGCAGTTTGTGCCTTTTATACTAATAGGGTTGGTTTTAGGCATATGCTGTGCTTACATATTAACTACCAATATAAAGTATGAAATTCTAGGCATGGAACCCAGAGAAATAACGTTGCTGCTAAAGCAGAATGATGCCATACTTGAAAATGTTAAAGAAGGCATTATAACTCTGGATGAAAAGGGAAATCTGATTCAATTCAATAAGGAGGCAGCAAAAATACTTGGGTTGACTCGAAAAGACATGAACAGAAATATTAATGTGTTTATCAACCTGGAAGATACAAACAGGTTAATGAACGATGAAAATAACATCGAGGATTTTGAAGTTAAAATAAGGCCTGGTGTGACTGTTTTATGCAAGTACAATGTATTGAAAGATGATAAAAATCATATAATAGGTCAGGTAATAAACTTCAGAGATTTGACGGCTGTGAAAAGAATAGCTGAAGAACTGACAGGAATACAAAAAATGGCATGGTCTCTGAGAGCTCAAAACCATGAGTTTATGAATAAACTACACACAATTTCCGGCTTAATTCAGCTTGAGGAATATGATGAGGCCATTAAATATATTTCCAATGCGTCAAGCAGAGGAAATGATGTGACCAGTACAATAACAGGAAGAATTAAAAATATAAATATTGCTGCAATTCTTCTTGCAAAATATTATAAAGCAGAAGAGCTAAGAATTAAATTAGAAATTGATAAGTCATCTTTTTTAAACAAGGTACCGGAACATTTAAATGATGATGATTTAAGCTCGGTAATCGGTAATTTAATTGAAAATTCTCTTGATGCAGTAAGTGTTGACGGAACCGGAAAAATACTTTTTAAAATGTCTGAGGATGATGATAGAGTAATCATTGACATAAAAGATAATGGGCCTGGAGTACCGGAGGATATAAAAGAAAAAATATACGAGAGAAACTTCAGTACTAAGTCTGGGCAGAGAGGGTTTGGACTTTATATAGTCAAAAATATTATTGAAAATGCAAATGGTGAAATAACTTTGTCAACAGATAAAGGCACTTCGTGGCACATAGAAATACCAACAAAAGATGGTGATGAAAATGATTGATGTTTTGATTTTAGAAGATGACCCTATGGTAAGGGACATAAATTCAAAATTCCTTTTAAAAATTAATGGATTTCATTTGGCTAAAGCTGCTGCAAACATATCAGAAGCTCAGGAATATGTTAGGCAAAGCAATGTGGATCTGGTTCTTCTGGATATTTACCTGCCTAAAGAAAATGGTATTGATTTTCTGAAGTGGCTGAGAAGAAAAGAAATGGAAGTTGATGTAATACTTATAACAGCTGATAAGACAAGTAATATGGTTCAAGAAGCATTCAGATACGGTGCTGTGGATTATCTTATTAAGCCTTTCACATTTGAACGATTTGAAGAGGCATTGAATAATTACAAACAAAGGTATAACAAAATAAATGACCTTGATACAATTGAACAAAAGATGCTTGATAGATATATATCAAAAAATGTTGCGTTGAATGATAATAAAAACAGTTGTGAAGAAAGGGAATACGAAAAGGGAATTAATAAATATACCTACAATATTATTTGGAAGGAGATATGTAGTTCATCAGCAGGAGAATTTTTAACGGCTGAAGAAGTATCAGAAAAATCAACAGTTGCAAGAGTTACCGTAAGAAAATATCTTGAGTATATGGAAAAGGAAGGAAAGGTTGAGAAGCTGATTGAGTACGGTAAAATTGGTCGGCCTCAGCATAAATATAAGTGTAAGAAAAAATAACATGATCACATAAAGTTAAAGGTCTGCTGTTCCTTTTGTAGGAACAGCAGACCTTTAACTTTATGTTGAAAATCATAAATTTGAATGCTCACTTAGCTAATATAAAGCATTGTGATAATTTGTCAATAATATATCAAAATTAACTTAATGAACAATACTTTTTAAAATACCGGAATATTTACAACAAGGAATTGGAATGTTAGTATTAGTAGTAATTTTTCATTGAAGGCAAGGAGGAAAACGGTTGAACTATTTTGAAGAAAGCTTAAAGTTACATGAAAAAACTAAAGGAAAAATTGAAGTTATCTCAAAAATTAAGGTTGAGACGAGAGAGGATCTTAGTCTTGCATACACTCCAGGCGTTGCTGAGCCGTGCAGGAAAATCCATGAAAACGAAGATGATGTATATAAATATACATCAAAGGGTAACATAGTTGCCGTAGTTACTGACGGTTCTGCGGTGCTTGGATTGGGGAATATCGGTCCTAAAGCAGCTCTTCCGGTTATGGAAGGAAAATCCATATTATTCAAGGAATTTGCCGATGTTGATGCATTTCCTATTTGTGTTGATTCCCAAGATGCAGATGAAATTGTTAAGACTGTAAAGCTTATTGCCCCTGGATTTGGAGGAATAAACCTAGAGGATATATCTGCTCCGAGATGTTTTGAAATAGAGGAAAGATTGAAAAAGGAACTGGATATTCCAGTGTTTCATGATGATCAGCACGGAACAGCAATAGTTGTTTTAGCAGGTTTAATAAATGCATTAAAAATTATAGGAAAAAAAATAGAGGACTTAAAAATTATAATAAACGGAGCGGGAGCTGCAGGCACTGCAATTGCAACACTGTTAACGGCAGCAGGCGCAAAAAATATTGTCGCTTGCGATAGAACAGGTGCGCTGTATATAGGACGTGAAAGAATGAATGATGCTAAAAATAGTTTAGCTAAGTTTACGAATCCTAAAAATGAAAAAGGAACATTGGCTGATGTTATGGTAAATGCAGATGTATTTATAGGAGTTTCTTCAGCAGATGTTGTTAAGCCTGAGATGGTTAAGTCTATGGCTGTTGACCCAATAATACTTGCAATGGCAAATCCTACACCGGAAATAATGCCAGACCTTGCAAAACAAGCAGGAGCAAGAGTAATAGGAACAGGACGCTCTGATTTTCCGAACCAAATTAATAATGTTCTTGTTTTCCCGGGAGTGTTTAGGGGAGCGCTGGATGTAAGAGCCAGAGAAATCAATCTTGAAATGAAGCTGGCTGCTGCACATGCTATTGCAGACTATATCGGAGCTGATGAACTAAACGAAGAAAACATAATTCCAAGTGCATTGGACAAAGGAGTTGCTTCTGTAGTTGCAAAGGCAATTCAAGAAGCAGCAAAAAAATCGGGATCAGCAAGAATATAATTATTTTTGTTATAAATAACTTAATAGGAGGATGTTATGAAAGAATACAAAATAATGGGAATGAACCTTCCGGTTTATTTTACATTACTTGCAGTAATTATTGTAGCTATAATTTTAGGCGTGCTGCCCAGCGGCATGATCGGAGCATTTGCATTTATGATGGTAGTTGGAGCTCTATTAGATGTAATCGGAAACAATACACCTATAGTTAAAACATTTTTTGGAGGAGGCCCGATTGTTATTATATTCGGTTCTGCAGCGATGGTGTATTACAATGTAATTCCTGAAGCTGTTACTGAAAATGTAACGACATTTATGAAAGGCGGCGGGTTCCTTAACTTCTATATAGCTGCACTTATAACAGGTTCTATTCTTGGAATGAATAAAAAACTTCTTATCAAAGCGGCAATAAGATACTTACCTTGTATACTAGGAGGAGTTCTTGTAGCCATGGGATTCGTTGCACTAGGAGGCCTTGCATTCGGCCAATCGCCGGCAGAATCAATTGCGTACATTGGTATTCCTATAATGGGCGGCGGCATGGGTGCCGGTGCTGTTCCTATAGCAGAAGTTTTCTCCGGAGGACTGGGAGTTCCATCTGAAACAATATTGTCAAAGCTTGTTCCGGCAGTTGCTCTGGGAAATGCTATAGCAATTGTATTCGGAGGACTTCTTAACAGATTAGGGAAAAAATATCCTAAACTCAGCGGCAACGGAAAGCTTATGGACATAGGAGAAGAAGAACTTAAATTCCAAGAAGAAAAAGTAGAGTTTACATTAAAGGATTTTGGAATTGGAGTTGTAATAGCAACAACATTTTTCACATTTGGACAGATAGTGGCATACCTGATGAAAAATTATGTAGGTCTGGATATACACCCATACGCATGGATGATAATTTCAGTTGCTATAGCAAAGATAATCAATCTTGTACCACAGGAATACGAAAAAGCATGTTCAACATGGTATAAATTTGTTGCAGCCAACTGGACTTCAGCATTACTTATGGGAATCGGTATAGCTTACACAGATTTAGGTCAGGTTATTTCAGCTTTCACACCTATTTACCTTGTTCTTTGCTTCTTAGTTATTTTAGGAGCTACAGTTGGAACAGCGCTGGTAGGAAAATTAGTTGGTTTCTATCCAATAGAAGCTGCTATTACAGCTGGATTATGTATGGCAAATATGGGAGGAACAGGAGACGTTGCAGTTTTAACAGCATCTGACAGAATGGAATTGATGCCATTTGCCCAGATTTCATCAAGGCTTGGAGGAGCATTCATAATACTCTTTGCGACATTCTTGATACCTATATTTTTCTAAATATCTACAAAACAATTTTATAATCAAGCTCACCTTTATGGTGGGCTTCTTGCATAGCTTAGAAGCGGTATATATTAACACAAATTAAAGGAGAAATTATTATGCATGCTATTGAAAAAATACTTGCAAAAAATAGTGGAAAGAACGTCGTGAAAACTGGCGAAATTGTGACTGCAAAAATTGATTTTGCGGAAGTAAACGACTTGTATCTTCAAACAATCTATTCGTTCAGAGAAATGAATGGGAAAAAAGTTTGGGATAAAGAGAGACTCGCCTTTGTATTCGACCATTATGCTCCTGCTCCGACTATTAAGTCAGCACAGATTCATAAGGAAATGAGAGAATTTGCAAATGAGAATGATCTGACTTATCATTTTGATATAAATGCCGGCGTGTGCCACCAAGTTATGCCCGAGGCAGGTTTAATATATCCGGGTGCAATTGTGGTAGCTACTGATTCACATACGACGACCCACGGGGCTTTTGGCGCCATGGGAACCGGTGTTGGAGCAACCGACATGGCAACAATTATGATTTCAGGCGAGCTGTGGTTTAGAGTGCCTGAAATAATTGAAATAAGAATTGACGGCACTCCGAAAGAAGGTGTCATGCCAAAAGATGTCGTGTTATATCTTATGGGAAAAATTAAGGCTGATGGAGCTGTTTACAAGGCAATAGATTTTACAGGAAGCTATATAGAGCAGCTGGATGTACCGGGTAGAATGGTTTTATGCAACATGGCTGTGGAAATGGGAGCCAAGACAGCATACATGCAGCCGAACCAAAAAGTTCTTGATTATGTGAACAAAAGAGCAGTAAGACCGTTTGAGGTTCAATGTACGGATGATGATTTCGTGTACAGCGAATGCCATAAATTTGATATTTCGGATTTAACTCCTCAGGTTGCAGTCCCGCACAGTGTTGATAATGTGTTTTCTGTAGATGAGGTGGAAAGAATTAAAGTTAACCAATGCTTCATTGGAACATGCACTGGGGGAAGAACAGAGGATATTAAGGCAGCGGCGGATATATTGAGAGGTAAAAAAATATCAGACAATATTAGACTTATCGTTATACCGGCATCCACGGAAGTTATGATGGAATGCATGAAAAATGGGTACCTGCAAGATTGCATAAATGCAGGTGCTGCAATTTCGACTCCCGGATGCGGTCCGTGTTTAAGTGCTCATGAAGGAGTGTTGGCCCCTGGCGAGGTGTGTGTTACTGCTTCAAACAGAAATTTTCCCGGACGTATGGGGAGCAACAAGTCAAAGGTATTTCTTGCGTCTCCGGCTACAGTCGCTGCAACGGCACTAACCGGATATCTGACTAATCCATGCAATTTAAAGCAGGAGGAATTATGGAAGATAAATTAAGAGGGAAAGTTATTGTTCTGGGAAACAACATAGACACAGACCAAATTTACCCTGGAAGATTTCTTGAACTTGTAAATCCTGAAGAAGTGGGATCTCATTGTCTTGCGGGTGTTGATGAAAATATAGCAAAAAATTTTAGAAAAGGTGATGTAATAGTTGCCGGTACAAATTTTGGATGCGGCTCAAGCAGAGAGCATGCGCCTATTTCGCTTTTGAATATGGGGGCAAGCTGTGTGATTGCAGATTCATTTGCGCGTATTTTTTTTAGAAATTCAATAAATCTTGGGCTTCCGCTGATTGTGTGCAAGGGTATTAGCAGCAGACTTAATGATGGAGACGAAATTGAAGTAAGCATCAAAGAAGGAACAGTTACGCTTGTGAGCAGCGGAGAGGTTCTTAACGGTGAAAAAATAGGGGAATATGCTATGAAAATATTGAATGCAGGCGGCATAAAACCTTTGTTTCGCGCAAAAATGAAAGAGCAGCAATAGCTTTTTTACATGCATGGATAATTTCCATGTGAATTATCATTATTAACAAGTATTTTAACGCATTGTTTTTTGAGTGAAATATAATACATATGAAGGAAGGCGATATTATGAAAATTAATAGAAGTGCTTCAGCTGGAACGCTGGAATCAAGCGATATATATGTAATGGTGGAGCCAAATGAGGATGGGATTGAACTTGAGCTTGAGTCAATTGTATACAACCAGTTTGGTGAGGAAATTGAAAAAACAGTAAGAGAAGTATTAAGCGATATGGATATTCAAAATATAAAAATTCAGCTTAAAGACAGAGGAGCTGTGGAATGTGCCATAAGAGCAAGAGTTGAAACAGCTTTAAGAAGAGCGGAAGGAGCGGATGACTAATGAGACGAAGTATGCTTTTTATGCCGGGAAATAATGCAGGTATGCTGTTAAATGCTGATACACTGGGAGCAGACAGCATAATTTTTGATCTGGAGGATGCAGTATCTCCGGCTGAAAAAGATTCGGCACGTATATTGGTGCGAAATGCAATGAAATATCTAAACTATGGAAATTGCGAGATAATAATAAGAATTAATTCTATTGATACGAATTTTTGGAAAGCTGATCTTGATGAAATAATTCCGCTAAGACCGCATATGATCATGCCTCCGAAGGTATGCAGTCATAAGGATATAGAGGTTGTTGAGGATTACATAAAAAAAGTTGAAAAAAAACACGGCATAGATAATCCTGTGTCTATTATTGCACTTATTGAAACTGCATTGGGTGTTGAAAATGCTTATGAAATAGCTGCTTCAAGCGACAGGGTTAAGGCTATTTTCTTAGGAGCAGAAGATTTGACAGCTGATCTAAGGTGTAAGCGCACAAAGAAGGGTGATGAGATTTTCTATAGCAGAGGAAGAATTGTTACTGCTGCAAGAGCTGCAGGTGTTGATGCATACGACACTCCTTTTACAGACGTGGAAGACGAGGAAGGCTTAAAAAAAGATGCAGAATTTGCTAAAAGCCTGGGATTCACAGGAAAGGCAGCAATTTCTCCAAGGCATGTAATGGCTATAAATGAAGTGTTCAGTCCTACTGTTGAAGAAATTGAATATTCGAAAGAAGTTATGGATATAATCAGAATTGCAAAAGAACAGGGAAAAGGTGCCATATCCCTCAGAGGAAAAATGATAGATGCTCCAATAGTTGAAAGAGCGCGTCAGACTTTGGAAGCGGCAAAGGCATTGGGAGGTGTTTTATAATGAACAAGATTGTAAGCAGCTTGAAGGAAGCGGTTAAATTAAGCGGACTAAAGGACGGAATGCGCATTTCTTTCCACCACCATTTAAGAAACGGAGATTATGTAATAAATATGGTTATGGATGAAATTGCGGACTTAGGCTTGAAAGATATTACTGTAAATGCAAGCTCAGTTTTTGATACACACGCACCGCTTGTGAAACACATTAAAAATAAAGTTGTTACAGGGCTTGAGGTAAACTACATGGGAGCTGTCGTAGGCAGAGAAATTTCATCAGGAATTATGGATAAACCGGTGAATTTCAGGAGCCATGGAGGAAGACCAAGCGATATTGAGACAGGAAAAACACCAATAGACGTAGCCTTTATAGCCGCTCCTACATCTGACTGCATGGGAAACTGTTCAGGAAAATACGGCAAATCAGCATGCGGTTCCTTAGGATATGCGTTTGCGGATGCAATGTATGCAGACAAGGTGGTTGTAATTACGGATAATCTTGTTGACTATCCTCTTTCAGACTTTTCAATATCTGAGACGTATGTAGATTATGTTGTGTGTGTAGATAAAATAGGTGATCCGTCGGGGATAGTATCTGGAACAACAAAAATTACCAAAGATCCGGTGGGACTTATGATGGCATCATACGCTACAAAGGTTATTCAGCATTCAGGGCTTTTGAAGGATGGATTTTCTTTTCAAACAGGGGCCGGAGGTGCATCACTGGCAGCTGCTAAATACCTTAAGGATCTTATGCTGAAAGAAAATATTAAGGGAAGTTTTGGAATGGGAGGAATAACAGGTTACCTGGTTGATATGCTTGAAGCAGGATGCTTCAAAGCATTGATGGATGTTCAGTGCTTTGATTTAAAAGCAGTACAGTCGTTGCGAGACAATCCTGCTCACAGAGAGGTAACGGCGTCCCATTATGCAAGCCCTACAACAAAAAGTGCCATAGTTGACAGTCTGGATGTTGTGATTCTGGGAGCAACACAAATTGACACGAATTTTAACGTTAATGTTCATACAGATTCAAACGGGTATATAATGGGAGGATCAGGCGGACACAGCGATACTGCAGCAGGGGCTAAATTAACCATGATTGTAGCGCCTCTTACTCGAGCAAGGCTGTCAATAGTTGTGGATAAGGTGCTTTGTGTTTCAACACCGGGAAATACTGTTGATGTACTGGTTACACAGCGCGGAATCGCCGTAAACCCACTAAGACAAGATCTAAAGACAAGGCTGGAGGAAGCAAATCTGCCTGTAGTTGACATACATGAGTTAAAGAATATAGCTGAAAAAATTACAGGTGTACCAAAGAATGTAGTAATGGGCGATAAAGTTGTGGGAAATGTAATTTACAGGGACGGAACAATAATTGACACCATTAAAAATACACTTAAATAAAAAAAGGTAAAGTATGAGTTCTGAAATGTTTTATGAAGAATACGGCTACCCTTTTAGTGGGAATAAGCTTTTAAAACTGAAGAAATTCCTAGCTACGGAGCAGCTTAGCTATGATGATGGCATAGAATACACCATAAATTTTTGCGACAGCAAGGGCAATATTGCCGCAACCGGCTCTGTTGAAGGCAATGTATTAAAATGCATAGCGGTTTCTCAAATGTATCAGGGAGAAGGACTGTCTGCCAAAGTTGTTACAAGCCTAGTGTCATATGCAATAAGTAAAAACCACGGCCATCTATTTTTGTTTACAAAGACAGGAAATAAGAGTATATTTAGAGACTTGGGATTTTATATTATAGCTGAGACAGAAGATGTTGTGCTGATGGAAAACAAGAAAAATGGGATTTCAGAGTATGTTAATTCTCTGAAATCCTCAGCTGGTGAAAAATTGGTTATGGATACAGGGGCGATAATAGTTAACTGTAACCCGTTCACCAAAGGTCATTTGTACTTGGTTGAAACTGCAGCGAAACAATGCGATAATCTCCATATTTTTGTTGTGTCCGAAGATAAAAGCGCATTTCCTTCAAGCATAAGGTATAAGCTGGTAAAAGAAGGAGTGAAGCATTTAAACAATGTAGTTGTTCATCCTACATCAGATTATTTAATTTCCTCAGCAACATTTCCCACATATTTTATAAAGGATAAATATAAGGCTGGAGATATTAATTGTATTTTGGATTTGACTATTTTTTGTGAATATTTTGCTAAAGAATTGAATATTAGTAAAAGATTTGTAGGTACGGAACCTTTTGATGTAGTGACGGCGTCATATAATACACAAATGAAGGAATTTCTTAGGAAGTATGGAATAGAAGTCATTGAAATAAAAAGATATGAAGAAAATAATCATCCTGTTAGTGCATCCGGAGTCAGAAAGCTCATGACAGAAGGAAGATATGAGGAGATTAAAAAAATTGTTCCTAAGTCCACATATGAATTTTTAATGAGTAAAAAAGGAATGGAGATTGCCGAAAGAATAAGGAGCGGAGATGTCGGGAATAAACCTCAAAGAAACAGTTAAATGCGAACAAGTTACTATGGCAGAAATGTTAGATGCGAGAGAAAGGAGAGTTTCAAGACAGCAGTATATTTTGGCTCGATACAATATGACTCTTGTCTCATTTACTCTTAATATACCAGGAGCAAATAAAACATTTCCCCTTGCGGCCAGAACATTTAAAGAAGGGAAAAAACTAATCAAAAATCATCTCAGGCGACACAATATAGAAATGAAATACCAAGAAGACTGTCTGTCTAAGACTGGGTTTGAATTTTTCGTTGCCGCAGAAGGAAACTCTGGTTACATTAAAGAACTTATGGTTGAAATTGAAAACTGCTGTGAGTTGGGGAGAATTTTTGACATTGACGTAATTGATAAAAATGGCTGCAAGTTATCAAGAGAAGATGTGGGTTATGAAAGCAGAAGCTGCATATTGTGCAACGACATTGCACATGCCTGTGCCAGGAGCAGAAAGCATTCAGGTAAAGATCTTTTATTAAGGATAATTGAAATAATGACGGAGTATTTCAACCTTCAATTTGCTGATTTGTGCTCAACTTTCGCCTGCCGTGCTTTAATGTACGAAGTTATTGCAACGCCTAAGCCGGGACTTGTAGACAGGGCAAATAACGGCTCTCATAAAGATATGGACTTATATTCCTTTATAGACAGTTCATCTGTGCTTATTCCGTTTTTCAGAGAATTTGTGTTGATGGGAGCTGAATATCATGGGGAAACTCCTCAAAAATTATTTGAAAGAATAAGATATATGGGAATGAGAGCCGAGGATCAGATGCTTGCAGCAACAAATAATGTTAATACTCATAAGGGAATTATATTTTCTATGGGTGTATTGTGTGCAGCCTTGGGATATATGTACGGTAACGGTTCTGCAATAGAAACTGAAGGTATTTTTGAAACTGCAAGGCAGATGACACAAAAAGTTATGGATGATTTTCAAAATATAACACCAGATAACGCAAGGACCTACGGAGAGCGGCTATATGCAAGATATAAAATATCCGGAATTAGAGGAGAAGCCGCGAACGGCTTCGCATCGGTGAGAAAATACGGCATACCTGTATTAAAAATATTAATAAACAATGGTTTTTCATCAAATGATGCAGGAGTTGTGGTATTGCTTAATCTGATTGCTAATGTGAAGGATACAAATATAATTTCAAGGGCAGACATTGAAACACAAAAAAGAGTTCAAATTATGGCAAGGAAATTGATCAGCGAAGGGATTGACAGCATTTCTATGTCTGATATAAATGAAATGGATGTGGAGTTTATGCGTTTAAACATAAGTCCGGGGGGATGCGCTGATTTGCTTGCAATAACATACTTTATTTATTTTATCGAAAAAGAAATGAATCAAAACACTAGTGTATAAGTGTTTTAGCATATAAGAGGTTTGTATAGTGCAAGCCTCTTATTTTTTATTTTCTAAAATACTCTTTACTTACTTAGTTTTATGTATTAAAATAAAAGTAAGATACGTAACATATGTTACGGAGGTGAAATGATGTACGAAGTAATAGATATAATTAAGGACAATCAGCTTTTTAATAATATAAGTAAAGCTGAGATAAGACAGATATTGAAATGCGGCAAAGCTAGAGTGGAGGAATACAAGGATAATCAGATTGTATTTCAAAAAGATGATAATGTAAAAAAGCTTGGTATAATTCTTGAGGGGCAGTTTAATCTGGTATCGTGGAAATTTAACGGAACAAGAGCCATTGTAACTACCCTTGAGCGAAATGATCTGTTCGGAGAAGCCCTAGCATTTTCGTCATCAAAGGAATTGCCCTATGACTTGGTAAGCTCAGGAAACAGCAAGGCCCTTATTTTACCGTACTACGTGTTTTTTACCATGTGCAGAGAGGTTTGCAATTTTCATAAAATCCTTATAAATAATATGCTTTCGATTCTTGCGGATAAAATTGTAGTGCTTAATAATAAAATGCATATATTGAATACGGAAACGCTTAGAGGAAGAATAGCCATGTATTT
Organism: Sedimentibacter sp. LTW-03; assembly: GCF_052059825.1. Lineage (GTDB taxonomy): Bacteria > Bacillota > Clostridia > Tissierellales > Sedimentibacteraceae > Sedimentibacter. The sequence goes on from NZ_CP197180.1 coordinate 3,609,515, forward strand.
GTTGACGCTTCATAAAAAGAACAATTCAGTTATGTTTGACATGCCTATGAACAGGCAGGAGCTGGCAGATTTTCTTAATGTTAAAAGACCGTCACTGTCAAGGGAATTTTCGAAGATGCAACAAGAAAATATTATAGAGGTACATCGTTCGACAGTAAGAATAATTGATATGGATACGCTCAAGGAGCTTTCAGATTAAATAAGTGAACATATTAAACTATTATTATTGTGTTCACTTATTTAAAAAATGCTTACGAAAAAGTGACACTTTCCAATTGGTCCTTAGTGTAAAATTACTGTAGGAAAAAAACAAGAAAAGAATAGCCCTTATGTTAAGATTAAGTATCACGCAAAATCTAACAGAAGAAAGGACTATTCTATGGAAACCATTATACACGATATTACAAAAAAATCACTGAAGAAACAATAAAAAATTTAGAAAATGTATTAACCGGAACTGATAAGATACCAGAATACATTGAAAATACAAAGCGCACACTAAATGATGTAGGAGTAAAATTAATAAAAGTTTTGTTTGATACATGTGAAGAAAGCATACGACAAACGGGGAAGCAAAAAGAGAGTGGTATGTTGAAAAAAGGAACATGGAAAAAACATATAGCACAATATTTGGAGATGTAAAATATAAGAGGACCTATTACAAGAATAAAAAAACAGGAGAATACAAATATCTTTCAGATGATTTCTTAGGAATAGAAGTACATGAAAGAATGGATATGATGCTTCAATCCCAGCTTATTGAAAGAGCAATAGATGTTTCATACAGTAAAAGTGGAAGGAATAGCGTTCCAGATCAAGAGTTTAGCAATCAAACCGTTATGAACAACATAAGAAAACTAGATGAAATAGAAAATAGTGCTGTAGAAAAGACGGTTTATAAAAAGAAGGCAGATAAGAAATCGGAAGCGAAACTTCTGTATGTAGAAGCGGATGAAGATCATGTAGCAATGCAAGATGGAACTAACAAACAGATGAAATTGATTTATGTACATGAAGGGTTAAAAAACGAAGGTAAAAATAGAAATGCTCTAATAAATCCAAGATATTTTACAGGATTATATAACAATAATAATGAACAGCTTTGGTTAGAAGTAGCTGACTACATATACAAATATTATGATACAGATAAAATAGAAAGGGTGTATTTATCAGGAGATGGCGCTAATTGGATAAAAGAGGGCTTAAATTGGATAGACAAAAGTATCTATGTGTTAGATAGATTCCATTTATCAAAATATATAAAACAAGCTACAGCACATATACCCTATACAACACCTGTAATGTGGGGATACGTAAATAAAGGAAAGAAAGAATGGGTAAGTGATTTATTTGAAGAAATATTAGATTGTACAGAAAACGTAACGAAAAGAAATTCAGTACTTGAATCACGCAGATATATTATGAATAACTGGGAAGGAATAAGAAATCAATACAACCTAGATTATGTTGGCTGCAGTGCAGAAGGGCATGTGAGTCATATTCTATCAGATAGGCTTAGTTCTAGACCTATGGGTTGGAGTGAAGTTGGAGCTGATCAAATGGCCCGATTACGGGTTTACAAGAAGAATGGTGGCAAGGTTTATGACTTAATAAAACTCAAGAAACAATCGGAGTTTAAAGAAAGAAAAATCAAAGAACTTGATAAGCGTGTAGTGAAAAAGAAATTAAATGTTTCAATAAATGAGACACTTGATAATTTAGAAATTATTAATATAGGCAAAAGAACACAAATGAGTGAATTTCTTAAGTCTATTCGTGGTGCTTAATTTTACTAAGGGGATTTATTGTTTTTATTTTCCGAAAGTAACTTGACACTTTCATATTTTTATCAATATTTGCCAATTATTTAAAAATGAATTATAATTTAATGATATGGTAGATTCGTAATTATTATGGGAGGAGTTCATGAAAAGAGGTACTATCATATATTATATATTAATTATTACATGTAGTTGAACTTCCTAATGATAAAGCTAATATAAAAGCTATTCAATTTGGAACTAAGAGTAATGAAATAGAAGTTAAAGACGGAGATATTTTGGAAATAACAACAAAGTGGTACCGAATAAGTTTTTCTATTACGATAGTTCATTTCCTTTGACTAATTTGATTCCAGATTCAGCATATAGAAGGCAGTAATAATCAGGGGGATTTGCACTTAACATGCCTAATATATTGCGAACTAAAAAGAAGGGGATAAAAAGGTGAGTATAATTAAAAAAATGTTTTATTGTTTTTTAATATGTATTTTTATTTCAGGATGCAATTCTAAAAGTAGTAATTTTAATGAAGTAAATCAAGATGAAGGTATTAATAGTTATGATAATGTATATGGATATGACTACATAAATAAGCAAGAAGAAATTGATAAAAAAGGTTATTTTGAAGACAGAGCAGGCAATATATTTAATGAATATCTGGTAAGCGATCATTTTGAGGTGTACTACAACTCAAACAATCAATCGAATAAGTTATATGCATCTAATTCTATTAAAATATTGGAAGAAGAGTATTATAGAGTTTTGGAATTTTTAAATGTAGATGAAACAAAAATGCCTAAAGTAAAAATACATATGTATGATGAATATGAAAAGATTAGATTAGCAGTAATTGATGAATTAAAATTCGACCCTGATGATATGAACATAAACTTTATGGGGGTTTCAATAAAAAGTGATACTATTTATTTTACTATAAAAGATAAATCTGGTTATACAATTGACTTAAAAAGGGTTTTGGTACATGAGTTTACACATATTGCAACAATGGCTTTAACAGGCGGCAATGCCCAAATTGATTGGTTATGGGAAGGAACAGCCAAATACTTAGCTCAGGATAGGGATTATAGTAAAGCGTATTACAAGGAAATGATTGAAAAAGGATTGCCAGACTTATATATACTAAATTTGAGTGAAGGCAGATACACATACGGGTATAGCATGGTTGAATACATTATTAAAACATATGGAAGGGAAAAACTTATAGAACTATTAGTACATCAAGGCGATATTGATGGTGTATTAAATATTAAAGTAGATGACTTTAGAAATGGATGGAAAGTTTTTTTAGAAGAAAAGTTAAACTTTTAATAATGTGAAAAACTTGAAGAACATTGAGTGATAGGAACTTATAAGAGGGAATAAAAGACAGCAAAAATATTACGGCAAGCAGGTAAAGGATTGTATTCAAAATAAATTGATCTAAGTAGAGAAGCACTAGAGATAGAAGAACTTGAGATTATAAAAGATTAAAGGACATTAAGCAAGAGTAGTTTTAAGAGATAAGGAAATTAATTAAATGAAGAAGGTTCATATTGTAGCATACATGTTGGGACAGGGATAAAGAATTAGTTAAATGTTGTCCTAGTCAAGCAAAATTGTAACACCAGTGTATAAAATTTTTGTTAAGCGGCACAACGAGCAGCATAAGGGGTAAGCCCATTGTTATATGAATGAGGCCTTAGGTGGTTATATTTAACATAAATGAAATCATATATTCCTTTATCAAGTTCTGCCTGAGAGCGGAAGGAATACAAATTAAAATGTTCATTTTTAAGCGTATTATAAAACCGTTCCATAGGTGCATTGTCATATGGACAATCTGCACGGCTCATGCTTTGCTGAATATGATATTTTATGCAGAATTCATTAAAATCCTTTGAAGTAAATTGTGTTCCCTGATCGCTGTGAAGAATGATTCCTTTGCCGGGCTTATATCTTTTTAAAGCAATTTTAAGAGTATTAATTGCCAGACCTGCTGTAATATGGCTGTCATTGAGTGTTGCAACAACACTGCAGTCATATAAATCAATTATGGTGCAATTATAGCGCATCGTTCCATCTTTTTAAAAAGCTACCGCCATAAACCAGAAATGGTGCACTGATATAATCTATATATATACCATAAAAAATGGTTCGACCTATTTAGCTTCTGTTATGGATTTTCATAGTAAGAAAATTATTGGTTACGCATACGATACTTCTATGACAGCCGAATTAGCTGTAAAAGCAGTTAAATATGCTTGCTTAAATATTAAAAATACAAAAGGCATTATTCTGCACAGTGACTTAGGTACGCAGTACACAAGTCATTTATTTGAGGACTATTTATCCTCAAAAGAAATTATTCATTCCTTTAGTAGAAAAGGAAACCCCTACGATAATGCATGTATTGAATCTTTTCATTCCATACTTAAAAAGGAAGAAGTAAACCATCACAAATATTTTGATTTTAATGTTGCCCGCAAGGTAATATTTGAATATATTGAATCCTGGTACAACCGTAAAAGGATTCATGGTGCTATAAATTATATGACTCCACAGGCTGCTCATGATGCTGCATGAGTGGTGTCAAAAAAATTAAACTTTTTGTGTCTATTCTATTGACACAAGTCCATGTTTTATATAAAGTCATTAAGATGTGTTATAATATAATAATAAAAATCGCCAAAGATAGAAGGTGCTTACTATGAACGAATTTTTGACTCCTGGGCAGAGAATAAAAAAGATTAGAAAATTATTAAACTTAAAGCAATATGACTTGCAGGGTAAGAAGGTTAAAAGAAATTTTATTAGTATGATTGAAAATGGTAAAAGAGGATTAAGTATAGAGACGGCTAGATATTTAGCCGAGAAATTTAATAACAGAGCAAATGAGTTAAAAATAAATTTACATATTGATGAATCAAATTTATTAATGACTCAAGAAGAAGAGGCTAGGCAATATTGTTTAAACAAGTTAAAAGATAATCCGAATTTAGAAACTATTGATTTCGCCTTTGATGTTTCAGTTAAGTTTAATTTAATTGATGTTGGCATATGTGCTTGCATTAAAAAGGGAGACTATTATTTTAATTATAAGGAATATTCTAAAGCAGCAATTTACTATGTAAAAGCACTAAACAATATTAATATTACTGATAAGAAGAATGAATCTTATATATTTAATCGTTTAGGTTTATGTAAGATGAATGAATTGTATTATGCAGAGGCTTTAGAATTCTTTAATATGGCATACTCTTCAGCAATTTTAAATGATGATTTATTGACACGTAAAAATTCAATTTATAACATATCTTTATGTTATAGAAAGCTATATAATTTTAAATCATCGATTAAATATATTAATGAATTTTTAATTTTATGTGATAAAGACATAGAGGATACTAATTATGTGTATGCTAGCGTAATTAAGGCTAACAATTATAGGGATTTAAAAGAATTTGATAAAGCCTTAAATATTTATGAAAATTTGTTAGTATACTTAAATAATGATAAAAGTTCAGATGCAGCATATGTTTATGATAATATAGGTTTATTATATTGTGAATACTTTGAATATGAAAAAGCTTTAAAATGTTTAGAAGTATCCCAAAAAATTAGAACAGAAATAGATATTGAAAATTTAGCTAAGTCGTTAATTGATAAGGCTAATATTTTAATTATGCAAAATAAAAATGACGAAGCACTAATTTTAATAAACCTTGGAATTGATTTAGCTAAAAAACATAAGGATTTCGAATATGAGCTAAAGGGATATTATTTAATAATAGATATTCATAAAAAAACAGGAGATATAAAAAAACTAGAAAATATTTATTTAAAAGTTTTAAATATTGCAAAAGTAAGGAAGGATTATAAGGAAATAATTGACATATCGAGTAAGTTGTGCCTTATATACTTAGATGAAAACGACATAAAAAAAGCCAAAAATATTTTGACGGGTCACATAATATAATGCATAATTGTGACAAAAACTAGAAAATTATTGAATACAATAAGTGTTTATGTTATAATTTTAAATAATAAAAAAATATAATTTGGGGGATATGTTATATGTTCAAAAAAAAGCTAAAAACAGTAGGCTTAATTGTGATCTGCGCTGTATTGATTTGTTCTATAATTATTGGTAAGAATTCAAAAGAGATTGGAATATTTAGTGACCCACCAGGAATAGGTATAATAATCAATTCAATGAACATTAAAATTTAATATATTAATAAGTGAGCTGCCTAAAATAGGCAGTTTTTTTATCCCAACAATATTTTTGAACCTTTAATATATTATATATTTTGGTTTAATAATAAGTACAATTACATTTAATAAAAGTCACTAAAATGAAAATATATAGTGACAAAAAGTCAAAAGCATGCTACAATTATGAAAACGTTATTAATTCGTTTAGATAAAAGGCATAATTTTTTGGTGGAAACGTAAAAACAAGTAATGCCTAAATTTCAAAGTTAATTTATATAATAGAATTTGACTTCAACATAATGAAATTAAATGAATGTATAATTATTTTCTTAAAAATAAATAATCTCAATTAAAAACTTATTATATATAAGAATCTATTAATTGAAATTATTTAAATACTTTCAGTTTATCTGAAAGAAATTATATTTGAAAGGGGGTGAAGGTAATGAGTGTTAAAGATTATAACTCTAATAAATTAATAAACTTTACAATGGAATCGCTAAGTGAGAATATCAATAATTTGATTGGACCATTAAGTCATGATCCGGATCCATGTGGAGGAGGTTGTTCGGGTGCTTGTACTCCTGGTTGTTGTGATGTGCCGCCAGCATGTTGTGATGGATGTATAGAAGACTGGCCGCCATCAGTATGTCCAAATTCAATTGGAATAACACCAAATGCGCATACATATTAGGACTAATTAGCAGCTGTAAAATTACAGCTGCTAATTACAAATTAAGAAATAGTTAAAGAAGAGGTGATTTATATAAATACTATAGTTGAAACAAATCTGCATTTTTTTAATATGTTTAATAGAAAATATGCTTTTGATTATAATACTAATTTTATATTCAGTATTGATGAGCTTTCTGAGAAAATACTAAATAATACTTTAGATGAACATGATAAAGAAAGATTTGATATAGACATTGTTGAAAGAAAGAAAAAATTTATAAAATTCTTATGTGATAAAGGAATAATCTCTAATGGAAAACCTTCATTAAATAACCATAATTCAAAATTTCAGATTTCGACGATTTCTTTATTTTTGACAAACAATTGTAATTTAAGATGTAAATATTGCTATGAAAAAAATCTATATAAAACTAATAATATGAGTAAAGATGTTGTTAAATCATCAGTTGATTTATTATTTAATAATTTAGATGAAAAGACTGTTCCTACAATTTCATTGTTTGGTGGTGAACCTCTTTTAAATATAGAACTTATTGAATATATAAAGAGTTATGTAAAATTACAGAAGTTAAGTAATTGCAGATTTTCTATAACTACTAATGGTACTGTGATGAATAATAAAATATATTCATTATTAAATGATCTTGGAACTAAAATAATGTTAAGTTTAGATGGTAGTAAAGAAAAACAAGATTATAACCGAAAATTTGAGAATGGAATAGGTTCTTATGATAAAGTCAAAAGTAATATAGATGAATATTTACAGCAGGATATGTCTGATATTGTTATTAGAAACACTATTACAAAAAATGATGTTGATTATAAGAATACTTATGACTTTTTTAAAACAAGTGGTTATAAAAATTTGATTTCTATTCCGATTTCAACAAGTGATGAGGATGAAAAATTAAATAAAGATGATATTAATAAACTTATTGGTAATTGTAAAATGATTGCTGAAGATGTTTTAAATAATATACTGGCAGGAAAAGAGTTTCTAAATATAAACTTTTTTAATTATGGAAAAATATACAACAATATAGATAATTCATACTGTGGAGCTGGCCTGAGATCAATTGCAATAGACACTAATGGAGACATATACCATTGCCATAGATTTGTTGGTGACAGCACGTACAAATTAGGAAATGTAGTTAGAGGAGTAGATAATGATTTAATTACAACAATGCAAAGTTATTATTATAATAGATTAAATGATGTATTAATGAATTGTAAGGATTGTTGGGCATTTAATTTATGTAAGGGTGGATGTATGCATGAAAACTTGTTGGAAGGTAATTCGATAAATAAAACCAATCATGAGTTATGTAACTTAAGAAGGTCATGGTTTGAAATTACAATAGCATTATATGCAATGATATGTGAAAAAGAACCTACGTTAATTGAGAAAGTTTATGGTGAAAGTGTTTTTAACAATAAAATAAATAAATGGATCCCACTTAATATAAATTAATAGGAGGCAAAGATGAATTATATACTTAACAAATTTATTTCAGTTCGAGTTATTGAAGATAATAGAATTATTATTAAAACTCCGTTAGATGTTATTGAAATAAAAACTGAAAATATAGACATTATAGTAGATATTACTAATTTTTTTAAATTAGGAGCGACAAAAGAACAGTTTACAAAAAAGTATAATTACGAAGATATAAATGAATTATTTACTAAACTTGTAGATAAAAAGGTTTTAATTGAGCAAATTGAAGTAGATACAATTAATTCGGATGTGTATGAATTTATGCAACAATTTGCAAAGATTAATCATGATAACATTTTCAATGTGAATGAAATAAAGTTATTAATTCTAGGTAGTTCATTAACAGTTAATTTTTTAAATGAAGATTTAAGAGAAATCGGTTTTAATAATATAATAAATTTTGAATTGAAATATAACACTAATGATTTAGAAGATATATCAAGAATTATAGAAAACAATAAGATTGACTTAGTAATCTGTTATGATAGTGTTTTCAATATAAATTTATGTAAGTTTATTAATAAAAAATGTTTGGAGAATAATATATCCTTCCTCTTTAGTCATTTTAAAAATTTATACGCAATAATAGGTCCGATTATTATGCCACATGAAACACCTTGCCTAAATTGTTTGGAATTAAGAAAAATAAATAATTATGAATTTATTGATTTGGAAAAATATTATATGAAGGAGTATTATAATATAAATAATCAAAGAATATTGTATCCTACATTCTTTTATAAAATAACTAGCAAATTAATATCTTTAGAAATTTTTAAGTTTTACTTTGCTGATGAAAGTTGCAATTTGATAGGTAAAGAACTTGAAATTGATCTAAAAAATTATAAAACAAATTATAATAGAATATTATATAATCCACAATGTCAAATATGTAGTTAGCTAATATTTCAATAATAATTTAGGGAGTTATTTATTATCTAAACTATAAAGGAGACAAAGCGATATGGATATAATAGATAAATATGATTATATAGTAAATAGCAAAACGGGTATAGTAAAAAATGTATCTAGAAAAGTAAATGATGTAATTCCTGAATTTATTCATTACGTAGGA